>CAVUTA010000023.1:0-28134 GCA_963744285.1 uncultured Gaiellaceae bacterium | reverse complement strand
ACTCGTCCGCAAACGTCGACGCAGCTAAGTCCCTCGGGTTCCGCGTGGTCCAGTTCACCGACGCGACTGCATTGCGACTCGAACTCGTGCGACTCGGACTCCTTCCTGATGCTCGCACCTAAGAGCTGGGGCCAACGTTCAGTCGTGCAACGCCAGGGAGCGTCGCACCTGGTCGGGTGCTGGGAACGACTCTTTATCGGCGTTCGAGAGCGATTGCCCCCAGTCGTCGGGGAACAGTCCACTCATCGTTACTGGCGACCGATCCGGCACCCGCCGCAGTGGTTGCCATGGCGATCACCGCGACTGCCACAGCACTCGCGAGCGCGAGTACAAAACGCCGCACTTACCTACCTCCCATAGGCCGCCTCCGCAAACCGGGCGCAGTCTATGCGGGTGTAATGCGGTTTCCTACTGGCCGATGTGCTGGAACGCGACGTCTAGGAGTAGCTGGCTGCTGTTCGTGCCATACGCAACTTCGCGGCCAAAGCGGCGCACTCGAGTTGAGCGGGCCGCCGAGTACGGCGAGGTCGAGGTCGAGTAGCACCCGCACACGCGGGCCCTCTCTCAGTTAGCAGCCTCGCTCGGGTTTAGCGTCTCGGCTCGATTCGACGCGCGCTTGCAGGCGCGTGCCGTAGCCGACGACGAAGCAGAGCAGAAGGACTGCCAGTGCCGCAACTGGCCAGATCATGGGGGTGGTATCGACCCGGCGCGCGCGAACTGAATCCCTCGACAGCGCGCTCGGGTTAGCCTCTCCGCGATGAAGATCCGCGCTGCAGTGCTCGAGGAGTTCGGTCAGCCGCTCGTCGTCCAGGAGATCGACCTCGCCGAGCCAAAGGAGGGCGAGGTGCTCGTGCGGCTCGCCGCGTGCGGTGTGTGCCACACGGATCTCTACACGGCCTCCGGCGCCGACCCGACCGGTTACGCGCCGTGCGTGCTCGGGCACGAAGGGGCCGGAGTCGTCGAGCGAGTCGGGCCGGGCGTCACGCTCGTCGCGCCGGGCGACCACGTGATCACGCTCTTCGCGCCGGAGTGCGGTCGGTGCGTCCATTGCCTGAGCGGGCGGACGAACCGCTGCACCGCGATCCGCGACATGCAGGGGCAGGGGTATCTCCCGGACGGAACGACTCGGCTGTCCCGCGACGGAGAGCCGATGCGGCACTTCATGGGCACGTCGACGTTCGCGGAGTACACGGTGATGCCGGAGATCGCACTCGCGAAGGTCTCGCCCGAGGCCTCGCTGGAAGGCTGCGCGCCGTTCGCGTGCGGGCTCGCGACGGGAATCGGCGCCGCGCTCTACACGGCCGACGTCCAGGCTGGATCGACGTGCGTCGTCTTCGGCTGTGGGCTCGTCGGGCTCGGCGCTGTCATCGGGTGCCGGCTCGCCGGCGCCGGGAGGATCGTCGCGATCGACCTCTCCGAGGGTCGTCTGGAGAGCGCGCGCCATCACGGCGCGACCGATACGCGCATCGCGGCCGAGGACACCGTCGACTGGATCCGCGCGGAGACGGACGGTTTCGGCGCCGACTACACCTTCGAGGCGACGGGCAACGTGCACGTCATGCGGCAGGCCGTCGAGGCCGCGCGGGAGGCGTGGGGGCTTGCGACGATGGTCGGCGTCGCGGGCAAGGGCGAGACGCTCGACATCGTGCCCCGATTCCTCATCACCGGCCGCCGCGTGACCGGATCGTCGTTCGGAGGCGTGAAGGGTCGAACGCAGGTGCCGCAGCTCGTCGACCGCTGGCTCGCCGGCGAGATCGACGTCGAGTCGCTCCTGAGCCACCGGCTCACCCTCGACGAGGTCAACCGTGGATTCGAGCTCATGGAGGCCCAGGACGGCATCCGCAGCGTGATCATGTTCGCCTGACGAGGTCTTCACCGCCTGGTCACCGGTCCGTTACCCAGGGGCGCTCGCGGACCAGCGAGCATCGGCCTCAATCGAACTCGGGGAGGGCTTGCATGCGGTATCTGCCTGTGCTGGGCGTGATCGCGCTCGTCGTGACCGCGCTCGGAGCGGCGACGTCGTCGACCGCGGCGGCCGGAAGCGCGAAGCGTGACGACCTCGAACGACGCCGGAGCAGGCTCGTTCAGGGCTGCCGTCGAGCTGGCCAACGCCAACGCATCGATCGGGCACATCGTCTTCGTCGGGAACCTCGACCCGATCGAGCTGCAGAGCACCGTCCTCTACAACGGCTCGCAGTCGCTCATGATCGTCGGCAACAGACGCCGTCCTCGAGCGAATGCGCTCACGGGAACCGCGACGCGTTCCGGGCCGAGACGCCGGGCGATCTCTCCGTCATCGGGCTCACGATTCGCAAGCGCCCGGTGAAGGGCTCGCGTACCAGGTGCCTGCCGGTGCGACCGGCACGAAGCACGTGTCCCTGAACGGCGTCCGCGTCCTCGGGCCCGAATCCGGATCTCGCCAAGCGCGGTGGGCACGGCGTGCTGCTCAACGATCAGGTCCGGATCCAGGAGGCGACCCGCCGGTATCCGGCGGATCGGCGGCCGTCGCTCGACGTCTCGGTGCTCAACTCCGAGTTCGACGGCAACGGCTTCGGTGCGCTCGATCGCGACGGGCTGCGCGTGAACGAGGGTGGCGTCGGCGATCTGACCATCGTCGTCCGAAACACCATGCGCGACAGACAACGGCGCCGATGGCATCGAGCTCGACGAGCGGGCGACGGCGACGTCGTGCTTCACCGTCTCCGGCTCGCAGATCACCGGAACGGGAGCTTCCACGACCTGTTCCCGCCCCCGACCGGACTACGATCGACCTCGACGACGGCATGGACGTCGACGAGTCGCATGCCGGCGCGCTCATCGGCACGGTCTCCAACAGCGCTGCGAACGACAACTTCGAGGAGGGCTGGGACTTCAACGAGAACGACGCCGGCGACTTCCTCGTCGACATGACGAACGTCCAGGCGAACCGGAATCTCGAGGAGGGCGTCGACTTCGAGGAGGACGACGACTTCGCCGGTGGTGGCGATCTCGTCACGACCGCTGATCGGCGTCACCGCTGACGAGAACGCCGTGGCGACGCGGGTCTCAAGATCCGTGAGAAGGGCGACGGCAATCTCGATGCGCAGCGTTCGTCGCGCACAGGCAAATGGCAATCGACAACGACGGGATCAACTTTCGGGAGGACGCCGCCGGGAATCTCGCCGCGAGCGTCAGCCACTCGACGGCGGACGACAACAGCGAGGACGGGATCCACTTCGACGAGAACGCCGCCGGCAACTTGACTTCGACCGCGGGCCACGGAAGCGCGTCGGGGAACGCCGAGGTGGGGGTGCTCGGCGACCAGGCCGGCGCCGCGGACGTCGGCACCCTCGACGTGCTCTTCATGTCGCTCGTCGGGAACGGGGTCGACGACGTGGCGGTCGCGGGGAACGTCACGCTCACCCAGACGCCGTAGACCGAGCGATGGGTAGTTGCGGAGCGGGCGGGCCGCATCTACCCTGACGCGCGTCGTGCGGCCGCTCACACGCCCCGGACTCCTCCTCGCGATCGTGGTCGCGGTCGTCGCACTTCCGACCGTCGCGTCTGGCGCCTTGTCCTCGCCGGCAGCTCCGGAAGGCGTCGCGGCCAACAGCACGAACTACCAGGACTCGTCGGGCGAGAACCCGGCAGCGCCGGACATCACGACGCTCACGGTGTCGAACACGGACGCCGGAATGCTGTCGTTCCGCGTGAACGTGCCGAACCGTCCGAGCTTCGGACAGGACATGCTGGTCGTCCTCTTCGTCGATGCGGACAACAACCCGGCGACTGGTGACCCCGATCCGCTTGGCCAGGGCGTCGACTACGTCGTCGAGATCTTCGGCGGCGAGGCAGCGCTCTTCCGGTGGGACGGCACGAACTTCACGCGCCGCGCCGGCGACCCGCCGGCGACGAGCCTGATCTTCTCGTACCAGGGCGGGATCACGATCAACATCAGCACGGCTGAGCTCGGGAACACGAAGGCGTTGAAGTTCAACGTCCTCGTGTTCTCGGGGATCACCATCGATCCGACGACGGGCGACCTCGACTTCACGAACGCCGTCGGCGACATCGCGCCGGCCGCCGGGGCGGGTCTCTACCAGTACGAGGTCAAGATCACGCCGCCGACGCTGGTCGTGCGCAGCCTCAAGCCGACTCCCAAGAACCCCATAGCCGGGCGTCCCTTCACGCTCAAGCTCGTCGCGGCGCGCTCCGACACGAACGCGGTCGTCCAGAACGGCCGGGTCACGTGCGTGGGGCGCATCGGCAACGCACGGCTCAGGGCTCAGGTCCAGCGGTGCAGGGTGGGGCGGCGACCTGCACGTGGAACCTCCCGCCGACCTCGAAGGGCAAGACGTTCCGCGGATCGGTGGCGATCGTGTTCGAGGGCTTGAGAGCCGCGCAGGCGTACTCGGGCAAGGTTCGCTAGGCACCGCCGCCTGTGCGACGCCTGGCGCTCCTCGCTTCTCTCCTCGCTGCCGTCGCCATTACCGGGACGGCCTCCGGATCGCTCGACCGCACCCCGCGCGACGTCATCGAGCAGGCACTGCTCGACGTCCGCCCGGCGCCTGACGTCCCCGGCGTCGCGACGAACGCGGGCAACCGCGTGCGCGTCATCGTCACGCTCGACGATCCGCCGCTCGCGGCGGCGACGTTCGCGAGGCGGCTTCCCGGGTTCGGCGCCGACGCAAAGCTCAACTTCTCGTCGTCGTTCTCGCGGTCGTACCTCGGCAGGCTCGAGGCTGCGCAGGCGAAGGCGATCGCCAGCATCCGCGAGGAGATCCCCGAGGCAACCGTGTCGCGGCGCTACCAGGTGCTCGTGAACGGTTTCGCCGTGAGCGTCCCGTACGAGCGGCTGCCGGATCTCCTGGAGGTCGAGGCCGCGAACCGCGTCTATCCGAGCTACTCGTACACGCTCAGCCTGAACCGCGGGCCGTCGGTGCTCGGCACGATCGCGTTCTCGGGGCTGACCGGCGCGCGCGGCGACGGCGTCAAGGTGGCCGTCGTCGACGACGGCGTCGATCACGAGCACGAGTTCCTCGATCCCACCGGCTTCTCGTATCCGGCGGGCTTTCCGAAGGGAACGTCCGGCTCGACCACGCCGAAGGTGATCGCCGCTCGCGGCTTCGCGGGGCCGGGAGCGAGCAGCACGCCGCTCGATCGCGACAACTCCTTCCACGGCACGCACGTCGCCGGCGTGATCGCGGGCGTGAAGACCGACGTCGAGGCCGGGCGTCCCGGCATCTGCGTCGAGGCGCAGGGCGGCTGTCATCCCGCAGTCGACGACCTCGAGGGCGTCGCGCCCCGCGCGTACATCGGCAACTACCGGGTCTTCAACGTCCCCGCTCCGGCGCCGCTCGGCGGCTGCTGCTCGGCGAACAGCCCCGAGATCGTCGCCGCCTTCGAGGCGGCCGTGCGCGACGGGATGGACATCATCAACTTCTCGGGCGGCGGGCCGCAGGCGGATCCTCGGACGGACGTGCTCATCCAGGCCGTCGCGAACATCGTTCGCGCCGGCGTCGTGCCGGTCATCTCGGCCGGAAACGATCGCGACTTCTTCGGGCTCGGCACGGCGGGCTCTCCCGCGACCGCGCCGGACGCCATCAGCGTCGGTGCGACCGCGAACGCGCACGTCTTCGGCCCGTCGATCACGGTGCGCGCGCCGGGCGGAGTGGCGCGCATCCCCTTCGGGCCGGCCGACAGCATCCCGCCCTCGTGGATCTCCACCGACCAGCGGCTCGTCGACGTCGGGACGATCGGAGGCGCGAACAGGCAGCTCTGCGACGGCTCGCTCGCTGCGGGCTCGCTCCGGAACTCGATCGCGCTGGTGAGTCGCGGCGGCTGTCCGTACAGCGCGAAGCAGGCACGCGCGCGCGAGGCGGGCGCCGCCGGCATGGTCGTCGCGGAGAACCGCCCTGGCGACCCGACGCTTCGCTCTCTTCTCCGGGCTCCCGGGCGGGACGATCTCCGACCTCGACGGCGCGCGGATCCGCGCCGCAGCCGCCGGGAACGGTGGTGCGGTCACCGTCCGCTTCTCCCGCGAGATCAGCGAGGTGCCGACGACCTGGGCCGGCGTGCCGACGAGCTTCTCGGCCGGAGGGCTGACGCCGTTCGGGCACGCGCTGAAGCCCGACGTCATGGGGCCGGGCGCGCAGATCCTCTCGTCGACGCTTCCCGAGTTCGCAGGCGACCAGTACGCGATCCTCGACGGGACGAGCTTCTCCGCGCCGCACGTCGCGGGCGTCGCGGCCCTCCTGACCCAGCGGCACCCGTCCTGGACGCCGGACCAGATGAAGTCGGCGCTCATGTCGACAGCAGGCCCGTCGTTCGCAGACACCTCGCTCACGCAGGAGGCGTCGGTCATCGTGCAGGGCGCCGGGCATGGTCCGCGTGTCCACGGCCGACAAGCCGCTGATCTTCTCGGTTCCGCAGTCCCTCTCCTTCGGCTACCTCGTCGCGGGAGGCGGCGCGAACTCGAAGGCGATCCCGGTGACGATCTCCGACGGCGGCGACGGCGCGGGAACGTGGACGGCCGAGATCCAGCCGCAGGTCGCGTCGGCCGGAGCGACGGTCGACGCACGCGCCTGTCACGATCGGCCCGGGAGGCAGCGCGGTGATGCAGATCACTGCCCGCGCCGTCTGCGGGGGCGGTCCAGGGAGACAACTTCGGCTTCGTCGCTGCTCAAGCGGGGAAGCGACGTGCGCCGGATCCCGTATGCGTTCAGGGTCTCGCGCTCGTCGCTCACAGGCGCGCCCGTCACGGCCGCTCAAGACGCTGCAGTCGGGCGACACCCGCACAGGCGAGGACCGCGCGCGCGTCTACCGCTGGCCGACGTCGCCGTTCTCGATCCTCGGCATCTTCGGCGTCGATCCGGCGGTGAACGACGACGGCAAGGAGAAGATCTACTCGCTCAACATCACCCGCCAGGCCGTCAATGCCGGCGTCGTCGTGGTCAGGCCCGCGCCGAAGCTGAACGCCTCGATCACCGCGCTCCTGAGCTCGAATCAGCCGATCCATCCGTGGTTCATGGGCTCGCTCGACGAGAACGACGTCCTCGGGTATGCGGGGATCCCGGTGAACGTGAACGGCAGCCTGCCGGACTTCCTCTACTCGATCGGGACGGCGGGAGGCGTGTTCCTGCCGCCCGGGCGCTACTACGTCTCGGTCGACTCGGGCCGCGATCTCTTCAACGGACGACCGCTCGCCGGCCGGTACACGCTGCGCTCGTGGGTGAACGACGTGCGGCCGCCGACCGTGCGCATCGTCACGCGCACGCTCTCGAGCGGACGCCCGACGATCGTCGCGAAGATCACGGACGCGAAGTCCGGCGTCGACCCGCTCGCGCTGCAGCTCTTCTTCGGGCCGTCGACGCGACGCACGTCGGTCGGCGCGACGCTGTTCGACCCGGCGACGGGGATCGCCGTCGTTCTCGATTCCGCGCGAGGCGCTCCCGCTCGATGCCGGGCACGCAGTTCATGCAGGTGGTCGCGTCCGACTTCCAGGAGTCGAAGAACATCAACACGGACTCCGACAGCCCGCTCCCGAACACGCGCTTCCAGGGGCTCCGTGCCGAAGCGGTGAATCGCCCGACGATCACCTGGATCACGCCCGAGAAGGGGAAGTGCCTCGCGGCGCGCCAGAAGCTGCTCGTCGTGGCGAACGACAACGTGCAGATCTCGTCCGTCGGCTTCTTCGACGGGAACAGGCAGATCGCGCCGCGTCCGCAAGAACGTCGCGGGTCTCTACGAAACGACGTGGCGTACGGGCGGCAAGCGCAAGGGTGCGCACACGCTGACCGCGGTCGCCTCGGACGTGCGTGGGCGCGAGGCCGAGGCGAGCCAGACCGTCCGGATCTGCAAGTGATCGCAGCGACACGGTTCGGCCGGCCGCTCCCGGAGGGCGGGACGATCGGCGTCGCCGCGGCCGCGAGTCCGTACGACAGCCGCTCCGATGTCTTGCGCGGCGTCGAGTGGTGGGAGGCACGTGGGTATCGCGTGAAGCTCGCCGAGGGTGTCTGGGATCGCGACGACTACGTCGCGGGAGACGCGAAGCGGCGCGGGGAGGACCTGAACGCGCTCTTCGCCGATCCGGAAGTGGACGTCGTCCAGGCGCTCCAGGGCGGGTTCGGCTCGGCGCAGGCGATTCCGTACCTCGACTTCGACCTCATCGCCGAGAACCCGAAGCCGCTCGTCGGCTACTCGGATCTCACCGCGCTCCACGTCGCGATCCGCCAGCGGGCCGGTGTCGCGACCATCTACGGGAACGGCCTCATGGGCGTCGGCGCCGTCGAGACGACCGCCTTCACGAAGGACCGACTCCTCGACGTGCTCCGCACGGGCGGAGCGGGCGAGGTGCCGCACGACCCCGACGACCCGTGGGTGCGGTCGCTCCACGGAGGCCGCGTCACCGCGCCGCTCGTCGGTGGCTGCCTCTGGCTGCTCATGCAGACGATGGGCACGCCGTGGGAGATCGAGCTCGACGGAGCGATCCTCTTCTTCGAGGACACGCACACGCCGCCGTACTACCTCGACGGCCAGCTCGTCCAGCTCGCGCACGCGGGCAAGCTCGAGCAGGTCGCCGGCGTCGTCGTGGGGCAGATGGAGAAGTCGGACTACGGCGACCTTCGGCCCGTGTCGGACTGGGCGCGCTCGCGCACGATCGAGGACGTCCTCGAGGAGCGGCTCGAGCCGCTCGGCGTCCCGGCGATCTACGGGCTCCCGCTCGGGCACACGAAGCACCTCGCGGCCCTTCCGCTCGGCGTCATGTGCACGCTCGACGCCGACGCGAAGACGCTCACGGTCGACGAGCCGGCTCTTCGCTAGGCGGCGCCTCGTCCTCCTCCTCGTGGTGGATGAAGAGGCCGCGCACGACGCCGATGATCTGCGCGCGTAGCGGCGGCCCGGGGGGCCCGGGCGGCTGCGACCACGCGTACGCGAACTCCGCGCCGAGGAGCAGGATCCACGCGACGACGTAGACGAAGAAGAGGAACGTCATGACGCCGGCGAGCGACCCGTAGATGAGGTTGTAGCGAGAGAAGTCGGCGAACACGATCGCGAGGACCTTCGTCGAGCCCCAGATCCCGACGGCAGTCAGGATCGCGCCTGCGAGCGCTCCGCGACGGCGGAGCTTCCGGGCAGGGACGAAGCGGTACAGCAACAGCACCGTGACGGCGATCGCCACGAGCTGGAGCCCGTCGCGAAGGAGGATGCCCGACGGGGTCGCGATGTTCGCCCACTCGGTGAAGCGATCGACGAGCTTGCTGAAGAACGCCCCGAACGCCGAGATCCCGACGATCAGGATCACGAGGACGCCTGCGGCCGCGACGAGGACGAAGTCGACGAGCTTCGCGCGGACTGCGGGACGGCCGCGATCGACCTTCAGCGCCGCCTCGAGCCCGAGGCGGATCGACGCCATCATCCCGGACGCGCCCCACAGCAGCGCGACGAGTGAGATGAGACCGATGGCCGAGAGCGGGGTCGCGATCTCCTCGATCGACTGCTGGATGTTCCCTTGCCCCGACTCCGAGACAGGAAGGAAGGCGATGAGCTCGTCGATGACCTGCTGGCGCAGCTCGTCGTCCTGGAGCACGAGCCCGAAGATCGAGACGAGCGCGATCGTCAGCGGGAAGAGCGAGAAGAGAACGCGGTAGGCGATCGCGGCCGCGTACTGCGTGCAGCGATCCGTGAACATGTCTTCGACCGCGCGTGGGAGCGCTCGCACCACGCCGCGCACGACTCCGCCGACGTGCTCGAGAGGCCGCCGTGCGAGTCGCTCGAGCGTTCCGGGGGCCTCGGCGGCGGGGTCACTCATCCACCGGAGTGTAGGGAGGGAGCACCGTCGTGAGCGACCGCCGACCCTCGCAGCCGAGAATGGGCGCGTCGTGGTCCGACCGGAACGCTCTCGCCCGAGTCGTCGACTCGCCGACCTTCACGACGATCGTCGTCACGACGATCGCGGTGAACGCCGCCGTCCTCGGGCTGCAGACGTACGAGGGCGTCGTCGACCGCTGGGGCGACTGGCTGTTCGTGATCAACGGCGTCTGCCTCGGGATCTTCGTCGTCGAGCTCGTCATCCGGATGGCGTCGTACTGGCCGCGGCCGCTCGCGTTCTTCCGAAACGGCTGGAACGTCTTCGACTTCGTCGTGATCCTCGCCGTCTTCGTTCCCGGGATCCGCGAGAACTCGACGCTCCTCCGCCTGCTCCGCCTTCTGCGCGTCGTCCGCATCGTTCGCGTGCTACCCGACCTGCGCGTGCTCCTGCTCGGCGTCTGGCGCAGCGTGCCGCCGCTTGCGTCGATCGGCGCCGTGACGGCGATGATCCTGTTCGTCTACGGGATGGTCGGCTGGATCTGGTTCGGCGACGAGCTTCCCGGCGCAGTGGGGGAACATCGGCCGCGCGATGCTCACGCTCTTCGTGATGCTCACGCTCGAGGACTTCCCCGTGTACATGGACGACGGCGATGGAGTTCGAGCCGTGGGCGTGGGTCTACTTCGTCAGCTTCATCCTCGTCGCGGCGTTCATCGTCCTGAACGTGCTCATCGGCGTCGTCCTGAACTCGATGGAGGAGGCGCGGGAGATCGACCCGCAGGCAGGCGCTCCGCGAGCGGTACGGGGTGACGCGTCCGTCACCGGTCGATCCGCAGGCCCATGCCCCCGTCGCCGAGCGCATCGCGATCCTTCGGAGCGCGCTGGACGAGCTGGAGCTGGAGCTCGCTCTCGGGCCGGGCGCGACAAGGATCGCGCGGCGCCCTAGGGCGCGTCGCCGACCGGCGTCGTCAGCCGGTGGAGGAGGTACGCGGTGACGGGCTCGCGCATTCCCTTCACGCGCATGGGCGCCATCGGCTCGACGATCGCGCGCGGCCCGAGCTCGCGGAAGGTCGCCTCGCCGATCAGGACACCGTCCACCGGCGCCGACGATTGCAGGCGCGACGCGAGATTGACGACGTCGCCGACGACGCCGTGCTTGCGATGGCCCGTCGTCGCGCCGACGAGGCCGGCGTGCACCTCGCCGCTCGAGACCCCCACGCGAAACCGCGGCCAGTCGTCGTGCTCGGCGGCGGTGCGCTGCGCGACGCGCTGGAGCACGAGCGCCGCGCGCGCGGCGCGGAACGCGTGGTCGCTGACGCTCGCGTCCTTGCCGAAGATGACCATCAGCTCGTCGCCGACGATCTGGTGCACCTCGCCTCCGGCTCGCTCCATCAGCGGGATGATGCGCCCGAAGTACGCGTTGAGCATCGCGGCCACCTCGTCTGCCTCGTGCCGCTCGGTGAACGCGGTGTAGCCGGCGAGGTCGGCGAAGACGACGCTCACCTCGCGCGCGCCTGCGAGCGTCTCGTCGAGGTAGAGCGCGCTGAAGCGCTCCTCGTGCCACTCGGCCCGCGCGACGAACGCGATGAGCAGGAACGACCCGAGCATCAGCACGTGCCACTCCCACCACGAGACCTGCCAGTTGCGCGCCCACGCGATGACGACCATGGCCTCCGCGAGGAGGACGAATGCGAGCGCGAAGGCGAGCACGAACCGCTCCTGGCGTCTTCGATGGAGCCGCAGGAAGCCGAACGCGGCCAGACCGAAGAGCGCGACTCCGACCGCGGCGAGGATCAGCTGCCAGCCGTCGAGCTCCTCGTCCGCGAGCGGGATCGTCGAGCGGAGGCAGCTCGGCGAGGGAGACCGCCGCCCACGCGACGACGATCGGCGCCGAGCGTGACCAGCAGGGCCGGTGCGAAGCGCAGAACCGCGTCGGCCCGGTCGCTGCGCAGCTCGACGGACGCCGCCGCCGCGAACAGCGCGGCGAGCAGCAAGCCGACCGGGGTCGCCAGCTCGAAGCCGGCGTTCGGGCCGAGCAGCACGCCGGGTGTCGCGAGCGCGTGGAGGCCGAGGAACGCCGCGCTCGCGACGAACGCGAGCGAGATGAGGAAGAGCCGGGCGTCGCGACGTCGCCGCGCCGCCGTCGTGACGCTGAACCCGAGCGCGGTCGCGACGAGGGCCGCGCCGAGGACGAGCCAGAAGTGCGCCGGGTGGTTCTCCCAGGCGCGGTCGACCGCAGGTCGCGCGAGCAGCACGACCAGGAGAAGGAGCGGTGCAGCGGCGACGGCGACCCAGGTGCTGGTACGCATCCCGGCTCAAGTATCCACGAGCCCTGTCTATCCTCAGCCTCGCGATGAAGATCGTCCTTCCCGACTCGTCCGAGCTCGAGCTCCCCGACGGCGCGACCGGCCTCGACGCCGCGCGCGCGATCGGGCCGAAGCTCGCCGAGCAGGCCGTGCTCGCGCGCGTGAACGGCGCCACGCGTGACCTGCGCCTCCCGCTCGAGGACGGCGAGTCCGTGCAGTTCCTCACCACGCGCGACGCGCAGGATCCCGACGCGCTCTGGGTGCTGCGCCACTCGACCGCGCACCTTCTGGCCGAGGCGGTCATGCGGCTCCACCCGGGCGTGAAGATCGCGATCGGGCCGCCGATCGCCGACGGCTTCTACTACGACTTCGAGTTCCCCGAGCCGATCTCCGACGACCGACCTGGAGGCGATCGAAGAGGAGATCCGCCGCGAGATCGCGCGAGGGGCGCGAGTGGACGCGCGAGGAGCTCTCCCGCGAGGAGGCGATCGCGCGCTTCGAGGCGGAAGGGCAGCCGTACAAGGTCGAGCTCGCCCGCGACGCCGAGGGCGCCATCTCGCTCTACACGCAGGGCGCGTTCACCGATCTCTGCCGCGGCCCGCACCTCCAGAGCGCGACGCCGATCAAGGCGGTCAAGCTGACGAGCCTCGCCGGCGCGTACTGGCGCGGCGACGAGCACAACACGCAGCTCACGCGGATCTACGGCACCGCGTTCTACTCCCAGGCCGACCTCGACGCGCACCTCGAGCGGCTCGAGCAGGCGCGCGCGCGCGACCATCGCAGGCTCGGAACGCAGCTCGACCTCTTCCATCTCTCGCGACCACTCGCCCGGGTCGCCGTTCTGGCACCCGAAGGGGATGGTGCTCTGGAACGCGCTCGAGGATCTTCGTCGCCGCGAGAACCGGCAGGCGCGGCTACGTCGAGGTGAAGACGCCGCTCCTCTACGACGTCCAGACGCTACATCACGTCGGGTCACTACGACAACTACCGGGAGAACATGTTCTTCGTCCAGCCGCACGAGGGCGAGGAGCCGCTCGCGCTTGAAGCCGATGAACTGCCCAGGCCACATGCTGCTCTTCGGCTCGCAGCTCCGTTCCTACCGCGATCTGCCGATCCGCTACGCGGAGTCGTCGACGCTCCATCGCGACGAGCGCGGCGGGACGCTGCACGGGCTGCTCGCGCGTGAAGCACATCACCCAGGACGACGCGCACGTCTTCGTCACGGAGGAGCAGATCCAGGACGAGATCGACGCGATGATCGACTACGTCGACTACCTCTACGACCGCTTCGGACGTCACGCCGCGGGCCGAGCTCTCGACGCGCCCGGAGAACCGGCTCGGCACGGACGAGCAGTGGGATCACGCGGAGGCCGCGCTCGAAGCCGCGCTGAAGCGGCACGGCCTGGACTACGTCGATCTCGCCGGGCGAGGGGACGTTCTACGGCCCGAAGATCGACCTCCACATGACCGACGTGCTCGGCCGCAGCTGGCAGATGGGGACGATCCAGCTCGACTACCAGATGCCCGCGCAGTTCGGCCTCACGTACATGGGCGCCGACAACCGCGAGCACTCGCCGGTCGTCATCCACCGCGCGCTGCTCGGCTCGCTCGAGCGCTTCATGGGGATCCTGATCGAGCACTACGGCGGGCGCGTTCCCGTTCTGGCTGTCGCCCGTGCAGGTGCGTGTGATCCCGGTCGGGGAAGGGCATCGCGCGGCCGCGGCTGCGCTCCGTGATCGTCTCGACGCCGAGGGGTATCCGCGTCGAGGTCGACGAGCGCGACGACACCCTCGGCAAGCGGATCCGCGACGCCGAGCTCGAGAAGGTGCCGTTCGTCGTCGTCTACGGCGACCGCGAGTCGGACGACGCGCTCGCCGTGCGCGAGCGCGGGGGAGAGCAGTCGACGCTGTCCGTCGACGAGCTCCTCGCGCGGTTCCGCGAGCTCGCGGCCGAAGCTGACCCTGCGTGAGGACGGCTGCTAGGCTTCGCGCCTGCAAGCAGGAGCTCATCGCTTCCTCACCTCCCGGGCTTGACTCGCGGAGGTTCAACCGAGCCGGTTGGACGAGGTGACGAGCCGCTGCCTGCAGCGGTTCGTGTCGTTGACAAGGAGGAAGCTGAGAGCTTGATGAAGGGCCTTTGAGACCTCGCCGCCGCCGGCCGGATCTCGACCGGAACGTCCCGCGCAAGCGTGACGAGCGGATCAACGAGGAAATACGTGCGCAGCGCGTCCGCCTGGTGGACGACGAGGGCGAGCAGGTCGGGATCCTCCCGACGAAGGAAGCGCTCGAGTTCGCGTACGGCAAGGGCCTCGACCTCGTGGAGGTCGCGGCCGGCGCAGATCCGCCCGTCGCGCGGGTGATGGACTACTCGAAGTACCGCTACGAGCAGGAGCAGCGCGCCAAGCAGGCCCGGAAGCATCAGCTCCAGATTCAGATCAAGGAGATCAAGCTCAGACCGAAGATCGGGATTCATGACTACGAGACCAAGAAGGGGCACGTCGTGCGCTTTCTCGGGCAGCGAGCCAAGGTCAAGGTCACGATCATGTTCCGGGGGCGCGAGACGCTCCACCCGGATCGTGGTCGGACTCTCCTGATGAGGCTCGCCGAAGACGTGAAGGAGCTCGGCTCGATCGAGCAGCAGCCCCTTCTCGACGGTCGCAACATGGTCATGGTTCTCGCGCCGAACAAGAATGTGGGAGTGAAGACGGATGCCAAAGATGAAGACATCGAAGGGCGCGAAGAAGCGCTTCAAGGTGACGGGGACGGGGAAGCTCCTGCGCCGGCACGGGATGAGGAGCCACAACCTCGAGAAGAAGTCGTCGAAGCGTAGGCGCGGCTTCCGGAAGATGGACGACGTCGCCAAGAGCGACGTCAAGAGCGTCACGAAGCTCCTGAGGGGCGGCTGAGATGCCCAGGGTCAAGCGGGCGGTTCATGCGCGGAAGAAGCGTGCCAAGGTCCTCGACCAGGCGAAGGGGTACTACGGACGAAAGAAGTCGAGCTACCGCTTCGCGAAGGAGCAGCTCGACCACTCGCTCGTCTATGCCTACCGCGATCGCAAGAACCGCAAGCGCACCCTCCGGTCGCTCTGGATCATCCGCATCAACGCGGCTGCGCAGGGAGCACGACCTCTCGTACAACCGCTTCATGGCGGGCGTGAAGAGGGCGGGGATCGAGCTCGACCGCAAGTCGCTCGCCGACATCGCCGTGAGCGACCCGCAGGCGTTCGCCGCCGTCGCCGAGCGCGCGAAGGCCGCGCTCGCCTCGGACGCCGAAGCGGCCTGATCGAATCGCGTCAGAACGAGAAGCTCCGGCTCGTCCGGAAGCTTCTCTCTGCGCGGAAGCAGCGAGACGAGACGGGCCTCTTCGCGGTCGAGAGCGAGGATCTGGTGGCGGCCGCCACGAGTGCGGGCATCGAGGCCGTCGAGCTGCTCGTCGCGGGCGAGAACGTCGTGCCGGAGCTGCTCGGCGAGGTGTCGACGCTCGGCCACGCGCCCCGCGTGATCGGGATCTATCGGCGTGCCGACCTGCCCACGGGCTCGCGCGACGTCGTGCTCGCGCTCTGGCGCATCGCCGATCCGGGGAACGTGGGGACGCTGCTGCGTACGGCCGACGCGTTCGGCGCGGGGGTGGCGCTGTCTCCCGATTGCGCCGATCCGACGGGCCCTCGCGCCCTGCGGGCCTCCGCGGGGGCGATCTTCCGCGTTCCGCTCGTCCCGTGGGAGGAGCTGCACTGCGCGCGGGATCGCGCTCGTCGCGCACGGAGGGGAGCCGCTCGCCGATGCGCCGCTCGACCCTCCGCTGACGCTCTACCTCGGCTCGGAGCGCGAAGGGCTTCCCGAGTCGCTTGCAACAGACTGTTACAAGGCGACGGTTCCGTCTGCCGGGCGAGGCCGAGTCGCTGAACGTCGCCGCCGCCGGCGCGATCGCGCTCTACGAGCTCGCTCGCCGCGCCGGCACGTGACGACGTTCGCCAGGCGTGCGACCATTCGGGCGTGGGGCAGCCTGACTGGGAGAGGCCGGAGGATCGCGGCGTCGAGACGATGGGTGAGCGAGTGCGATCGCTGCGGCGGTCGGCTGGGCTGAGCCAGGAGGAGCTCGCCGCCGGGCGGTTCTCGAAGGAGTACGTCAGTCAGATCGAGCGAGGCAAGACGCGGCCGACCGCGGAGACGCTGGAGTGGCTCGCCGACCGGCTCGCCACCGATCGCGAGTTCCTCGAGCACGGCCTCACGCTGGCCGATTCCCAGCGGCTCGAGGCTGCGCTCGTCGATGCGGAGCGCATCCTCGAGGACGCGCGGTACGGCGACGCGCTGAAGGCGTTCGCGGACGTTCGCGCGCTGGCCGGGGCGAGTCCTGCACCGACGGTCTCGCTGCAGACTGCTCCTCGGAGAGGCGTGGGCGCACATCCGTCTCGGGGAGCTCCCTGCGGCGATGGCGCTGCTCGAGCCGGCGGCCACGCTGGCCGTGGGCGCCGGGTTCACCGACGTCGACCGCGCCGAGATCGTGTTCCGGGTCGGCGTCGTCCGCTACTCCGAGTCGAGCATCAACGAGGCGATCGTCCTCTTCGCCCAGGCGCTCCTGCTGGCGGAGAGCTCCGACCTGTCCGCCGATCGCCTGCGCTCCGACATCCTCCATTGGCGCGCACGGTGTCATCGGCGCAACCGCGACTGGTACGCCGCCCAGGAGGACATCGAGCGCGCGCTGGAGCTGGCTGAAGCGTCGTCGGACCCCCGGCGCGCAGCCGATGCGCTCTTCCAGGCGTCGCTCGTCGCGCAGCGGCAGGGGCGCTGGGTGCTCGCACGCACGTACGCCGAGCAGTCGCGGGCGCTGTTCGAGGAGCTGGGGGACCGCGCGACCGTGGCCCGGCTTCTGAACAACCTCGCGGGGCTGAGTCACCTCCTCGGCGACTCCGATCACGCGATCGCGCTGCTCGAAGAGGCGTTCGCGCTGTTCGTCGACCTGGACCTCGCGGTCGATGCGGGCTACGTGTGCTCGTCACATCGCGGGGATCCAGCTCGATCGTGGCGAGTTCGAGGCCGCGAGGGCGAACGCACTGAAGGCGCTCGACCTGCTCGCCGGCCGGGTCGACCACCTGCAGGAGATCGGCATGGCGCAGCTCACCGTCGGTCGGTCCTACGCGGGTGCCGGCGAGGTCGACGACGCCGAGAAGTGGATCGCAGCCGCGGACGAGACGTTCCGTCAGGCGAAGTCGGCGGGGCATCGCAGCTACGCATGGCTCGCGCAGGGCGACGTCGAGACCCTACGCGGCGGCGACGCGGCTGCAGCCGGCCTCTACAGGCGAGCTGCGCTTGCGCTCCAAGAGGAGCTGTAGCGCAGGCAACGCGGCAAGACGCGACCCCCCGCCACGCGCGGTGGCGAGAGACCACGTCGGGCTCGGGATTCAGTTGTGTCTAGCTGCCGTCGAACCAGCTCCCGCCAAGACTGGCGAGGAGGCCGGCGAGTGCCGTCAGCGAGACGACGAGATAGCGCGTATTTCCCTTGGTGAACACAGCCGCAAGTCCTTTCGGGAGTCCTTGGTCTTTCGCAGTTGTCGGCCCGGAGTACGGTCGGACACCCCCGAACGGGGGATCCACCGGGCGCCGTGCCTAGCGGTGCTCGGATGCGCCGACGGCGCGCAGCGCTTCGCGTCGATCGGGCGCCTCGAGCTCTTGCGGCTCAGCGTGCCACGTCCGCGGACGCGGCACCAGATGGCTCTTTAGGACGTGGCCGTCCTAGCCAAAGCCACCACCGCCGCCTCCGCCGCCGCCTCCACCGCCGCCGGAGAAGCCGCCACCGCCTCCGCCGCCACCCGAGTTCGGAGGTGCGAGCGCGTCCCCGAAGCCGGACGCGAGATCGCCGATCGAGAGGCTCGACGCGCCCGAGCCGAGATCGCCGTGGGGTGAGATCCAGTAGATCGCGCTCGACGTGGCGAGCGCCTCCGGCATGTGGAGCTGCGCGCCCTGGAGGACGCGCTCGGCGATCCCGAAGGCGATGCCGTAGACGAGGTAGCGCTCCCACAGCTCGAGCGTGGCCGGCGGCGCTTCCTGCAGGCGTGGGAAGTCCGAGAGATAGCGGCGGAAGGCCTCCCAGCGCTCCGCCTCCTCCTGCCCGGCGCGCGTGCGCCGCCGCCAGGCGCGGCGGTTGAACACGAGCGTCCCGAGGCAGAGCGCGGCGTTCGCGATGAGACAGGCGCCGATGCCGACGAGCAGGACGTCCGAGTAGCGCGGGTAGACGGGCCGCCAGTCGCGCACGCCGAGGAACACGAGCAGACCGCCCGCGACGGCGAAGAGGACAACCGCGAGCACGAGCGGGATCGCTCCCGTCGACCGGAACCACGAGAGGCGCTTCGTCTCGGCGGCGACAGCGCTCTTGAACGACGTGAAGCGGCCGTGCATCGACTCGCGCTCGTCCTCGATCTCGTCGCGGAAGCGCGAGAGCCGCTCGCTGCCGCCGTCGAGCACGCCGTCGACGACGTCGGCCACGTCGCGCTCCCACGCGCGCAGCTCGCGATCCTCGCCGGCGGAGAGCTCGAGGTCGGAGATCGTCTCTGAGCGCAGCCCGCCCCAGATGGGCTTCTCGGTCGTCGTCGGCACGGCCTTGTAGACGCCTCTGCGGACGAGGTCGAACAGCGTCGCCGTGAACTCGTACGAGCCGGCCTCGCCGCCCTGGCGCAAGAGCGTCGGAACGAGCGCGGGCTCGGTGTCGGTGGGAGGCTCCTGCTCGTACTCGCGGTCGTAGCCCGTCCGCCGCTCGCGTCCGAGGAACCAGAAGACCAACCAGATGACGAGGATCGCCGGGATCGTCGCGAGCGCGAGCGCGACGAGGCCGGTGCGGATCGGGATGCGCCTTCAGCGCGTCGATGCGGTCGCGATCGGTCTGGTAGCGCTCGGCGTCCGCGAGCTCCTCCGCGACGATCCGGTCGAGCGCGTTTCCTCTCTCGACCCGCATTCCGGTGGTCGAGGTGAACGCCGTGCGCGGAATGAGCGTGCGCAGCTCGACGAACTGCTCGGCCGGGACGTTGACCGCGCGCAGCGTCGCCCGCGTGCCGACGAGCTCGACGTCGCCACGCACCCACACGGGCTTCCCCCAGGCGCGAAGGATCTTCCCCGGCGCCGTCTCGATCCCCACGAGGCGGGAGAGCGACTGCTCCCACTGGTCGCCCCAGACCTTCAGGTTGACGTCGACGACGTCGTCGTACGCGACGGCGACCCCGCGGAGCGTGTACGAGACGGTGAATGCGCGGGTCTGGTCGCGGGCGTTGAAGTACCAGACGATCCGCGCCGTGTCGCCGCGCCGCTCGACGCCGAACGTCCCGGGCTGGCCGGGCTCGAGGCTCGTCTGGTTGCCGCGCGCGAACGCGACGCCGCGCTCGGCGACCGACGGGTTCACGAGCGACTCGCCCTCGCGGAGCGGGATGTCGCGGTAGCCGAAGAAGAAGTCGCCCGAGAAGCCGACCTCGAGCCGCTCGCTCACCCCGAGCGAGCCGTCGGTCTGGACGTCGACCGCGACGTCGGCCTGGAGCAGCGAGAAGCTGTCGGCGTGCGCGGCGCCAGGGAGAGCGAGCGCCGCGCAGAACGACGAGCCGACGAGGAGTCGATACGACCGCGGCCGCGAAGCGGACGCCTTCGGGATGTTCGCGCGACCGGAAGCTCCGCGCTAGCGGATTTCCGGTCTTGCGCACTCAAAAGGCGACCGCCGGTGCCTCGCGTTGTGCTTCGTCCTCGACTTCGAAGAACTCGCGGATCGAGAAGCCGAACGGGCCTGCGACGACGAGGCCCGGGAACGTCTGCACCGTGTTGTTGTACGTGAGCACGGTGTCGTTGTAGACCTGGCGGCTGACGGCGACCTTGTTCTCCGTCTCGGCGAGCTCGGTCTGGAGCTGGCGGAAGTTCTCGTCGGCCTGGAGCTCGGGATAGGCCTCGGCGACCGCGAAGAGCCGGCCGAGCGCCGCGCCGAGGATGCCCTCCGCCTGACCGGCCTCTGCAGGAGTCTTCGCGTTCTGGGCTCGCGTGCGCGCCTCGGTGACGGCCTCGAACGTGCCACGCTCGTGCGCCGCGTAGCCCTTCACGCTCTCGACGAGGTTGGGGATGAGGTCCCAACGCCGCTTGAGCTGCACCTCGATCTGCGCCCACGCGTTGTCGACGCGGTTTCGCTGCTGGACGAGCCGGTTGTACAGCGCGACGAGCAGGAGCGCGACGACGACGATCAGCGCGATGATGACGAGAACCCAGATCACGGCTCGGGGGACTCTAGCGACGTCGCACGCGTGACGAAGATCATGTCCTCGTCGCCCTCGTGCGGGCGGCGGTCGAACCAGCCGTAGACGGTCTCGACGGCGAACCCGCGCGTCGTCGAGCAGGCGCAGCCACTCGGCCACGGAGAGCCAGTGGAGGCCGAACGACGTCACGGCGCCGTCGGAGCGGATGGAGAGCGTGAGCGTCCGCGAGCCCTCGTCCCAGTCGGCGCGCTCGAAGATCCCCGGCTCGCGCTCGAGCCAGCGTCCGTGCGTCTCCTCGATGTCCTCGCGACTCGGGGAGAAGACGTCGAAGACGAAGCGCCCGTCCGGGCTCGAGCAGAGCTGCGCGCGGCGCGGAGCGCTCGCAGCTTCTCCTCCTCCGTCTCCATGTGCAGGAGCGAGCGGAACGGGCAGATGACGAGCGGGACGCGCTCGTCACCGGCGGCTCGCGCAGGTCTCCGAGGCGGAGGTCGACGCGGCTCGAGACGCCGGCGTCGTCGGCGGCAGCCCGCGCGACGGCGAGCATCGCGGGCGAGGAGTCGACGCCGATCACGTCGATGCCCGCCCGGGCGATCGGGACCGCGATGCGGCCGGTTCCGACCGCGAGCTCGACCACGGGGCCACCGGACGCGAGCGCCTCGTCGACGTAGAAGCCGACGTCCTCGGTGACGGAGCGGCTCCACGGGTCGTAGAACGACGCGATCTCGTCGTAGAGAGCCACGCTGCCGGCTTGCTGCGCAACCCAGACGAACTCGCGGCTCGTAGTCGTCGAACGGGCGGCGGTCGAACCAGCCGTAGAGCGCCTCGGTCTCGAGGCCTGCGACGTCGAGCAGGCCTTCCCACTCGGAGCGCGCGACCCACCACAGCGAGAGCGTCGGCCCGTCCTCGAGCGTGATGTCGACGCGGTTGTCGCCCGGTGCGATACTCGGTGAGGTGTCGCAGCGGCTCGTCCTGCCAGCTTGCCGTCGTACTCCGGCGCGTAGCGGTGGTCGAAGACGAACGCATTCCATGCGAAGCGGCCGCCCGGGCCGAGCGCGCGGCGACCCGCTCGAACACGCGGCGTCGATCCGCCCAGGTCGGGAGGTGGAGGAGCGCGCGGTACGGGCAGATGACGAGGTCGGTCGCCTCGACGAAGTCGAGGTCGCGCATGTCGGCCTCGTGGAGCTCGAGCTCGACGCCGGCCTCGGCGGCGTGCGCTCGCGCGCGCTCGCGAGCATCGCGGGGGAGAGGTCGATGCCGATCACCCGCTTCCCGGTGCGCTCGCGATCGGGATCGAGATGCGCCCCGTTCCGGCAGCGAGCTCGACGATCGGGACCTCGGCTTCGCGGGCGAGCTCGACGTAGAAGTCGATGTCCTCCGTCATGTCCGCCGCCCACGCGTCGTACACCGGGGCGAAGCCTGTAGCCGCTCATCGACCCGATTCAAGCAGGCGCAGGCACGTTGGTAACCTCGGCGCTCCCGTGGACGCCCAGGCACTCGAGCACGCCGCTCTCGCAGCAGTCGAGGCGGCCACGTCGGTCGACGAGATCGAGCACGCGCGCGTCGAGTTCCTCGGCCGCAAGAGCGAGCTGAAGCTCGCGCTCCGCGAGGTTCGCGATCGCGAGACCGGCATGGCGCTGAACGCGCTCCGCGAGCGCCTGGAGAGCGCGATCGACGCGCGCGCGGCCAGTCTCGAGCGCGCCGAGCTCGACCGGCGTCTGACCGAGGAGCGCGTCGACGTCACGATGCCGGGCACGCCGATCCGCCGCGGGCATCTCCACCTCATCACGCAGATCCGGCGTGAGGTCGAGGACATCTTCCTCGGCCTGGGGTACACGGTGGTCGACGGCCGCGAGGTCGAGACGACCCGCTACAACTTCGACGCGCTCAACTTCCCTCCGGGGCATCCGACCCGGTCGCCGCTGCAGACGCTCTTCCTCGACGACGAGACGGTGCTCCGCACGGAGACCTCGCCGTCGCAGATCCGGACGATGGAGGCGCAGGAGCCGCCCGTCTACATCGTGACGCTCGGGCGCGTCTACCGGCGCGACACACCCGACGCGACGCACACGCCGACGTTCCACCAGATCGAGTGTCTCGCGGTCGACGAGGGCATCACGCTCGGCGATCTCGAAGGCACGCTCGACTACCTCCTGAAGGCGCTCTTCGGCGAGTCGCGACGGAGCAGGTTCGTCACGCAATCACTTCCCGTTCACGGAGCCGTCCGTCGAGGCGCTCGTCTCGTGCCACATCTGCGACGGCTCCGGCTGCCCGGTGTGCCGCCACTCGGGCTGGATCGAGGTCGGCGGGTCCGGGATGGTCGACCCGAACCTCTTCGAGTTCGTCGGCTACGACCCCGAGCGGTACACGGGCTTCGCGTTCGGCTGGGGGCTCGAGCGGATCGCCGTCCTCCGCCACGGGATCCCGGACCTCCGCGAGCTCTGGCGCAACGATCCGCGCCTGCTGGAGCAGTTCTGATGCACGCGCCGCTCTCCTGGCTTCGTGAGTACGTCACCGTCGACGCGACCGCGAAGGAGATCGCTGACCGACTGTTCACCTCGGCTGCCGAGGTCGAGCGCGTGATCGACGTCGGCGTCCCGGACCTCGACGGCAACCTCGGCCGCTTCCTCGTCGGCCGCGTGCTCGCGGTCGAGGCGCACCCGAATGCCGATCGGCTGCGCGTGTGCCAGGTCGACGTGGGGGAGGGGGACGCGCGCCAGATCGTCTGCGGCGCGTGGAACTTCGAGGCGGGCGCGACGGTCGCGGTCGCTCTGCCCGGTGCGTTCCTGCCGATCTTCGACCAGCCTCTGGACGAGCGCGAGCTGCGCGGGCAGGCGTCGCGCGGGATGATCCTCGCCGAGGACGAGATCGGCCTCGGAGACGACCACGCAGGGATCATGGTGCTCGCGGACGGCCCCGAGCCGGGAACGCCGCTCGTCGACGTGCTTCCGATCCGCGACCAGGTGCTCGACGTCACGCCGACCGTGAATCGGGTCGACCTGCTCTCGATGGTCGGCGTCGCGCGCGAGGTCGCGGCGCTCCTCGGAGGCGAGTTCCATCCGCCCGAGCCCGACGATCCCGCCGTCGTCGACGCCGAGGAGGTCGACATCGCGATCGAGGACTTCGGTGGCTGCCCGCGCTACATCGGCCGCGTCTTTCGCGACGTCACGATCGGCCCGTCGCCGCAGTGGCTGCGCTCGCGCCTCTTCCTCGCCGAGATGCGGTCGATCTCGAACGTCGTCGACGTGACGAACTACGTCATGCACGTCTGGGGCAGCCCGCTTGCACGCGTTCGACCGCACGAAGCTCGCGGGCGGGCGCATCGTCGTCCGGCGCGCTCGCGCGGGAGAGGAGCTGCGCACGCTCGACGGGACGTTGCGGCGACTCGAGACCGACGATCTCCTGATCACGGACGGCGAGAAGGCGGTCGCGCTCGCCGCGATCATGGGCGGCGCCGACAGCGAAGTCACCGACGAGACGACCGAGGTGCTCCTCGAGGCGGCCAACTTCGAGCCGCTCGGAATCCTCCGCACCTCCGAGAGGCTCGCGCTGCGCACCGCCGGCTCGAACCGCTGGGAGAAAGGGGTCGACCCGTACCTCGCCGAGAACGCAGCCGTTCTCGCGAGCCGCCTGCTCGTGGATCTGACGGGCGCGCGCATGACGGGGCACGCCGACGTCCACGACGGGCTTCCGGAGCGCCCGATCGTTCGGCTTCGGCCCGAGCGCGCGTCGCGCCTGATCGGTCTCGACGTCCCGCCGGACGAGCAACGCGCGACGCTCCGCGGCTTCGGGTTCGAGGTCTCCGACGACTGGGACGTCACCGTCCCCACGTGGCGGGCGCGCGACGTCACGCGCGAGGTCGACGTGATCGAGGAGGTCGCGCGGCCGCTTCTCGACCGGATTCCGCTCACGATGCCGCTCCGGCGGCACGTTCGCGGACGGCTCACGAAGGATCAGCGGCTCAGGCGCCTCGTGGAGGACGCGCTCGTCGGCGCGGGCCTCTCGGAGGCGTACACGTGGAGCCTCGTCGCCACCGATCCGAATCCGGATGCGATCCGGCTGCCGAATCCGATGACCTCGGACCAGGCGATCCTGCGCACCACGATCGTTCCCGGTCTCGTCGAGGCCGCGGGCACGGGCATCGACGCCGGCGCCGATCACGTGGCGCTCTTCGAGATCGCGCGTATCTACCTCCCGTCGGGCGAGCAGCTTCCGAACGAGCACTGGCGTGTGGCCGGGGTCGTGATGGGCGGATACGAGGTCGTCAAGGGCGTGCTCGAGACGCTCTACGACGCGCTCGGGCTCGAGCTGCGTGTCGCGCGCGGCTCGCACACGCTGCTCCACCCGGGCAAGGCTGCCCAGACGGACGCGGGGTGGCTCGGCGAGCTTCACCCGACGCTGCTCGAGGGCACGTGGGGAGCGTTCGAGCTCGACCTCGAGACGCTGTTCGCGACGGTGCCGGAGCGCGTCGTCTACGAGGACGTCATCACGTATCCGGCGACGTTGCAGGACATCGCCGTCGCGGTGGACGAGGACGTCGAGGTCGGCGCGCTCGTCGATGCGGCGCACGAGGCCGCAGGCGAGCTCCTGCGCGAGGCGCGCGTCTTCGACGTCTATCGCGGCGATCAGGTCGGCTCAGGGCGCAAGTCGGTCGCGATCCACCTCGCGTTCCAGTCGCCGGAGCGCACGCTCACCGAGGAGGAGGCGACGGATGCGCGTGCCGCGATCGTCGCGACGCTCGCCGAGCGTTTCGGCGCCGAGTTACGCGCGTAGGCAATCCGATTGGCCGCGAGCTCCCGTAGAGACAGAACAATGAGCCGAGCCGCCGCACTCGCCTGCGCCATCGCTGCTGCGTCGCTTGTCGGTGCCGTAGGCGGTTCGGCCGCGCCGGTGCAGGCGTCGCAGCTCTTCGCAACCGTCGGTCCCGGCTTCACGATCAACCTCCGCGACGCCTCGGGCGCGCGGGTGTCGAAGCTCGATCCCGGTGCGTACGTCATCGAGGTCGACGATCTGTCCGAGGAGCACAACTTCCATCTCTCGGGCCCGGGCGTGAACCGCGCGACCGAGATCGGCGACACGGGCAAGGTCACCTGGAACGTCACCTTCACCGACGGCACGTACAGGTACGTCTGCGACCCGCACTCCGGGATGATGAACGGCTCGTTCACCGTCGGCAACGTCCGCCGCCGCCGCCGAACCCACCGCCTGGCTCCAATCCCGTCACGTCCAAGTCGAAGCTCCAGCTCACCTCGGGTCCCGGCTTCACGATCACGCTGAAGACCACGGCGGGCAAGGCCGTGAAGTCGATGAGGACGGGCACGTACACCGTCGTCGTGCGCGACCGCTCGCGGATCCACAACGCGCACCTCGTCGGCCCGGGCTACAACCGCGCGACGAAGCCGCTCACGTACACGGGCTCGCAGACCTGGAAGGTGAAGCTCGCGAAGGTCGGGCACGCTGCGCTTCCTCTGCGACCCGCATGCCCTCCAGGGCATGAAGGGCTCCGCGAAGATCGTTCGCTAGGCGTCCGCTTTGCGCAAGATCGGAATCCGCGAGCGCGAATTCCGATCGCGCGAGACCCCTGAAGGCGGCCGCGTCGCGGCCGCTACCGCATCTCCGACTCAGACGGAGCGTCCGGCCACGCGCCAGACCGGGCCCTGCGTGTCGGCGTTCTCCGTATCCGAGAGCGCGTTCAGGATCGCGATCCGACCGGTGATGCCCTCGGCGTCCATGCGCTCGAAGCACCGGCGCGCCATCTGCGGCGAGACGCCGTAGCCCTGCTTGCCGGACGCGCGGAAGCGCAGCGCCGTCGCGTCGGGCACGCGCGTCGGGTTCATCGGCGCGCCGAGGAGCGCGGCGCGCGGGACGTGGTCGCTCGAGTCGAGCTCGAGCTCGCAGAGCAGGTCGCTCCAGTCGGGCGGCAGCTGACGAGATCGCGTCGTCCCATGCGTCGGCGAGCGCCGAGCGCGCGCGGCCGGCGTCGGTCGTCGATCGCCGCCGGCGCGTCGCCCGCTGCGACGTCGATCAGCGCGAGCGTGCCCCAGACGCGCTTGCGGTCGAGGCGCGAGAGCGTGTTTCGCGCGCGCTCCGCGCCGCCGTCGGAGCGGGTGACGTGGAAGCGGAGCTCGTCGCCGACGCGCACGGGCTGCAGCGGCCCGAGGACCGCTGCGGCCTCGGCGAACGCGCCTTCCGGAGTGAACGCGAGCCGAAGCTCCGCCCAATCGGGGTCGAGGGCTCTCCTCGATCCGCGCCCACTGATCGGCGGCTGCCATCGGCGGATCAGCATAATGGCCGCTCGATGACGACCGTCGAAGAGCGCGCCGAATCCGGGGGGCGAGGCGTCTCCGAAGAAGTCCTGCGCGGCTTCTTCCGGGAGATGCTCCTCATCCGCCGGTTCGAGGAGAAGGTGGAGGATCGCTTTCGCGCGGGTGAGCTGCCGGGATTCCTCCATGTCGCGATCGGCCAGGAGGCCACCGCGACCGGCGTCTGCGCTGCGCTCGCGCGCGAGGACGTCATCGCGTCGACCCATCGCGCGCACGGCCACGCGATCGCGAAGGGAACTCCGATCGAGCGGATCATGGCCGAGCTGTACGGGAAGGCCGAAGGCTGCAGCGGCGGCTACGGCGGCTCGATGCACCTCTACGACGTCGAGGTCGGGAACCTCGGCGCGAACGCGGTCGTCGGCGGCGGGCTTCCCGGGATCGTCGGCGCGGCGCTCGCCTTCCAGATGCGCGGCGAGAAGCGCGTCGCGGTCGCGTTCTTCGGTGACGGCGCCACCAATACCGGCACGTTCCACGAGTCGCTGAACCTCGCGCAGCTCTGGAAGGTGCCGGCGATCTTCGTCCTCGAGAACAACGGCTGGGCGGAGTCGACGCCCGCGACGCCAGCACCTCCCGCTCCCCGTCGACGAGCTCGGCAAGCGCGCGCTCGCCTACGGGATGAAGCTCATCGAGGCCGACGGGCAAGACGTCGAAGCGGTGTACCTCGCGACCCTCGCCGCACGCGATCACGCGCTCTCCGGCAAGGGCCCCGTCCTGCTCCACCTCCGCACGCATCGCCTGACGGGCCACTTCGTCGGCGATCCGCAGGTGTACCGCGACAAGGACGCCCTGAAGGAGGAGCGCGAGACGAAGGATCCGATCCGGCTTCTCGGCGCTCGCCTCGAGATCGGCGACGACGAGTTCGCGGCGATGGACGCCGAGGTGACCGCCGAGGTCGAGGCGTCGGTCGAGTTCGCCAAGGCCGGCACGGATCCGAATCCCGAGGACGCGCTCAAGTACGTCTATGCCTGAGCTGACCTACCGCGAGGCCGTGCGCGAGACGCTCGGCAAGGCGCTCCGCGAGGACGAGAGCGTCTTCATCATGGGCGAGGACATCGCCGAGATGGGCGGCTCGATGGCGGTGACGCAGGGTCTGCTCGACGAGTTCGGGCCCGGCCGCGTGCGCAACACGCCGATCTCCGAGATGGCGATCGTCGGTAGCGGCATCGGCGCGGCGATCCAGGGCATGCGCCCGATCGTCGAGATCATGTACGAGGACTTCCTCACGATCTCGATGGAGCAGCTCGTGAACCAGGCGGCGAAGCACCGGACGATGTCCGGGGGCCAGGTGAAGGTGCCGCTCACGATCCGCACGCAGGGCGGCGCGGGGTGGTCTCCCGGAGCGCAGCACGCGCAGCAGCTCGAGGCCTGGTTCGTCCACGTGCCCGGGCTCAAGGTCGTGTTCGCATCGACGCCCGAGGACGTCCGCGGCCTGCTCTGGTCGGCGATCTACGACGACAACCCGGTCGTCTTCTTCGAGCACCGCACGCTCTACCCGATCAAGGGCGA
>CAVUTA010000022.1:0-135791 GCA_963744285.1 uncultured Gaiellaceae bacterium | reverse complement strand
CGGCATGTACGGACGCGACACGTCCGCCGGCCACCATGAACTCGACCTCCACCGGCAACGTCAGACCTGCCTGCGTGAGGAGCCGCCTTCGCCCTCTTCGGGCTGTACTCGTACTTGGGACTCTCGTCGAGTAGCCGCGAACGCTCGGCGGCATGAACTCGTGTGCCACCACGCCACGGCCGGCGTAGAACGACCGCACGACCGCTGCGCGATCGAGGCCGTGAGCCACCGCCCGCCGGACGAGGATCCTGTCGAACGGCTCAACCGAGCCGGTTGATCCCCACGTAGCCGACGTTGAACGCCGGACGGTCGAGGATCTTGAGGCTCGAGCTGCGCCGTGAGCGTCCTGATGTCCGTGGCTCGACGTTGTCGTAGCCGTCGATCTCCCCGGTCTGGAGCGCCTGCAGGCGCGCCGTGTTGTCGGGGATCGCGCGGAAGATCAGACGCGTGAGGCTCGGCCTTCCGCCCCAGTACTCGTCGTTCCGCGCGAGCTCGAGCTTGTCGCCGATCCGCCAGGAATCGAGCTTGAACGGCCCGGTCCCGCAGCCACACCACCGGGGACGCCGCACTGTCGCCGAGCGGCTGGTAGACGCCGTCGGACGTGACTCGACCCTTGTTGGCCCCGTTCTCCTTCATCGAGGCCGGGCTCTGCATCGCGAACGGCGAGTGCGTCATCGCGGCGAGGAACGGCCCGTACGGCCGCTTCAGGCTGATGACGGCGACGTTCGAGCCCCTCGCGCTGCAGCTCCTGTAGAGCGCGTCCTTCGCGCCCTTCGTCTTGAAGCCGCCGAAGATGTAGTTGTAGTAGTAAGACGCCGACGAAGACTGCTGCGCGCCCTTGAAGTTGTACCAACGGTTGAAGTTCGCACACACGGCCGCCGCGTTGAATGGCGTTCCGTCGTGGAACTCGACGTTGCGGCGAAGCGTGAACGTCCAGCGCCTTCCGCCGTTCGTGCTCTTCCACGCCGGTCGCCAGCATCGGAGCGAGCTGCGTCGTACCCGGCCTGAGACCGACGAGCGTCTCCGTGATCTGGTAGACGACGCGGAACGACTCGCCGTCGGAGATGAGCGCCGCATCCAGCACGACCGGATCTGCCGCGGCGCCGAACACGAGCGTCGTCGACGACTGGCTCGGGCTGTTGGCCGAGCCCGACGCGACGGCTGCGATCAGAAGCGCGAGCACGGCCGCTCCGACCCCTGCCCTGAGAACTCTTCGCATTCCTTCCCTTCCTTTCTCCTGCCCATAGGGAGCGAACGGCGGGAGCTTACTACCGCCCTCGAGTACTCAGACGAAAAGGGGCCCCGATAAGTCGGGGCCCCTTTGGTCGTGCTTGTGTATCCGCGCGGTCTAGGCGGCGAGACCTGCGAGATCGCGCAGGGCCTCGAGGCGCTTGAGCGCCTGGCCCTCGAGCTGACGGACGCGCTCGCGCGTGAGGTCGAGCTCGTGCCCGATCGCCTCGAGCGTCCACGGCTCGCCCTCGAACCCGAACCGCAGCTCGAGAATGCGCCGCTCGCGCTCTGGGAGCGCGTCGAGCGCACGGCGGATGCTCTGCCGCCGGAGCGACTCCTCGGCCTCCTCGAACGGATCTGCAGCCTCACGGTCCGCGAAGAGGTCGCCGAGCTCACCCTCGTCGTCGGCGCCGACCGTCTGGTTCAGCGAGACGGACGCGTGCGCGGCTCCGAGCGCCTCGTCGACGTGCTGGAGCGGGAGGCCGGTGGCCTCCGCGAGCTCCTCCTTCGTCGCCTCGCGGCCCAGCTCGACCTCGAGCCGGCGTGCGGCACGAGACAGCTTCTGCTGGCGCTCGACGACGTGAACGGGAACACGGATCGTCCGCGCGTGATTGGCCACGGCGCGCTGCACCGACTGGCGGATCCACCAGGTCGCGTAGGTCGAGAACTTGAACCCGCGGCGCCAGTCGAACTTCTCGACTGCGCGGTTCAGGCCCAGCGTTCCCTCCTGGATGAGGTCGAGGAACGGGACGCCCAGTCCACGGTAGCCCTTCGCGATCGAGACGACGAGCCGGAGGTTCGACTCGATCATCACGCGCTTGGCGACCGGGTCGCCGCGCTCGATGCGCTTCGCGAGCGCAACCTCCTCGGCGGCGGTGAGCAGCTTGTGGCGGCCGACGTCGGCGAGGAACAGCTGGAGGCTGTCGGCGGCGCCGGAAACGGGGCCGGCCTCGTACTGCTTCTCGGCGGCCTCTTCCTTCTCGGCGTCGGCATCCGGCTGGGTGATCTCGATGTTGTGCGCCTCGAGCTCGCGCTGGAGCAGCTCGGCGTCTTCCTCGCCGATGTCGTGCTCGAGCACGAACGCCTCGAGCTCGGGGGCCTCGAGCTGGCCTCCGTGCTCTTCTGCGCGCTCCATGAGCGCCTTCACGTGCTCCGATTCAAAGAGTTCCATGAGCTGGTTCTGCGTCAACGTCCTGTGTCAGTCCTTTCGAATCTCGCTCTTCAGTGCGACAAACTTACGGAGTCTACGACGGTTTTTGGGCTGGTTCCAGGGTTAACCCGACTGGGTCAGTGTCACAAGCTCGTAACGTTCGCGTCCCATCTTAGTATTCCGTCGCTAACGCTTCAGCGGTTCACGGGCGAACGTCGAGAGCCTGATCGGCTCACTCCACCTGAGACGTTGTCGCCTCCGGCTAGTTAGATCATGACCCCTCGGACGGATGTCGCAAACCCCTTCGGGGAGGCTTTACGCGGTCTTAGCGCGTCTTTCCGCCAGCAGCTCGACCGCTCGTTCCACCGTGATGGCCTCGGGCGAGTCGCCACGGCGCAGGCTCGCGTTCGTCTCACCGTCCGTCACATACGGCCCGAAGCGCCCGTCCTTGACGACCAGCGCCTTCCCGCTTTGCGGATCTGGACCGAGCTCCTTGAGGGGTGGCTTCGGCGTGCCGCGGCCGCGACGTGGCTTCGGCTGTGCGAGCAGCGCCTCCGCCTGTTCGACGGTGAGGGTGAGGAGCTGCTCCTCCGACTCGAGCGACCGCGTCTCGGTGCCTTTCTTGACGTAGGGCCCGTACCGACCGTTCGAGACGAGGATCTCCTCGCCGCCCGTGCTCTCGAGCGTCCGCGGGAGCGTGAGCAGTCGGACGGCGTCGTCCAGCGTGATCGTGTCGAGCGACATCGACGAGAACAGCGAGGCCGTTCGGGGCTTGCCGTCCTCGCCCTCGGGGAGGACCTCGGTCACGTAGGGGCCGTAGCGGCCGTCCTTGGCTGCGATCTCTCTCCCCGTCTCCGGATGCGTTCCGAGCGGACGTTCGGCGCCCGACGGCTGGGCGAGCAGCTCCTCGGCTCGCGCAGGAGTGAGCTCGTCCGGCGCGAGATCGTCGGGCAGGCTCGCTCGCTGCTCGCCGCGCTCGAGGTACGGCCCGTATCGGCCCACCCGGACCACGATGTCGGAGCCGGGGATCGCGATCGAGTTCACGTCCCGGGCATCGATCCCCTCGAGGTGGTCGGTCACGAGCGCATGGAGGCCGGGACTGCCGTCGCCGAAGTAGAAGCGCCCCAGCCACGCCACGCGTTCCTCGTCTCCTGACGCGATCCGGTCGAGATCGTCCTCGAGCCGCGCCGTGAAGTCGTAGTCGACCAACTGGTCGAAGTGTCTTTCGAGCAGCTGGGTCACCGAGAACGCGACGAACGTCGGCACGAGTGCGGTGCCCTTCTTGTAGACGTAGCCGCGGTCGAGGATCGTCCCCATGATCGAGGCGTACGTGGACGGGCGGCCGATACCGCGCTCCTCCAGCGCCTTCACGAGGCTCGCCTCCGTGTAGCGCGCTGGCGGGCTCGTCTCGTGACCCTGTGGCTCGAGCGCGGATGCCTGCAGCGTCTCGCCGACCGTCAGCGCCGGCAACCGGCGCTCCTCGTCGTCCTCGGTCGGCTCGTCGCGTCCCGACTCGTACGCCTTGAGAAACCCTGGGAACGTGATCACGGTGCCGCTTGCACGGAAGGTCGCCGCCTGATCGTCGGCGGTCGTGGCGCCCAGCTCGATCGAGACCGTCTGGCCGCTCGCGTCCTTCATCTGGGACGCGACGGTCCGCTTGAAGATGAGGTCGTAGAGCGCGTGCTCGTCACGCGAGAGCTCGCTGCGCAGCTCGTCCGGCGTTCTGAAGACGTCTCCCGCCGGCCGGATGGCCTCGTGTGCCTCCTGCGCGTTCGCAACGGCGCGCTCGTAGCGCCGGGGCTCGGCAGGAACCGTGTCCTGTCCGTACACCCGAGCCGCGTGCGCACGCGCTGCCGTCAGCGCCGTATCCGACAGCGTCACGGAGTCGGTTCGCATGTAGGTGATGTGGCCGTTCTCGTACAGGCGCTGAGCGAGACGCATCGTCGTCTGGGACGAGAAGCGGAGCTTGCGGCTCGCTTCCTGCTGCAACGTGGAGGTGCGGAACGGTGCAGCGGGTCGCCGCGTGTAGGGCTTCTCGTCGACGCTCTCGACGGTGAACGGCCGTCCTTCCAGCGCGTCTGCGAGCGCTCGTACAGCATCCTCGGCGAGCACGAGGACCGCGGCGGATGGGCTCCCGTCTTCACCGAAGTCGCGGCCCTGCGCGACTCGCTTTCCGTCGACGGCCGAAAGTCGCGCCTCGAACGAGCCCGGCTCGAAGGTGCCGAGAATGTCCCAGTAGGAAGCCGCGACGAACCGCATCCGCTGCCGTTCGCGGTCGACGACGAGCCGGGTCGCGACCGACTGCACCCGGCCTGCGGAGAGTCTGGGCATCACCTTCTTCCAGAGGACGGGGGAGACCTCGTACCCGTAGAGGCGGTCGAGAATCCGTCGCGTCTCCTGCGCGTCGACGAGCCTGTCGTCGATCGCAGCGCGTCTCCGAGGCGGCCCGCGCGATGGCGTCCTTCGTGATCTCGTGGAAGACCATGCGCTTGACCGGCACCTTCGGCTTCAGGACCTGGACGAGGTGCCACGCGATCGCCTCGCCCTCGCGATCCTCGTCCGTCGCGAGCAGGAGCTCGTCCGCATCGGCGAGGTGCTTCTTGAGCTCCGTGACGATCTTCTTCTTGCCCGGGTCGACGATGTAGTACGGCTCGAAGTCCTTCTGCACGTCGACACCGAGCGCGCCGAAGCGCTTGCGCTGGCTCTCGGGAACGTCGGACGCGCGATCCGGCAGGTCACGAATGTGGCCCACGCTCGAGTGGACTGCGAAGTCGCTCCCGAGGTAGCCGGCGATCGTCCGCGCTTTCGCGGGAGACTCGACGATGACGAGGGTCTTGCCCATCGGCGCAACACGTTAGCGCCGCTGTCGACGGTCACCGGCGCGCGATACTGCGCCGCGTGGCCTCTCCGCCCCGCCCGAGCTGGCTCTACCTCGTCGTCGGCGCGGTGAGCTGGCCCGTCGTCAAGGTCGTGTTCCGACACCGCGCGACCGGCGTCGAGCACCTTCCTGCCACAGGCGGGTTCGTGCTCGCCGCGAATCACTGGTCGAACTTCGACCCCTGGCCGCTCGCGATTCCGGTCTTCCCTCGACGCTTCTTCCGGTTCATGGCCAAGTCCGAGTTGTTCTGGTTTCCGCTGAGCCTCGTCATCACGGCCGGCGGCGGCTTCCGCGTGCGTCGTGGCGAGCAGGACGAGGAGGCGATCGAAACGGCGATCGGGCTCGCGCGCGACGGCCATGCGGTGGTCATGTTCCCGGAGGGGACGCGTCGGGCGAAGGGGCTCCGTAAGAAGCACGAGGCGCGGTGGCGCACAGGTGCGGCCCGCATCGCCCTCGAAGCCGGCGTGCCACTCGTGCCCGCAGGCATCGCCGGAACGGAGCAGCTCGCGCGGCTGGGTCCGCTCCGCGTGGCCTACGGGCCGGCCATCGACGTGCGCGATCTCGCCGAGCTGCCGAACGGAGAGGCAGCCGTCGTCGCGACCGAGCGCCTCGCCGACGGCGGTTCGTGAGCTCGAGAGGAAGGTGGCATGAGGCCCCTGCTCGTCATCGACGGCGACTCGTTCACGCATCGCGCGTATCACGCGCTCCCCAAGTCGATGCGCCGCCAGGACGGTGGGCCGGGAAACGCGCTCATCGGCTTCACGAACATGCTGCTGCGACTCTGGCACGACGAGCGGCCACGCACGGTGCTGGTCGCGTGGGACACGCTCGACGTGCCGACGTATCGCCACACCGCGCTCGAGGCGTACCAGAGCGGGCGCGTGTTCGACGACGAGCTCCTCGAGCAGCTCGATCTCCTTCCGGCCCTTGTTCGTTCCGCCGGCTTCGCGTGCGCGAAGGAGCCGGGCTACGAGGCCGACGACTTCCTCGCGGCCGCGGCCACGCAGGAGGAGGCGGCCGGCGGGACGGCCCTCGTGGCGACGTCGGACCGCGACGCGTTCCAGCTCGTGACCGATCGGGTGACCGTCCTGCAGCCGGCACGCGGAGCGCCGCCGGCGCGCATCGGGCCGAGCGAGGTGCGCGAGCGCTACGGCGTGGATCCCGCACAGGTGCCCGACTTCATCGCACTTCGCGGTGATCCCTCGGACAAGATCCCGGGAGCGCGCGGGATCGGCCAGAAGCGTGCCGCGGAGCTCCTCCAGCAGTACCCGTCGCTCGAGTCGTTGCTCGAGGAAGGCCGCTTCGCCTCGGAAGCCGACGCGCTCCGTCTCTATCGCCGCATCGCGACGATGGATCGCGCCGCGCCGCTCCCGCCACTTCCCGACGTGGCGCCCGAGTGGGACTCCGCGGCCGCGCATGCGCGTGGGCTCGGGCTCGAGCAGATGGCGCGTCGCTTCGAGGAGGCGCTCGGGTGGACGTAGTCAGTCACCCCGCATTCACCGAGCTCCATCGGTGCGACAGCGCACGGAGCCCCGAGCACGCCGGTCGACTGCGCGTGCTGCACGACGCTCTTCCGGAGTACGTGCATGGAACGCCCGCGACGCATGAGCAGGTCTGCCGTGTCCACTCGCCTGGCTACGTCGCCGCGATCGAGGCCATCGACGCCGAGGTGCGGCTCGATCCGGACACGTACGGCGTGCCGACCACGAGCGAAGCGGCGCTCCTGGCGGCGGGCTGTGCGATCCGAGCCGTGGAGATCGGGGGTTCGCGCTCGTGCGACCGCCGGGGCATCACGCGCTCGAGTCGGCAGGCGATGGGCTTCTGCATCTTCGGCAACGTCGCGATCGCCGCGCGTCACGCGCAGGACGAGCTCGGTCTGGAGCGCGTCGCCGTCGTCGACTTCGACGTCCACCACGGCAATGGCACCGAGGCGCTGTTCCGCGACGACCCGAGCGTGCTCACGGTCTCGCTCCACCAATGGCCGTTCTGGCCAGGGACGGGAGGGCCGGACTCGAACGCCGAGGGAATCGTGAACGTCCCGCTCGCCGCCGGGTCGGGGGATGCCGCCTACTACTCGGCGTTCGACGAGATCGTCGAGCCGGTCGTGCGTGCCTTCGAGCCCGAGCTCGTGCTCGTGGCGGCCGGCTTCGACGCGCATCGCGACGATCCGCTGGCCGAGATGGCGATGACCGCGGACGGGTTTCGCGAGCTCGCCCGCCGGTGCGCAGCGCTTGCGCCCCGTGTGGCCGCAGTCCTCGAGGGCGGATACAACCTCGAGACGCTGCCCGGGCTCGTCGAGGCTGCGCTCGAAGGGTTCGCGAGCGAAAGCTAGGCGGCGCGCGCGACGTCGAGGCGCTCGAGCGCCTCGCGCCGGGACGACACGCCGAGCTTCTTGAGGAGGCTCTTCACGTGCGAGCGCACCGTGTGCTCCGAGATGAAGAGGCGCTGTGCGATCTCGTCCGTCCCGAGATGCTCGTCGAGGAGGAGTAGCACCTCGACCTCGCGAGCCGAGAGCACGCGGGTGATCTCTTCCGGGACGCCGCTGAGACGGCCACCGTCGCGGACACGGTCGAGGAGTCGGCGCGCAACGCCGCCGGAGAGCGCGGCGTCACCGCGCGCGACGCCGCGGAGGAAGGCGGCGATCTGCTCGGGCGGCTCCGTCTTCAGGAGGTACCCGGACGCACCGGCTCGGATGGCCGCAAGCAGGTTCTCCTCGGCGTCGGATGCGGTGAGAACGACGACCTCCGACTCCGGTGCATGCTCGCGAATCTTCGGGAGCGCGGTCAGCCCGTCCATGCCGGGCATGGTGAGGTCGAGCAGCACGATGTCGGGCCTCAGCGCTGCGGCTTCGGCGATCGCGCTCGCACCGTCCTCGGCCTCGCCGACGACGTCGAAACCCTGCTGCGCGAGAAGCGCGGACAGGGCGTCACGCGTGAGCGGATGGTCGTCGACGATGAGCACGCGCTCGGCCACGGGACTCTTATCGGCAGGTCGCGCCGTGCCGACAAGGGAACCGTGGATCACGCACGCGCTGAGAGCTATCGCTCCTGGCTTCTTGGGGAGGTCCTCCTCATCTGCCTGCTCGCCGCGGGGACGGCGCTGTTCGCCGCCAGCGACTCGCTCGAATCCGTCTACGAGCTGCAGGACGCACGGCTCGTCTTCGACACGGCAGTGGTCGTCGTGGCTGCGTTCGTATGCGTGCTCACCAGCATTCGGTTTCTCGTCGAGGGGCGCACGCTCGACCTGCTGCTCGCCGGCGGCTTTCTCAGCATCGCGCTGGGTACGGTCGCGTTCGGGCTCCTGCCCGTGCTCGACGGCGGCTCGCTCACGTCCGCCGCGGCGTGGCAGTACCTGGGCGCTCGACTCCTCGGCGCCGGGCTGATCGCGATCGCGCCGTACACGGACGGACGCATTGCGGCGCGGCGGCGCGCTCTCGTGGCGGTCGGGGCCGGTGTTCTCGGCCTTCTCGCGACCGGGGCGATCGGCATGCGGATGCCCGGCGCGGCGATTCCCACGAGCGGCGAGCTCGTCGAAGGCTCGTACGTTCGTCTGGCAGCGGCGCTTCTCACCGTCCTGTGGCTCGTCGCGCTCGTCGGCTTCGGCGTTCGCTATCGCCGCTACGGCCGCGACCTCGACAGCTGGATGTGCCTGGCCGCGACGCTGGCGGTGTTCGCCGACCTCCACCTTGCCCTGAAGCCGATCGTCTCGAGCGACTTCCTCCTGCAGGGCGACTTCCTGCGCGTCCTCGCCTACGGGATCCTGGTCGTCGGGGTCTGGCGAGCCATCAGCCAGGCAGAGTTCGGCAGGGCGGTCGCGGACGAGCGCGCGCGCGTGGCGCGCGACATCCACGACGGGCTTGCGCAGTACCTGTTCGCGATCTCGACTCAGGTCAGCATGCTCGAGTCCGGTGCGCCGCTCGACGAGGTGCTCCCTCGGCTCAAGCGCGCGGCCACGTCGGCGCAGCAGGAGGCGCGGTTTGCGGTTCTCGCGCTGTCGTCCGCCGGGGGCTCCGCGCGCTTCGACTCCGCGCTTCGGCGGTACGTCGAGGTGCTGACGGCGGACGGCGAGCTCGACGTCGAGGTCGACGTGGATCCGCAGGTGCGCCTTGCCCCCGACGAGCAGATCGAGGTGTTCAGGATCGTCCAGGAAGGGCTCGGCAATGCGAGGCGACACGCAGGCGCGCGACACGTCGAGGTGTCGATCACGCAGCGCACCGGCCGCCGCGTCGTCTCGGTATCCGACGACGGCGTCGGATTCGACGAGGCCGACGTGCCTGTGGGCCAGGGGATCGCGAACATGCGCCTCCGCGCAGAGGCGATCGAGGGCGAGCTGACGCTTCGGTCGCGCTCCGGACGCGGCACCGCGATCGAAGTCGTGCTCCGCCCCGCCTGAGAGTTGGGTCAGGCGGGCGCGAGAGCCTGCGAGACGCCGATCATCGAGTCGCGCGTCACGAGTGAGGCGAGCGCATCCTCGTCGAGGTCGTCCGTTCCCGCGGGTCGGCGCGGCACGACGAGGTAGCGGATGTCGGCCGTCGAGTCGACGACGCGGAGCTCGACGTCGTCCTCGAGCGCCAGGCCGAACTCGCGAAGCACGCCACGGGGATCCGAGACGGCTCGGGATCGGTAGGGCAGGCTCTTGTACCAATCGGGCGGAGGTCCGAGGAGCGCTCTCGGATAGCAGGAACAGAGCGTGCAGACGACCATGTGGTGCACGTCGTCGGTGTTCTCGAGCGCCACGACGACGGGTGACGGGCCGGGGTCGACGTCGAGCTCGAGCGCGGCCTGCCGCGCGTCCGCGAGCAGGCGCTCCTTGAAGTCTTCGTCGACCCAGGCGCGCGCGACGAGGCGTGCGCCGTCGGCCGGGGTGCGGGAGACCAGCCAGTCGATTCGCTGTCGCAGCTCGTCGCGCTCGACGACGCCCTTCTCGAGGAGCAGCTCCTCGAGTGCGCGTACGCGTGCGGCGACGGCAGGCTCGTCCGATGTCGTGACGGGCTCGTGCGGGTGGTCGTGATCGTGGTGGTCGTGGCTCATGGCGCCGGCTCCAGCCAGTGCTCGAACACGTCGGCGGCCAGGCGATCGTCTGCGCCACCTCGGTACGCGGGCCAGAGATCGCTCAGCTCGAACCCGACGAGGTACAGCCGCCGGGCAGGCTCGCCGTCCTCGCCGTACGCGCGCGTCTCGGGGTTGAGGAAGCGATCGTGCACTCGTTCGACCGTACCGGTCTTCCCCTTCAGATAGCCCGGCGCTCGGTGATGACCTTCGTGTGCGCGGGAGGACACGCGCACCGTGTCGCCTGGAGCGAAGCTCATCGGCTCAGCCTCTCGTCGAGCTCGCCAGACGCGAGCACGCCCTTCTCGGTCAGGATCGTCTCCGCGGCGAAGAGCCAGCGCTCGTAGTACGAGGCGGCGTCGTAGGCCGCCGGCTCCATGCTCTCGATGGCGCGCCGGAGCTCGTCGACGTTCATCGCACCGCTCCGGCCGAGCGCGCCGACGATCGCGTCCATGAGCAGCTCCCAGTCCGCGAGCTCGTGTTCGGTGCGGTCGATCGGCGTGTCGGTCGGCCAGCCGCCGCGGTCGTGCGCTGCGCGTTCCATCGCGTCGATCGTAACGCTCGACACGCCCGTCTTGACATATTCCGATATAGGTATATGATGTCCGCATGGCACGAGCAGCGACGACGGCAGACGCGTTCAACGCAGTGGCCGAGCCTCGGCGGAGGCAGATACTCGACGTCCTCGCCGGGGGCGAGCGCCCCGTGAACGACCTCGTCGTCGCAGCTCGGGCTCGCCCAGCCTCAGGTGTCGAAGCACCTGCGTGTGCTTCGAGAGGTCGGAGCGGTCGAGGTGCGCGGAGACGGGCGACAGCGGCTGTACCGGCTCAACGGCCATGCGCTCAAGCCCATTCACGACTGGGTCTCCGAGTACGAGCGCTCGTGGTCGGAGCGGTTCGATCAGCTGGACATCGTGTTGGAGGAACTCAAGGACAAGGAGGCAGGAGATGGCGATGACGAGTAGCGGAACGGCGACGGTCACGCTCCCGACCGATACGCAGATTCAGATCACGCGGGAGTTCGACGCGCCGAAGCACCTCGTGTACAAGGCGTGGACGACGCCGGAGCTGGTCAAGCGCTGGTGGCACGCGAATCGCGGCGAGATGACGTCGTGCGAGATCGACCTGCGCGTCGGCGGCGCGTGGCGCTACGTGATGGTCGCCGACGGGTTCGGGGAAGTCGGCTTCCATGGCGAGTACCGGGAGATCGTCCCCAACGAGCGGCTCGTCTCGACCGAGGTCTACGAGGGCATCCCCGACGCCGATGAGCACGCGGCGCTGGACATCCTCACGCTGACCGAGGTGGACGGGCGGACGACTCTCACGATCCTCGTCGAGCACCCGACGAAGGAAGGTCGCGACGCGCACATCGAGTCGGGCATGGAGGCCGGGCATGCAGGACGCGATGGACCTCCTGGAGCAGGTCGCAGTCTCGCTCGCCTGATCGCGGGAGATCTCCGCTTCATGGCCGGGGCCCCGCGGTTGCGGGGCCCCGGCCTTTCGCTCGTGACGTCCTGGCGTCTCTTCAGCTGACCTCGACGACCGGCGCAAAGCCGCCGTAGACGAGGCGCTTGCCGTCGAACGGCATCGGATTCTGATCCGGCTGCGTCCGAGGGTCCTCCATCATCTTCGGCATCGCCTTGTCGCGGGTCGCCTTGTCGGGCCACTCGATCCAGGAGAAGATGACCGTCTCGTCGTCCTTCGCCTTGACGGCCCGACGGAAGTCGGTCACCGAGCCCTCGGGGACGTCGTCGCCCCAGCACTCGAGAACCCGGTTCGCACCCAGCTCGACGAACACCGAGTCCGCCTTCTTCGCGTGGTCGATGAACTTCTGCTTGTTGGCCGTCGGCACGGCCGCTACGAACCCGTCGATGTACGTCATTCGCACTCCTTCCACATCGGGGTCACTGGTTCCGTGCCCGGCCACCCCATCTGCGAAACGTGGCGGGGCTGCGCGCGTCGTCGACTAAGGAAATGTGTCGGCTTCAGCCAGTGCCTCGTCCAGGATGGCCAGACCGGCCGCCGCGTCGCCGTCGCTCACGTTGAGCGGCGGCGCGACATGGATGCGGTTGCCCAGAATCAGCGGTAGCAGCCCTCGGCCGAGGCACGCCTTGAGAACAGCGGTCATCGGCGCGTTCGCCTCGCCGGTCGCGCCCACCGGCACCAGCGGCTCCTTGGTCTCACGGTCGCGGACCAGTTCGACGGTCCACAGTCCGCCGATCCCCCGAACGTCGCCCACGGAGGGGTGGCTCTCAGCAAGCTTCCCGAGCCCGGGACCGAGGATGTCCGTGCCGAGGCGGGCGGCTGCCGCGACCGTGTCTCTCGTCACGCATGGCTCCGATGGCGCCGACAGCCGCCGCGCACGCGAGCGGATGCCCGCTGTAGGTCAGGCCCGACCGGATACGGGCGTTGGGTGAATGTCTCGTAGACCGCATCGCCGACCAGCACGCCGCCGAGTGGCACGTATCCGGAGTTGACGCCTTTCGCGAACACCATGAGGTCGGGAGCGACGCCGGCGTGGTCGATCGCGAACCAGGCACCGGTGCGACCGAAGCCGACGAGGACCTCGTCGGCGATGAAGACGATGCCATGACGGGTGCAGAGGTCTCGGACCCCGCGCAGATAGCCCGTCGGCGGCACGATGACCCCCGAGCTGCCGGTTACCGGTTCCAAGACCAGTGCCGAGATCGTCGACGGGCCTTCGAGAAGGATTACCTGCTCGAGATGCGCGAGCGCCCGCTCGCACTCTTCCTCGGGTGTGCGTCGATCCGAACGCCGAGCGGTACAGGAAGGGGCCGAAGAAGTGCACGGCGCCGGCGGCTCCGGTGTCCGAGGGCCAGCGCCGCGGGTCGCCGGTGAGGTGGATCGAGGTCGTCGTCGAGCCGTGGTACGAGCGGTAGGCCGCGAGCACCTTCGGTCGCCCGTTGTGCACGCGGGCCATCCGCACCGCATGCTCGATCGCCTCCGTCCCGCCCGTGGTGAAGAGCACGTGCCCGAGCCCGTCCGGGGCGACCTCGACGATCATTCGCGCCGCTTCCCCGCGGACATCGGATGCATGGCCGGGTGCGAGCGTGCAGAGCCGGTCGGCTTGCTGCTTGATGGCGCCGACGATGCGCGGGTGCTGGTGGCCGAGGTTGGTGAAGACCAATTGCGAGCTGAAGTCCAGGTAGCGGCGACCGTCCGCATCGATGACGTAGCTCCCGGAGCCGCCAACGAAGGTCAGCACGTCGCGCGGCCCTTGCACCACCCACGGATGAAAGACCAGCTCGTCGAGATCCATGGCGTTCTCCGTCAGGGCCGTCGGCCCCAGGACTGGATGACCGTGAACGTGGTGCCCCATCTGCCGGCTTCGGCCAACTCGCCCTCGGCCTCTCGGCGTAGCGAGGCGAGCTCGTCCTCGCGGAGCGTCTCGAGCAGTCGCGATTCGAGCGCGACGCTGAACTGAAGCGGTAGCCGCAAGTAGGGGTGGCCCGGTTTGAGCGCGATGACGTGCGCGTCGATCTCGGGCTCCTCGATGCCGACCTCGCGGAGCAGTTCCGGAAGCCCACGACCCGCCTCGCCCCCCTGGTCGGCAAAGATCTCCGAGATCAATCGGATCAGTCGCTCGGCCGCCGGGGCGGGCGGGTTGAAGTGCCACGAGCCCAGGTCCCACTCCTCCAGGACAAGCAAGCCGCCGCGCCTGAGCAACCGCAGATGCGACGCCACCTGCTCACGGCCGCGTCCGAGCGGAGCGATCACGTAGCGGGCATGGACGAGATCGAACGACTCGGGCTCGAGCTTGCTGTCGAAGAGATCGTCGACGGCGAGCTCCACGTTCGCGATCCTCTCTGCCTCCAGAAACGAGCGGGCGGCAGCGAGCAGGCGCTCATCTATGTCGGCGCCCACCACCTGGCCGGAAGGGCCGACCCACTCGCTGAGGATCCGAAGCCAGCCCAGGGCTCCGCAGCCGGCGTCGAGGGCCCGTAGACCGGATCCGTCGCCGACCTTCGTGAGAAGTTGCCGCCCGCTGGGTTCCCACACGCGCGACTGGAGCTGCAGGCGCTCCAGCTCAGAGGGCTGGTCGGCGAGCAGGTACTCCTCGTTCGACATCCCCGAGCAGTATGTCCCGTCCGGCTTCGGGGCTCAATCAACTGAAAGAAATCGCCGCGATCCCTCGGCAAGAAGTGGAATGCGCGCTACGAGGGTTTGCTCACTGCGCCGTAGCCTGAGCAGACTGGAAAAGCCCCGCTCTCGCGGGGCTCTTCGGTAGCAGGCCTGTAAGCCGGATTCTGTCGAGGGTGACCATCTCTCTGTGCGGTGTACCCGGCTCCTCGGCGGGCCGCGTCAACGGAGCCTGCTTCACCTTGCACCGGACGGGGTTTGGCTAGCCGGCCATGTCGCCACGGCCGCTGGTGGGCTCTTACCCCACCGTTTCACCCTTACCGACCTCGGTCTCCCGCGGCCGGCGGTCTCCTTTCTGTTCCACTTTCCGTCGGCTTTCGCCGCCTGGGTATCCCCCAGCGTCCTGCCCTGCGGTGTCCGGACTTTCCTCGAGCCTCTCGAAAGAGGCCCGCGGTCACCCGGCCTGCACGGCTGATGGTAACGCGATCTCGGCGATCCGCTCCTCGGATTCGGCCAGGATCGAGCGGCACTCCGGACAGGCCAGCGCTCCGCGCACGTGCAGGACGAACTCGCCGCACACGAGGCATTCGAGGCTGGCGCCGCGCAGGAACGCCAGGAGCTCCTGGTCGAGCGAGCGATTCAGCGGTGCGACGTTCAATTGAGGCTCCTGAAGACGCCGGTCACCTTTCCGAGGATCTCGACGTGCTCGGGGTACAGCGGCTCGAGCGCAGCGTTCTCCGGCTGGAGGCGGATCCGGCCGTTCCGCTCGCGATGGAAGGTCTTGACCGTCGCCTCGTCGGCGGATTCGTCGTCGCCGACGAGCGCCACGACGATCTCGCCGACGCGGGCATCCGACTGCTTCCGGACGACGACGATGTCGCCGTCGAGGATTCCGGCCTCGACCATCGAGTCGCCCTTCACGCGGAGCAGGAAGTCGGCGTTACGGCCGAGCGGCTCCGGGACGGCGATCCGCTCTTCGATCTCCTGCTCGGCGAGCAGCGGCCCGCCGGCCGCGATCCGTCCGACGAGCGGCAGTGTCGGCAGCTGACGCTGCGCTCTCCTGTGCCTCCTCGCGACGCCGGCCGACGAGCTCGATCGCGCGCGGCTTGGTCGGATCGCGCTTCAGCAGGCCCGCGCGCTCGAGGTTCGCGAGGTGCGCGTGCACGGTCGACGGGGAGGCGAGACCGACTGCGTCGCCGATCTCTCGAACGGTAGGCGGATAGCCGTGCGCGTCCACGTACTCGGCGAGGAACTGCCAGATCTCCTGTTGTCGCGTCGTCAGCATCGGGCTCTCCAGAGTCGGGGGACGAACGTATGTTCGTCAGGGAGAGTAGAGATCCTTCCGGACGTCTGTCAAGTCGTCGGACGACGTCCGACGAACGCGGCTTGCTCGAGCTCGTACGGGTTCTCGACGGTCGTGTCGACGAGCTCGAGACCGACCTCGGCGATCAGCCGCCTCCACGTCGCCTCCGGGAACAGCCCGAGCGTGTGGCGGTCGTGGACGACCCTCAGCTCGTCGCCGGGCCCGCGCGCGACGATCGCGTAGTCCGTGACGTACGTCGACGTGTCCGGCTCGGGTGCGTGTGTCCACTCGAGATAGCGCAGGCTGCGTCCGTCCTCGCCGTCGTGCCCGCCGTGATCGGTCTTCGGCTTGAAGATCTCCGTCGTCGCGTCGGGCGTGAGGATCACGACGCCTCCCGGCCGGACGTGGACGAACGCCGTCTCGATCGCAGCGCGGAGGTCGTCCTCGGTCGTCAGATACGAGATCGCGTCGTGGATGAACACGACGTCGAAGGTGCGCTCGAGTCGGAGCGTCCGCATGTCGCCCTCGAGGTGCTCGCACTCGGGGTTGAGCGTTCGGCTCAGCGCGAGCATCTCCGGCGAGAGATCCGTGAGGGTGCACGCGAACCGTGCCTTGAGGTGCGACGCGTTGTTGCCGCCGCCCGACCCGAGCTCGAGCAGTGTCCGCGACTCGCCGTCACCGACGTCGTCGACGACGCGCGAGACGAACGCCGCCTCGTCCTCGTAGTCGGACGGATGCGTGAGCAGATGGAACCACGGCGCGAGATCCGAGTACATGTGGAGCACGTCCCGAGAATGCACGAAGGCGGCCGAAGCCGCCTTCGCCTCATGCGCTGGAGAGGACTTGAACCTCCACGGCCTAAGTGGCCACTAGGCCCTCAACCTAGCGCGTCTACCAATTCCGCCACCAGCGCGCGCCTGGACGATTCTAGAGAAGGTGGAACATCAGAATGGTGTTCAGCCCGAAGATCGTGGCGACGACCACCGTCAAGCGGGTGAGGTTCCGCTCGACGACGTGCGTGCCGCCCTGCGAGTGCGGCGTGAAGCCGAGCCCGCCCATGCCGGCCTCGCGTCCCGAGTGCATGAGGACGAGGGTGATGACCGCGGCGCTGAGGAGCACCTGGATGACGGCCGAGATCTGCAGCCAGGGCATGGGCGCGACAGGGTAGCAGCGCTTGTACGCTCCTCCGGTGGGCGATGACGCTCGGGAGCGCATCCAGAAGCTGCTCGTCACGGGCGACAATCGCCTGAAGCAGGGCGTCGCGCCGGAGAAGGTGCGCGAGAGCTACGAGCAGGCGCTCGCCGTGGCCCGCGAAGCCGGGCTCGAGGACGCGATCCGCCCGCTCGTCGAGGTCAGGCTCGCCGATCTCGAACGGCTCTCAGGAGGATCTCCTCCACCCGTTCCGCCTGCCGCTTGACGTCGTGCTCTCCGGCCGCAGCGCGTCCGGCCAGGTTGGGACGCGGGAGCGACGCGGCGTGCGAGAGCGCCGACACGAGGCCGCCGTCGTCGAGCGGATCGACGAGGACACCGGACTCGGGTGTCACGAACTCGGGCGGGCCGCCGACGCTCGTCGCGACGACCGAGCGCGCCGACGCCATGGCCTCGAGGGTCGCGAGGCCGAACGGCTCGACGAGGCTCGGCTGGCAGACGACGTCGGAGGCCGTGATCCAGGCCGGGACGTCCTCGTGGTCGACTCGACCGACGACGCGAATCCCGTCTCTCCCTTCGAGCGCGCCTCGCAGCGGGCCGTCGCCGACGAAGGTCAACGTGCCCTCGCCGCGCTGCTCGAACGCGCGCGCGAGGCGGAGGACGTTCTTGCGCTCCGTGAGCCCGCCGAGGCAGAGAAACGCCGTGCCCTCGCCCGCTCGAGCCCAGCGCCCGGCGTGCGGCTTCGGCGTCGCGCGGAGCGAAGCGCTCGAGGTCGACGCCGCAGTCGATCACCTCGGTCTTGCCGCGGGCGTCGGGCAGAGCCTCCTCGAGCTGGGTGCGCAACCACGAGGAGACGGCGATCACCGTGGCTGCTCGCCGGACGACGTGCCGGGTCGCGCGGCGCACGCCGGGCTTCGAGCCGATGTTCGCGACGTCCTGGCCGTGCGCGGTGACGACGAGCGGCGCGCGCGTCGCGAGCGCAGCGGCGAGACCTGCCGGTACGAGGAAGTGCGCGTAGGCGACGTCCGGATCGAAGCGCCGCGCCGTGCGAGCGGCATCTCGGAACAGCCTCAGGTGCCGACGCGACCCGCCCGCGCGCGTGTCGACGACCGCGCGCTCGATCTCGTGCCCGCGGGCGAGGAGCTCGTGCTCGAGGTTCGCGACGAAGATGCCCAGGTCCGGGTCGCGCGGACCCGGGTACATCTGCGAGACGAGGAGGATCCGCAGCGGGGCTACCCGCGCGTGACCTGCAGGATCCCGAGGCACATCTCGTCGGTCGTGCCCTCGCCCCACAGGACGTAGCGAGGCGTCGTCGGAACGCCGGACGCGCGCTTCGCCCGTTTGCCCACGTCGTGTCGACAGGTGACGCGAACCACGTCTCCCGGCTCCGCCTGCACCGAGCGTGTGAGCGTGTACGCGTTCTGCCAGTGGAAGTCCCAACGTGGGATGTCGAGCAGCACCTTCGCTCGCGAGGTGCCCGGGTTCAGCTCGAGCTTGATCGACGAGCCGAGGAGGTGCATGTGGCCCGCGGCGACGTGGATCGTGGTCGGCGTCGAGATGCGGCGATCGCACGTGGACACGGGGCTCGCAGCAGGGTTGCCGGCGGTCCCGCGGCAGAGAATCAGGAGGCCGGCAGGCGTGAAGGCGGCGGTCGATCCGTACTTGCGGGCGAGGTCGAAGAGCGCCTCGTTCCGGTCGCAGAGCTTCCCGGCCTCGCCCTTCGTGCAGGCGAGCTCGACCGGCCCGGGAAGGAGCATGGTCTGCAGCGGCTCGAGCCCCGCGGACGCGGGGGCGACCGTGAGCACGGCGCGCGAGCGGTCGGGCGCATTGCCGTTCAGGAGGTTGTAGTGGACCTGCATCACGATCCGGCTGCCGGCGGGCAGCGAGACGCCTGTTCCCTCGGGGAGGCGGTTCCCGCCCCAGCCCGGAGCCCAGGCGGCGATCCAGTTCGCGTTGTTCAGCGAGTCGGCGATGCCCGCGCCGTCGCCTGCGGGAAGACCGGTGCCGCCGAAGCACGACCAGCCCGGGCCCGAGTCGTCGCCGTCGAGGCCCTTGGCCGCGGCGACCTGGCTCGCAGCGACCCGGAACAGGATCACGTGATGGACGACCTTCGGCTGGCCGGGATCGATGCGAACCGACGTCACGGATCCGTCGCCCGACTGCTTCGGGTCGAGAAGGAAGCAGCGGTAGTCGTCCGTGACGCCCTTCGGCGCCGAAGGGCGATATGCCGCCGGCATGCGAAGGCTCAGAAGCTTCTCTTGCGAGCGCACCTCCGGCCCCTTCGGCGCGGCAGGCTTGCGTGCGGGTCCGTCCACCTTGCCGCCCTTCGTCGCCCAGGCGACGATCGTGGCGCGCTGCTGAGCGGTGAGCGTCCGCGCCGCCTGACCCACGTACGCAGGCGAGCGTCCTCCCGGCGGCCACGGTGGCATGACGCGAGCCTGGACGGCCGCGCCGATGAGCGACGCACGCGACGAGATCTGCTTCGCGGTCTCGAGCGGGAACGGTGCGATCCCGCCGCTCTGGTGACACCCGGCGCACTTGTCCGCGATGATCGGAGCGACGTCACGCGTGAAGCTCGGCGTGCCGCCCGACATGGCCACGGCGGCGAAGGGGATCGCGACGGCGGGAATCAGCGCGAGCCCGAGCGCGATCCAGGTGCGGTGACTACGCATGCTGGGCGTCATATGTACCCCAAAGGTCGCGGAGGACGCCACAGATCTCGCCGATCGTGCATCCGCTGCGCAGCGCCTCGCGCAGCGCCGGGAGGAGATTCTCCTCGGTGGACGCCACTCGGCGCACGTCGTCGAGCGCCGCGTCCGCGGCCGCCGCGTCGCGGGCCGCACGCCACGCGCGCGTCCGCTCTCGTTGACTCCGCTCGATCGCCGGATCCATGTGCAGGAGCTCGACCCGCTCCTGCGTCTGCTCCGCGAACGCGTTCACCCCGACCACGACGCGCTCGCCCGACTCCACGTCGCGCTGGTGGCGAAAGGCCGACGCCTCGATCTCCGCCTGGACGAAGCCCTGCTCGATGGCCGAGACGGCGCCGCCGAGATCGTCGATCCGCGCGATGAGCGCACGCGCCTGCGCCTCGAGCTCGCCGGTGAGAGCCTCGATGAAGTACGAGCCGCCGAGCGGGTCCGCCGTGTCCGTCGTGCCGGCCTCCGCCGAGAGGATCTGCTGCGTGCGCAGCGCGATCGTCGCCGAGCGCTCGGTCGGGAGGGCGAGCGCCTCGTCGAAGGAGTTCGTGTGCAGCGACTGCGCGCCGCCGCAGACCGCGGAGAGCGCCTGGATCGCGACGCGCACGATGTTGTTCTCCGGCTGCTGGGCGGTGAGCGTCGAGCCGCCCGTCTGCGCGTGGAAGCGCAGGGCGATGGCGCGTGGGTTCGTGGCTCCGAAGCGGTCGCGCATGATCTCGGCCCACAGGCGTCGCGCCGCGCGGAACTTCGCGACCTCCTGGAAGAAGTGGTTGTGCGCGTTGAAGAAGAACGAGAGTCGCTCGCCGAAGTCGTCGGGTGAGAGCCCGGCGGCGACCGCCGCCTCGCAGTAGGCGATGCCGTTCGCGAGCGTGAACGCGAGCTCCTGTGCCGCGCTCGCGCCCGCTTCCCGGATGTGGTACCCGGAGATCGAGATCGTGTTGAACGCGGGGAGTCGCTCGGCGCAGTACGCGAAGAGGTCGGTGGCGAGCCGCATCGACGGACGCGGCGGGAAGATGTAGTTGCCACGCGCGACGTACTCCTTGAGCACGTCGTTCTGCACCGTCCCGCGCAGCTGCTCGCCCCTGACGCCCTGCTTCTCGGCGACGAGCTCGTAGAGCAGCAGGAGGAGCGCCGCGGGGGCGTTGATCGTCATCGAGGTCGATGCCTGGTCGAGCGGGATGCCGTCGAGCAGCGCCTCCATGTCCGCGAGCGAGTCGATCGCGACCCCGGTGCGGCCGACCTCGCCCTCGGCGAGCGGGTCGTCCGAGTCGTAGCCGAGCTGCGTCGGGAGGTCGAACGCGACGGACAGGCCCGTCTGCCCGCGCTCGAGCAGGTAGCGGAAGCGCGCGTTCGTCTCCTCGGCCGAGCCGTAGCCCGCGTACTGGCGAATCGTCCACGGACGGCCGCGGTACATCGTCTCGTACGGGCCCGCGCGTGAACGGGAACGCGCCCGGGAGCTCGAGCTCTCTGTTCCCGACGTCCGCGGCGGTGTAGACCGGCTTCACCTCGATACCGGAGTCGGTGAGCCGGCGGTCGTCGGTCGCCACGACCGCATCGTATGCGGCTAGAGCTCGCCCCCTGCGCGCTCGATCGCGTCGAGCGCGATGCGGCGGCCGGTCTCGATGTGCTCGCGAATCGCGCGTTCTGCGGCGGCAAGGTCGCCGGCCATGAGCGTCTCCACGATCCTGCGATGCTCGGTGACGAGATTCGCGTGGCCCTCGACGCGGCCGCCACGGATGACCTGCATCATCAGGTTCACCGACAGCTCGCGGTAGAAGCGCGACAGCAGCGCGTTCCCGGCGAGGTCGATCTGGTGCTCGTGGAACGCCGCGTTGGCCGCATCCCACTCCTCGTGCGAGATCGCCGCGTCGGTCGCCTCGAGCAGCTCGGCGAAGTGCGACGAGCCGGCTCTCCTCGAGATGGTCGACCGCGCGCTCCGCGGCGAGGAGCTCGAGCGCGAGGCGCACGTCGTACCCTTCGGCGACCGCACGGGCCGTCACCGGCGTGACGTAGTAGCCGCGCCGCGGTTGCACGCTCAGCAGGCCCTCGGAGACGAGCCGCGTCAGTGCGTGGTGCACGGGGCTGCGCGACACGCCGAGCTCGTCCGCGAGCGCATGCAGGCTGAGCTTCGCGCCCGACGGCTCCTGGCGCGTGAGGACGCGCCCTCGGAGCTCGTCGTACACGCGCTCGTTGAGGTTCACGGAGGTGAGGGCGGTGACGGTCATGCCTGTGGACCTAACATGTCACGGGACGCCAAGGCAACCGGCGGATACCCTGATTCGCATGGTCGTACGCGTCAGATTGTTCGCCGGGCTCCGCGAGCGAGCGGGGACGGGGGCTCTCGACATCGAGGTCGAGGACGGGGCGACTGTCGGCGAAGTGTGGACCGCACTCGGGTTGGGCGACGAGCCTTCGGGCCTTCTCTATGCGCGCAACCGCGCGTACGTCGAGCGCACCGAGGCGCTCGCGCCCGGAGACGAGGTGGCGGTGATCCCTCCGGTCTCGGGCGGCGACTTCCGTCTCTCGGCCGAGCCGCTGTCGGTCGACGCGGCGGTCGGCGAGGTGCGGGATGACGCGGCGGGTGCGATCGCGACGTTCATCGGGACGACGCGCGCACACTCGCGCGGGCGCGAGGTCATCCACCTCGAGTACGAGGCGTACGAGGGCATGGCCGAGCAGGTCATGGCCGACCTCGCGGCGCAGCTCGTCGAGCGGCACGGGCTGTGCAAGGTCGCCATCCACCATCGCGTCGGTCGCGTCGACGTCGGCGAGACGAGCGTCGTCATCGCCGTCTCGGCGGCGCACCGCGCCGCCGCGCTCGCGGCGTGCAAGGACGCGATCGACGAGCTGAAGGTCTCCGTGCCGCTGTGGAAGAAGGAGACGTACGTGGGAGGTGAGGAATGGATCGGCCAGGGGTCGTAGACCGGGAGCCGAGATCCTCGGTACGAGCCGGTCGACGCGCCGGACGCGCCGTCGTTCCCCGTGCCCGATCCGTATGCGGAGGGGGAGCGGGGCTACGAGCCGATCAAGCCGCGCTCCGGTCTCGGTGATCTGGCGCGCAAGCTCGTTGCGCCGATCGTCGCGCTCGGCTTCCTGATCGTCAAGTTCGGCGGGTTCATCCTGAAGTTCAAGGTCGTGACGACGGGGCTCTCGATGCTCGTCTCCGTCGCGGCCTACGCGTGGCTCTGGGGGCTTCCGTTCGCGATCGGCTTCGTGCTCCTGATCCTCGTCCACGAGCTCGGACACGTCTTCGAGCTGCGCCGTCAGGGAGTTCCCACGACCGCGCCGCTCTTCATCCCGTTCCTCGGTGCGGTGATCGGGATGAAGGAGCTTCCCGACGACGCCTGGAAGGAGGCGAAGGTCGCGCTCGCAGGCCCGATCCTCGGATCCGTCGGCGCGGCGGCCTGCTGGGTCGCGGCGGAGGCGACCGGCTCGGAGATGCTTCAGGGGCTCGCGTTCGTCGGGTTCTTCCTGAACCTCTTCAACCTCATCCCGATCGTGCCGCTCGACGGGGGACGCGCGGCCGGCGCGCTGCATCCCGCTCTCTGGTTCGTCGGTCTCCTGATGATGGTCGGGCTCGTCGTCGTCAACCCGAACCCGCTCCTGCTGATCATCGTGCTCCTCGGCGGACTCGATCTCTGGAGGCGCTGGCGCGAGCGCGGCGACGCCGGCGACTACTACCGCCTCTCGGTCGGGCAGCGTGTCACGGTCGGGGTCGTCTACCTCGGCCTCGTCGCGGTGCTCGCGCTCGCGATGTCGGCGACGTACGTCGAGCGCGACTTCTGATGCCGGACGGCGTGGAGGTTCCGCGCCGGATCTTCCGGCGGAGCCAGGAACCGCTCGCGGCCGACGTCTCCCTGATCGCCTCCGAGTTCCTCGCCGGGTTCCAGCTCATCCAGCAGATCGATCGGCCGGCCGTGTCGATCTTCGGATCGGCGCGCATCGCCGAAGGATCCGCGACGTACGAGCAGGCGCGTGCGACCGGCGCGCGCGTTCGCGGAGGCGGGCTTCGCGGTCGTCACCGGAGGCGGGCCGGGTGTGATGGAGGCGGCCAACCGCGGCTGCCAGGAGGCCGGCGGTCTGTCCGTCGGCTTCAACATCGCGCTGCCGTTCGAGCAGGGACTGAATCCCTGGTGTGACCTCGCGTTGACGTTCGACCACTTCCACGTGCGGAAGGTGATGTTCGTCAAGGCGGCCGAGGGGTTCGTGATCTTCCCCGGCGGGTTCGGCACGCAGGACGAGCTCTGGGAGGCGCTGACGCTGCGCCAGACGCGGAAGATCGGCGACTTCCCGATCGTCCTCTTCGACTCCGACTACTGGGACGAGCTGCTCGAGTGGGTGCGCGACGAGATGCTCGACGACGGGCTGATCTCGCCCGAGGACTTCGCGGGGATGCTCCGCGCCGACGATCCGGCGGACGCGGTGCGAGCTCGTCGTCTCGCACTACGACAACCGCGTCGCGGAGGGCTCGGCGTGAGCCTCGACGACGCCGTCGCGCGGATTCGGGAGGAGTCGGAGCTCGAGCCGCTCGTCGGTGTCGTGCTCGGGAGCGGGCTCGGCGGCCTCGCGGACGAGCTCGACGCGCGCGTCGAGCTCCCGTACGCGGAGATCCCGGGCTGGCCGGTGTCGACCGCGGTGGGCCATGCGGGCACGCTCGTGCTCGGGACGCTCGGCGGCGAGCCGATCGCGGTCATGCGCGGGCGCGCGCACCTCTACGAGGGCATCGCCGCCGATCGGGTTGCGTTCGGTGTGCGGGTGCTCGGTCGCCTCGGGATTCGCTCGCTCGTCGTGACGAACGCGGCAGGCGGGATCAACACCGACTACCGCCCCGGCCTGCTCGTCCTCATCTCGGATCACGTGAACCTGCAGGGCACGTCCTCGCTCGTCGGCCCGAACGACGAGGCGCTCGGGCCGCGCTTCGTGGACATGAGCGATGCGTACGACCCCGAGCTGCGGGCGCGTGCGCGGGAGGCCGCCGAGCGGCTCGGAATCGAGCTGGGGGAGGGCGTCTACGCGGCCTGGCTCGGGCCGCAGTTCGAGACGCCTGCGGAGATCCGGTTCATGCGCGCTGCTCGGCGGCGATCTCGCAGGCATGTCGACGGTGCAGGAGGTCATCGCCGCGCGGCACATGGGCATCCGCGTCCTCGGGATCTCGGTCGTCACGAACATGGCCGCGGGCGTCCTCCCGGAGAAGATCGACCACGAAGCCGTGCTCGAGGTCGGCGCGTCCGCGGCGGGGTCGCTCACGGCGCTCCTGCGCGAGCTCGTTCCTACACTCTCCGCGTGAAGCTGCGCGACCTTCCGTCGGTCGACGAGCTGCTCCGCGACGAGCGGCTGGTCTCCGAGCCTCGCGAGCTCGTGCTGGCGGCCGCGCGGACGGCGCTCGAGCGGGCGCGGGAGGAGATCAAGGCCGGCGCGGATCCGGGCTCGATCGTCGACGCCGTTCTCGCGGAGATCGGCCGCACGCGTCAGCCGTCGCTTCGGCGCGTGCTGAATGCGACCGGCGTCCTCATCCACACGAACCTCGGTCGCGCGCCGCTCGCCGACGCTGCGCTCGCCCGCGTGGCGGAGGTCGGCGCCGGCTACTCGAACCTCGAGTACGACCTCGAGCGAGGCGAGCGGGGGTCGCGCCAGGATCACCTCGGGGCGCTCCTCCAGCGTCTCACCGGGGCGGAGGCGGCGCTGGTCGTCAACAACAACGCGGCTGCGGTCCTCCTCGCGCTCGCCGCTCTCGCAGAAGGGCGCGAGGTGATCGTCTCGCGCGGGGAGCTCATCGAGATCGGCGACGGCTTTCGCATCCCCGACGTGCTCGTGCGGTCGGGTGCGCGGCTCGTCGAGGTCGGGACGACGAATCGGACGCACGCAGCCGACTACGAGCGCGCGATCGGGCCGGAGACGGCCGTGCTGTTGCGCGTGCACCAGTCGAATTTCCGCGTGGTCGGGTTCACGGAGCGCCCAGAGTTGAGCGACCTGGCCACGGTCGCGCAACGATCCGGCTTGCCGCTCGTCGACGACCTCGGCTCGGGCGCGCTCGGGCGCGTGGGCGACGAGCCGACGCCCAGCCGAGAGCCTGCGCGCCGGAGCCGATCTCGTCTGCTTCTCCGGGCGACAAGCTCCTCGGCGGGCCGCAGGCGGGCGTCGTCGTGGGGCGCGCCGATCTCGTCGAGCGGCTGCGGCGCCACCCACTCCAGCGCGCACTGCGGGCGGACAAGCTCACGCTCGCCGCACTCGAGGGGACGTTGGCGCTCGCGCTCGACCCGTCCACGCGCGACGAGGTGCCCGTGCTGCGGATGCTCCACGAGCCGGTCGAGGCCGTTCGCGCGCGTGCCGAACGCCTTGCCGAGCTGGTCGGCGGTGAGGTGGAGGAGACGGTCGCGCGCGTGGGAGGCGGGGCGCTTCCGCTCGCGGAGCTGCCAGTCGTTCGGCGTGCGCGGTGGAGGAGTCGCTGGCGGAGCCGCTCCGGCTCGGCGACCCACCGGTCGTCGCGCTCGTCCGGGACGGCCGCACGCTCCTCGACTGCCGCACGCTGACCGACGCGGAGGTCGACGAAGTCGCCGCCGCGGTCGAGCTCGGTTCGCGCAGTCCAATGAGCGTGGTCGAGGTCGAAGAGCCGTCCGCGAGGTCGCAGCTCTGCGAGACCGTGCTCCGCGACCTCCCGGAGTGGTTCGGCATCGAAAGTGCGACGGCCGCGTACATCCGCGACGTTGCCGAGCTCCCGACGTTCGGCATCGGCGACGACGCGATCCTCTCCTTGAAGCTCGCACACGGCGTCGGCGGCGGAGGTGTACGTCATGGGAGTCCGGCGAGTCCCGGCACGGGCAGGGGCTCGGCACGGCTCTCATGCAGGCGGCCGAGGAGTACCTCCGAGCCCGTGGCTTCGAGTACCTGCAGGTCAAGACGCTCGGTCCGTCCGATCCCGACGAGGGATATGCGCGGACCCGGGCCTTCTACGAGGCACGCGGATTCGTGGCGCTCGAGGAGATCCACGGGCTCTGGGAGCGACAACCCATGCCTGCTCATGGTCAAGCGCCTCTGATGCCGCTGACGGTCGGTACGGCCGGGCACATCGACCACGGCAAGACGTGGCTCGTGCGGGCGCTCACGGGGAAGGACACGGACCGCCTGCCGGAGGAGCAGCGGCGCGGGATCTCCATCGACCTCGGCTACGCGCCGCTGGAGCTTCCCGACGGGCGCCGTCTCTCCGTCGTCGACGTTCCCGGGCACGAGCGCTTCGTGCGCACGATGGTCGCCGGCGCCACCGGGATCGACCTCTTCCTCCTCGTCATCGACGCGGGGGAGGGCGCGCGACCGCAGACGCACGAGCACCTCGCGATCCTGCGCCTGCTCGGCATCGAGCGCGGCGTCGTCGCGCTCACGAAGATCGACGCGGTCGACGCGGAGACGGCCGAGCTCGCCGAAGCGGAGGCACGCGAGCTCGTCCCCGACGCCGATGTCGTGCGCGTCAGTGCGCGGACGGGTGAGGGACTCGACGAGCTTCGCGCAGCGCTCGAGCGCGCCGCCGAGTCCGTCGAGCAGGCGCGCACCGACCTCCCGACGCGACTGTACGTCGATCGCTCCTTCTCCGTCCCTGGATTCGGCACGGTCGTGACGGGCACGCTGTGGTCGGGCACGATCGGCGCCGGAGATCAGCTTCGGCTCGAGCCGAGCGGGCGCGACGTGCGGGTGCGGAGCGTCCAGGTGCACGACCGAGACGTCGAGCGCGCAGATCCGGGACAACGCGTCGCGGTGAGTCTCCCCGGCGTCGAGCGCGGCGAGGTGGCGCGAGGGGAGGCGCTCGTCGCCGGCGCCGGGTATCCCACGTCCTACCGGCTCGACATCGTGCTCGAGGAGATCGAGCCGATCGAGGACGGCGCGCGCGTGCAGGTGCACGTCGGGACGGGGCACTCGGCAGCGCGCGTCGTTCGACTCGGCGAGCAGTTCGCCCAGCTCCGTCTCGCGGCGCCCGTCGTCGCGGCTCGCGGCGACCGCGTGATCCTGCGCGGCGAGACGACGCTCGGCGGCGGGACGGTTGTCGACCCGGTCCCGCCGCGACACCGTGACGAGGCTCGCGTGGCTCTCCTCGCTCGCGGCGACGTCGCTTCCACGATCGCGGCCCCGGTTCGGATCGAGTCGCTGCGCTTCGTCCACGACGGTGAGCTGGACGGCGTCGAGCGGTCGGGGCCGTGGGCGTTCTCGGCGGCGTGGCTCGCCGCCTACGAGGACGATCTCCGCACGCGGATCGCCGCGGCAGACCCGATCGACCCGGGTGTTCCGCTGCCCGCCGACCCCTGGGCCGACGACGTCCTTCCGCGCCTGCCCTTCGAGCGGCGCGGCTCGAAGCTCTATCTCCGCGGCGCCGAGGCGAGGCTCGAGGGTCGCGAGGCGGAGGCGACGGCGCTCGAGCACGAGCTCGCGGCGGCCGGGGTCCGCGCGACGAAGGTCGCCGACGACGACCTCGTGCGGTTCCTGGAGGCCGACGGGCGGCTCGTGCGCCTCGGTGACGGCTACGCGATCGGAGCCGGTGCGTTCGAGGTTGCGAAGGACGTCCTGCTCGCCGAGTGTCGGGCCGAGGGCGAGATCTCGCTGGCGCGCTTCCGCGATCTCGTGGGAACGGGACGCCGCGACGCGCAGCTCCTGCTCGAGCGGTTCGATGCGGACGGGCTGACGCGCCGGCAGGGCGACGGGCGGGTACTGCGGCGAGCGGCTACGAGCAGACCGTCTGCGTGATCGGTCCGTCGGGCCCGAGCTTGAACCAGGCGCGTCCGCCTGCGCTCGCGCGCACGCAGTAGGCGTTCCCTCCGGTCGACACGACGACGATCCCCTGGACGCCCGGGCTGTACTGGCTCTTCAGCCCCGCTTCGGTCATGCCGGCGTACGTCCCGTTGTCCGCCCGGTAGGCCTCGATCGCCGGCATCGCCGTTCGGATGTTCGACTTCGCCGTCGCATCGTTCGCGCGCTCGCGGGCACCCGTCTGGAAGCCGACGGCAATCGCGACCAGGATCGCCATGACGACGATTACGGCGAGCAGCTCGACGAGCGTGAAGCCGTCCTCGTCCACGCGCGAGGTATCGGCGGTCGGCATCACTCGCTTGAGTGATGCCGGCGACCCGCTTCACGCCGTTACCGCGTCTGCGGGAAGCCGAGGTCGACCCTGCTCGTGGCCGGATCGGGCCAGCGGCTCGTGACCGCCTTCGTGCGCGTATAGAAGTCGATGCCCTCGGGGCCGTAGATGTGGCGGTCGCCGAACAACGAGTTCTTCCAGCCGCCGAACGAGTAGTACGCGACCGGCACGGGGATCGGCACGTTGATGCCGACCATGCCGACGTTCACGTCGAACTGGAACTGCCGCGCGACGCCGCCGTCGCGCGTGAAGAGCGCGACGCCGTTGCCGTACTGGTTCTCGTTCACGAGCTCGAAGCGCCTCGTCGTAGGTCGAGACGCGGACGACCGAGAGCACCGGCCCGAAGATCTCGTCGCGGTACGCGTCCATCTCGGGCGTGACGTCGTCGAGCAGCGAGACGCCGAGGAAGAAGCCGCCGTTGTCGGGCGCCGTCTCGCGTCCGTCCGCGACGAGCGTTGCGCCCTGCGCCGGGCCCGACTCGAGGTACGAGGCGACCTTGTCGCGGTGCTCGCGCGTCACGAGCGGCCCCATCTCCGACGACGGATCGAGGCCGTCGCCCACCTTCACCTTCGGGAGGCGCTCCTTGATCGCGTCGACGAGCGGGTCGCCCGCGTCACCCACGGCGACGAGGACCGAGACCGCCATGCAGCGCTCGCCGGCCGAGCCGTAGCCCGCGCTGACCGCCGCGTCTGCGGCCATGTCGATGTCGGCGTCGGGCAGCACGATCATGTGGTTCTTCGCGCCACCGAGGGCCTGCACGCGCTTGCCGGCCTTCGTCCCGGTCTCGTAGACGTAGCGCGCGATCGGCGTCGAGCCGACGAAGGAGACGGCGGCGATCCCGGGGTGCTGGAGGATCGCGTCGACGGCGACCTTGTCGCCCTGGACGACGCTGAAGACGCCGTCGGGGAGGCCGGCTTCCTTCAGCAGCTCGGCCGTGAGCAGCGACGCCGACGGGTCCTTCTCCGACGGCTTCAGGATGAACGTGTTCCCGCACGCGATCGCCGGCGCCCACATCCACATGGGCACCATCGCGGGGAAGTTGAACGGCGTGATCCCGGCGACGACGCCGAGCGGCTGGCGGATCGAGTAGACGTCGATCCCGGTCGAGGCCTGCTCGGAGTAGGCGCCCTTGAGGAGCTCGGGGAGCCCGCAGACGTACTCGATGACCTCGATCCCGCGCTGCACCTCGCCGAGCGCGTCGGAGAGCACCTTCCCGTGCTCGGCCGTCAGGAGGCGCGCGAGATCTTCGCGATGCTCGTCGACGAGCTGGTAGATGCGGAAGAAGAGCTCCGCGCGCTTCGAAAGCGACCAGTGGCGCCACGTGGCGTGGGCGGCCGTGGCCGTCGCGACGGCGCGGTCGATCTCCTCGACGGAGGCGAACGCCACCTCACCCGTCTGCTCGCCCGTCGCCGGGTTGTAGACGGGTCCCTTCCGCCCGGAATCGCCCCGGACGCTCTCCCCGCCGATCCAGTGCCCGATCGTCTTCAGCTCTGTGGTCACCGCTGCGTTCATGTCGCCTCCTTCGCGCCGCGTGCTCGTCGTCCTAGCGTACCGCGGTGGGTCGCGTGGGCTCGATTCGCGAGCTAGGCCCGGAGGCGGCTACGCAGGAATGACGAGGCTCGCGAGGTCGCGCGGGTAGTACGTCAGGATCTCGATCCCGTCCTCGGTCACGAGCACGGTGTCGGAGTGGCGAAAGCCGCCGAGCTCGGGCGAGTAGAGCCCCGGTTCGACGGTGAACACCATGCCCGGCCGGATCTCCGTGTGGTCTCCCGAGTCGAGGAACGGGCCCTCGTGGTAGCGCAGGCCGATCGCATGTCCCGTGTGATGGCGCCAGTGCGGCCAGAGGTCGTGCGCGTCGTAGTAGGCGCGGACCGCCTTGTCGACGTCCGAGCAGGCCGCACCGGGACGGATCGCGGCGAAGGCGATGTCCTGGAGCTCGACCATGTGCGCGAACATCCGCTCCTGCTGCGCGACTCGGCTCGCCGACGAACATCGTCCGCTCGAGCTCCGAGAGGTAGCCCCAGACGGGCGCGCTCGCGCCGGTGACGAGGACGTCGCCGGCCTGGAACACGAGGTTCCCGGCGAGCGCGTGCGGGATCGCCGAGTTGCGACCGATCTGCCCGCGGTATCCGGCGTGCGCTCCGCTGGAGAATGCGCTCTGCGCACGGTAGATCTCCCCGATCGCATCGAGCATCGCGAACGTCGCCTCGTCGCTCGCACGCTGTGACACCTCCGTCTCGGTGACGCCGACGCGCGTGTACCGCTGGAGGAGCCGGTGCGCGAGGTTGCCCCAGCGCACGCTCTCGCGGATGAGCGCGATCTCGGCGTCCGACTTGATCGCCAGCTGCGACTCGATCTCCTCGACGACGCGGACGACCTTCGCGCCCGAGAGCTCCGAGAGGGTCGGCCCGCGGTAGCCGAGGATCCACGGGTAGCCGTCCTGGTCGGCACCGATGGTTCCCGTGAGGCCCATGTCGGCCACGGTCGTTCGGAGGACGTCGTCGGCACGCGGATCGCCCGGATACTCGAGGTAGTGCTCGACGCGGTCGAGCGTCGAGCGCGACTCCGCGTGCTCCACCTCGAGGCGCGGGACGACGAGGGCCCGTGTGCCGTCCCCGGCGAGGACGCATGCGATCGGCCGCTCGGTCGGCACGAACGCGAAGCCCGTGTAGTAGAGGACGTAGGTCGGGTCGAAGAGCACGACACCCGACAGGCCGGCTGCCTGCGCCCGTTCGAGGAGCACGTCGCAGCGAGCGCGGTGCTCCTCCGGCGTGATCGCGATCGACGTGGTCACCGAGCGAGGACCCTAGTGCCTCGGACGGGGAGGGTCATGCGAGTGCGGGCAGAACTACATTCCGCGTATGACCATGAAGAACTTCTTCATCGCGCTCGTGCTCACCGCCGTGTTCCTCGGCATCCTGCTGCTCGCCGGCACGACGCAGAACCAGGGCTGCCTCCCCTGGAAGGAACCGATCACGGTCGGCGGTGGCGGCCCGTTCTCCGAGAATCGCGGCGACACCGTCTGTCGCTGACCTGCGTGATGACGGAGCGGCGCCGGAGTCGAACCGACCGAGCCGTGGGTTACACGACCGCACGAGTTTTGAAGACCCGCTGGGCCACCGGGCCCATGCCGCTCCGCTGCTCAGGCTAGTTGCGTTTCGTCCGTCGCGAGGCTCGCGGTACGCTCGCGCGCGTGAGGCGGTTCTCGGTTCGGAGGGAGGTCGCCCTCGGGCTCGGCGTGTACGCGCTCTACCTTCTCGTCGCCCGGCGCGTCCTGCGCCGGGACGGACGGGCGCGCGCGAGGCGGAACGCGGAGCGAATCGTCGTGCTCGAGCGACGCACGCGACTGGACGTCGAGCCGGCCGTCCAGCGCGCGCTCCTGCGCTACCCCCGGCTGGTTCACGGGCTGAACGTGGGATACGGCCTCTTCAACGTCACGCTCACGGTCGGGTGGCTCGCGCTCCTCTACCGCCGTCGCGACGACGGCTACCACCGCTTCCGACGGACGTGCCTCCTCGCGCACGTCGGCGCGCAGCCGGTGTTCCTCCTCCTGCCGACGGCGCCGCCACGGGTTCTCGACGGGTTCGTGGACACGCTGTCCGACGTCAGTGGAATCGACCTCGAGCACCCGCTGCTCGTTCGCTTCTACAACCCGGTCGCGGCGATGCCGAGCCTGCACGTCGCGTTCGCGGTCGTCACGGGCGCGGAGATCGCGGCGCGCTCCGACTCGGTGCTGGTGAAGTCCGTCGCGCATGCCTACGCGCCGCTCGTCGCGACGGTCGTGGCCGGAACGGCCAACCACTACGTCCTCGACGCCGTCGCCGGCGCTGCGCTGGGAGTGGCTGCGCGCCGGCTCTCGTGACTCGTGCCTGGCACTGCGGAATGTGACGAGTGAGCGACGATCGCTCCCCAGGTCAGGTCGTTCCGTCGGGGTGGCGTGTCGTGCTCGGCGTGGTCGCCGCGGTGTTGCTCGTCGTCGGCGTCGGCCTGCTGCTCGTGCGCGCCGCCGGGTTCGGTGAGGTCCGCGATGCGATCGAGAAGGCGGACTCGACCTGGTTCATCGTGTGCCTCGGCGCCCAGGTCGTCGCGCTCGGGGCATACGCCGCGGTCTTCCGCGGGGCGTTCGGCTGGAATGGCACGCCCGACCCCGGCTTCCGCCTGAGCGCGTACGTGATGCTCGCCAGCATCGGTGCGACGCGAGTGTTCGCCGCCGGAGGCGTGGGCGCGATCGCCGTGACCTACTGGTGCTTCCGGCGTGCGCGGTTCTCTGCGGAGGATGCGCTCGTCCGTGTTCTCGGCTTCAACGCGCTCTTCTACGTCGCCTTCGGGATCGGAGCGTGGACGGCCGCGCTCGTGACGGTCACGGGGTCGTGGGGTGACGTCCCGCCGGCGCTCGCGTGGCCGTGGCTCGTCGTCGTGCCGGCGCTCGCCGTGGCCGCGGTCGTCGCGACGAAGCCCAGCCGTGTCGAGCGGTTGACGCGGCCGGGCGGATCACTCGCGCGGCGCGCCCTCGCGTACGCCGTCGCGGCAGTGGCCTGGGTGCGCTCTGCGCTCGTGGATCCGGCGGGGCGCCGAATGCTCGGCGCGACCGTGCTCTACTGGGCCGGCAACCTCGCGTGCCTGTGGGCGTCGCTGCGCTCGGTCGGCGAGACGGTTCCGTTCCCGGAGCTGGTCCTGGCGTTTGCTGCCGGGCACGCGGCGATGATCCTGCCCCTTCCGCTTGGAGGCGTCGGCGGCGTCGACGCGGCGCTGACGTATGCGCTGACGACGGTCGGCGTGCCGCTCGCGCTCGCTCTCGTCGCAGTGGGCGTCTACCGGCTGTTCTCGTTCTGGCTGCCGACGGTTCCTGCGCTTGCGGCGCTCCTTCTGTTGCCGCGCGTCGGACGGCGCCTGGCGGCGCTCCCCGCCTAAGATGGCCCAGATGCGGCTCCTGGCTCTCGCGTGCCTGGCAACTCTCTGCCTGGCAGCGTCCGCGGCTGCTGCCGACCAGGTCCGGGCGACCATGACGACGAGCTCGATCGAGCCGCTCGTCGGGGCGCCGTGGCGCTACACCATCACGGTGGCGGATAGCGACGGCACGCCGCTTGCCGCGAGGGTCAGGCTCCAGGTCGTTCGCGGAGACGTCGTGGTCGGCTGTCGGAAGAGGACAGCCATCGTCCGGTGCTCGGGCCCGAGGTCCGGGAAGTGGATCGCGTTCAAGGGAAGACACACGGCGACGATCGTGTGGCCGGCGTTCTCGGTCGGTGTCGGGCTCACCTTCAAGGCAACCATCCTCTCCGACACGCGTACGCTGCTCCTCGGCGCGCCCGTGAGGTCGCGGCCGCTGCCCTAGGGGCGTCCCGCCACGACGTGAAGTCGTAGCGCTCGCCGAGGCGCTCGACGACCTTGTCGGCGATGAGATCGCCGGCGGCACGCTCGAAGTGGACGCCGTCGTCGGCTCGCATCTTCACGAGCTTCCCGGTCTCGTCCTCGACGTACTGCGCGTAGCCGCCATCGTCACCCGCGAAGAAGAAGTACGTGTCGAGGTAGGTGACGCGACCCTTCCGCTTGGCCGCCTCGGTCTGCGCGATCGCGTTGATCACGTCGAAGCGCAGCGTCTGGTCTGCGTCGCGCGAGATGGGAAGGCCGATCCAGACGAGATACCCGCCGTTCTGCGTCACCGTGTCCATCACGGTCGCCACGCGCCGCCTGTACTCGGCACGCCAGGTCGGGCTTCCGAACGTGCCGACCTCGCGTCCTTCGGGGATGCCGGTCATGAAGCCGTGATCGTCGTTGCCGCCGAACATGAGGACGACGGCGCGGGGCTTCCGCGTCTCCATGACCTCGCGCACGTGCGTGAACCAGTTGAAGACGTCGGGCCGCTCGAGCCCGCTCGCGATCCGGCCGTCGATCGCGTCGGCGGCGTCGACCGCGCGGTTCCCCGCGACCGCGCGGAGCACCGACTCACCCGGCACGACGACGAGGGAGTCGCCGGCGATCCACAGCCGGAGCTTCTTCTCGGGAGTGAACTTGACTCGTTTGGGCGGCGACGTGGGCGTCGTGACCGGAGTCGTCGGCTTCGGTTGTGGCGCGGCGACCGCGGTGTCGACCTCGTCGTCGTCGGACCGTCCGAGCGCCGCCTTGAGAGCTGCGCGCGGTCGGTCGAGCAGGAGCGCGCCGCTGACGCTCTCGAGCGGCCCGGTCACGCCGAGCGCGACGTCGCGCTTCCACCCCTCGGGCTGGATCGTCGCCGACTTGTGGAGGCCCGGTGCATTCAGAAGCAGCGCGACGAAGAGCCCGGCCGCAGACACGACGATCGCCGCGCCGGCGGAGTGCAGGCGCCGTCCTCCTTCGGCGGTGCGACGGCGTGGGCGTCGGGTGGGCGTCTCGCGCGTCTCCATCAGAACTGGAAGTAGATGAACGGTGCCACGCCCTCGGGCCCCATTGCGTGAATGACGAGCAGCGCCAACGAAAGCACTACCGCCTGTGCCGGGATCGGGAGCCGGGAGAAACGAGCCATGAGCTGCAACGGAAGGCGGCGCGGAAGGTACTGCGAGCCGATGCCGACGGCGATCGCGGCGACCACACCCCACGTCACGAGCGGGGAGGGCTCTCCCCAGGCGGTGAACAGGCGCTCGATGAGATCCCACGCGTCCGCGAACGAGTCCGAGCGGAAGAAGATCCAGGCGAAGCAGACGACCTGGAACGTGACGAACCGATGCCACGCGCGGCGGCCGCGCGTCCACGGCCGCTCGACGAACCCTGGCCGCCCGCGCCACCAGCGCTCGACGACGAGCGCGCTCCCGTGGATCCCGCCCCAGACGACGAACGTCCAGCCGGCCCCGTGCCAGAGGCCGCCGATGAGCATCGTCAGCATCAGGTTGCGGTACGTGAGGAGCGTCCCGCCGCGGTTCCCGCCGAGCGGGATGTAGAGGTAGTCGCGCAGCCAGCGCGAGAGCGTCATGTGCCAGCGCCGCCAGAAGTCCGTGATCGATGTGGCCGAGTACGGCGCGTCGAAGTTCTGCGGGAAGGTGAAGCCGAGGAGGAGCGCGATCCCGATCGCGATGTTCGTGTAGCCGAAGAAGTCGGCGTAGATCTGCACCGAGTACGCGTAGATCCCGACGAGCACCTCGAGCGACGAGTGCTGGTTCGGCGCGCCGAAGACCTCGTCCACGATGCTCGCGGCGAGGTGATTCGCGATCACGACCTTCATGAACAGGCCCGTCCCGATGAGGAAGAACGCGCGCGAGGTGTCCACGTAGCGCGGGTCGCGAGGCGACTGAAACTGCGGGATGAGCTCTCCCGGACGGACGATCGGCCCTGCGACGAGGTGCGGGAAGAACGAGAGGTACGCCGCGAACGTGCCCAAGCCGACCGGCGCGAAGTCGCCGCGGTAGACGTCGACGACGTAGCTGATCGCCATGAACGTGAAGAAGGAGATGCCGACCGGGAGGAGGATCGACCGCGCCTCGAGCGGCACGTCGATCCCGGCCAGCGCGAAGAGGTTGTTCGTCGAGGTGACGAAGAAGTCGTAGTACTTGAAGTACCCGAGCAGGCCCAGGTTTCCGACGAGCGCGACGACGAGCAGCTGCTTCCTCGCGCGTCTCGAGGAGCGGCGGTGGATCGCGAGTGCGAACGCCTGGTTCCAGACGATCGAGAAGGCGAGGAGGAAGCAGAATCGCCAGTCCCAGCCGGCGTAGAAGACGAAGCTCGCCGCGATGATGAATGCCCGCCAGCGCTCCCCCGAGCGCATGAGCGCCCACGAGAGCGGCAGCACGATCATGAAGAAGATCGCGAAGGTTGCGGTCGGGAAGAGCATGGCCTCGGGACGTCAGCCGCGACGCGGCCGCGTTACTCCGCCGGCGGAAGGCGCGGCGGCGGGCGTTCTGCAGACGGCATGTCGAGCAGCGTGTCGTCGCCGTTCGTGTCGAACCAGGAGCGATCGTCCGGCACGCTTGCGGCGACTGGCGTTGCGGCGCCGTAGACGTACTCGTGGCGCTCGCGGTCGGCGCGTGCGGCGAACCACTCGCCCAGCGCCACGAGCGCCCACGCACCGACCATGACGCCCACGATCACCGGGGCGTCGAGCCCGGCGACGACGCAGAGCACCGCGACGGCGACGAGGAACACGATCTCGAGGAGGAGCCACGGGATCGCGAGACCGCGAGCTCTCGGCGAGTCGACCGATCGCACCCAAGCAGGTCCCTCGCGGACAGCGACCGGGGCGCTGTCGTCCCACCCGTGGCGATCCGCCTCGCTCGCCGGAAGCGCGTGGGCTTCCGTCCGGAGCGCGTGGACGTCGTCCTTCAGGCTGCCGACTTGCGCGGCGAGCGCGCGCACGGCGCTGACGAGCTCGGCATCGTGCTCGGTCGGCTCGCGGGAGACCTGGGTCGTCTCGGACGGGTCCGCCACGCCGACCGGGTCAGCCCTCGTCGGTGGACTTCATCTCGTCGAGCGTCGCTCGACCCTGCTCGTGCACCTCTGAGCGACGGTCCGTGACCGACGCGGCGGGCGGCTCTTCGACGTCATCCGCCGCAGCCTCGTCGCGCGAGTCCGCGAGCTTGCGTCGGAGCTCGTCGGCGGGGTCTGCTGCGGGCGCTGGCGCCGGCGGGATTGCCTGAGCTTCCCGGCGACTCTTCAGCCAGCGCCGGAACGCGTGGATGCCGAGCGCGACGATGGCGAGCTTGATGAGCTTGCGCACGGGGCGATGGTACCGCGGCAATCAGACCGCGGTTGCTACCATCCCGCAGCTTCCTGCCTCGCCACGGTTCCGTCCGTTCCCGGCGGCGCCACGACCGGTGAGGCCGATTCAGACCGAGGGAAGGAGATCGGGGACGTGAACGAATACGAGATTTTGCTGCTGCTCGACCCTGACCTGGACGACGACCGCCAGGCGGAAGTCGTCGCGCGCACGCGCGAGCAGGTCGAGTCCGGCGGCGGCACCTGGGACCTGCACGACGTGTGGGGGAAGCGGAAGCTCGCCTACGAGATCCGCCACAAGGGCGACGGCAGCTACCACTTGCTCCACTTCACGTGCGATGCGGGCACGCTCGACGAGGTGTCCCGCGTGCTGCGGATCGACGACGGGGTCATGCGCCACATGGCGACACGTCGGATCGAGGGGAGTCCCGTTCGGCCGGTAGCGGTCGGCGCGCCGGCGCGCGAGGATGCAGTGGTCGCGTCCGACGTCGAGGAAGAGGAGGCATAGGAGATGGCAGGCAACATCAACCGCGTCGTTCTGGTCGGCAATCTCACGCGGGATCCCGAGCTGCGGCACACGCCGTCCGGGACACCGGTCTGCTCGCTGCGGCTCGCGGTGAACACGCGCCGCAAGGACGAGTCGGGTCAGTGGACCGACAAGCCGAACTACTTCGACATCACCGTCTGGGGCCAGCAGGGCGAGAACTGCGCGCAGTACCTCTCCAAGGGCCGTCCCGTCGCGATCGACGGTCGCCTCGAGTGGCGTGAGTGGGAGGCGCAGGACGGTGCGAAGCGCCAGGCCGTCGAGGTCGTCGCCGAGAGCGTCCAGTTCCTCGGCAGCCGCCAGGACGGCGAATCGTCCTACGTGCCGGCCGGCGCCACTGCAGGCGCGGGCGCAGGCGCCGGCGGAGGCGACGACTTTCCCGACCTCTCCAACCGACGACGACATTCCGTTCTAGGAGCGAGTAGATGGCTCAGAAGAAACAGCAACCCCGTCGGCGCACAGGCCCGGCGACCGGCCCCGGCAAGCGCAAGAGCTGCCACTTCTGCCGGGACAAGGTCAAGGAGATCGACTACAAGAATCTCGCGCAGCTGCGCCGCTACATCTCGGAGAAGGGGAAGATCCGCTCGCGCCGCATCACCGGTGCGTGCAGGCGCCACCAGATCCAGGTCGCCGCGGCGGTCAAGCGGGCGCGCGAGATGGCCCTCCTTCCGTACGTCGGCTAGATGGAAGTCATCCTGCTCCAGGACGTCGAGAAGCTCGGCCTGCGCGGCGAGGTCGTCGACGTCGCGCGCGGCTATGCCCGCAACTACCTGCTCCCGCGCCGGCTCGCCGAGAATGCGACGCCGGCCCGGGTCGCCGAGATGCGCAAGGTGGACGCCCAGCGCGCGAAGCACGAGGCGCGCACGGCCGAGCAGGCGCAGGAGATCGCGGAGCTTCTCGGCAAGACGGTGCTCCGCTTCGAGGTGAAGGCCGGGCCGACCGGCTCGCTGTTCGGCTCCGTGACGCCGTCCGACATCGCGGACGAGATCTGGCGTGCGCGGAAGGTGCGTGTCGACCGGCGCAAGATCGCCACCGACCCGCTCAAGCGGATCGGCCGCTACTCGATCCCGATCGAGCTCTTCGCCGACGTGGACGTCGAGGTGAAGACGCTCGTCGTGCCGGAGGGCGGGGAGCTCCCGCCCGAGGAAGAGCTCGCCGCGCTCGAGGCTGCCGAAGCGGAGGCCAAAGCGGCCGAAGAGGCAGCCGTGGCAGCGGCAGCCGCCGAGCATGCCGAAGCCGACGCGGCGATCGCCGAAGTCCTCGCGGAGGCCGAAGCCGAAGGGGAGCCGGACGCTGACGTCGAAGAGAGCACCGAGGCCGATGGACCCCAGCACGACGAGGACGAAGAGCTGCCGCCAACGGCTGCGTAGCGTTCGCATCGCGACTCGCGCCTTCCCCGGGCTCGTCGTCGCTGCCTTCGCGCTCCTCGCCGCTGCACCGTTCGCCGGCGGAACCGTCGGCGAAGACCTCGCGTCACCGTGATCGGCGACTCGATCACGGCGTCCTTCGATTACGTGCCCGCGGCGCGTCGGTACCTCGGCAAGGGACTCGACCTCCGCTCGGACGCGGTGGTCTGCCGACGGCTCGTCGCGACGAGTTGCGTCTTCCAGGGCGCGACGCCCGCGACGGCCCTCCAGGTGATCGGCGTACAGCGTCGAGCGCTCGGGTCCGTCGTCGTGATCAACGTGGGCTACAACGACTGGACGGCGGTATACGACGTCGATCGCGTCATGCGCGCGCTGAGAGCGGCCGGCGTGAAGGCGGCGATCTGGGTCACGCTGCGCGAGACCACCTCCAACTATGCGCAGGTGAACGCGCGGATTCGGAACGCCGCGCGTCGCTGGCGGAAGAGCCTCGTCGTCGCCGACTGGAACGCGTACAGCCGCGGCAAGCCGTGGTTCCGGGAGGACGGCCTGCACCTCACGGTCTCCGGTGCGATGGGCCTCGCGCGCCTCCTGCGACCGCTGGTGGTCGCGGGCACCGCGCCGTCGTAGCAGCCGCTCTCGGCGTCCCCACGGTTCTCCACAGCGGTGTGGAGCCCGGGCGGAAGTTCCCGCTCGCTGCGCATGTTTCCGGGTGGACAACCTGGGCCGACCTGTCGACAGGCCGTCCGCGGGCGGGGATAACATCGGAACGTATGTTCTGTTCTCCCTGCACCGGGGAGCCCTCGTCGTCTCTCCCCGTCCGATTGGACGCGGCCGCTCCGGACGGCTTGACTCCCGACCCGTGAGGAACGCTCGCCTTTGGGTCGCGTTCGCGGGCGAGACGATGTCTTCCCCGCGAGCCCCTTTCTCCTCGAGGGTGTGCCGAGCCTCGCTGGAGATCGCCGCGTGAGTCGCACCGAGCTCGACCGTGTCGGCGAGCGCCTGAGCGCGGTCGTACCACCGCAGAACCTCGAAGCCGAGGAGTCGGTTCTCGGCGCGATGCTGCTCTCGCCCGTCGCGGTGGGCACGGTCAGCGAGATCCTCGACGCGGCCGACTTCTACCGCGAGAGCCACGCAAAGGTCTATCGCGCTGCGCTCTCCCTGTGGTCGAAGGGCGAGCCGGTCGACGCGATCACGCTCGTCAACGAGCTCGAGGAGCGCGCGGAGCTCGACGCCGCCGGTGGACAGGCGCGAATCGCCGAGCTCGCTGCGCTCGTCCCGGCCGCGTCCAACGTCGAGCACTACGCGCGCATCGTCAAGGAGATGGCGACGCTGCGCGGGCTCATCCGCGCGGGCCAGGAGATCGTGCGCCTCGGCCAGGAGCGCGAGGGCGAGGTGTCCGACCTCGTCGATCGCGCCGAGCAGATCGTCTTCGAGCTCGGACAGCAACGGACGACGAGCGACTTCGCGCACATCGAGGTGCTCCTCAAGGAGAGCTTCGAGCGCATCACGCACCTGTACGAGGTAGGCGCCGAGATCACCGGCGTTCCGGCCGGGTTCAAGGAGCTCGACCTGCTCACGTCCGGCTTCCAGCCGGGCAACCTCGTCATCCTCGCAGCGCGGCCGTCGATGGGGAAGTCGGCGCTCGGCCTCTGCATCGCCGCGAACCTCGGCGTGCGGCACCAGACGCCGGTCGCGCTGTTCACGCTCGAGATGTCGAAGTCCGAGGTGACCCAGCGGATGATGTGCAGCGAGGCGAAGGTGGAGTCGCAGCGTCTGCGGAACGGCCGTCTCGCGCCAGACGACTGGCCACGGCTGACGGCCGCGTGTGACCGGCTGATGAAGGCGCCGATCTACGTGGACGACACGGGATCGACGACGATCATGGAGCTCCGCTCGAAGGCGCGGCGACTCAAGTCCCGCGAGCCGAGCCTCGGGCTCATCATCGTCGACTACCTCCAGCTCATGGCCTCGGACCGGAACGTCGAGAGCCGCGTACAGGAGGTCTCGCAGATCTCCCGCGCGCTCAAGGTGCTCGCGCGCGAGCTCGAGGTGCCGATCCTCGCGATGTCGCAGCTCTCGCGCGCGGTCGAGCAGCGCCAGGACAAGCGGCCGATTCTCTCCGACCTGCGCGACTCGGGCTCGATCGAGCAGGACTCGGATCTCGTGTTCTTCGTCTACCGCGACGAGTACTACCTCGGCGAGGAGTCCGACCAGCAGGGGATCGCGGAGGTCATCCTCGCGAAGCACCGCAACGGCCCGACCGGAATGATCAAGCTGTCCTGGCTTCGGCGGTACGCGAAATTTGCCGATCTGGCAGCGGCATAGCCAGCTGCCAGAGAAACGGGTCGCCGATCTGGCAGCGGCATAGCCCGTTACCGGGCGCCTAGGCTTCGAGCGTGTCGGACCTCGCCGCACCGCAGGCGCCTGCGAGCCGGCGCATCCTCGCGGGCTACTTCACGCTCGCGGGGCTGTACACGCTGTCGGCGGCGCTCATCTGGGGTGTCAACACGCTCTTCCTGCTCGACGCGGGGCTCAGCTTCTTCGAGGTATTCATCGCCAACGCGGCCTTCTCGGCCGGGATGGTCGTGTTCGAGATACCCACCGGGGTGGTCGCGGACACGCTCGGTCGGCGGCTCTCGTTCCTCCTGTCCGTCACGGTCCTGGCAACGACAACGCTCATGTACGTGGGGCTTGCGGAGGTCGGCGCGGGGGTCGTGCCGTTCGCGCTGGTCTCCGTCGGCATGGGCCTCGGGTTCACGTTCTATTCGGGGGCGATGGAGGCCTGGCTGGTCGACGCGCTGTCCGCCACTGGCTACGCGGGGCTCCTCGACCGCGTCTTTGCGCGGGGGCAGCAGGTCACCGGCGCGGCGATGCTGGTCGGTACGGTCGGAGGCGGCCTGCTCGGGCAGATCGACCTCTCACTCCCGTACGTCGTGCGGTCGGTGCTCCTGCTCGCGGTCTTCGTCGTGGCGTATGCGGTGATGCACGACCTCGGCTTCGAGCCGCGTCGGGTCACACGGGGCGAGCTGCCGGGTGAGATCGCGCGCAATGCGAAGGCGGGCGTCGAGTTCGGGTGGGGGCAGCCGAGCCTTCGTCTGCTGATGCTCGCCTCGGCCGTGCAGATGGGCTTCTTCGCGTGGGCGTTCTACGCCGCTCAGCCGTACCTCTTGGAGCTCCTCGACAGCGACGCGATCTGGGTCGCGGGACTTGTCGCCGCCGGAGTCGCGCTGTCGATGATGGCCGGCAACCAGATCGTGGCTTTCGCGTCGCATTACTGTGGCAGGCGAACGACGTTGCTCCTCGGCGCGGCAGCGATCTCGACGTGCGCGGCCGTCGTCGTCGGGCTTGCGGACTCGTTCTGGGTGGCGCTCGCTGCGCTCCTTGTCGTCATGGCGTCGTCGGGTGTCACCAGTCCCGTTCGGTCGGCGTACCTCCATCAGGTCGTGCCGTCGGAGCAACGCGCCACCGTTGTCTCCTTCGACTCGATGGTCTCGAGTGCTGGCGGCATCGGCGGGCAGCTTGGGCTCGGCGCGCTCGGCGAGGCGCGCAGCGTCGGCTCGGCATTCGTCGTCGGTGGACTGGCCACGGCCGCGGCCTTGCCACTGCTCGGCCGACTGCGCCGACTCGGCGGCGACGCGGACGTGATCGTCGGTGATCGTGGTGGCGTGGAGAGCCCCTGCGCCGCGTCTGGACTGCCAGCCGTCTCGGCAGTCGAGACGAACCCGGTCGACGAGCGCGAGCTCGCAGCCGCGTCGCGCGTCTGAGCGCGAGCATGACGTGCAAGACTGGCGCGCGTGCCAGCCACCGTGATCGTCGGCGCGCAGTGGGGCGACGAGGGGAAGGGAAAGATCGTCGACCTGCTCGCGCAGGACTCCGACCTCGTCTGCCGCTACCAGGGCGGCCCGAATGCCGGCCACACGGTCGTGGTAGGCGACGAGACGTACAAGATCCGCCAGATCCCGACCGGCGTCATCGCCGGAAAGCGTTGCGCCATCGGTGCTGGCTGCGTCGTCGATCCCGGCGTCCTCATCGCGGAGCTCGACGAGCTCGAAGCGCGCGGGCATGAGACGGAGGGGCTGCTGTTCGTCTCCGGGAATGCACACCTCGTCATGCCGTGGCATGTCGCACTCGACGGGGCGCGCGAGCGGCGCCTGGGTCGGCTGCAGATCGGCACGACCCGCCGCGGGATCGGGCCGGCGTACGCGGACAAGGCGACGCGGATCGGGATCCGCGTCCAGGACCTCCTCGATCCGAAGATCCTGCGCCAGAAGCTCGAGCTCGCCGTGGCCGAGAAGAACGTGTGGCTCCAGCGCGTGTACGAGCTCGAGCCGTTCGACGTCGAGCAGGTCGTGTCCACGCAGCTCGTGTTCGCCGAGCGGCTCGCGCCATACGTCGCCGACACCTCGCTCCTCGTCGACCGAGCTCTTCGGAACGGTGAGCGCGTGCTCTTCGAGGGCGCACAGGGGACGCTGCTCGACCTCGATCACGGGACGTATCCGTTCGTGACGTCGTCGAGCCCGATCGCTGCCGGTGCAGCGGTCAGCTTCGGGATCGGCCCGAACCGCATCGACGAGGTGCTCGGGGTCGCGAAGGCGTACGTCACGCGCGTGGGCGAGGGGCCGTTCCCGAGTGAGATCGACGGGCCGGACCACGAGCGCGTGCAGTCACTCGGGCACGAGTTCGGGACCGTCACGGGCCGCGAGCGGCGGTGCGGCTGGCTCGATCTGGTCGCGTTGCGGTTCGCGGTACGCGTGAACGGGATCACCTCGCTCGCGCTCACGAAGCTCGACGTCCTGTCCGAGTTCTCGGAGCTCCCGGTCTGCGTTCGCTATCGGCTGCCGGACGATTCCGAGACCGAGGACTTCCCGGCGCACCAGAGCGACTTCCACCACTGCCGCCCGGTGTTCGAGGTGCTGCCGGGTTGGGGCGCTCACATCGACGCCGAGCTGCCCGAGGCGGCGCGGGCCTACGTCTCCTTCGTCGAGCAGGCGCTCGGCGTGCCGGTCACGCTCGTCGGAACCGGCGCAGCCCGCGAGCACGTGCTCGCGCTCGGCTAGCGGCCGTCAGTCGGAGCGCCGCATGTACAGCTCCGTGAACTCCTTGCACCGGCTGTCGGCGTCGAACTCGAGGAGGAAGACGTTGTGGAACTCGCGCTCGACGGCTTCTCGGTCCTCGGTGAGGTAGCGCGTCGTGCCGACCGCCACGACGCGGTCGCCGTCCACTGCCCACGGGCGGTACTCCGCCGTCCACGAGCCCGTTGCGTCGGGCTCTTCCAGCCAGTTGGAGACGATCGCTTCGCGTCCTCGGACAGCGTCGTCGCCCTCGTCCCAGGGGTGGAATCGGTACACGGCGTCCTCGCTGAAGAGCGCGCCGATCGCCGCTTGCGTCGTAGGTTCGCCACGCGTCGACGTAGTTCGTCAGCCATTGCGCCACTGTCGCGTCGTCCACGGCGACAGGCTAACCGCGCGAGGGCGCCGAGCGTGCTCACTAGACTCGAGCGGTGCGGGTACTCGTCGTCGGCTCGGGCGGTCGCGAACATGCGCTTGCCTGGAAGCTCGCGCAGTCGCCGACGCTGACGGAGTTGCACGCCGCACCCGGGAACCCGGGGATCGCCGCGGTCGCCGAGTGTCATCCGATCCGGCCGGAGGACGCGGAGGGGCTGCTTGGCCTCTCGCGCTCGCTCGACGTGGACCTCGTCGTGGTCGGGCCCGAGCTGCCGCTCGTGCTCGGCCTCGCCGACGCGCTTCGCCGATTCGGCTTCCTCGTCTTCGGACCGAGCGCTGCGGCCGCTCGGATCGAAGGCTCCAAGGCGTTCGCGAAGGAGGTCATGGCTGCCGCGGGCGTGCCGACGGCGGCGCGGCTCGCGATCGCGCGACCGCCGTGCGTCGTGAAGGCGGACGGGCTCGCCGCCGGAAAGGGGGTCTACGTCTGTCGCTCCGAGGCCGAGGTCGACGAGGCGATGCGCGCGCTGCAGGGCGGCGCGGCCGGTGACGTGGTCGTCGAGGAGCTCCTCGAAGGGCCGGAGGTCTCGCTGTTCGCGATCTGCGACGGCCGCTCGGCGCTGCCGCTCGTCTCGGCACAGGACTTCAAGCGGGCTTTCGACGGCGACGCAGGGCCGAACACCGGAGGCATGGGCGCGTACGCGTCCGTCTCGGGTGTCGGGGCGTCCGAGGCGCGGGCGCTCGTCGAGGCAGTGCACGTCCCCGTTCTCGCCGAGCTCGCGTCGCGGGGAGCGCCCTTCGTCGGACTGCTCTACGCCGGCCTGATGCTGACCCCTGAAGGGCCGCGAGTTCTCGAGTTCAACTGTCGGTTCGGCGACCCCGAGACGCAGGCGGTCGTCCCGCTGTTCGAGGGCGATCTACTCGAGGTGCTCGTTGCGGCAGCGCGCGGTGACGTCTCGGGAGTCGAGCTCGGCTGGGTGCCCGACGCTGCCGTGACTGTCGTCCTCGCAGCAGAGAAGTACCCGGCGGAGGCCGATCGCGGCAGCGTGATCGAGGGTGTCGACTCGGCCGAGGCGATGGGTGCGCTCGTGTTCCACGCGGGCACGGCACGGCATGGAGACCGGCTCGTGACGAACGGCGGTCGCATCCTTGCCGTCACCGGCCGCGGGCCGTCGATCGCGGACGCCCGGACGATGGCCTACGACGCAGTCGGGCGAATCTCGTTCCCGGGGATGCGCTTTCGTTCCGACATCGCCGAGGCCGCGGCTTCGGGGGCCGGGGTGGACGTCGTCGGCGTCTCGTAACTGCACCGATCACCCTGGGGCCACCCCTTGCCTCCACCCACTTTCGAGTGTAGTCCCGGCGGGCGCACGGGTGGTGAACGGAACCGTGCCGAATGAGTGAAAGCTGCGTCTTCGGGGGCGCCGACTAGAATTGCCCCAGTGATCGGACGCTACGCCAGACCTGCGATGTCCGCGGTCTGGTCCGACGAGGCGAAGCTCGAGCACTGGCTTGCGGTCGAGCTCGCGGTTCTCGATGCCTGGGCCGAGGTTGGCGCTGTTCCGTCGGCGAGCGCGCGCAGCGTCCGAGAGCGAGCGCGCGTTCCGAGCCCGGCGCGCGTCGCGGAGCTCGAGCGGACGACGAATCACGACGTCGCCGCGTTCGTCGACGCCGTCTCCGCCGACCTCGGGCCCGACGGACGCTGGTTCCACTTCGGGCTCACCTCGTCCGACGTCCTCGACACCGCGCTCTCGCTGACGATCCAGGCCGGCGGCTCTCTGGTTCGCGACGGCATCGATCGGGCGTCGGCCGCGGTTCTCGCGCGCGCCGAAGAGCACCGTTCGACCGTGACCATCGGACGCACGCATGGCGTGCACGCGGAGCCGACGACGTTCGGGCTCAAGCTTCTCGGCTGGGTGTTCCAGCTCGATCGCGATCGAGCACGGCTCGACCGCGCGCTCGCGGGAATGTGCGTCGGCAAGCTGTCGGGCGCGGTCGGGACGTACGCGACCACGACGCCGGAGGTCGAGCGGCTCGCGTGCGAAGCCCTCGGGCTGGAGCCGGCCCCGACCTCGACCCAGATCCTGCAGCGCGACCGGCACGCCGAGCTGCTCTCGGCGCTCGCGATCGTCGCGTCGTCGCTCGATCGCTTCGCCCTGGAGATCCGGCACCTCGCGCGCACCGAGGTGCGGGAGGTCGAAGAGCCGTTCGCGCAGGGGCAGAAGGGCTCGTCGGCGATGCCGCACAAGCGCAATCCGATCGTCGCCGAGCGCATCTGCGGCCTCGCGCGGCTCGTGCGCGGGTACGCACACGTCGGTCTCGAGAACGTCGCGCTCTGGCACGAGCGAGACATCTCGCACTCGTCGGCCGAGCGCGTCGTGCTCCCGGACGCGTTCCTTGCGATCGACTACATGCTCGATCGATTCGCCTGGCTGATGGAAGGGCTGGTCGTGCGCCCCGAGCGGATGCGCGCGAACCTCGAGGCGACGGGAGGTCTCTTCTTCAGCCAACGTCTGCTGCTCGCGCTCGTCGAGTCGGGACTCGGGCGTGACGAGGCGTATCGGATGGTGCAGCGGCACGCGATGCGGGCGTGGGACGAAGGACTCGACTTCCGCGGCCTCGTCCGGTCAGATCCGCAGATCGCGTCGCGGGTCGATCTTGGCGAGGCCTTCGACCTCGCCGCGTACACGACGCACGTGGACGCCGTCTTCGCGCGGGTTCCTGCGCGCCTGCAGCCCGAGGAGGTGCGTGCGTGAGCCTCGAGGCAACGCATGTCGGAAGCGGCAAGGTCCGCGAGCTCTACGCACTGGACGACGGAACGCTCGCGCTCGCCGCGAGCGATCGCATCTCGACGTTCGACGTCGTCCTGCCGACGCCGATCCCGGACAAGGGCAAGGTGCTCACCGGACTCTCGGCGTTCTGGTTCTCGCGCACGCGCGAGCTCGTCCCGAATCACCTTCTCCGCCTCGGCGACGACGGTCGCACCATGATCTGCCGGCGCCTCGAGATGCTCCCGATCGAGTGCGTCGTGCGCGGGTACCTCGCCGGCTCCGGGTGGAAGGACTACCGCGACACGGGAGTGGTGTGCGGACACGCGCTTCCCGAGGGCCTCGAGGAGGCGTCGCGACTCCCCGAGCCGATCTTCACGCCCGCGACGAAGGCGGTCGAGGGCCACGACGAGAACATCGACGAGGAGCGCGCTGCCGCCCTCTGCGGCGACGGGGCGTACCAGGCGGCCAAGGAGGCGTCGATCGCGCTCTACCGCTTCGCCTCGAAGCACGCAGAGGATCGCGGGATCATCCTCGCCGACACGAAGTTCGAGTTCGGCGTCGCGCCCGACGGATCCGTCGTGCTCGGCGACGAGGCTCTGACGCCCGACTCGTCGCGCTTCTGGCCGGCGTCGGGCTACGCGCCCGGGCGCCCGCAGCCGTCGTTCGACAAGCAGTTCGTCCGCGACTGGTGCGAGCAGACCGGTTGGGACAAGACCGCGCCCGGACCGGAGCTGCCGGACGACGTCGTCGCCGGGACGCGAGCGCGGTACGTCGAGGCGTTCGAGCGGCTCACGGAGCTCCCGTTCGACGCGTACGTCTCCAACCCGGAGGTGGTCCTGTGAAGGCAATGGTGGTCGTGCGTCCGAAGGACGGCATCCTCGACCCGCAGGGCGATGCAGTGCGGCACTCGCTGCGAAAGCTCGGTTTCGACGTCTCCTCCGTGCGGATCGGTCGTGTCGTCGACCTCGAGCTCTCCGCAAACGACCGCGAGGAGGCGCAGACGCAGGTACAGCGCATGTGCTCCGAGCTTCTGGCCAATCCTCTCATCGAGAGCTTCGAGATCCGATTCGAGGACGAGTGACGGACAGGCCGCTCGTCGCCGTCGTCGTCTTTCCCGGGTCGAACGACGACCACGACGCCGCGTGGGCGCTGGGAGCGGTCGGTGCCGAGCCCGTTCTCGTCTGGCACCAGGACGCGGAGCTTCCAGCCGACGTCGGAGCAGTGGTGCTCCCCGGAGGATTCTCGTACGGCGACTACCTCCGCACCGGCGCGATCGCGAGCGTCTCGCCCGTGATGGACGCCGTCCGAGGCTTCGCCGCAGCAGGAGGGCCTGTCCTCGGGATCTGCAACGGGTTCCAGATCCTCTGCGAGGCCCGGCTCCTTCCGGGGGTGCTCCTCGCGAACAAGCAGCTCGAGTTCGTGTGCCGAGACGCCGCGCTCCGCGTCGAGAGCACGGCTTCGCCCGTCATGGGCCGCTGCTCGCTCGGGCAGGAGCTCGTGATTCCCGTGAAGCACGGCGAGGGCGCCTGGTACGCGGACGAGGGCACGTTCGTGCAGCTCGCGGCGCGCGGGCAGATCGTGCTCCGCTACGCCGAGGACGTGAACGGTGCGCTCGGCAACGTCGCCGGGGTGATCAACGAGGCCGGGAACGTCATGGGTCTCATGCCGCATCCCGAGCATGCCGTCGACCCGCTTCTGGGCTCGGGCGACGGAGGGCTCCTGCTCGCGGCTCTCGTCGACGCGGCCGCCGATGCACCGCGCGCGCGCTCGCGCCTGCGTAGGCGCGCGCGCCCGATCTCCGCGCGCCGGACAGCGCTAGAGCCCAAGCGCCTCCTGCAGAACGGGCGCGCGCTCGAGCGCCGCCCGCAGTCGCTCGAGGTCGCGCGCCCGCATGGTGACGGGACCGCGCCTCGCGGACCCGTCGGTCGTGTAGGCGAAGCGAATGAGCCGTTCTCCGCTCGTCGCTTCGAGGAGCTGGACGACGACGGCGAACCGCTTGTCGCCGACGCGTTGTGGAACCGTCGCTTCCTCGAGGAGCGTCGCCGTGCCCCAGGGCGTCGCCGCGGTGGCCGTCTTGGGTGCGCCTCTTCGCTTCGCAGTCGCCATGCAGCGAGGCTAGGGCGTAACCCGTCACGGGTGGGACACGGCTTCGTGCCGAGAGCATCACGACCTATCCTCGGCGCGTGCACGACGTCGTGATCGTCGGCGGGGGAACGGCGGGCTGCGTCCTCGCGTCGCGTCTCACGGAGAACCCGGACCTCTCGGTTCTGCTCATCGAGGCCGGGCGGCGATCGCGCAAGCTCCACGTGAGGATCCCGGCGGCCTTCTCGAAGCTCTACCGCACGGAGGTCGACTGGGGCGACTCGACGACGCCCCAGCCGGCGCTCGACGGGCGCGAGGTCGTGTTCCCGCGGGGGCGCATGCTCGGCGGCTCCGCCGCGATGAACGCGATGATGGTTCTGCGGGGACACCGCGCCGACTACGACGGCTGGGCGGCAGCCGGGTGCACGGGTTGGTCGTGGAACGACGTCGAGCCCGCCTTCGCACGCAGCGCGGCCGGAGCGTTTCCGCTCGCCGACCTCCCCGACCGGCACGTCCTCGCCGAGGCGTTCGTCCACGCGGCGCAGGGTGTCGGAATCCCACCCGCCGCAGATCTCAACGGCGAGGACAACGAGGGGGCCGGCCTCGTCCCCGTGTCGCAGCGCCGCGGCCGGCGCTTCAGCGTTCTCGAGGGCTACTACGCGCCGGCGCGCACGGCGGCCGAACCTCACCGTCGTCACCGACGCGCTCGTCACCCGCGTCCTCGTCGAGGGTGGACGTGCTGTCGGCGTGGCCTTTCGCCCGGACGGCGACGAGCCGGAGGACGAGGTGCGCTGCTCGCGCGAGGTCGTCCTGTGTGCCGGCGCGATCGGGACGCCGCATCTGCTCCAGCTCTCGGGGATCGGCCCGCGCGGCCCTCTCGAAGCGGCAGGCGTCGAGGTCGTGCACGAGCACCCGTCAGTCGGTGCGAACCTGCTCGACCACCTCGCGAACGGTCTGCTCGTGCGCACGAAGGGCGTCGAGACGCTCGCATCGGCGGAGTCCCTGCCCAACCTCGTCCGCTGGGCGCTCCTCGGGCGCGGCCCGCTCACGTCGAACCTCGGCGAGGCCGTCGCGTTCGTGCGTTCACGCCCCGACTTGAAGGCTCCCGACCTCGAGCTCCTCCTCGCCCCGGTCCTGTTCGAGGAGGAAGGGCTCAAGCCGCCGAGCGAGCACGGCCTCACGCTCGCCGTCGTCCTCCTCGAGCCGCGAAGCTCCGGAACCGTCCTCCTTCGCTCGGCCGACCCACGCGTGCCGCCCGCGATCGACCCGCAGTACCTCACCGACCCGGACGGCGAGGACGCGGCGACGCTGCTCCGCGGGCTGCGCCTCGCACGCCGCGTGCTCGCGCAAGAGCCGCTCGCGTCGCTCGTCGACGCCGAGATCCTTCCGGGTGCGGACGCACGATCGGACGACGCGCTCCTCGCACACATCCGCGCGCTGTCGCAGACCCTCTACCACCCGGCAGGAACGTGTCGCATGGGGTCGGATGTCGGTTCGGTCGTGGATCCGCAGCTGCGCGTCCGCGGGATCGCCGGGCTGCGCATCGCCGATGCGTCCGTCATCCCGAAGCTGCCGCGCGGCCACACGAACTGGCCGACCGTGATGATCGCGGAGCGGGCTTCGGAGCTCGTTGCGGCTGCTGCCTAGCGCGGCGGCTGGTCGACGAACCGCGCGCGCACGAACCGTCCGTCCTCGACGTCGAGCACCCAGGTGCTCGCGACGGGCGCCGCAGCCGGCCCGTCGAGCGGCACACCCGAGCGCGCGACGAGGTCGACGATCTCGAACACGACATCGCCGTGCGTGCAGCACGCGATCGGACCCGGCCTCCGCAAGGGAGAGCAGGAGCTCGACCGCGGCCTCACCGCCGGCACCCTCCGCCAGCTCGTCGGTCGTCTCGATCGGGAGCTCGAGCGCCAGCGCGAGCGGCTCGAGGGTCTGCAGACAGCGCACGAACGGGCTCGACACCAGCCGCGCCACGGGCTCTTCTCCGAGTCGCGCCGCGATCGCCAGCGCTTCGCGTCGGCCGCGCTTCGTCAGCGGTCGGAGGTGATCGGGCTCTTCCCACGTGAGGCGGTTCTTCGCCTTCGCGTGTCGAATCACGTGGATCGTGCTCACGGCTCGACCACGGCTCGAGCGATTCGAGCAGCTCGCGGTCACGCGGGTACGTGAGCAGTGTGGCCGCCTCGGCGATCGGGACGAACCGCGCCTCGTCGATCTCGTTCGCGGCTTCGAGCCGGCCTCCGACCTCGGTCATCAGCCAGTAGCGGACGCTCTTCGAGCGACCGCGCGCGTCCACGTAGTGCGTCGTCGCGAGCTCGCGCTCCAGCGTGCAGCGCAGGCCGGTCTCCTCCTCGACCTCGCGCGTCGCCGCCTCCTCCTCGCTCTCGCCGGACTCGAGCTTGCCCTTCGGAAACGACCAGTCGTCGTACGCGGGTCGGTGCACCAGCAGGATCGCGGTGGCTCCGTCGGCGTCGCGACGGCAGACGAGCCCGCCCGCGGCGCGGACCTGCGCGCTCACATCCAGGCGCGGAGCTCAGGCGCGGCGAGCTTCTCCCAGGCGGTGCGCCAGCCTGCCCGAAGCTGGGTCGCGCTCGCGCGCTCCGATGCAGCCAGCGCCTCGGCCGCCAGGATCTCGCCCGCGTCGTGGCCTCGATTCCGCCACTCGTCGAGCCAGCGCGCCGCGACCACGGCGTCGTTCACGTCGCCGAGTGCCTCCTGGAGCCCGGCGGCCGCCCGGGCGAAGCTCCGTGCCTGCTTGCCGACGACGGGTGCGACGGCGTCCGCCGCGTACCGCACGCGCTTCGTGCGGATGCGAATCTCGTGGAGCTCGTCGTCGGACGGATTCACGTCCAGCGCCTTCACGCGCTTCGCGAGCGCGTGCCACGGGCGGCGCACGAGCCCTGGAACCACGTCGAGCGCCGGAGCGTCGGCTGCGTCGACGAGCGCCGGCGCGTTCGCGGCGCGGACGAGGAGCTCGAGGAGCTCGACGTAGCGCGAGCTCCGAAGCGTCTCCATGAGCCGTGCGTGCGCGGCATCGCGATCCTGCTCGAGCGTCTCGAGCACGGCTGCAGCACCCGACTGCTCCTCGTCGGAGAGCTCCGCGATCCGACGACGAAAGCGCTCGAGCAGCACGTCGCCGTCACGCACCTCGCCGAGGATCGCCGCGAGCCAGCCGAGCTCGTCGCGCACCGCGGACGCGAAGCTCGGCTCGACGAGCGCGCGAAACGTCCGCAGGTCGGAGCGCAGACGCCTCGTGGCGACGCGAGCCTGGTGCACGCCTTCCGGATCGAGGTCCAGGCGAACGACCGGGTCGTGGAGGATGAGTCGGATGACGGAGAGCGCGATCGCGCGCTGCACCACATCGCCCGCCGCCGCGTCGCCAGCGAGGTCGGGGACGGGGACCTCGGGCGTCAGCGGGGCGTGGTCCGCGAGCGCACGGATGTACTTGGCCGTCTGATCGGGCGAGCCGGCGCCGGCCTGGCGTAGGCGTTCGACGAGCGCGTCGAGCAGCGTCGGGGTCATCTCGTCGCCGATCTCGACCTCGAGCTCGCGGAAGCTCGCCGGCGGGCGCCCGTCGTCGAGCACGGAGACGGCGTCGTCGACGACGCCGCCGATGAGCCGTCCGTCGGAGTCGTGCAACCCGGTCCGGCGCCGGATCGTCGTCATGCGCACCCGCACGCGAAGCTCCCGGTCCCGGACGAATCCGCGGACGAGCTCGACGGCCGCCGAGGGGGGCCGACTCGCCGTTTCCCTCGAACACGATCTCGGGGCGCACGAGGAACGGCGCGTCGCGCTCCGCGGGCAGCTTCACCGTCCAGCCCTCACCCGGACGGTGGCGCAGGCTCGCGCCCCAGCGCGCGAGTTGCAGATCGTCCGTGTCGTAGTACGTCGTGTCGTTCCGCTCGGGAGGGGCGCTGCGCACCGTCGCGCCGCCGAGGCCGTAGATGCTCGGCATTCGGAAGTCGGTGCCGGCGGCCAGTTTCAGCTCGCGTTCGGGGCTGTGCTCCACGGTCGTCTCAGGGTAGCGTCCTCCTCGATGGCGTTCGAGGACGAGAAGCGGCTCGCCGCCGAGGCTGCCGCGGAGCTCGTCGAGGACGGGATGGTCGTCGGTCTCGGTACCGGCTCGACGGTCGCGTACCTGCTGCCGGCGCTGGCCGCCCGCGCGCTCGACCTCCGGTGCGTCGCCACGTCGCCTGCGACGGAGAGCGCGGCGCGCGAGCTGGGCCTGCACGTCGAGACGTTCGCCGGTACCGGCGCGCCGGCTCGCCTCGACATCGCGATCGATGGCGCCGACCAGGTCGACCCGCAGGGCTGGCTCGTCAAAGGTGGCGGTGCCGCGCACACGCGCGAGAAGGCCGTCGCCGCTGCGGCCGACCGCTTCGTGGTGATCGTGGGGTCGGACAAGCTCGTCGAGCGGCTGGCGCCCCCGATCCCGCTCGAGCTCCTCGACTTCGGGATCGCGGCGACGCTGCGGCGGCTCGGCGCGGTCACGTTGCGTGACGTGCCGCGGAGCCCGGACGGAGGCGTCATCGCCGACTACACGGGCTCGTTCGACGATCCGCGAGGGCTGGCCGAACGGCTCTCCGCAGAGGCCGGCGTGGTCGACCACGGGATCTTCCCGCCCGAGCTCGTCTCCGACGTCGTGGTCGCGAGCGGCGATGCGGTCGAGATCCGGACGGTCGGCTGAGCTACCTCGCTCGCCGGTTCCCGAGCCAGAGCAGCGCTGCCCCCGCGGCGGCAAATCCGATCACCAGCACGACCGAACGCCCGAGCACGCCGTCGTAGCCGATCCTCGAGACGTCCACGAACGGGTACGGGTACCAGTCGACGGCCTCGCCGCGGACGAGTGTGTAGCCGAACCACGCGAGCGGGTAGGAGAGCCACGCGAGCACCGTCCAGCGCGGCAGCCGATGCCGAGGCGGGTCGACGAGCCAGTCGGCGACGAGGACGACGGGCATCAGCTTGTGGACGACGAAGTCGACCCACGGGATCGTCGTCTGCAGCTCCTCCTGCAGGCCGGAGAGCAGGAGCGCGAACACGACTCCGGTGATCCCCATGTACAGGACGGCCGCGCTCCGCGCTCCGTCGAAGAGGGGACTCCGGCGCGCCCGCGGCACGAGCACGAGGGCGAAGAGCGCGGTGACGCCGATGATGTTCGACTGGATCGTGAAGAAGCTGAAGAAGTTCCCCTTCGCGTAGTCCGGCTCTCACGTTGAGCGTCGCGAACTGGTACGTCATCGCGACGATCGCGGCGGACGCGAACGCGAGCCGCGCGACGTTCAGCACGAGAGCCTCACGACGACGTCGTCATCGGCGAAGAGCGTGAGCGTCCGGCCGTCGAGCGCGTAGGACGTGACCCGCTCGAGCGCGGCAAGGAAAGCGGCCTCGCGCTGCATCACATTCTCTGGACCCGCCATGCGTGTCGTCGCGAGCGGCCCGAAGCGCAGCTCGTCCCCGCTCAACGCGAAGTGCCCCGTGAGCCGATTCACACCACCGGAGCCCGTAACGCGTGCTTCCTCGAGATCGAGCACGAGGCTCGGTGCGAGCTCGTCCGCACCGATCTCGACCGGCTTGCCGTCGAGCTCGACGAGCGTCCACTCGGTGTACGCGAGCGTGACGGTCTCGTCGGCCACTCGGGCTAGCGGCGCTCGATCAGCTCGACGCGGTAGTCGTCCGGATCACGCACGAAGCAGATGCGCGAGCCGCCCTCCGAGACCTGATACGGAGGCCGCTCGGGCTCGATGCCATGCGCGTCCTTCAGAGCGGCGAGCGTTCCGTCGAGGTCGTCGACGGCGATCGCGATGTGCCCGTACCCGGTGCCGAGGTCGTACGAGCGACCGTCGTGGTTGTACGTCAGCTCGAGGACGTTCTCGGCGTCTCCGAGCGAGAAGAAGTAGTTCGTCGCCTCGCGCTCGCCGTTCCTGACGATGTCCATGTCGCGGGAGAAGCGAAAGCCGAGCGCCTCGTAGAAGCCGCGGCTCCGCTCGGGGTCGGTGATCCGAACCATGGTGTGGAGGAACGTGGCCATCGAGGCGAGCGTAGTGGAATGCCGCGTTCCCGCGACCGCAAGCGGCGCCTTCGCGCGCTACTCCGGATCGGGCTCGGGCAGCGGCTCGGGGATCGGCGGGCCGGGCTCGCCCGGGTTCGGCGCGGGATCCGGCGGGATGGGAGGGATGGGAGGCTCGATGGGCGCTGTGGATTGTGTGGTCATGGGGCTCGGATCCCCGCGACTCGCGCCCGCCAAACCACGCGGCTGGTCAGCGCACGCCGTCAGGCGTCGAGGCGGCCGTGGGCCGCGAGGAGCTCGAGCACGTCGTCGTGGGGAAGCGCGCGGCCGATGCGGCCTTCGCGGCCTGCGACCTCGGGCGCGGCCCAGAGTGCGTTGAGCACCGCCTCCTCGGTCGCGTCGACGACTGCCTCGAACACGTCGTTGAGGTCGCGGTCGGGCACGTCCGCAGTCGGCGCCTCTCCGCGTGGCCGCCGCCCGGGCGGGGCGAACGCGACGAAGATCTCGCCGCTGCCGTGATGGCCGACCGAGCCGCAGCGCGCAAGGCCGAGGCCGGCTCGGCGCGCGACACGCTCGAGCTGGTGCGACGCAAGTGGAGCGTCGACCGCGACGACTGCGATGCAGCTTCCCGCCTTGGAGCGTCGTGTCCCGGGGGGCTCGCCGAGCAGATCGCCCACCGGGACGCCGTCCATGACGAGGCCCGGTGGCGGGTAGAAGTTCGAGAGAACGAGGACGCCCACTGCGCCACCGATCGATGGCGCGATCCGGCTCGCCGTGCCGATCCCGGCCTTGTAGCCCTTCGTCATCATCCCGGTCCCGCCGCCAACCGCACCCTCGGCGACGGCTCCGCCTGACGCGTCGGCGACCGCTCGACCAACGTCGGCGGCCTCGACCTGGACGACGCGTCCCTCGGAGAGCCAGCTGTCGTCGCACTCACCCACGACGGGGATGACGAAGTCCTCCGTGCCGACGCGCGGATCGGCAGCGACGGCGACCTCGATCGCGCCGTCGTAGACGCGGCCGACGGCGTGCGTCGACGTGAGGTACACCGGCGTCTCGATCAGCCCCCACTCGCGGATCACCAGTGAGCTCGTGAGCTCGCCTGACCCGTTCAGCACCGCCGTTCCGGCGGGAACGGGCGCGCCGAGGATCGTCTCGACGGGACGCGGGCAGGACGGCGGTGACGCCGGTCCGGGCGATGCCGCGTCCCTGCCGGCGGCTCGGGCTCGTCCCGCCACACGGTCACGTGGCCGACCGTGACGCCGGTCACATCTGTGATCGCGTTCGCCGCGCCGGCCTCGAAGCGACCGATCCGGAGCCCGAGCTCGCGGAGCCGCGGACCGCGGGGAGCGGGAGCGCTCATGAGGCGAGCGTACAAACCTCCCGCACGCTTCGACGTCTCCACCACTGGAACGTGCATCACCGGGGGGTGATAATCGCCAGGCCACAGCGACCCCGGAGGGAGACCGTCCGTGAAATCCGTGAAGCTCCTCGCAGTTGCAGCGCTCGTCGTTCTCGCCGCGCTCGGCATCACCGCCGCGGCAACCGCCCAGTCGGACGACGAGAAGGTCGTCCTCACCGTCGGGCTCACGCAGGATCTCGACACTCCGAATCCGACGGTCTCCGAGCTCGTGTCGTCGTACGAGCTCAACACGGTTCGCTACGCGACCCTCACCGATCTCGCCGCCGCGGACTTCTCGACGACGCCCGGCCTGGCCGAGTCCTGGAGCTCCGAGGACGGGAAGACGTGGACCTACACGCTGCGCGAAGGGCTCGAGTGGTCCGACGGAACGCCGCTGACCGCGGAGGACGTCGCGTACACCATCAACCGCTCGCGCGACGAGGAATGGCTGAACTACACGTCGACCACGGCCAATCTCGAGGCGGAAGCGACGGACGACCGCACGGTGGTCGTCACGTCCAGCGTCAACGATCCGAAGCTTCCCGGCCTCTCCGTGTACATCCTGCCGAAGCACGTGTACGAGAAGGTGAGCGCGGACGAGATCGGGACGTACACGGCCATCGACGACGTCGCGTCCGGCCCGTTCCAGCTCAAGGAGTGGAAGAAGGGGCAGTTCTGGCGGATGGAGGCGAACCCGAGCTTCTGGCGCGGCCAGGTCGCGATCGACGAGGTCATCTTCCGCGTCTTCCGGAACGCCGACGCCATGGTCGCCGCGCTGAAGAGCGGCGAGATCGACGCCGCGCACAACGTGCCCGCGGCGACGTTCCCGCAGCTCGCGACGACCGAGGGCATCGTCGGCATCGAGGGCGAGCAGGGTGGCTTCGACTACCTCGTGCTGAACGCCTACGCGGACAAGCCGCCGCGTGACACGTCCAAGTTCGACGCGCCGCATCCGGCTCTCCTGGATCTCCGGTTCCGCCAGGCGATCGCCCATGCGATCGACAAGGAGACGCTCGTCGAGCGGGTGTACTCCGGAATCGGCACGCCCGGCACGACGATGAGCCCCAGCGCGAACCCGGCCTGGATCCCCGAGCTGAGCGCGGAGGACACCTACGACTTCGACCTCGAGAAGTCGAAGCAGATCCTCGAGGACGCGGGCTACACGGACTCGAACGGGGACGGCATCCGCGAGTACGAGGGCGAGAACATCGTCCTGCGCTACGCGATCCGGACCGAGTCCGAGTACTCGAAGCCCTTCGCCGGGTTCATCACCGGGCTGGCTGAAGGAGATCGGCATCGACACCACGTCGAAGTCGTACGACGACGGGCAGCTGATCGAGGTCGCGGGCAAGGGCGACTTCGACCTCTACGTCTGGGGCTGGACGCCGTTCGTCGACCCCGATCCGATGCTGTCCTACTTCCAGTGCAGCCAGGTCTCGGTCGACGCGTCCGACTTCTCGAACTACTACAACGACACCGGCATCTGCGACCCGCAGTACGACGCGCTCTACAAGCAGCAGAACACGGAGCTCGACAAGGACACGCGCATGTCCATTGTCCACGACATGCTCACGCGGTTCTACAAGGGCGCCGGGTACATCGTCCTCGACACGACGCCGGACCTGCAGGCCCACCGTACGGACCGCTTCGAGGGGTGGGTTCGCCAGCCGGCCGAGATCGGCCCGGTGCTCTTCTCGAACTCGTCGCCGTCGTACTGGAACCTGACGCCGATCGCCGCTGCCGCCGACGACAGCGGGTTGTCGTCGAGCGCGCTGATCGCGATCGCGGTCGCAGGTGCGATCGGCATCGGGCTCGTCGGCTGGTACCTCGTCAGGCGGCGAAGCGCAGGGGAGCGCGAGTAGCGGACACGACGCGCCTCTCCAGAACGGAGCTCGACCCGTGACCCTCCGCTATGCGGCGGGGAAGATCCTCGGCGCCCTCGGGACGCTGGCGTTCGTCCTCGTCTTCAACTTCTTCCTCTTCCGCGTCGTCGAGTCGAACCCGGTCGCGACGCTCTACCGGGGTCAGGAACCTCACCGACTCGCAGCGGGAGGAGCTCACGCGCCAGTTCGGGCTCGACGGCTCCAAGCTCGAGCAGTTCTGGCGCTACGTCGAGCAGACGCTGCAGCTCAACCTCGGGCGCTCGTACGCGTCGAACCAGCCGGTCATCGACGAGATCTGGGCCGCGACGCCGCAGACCGTCGCGCTCGTCGGGGTGGCCACGATTCTCTCGATGGTGTTCGGGATCCTCATCGGGATCTCGGCGGGCTGGGGGCGGGGTACGAACCGCGACCGGCTGCTCACGTCGGGCTCGATGACCACCTGGTCGACTCCGGACTTCTGGCTCGGGATGATCCTCCTCACGTTCTTCGCGGTGCGGCTGGGCCTCTTCCCGACCGGCGGGATCGAGAACCCTGCGGACAACTCCACCGGGCTGGAGCGGCGGCTCGACCAGCTCTGGCACATGACGCTCCCCTGCCTGACGCTCGCGATCGCGTACGTCGGGGAGTTCGCTCTCGTGATGCGCTCGTCGATTCTCGACGTCATGCGCGAGGACTACCTCACGCTCGCCCGCGCCAAGGGCCTCCGCGACTCACAGGTCCGCGACCGTCACGCGGTGCGGAACGCGTTGCTGCCGTCCACGGCTCTCATCGCGATCAACTTCGGGTTCGTCCTCTCCGGGGCGATCGCGGTCGAGACGGTGTTCTCGTGGCCCGGGCTGGGATTGCTCACCTACGAGTCGTTGCGCGGGCCCGACCTGCCGATGCTGCAGGGCCTCTTCCTCGTGTTCAGCGCGGCCGTGATCGTCTTCAATCTCGTCGCCGAGCTCGCGTATCCGTTCCTCGACCCGCGAGTGAGGCACAGATGAGCACGATCGCCTGGCAGAGGCGCGGACGCGCGGCCCGGAAGACCTGGTCGCAGTACCGCCGCGATCGCGAGGGCATGGCGGGGCTCGTGGTGCTCGCGGTGTTCGTCATCGTCGCGATCTTCGCCTCCGTCTTCGCCGATCACGATCAGCTGAACCCCGTCAACACGACCGACAACCCGGTGTGGGCGCCCCCGACGGAGGTTCCCCCGCTCGGCACGGACAGCCTGGGCCGGCCGATCTGGGACCAGCTCGTCTACGGCTCGCAGGTCAGCCTGCTCGTCGGCGTCGCGGCCACGCTCATCGCGGTGATCATCGGGACCATCGTCGGCGTCGTCGGCGGCTTCTTCGGCGGCTGGACGGACTCCGTCCTCTCGCGGCTGTCCGAGTGGTTCCTCGTCATCCCGTTCATCCCGCTCGCGATCGTGCTGGCGGCGATCCTCGGCCCGTCGCTGCGCAACATCATCCTCGTCATCGGCGTCACCTCCTGGCCGGTCACCGCTCGTCTGATCCGTGCTCAGGTCCTGACCATCAAACAGCGGCTGTACGTCGAGCGGAGTCGCGCGCTCGGCGCGAAGAACGCCCACATCATGGGCCGCCACATCCTTCCCAACGTGACGCCGCTCGTGATCGCGAACGCGACGCTGACCGTGCCCGTCGCGATCCTCTCGGAGACGACCCTCGCGTTCCTGGGGCTGGGCGACCCGCTCCGCGTGTCCTGGGGCTCGATGCTCGAGGAGGCGTTCTCGGCGGGGGCGCTCGGCCGCGAGGCGTGGTGGTGGTACCTGCCGCCGGGGCTCTGCGTCATCGCGGTCGTCCTGGCGTTCACCCTGGTCGGGCGGGCACTCGAGACGATCATCGACCCGAGGCTTCGCGCCGGTTGGCGAGGATGAGACGCCGATGGCCGTGACGACCTCGCTCCTCTCCGTTCGCGACCTCCACGTGACCTACCGCACGCAGGCCGGGCCGGTGCCGGCGGTACGAGGAGTCTCGTTCGACCTGGCCCCAGGCGAGACGCTCGGGCTCGCCGGGGAGTCGGGCTGCGGGAAGTCGACGATCGCCGGCGCGCTCCTGCGTGTGCTTCCACGCGGAACGGAGGTGACGGGCGAGGTGCTGCTCGACGGCGAGGACGTGCTCTCGATGAAGCCGGGTCGCCTGCGTGCCGTGCGCTGGACCGAGATGTCCATCGTCTTCCAGGGTGCGCTGCACGCGCTCAACCCGGTCCAGTCCGTCGGAGATCAGATCGCCGAGGCGATCAAGCTCCATCGCACGTCACCCGACTCGGCGAGCCGCATCGCCACGCTGCTCGAGACCGTGGGAATCCCCGCGAGGCGGGCGCGGCGACTTTCCGCATCAGCTCTCGGGAGGCCAGCGCCAGCGCGTGCTCATCGCGCTCGCGCTCGCGTGCAACCCGCGGATCCTCATCGCGGACGAGCCGACGACGGCGCTCGACGTCATGGTGCAGGCGCAGGTGCTCGAGCTCCTCGAGCGCCTCCAGCGAGAGCTGGCGCTCTCGATGATCTTCATCACGCACGACCTCTCGACGCTCTCGTACGTGTGCCAGCGCACGGCGGTCATGTACGCCGGTCGCATCGTCGAGGAGGGCGCCGCGGAGGACGTGTTCGCACGGCCTTCACACCCCTACACGGCCGCGCTCGCCGCGGCGTTCCCGCTGATCGGCGACCACACCCACCGCATGAACCCCTCCGGGCTCGGCGGCGATCCGCCCGATCCGCGCGCGATCCCGAGCGGGTGCCCGTTCCATCCCCGCTGTGCGGTGGTCACGCCGGAGTGTCCGGACGTCGACGTCGAGCTCTGGCCCGCCGGCGACGAACGACGCGCCGCCTGCATCCACGTCCTCGACGGGAACGCCCGAACGTGAGCGAGGCGCTGCTCGAGACGCGGGAGCTCCACGTCCACTTCGACGGTCGCGGCGGCGCGCCCGCGCGTGCGGTGGACGGCGTGGATCTCGAGGTGCGGCGTGGCGAGGTGCTCGCGCTCGTCGGCGAGTCCGGGTGCGGGAAGACGACGCTCGCACGGACGATCATGGGTCTCGAGCGTCCGGCAGCCGGCGAGATCAGCTTCGAGGGAGAGCCGCTTCGCTACGACGGCCGGTTCCTTCGCTCCTATCGCTCCAAGGTGCAGATGGTGTTCCAGGATCCGATGGGCGCGCTCAACCCACGGCAGTCCGTGTACGAGGCGGTGGCCGAGGGGCTTCGCATCCAGAAGGTCCCGGGCGACGAGGCGACCCGTGTCGCGGAGGCGCTCTCGCGTGCCGGCCTGCGCCCGCCCGAGCGCTTCGTGCACCTGTACCCGTACGAGCTCTCCGGCGGTCAGCGCCAGCGCGTCGTCATCGCGGGCGCCATGGTGCTGAACCCTTCGCTCCTCGTCGCCGACGAGCCCGTGTCGAGCCTCGATGCCTCGGTGCGCGGCGAGATCCTCAAGCTCATGCTCGAGCTGGTGCGGGATGCGGGAGTCACGATCCTCGTCGTCACGCACGACCTCGGGCTCGCGTGGAACATCGCCGACCGGATCGCGGTGATGTACCTCGGGCGGATCGTCGAGGAGGGGCCCGCCGAGGAGCTCCTCTCGAACCCACGGCATCCCTACACGCGCGCCCTGCTCTCCGTCGTGCCCGAGGTCGAGGAGATGGAGCAGCTCATCCTGCAGGGCGAGGCGCCCGACCCGACGCGCATCCCGGCAGGGCTGCCGGTTCCATCCACGCTGTCCGCTCGTCGCGTCGGGCGAGGCGGCGCGGCTGGGTATCGAGGAGCGCTGTCGCACGGAGGATCTCGGGCTCGAGACGGTCGCGCCCGAGCACACGCGCCGCCTGCCACGCTCTGTAGCGGCGAGCTATCTCGCCCCTACTGGAGGCGCCGCGGGATCGTCCGCTCGAAGCGGCGCTCGACGTGGCCGATGCCGTCCGGCCCGTCCTCCGAGGCGACGACCTCGACGACGACGTGGTACCGGCTCGAGGTGGAGCGGAATCGCAGGTGTGCTTCGGTCCGCACGGTGGTCTCCGGCCAGGCGATGGAGTAGCGCGCACGCGCACTCGCCCACGCCCTTCCCGGATTGCTGTCCGCGACGCCGACGAGCCCGTCGTACTGCTCCTCGATCTTCGCGTCGTACGGCCCTTCGTACCGGGAGCCGTAGCTCGTGACGACCCGCGTCTGCCGTCCGACCGGGTCCTGCTCGATCCGACGGACGACGGGAGGCTGCACCGTCGTCGTCATCCGCACTCTCCGGTCGCGGCGGCTGGAAGACCGGCGGCGCAGCAACGGGCGGGCCATCGAGGACCGGGAGCTCGAGCTCGACGCTGGGTCGCGCGACCTGCAGAGAGCCGGCCTGCGGCGGCGGCCACGTGTTCGGCCAGTCCGAGCCTGCGAGCGCGAGCCGCAGACGATGGCCGGGCTCGAAGATCCACGACGTCAGCTCGAGCTCGAGCTCGATCGGTGTCGGGACGCCGGGCTCGAGCGGCTTCGGGGCGGCATGGCTTTCTCGGTGCGTGAGGTTGAGCACGCCGCGGCTCACGAGCGCCGACGTCCCGTCGGGGAAGACGTCGCACAGTCGCGCCGAGAGGAACGCCACGGGATGCGGCGACGTGACGGTGACCCGGAGGCGAGGATGACCGAGGATCTCGAGCTCCTCGTCGAGCGGCGGCCAGTCGTAGGTCAGCGACCGGGCGTCGTCCGAGCGCTGGTCGTCGGGAAGCGTCCACGGCGGCTTGCCCGCGCAGGAGATCCACGCCGCCGTGCCGACGTCGCCGCGCACGGAGATCCGATCCTGATCCTCGTCGTCGCCTTCGGGTCGCCACACGCGCGGCCGCAGCCGTTCTGCCGGCCAGGTCGGCTCCGAGCGCCATTCGCCGCGCATCTCCGCGAGATCGGGAGCCGGACGCGTCGAGCGCCGCACGAAGATCGCGATCGGCGGCTCCTCGTCGATGCCGTTTCGCTCGTCGCGCAACCAGCGCGAGAACCAGCGGATGAGCTCGGGGACGAGGTCGATGTGCGGACCGGGGATCGACGTCGCCGTCGACGCGTGCGCCCAGGGGCCGATGATCACGCGGCGCGGACACGTCATCGCCTCGTACGCCCGGAGGGCGATGTTCGTGTAGCCGTCGGCCCAGCCGGCGACGATCATCGTCGGGCACGTGATCCGCTCGTAGTCCGGCCGGAGCGATCCGTGCCGCCAGTACGGCCCGTCGTCCTGCTCCTCGAGCCAGTGCAGGAGCCACGGCGGGGTTCCTTCGATGCGGCGTCGCCACTCCTCGCGCCAGCCGTCGCCGTACACCGCGGGAACCGGAGGCAGCACGTTGCACGCGGCCATGTAGATCACCCAGTCGACGAGGTCGATCGCCTTCAGGATCCCACCCATGTAGTGGACGTCGTCCGTGTAGCGGTCGTCCGACGCGTAGATCGGGACGATCGCGTGGAGCGCGGGCGGGCGCTCCATCGCGACCTGGAGCGAGTTGAACCCGCCCCACGACGTGCCGTACATGCCGACCTTCCCGGTGCACCAGTCCTGCTCCGCGAGCCAGGCGATGACCGCGCAGATGTCCGCCTGCTCCTGCGCGTTGTACTCGTCGAGCGCGATCCCCTCCGACGAGCCCGTGCCGCGGAGGTCGAGCCGGCAGACCGCGAAGCCGCCCTCGTCGCAGAGGCGCTCGTACTCGCTCGCGTACGAGGCCGTGAGGTCGTCCATGCGGTACGGGAGCGCGTCGACGATGACCGGAGCGGGGAGCTCGCTCGGCAGGAAGAGGCGCGCGGCGAGCCGCGTCCCGTCCTCCATCGCGATCCAGACGTGCCGATGCTCCACCGGCGGGGATCCTACGACCGCTCCGACATTGCGCAAGACCGGAGATCCGCTAGCGCGGAGTCTCCGGTCGCGCGAAGATCCCTGAAGGCGTCCGCTTCGCGGCCGCGGCGCTACGACTGACGAGGCGGCGCCGTCTACGATCGCGGCGCGTGGATCTCCGGCTGACAGAGGCGCAGCTCGCGCTTCGGGAGGAGGCTGCAGCGTTCGCCGAGACCCTTCGCGCGACGCTGCTCGACGATCCCGAGTGGCGCCGGCAGGGAATGCTCTCCGACGGCGACTCGCGCGAGGTGACCCGCGCCCTCGGGGAGGCCGGCTGGATCGGGATGACCTGGCCGGAGGAGCTCGGCGGCCGCGGACTGACGCACGTCGACACCGCTCTGGTCGAGGACGTCTTCGGCTACCACTGGCTCCCGCTCTCCCTCTACCTCCTCTCGTACAAGACGATCGGCTCCGCGCTCGAGCGCTTCGCCTCGCCGGCGCTGAAGGAGCGGCTCCTCGGGCCGATCGCGCGCGGCGAGCTCACGTTCTGCCAGGGCTTCTCGGAGCCGGAGGCGGGGAGCGACCTCGCGTCGCTGACGACGCGAGCCGTGCGACGTGACGATCGCTGGATCGTCGACGGCCACAAGATCTGGACGTCGAGTGCGTGGCTCGCGGACTGGATCTATCTCGCCGTCCGCACGAATCCGGAGGAGCCGCGCCATCGCGGCATCTCCGTGCTCGTCGCGCCGCTCGACACGCCCGGAATCGAGGTGCGGCGCTTTCCCGCGCTCGGTGGCGGCTATCTGTGCGAGGTGTTCCTCGACGGCGTCGAGATCCCCGCGGAGAACCTCGTCGGCGACGTCGATCGCGGCTGGGACGTGCTCATGCACACGCTCGACTTCGAGCGGATCACAGCGGAGAAGCTCGGCGGGCTGGCGCTGGATCCTGGACGGGCTCGAGGCGCGGCTGCGTGAGACCGGAGCGGCTCGAGGGCGCCTGGCCCCGCGTCGCTGCGTTGCGTGGAGAGCTCGCTGCTGCGCGACTGCTCTCGCTCCGGGCGGCCGACCTTCTCGACCGCGACGAGCCGGCGAGCGCCGCGTCCGCGATGGCCAAGCTCGCGGGAGCGCGACTCGCGCAGCGCCTCGCGCGCGAGGGCATCGAGCTCCTCGGCCTCGAAGGCCTCACCGATGCGTACGCGTCCGCGCCGCTCGAAGGGCGGCTCGGCGGGCTCTACCGCGCGTCGGTCGGCTCGACGATCTCCGGCGGCTCCGCGGAGATCCTGCAGGTCGTCATCGCGCGGCGCGGGCTTGGGCCTTCGGTGACGCTTGCCGCTCGAAGGCGTGCGCGTCGTCGAGTACGCGCAGTACGTCGCGGGGCCGCTGTGCGGTGTGCTCCTCGCCGATCTGGGGGCCGATGTCGTGAAGGCCGAGCCGCCCGGCGGCGACGGGTACCGCCACGTGCTGCCGGTCGCTCCCGCTGTCGGGCGCTACTTCATCCCGCTGAACCGCGGGAAGCGCTCCGTCGTCGTCGACCTCAAGACCGCGGACGGGCTCGAGACGAGCGCACGGCTCAGGCGTAGCGCCGACATCGTCCTGCACAACTTCCCGCGCGCGCGTGCAGCGCGGTTCGGGCTCGCCTGGGAGGACGTCCACGCGGCTCAGCCGGCGCTCGTCGTCGGACGCGTGAGCTCCTTCGGAGCCTCCGGGCCGCTCGCGGACGCCCCTGCGTACGACCTCGTCGCACAGGCTCGCGCGGGGCTCCTCACCGCACATGCGTCGCCCGGCGACGACGTGCCCGTCCGCGCGGGCGGGATCCCGATGGCCGACCTCACGGCGGGCTTCCTGCTCGCCACGGGCGTCCTCGCTGCACTCGTCCGCGCGCGCGACACGGGCCAGGGCGACCTCGTCGACGTCTCGCTCCTCGCCGCGGCGATGGCCGTCCAGCTCCAGGATCTCGTCTGGCTCGCGCAGCGAAGCGGGCATCCCTGCGTCGCGAACCGCCGATCGCGCGCACCTCGCCGCGCGCGCCGCCGAGATCGCAGGCGGGCTCGCGATGAACCCGTACTACCGCTGCTTCGAGGCGTCCGACGGCTTCGTCGCGGTCGCATGTCTCAACCTCGCGCAGCGACAGGCCTTCCTCGAGCTCTTCGGCCTCGAGGACGCGACGATCGACGCGCCCGACCTCGTCCCGGACGACCCCGGCGCGCTCGCCGCGAAGGAGGAGCTCACGGCTGCCGTCGCGCGCGTGTTCGCCGAGCGGCCGGTCGCCGAGTGGATCGCCATGCTCGAGTCGGCCGGCGTGCCGTGCGGCCCGGTGCAGCAGCGCGAGGCGATCGCGTCGGATCCGCAGGTCGTCGCAGAAGGCCTCGTCGGGCGGGTCTCGCAGCCGGGCCTCGGAGAGATCGACCTGCTCTCGCCGTTCGTGCGAGTGGGCGGCGAGCCGCGCGCTGCCGACCGCGGCACCGGCCCTCGGCGCCGACACGGAATCCGTCCTCGCGGAGCTCGCGTGAGGTTCCAGGTCTCCGACGAGCTCACGCTCTTCGCCGAGTCCGTGCGCGCCGCGATCGGCGACTGGCGCGCGCCTCTCGAGCCGGAGCTCGGGAGCTGGCAGGACGATCGCGACGACGAGCTCGCCGCGCGTGTCTCCGCCGCGGGCTGGTCGGAGCTGTGGGCTGCCGAGGAGCTCCTCGGCGCCGTCGTGGCGGGAGGGATCGAGCTCGGACGCGCAGCGGCGCCCGTCAGCCTCCTCGACGAGGCGACGCTCGGGGCTCCGCTGTGCGTCGAGGGCAGAGCAAGGCATGCGCGCACGCGCGCAGTCGTTGGCCGTTCCGCTGCGAGGAGGTGGGCTCGGACTCGGCCCGCCGTCGTCCGAAGCCCGACCCGGAGCCCACGCTCGACGGCGCCGGCACGGTGCGCGTGGAGGTCGACGCGATCGGACAGCTCGAGCCCGTCGCGGCGGCGGCGTGCTGGAGTGCATGGAACGCGGCGACGCTCGGGTACCTCGCGGGTCTCGCCGAGCGCGCGCTCGAGCTGGCCGTCGAGCACGCGCGAGCCCGGGAACAGTTCGGCGCACCGCTCGCGGCGCTCCCCGCCGTCCAGTCCCGCCTCGCGGATGCCGCGCTCGCCACGGACGCGATCACCCTTCTCGCCTGGGCCGCCGCCTCGAACGACGGCGGCCTCCAGGAGCCGGAGCTGCGCTTCGCGGGAAGCGCCTGCTGCGATGTCGTCGCCTCGTCGCACCAGGTGCACGGCGCGGTCGGGTTCGCTCTCGAGACCGGCCTGCACGTCTACCACCGGCGCGCGCGCTCGGTGCACGCCTGGGCGACCGCCGCCTGCGACGCCGCCCGCTGAGTCACGCCGAGCGAGCGCCACTCCGGCGAGCGGACCTGCTCGATGGCCCAGTCGAGCCACTCGATGCGCGACTCGGTGGAGCGGATCCCGCCTTCGAGGGCGATCCGGTAGGTCAGGGCCTTCCTGTTCGCGCCCGTCGGCTCCTCGCTGATGCGGCGGAACTCGGCGAGGGTCGTGGCCGAGTAGTCGCGCTCGCGCTCCAGCTGTTGCACGGCCTCCTCGGGCTCGAGCAGCCAGAGGAAGAACATTCGGAGCGTCGCGTCGTTGCGCACGCGCCGCTCCGGCGTCGTGGACTCGAGCCAGCGCCGGATCTCGTCGAGCCCGGCGTCGGTCAACGCGTAGGTCTTCGAGTTGCGCGCGCCTGCGCCCGTCTGCTCGATGAGGCCTTCATCCACCAGGCGCGCGAGCTCGGGGTAGATCTGGCTGTGGCTTGCCGACCACGCGTATCCGAACGACTGCTCGAAGTGCTTGAGGAGCGCGTAGCCGTTGCGAGGCTCGTCGGCGAGGGCTCCGAGAACGGCGTGTCTCAGGGACATCGTATATGTCTATCTTGACATGTCACTTTCGACTTGTCAGTATGTCGCACCATGCGGATGTCGGGCCTGCTCCTCGTGTCACTCGCCATGGTCGCGATCGTCTCCGCGGCGCAGGCCCGTCCCTCCGCTCCCGTCACCGCGGCCGACGACGTCCGCGAGCTCGGCACGCAGATCGCGCAGATCCACCCCGACGCGTTCCGGAGCGTGTCGCGCGCAGCGCTTCGAGTCCGACGTCGAGCGCCCTCGCGCAGCGCGCCCCGAGCATCTCGCGCAACGAGCTCCTCGTGGGGATGCTGCGCATCATCGCCTCGCTCGGGCCGCGGAACGGGCACACGGGCCTCTTTCCGGGCGATCCGGCCCACACGCGAGAGCTCCACTTCTACCCCGTGCGCCTGTACGACTTCGCCGACGGCATGTACGTCGTCGACGCGACCGACCGATCGCTCATCCGGAATCGTCTCGTGGCGATCGAGGGCATGCCGATCGAGCGGGTCCTCGAGCTCGTCGAGCCTCTCGTCCCGCGCGACAACACGTCGAACCTTCGCGGGCTGGCGCCGCACTACCTGCTCACCGCCGAGGTGCTCGACGGCCTCGGAGTCGCCGACGGCATCGGAGCGGCCGAGTTCACGTTCGAGCAGCCCGACGGCCAGCGCGTCGACATCGTCGCTGACGCCCGTTGCCGCGTCGCAGTACACGTCTGCTTTCGCGGATCCGCTCTTCGGCCACTATCCGTCGATCCTGCCGCGAGGCCACGCAGCCGCTCTACCTGTCAGGAAGCGCGCGGCCGCTCTGGGCGCGGACGCTGGCGGGTGGTCGCGCGGTCTACGTCGGTTACAACTCCGTCCGCTCGCCGGCGCCCGCCGTTCTGCGAAAGATCGAGCGACTGGTGCGGGGGAAGGCCGTTCGCCGGGTCATCGTGGACCTGCGGCTGAACGGCGGCGGCGACAACACGACGTACGGCTCGCTGACGACGCTCTTCCGCTCGAAGGCAGTGAACAAGCGGGGGAAGCTCCGGGTTCTCATCGGTCGCGCGACGTTCTCCGCCGCCGCCAACTTCGCTGCCGAGATCGATCGCGCGACGCGGGCCGTCTTCGTCGGGGAACCGACCGGCGGCGGGGTCGAGACCTACGCCGACACGTTCCCCGTCCTGCTCCCGACGGTCGGGTGGACCGTCCGCATCGCCGCCAGGTACCACGAGCGCAAGAAGAGCAAGAGCGATCGCCGGCTCGCGGTCGAGCCCGACGTTCGCGTCGACCTCACGTCGGCGCAGTACTTCGCCCGAAGTCGATCCCGTGCTCGACCGGGCGCTGAAGGGTCTCTAGCCGTTTCAGGCGTTCACTGCCGCGCGCTGCCTCGGTGCAGACGAGCGAGGATCGTCGATGAGCTCGAACGTGTCGCCGAAGATGAGCCCGCGGACGTGCTCCGACTCGAGGAAGTCGCGCGGGAACCCGGCCCGGAACTCGCTCGCCGCAGCAAGCCGGTCGAGCTGTTCGCGCTCGAGCTCGACCTCGAGTGCGCCGAGGTTCTCGCGGAGCTGCGACTCGGTTCGGGCGCCGACGATCGGAATCGTGTGCCACGGCTGTGCGCGCACCCACGCGATCGCGACCTGTGCGGGCGTCACTCCCAGCTCCTCCGCGACGGCGATCACCTCGCGTGCCAGTGCGTTCGCCTTCGGGCCGACGCCGTCGTAGCGTCGCGGCTCGTCGCTCTCGTCGAGGTACTTCCCGGTGAGTGCGCCGCCCTCGAGCATCCCCCACGGGGTGAAGGTCAGGCCGAGCGCCTGCGCCATCGGGAGGAGCTCCCGCTCGACGTCGCGGTCGGCGAGCGAGTAGGGCGCCTGCACGGCGACGAACGGCGACCACCCGCGTAGCTCGGCGAGCGTCACCGCCTGGGAGACCACCCACGCGGGTGTGTCCGAGATGCCGACGTAGAGGACCTTTCCGGACGACACGAGATCGTCGAGCGCGCGGACGACCTCGGCGACGGGCGTCATCCCGTCCCACATGTGCAGCCACAGGAGGTCGACGTAGTCGGTGCGGAGCCGGCGCAGGCTCGCCTCGAGCGTCTGCACGAGGTTCTTGCGGTGGTTGCCACCCGCATTCGGGTCGTCTCGGTGCGCGGTGAGCGTGTACTTCGTGGCGACCACGAAACGGTCGCGCGCCGGCTCGACGAGCGCGCCGACGATCGACTCGCTCTGGCCGTCCGTGTAGTTGCAGGCGGTGTCGACGAAGTTCCCGCCCGCCTCGACGAACGCCTCGAACATGCGGCGGCTCTCGTCCTCCGAGGCGCCCCAGCCCCAGGCCTCGCCGAAGGTCATCGTCCCGAGTGCGACCTCCGACACCCTGAGCCCGCTCCGGCCGAGCAGTGTGTAGCGCATCACTCTTCCTCCGTTCCGATGATGTCCGCGACGAGCACGGCCGCCTCGTCGGCGGCCGCTCTGCGCGGGATGTAGGTGTAGGCGCGTGCGTTGCCCTCGAGCGCGACGAGCCCGGCGTCGCGGAGCTGCGCGAGGTGGTGGTGCACCGTCGAGCGCGTGAGCCCGGTCGCGTCGACCAGGTCGGCGGCCCGGCCGACGCCACGACCCACGAGAGCGAGGATCTCCACCCGCTTCGGATCCGCGAGCGCCCTGCCGAACGCGACGAGACGGTCCTCGCTCGAGCGGTCTGGCGCGGACAGGTACGCGATGAGACGCGACGAGCGGTGCTGGGCGAGCACGAGCGGCGACGTCGGCTCGAGGTGGGGGATGAGGACGACGCGCTCCGCTTCCGGCTCCGGGACGTAGCGGTATCCCGACGCGATGAGCTCGACGGCCGCGAGCGCCTGCTGTGTGTCGAGCGTCGAGGTTGCCTGCTCGCGGGCGGCGTCCAGCTCGCTCGCGGCGGACGGGTCGAGCAGCGAGCGCGCTCCGGCGACCAGCGCGGCGGCGATCCGCTCCTGCGTCTCGGGCGGGTCGAGCGCGAGCAGGACGCCGAGCGAGGCCCGCGCGTGTCCTCCGTAGTAGCGCGGTTGCGCGAGGAGTCGCGCGACCGCGGCGGCGTCACCGCGTGCCGCCGACTCGATGTCGTCGATGCCTGCGAGCGTGCACCACGACCACGCGTAGCGGCCGAGGAGGTGGCGCCGGAGCTCGACGGCATCCATCGACTCGACGGCCTCGACGAGACGCTCCGCGGTGAACGGTGCGCCCGCGTCGAGCGGGATTCCGAGAAGGTTGAGCCACGACTCGCCTTCGCTGTCGCCCACGTCCGCGAGCGCAGCTCCGAGCTCGTCCGGCTCGTCGCGACCCGAGCGGGAGGCTCCCGCGAGCGCGACGAGTAGCGCGAATGCGGTGCCTGCGGCCACCTCTACGGCAGGCGCCGCGGTCTTGTGTCCGATGAACATCGGACACATCATACGAAAGTAGTACACACCGCGCCAGTCACTCGTCCGAGGGATTGCGCGTACCCCTTTTGGGCTTAGCGTCAGCTAGGGGAAGGGAAACCGACGCTCACCCTGGGGAGGGGGGCCGACGTGACGAGAACGAAGTCGAACGGATCTGTTCGGATCGAGATCCTCGCGCGCGAGGATTGCCCGCATCGCGGAATGGCCCTCGTCGTCGTCGAGCGCGTCGTCGACGAGACGGGCATCCCGGCGGAGATCGAGGTCGTCGAGGTCGAGTCCGACTCGGACGCGGAGTCGTACCGCGTGCTCGGCTCTCCGACCGTGCTCGTCGACGGCCGCGACGTCGATCCCGGAGCCGATCCCCGTCGAGTACAGCGTCGACGACCGCATCTACCGGACGCCTCGCGGTCCGAGCGGCTGGCCCGAGCCCGAGTGGATCCGCGCCGCGCTCCTACGAGCGGTCGCGCAGACCACTTCGAACGGCGTTCATTACGCGACTACGTCTCGAGGTCTTCGGCCACGAGCCCGTAGAGCACGCCGTCGACCCACTCGTCGTTCCGCCAGTACGCCTTTCGACGCACGCCCTCGCGCGTGAAGCCCGCGCGCTCGGCATGGCGCATCGCGCGCTCGTTGAAGCCGTAGATCTCCATCTGCAGGCGGTGGAAGCCGAGCTCGTCGAGGAGGTGCCGTTGGAAGAGTCGCGCCGCTGTATCGGCGACCTTCCCGCCCCGGTGATCCGGATGCACTGCAAGCCCGCCGAGACTTGCGATGCGACTTCGCTCGTTCGAGCGCTCGAAGCGCATCGTGCCCGCGCGCTCGCCGTCGGCCTCGATGACGAAGACGCCGTACGCCTCGGGCTCCGACTGGGTGCGCGCGATCTCCTCGAGGATCTCGTCGCGCCCTTTCGCGCGCACGGCGGCGAGGTACGGCTCCACGTCCTCGTGCGTCACGAGCTCGACGAGGAAGTCCACGTCGTCCGGCGTCGCGCGGCGAATCGTGACCGTCACGCGGCGGACTCCTGCACCCGCACGCCGAAGAAGCGCTGACCGGACGCGAGCGCCGCGCCCGACCGCAATGAGCGCGAACCCGACGAGCATCGCGGCGGTCACCGACTCGTCGAGCAGGACGGCGCCGTACACCACTGCAAACGCGGGCATGAGGTACGTCACGATCGAGAGCTTGCGGCTCCCGTGCAGGCGTAGCACCCGGAAGAGGAGGAGCTGGCCGGCGAAGGTCGGGACGAGGATCAGGCCGACGAGGCCGGCGAGCGCGGTCGTCCCGGGCAGCTCGCGTGGCGGGTCGGCGAGCGCGAGCGGCGCGAGCACGAGTGCGGCGGCGAGCATGGATCCCGTGGCGAGCACCGGCCCCGGGATGTCTCGCACCTGGAGCTGTCCGTAGACCCCGCCGCTCGCGTACGAGAGCGACGAGAGCACGACCGCGAGGGTTCCCGCGATCACCCACCAGCCGCCCGCCGTGTCGAGCCCGGTGAGTGCCGCGACGCCGAGGAAGCCCAGCGCGACGCCGGCGATCCGAAGTGGCCCGACCCGCTCGTGCGGGAGGAACCGGGCCGCGAGGATGAACGTGAAGATCGGCACCGTCGACTGCGCGATGCCGGCCACGCTCGAGTCGATGTGGGTCTCGCCCCAGGCCACGAGGCCCATCGGCACCGCTCCGTTGATGACGCCGAGGACGAGGCACGGGCGCCAGGCCGCACGCAGCTCCTCGACCGCGCGCGACGCTCCCATGCGCCACACGAGGTAGGCCGCGAGCAACAGCCCGGCGATGAGAACGCGCAGCTCGGTCATGGCCGCGGGCGGGATGTCCTCGACGGCCACCTTGATGAAGAGGTACGACGCGCCCCACATCGCCGCGAGCAGAAGGATCAGGGGCCAGTACGAGCGCACCGTGTGAGGCTACCGGCGGCCATTCTCGTCGCCTCATGCGAGGTCGGACGCCGTCGATAAGCTGACCGTCTGAGCACGGCGGCGGATCCGGCGCTCCATCGCGCACTCGGCCTCACCGATGGGGAGTACGAGCGAATCCGCTCGCTGCTCGGGCGCGATCCGAACGACTTCGAGCTCGCAGTGTTCTCACTCCTGTGGTCGGAGCACTGTGGCTACAAGCACTCCGCGCTGCTCCTGAAGCGGCTGCCTTCGACCGGACCGCGCGTGCTGCAGGGGCCGGGCGAGAACGCCGGCGTCCTCGACCTCGGCGACGGGCTCGCGGTGGCGTTCAAGGTCGAGAGCCACAACCACCCGTCTGCCGTCGAGCCGTTCCAGGGTGCGGCAACGGGCGTCGGAGGGATCCTGCGTGACATCGTCGCGATGGGAGCGCGGCCCGTCGCGCTCCTCGACGGCCTGCGCTTCGCCGAGCCGGACTGGCACTTCTCGCGCGCCGTGGGCGGTATCGGCCACTACGGGAACTGCGTCGGCGTGCCGACCGTCGGCGGCGAGGCGGTGTTCGACGAGGCCTACCGCGACAACTGCCTCGTCAACGCGATGTGCGTCGGGCTGCTCCCCGTCGACCGGCTCATGCGGGCGAAGGCGACCGCTGCGGGCCACCACGTCGTCCTCTACGGCGCGACGACCGGCCGCGACGGGATCGGCGGCGCCTCCGTTCTCGCGAGCCAGGAGCTCGACGACGCGGCGGCCGACAAGCGTCCGTCGGTGCAGATCGGCGATCCGTTCACCGGCAAGAAGCTCATCGAGTCGTCGGTGGAGCTCGTGTCGTCGGGCCTCGTCGAGTCGCTGCAGGACTGCGGCGCGGCGGGCATCGCCTCGTCGCTCTCCGAGATGGCTGCCGACTTCGGGATCGACGTCCACCTCGACCGCATTCCGCTGCGCGAGGAGGGGATGGAGCCGTGGGAGGTGATGATCTCCGAGAGCCAGGAGCGGATGATCGCGATCGTCCGTCCGCAGATGCTCGAGGCCGTCGAGGCGGTGCTCGACCGCTGGGAGCTCGAGCACGCCGTGATCGGCGAGGTGACCGCGAGCGGCGAGCTTCGTGCCTTCTGGGGAGACGAGGTCGTCGGAGAGATTCCCGCGCGGCTCCTCACCGACGAGTGCCCGCGCTACGAGGTCGACGCAGTCGCGCCGCGCGGCGACTCCGGAGCGCGAGATCGTCGGCGCGCCGCCCGCCGCCGAAGTCGCTCGTCGAGCTGCTCGCCTCGCCTGCGCTTCGAAGCCGTGAGTTCGTGTTCCGCCGCTACGACCAGCTCGTCGGGTCGCGGACGGTCCGCCGCCCCGGCCTCGACGCAGCGGTTCTCCGCCTGCGGCCGTCGATGCGTGGTCTCGCGCTCTCGCTGGACGGTCAGGGCCGCATCGCGCGGCTCGATCCGTTCACGGGAGGTGCGCTCGCGGTGCTCGAGGCCGCACGCAACGTCGCCTGCGTGGGCGGTGAGCCGATCGGCTTCACGGACTGCCTCAACTTCGGGAATCCCGAGAAGCCCGAGATCGCGTGGGAGCTCGCAGCGGCGATCGACGGCATCGCGGCTGCGTGCGAGGCGGTCGGCGCTCCGGTCGTGTCCGGGAACGTCTCGCTCTACAACGAGACGAACGGAAGGGCGATCCACCCGACGCCGGTCGTCGGCGCGGTCGGTCTCGTCGAGGACGTCCGGCGCGTGCCGAAGGGATGGCGCGATGGCGATCTCGTGTTCGCGGCCTTCGCATCTGAAGTGTCGCTCGCGGGCTCGGAGTACCAGGCGCGCTTCGGCGAGCTCGGCGGGATGCCGTCGCCGCTCGACCTCGAGGCGGAAGCGAGGCTCGTGTCGTTCCTGTGGCACGTCGCCCCGCTGGCGACTCTCGTCCACGACGCCGCCGAGGGCGGGTTGGCGATCTGCCTCGCCGAGGCGGCGTTGTTCTCGGGCTCCGGCGCCTCGCTCGACGTCCGCGAGGATCCGGTCGAGCTCTTCGGCGAAGTGGGCGGACGCGCCGTCGTCGCGTGCGCGCCGACCGCGGGCTCGGACGTGGAGCGTGTTGCGATCGAGTTCGGCGTCCCGATTCGGGTCGTGGGTACGGCCGGTGGGGATACCCTCCTGGGAGTGGAGCTCCACGCGCTTGCGGAGCGCGTGGGAGGGCAGCTGACTGATGTGTGGTGTGTTCGGCATCCGTTCGGCAGAGCGGGACGTTTCGCGTCTCGCGTACTTCGGGCTGTTCGCGCTTCAGCACCGCGGTCAGGAGTCGGCGGGCATCGCGGTCTCGGACGGCGGGCACCTCACGGTGCTCCGCGAGATGGGTCTCGTCGCCCACGTCTTCGACGAGCAGCAGCTGCAGGCGCTGCCGGGCGAAGTCGCGATCGGGCACACGCGCTACTCGACGACCGGCGCGAACAAGTGGTCGAACGCGCAGCCGCTCGTCCATCACGGAAAGGCGCGGACGATCGCGCTCGGCCACAACGGGAACCTCGTGAACGTCGAGGAGCTGCGCGAGGAGCTGATCGCGGACGGCATCCGGCTCGCCTCGGGCTCGGACTCCGAGCTCATCGCGGCGCTGATCGCGCGCGACCCGAGCCCGCTCGTCGAGGCCGTCGCTGCAACGATGCGGCGGCTCGAAGGCGCGTACTCGGTGACCGCGCTCGTCGACGACACGCTCGTCGCGTTCCGCGACCCGCGTGGCTTTCGGCCGCTTTCCCTCGGGCAGATCGGCGACGACTGGGTCGTCGCGTCGGAGACCTGCGCGCTCGACCTCATCGGCGCCGAGGTCGTGCGTGACGTGCGGCCCGGCGAGGTCGTCTGGGTCGACGAGGACGGGCTGCACGCCGCACAGGCCGTCCCGGCGGGCCGCAGCGCACTCTGCATCTTCGAGCACGTCTACTTCGCACGGCCCGACTCGCGGGTCGGGGGCGTCGAGGTGCACGGGGCGCGCGTCCGGATGGGCGAGCGCCTCGCCGAGGAGGCACCCGCCGAGGCGGATCTCGTCATCGGCGTCGCCGACGGCGGGACGCCTGCGGCGATCGGCTTCTCGAAGGGCTCCGGCATCCCGTACAACGAGGCGCTCATCAAGAACCGCTACGTCGCGCGGACGTTCATCCAGCCCGAGCAGGGCATGCGCGAGCAGGGAATCCGGATGAAGTTCAATCCGCTCGACGAGGTCGAGGGCAAGCGCATCGTCGTCGTCGACGACTCGATCGTCCGCGGGAACACGACCCGCCAGCTCGTCCAGATGCTGTTCGACGCGGGCGCCGCCGAAGTGCACGTCCGGATCTCGTCGCCGCCCGTCGTCTCGCCGTGCTTCTACGGGATCGACATGGCCGACGAGGACGAGCTCGCCGCCGCTCATCGCTCGGTCGAGGAGATGCGCGTCCACATCGGCGCGACGTCGTTGCACTACCTGTCGGTCCAGGGGATGCAGGAGGCGACCCAGCTCCCTGAGGACTCGGTCTGCCGCGCGTGCTTCACGCGGGACTACCCGACCCGCGTCCCGCCGAGGACCGAGAAGCTCCGCTTCGAGGTCGCGCCCGCCTAGGCCCGGCGCGGGGGAAGCGGGACGAAGACGCTCGTCGTCCGCTGGTACTCGGCGTAGTCGTCGCGGGAGCGCAGCGCTTGCGCTTCGGTCTCCGGGATGCCCGTGACCTTGAACAGGAGGTAGAGGAGACCGGCCGGCACGAGCCAGGCGATCCAGCCCCACGGGGTCGCGCTCGCGACGAGTGCGATCCCGCACCAGTTCACCCACTCGAAGAAGTAGTTCGGGTGGCGCGACCAGCCCCACAGGCCGCCGCGCGCGGTCTTGCCCTTGTTCTCCGGATTCGTGCGCCACTGGGCGAGCTGGCGGTCCGAGACGATCGTCCCGACGTTGCCGATCGCCCAGACGGCGATCCCGATCCATGCGAGCGCGCCGAAGCCGCTCTCGGTCTCGAGCGAGATGAAGGCGAACGGCAGCGAGAAGAAGACGACGAACAGCGCCTGCGCCTGGAAGAAGACGAAGAAGTTCCGGTTCGCGTGCGGCGCCCAGCGCCTGCGGAGCTCCTGGTAGCGGCCGTCCTCCTCCTTCCCGAGGACACGGTTGAAGAGGAGGTAGCCGCCGAGGCGGAATCCCCAGATCGACGCGAGCGCGGCCGCGAGGACGCGGTGACCGACGTCGCCGTCGGCGAGCAGCGCGTAGGCGATCGCGCAGCACGCGATGAGCACCGCCCACGCGACGTCCACGTGGCTGGCGTCGCGGATCCGCACCTGCATCAACCACAGCAGCGCCATCGCCGATCGACGCGAGAATCGCGCCGACGAGGAGAAGCCCCCAGACCGAGCCGATCACGTGAGCTCCTCCCAGCGTCGATAGCGGACGGCGCGCCTCACCGCGCGCGGATCGTGCCCCTTCTCGATCAGCTCCTGGCGCACCTCGCCCTCCTGCGCCATGCGCAGGAAGAGCCAGGCGAGCGCGACGATCGTGACGAGCGAGCCCTCGAGCATCATCAGCGAGCCCGCGAGGCTCTGGTCGGCGTCCGGCGACAGGCCGAGGTAGTCGTCTCCGGTCTGGTAGACGTCGTAGAACGCGGAGCCGCCCCACACGAAGACGTTCCCGATGACCGTCGCGACGAGCCGGACGCCGACGATGTACGCGAGCTTCGCGCCCGTTCCGAACCACTCGGGCGCGGGCAGCGTCTCGAGGACGGGGAGCCAGAGGATGATCCCGGCGCTGAAGAACGCGACGTGCTCGACTGCGTGCAGGGCGCTCGACTCGACCGCACCCTCGTAGAGAACCGGGAGGTGCCAGAGCACGAGGTTCGCCGCCCAGATCGGGAACGCGACGAACGGGTTCGCGAGGACGCGCAGGCGCATCACGCCCGGCAGCGCGAGGATCGGGCGGAGCATCGGCCCGGTGAGCCCGGCGAGAAGGCACAGCGGCGCGAGATCTCCGAGCAGCAGGTGCTGCGTCATGTGGAACGAGAAGAGCTCCTCCTCGCCGACGACCGCGATCGGCGACGCGAGTGCGATGCACGAGGAGCGCCAGACCGAGGGCGAAGAGCGCGATCCGCCAGCCCGGCACCGGCTGGTCGCGGCGGGCAAGTGTCCGTGCCCGCACTCGCGTAGGCGACGCCGACGAGGACGATCGGTGCGAGTTGGAGCAGGTCGAACGTCCAGCTCGTCAGCAGCGACGGCTCGTCCACGCGGTGGACTGTACGCTCGGCCTGTGGGCGGCGAGCAGACGTACGAGGCCGCGGGCGTCTCGATCGCGAAGGCGGATGCGGTGGTCGAGCGGCTCCGCGCGGCCGTCGAATCGACCGGTGCGATCGGGTTCGGAGCCTTCGCGGGTCTGCACCCGCTCGACGGCGATCGGTTCCTCGCCGCGTCCACGGACTCCGTCGGGACGAAGCTCATCCTTGCGCGGCAGCGCGGCGCGCTCCGCGCGTGCGGAGCCGATCTCGCCGCGCACTGCATCAACGACGTGTCGACGTGCGGTGCCGATCCGCTCTTCTTCCTCGACTACGTGGCGGCGAACCGCATCGACCTCGAGACGGTCGCCGACCTCGTGGAGGGCGCCGCGGAGGTCTGTCGCGAGGCGGGCGTCGCCCTCGTCGGCGGCGAGACGGCGGAGCTGCCGGGGATCTACCGCGAGGAGGAGCTCGACTTCGCGGGAACGTGTGTCGGGCTCGTCGAGCGCAGCCGGCTGATCGACGGGTCGCGTGTCGAGGAAGGCGACGTGGTGGTCGGTCTCCCGTCCGCAGGCGTGCATGCGAACGGCTTCACGCTCGTGCGCCGCGTGCTCGAGGACGAGGACTACGCGGGCGACGACCTGCTCGCCCCGACGCGTCTCTACCTCGACGACGTTCGGCGCCTTCGCGATCGCGCGCACGCGCTCGCCCACGTCACGGGTGGCGGCATCCTCGGGAACCTCGAGCGCGTCGTTCCCGACGGCCTGCGCGCCGAGATCGACTGGTCGTCCTGGCAGCGACCGCCTGTCTTCGAGTGGCTCGCGCGACACGTCGCCGAAGACGAGCTGCGGCGTGTCTTCAATCTCGGGATCGGGTACCTCGCCGTGATGCCGGATCCCGGAGACGAGCTCGTGATCGGGAGAATCGTGCGCGCGTGATCGGAGTGCTCGTGTCAGGGGAGGGGACGAATCTGCAGGCGCTGCTCGATGCGCGGGTTGCCGGTCGTCGCGGTTGCGTCGAACGTCGCGGGTGCGCGAGCGCTGCAGCGTGCCGAGGCCGTGGGTGTCGCGGCGGCGGCGTTTCCGCTCGACGGGTTCGCCGATCGCGACGCGCGGGACGCGGCGATGGCGGAGTGGCTGGAGGAACAGGGCGTCGAGCTCGTCGTCTGCGCCGGCTACATGCACCTGCTGCGGCCGTCCTTCCTCGCTCGTTTCCCGGGTCGCGTCGTCAACGTGCACCCGGCGCCGCTTCCCGAGTTTCCGGGCGCGCATCCGCTCGACGACGTGCTCGCGGCCGGCGCGGCTGCCGCAGCAGCGACGGTGCACTTCGTGGACGCCGGCGTCGACACCGGCGAGGTGATCGCGAGCGAGCCGGTCCCCGTGCTTCCCGGCGACACGGTGGACACCCTGCGCGAGCGGGTGCACGAGGTGGAGCACCGGCTCCTCCCGAGAGTGGTGCGTGAGCTGTGCGCGCGCTGATCTCCGTCTACGACAAGACCGGTGTCGCCGAGTTCGCGCGGGGGCTCGCGGAGCTCGGATTCGAGATCGTGTCGAGCGGCGGCACGGCGGTGGCGCTAGCGGAGGCGGGCTCGCGGTCACGAAGGTCGAGGACGTGACCGGATTTCCCGGAGCTCCTCGACGGGCGCGTGAAGACGCTGCATCCGCGCATCCACGCAGGGATTCTCGCCCGGCGAGGTCGACGAGGAGGATCCCGCCGCGCTCGCGGAGCACGGCATCGAGCCGTTCGACCTCGTGTGCGTGAACCTCTACCCGTTCGAGCTCGCCGTCGACCGCCCCGAGCTCGACGAGGCCGACCTCATCGAGATGATCGACGTCGGAGGGCCGGCGCTGCTGCGCGCTGCCGCCAAGAACTTCGCGTCCGTCACCGCCGTCGCGCGTGCGCGCGACTACGACGAGGTGCTCGGTGAGTTGCGGGCGGGGAGCGGCGCGACGACGCCCGAGCTCCGACGACGGCTCGCGGCGATCGCGTTCGCGCGATCGGCCGCGTACGAGGCGGCGATCGCGCGCTGGTTCCAGCGCGACTCCGGATTTCCGGAGACGTTCGTGCCGTCGTTCGACCGCGTGCGCGAGCTGCCGTACGGAGAGAACCCGCACCAGCGCGCGGCCTACTACGCCGAGCGTGGCGCGCGCACGCATCTCCTCGGCTTCGTCGTGCAGCACCAGGGGAAGGAGCTGTCGTTCAACAACCTCGGCGACCTCTCGGCGGCGCGGTTGCTCGCCGGGGAGCTCGACCGCCCGGCCTGCGTCATCGTGAAGCATGCGAACCCGTGCGGTGTCGCGGTCGCCGACACGATCGAGGAGGCGTACGCGAAGGCTCTCGCCGCGGATCCGGTGTCGGCGTACGGAGGCGTCGTCGTCGTCAATCGGCGCGGTGACGGCGGCGCTGGCCGAGGCGCTCGCGACGCAGTTCGTCGAGGTCCTGTTCGCGCCGGCGTACGACGCCGACGCGCTCGATCGCCTCGCAGGCAAGGAGGCGCTGCGCGTCCTGGAGCACACGGATCAGCGCGCACTCGACGACGCCGAGCGCGACTATCGCCGGGTCATGGGCGGTCTCCTCGTCCAGGATCGCGATCGCGAGACGACCGGGCGCGAGAGTGCCGAGGTCGTGTGCGGGGAGGTCTCCGGCGGGCAGTGGGACGACCTTCTCTTCGCGTGGCGCGTCGCGAAGCACGTGACGTCGAACGCGATCGTGCTCGCGCGTCGAGGCCAGACGCTCGGAATCGGGGCGGGGCAGATGAGCCGGGTGGACGCGGTGCGCATCGCGATCCTGAAGGCGCGCGAGCTCGGCCACTCGCTCGATGGCGCGGTGCTCGCCTCGGACGCCTTCTTCCCGTTCTCGGACGGGCCGAAGCTCGCGCTCGACGCCGGGATCGCCGCCTTCATCCAGCCCGGCGGCTCGAAGCGCGACGACGAGGTCATCGCGGCGCTGTTCGAAGCGGGCGCGGCGATGGTCTTCACCGGACGGCGCCACTTCCGGCACTGATGGACGCCTTCGACCTCGACGTTCGGCGGCACGTGTACTTCTCGGTCGTCGCGAACGGCCGGCCTCCGACGACGACGGAGACGCGCATCTGCGTTCGATCGCGTCGAACGACGAGATCGCGGACTCCTATCGGCGGCTCCACGATGCGCACGCGCTCGTGCTCTTCCCCGGCACGCGCTGACGTCTGGATGGCGAACCCGTTCTGCTTCGCGCCGACTCCGCATCGCGTGCGCGTCCGGCGGTCGCACCTGGACCGGAACGTGCTGCTGGGACGCGCTCGGGATCCCCGGCGCGCTCCACGCCGACGGGGACGTCGAAACCGAGTGCGCGTGCTGCGGCGAGCCGCTCGAGCTCGTCGTCCGCGAAGGTGAGCTCGTCGCGGGCGCAGACCTCCTCTGCCATGTGCTCGTTCCCGCGCGCAGCTGGTGGGACGACATCGGCTTCACCTGAAGCACGATGGTCTTCCTCCGGTCGGAGGAACACCTCGAGCGCTGGCTCGACTGCCAACGGCTGGGAGCCGGGCGCGACCGTCTCCGGCCCGCCAGATGAACGAGCTGGCGCGCACCTGGTGGTGGTCCCGGCTCGACCCCGGCTGGCGGCCGAGAACGATCGAGCGAGTCGCAGGCGCTCCTCGACGCTGTCGGGCTCACCGGCGACTTCTGGGCGCTTTCAGCGCGAAGTAGTTCTCGTCGCTTCGGCGTAGGGCTGCGGCCGCGAAGCGGACGCCTTCAGGGATCTTCGCGATCGGAATTCGCACTCGCGGATTCCGATCTGCGCAGGAGAAGTAGTGTTCCGCCGCATGGCGCGCCGCGAGTTCCCCACGGTGCTCGAGCTCGTCGGGCACACGCCGATCGTGCGGCTCGAGCGGTTCGGCCGCGACGTGCCCGGGCGAGCTGCTCGCCAAGCTCGAGTACCTGAACCCAGGCGGCTCGGTGAAGGACCGCATCGGCCTCGCGATGATCGAGGCAGCCGAGAACGACGGGCGTCTGCGCCCGGGCGGGACGATCGTCGAGCCGACCTCGGGGAACACGGGCGTCGGCCTCGCCATCGCGGCCGCGCTGCGTGGCTACCGCTGCATCTTCGTCATGCCGGACAAGATGAGCCAGGAGAAGATCTCGATGCTGCGTGCGTACGGCGCCGAGGTCGTGATCACGCCGACCGCGGTCGACCCGCACTCGCCGGAGAGCTACTACTCCGTGTCGGATCGGCTGGCCGAGGAGATCCCGGGCGGCTTCAAGCCCGACCAGTACTCGAACCCGGCGAACCCCGAGGCGCATTACGAGACGACCGGGCCCGAGCTCTGGGAGCAGACGGACGGCGGGGAGATCGACGCGATCGTCATCTCCGTCGGGACCGGCGGGACGATCACGGGCGTCGGCCGCTACTTCAAGGAGCACGGCCGAACGCGCGGATCGTCGCCGTCGATCCCGAGGGATCGGTGTTCACGGCCGACGAGGACCATCCCGATGGGGCCGTACCTGGTCGAGGGGATCGGCAAGGAGCGCTGGCCGGACACCCTCGACCCGTCGGTCGTGGACGAGTGGGTGCGCGTCTCGGATCGCGACTCGTTCCTCACCGCGCGACGGCTCGCGCGGGAGGAGGGCCTCCTCGTGGGCGGCTCGACGGGCTCCACCGCGTGGGCGGGAAGGCAGGTGGCGAAGACGCTCGGCCCGACGCGCGCGTCCTCATGATGTTTCCGGACACGGGCCGTTCGTACCTCTCGAAGTTCTACGACGACAACTGGATGATCCAGTACGGCTTCCTCGAGCGGACGACGCCGCCGCCCGCCGTTGAAGAGGTGCTTCGCTTCCGACGCGTCGGGCACGAGGTTCCGGAGCTCGTCACCATCGGCTCGCACGAGAAGGTCGGCGCGGCGATCGACGTGATGCGTCGCTACGGCGATCTCGCAGCTCCCGGTCGTGCGCGGCGAGCCGGTCGACTCGCTTGCGGACGTCGTCGGCTCGCTCCAGGAGCGCGAGCTCCTCGAGCGCGTGTTCAAGAACGCGGACGCGCTGAACGAGGACGTCGCGGTGGCGATGCAGCCGCCGCTTCCCGCGGTCGACTCGGACGCGTCGGTGGATCAGGTCTACGAGGGGCTGTCCGGCGGAAGCGGTGCGGTCGTCGTCGTGACCGACGGCCGGCCGGCCGGCATCCTCACACGGTCTGATCTGCTGGAGTTCCTCGCGGCACGACGCTCGCAGGTCGCGTCTTCCTAGGGAACTCCGCGCGGATCGCGACGTAGACCGCAGCGATCACGAGTGCGGCTCCTGCGAGTGCCCACGGGCTCGGCCGCTCGCCGAGGAAGGCCATCCCGAGCGCGATCGCGACCAGCGGGTTCACGTACTGGTGCGTGACGACGAGCGAGATCGGCGCGACCTTCAGGAGCCACGCGTACGCCGAGAAGCCCACGACCGATCCCATGATCACGAGGTACGCCCAGGCGAGAACCGAGTCGAGCGCGAACGTGCCGAGCCGAGGTCTGCGTACTCGCCGAACGCGAGCGCGCCGACCATCAGGAAGGTGCCGCCGAGCGCCATCTCCCAGGCGGTCGCGACGAACGGATCGCGTGGGAGCGCGAGGCGCTTCGACAGGAACGAGCCCGTCGACCACGAGATCGTGGCGGAGATCATCACGGCGAGTCCGAGCGCGGTCGATCCCGCGCCGAGGCCGGGTGCGACGACGAGCAGGAGGCCGACGAGACCGCGCGAGCGTGCTGAGGCGCGTGGCGCGCGCAGGGCTCTCCCGCGCGATCAGGCGCAGGCCGATGATCTGCAGCGGGACCGTTCCGGCGATCATCGCCGCGATGCTCGAGTCGATGCGCGTCTCCGCGACGTGCACCAGCCCGACGCCGAGCCCGAGGAGGAGCCCGCCGGCGATCGCGCTCGCCACGAGCTCGGCGCGCGTGACCCGCAACGACGTGCCCCGCCAGGCGAGCAGCGCTGCCAGGAGGAGCGCCGCCGACGAGGAACCGCGACCCCGCGGCGAGGAGCGGCGGGATCGTCTCGACCGCGATCTTGATCCCGAAGTACGTCGAGCCCCACACGACGTAGACGATGAGGAGGGCGATCCAGACGTGCTTCGCGGGAGCGGTCATGGACGAGGAAACGCGGGCGCGGCCATGCTTGTGAGAACGCCCAGCGTCGCGCGAGCACTCCGAAACGGCCATTCGGGCTGCTGTTGGAGTGGAGCGCCGTGGCTAATGCGGCCATGTCCAGGGACCTGACCCGGACCTGACCCCTGCACTGTCCCGAACGGTCAGTCCCAGCGCCGCGAGAGCCGGAACGCTGCGTTGATCAGCCCGACGTGGCTGTACGTCTGCGGGAAGTTGCCGCTCTGCTCGAGGGTGTCCGGGAGGATGTCCTCCGAGTAGAGGCCGAGCCCGTTGTCGAGGCTCAGCAGCCGGTCGAAGAGCGCGCGCGCCTCGTCCGTGCGGCCGATGAGCGCGAGCGCCTCGACGAGCCAGAACGTGCAGACCGTGAACGCCGCCTCCATGTGGCCGAAGTCGTCCTGCACGGTGTAGCGGCGCAGGAGTCCGCCGTCGACCGACAGCGACGACCGGATCGCGTCGACGTGCCGGAGGGCGCGCGGATCGTCCGGCGCGAAGAACCCGAGATGGACGGCGAGGAGCAACGCGGCGTCGAGCTGCGGCTCTCCGGCGACCTGCGTGAGCGCGCCGATCTCGTCGTTCCAGCACTGCGTCTCGAGCAGATCGCGCGCTCGCTCCTCCACCGCGCGGGCGCGCGCCGCGAGCTCGGGAGCCTCCAGCGCGTCGCCGACCTCGGCCGCCCGCCGCGATCCCGCCCAGTGCATGAGCACGGAGAAGCTGTGCAGGCGCGTCTTCCCGCGGAACTCCCAGAGCCCGGCGTCCGGCTCCTCGAGCCGTGCGTCCATCTGGTCGACGAGGCCCTGGATCATCTCGACCGCCGTGTGCCTCGGCACGCTCGCCGACGAAGCGCGCGTCGAGGAAGAGGCGACTGACCGCGAGCACCATCTCGCCGTAGACGTCGTTCTGGACGTGCTCGAACGCCTGGTTGCCGATGCGCACCGGCCCGTCGCCGTTGAACCCGGAGAGGTGCGCGAGCTCGCGCTCCTCTGCTTCCGAGTCGCCGTTGATCCGGTACGCGGGCTGGAGCACGCCCTCGTTCTCCTCGCAGAGGTTGCGCAGGTACTCGAGGAAGTGCTCCATCTCCTCCGAGTGCCCGAGCCGCTCGAGCGCGTTGAGCGTGAAGTACGCGTCGCGCAGCCAGCAGAAGCGGTAGTCCCAGTTGCGGCCGGAGCCGGGGTGCTCGGGGAGGCTCGTCGTCGTCGCGGCGAGCAGCGCGCCCGTGTCCTCGTACTGGTGGAGCTTCAGCGCGAGCGCGGAGCGGACGACCTCGTGCTGGTAGTCGCGCGGCACGCGTGTGCCCTTCACCCAGCGGCGCCAGTAGTCGAGCGTGCGCTCGAGGAAGCGCTCGGCGGTCTCCTCGAGCCCGGCTTCGAGCGGCTCGCCCCAGGTGAGGACGAGGTGGCGGTCGCGCTCGAGCAGGAACGGCCGCTCGTCCTCGACGTACGTGAGCGGGAGGTTCGTCGTCAGGCGGACGGGCGTCGGGAAGCCCGGTGAACTCGATGTGATTCGACGCGCGCCAGCGGCCGATCTCCTGGAGCCCGTACTCGTACGTCGGCCGGCAGCGCACGCGCGCGCGCGGCTCGCCCGAGAGCGGGCGCATGATCCGGATGAGCATCGACGGCTTGAAGAAGCGGTCGTAGAGGTTGAAGCGCGGCGCGAAGTCGATGAGCTCGAACTCGCCGTCGCTCGCCGCGGAACACGGTGCGAAGGACGTTCGTGTTCTCGAAGTACGACTGCTCGATCTCGGTCGCGTCGACGCCTTCGATCGAGAACGCGCCGCCCTGCTCGCGGTCGAGCAGCGGACCGAAGACGAAGCTCGAGTCCGGACGCGGCCAGCACAGCCACTCGACGGAGCCCTCCTTGAGGAGAGCGCTGTACGAGCAGTTTCCGATGATGGCGAGGCCGTGGCTCATGGGTGAAGCTATTCGCGGACGCGTAGGTTCGTACCTACCTGCGCACCGGCACGAAGGAGGACAGCTGGCGCGGCACACTGGACACCACGGGCTCGTCATCGCGAGCAACCGCCTGCCGATCCGCCTCTCGATCGACGGCACGTCGGTGAGCGTGCAGCGATCGTCCGGCGGCCTTTCGGCCGCGCTCGACGCGTTCCGAGGCGATGCGACCTGGGTCGGTTGGCCCGGAGCCGTCGTTCCTCCGGCGCTGCAGAAGCGCGTGAGCACGCGGCTCGCCAAGGATCACCTGTACCCGGTCTTCCTCTCCGCCGACGAGGAAGAGGACTTCTACGGGAAGGTCTGCAACGACACGCTCTGGCCGCTGTTCCACTACTTCCAGGGGCGGCTGCGCATCACGCCAGAGGCGTGGACGCGCTACGTCGAGGTCAACGAGCGCTTCGCCGACACGATCGTCGAGCACTGCGAGCCCGACGCGCGCGTCTGGGTGCACGACTTCCACCTCATGCTCGTCCCGGCGATGCTGCGCGCCCGGGCGCCCCGGCTCTCGATCGGGTTCTTCCTGCACATCCCGTTCCCGTCGTCCGAGGTGTACCGGCTGCTGCCGGCTCGAGAGCAGCTCCTGCGCGGCGTGCTGGGCGCCGACTACGTCAGCTTCCAGGTCGGCGACTACGCGCGGCACTTCCGCTCGTCGTGCCTGCGCATGCTCGGGATCGACTCCGAGCCGGACTGGCTCGAGCTCGACGGCCGGCGCGTCGGCATCGGCGTCGATCCGATCGGGATCGACGTGGACGGCTTTCGCGAGGTCATCGCCGATCCCGAGACGGAGCGACTGCTCGCCGATCTCGAGCAGCAGTACGAGGGCCGCCGGCTCGTGCTCGGAGTCGAGCGTCTCGACTACACGAAGGGCATTCCGCAGAAGCTCCAGGCGTTCGAGCGCTTCCTCGAGCAGGATCCGGGTCGCGCTCGCACGACGACGATGATCCAGGTCGTCGTCCCGTCGCGCCTCGACAGCCCGGAGTACCGCGCCCAGCGGGACGAGATCGAGCTCCTCATCGCCGCGCATCAACGGCCAGTTCGGCCGGCCAGGGATGACGCCTGTCGAGTACATCCATCGCGACATCTCGAAGCCGGCGCTCGTCGCGCTGTACCGCCGCGCCGACGTGATGATGATCACGGCGCTGCGCGACGGGATGAACCTCGTCGCGCAGGAGTTCGTGCTGTGCCAGTCCGAGCCGGGACTTCCCAGCCGCTGGCGCGGCGCGCTCCTGCTCTCCGAGCTCGCCGGCTCCGCGCAGGTGCTTCCCGGCGCGCTCCTCGTCAACCCGTGGGACGTCGACGGCGTCGTCGAGCATCTCGCGACCGCGCTCGAGCTGTCGGCGCGCGAGCGGCAGCGTCGTCTCGAGACGATGTCGAAGCGCGTCGAGGATCTCGACAGCCGGCGCTGGGCGGACGGCTTCCTCACACGTCTCGGCCGCTACTCGCGTCGCGAGCGCCGCACGCGCCGACCGCCGACCGTCGACGCGGCGATCCAGGAGCGGATCGGCAGGCGGTTCGCGCGCGCCCGCGCGCGGACGATCGTGCTCGACTACGACGGGACGCTGCGCGAGTTCGAGATCCACCCCGATCTCGCCCAGCCGACACCCGAGATCCGCGCGCTCCTGCGCTCGCTCGTCGCGGTGCCGAACACGGACGTGCACATCGTCAGCGGGCGCAGACGGCGCAATCTCGAGCAGTGGTTCGGTCGGCTGCCGGTTCACCTCTGCGCGGAGCACGGGTACCTCGCGCGGGCGCCGGGAGAGGAGTGGCGCACGCTCGTCGACCTCGACCTCAGCTGGCTCCGCCCGATCGAGCGCCTCCTCCGGCGCGTCGCGGCCGACGTCCCTGGCGCGCACGTGGAGCGGAAGTCGTGCAGCGTCGCGTGGCACTACCGGCAGGCCGAGCCCGAGTACGGGCAGTGGCGCGCGCGCGAGCTGCTCAACGACCTGCACCAGCACCTGCAGAACGCTCCGGCCGAGATCCTGCAGGGCCACCAGGTCGTCGAGGTTCGCGCGCAGGGCGTGGACAAGGGCGTCTACGTGCGGAGCCTCTTCCCGGACGGCAAGGAGGCGACCCACTTCGTGCTCGGGCTCGGAGACGACCGCACCGACCATGACTTTCTGGACGTTCTGCCGGCCGGCTCCGTGGCGGGCCACGTCGGGGGCCTGCTTCCGAGCACGCGGAGCGCCAACGGACGGCGCGACGACGTCCACCTCGTCGGCCCCGGCGAGGTTCGGGCGCTTTCTCCGCGCGCTGGCGGACGCTGCCGCCTAGGAGCTGCGGCTCTCGCGGAACGAGCGGAGGAGCGCGAAGCTCCACCAGCGCCAGGCCGCGAAGGCGAAGAACGCGAGCGAGGCGACGACCGCCTCCGTCGTGCCGAAGACGCGCTCGGAGACGAGGAAGAGCACGCCGGTGAGGGCCAGCGAGCTCGCGACCGTGCCGGCGATCGCCTCGCGGTTGGCCTTGCGCAGCAGGTAGTCCTTGTCGCCCTCGCGGAAGCGCAGCCGATGGTGCGCGGCCGGAGCCATGTACAGGACGAGGGCGAGCGCCGTGCAGACGAGCGTGGCGTAGTAGACGTAGCGCTCGGCGTCGTCCAGCTCGCCGAACTGGCTCGTGAAGCTGATCGCGAGCAGGAATCCGAAGAGCACCTCTGCGCCGGGGATGAGCGAGCGCAGCTCCTGGAGCAGCTCGTTGAGCTCGCGCTCGAGCCGCTCCTTGAGCTCCTCGGCGCGCCTCTTCCCGCTGGAGCTGCTCGCTCGGCCGGATCCGTCATGCGGCGACGCCGACGGGACGCCTGAACGCCGCCGCGTGGCCGCGCGCGTTGGCCTCGCGGAGCCCGGTCTCGTCGAGCGCTCCGATCCTGAGCAGGAGCTCGAGCTCGTCGCGCAGGTGCGTGCGCATCATCTCCGGGCCGTCCGTCGCGATCGTGAACGGGACCTCGTGCTCCACGAACGAGCCGATCGTCTCGCGCACCGCATCCTCGTCCGGGAGCGCCTTCGTCAGGAGGTTCGAGGTCGGGCAGATCTCGAGCGTGATGCCGAGGTCGCGGAGCGACGCCATGAGCTCCCGCTCCCCGGCCGCCAGGATCCCGTGACCGATGCGATCCGGACGGAGGCGCTCGATGACCTCGCCGAGCTCCTCGCGCCCCATCTCGCCACCCTCCTCGCCGACGTGAATCGTCACGCCGAGCCCCGCATCGCGCGCGGTCTCGACGAGCGGCTCGATCTGCGCGTAGTCGTAGCGACCGCCTCCGGGACGAGGGCCGGCGATGTCGATCCCGACGACGCCGCGGCCCGCCCAGCTGATCGCCTTCTCGACGATGATCTCGTTCAGGCGGAAGTCGAAGGTCCGATCCATCATCAGGATCAGCCCGGCGCGCACCTGCGGGTACTCGATGCTCGCGCGGTCCACGCCCCGGATCGCCGCGAGGATGATGTGGTCGAGGTCGCGCTCGCCTCCACGGTTTCGCTTCATCGGGTTGAAGCGGAGCTCGAGCGTCGTGATGCGCTGCGAGCGGTACGCGCCGCCGATGGCGCCGTGCACGGAGCGCTCGACGGCGAGCGGCGACGACTGGATGAGCTCCGTCCAGTGGTAGATCTGGTCGAGCTCGTCGAGCCCCTGCACGCCGTGCGGATCCGAGACGGTGACGAGCGCGTCGAACTCCCAGAAGTCCTTCACCGGGAGCGCGATCCCCTGCTCGTGCGCGATCGACCAGAGGATCTCGGAGGCGACCGAGCCGCCGAGGTGGGTGTGCAGCTCGGCGAGTCCTTCGCCCTCGAGGATCATTGCGGCACTCTACGCCGCCGCTCTTCGGCCAGTGTCGCGTTGAGGGCCGCCGCCAGCTCGGCCGTCCTGCCGAACAGGAAGAAGCCGAAGAGCAGCCCGGCGGCGATGCCGAGCACGCCGTACGTCTCCTCGCGTTCGGCGAGCCAGGGGAAGAGGACGAGCGTGTTGAAGAGCCCGATCGCCGCGATCCCCACACCGACGAGGAGCGCGCCGGGGAGAAGCTCGCGGATGCTCTCGGCGCCGTGGGGCAGCAGGAACCACGAGAGCACGAGCCACATCGTCGTGACGATGACGCCGTAGGTGAACGCGTCGACGGCGACGTCGAGCGGAAAGTCCAGCGCGCGGCGAATCGGCGCCGCCGATGACCCGACGACCATGAACGCGACCAGCCATCCGAGGAAGAGGAGCGTCGAGCGCGCCGGGCTCGGCGTCTTCGTGACTGGCAGGTGCCACGCGAGCGCGGTCACGGCGCGGAGCGAGCGGAGGAGCGCCGCGGACTGGTAGGCGAGGACGAACAACGCCGCGACCAGGGCGGTCGCGACCGCCCAGCCTCTCGTTCCCTCTGACGCCTCCGCGACGGAGCCTGCGATGAACCCGGTGATCCCGGCGCCGTCGAGGAGCTCCCCGATCTTGCGATCGGTCTGATCGACGAACAACGCGAGCCCCAGCACGACGACGAGCGCGAACGGGAGGAGCCAGATGAAGATGCGGTACGCGAGCGCTGCGCCGAGGACGCTTCCCCCGATCGACGCATCGCGCCGCGCCGTGCGCCATCCGATCTCCGCGATCGGCTCGAGCGGTCCCCAGGTTGTCGCTCGATGGGCGAAGGCGATCGCCCGAGCACGCACTCGGCCGACCCTGGTGTCGTCGGGAGGCTGGTTCGACAGCTCCGCGAGCTGCGCGGCGAGGGAGCTCGTCTCGTGCTCGGTCGACACGATGCCCGGAGGTTAGTCTCGGCCCGATGAACCCGAACCGTCTCGCAGTGAGCGCGACGAACCACTGCCTCACGGGATGTGGGATCGGCGAGGTGCTCGGGCTGGTGCTCGCGACGTGGTGGGGCTGGGGCGACGCCGCCTCGATCGCGCTGGCCGTCGCGCTCGCGTTCTTCTTCGGCTACCTGCTGACGCTCATCCCGCTGCTGCGCGCGGGCACGGCGCTCGGAGCGGCGATCGGAATCGCGCTCGTCGCCGACACGCTGTCGATCGCGACGATGGAGCTCGTCGACAACGCCGTTCTGCTCCTGTGGCCGGGCGCGATGGACGCGTACCTCGACGACGCGCTCTTCTGGATCGCGCTCGGGATCGCGCTCGCGGTCGCGTGGGGGCCGACGTTCCTCGTGAACCGCGCGCTGATCAAGCGCGGGAAGGGCCATGCGCACGTCCACGGTGCGCACGGTCACGCGCACTAATTGATGCGCTTTCGTCGCGTCCCGCCCAGGCGAGCTCGCGTAGCGCGAACTTCTGCACCTTCCCTGTCGATGTCTTCGGCAGGGCGTCGACGAACTCGATCTCGTCGGGCGCCTTGAACCTGCGCGATCCGGCTGCGGACGTGCTCGATCAGCTCGTCGGGATCGGCCTCGGCGCCGTCGCGCAGCACGACGAAGGCCTTCGGCCGCTCTCCCCACTTGCTCGTGCGGCATCGCGACGACGGCGCACTCGAGCACGGCGGGGTGGCTGACGATCGCCTGCTCCACCTCGATCGTGGAGATGTTCTCGCCGCCCGAGATGATGATGTCCTTCGCCCGGTCGCGCAGCTCGATGTAGCCGTCCGGATGCCAGACGCCGAGGTCGCCGGAGTGGAACCAGCCGCCGCGAAACGCGTGCTCGGTGGCGTCGGGATCCGCGAAGTACCCGGCCATCACGTTGTTCCCACGCATCACGACCTCGCCCATCGTCTCGCCGTCGCGCGGTACGTCGCGCATCTCCTCGTCGACGACCCGGATGGGATCGGCGCCGAGGAAGGCGACTCCCTGGCGTGCGAGCAGCCGAGTGCGTCGATCCGGCGGCTCGTCCTGCCACTCGTGCTGCTGCTCGCACACGGTGTGCGGGCCGTACGTCTCCGTGAGGCCGTACATATGGACGATCCGCGCGCCGAGGTCGGTCATCTGGCCGATGAGAGTCGGGCTGGGAGGAGCGCCTGCGGTCGTCACCGTCACGAGGCGCTGGAAGGCGTGCGCGTCGGGGTGGGTGGCCAGCGACGTGAGCACGGTCGGGGCGGCGTTGAAGTGGGTGATGCCCTCGTCGTCGACGAGCCTCCAGATCAGAGCGGGGTCGACGGCGCGAAGGCAGACGTGGCGTCCACCGGTCCCGGTGACTCCCCACGTCGTGCACCAGCCGTTGCAGTGGAACATCGGCAGGGTCCACAGGTACACGGAGTCCGTGTCGTGACCCGAGTGGAAGACCTCCGCGAGCGCGTTCAGGTACGCGCCGCGATGCGTGTACATCACGCCCTTCGGGCTGCCGGTCGTCCCCGAGGTGTAGTTGATCGAGATCACGCGCTCCTCGTCGTCCACGCGCCACGGGCGCGAGCGAGCCGTCGGCCCGCGCGAGCAGCTCGGCGTACGGCGTCGTCTCGAACGGGAGCGTCCTGGCCGACGTCGTCGACCGCGACGACCTCCTCGAGGTCCGGGCAGCTCGACGGGTCGAGACCTGTCGTCTCGAGGAGCTGCGTGTCCGCGACCAGGATCCTCGCGCCCGAGTGACGGAGGATCGTCTCGACCTCGGCACCGGAGAGGCGGGTGTTGATCGCGACGAGGACGGCGTCGGCGAGAGGCACGCCGAAGTGAGCCACGAGCTGCTCGGGGATGTTCGGGAGGAGGTAGGCGACGCGGTCGCCGGGCGCGATCCCGGATGCGCGGAGCGCGCTGCCGAGCCGCTGGGCTTCCTCGGCGAATTCGGCATAGGTCAGTCTCCGGTCGCCGTAGACGATCGCGACTCGCTGCGGAAACACGTCCGCCGATCGCTCGAGGAAGAGGAGCGGCGTGAGCTGGGTGATCGAGACCTTGTCCGTGGGCATGGCGCTAGCGGTTGCTCCAGGCCGGCTGGCGTTTCCCGACGAAGGCGCCGATCCCCTCCTGCGCGTCGTCGAGCTCCGCATTCGACGCCATCACGTCCTTCGTGAGCTCGTACGCGCGACGCTCGTCCAGCTCGATCTGCGCGTAGAACGCCTTCTTGCCGATCCCGGCCACGTGCGCGCTGAAGCTCGTGATCTGGCCCACCAGCTCGTCGACTTCCTCGTCGAGCCGGTCTGCCGGTACGACCCGGTTGACGAGACCCCACTCCTGTGCCGTGAGCGCCGAGATCGGCTCGCCGGTCAGGAGCATCTCCATCGCCCTCTTGCGCCCGACGGCTCGGCTGACCGGGACCATGGGCGTCGAGCAGAAGAGCCCGATCTTCACGCCGGGGGTGGCGAACGTCGCGGAGTCGGCGGCAACGGCGAGGTCGCAGGCGGCGACGAGCTGGCACCCGGCCGCGTACGCCGGTCCGTGCACGCGCGCGATCACGGGCTGCGGGATCTCGTGGACGATCTCCATCATCTGCGTGCAGACGTCGAACAGCTCGCGATAGAAGGCGAGGTCGCGGTCGAGCATCTCCGCGAGGTCGTGTCCGGCGCTGAACACCGGCCCCTCGCCCGCGATGACGACGGCCTGCGTCTCCTCCGGAAGCTCGTCGAGCGCGGCGATCACCTCCTGCATGAGCGCGAGGCTCAGCGCGTTGCGGCGCTCCGGGCGCGCGAGCGTCAGGCGGCTGACGGGTCCGTCGTGCGTGAGCTGGACGAGCTCCATGGCACCCTCCTTGTCGGCGGCCTCGAACTCTAGGCCGTTCGGGCCCACGGACGCGGATCCGGGATCGGCGTCAGGGCCGGCTCGACCTGGCTGCGGAGGTGCTCGAAGGCAGGAGGCAGGATCAGCGACTCGCCGAGGTGCTCCGAGATCCTCGTCCACCGAGAAGCCCGGGCCGAGCGTCGCGAGCTCGAAGAGGACGCCGCTCGGCTCGCGGAAGTAGATGGAGCGGAACCAGAAGCGGTCGATGACCGGTGACGGGTGCATTCCCGCGGCTGCGACCCGCGCGTGCCATGCGTCCTGTTCCTCGATCTGCGTCGCCCACGCGATGTGGTGGACCGTTCCGGCACCGCCGATCCCGCGCTCGCCCGGAGGCTCGTCGTAGGAGTAGAGACCGCCGCGCGTCGGGCCGCGTGACTCCCACGTGTCCTCGGACACCGAGGCGAATCCGAGCGTCTCCTCGAGCAACCCACGGCTCGGGCCGGGCTCGGCGAACGCGCGCACGGCATCGAAGCCCTGCAGCGCATGCTCGGCCGGAACCTCCGGATGCTCCGCGATGAGCGGCGTGTCGTCGACCGTCGACACGACGAGTCGATGGCGCAGGCCCTCCGGATCCTCGAAGGTCACGCTCCCGTCGTCGCGCGACGCGCCTGCCTCCGCCGCGAGCCTGCTCTCCCAGAAGTCGAGCGCGGCTTCCGATCCCACGCGCCACTGCACGGTGTGCACCATTCCGGCGCCTGCGCTGCCGCGGCGAACACCCGGATACTCGAAGAACGTGATGTCGCTGCCCGGCGTGCCCGCCTCGTCCGCGTAGAAGAGGTGGTAGACGGTCGGGTCGTCCTGGTTGACCGTCTTCTTCACCATCCGTAGCCCGAGAACGCGGGTGTAGAAGTCGACGTTCCGCGGCGCGTCGCCCGTGATGCACGTCACGTGGTGGATGCCGTCGAGTCTCATTCGTCCCGCAGCCTAGTGGACGGTCGTTAGTCTCCATCACGTGAAGATCGGGATCGTCGTCCCGTTCTCGTGGTCGTTCTGGGGCGCGGTCGTCGAGCATGCGGAGCTGCAGGCGGCGGCACTCGAGGAGCGTGGCCACGACGTGCGCTTGATCATGGGCAACGACCCACCGGGTCAGTTCACGCGCGTCCTGCACCCGCGCGTCGGCCGTCACGGGGACCCGCCGTCGAACGTGATACCCGTCGGCCGCACCGTGATCGTTCCGGCGAACGGCTCACTCCCGAACATCGTGTTGTCGCCCCGCTCGTACTTTCGGATCGTCCGCGCGTTCGAGCGAGAGCGCTTCGACGTCCTCCACCTGCACGAGCCGATGACGCCGACGATCTGCCTGACGACGCTCATCCGGGCCCGGTGTCCGCTCGTCGCGACCTTCCACGCATCCGGAGAGCTCGGCTGGATGCGCGGGGCGAAGCCGCTCTGGGGCTTTCTGATCGACCGGATCGACCACCGCATCGCCGTGTCTCGAACGCGCAAAGGCATCTCAGAATCGCTGGCTGCCGGGTGACTACGAGGTGATTCCGAACGGCGTGCTCGTTCCCCCGTCGGCGCCGTCTGGCGGACGCGAGCACCGCGTCGTGTTCGCCGGGAGACAGGAGCCGCGCAAGGGGCTCCAGGTACTTGCTTCGCGCCTGGCCCGACATCCATCGGCGATCGGGCCTGCGCCTGACGGTTGCCGGCGCCGACCCGCTCGCCGTGCGCCTTCTGCTCACGCGCCTTCGCGTCCCGGACGACGGGATCGACGTCGTCGGCTTCCTCAGCCAGGACGAGCTGACGACGACCCTGCTCGGCGCGAAGGCGCTCGTCGCGCCGTCGATCGGCCAGGAGAGCTTCGGCATGGTGCTCACGCGGGCGTTCGCGTGCGGGCTCCCGGCCGTCGCGTCGGACATTCCCGGCTATCGCGAGGTGCTGACCGAGGAGGCCGCCGTCTCCGTGCCGCCGGACGACCCGCACGCGCTCGCCGATGCCGTCTGCGCGCTCGTCGCCGACGAGCCGCGGCGCGCGGCGATGGGCGACGCGGCCCGCGCGCTCGCCGTCGAGCAGTACGCGTGGCCCACGATCGCGAAGCGGCTCGAAGAGGTGTACGCGAGCGTCACGGGGATTGCCGTCGCGAAGGCTCGCGCGGCATGAAGAGGGTGCTGCGGCGTGTGGCGGTCGGGCTGGGCCCAGGGCGCTCATCGCTCTTGCGGCGCTCGTCCTCGCGTTCGTCGTCATCTGGTGGCGCGGCCCGGACTGGGGAAGCGTCTTCGACGCGTTCAAGGTCGTCATCTGGAGCTGGATCGTCCTCGCGTTCTTGCTCAACGTCGTCTCGACGCTCTTCCGCGCCCTCTCCTGGCGCCTGACCGTGGGCCAGGCGCTCCCGCCCGAGCACCAGCCGAAGCTCGTGCACGTCCTCTCGTCGTTCGGCGTCGGGCTCCTCGCGAACGCCGTGGTGCCGGGGCGACTCGGCGAGCTCGCACGCGTGGCCACGCTGCGGCGGCACCTCCCGGACGCGCCGCCCGGGACGAGCGCGACGCTCGTCGGAACCGTCTTCGCGCATCGCCTGTTCGATCTCGTGCCCGCGTCCATCCTCGTCGTCTGGGTCCTGCTGACTGCCGAGGTACCGCACTGGGCGGTCGTCTCGATCACGATCGCCGCAGCCGTCGGATTCGCGCTCTTCACTCTCGCCTGGCTCAGCGCGAGGCGGCACGATCGGCCCGTCATGGGAGAGGGCAAGGGCTCCCTGCGTCAGCTCATGGTGATGGGACGCCAGGGGCTCTCCGTGCTCAAGGCTCCGGTTCCGCTCGCCGGCGCCATCTTGCTCCAGTGCATGGGCTGGCTGATGCAGCTGCTCGCGGTCTACGTCGCGATGCAGGCGTTCGGCATCGACGCGCCGCTTCCGGCCGCCGGGCTCGTCCTCGTGCTGATGAACATCGCGACGATCGTGCCGCTCTGGCCCGGGAACATCGGGCTCGTGCAGGCAGCCGTCGCGATTCCGTTGCGCAACTACGGGGTTCCGTACGCGATCGGCTTCGCGTACGGCCTCGCGCTGCAAGCGATCGAGATCGCGTGCGGCGTGACGCTCGGGCTGATCTCGATCGCGCGCGAAGGGATCTCGTTCGCGATGCTCCGTCGCATGGAGGACGACGAGCGGTCGGCGGAGGATGCGCTCGAGGGCGTCCACGAGATGGTGGACGACCTCGACCAGGACGCCGAGCACGACGGCGAGGCGGCCCATGAGAGCGCTGCTGTGTCCCGCTAGCCTCAAGGGCGTCCTCTCTGCTCGGCGCGCGGCCGCAGCGCTCGCTCGCGGCGTGCGGGCTGCGGGTGGCGATGCGGTCGAGCTGCCGATCGCCGACGGCGGTGAGGGAACAGCGGACGCGCTCTTCGCGGTCCTCGGGGGCGAATGGCGAGAAGCCGTCGTCTCCGATCCGCTCGGGAGGCCGGTTCCAGCCCGCTGGCTCGTGCTTCCGGACGGGCGCGCGGTGATCGAGGCTGCCGCCGCGATCGGGCTGCCGCTGCTCGCTCGAGGAGAGCGCGATCCGCTCGCCGCGTCGAGCAGAGGGCTCGGTGAGCTCGTGCTCGCAGCGCTCGAAGAGTCGCCGCCCGCGCTCTTCGTCGGCCTCGGCGGCAGTGCGACAGTCGACGGTGGAGCGGGGCTGCGTGAGGTTCTCCGCGCGTTACCGCTGCCGACGACCGTCCTCTGCGACGTACGCACGACGCTGGCGGACGCCGCGCGTCTGTTCGGTCCTCAGAAGGGTGCGGCGCCCGCGCTGGTGCCCGTGCTCGAGCGACGGCTCGCCGCCATGGAGGAGATCGCGCCCTACGCAGCCCTCCCCGGCGCCGGGGCGGCGGGTGGGCTCGGCGCCGCGCTCGCGGCGCTCGGCGCCCGGCTCGTCGAGGGCGCGCCAACCGTTCTGGATCTCGTCGGGTTCGACGAGCTCCTCCTCGGATGCGACCTGGTCGTGACCGGCGAGGGCCAGGTCGATCGAACCACTGCGGAGGGGAAGGCACCCGGCGAGGTTGCGCGGCGGTGCGCCGAGGCCGGCGTTCGCTGCGTCGTGTTCGGCGGGCGCGTCGTCGAGCCCGTCGTGGGCACGGAGACGGTCAGCCTGTCAGGCGACCGCTGCGAGCGCGGAAGCCGACCTCGAAGAGCTCGGCAGACGTCTCGTCGGCTAACGAGATTCGGCCAACGCGAGCCGGTCGGCCATCGACTCGAGCATCTTCCAGGCGACAGCGGGTCGCGACTCGACGAACGGCCTGAAGACGAACACGGGAAGCCCGAACGCCTTCACCTCGCTCGCCGCGGTGACCGTTGCGGTTCTGGGACGCCGGTCGATGAGTGCGATCTCGCCGAACGATGCTCCCGGGCCCATCGTCGACACAGGCTCGCCGTGGATCTCCACCGAGAGCTCGCCGCTCTCGACGACGAAGAACATCAGCCCGCCCTCGCCCTCGAGCGCGATCTTGTCGCCGGCGGAGAACCTGCGCTCGTTGAACTCCTCGGCGAGGCTCTCGAGGTCGCGCTCGTCCAGGTCGGAGAACAGAGGCACGTTGCGAAGAAGTGCTGGAGTCGGCTTGGACATGAGGCGATTCATACACGAACAGGGTGCCTCGTGTCACGTACCCGTAGAGGGCGGGAGGAGCTCTTCGATCTGGAGCTCGGCTCCCTGGAGACGCGCGACGCACTCGGCGTAGAGCTCCTCGCCACGTCGGAAGAGCGCAATTGCGTCGTCGACGGGCACGTCGCCGCGCTCGAGGCGCGTGATGATCTCCTCGAGATCGCGCTGGAGCTCCTCGAAGCTCCTCGGCTCGCTCACGGGTGCACCTCGTCGACGTGCGCGTCGAGCGATCCCGCTGCGAGCTGGATGTGGAGGCGGTCGCCGGGCTGCGCGCTCGGCTGCGGTGCGCAAGGCGCCGCCACCTGCGCGGACGATGGCGTAGCCGCGGTTCAGCGTCGCGAGCGGCGAGAGTGCCTGCAGGCGTGCTCCGGAGCGATCGAGCGCGGCGCGCCGGCGTTCCAGCAGGAGCCGCGGCGCGCTGCGCAGGCGCTCTCCCTGTCGAACGAGCCTCCCGTGATCGCGTTCCAGCTGCGCGCGCACCGCGAGCCCCAACCGTCGGCGCGAGGCGGCCAGCGCCAGCTCGAGGTCGCCGATGTGCGGAACGACGAGCGCTCCGGCTGCGGTGGGCGTCGCCGCCCGCGCGTCGGCGGCGAGATCGCACAGAGGCGTGTCCTGCTCGTGGCCCACGGCCGAGACGATCGGAACGCCGGAGGCAGCGACGGCGCGGACGACCGACTCGTCGCTGAACGGGAGGAGATCCTCGAAGCTGCCGCCTCCGCGGGCGAGGACGACGACGTCCACGTCCGGATGGCCGGCGAGCTCGGCGAGCGCGGCGACGATCGCGTTCGCGGCGCCCTTCCCCTGCACCCGCGTCTCGCGGATCACGACCTTCGTCGCCGGGAAGCGGGCACCGATCGTTGCCACGAGGTCGCCTCGCGCAGCGGCGTCTGCGCCGGTGAGGATCCCGACCGCTCGCGGAACGCGCGGGAGGCGACGCTTCCTCTCCGGCGCGAACAGGCCCTCGGCGGCGAGCTTGCGCTTGAGCTGCTCGAGCGCGAGCAGGTGCCCGCCGAGCCCGATCCGCTCGATCGTCGTCGCCCGGAGTCCGAGCTCCGCCTTCTGCTCGTAGATCTCCGCGCGACCGGCGACGTGGACGGTCTCCCCTTCGGAGAGGTCGAGCTCGAGGCGGTCGTACGAGCGCCTCGCGATCGTGACGTTGAGCGTCGCGCCCGTCTTCGGGTCCTTCAGCGTCAGGAAGACGTTGGCCCAGGCGTCGTTGCGCCGGAGCTCGGTGACCTCCCCCTCCACCCACAGGGCGGGCAGCCGGCCGAGGTGCATCCCGATGCCGCGGTTGAACGCCGAGACGGTGAAGACCTTGCGGTCGCCGTAGACGAGGTGCTCGACCTTCGGCATCTCGCCAGGGTATCGCCGGCCGCTACACCCTCCGCCGCCAGCGCGAGAAGACGTCCTCGACGGCGGGGCGCACGTCATGCGGGACGAGGACGAAGAGGCGGTCGCCGGGCTCGATGATCGTGCTGCCGCGCGGCGGGATCGAGTCGTCGCCGCGCACGATCACGGCGATGATCGCGGCTCGCGGCAGTCCGACCTCTCGAACAGCCGAACCTGCGATCGCGTGATCGGGGGCGACGACGAAGTCGAGGAGATCCAGCGCGCTCGATTCGCCGACCTCGATCGGGGGCTCGTGCGTCGGTCGGGCCGGCGAGACGAGGTCGAGCTTCTCGGCGACCCGCTCGAGGGTCGTCCCCTGCAGGATCGCCGAGACGACGACGACGAAGAAGACCGCGTTGAAGATCGTGTTCGCCGGGTCTACCTGCGACGACAGCACGAACGTGGCGAGAACGATCGGCACCGCTCCTCTCAGCCCGGCCCAGCCCAGCAGGAGCCGCTCGCGCGCCGTGAAGTCGTTGAACGCTGTCGACAGCCAGACCGCAACGGGTCGGATCAGGAACACGAGCAGCAGTGCCAGCGCGAGCCCGGAGACCGCGACGTCGGTGAGCTGGCTCGGAAAGACGAGCAGGCCGAGCACGATGAACAGCGCGACCTGGGCGAGGAACGCGAGGCCCTCGTGGAAGCCGACGAGCTGTCGCCGGTAGCGCGACGGGGTGCTTCCGACCGCGAGGCCGACGAGGTAGACGGAGAGGAAGCCGCTGCCACCGATCACGTCCGCGGCGCCGAACGCGATGCCCGCCGCGGCGAGCGAAGCGACGGGCGCGAACGGGCCGACCGAGCGCGGAAGTCGCGCGAACACCCAGGTCGCCGCGAGTGCCAGCGCGACCCCGACGATCAGTCCGAGGCCGAGCTGTCGGACGACGACGAGGACGAGCTGGTCGAACCCGTCGGTGTCCGGGCTCTCGATCCACGCGATCAGGCCGATCGTCAGCGCGATCGCCATCGGGTCGTTGCCGCCCGACTCGGCCTCGAGCGTGCGCGCGAGGCGGCGTCTGATCTGCGTGAAGCGGAGCGTCGCGAACACCGCCGCGGCGTCGGTCGACGCCACCACGGCGCCGAGCAGGATCGCCTCGAGCCACGTCAGGTCGAAGAGCGCCTGCGCCGCGACGCCGGTGAGCACGGCGGTCACGACGACTCCGACCGTGCTCAGGAGCGCCGCCGGCACCGCCACCGCCCGCAGCCGGCGCCAGGACGTCTGCAGGCCGCCCTCGAACAGGATCAGGACGAGGCCGACGATGCCGACCTCGCGGGCGAGCTCGGCGTCGTCGAACTCGATGCCGCCGGGGCCGTCCGAGCCGAGGAGCATGCCGAACGCGAGGAACGCGACCAGGACCGGCACGCCGGTGCGAGCCGACGCGAGCGCTCCGAGCACGCTCGCAGCGAGCACCGCGCCGACGAGGAGAAGCACCACGCCTTCGTCCATTTCGACATCCTTGCGGCTCGCAGCCGCAGGCGGTGGCGTAGAGCAGGATCTCGGTGGCCGTGACCGGGTCGCAGCCGCGCGTGAGCAGCTGGACCGCGTCGTGCAGGTCGACCTCACTCACGGCGATGCGCTCGGCGAGATGCACCGGGTAGCCGGCCTCGAGGAGGATGTGGAGCCGCCAGCTCTCGACCTTCGCCGGCTCGTTCTCGTTCCAGAGAGGGGCTTCGGTCGTCTCGGCCATGCGCGCGGGATTCGCGGCCGTAGCGAGTCTTCCTTCTCAGTCGGAAGGTGTCCGTGACGCCTGCTGGCGTGCGAGCTCGACGATGCGGTCGTCGAGCCGGCGCGATGCGTCGTTCATCGCCTGCTGGAGCTCGGCGGCGATCAGGCCGTCCGCGCGGCGGAGGAAGGACTCGGCGGTCCGGTCGAGCTCCTCGCGGAGGCGATCCGCCGCCTCTTCGCGGATCGCCCGCATCCGGTTCTCGAACTCGAGCGCGCCTGCTTCGCTCCGTGCGTCGATCTCGCGAGCCAGCGCTCGTTCGAGATTCTCGACCTGCCGGCGCTCGAGCTCGGCGAACGCGAGCTCGATCCGCGTGCGAGCGTCGCTCTCGGCGCGATCGATCTGCTCGTTCACGGCGTGCTCGTGCTGGCGCAGGCGCTCGTTGAGCTCGTCGATCGTCCTGCGACGGTCGTCCGCCTGTGCGGAGAGCTCTTCGAATGCACGCGTGAGTGCGTCCCGCGCACTCGTCTCGAGCTCGTCGCGCAAGCGCACGGTCGCCGCGCGCTGCTCGTCGATCGTGCCGTCGAGCTCTTCCGACTCGGTGGCGACCTTCGCCTCGACGTCCGAGATGCGCTGGCGCATCCGCTGCTCGAGCGTCGCGACGGCGCCCTGCAGTGCGTTCTGGGCTCGCTCGAGGTCGGCCTCCCACGCGCGCAGCCGCTCCTCGACGCGTTGCTCGACGGCTGCGACGAGCTCCGCCATGCGCTCGGACAGCTCGCGCTCGCGTACCGCGAGCTCGCCGCGGCGCTGGTCGGAGAGACGGCGCTCCTCGGCGACGTACGAGGAGAGTGCGTCGGCCTGCGCTCGTGCAATCGCGACGCGGAGCTGCTCCGTCTGCGCAGCCGACTCCTCCTCTGCGGTGGCACGAACTGCGCGCCGCGCCTCGGTGACGAGCTGCTCGGTACGGGTGGCGCGCGCGCGCGATCGGCGAAGCGAGAGGACGAGCACGATGCACAGGAGCAGCGCGACGACGAGCGCCGCGACGAGAGCCCAGGCGAGGGTCGTCACGCCCGGACTCTAGATCCGGAACGCCACCAGGGCGGCGGCGAGACGACGGACGCCGCGGCGAGCAGCCGAAGCCCGCGTTCCTCGGCGACGATCAGGCGGTCGGCGTCGAGCCGCTCCCGGGAGCCGTCTCGCAGCTCCAGCGAGCCGTCGACGGCTGCGACGCGACGCCGGACGAAGCGCACGTGGTTCGAGAGCGCGCGCTGCGCGAGCGAGAGGAGCACGGCGAACCCAGCCGCAAGCAGCGCCGCGACGCTCAGCTCCCCTGCCACCGCGGCGTAGCCGCACACGACGGGGAAGCCGCCCCACGCGAGGCCGAACCACAGGTCCGAATGGAAGCGGCCGCCGAGGAGCTCGAGGTTGTACGCGACGACGAGAAAGAGGCCGACGGGGACGAGGAGGACGAGCCACGGCTCGAAGGCGATCGCACCGACGACGCCGATCCCGCACGCGGCTGCGATCGACACCGCCGCGAGCCCGACGAGCACGCCGTCGGGAATGCTCGTTCGCAGCGGACGACCCCGCAGCTCGTCGAGTGCATGCGCTCCGATCCCGACGGCGAGCCCGAATGCGGCGACGGCGGCGCCGAGGCGTCCCCACGCGACGACGGGAGCGAGGCAGCCGCCGATCACGACGTAGGAGAGATGCCACGCCGTGTACGGCAGGTGCAGAAGCGTGACGTAGTCGCGCCAGCCGCCTGTCTCGAGCGCGTACCAGGACGGCCTGGCCGAGGGCGCGCTCACCGCCGTCGCCCCCACATGACGACTCCCCCGCCGAGGCTCATCCGTCGACCGCCACGTCCTCGATGCCTGCCGCGGACCAGAGCTCGAGCTGCCGCTCGAGTGGATACGCCTCCCAGTACGAGCGGATCGACCCTCCGAGGAAGTCGCCGACCTCGCGCCAGCCCTTCCGCAGGACGCGGCCGGCGAGCGGGAGACCCGCGCGCACGTAGAGCTCCCAGGCCGGGCGCGCCAGGCCGTCGGGCACGCCGAACTCGAGCGACGCCACGACGCCGCCCGGGCGAACGACACGTGCGAGCTCGGTGAGAGTCGCCGCCGGATCGTCGACGTAGCGGAGGAGGTACGTCACGGTGAGGTGGTCGAAGCTCGCGTCCGCGAAGGGCAGGGTCTCCGCCGACGACTCGACAGCTCGACGTGCGTGCCGAATCGCTGTCGAGCGCGCGCGAGCATCTCCGCGCTCTGGTCGACGCCGGTGACCACGAACCCGCTCCGCAGAAGCTCGGCCGCGACGAGGCCCGTTCCGGTCGCGACGTCGAGGACGTGGCCGCCGTCGGTCGGAAGCCGGGAGACGAGAAAGCGGCGCCAGCGCGGGTCCTGACCGAAGGAGAGCGTTGCTCCCACGCGGTCGTACGACGGGCCGAGTGGCGCGAACAGCTCTCTGGCGTCGACCGACGACACGCCGCCTATTGTGGGCGACGTGACGCTGGCCGACGAGCTGGAGCGTGCAGCCGCTCTGGCGGCCGCACTCGCGGGAGCGGGAGACTCGGTGTCCGGCGTGCTCGCGACGGAGCCCGAGCCGGGGCAGCGCGTCTACCTCTGCTCGATCGACGGCGCGGACGGAACGCGCGCCTGGATCGGCGTTCGCGAGGACGGCACGGGCGTGACGAGCCGCGCCGACGTTCGTGCAGCGGTCTCGATCGCCGCGCTGTGCGAGGTCGCCGTGGACACGGCCGGAGGGGGCGATCTCGACGGTCTGATCGCGAGCCTCGCCGACCTGCGCGCGCGGGAGGCACCCGAGGGGATCGAGGACGCCGAGGAGGCCGCGCGTGCGCTGCGCGACGTCATCGGCGAGCCGCCGCAGCTCGCGACGCCGGCACGGCTCGACGAGATCGGCACGGCGACGCGTCGGCTCGAGCAGGAGCTCGACCCCGGCGGCGCGTCTCCGTTCTCCGCGGCGCTCAAGGCCGCTCAGGGCGCGGTATCCGAGCTGCAGCGCGAGGTCGAGGCCGGCTACCTGGTCGACCTCACGTAACCTGCTAGCGGATGGAGGGCAGCGGCGGCTTCTTCCCGTTCGGCGGCGGCGACCCCGAGGATCTCCTCGGCGCGCTGCGCGAGTTCGCCGAGAAGCAGGCCGACTCCGTGCAGGAGGCGCAGCGCGAGCAGTTCGCCACGCTGACCCTCTCGACGGCGGTCGAGCTGACCGCGGCGGCGCTCGGCCAGCTGCAGGTCGACGGCCCGTCCGACGCGCAGGCGATCGCGCTGCGCGACGCGATGCGCGTGCTCTTCCCCGAGGCGGTCGCGCTCGTCTCGGCAGCCCGTCAGGGCTTCATGCGCCAGTCGTGATCGTGGTCAGGAGGCTCCAGCCTCCGTCCACGACCAGCGTCTGACCGCGGATCATCTCCGCGTCGGGCGAGCAGAGGAACGTGACGAGCTTGGCGACGTCCTCCGGCGACACGAGGCGGCCGACGGGGTTGCGCATGCCCATGTCGACCATCGCATCCTTGTTCGGGAAGTGCTCGAGCGCGCCGGTCTCGACGACGCCGGCGGAGACGGCGTTCACGCGGATCCCGCGCGGGGCGAGCTCGACGGCGAGGTAGCGGACGAGCGCCTCGAGCGCCGCTTTCGACGCGCCGACGAGCGTGTAGCCGTCGAGGACGCGCTCCGAGCCGAGGCTCGAGATGCCGAGGATCGACGCTCCCGCGCGGCATCGACGGAGCCGCCGCCCGCGTCAGCGAGAGGAGCGCTCGCGCGTTCGCCGACAGCGTCCAGTCCCAGTGCTTGTCCTCGGTCTCGAGGGCGGGACGGATCACACCGGTCGCAGCCGCATGGACGAGGACGTCGAGCGGCCCGAGCTCGGCGACTTCCTCCGCGACGCGGGTCGAGGCGACGTTCCCGCGCACGAGAATCGGCTCTGCGCCGAGCGCTCTCAGCTCCGCGGCGGTCTCCTCGGCGGGCGTGTCGCCGCGCATGTAGCCGATCGCCACACGCGTCGCGCCGAGCGACGCGAAGCGGAGCGCGATCGCCTTGCCGATGCCGCGCGACCCGCCGGTGACGAGGACGGACGCGCCCTCGAAGCTCATTCGGCCTTGGGCAGCGGGTCGTACGCCGGCGCGGAGGACGGGATCGTCTCCCACCCGATACGGCTCAACGGCTCGCGGTCGCCGCTCTCTGCGAGGGAGGACGCGTGCCCGAGGCGGTCGAGAAGCTCCATCTTCTCCTCGCCGTACTTGCGGGTCGGATGATCGTCGGGAAGATCCTCGATCAGCTCGCGCACGCGGGCGCGGAGCTGGTACGCGAAGTGGGGCGTGGCGGGCCCGACGAGGGCGTCGATGTCGTCTCGCGTCGGCTCGACCATCCGAGACAGCCTAACCATCGAGCGACATGCGAGTTCGCTAGGAATGCCGGCGATGACTGCGCTCGTCGACATCAGTGCCGAGCTGTCGGCGCGGGTCGAGGAGCTCGACTTCCCGTCGGTGCCGTTCGTCTACAACCCGCTCGTCTACGCCCGGGTGCCGCACGAGGCGTACCTCGAGCGCTGGGGCGTGAAGACGCCGAGAGACGTGCTGCTGGTCGGCATGAATCCCGGGCCCTTCGGCATGGCGCAGACGGGCGTTCCGTTCGGCGACGTCGCGATGGTGCGCGACTTCCTCGGGATCACGGGACCGGTCGGACGGCCTGCTCGCGAGCATCCGCGGCGGCCGATCACGGGCTTCGCGTGCACGCGCTCGGAGGTGAGCGGCACCCGGTTCTGGGGCTGGGCGCGCGATCGCTTCTCGACGGCGGACCGGTTCTTCGACCGGGTCTTCGTCGCGAACTGGTGCCCGCTCGTCTTCATGGACGAGTCCGGACGGAACCGCACTCCGGACAAGCTCCCGGCCGGAGAGCGTGCTCCGCTCTTCCACGTCTGCGACGAGGCACTCGCGAGGATCGTCGACGTGCTGCAGCCCGCGCTCGTCGTTGGCATCGGCCGCTTCGCCGAGCGACGGGCGCACGAGGCTCTCGGAGCACGGGACTCGCATCGGGAGCATCCCGCACCCGAGCCCCGCGAGCCCCGCCGCGAACCGCGGCTGGGCGGAAGCCGTCGACGCGCGGCTTCGCGAGCTCGGGTTCGAGCCGCGCCGATAGCGTCGGAGCGTGCGCCGACCGACGTCTGTCGAGCTGATGCTCCTGACGACCGTCTTCCTGTGGGCGCTCAACCTCAGCATCACGAAGTACATCCTCGAGGAGGGCGTCGCGCCGCTCTCGTACGCGGTCGTCCGCTACGCGCTCGCCGGTGCGATCTTCGTCGCGCTCACGCTCCTCGTCGAGCGGACGCTTCGGATCGAACGACGACACCTTCCCGTGCTCGCGTTCGCAGCGGTCGTGCTCTGCGTCAACCAGCTCTGCTTCGTCTTCGCGCTCGACATGACGAACGCGTCGACGATCGGCCTCATCCTCGGCGCCATCCCGATCTTCGCCGCGCTCTTCGGCCTCGCGCTCGGACGGGAGCGGCTGAGCGGCCGCTTCTGGCTCGGCGCCGCGGTTTCGTTCGTCGGAGTCGGGCTCGTCGCCGTCGGGTCCGGAACCGAGGTCGCGGGAGGGTACGCGGGGATCCTCCTCGGCCTCGGGATCTGCGCGACGTGGGCTGCGTACTCCGTCGCGGTCGCGCCACTCATGACCGTGTACTCGCCGTCGCGCGTGAGCGCAGTCGTCATCCCGCTGACGTGGGGGCTGCTTGCGTTGACGGCGATCCCGCAGGCGGGCGAGCAAGACTGGCACGTCGGGTGGGAGATCTGGGTGCTGCTCGTCTTCGCGACGGTCGGACCGCTCGTCCTCACGAACGTGCTCTGGTTCCGGTCGATCTCGAAGATCGGCCCCGCCCGCGCGACGCTCGCGGCGAACCTGCAGCCGTTCGTCGCCGCTTTGCTCGCGGTCGTTCTCCTCTCCGAGCCACTGGGTCTCCTCCAGGTGCTCGGCGGTCTGCTCATCGCGTCGGGAATCCTCCTCGCCCGCCGACGAACGGCCCCGGCCCAGGCGACCTAGAATCGGACCATGAGCGAACACGACTTCATGCCGATCGACGGTTGGGACCACCTCGAGATCTGGGTCGGGAACGCGAAGCAGTCGGCGTTCTTCTACGAGACGGCGTACGGCTTCACGCGCACGGCCTATGCAGGCCCGGAGACAGGCGTCCGCGACCGCGCGTCCTACGTGCTCGAGCAGGGGGAGATCCGCTTCGTCCTCACGAGCGGGCTGCGCGGCGACAGCGAGATCTGCAGGTGGGCTCAGGCGAAGGGCGACAGCGTGCGCGACGTCGCGCTCGCGGTTCCCGATGCGACGAACGCCTATCGCCAGGCCGTTCAGCGCGGCGCCCGCGGCGTCGTCGAGCCGCACTGGGTCGAGGACGACGCGGGGCGCGTCGAGCTCGCCGCCATCGCGACCTACGGCGACAACATCCACACGTTCGTCAATCGCTCGGAGTACTCGGGCGCGTACCTGCCCGGGTACGTCTCGGCCTCGCCGAACGGCGGGCCGGCACGAGGCGTCGGCCTGATCGCGATCGACCACGTCGTCGGCAACGTCGAGCTCGGCCGCATGGACGAGTGGGTCGACTTCTACGCGCGCGTCCTCGGCTTCACGCAGCTCACGCACTTCTCGGACGAGGACATCTCGACCGAGTACTCCGCGCTCATGTCGAAGGTCATGACGGACGGCGAGGGGAAGATCAAGTTCCCGATCAACGAGCCGGCGGAAGGAAAGAAGCGGAGCCAGATCGAGGAGTACCTCGAGTTCCACGGCGGCCCGGGCGTGCAGCACGTCGCGATGCAGTCGGAGGACATCGTGAAGACGGTCGCCGCGCTCCGCGAGCACGGCGTCCTCTTCATCGCGACGCCGGACACGTACTACGACATCGTCCAGGAGCGCGTGGGCGAGATCGAGCAGGACTGGGACGACCTGCGCTCGATGGGGATCCTCGCCGACCGCGACGAGGAGGGCTACCTGCTCCAGCTCTTCACGAAGATCGTCCAGGACCGCCCGACGCTCTTCTTCGAGGTGATCGAGCGCCACGGCTCGCGCGGCTTCGGGATCGGCAACTTCAAGTCGCTCTTCGAGGCGATCGAGCGCGAGCAGGCGCTACGCGGAAACCTCTGAGACGCTCGTCGAGGAGCTCCTCGGCCTGCCTGATGTAGCGCGTCGCGCCGACCGAGCGCTAGAACGCGAGCGACCGCTGTAGCTGCTCGTCCGCCTCGGCTCGGCGGCCCTCGGCTACGAGTCGGCGCGCCCCACGCAGACGCGCGACGGATTCGAGCTCGGCGTCGCCGATCTCGTGGAGGATCTCGGCCGCGCGGACGACGTCGCCGCGCAGGAACATCCCCGCCGCGTCCGTCCACTTCGTGCGTGCGCCACTCTCGACGATCGTCGCGAGCTCGTCGACACATCCGAGCTCCTCCGCGACGAGTGCGAGATCGATGAGGGCCGAGCGGGAGATCGCACCTCCGTGGTGAAGCACGTCGGCCGCGAGCTGGCGCGCTTCCTCTACGCGTCCGGCTTCGACGAGCAGATACGCGCACGCCGCGAGCCACGGAACGCGCTGCTGCGGGTCACCCGCGCTCCGCGCGAGCGGCACGATCTTGCGCACGTCGTCGAGTGCGCCCTGGACGTCGTCTCGTGCCAGCCGGATGACCGCCCGCCGAAGGCGCATGCCGCCCTCGTGGTAGTGAGGCTCGCCGGCCTCGCAGGCCGCCACGAACTCCTCGATGTAGGGGAGCGCCTCGTCCCAGTAGCCCTCTCGGGCGAGCAGCCAGTACCGGACGTTCCGAGAGAACCGGAGCAGGCTGGCCAGGCCGAGTCGCTCGGCGTGAGCGACCGCCTCGTCCATGAGCCGACGCCCGCGGCGGAGGTCCCCGAGAACCCAGACTGACACGGCCAGGTTGTTGTAGGCACGAGCGACCGAGGAGGACCCCGCCGCCACGGCCATCGCGACGGCGCGCTCGAGATCCTCGACGCCGGCGGCATCACCCATGTTTGCTCTGCTCGTCCCGATGTTGACGAGCGCCTGCACCTGGAGCTCGACGAGCCCGAGCTCGTCGGCCATGGCGAGCGCCGCTTCACCGATCCGAATCGCATCCTCGTCCGCGCCCGCCAGCATCCGGTAGCGCGAGACCTGGCTGAGCACGCGTGCCTTTCCGGGCGACGATGGAAGGTCCTGGACCAACGCGTGGGCGCGTTCGAGGTGACGGTCGCATGCATCACGGTCGCCGCGGAACCACCAGAGCTCGGCGAGCAGCGCGTCCGCCTCGGCCGCGAGCTCGACGCGGCTCCGTCGCGAGGGCGGCCTCGCGAGCCTTCTCGAGGGCTTCTTCCTGACGTTCGTCGGCGATGAGGTGGTACGAACGAGCGAGCTGCGAGCAGGATCCCGGGCCACTCGGGGTCGTCGTGCGGCCAGAGCTCGACCGCGAGCTCGTAGTAGCGCGCGGCGGCCGGGAACGCATTGAGGGCGAGTGCGCGGTCTCCCGCGTCCCGCAATGCGCTCCTGCCTCGGTGGGCGAGCAGGTCGACGTTCTGCCCTGTCGCGCGCGCGTACTCGATGGCGGACGCGTAGTGGTGGGCGAGCATCTCGGCGTGGTCCTCCGGCCGGCCGAGCGATTCGATCCACTCCGCTGCGGTGCGGTGCTTGTCCGCCCGCGCCGGCCGCGGGATCTGCTCGTAGGCGACGTCGCGGACGAGCGCGTGACGGAATGCGTATTCGTCCTCGCCCGCGACCGAGCTCCGCCGACTCCGGCGTCACGAACTCCTTGCTCGCGAGCGAGTGCAGCCGCTCCTCGAGCGTCCAGCGCTCGCGGCCGAGCGCTCCGAGCCAGAAGACTCTGCCGATCACGGCCGCGTCCTGAAGGAGCTCCTTCTCCTCGGCGGGAAGCGTGTCGAGCCGCGCGGCGATGATCCCTTGCACCGTCTCGGGGAGGACGATCTCGTCGGGCCGCGACGTCAGCATGCGGGTGAACTCCTCCGCGTACAGCGGATTGCCGCCCGCGTGCTCGAGCAGTCGCGCCTGGAGCTCGGCGTCGACCGCCGAGCGGCCGAGCAGGGCGTGGAGGAGCTTGGCGGTCTCGTCGTCGGAGAGCGGAGAGAGCAGGATCGTCGACGAGTTGACCTTGCCGCCGCCCCAGGCGGGTCGGCGTGTCAGCAGCTCGGGGCGTGCCGTGCAGAGGACGAGCAGAGGGACGCCGCTCGCCCAGTCCACGAGGTAGTCGACGAAGTCGAGCAGCGCGTCGTCGGCCCAGTGGAGGTCCTCGAAGACGAGGACGAGCGGGCGCTCGTCGGCGATCGCCTCGAGGTAGCGGCGCCAGGCGGCGAAGGCCTCGTCGCGCCGGTCGCCTGCCTCCTCGTCGCCTCGAGGCCGGCAAGTGGACGCAGCTGCGCTCGACCCAGGCGGCGTCGGCGCCGTCGCTGACGAACCGCTCGACGGCCTGACGGAGCTTCTCCTCCGCCTGCTCGGGACCGTCGGACTCGAGGATCCCAGCCTGGCCTTGACCATCTCGCCGAGCGCCCAGAACGTGACGCCCTCGCCGTACGGGAGCGAGCGGCCGTGGCGCCAGTAGACGAGGCCGTAGTCGCCGGTCTCGATCGTCTGGAAGAGCTCGTACACGAGCCGGCTCTTGCCGATCCCCGGGACGCCGACGAGGGTGACGAGCTGCGGCTCGCGCTCGCGGATCACGCGGGCGAGGGTCTCGCGCAGGAGCGTGACCTCCTGCTCGCGGCCGACCAGCGGAGCGCCGCCGACCCGCTCGACCGAGACGCGCGCACGCGCCTTCTGCGCCTCCCAGACGGCGATCGGCTCCGCCTTGCCCTTCGCTTCGATCGAGCCGGGCGTCGCTCGTACTCGATCGCGCGCTCGGTCGCGCGGAACGTCGTCTCGTCGACGAGGATGCCGTTCGTCGGGGCCGCGGCCTGCAGGCGGGCGGCCGTGTTGACGACGTCGCCCGAGGCCATGCCCTCGCCCGCATCCGGGCGGGCGTCGAGCGCGACGAGCGCCTCGCCGGTCGTGATCCCGATGCGGACCTCGAGCTCGCCCTCCTCGGCCAGCGTGTCGCGGATCGAGAGCGCAGCGCGCACTGCGCGCTCGGGGTCGTCCTCGTGCGCGATCGGCGCGCCGAAGACGGCCATGACCGCGTCGCCGATGAACTTCTCGACCGTCCCGCCGTGACGCTCGAGCTCCGAGCGCACGCGGGCGTGGTAGGGCTGGAGGAGCCTCCGCACGTCCTCCGGGTCCATCGCGCTCGGCCCGGGCCGTGAAGCCGACGAGGTCGCAGAAGAGGCAGGTGACGACCTTGCGCTCCTCGCGCTGCGACTCGCACGGTCGAGCGACGTCGCGCACCACGAGCAGAAACGCGCGTCCTCGGCGTTCTCGCGCCCGCAGCTCGGGCAGATCTTCACGCGAGGAGGATAGGCGCGAGAATACGGCGATGGACCATGGCGTCTCTTCGCCGTCGAGCCGTCGAGTACAGACTGAGTCGTGGCGCTCGCGCGACGCAGTACGTCCGCTCGGGCGACGCGGACATCGCGTACCAGGTCCTGGGCGACGGCCCTCGTGACGTCGTCGTCGTGCTCGACTGGGCGAGCCACCTGGAAGCGCTCGTCGAGCAGCCCTTCATCGCGGAGTGGTTCAGCTCGCTCGCCCGCTTCGCTCGCGTGCTCTGGTTCGGAACGCGCGGCGTCGGCATGTCCGGCCCGCTGAGCGAGGGGAGCCCGATCGAGAGCTGGATGGACGATCTCGTCACGGTCATGGACGCCGCGGGCTTCGAGCGCGCGAGCCTCGTCGCCCACGGCCTCGGGGCGCAGGTGGCGCTCATGGCCGCCGCGACACATCCGGAGCGGGTCGACTCGCTCGTGGTCGTCAACGGCTACACGAGGTTCGCACGCGCCGACGACTACCCGGCCGGGTTGCCGGAGCACATGCACGAGGCCGTATCTCGACGCGCTCGAACGGCAGTGGGGCACCGGTGTCCATGCCCTCGGACTCGGCCCGTCGGTCGCTCACCGGCCCGGTGTCGTGGACTGGTGGGCACGGGTCGAGCGCTTCGGTGCGACGCCGCGTGTCGCCCGCGCCCAGCTCGAGACGATTCTCGCGCTCGACGTTCGCGACCGTCCTCCCCCTCGTCGAGGTCCCGACGCTCGTCATCCACAGCCGTGACAACGTGTTCGTCCGCGTCGGTCATGGGCGCTACCTGGCCGAGCAGATCGCCGGGGCGCGCTACATCGAGCGCGACAGCGCGGACCACTGGCCGGTGCCGGACCCGGATCTCGTCGCGACGATCGAGGAGTTCATAACCGGGTCGTCGAGCGGGGCCGGTGACTGGGATCGCGTGCTCGCGACGGTTCTCTTCGTCGACGTCGTCGGCTCGACCGCGTTCGCGGCCGAGCTCGGCGATCGGACCTGGCGGGTCGCCCTCGAGCGATTCGAGCAGGTCGTGCGCACGGCGCTCGCGGCGTTCGACGGGAGGCTCGAGGACACGGCCGGCGACGGCATCCTCGCCACCTTCGACGGCCCGACGCGCGCCATCCGCTGTGCCAGGAGAATCCGCGACGAAGCACGCCTCAGTGGCCTCGAGGTCCGGTGTGGGCTCCATGCCGGCGAGATCACACGGCGCCCCGGCGGTGTCGCCGGAATCGCCGTGCACATCGGCGCGCGCGTCTCCGCGCTCGCCGAGCCGGGTGAGGTCCTCGTGACGCGCACCGTCCGGGACCTCGTCGCCGGCTCCGGGATCGCGTTCGAGGAGCGCGGCGAGCACGAGCTCAAGGGCGTCCCCGAGCGTGGGCGCTCTACGCCGCCACCGGCTGACGCCGTAGCCTTCCGCCCATGTCGCCGCAGCGCCGCACCGCGCTCGTCTCGGTCGGGGCCGCGTGTCTCCTCGTCGCGATCAAGCTCGTCGTCGGGCTGGCGAGCTCGAGTCTCGGGCTGCTCGCCGAGGCTGCGCACTCGGGCACCGACCTCGCCGCCGCGCTGCTCACGTTCTTCGCCGTGTCGGTCGCGGTTCGTCCGGCGGATCGCGGCCACCCGTACGGGCACGCGAAGGCCCAGAACCTCGCCGCGCTCGCCGAGGCCGGGTTCCTCATCCTCGTCAGCCTCGGGATCGCCGTCGCCGCGATCCTGCGGCTCGCCGGCGTCGTCGAGTTCGAGGTCGATCCGACGTGGTGGACGTTCGCGGCGATCGGGCTCGTCCTCGCCATCGACGCGTCGCGGACGCTGGTGTCGCTGCGCGGGGCGCGGCTGTATCGCAGCGACGCGCTCCTCGCCAACGCGCTCCACTTCGGGAGCGACTTCGCGGGCACCCTCGCCGTTCTCGCCGGCCTGATCGCCGCGGCGGCCGGCTTCCCGGCCGGGCGACTCGATCGCGGCGCTCTTCGTCTCCGGCCTCGTCGTCGCCGCCGCCTTCCGGCTCGCGGGCCGGAACGTGGACGTGCTCATGGACCGGTCGTCCGAGGACGACGCCAGGATCGCGCGTCGGGCGCTCGAGTCGCTCGAGCCGCCCGTCGAGCTCCGGCGGCTTCGGCTGCGACGGGCAGGAGGAGAGCACTTCGCGGACGTCGTCATCGGCGTCGCTCCCGGAGCCGCGATCGGTCAGGGGCACGCGGCCGCAGATCGCGTCGAGGAGGCGCTGCACGGCGCCTTCCCCGGGATCGACGTCGTCGTCCACGTCGAGCCTCGCGAGAGCGCCGGCGTCCTCCGCGAGCGCATCCTCGCTGCCGCGCTCACCGTGTCGTACGTGCGCGAGATCCACAACCTCAAGGTCCTCGACGTCGACGGCAGCATCGAGGTCGCGCTCCACCTCAAGCTTCCCGGCGACTTCCCGCTCGACCAGGCACACGACATCGCGGAGCAGGTCGAAGCAGCGATCCACGCGGAGGTGCCGGAGGTGAAGAGCGTCCAGACGCATCTCGAGCCGCTTCGCGAGACGGCCTCCGGCGAGGAGATCGACGTCGACACCGCCGCGATCGAGCAGGCGGTACGAGAGGAGACCGGAGCCGCAGCCGCGCGAGCTGCGCTTCGTCCGGACGGACGACGGGATCGTCGTCTTCCTGACGCTCGGCCTCGGCGGCGCGGGTTCGCTCGCCGAGGCGCACGGGCGCGCGAGCGCGATCGAGGAGCGCGTGCGCAGTGCCGTTCCGGCGATCGCCGACGTCGTGGTACACACCGAGCCCTGAGGCTTTGCATGTTCCATCCCGTCGGGCCACCCGCTGGAGCGCGGCTGGGTCGGCCGCGTCGACGGCGAGCGGGTGCTCCAGCTGGCCGCGCAGACGCTGCAGTCGTTCTTCACCGGTGGAGGGACTGCGCGAGAGCACGCGGAGTACCCGCTCGAACGAGGTCGTGCTCCTCGCGCCGGTGCTCCACCCGCCGTCGGTCCGCCTCTTCGACGACCAGTCCTCGTTCGCGTTCGCGAACCCGGCAGCCGTCGCTCGGCCCGGCGCGCGTCGTGGTCGGTGCCGGCGCTCGAGCCTGACCGTGTCTACCGCGACTCGCCGCCGTGATCGGCGCGGAGGGAGCGATCGGCGGGTTCACCGTGCTCGCCGAGTGGCGCGCGCCCGGCGTGCGAGCCGCCGAAGGATCGCGACTTCGCGCTCGGGCTCGGTCCCGTCGTCGTGACGCCCGACGAGCCCGGCGCGCGCGACGCCCGTGACGCGTTCCCCGACTTCGACTGGGCTGCCGCCATCGCGAGCGCCGCGCCGGGACCGTGCTCTATCCGGGGGACATCCTCGGCCGGCCCGGCTTCCGATCTGCTCGACGGGCTCGAAGCCGGAGCGGGCGTCGCGCTCGAGATCGACGGGATCGGCGTCCTCGAGCAACGGGTCGCCGGCTGAGCATGGAGCTCGTGCTCGACTGGGACGGCACGGTCACCGAGGTCGACACGCTCCACGCTGCCATCGACGAGTTCGGCGACGTCGACGTCTTCCGCGCGATGGAGAGCGAGATCGGACGGAGGCTCACGCTGCAGGAGGTCATCGCCGTCGAGATGGAGACGATCCCCGCGCCGCTCGAGGATGTCGTCGCGTTCCTCGTCGAGACGGTTCCGCTTCGGCCCGGCTTCGCCGAGATCGTCGAGCGACATGACCCGCTCGTCGTGTCGATGGGATTCCACGAGCTCATCGCGCCACTCCTGGAGCGGGACGAGGTCGAGGTTCGCGTCGTCGCGAACCGTCTCGATCCGCGGCCCGACGGCTGGCGCGCCCTCTTCAGGCAACAGGCGATCTGCGCTGTCTGCGGCGAGCCGTGCAAGCGCTCCGACGTCGCGGAGCTCGACGGCTTCGTCTACGTCGGCGACGGCTTCTCCGACCGCTGCGTCGCGCAGGCGGCGCGCAGGGTCTTCGCCCGAGACGGCCTCGCGACCTACCTCGCCGGGAAGGGCGTGGCGTTCGAGCTGTTCGACGACTTCTACGACGTCGCGAGCGCGCTCGACGGCGGCGCCGTCGTGCCGCCCACGCGCAGCCGCGGCCGGAAGACGTAGCTCGGCTGCCGTTCGGACGGCCTCGCGACCTGACCCCACAGCGCCTCGACGGCCGTGCGCGCGATCTCGTCGATCGGCTGCTCGACCGTGGTGAGCGGCGGGTTCGTCCACGTTGAGGCGTCGATGCCGTCGAAGCCCACGATGGAGAGCTCGCCGGGCACGTCGAGGCCGCGCAGCCCGGCTTCCTGCAGCGCGCCGATGGCCATGAGATCGCTCGAGCAGATCACCGCGGTCGGCCGCTCTGCGTCGGGCTTCGCGAGAAGCTCCCGCAGCGCCTCGCGTCCGCCGCCGACGGTGAACGAGGAGTGTGCGACGAGCCCGTCCGTGAGCTGAGCCGCCCGGAGAGCGTCACGGTGCCCGAGCGCTTTCTCGCGCGTCGGGAGCGCGTACTCGTCGCCCGCAACGAAGCCGATGCGCTCGTGCCCGAGCTCGACGAGATGCTCGGTGGCGATGCGCCCTGCGGCGCGCTCGTCCACGCCGACGGAGGTCACGTCGAGCTCCTCGGATCCCCCGTTCACGAACACGAGCCTCGCACCGCGCTCGAGCAACTTCGCGTAGTGCGAGTGCCGGCCGCGTATGTCGGTGATCTCGGCCGAGATGAAGAGCATTCCCTCGACGCCGCGCTCGAGGAGCATCCGCACGTAGTCGCGCTCGCGTCCGGCCGAGCCGTGCGTGTTGCAGAGGATCGTTGCGAGCCCGCTCCTTGACGCTGCATCTCCATCCTTCTCGGGCTGGCCAGCTCGAGTCTCGGGCTCCTCGCCGAGGCTGCGCACTCGGGCACCGACCTCGCCGCCGCGCTGCTCACGTTCTTCGCCGTGTCGGTGGCGGTTCGTCCGGCGGATCGCGGCCACCCGTACGGGCACGCAAAGGCCCAGAACCTCGCCGCGCTGGGCGAGGCCGGGTTCCTCATCCTCGTCAGCGTCGGGATCGCGATCGCCGCGATCCTGCGGCTGGCCGGCGTCGTCGAGTTCGACGTCGATCCGACGTGGTGGACGTTCGCGGCGATCGGGCTCGTCCTCGCCATCGACGCGTCGCGGACGCTGGTGTCGCTGCGGGGAGCGCGGCTGTATCGGAGCGACGCGCTCCTTGCCAATGCGCTCCACTTCGGGAGCGACTTCGCCGGCACCGCTCGCCGTTCTCGCCGGCCTGATCGCCGCGGCGGCCGGCTTCCAGGCCGGCGACTCGATCGCGGCGCTCTTCGTCTCCGGCCTCGTCGTCGCCGCCGCCTTCCGGCTCGCGGGCCGGAACGTGGACGTGCTCATGGACCGGTCGTCCGAGGACGACGCCAGGATCGCGCGTCGAGCGCTCGAGTCACTCGAACCGCCTGTCGAGCTCCGTCGGCTGCGGTTGCGACGGGCAGGAGGAGAGCACTTCGCAGACGTCGTCATCGGCGTCGCTCCCGGAGCCGCGATCGGTCAGGGGCACGCGGCTGCAGATCGTGTGGAGGAGGTGCTGCAGGGCGCCTTCCCCGGGATCGACGTCGTCGTCCACGTCGAACCTCGCGAGAGCGCCGGCGTCCTCCGCGAGCGCATCCTCGCCGCCGCGCTCACCGTGTCGTACGTGCGGGAGATCCACAACCTCAAGGTCCTCGACGTCGACGGCAGCATCGAGGTCGCGCTCCACCTGAAGCTTCCGGGCGACTTCCCGCTCGACCAGGCACACGACATCGCGGAGCAGGTCGAAGCAGCGATCCACGCGGAGGTGCCGGAGGTGAAGAGCGTGCAGACGCATCTCGAGCCGCTTCGCGAGACGGCCTCCGGCGAGGAGATCGACATCGACACCGCCGCGATCGAGCAGGCGGTACGAGAGGAGACCGGAGCCGAGCCGCGCGAGCTGCGCTTCGTCCGGACGGACGACGGGATCGTCGTCTTCCTGACGCTCGGCCTCGGTGGTGCGGGTTCGCTCGCCGAGGCACACGGGCGCGCGAGCGCGATCGAGGAGCGCGTGCGCAGTGCCGTCCCGGCGATCGCCGACGTCGTGGTACACACCGAGCCTTGAGGCTCTGCATGTTCCATCCGGTCGGGCCACCCGCTGGAGCGAGGCTGGGTCGGGCGCGTCGACGGCGATCGCGTGCTCCAGCTGGCCGCGCAGACGCTGCAGTCGTTCTTCACGGGTGGAGGGACTGCGCGAGAGCACGCCGAGTACCCGCTTGAACGACGTCGTGCTCCTCGCGCCGGTGCTCCACCCGCCGTCCGTCCGCCTCTTCGACGACCAGTCGACGTTCGCGTTCGCGAACCCGGCAGCTGTCGCTGGACCCGGCGCGCTCGTGGTCGGTCCGGCCTCGAGCCTGACCGTGTTACCCCGACTTGCCGCCGTGATCGGCGCGGAAGGAGCGATCGGCGGGTTCACCGTGCTCGCCGAGTGGCGCGCGCCTGGCGTGCGAGCCGCCGAAGGATCGCGACTTCGCTCTCGGGCTCGGTCCCGTCGTCGTGACGCCCGAGGAGCCCGGCGCGCGCGACGCCCGTGACGCGTTCCCCGAATTCGACTGGGCTGCCGCCATCGCGAGCGCCGCCGCGAGGACCGTGCTCTACCCGGGGGACATCGTGGCCAGCCCGGCTTCCGATCTGCTCGAATCCCTCGAAGCCGGCGCGGGCGGTCTCGATCGAGGTCGACGGGATCGGCGTCCTCGAGCAACGGGTCGCCGGCTGAGCATGGAGCTCGTGCTCGACTGGGACGGCACGGTCACCGAGGTCGACACGCTCCACGCTGCCATCGAGGAGTTCGGCGACGTCGACGTCTTCCGCGCGATGGAGAGCGAGATCGGTCGGAGGCTCACGCTGCAGGAGGTCATCGCCGTCGAGATGGAGACGATCACCGCCCCGCTCGAGGAGGTCGTCGCATTCCTCGTCGAGACGATTCCGCTTCGGCCCGGTTTCGCCGAGATCGTCGCGCGACATGACCCGCTCGTCGTCTCGATGGGATTCCACGAGCTCATCGCGCCCCTCCTGGAGCGGGACGAGGTCGAGGTTCGCGTCGTCGCGAACCGGCTCGACCCGCGGCCCGACGGCTGGCGCGCCCTCTTCAGGCAACAGGCGATCTGCACTGTCTGCGGCGAGCCGTGCAAGCGCTCCGACGTCGCGGATCTCGACGGCTTCGTCTACGTCGGCGACGGCTTCTCCGACCGCTGCGTCGCGCAGGCGGCGCGCAGGGTCTTCGCCCGAGACGGCCTCGCGACATACCTCGCCGGGAACGGCGTGGCGTTCGAGCTGTTCGACGACTTCTACGACGTCGCGAGCGCGCTCGACGGCGGCGCCGTCGTGCCGCCCACGCGCAGCCGCGGCCGGAAGACGTAGCTCGGCTGCCGTTCGGACGGCCTCGCGACCTGACCCCACAGCGCCTCGACGGCCGTGCGCGCGATCTCGTCGATCGGCTGCTCGACCGTGGTGAGCGGCGGGTTCGTCCACGTTGCGGCGTCGATGCCGTCGAAGCCCACGATGGAGAGCTCGCCGGGCACGTCGAGGCCGCGCAGCCCGGCTTCCTGGAGCGCGCCGATGGCCATGAGATCGCTCGAGCAGATCACCGCGGTCGGCCGCTCTGCGTCGGGCTTCGCGAGAAGCTCACGCAGCGCCTCGCGTCCGCCGCCGACGGTGAACGAGGAGTGTGCGACGAGCCCGTCCGTGAGCTGAGCCGCCCGGAGAGCGTCGCGGTGCCCGAGCGCTTTCTCGCGTGTCGGGAGCGCGTACTCGTCGCCCGCAACGAAGCCGATGCGCTCGTGCCCGAGCTCGACGAGATGCTCGGTGGCGATCCGTCCCGGCGGCGCGCTCGTCCACGCCGACGGAGGTCACGTCGAGCTCCTCGGAGCCCCCGTTCACGAACACGAGCCGCGCGCCGCGCTCGAGCAACTTCGCGTAGTGCGAGTGCCGGCCGCGTATGTCGGTGATCTCGGCCGAGATGAAGAGCATCCCCTCGACGCCGCGCTCGAGGAGCATCCGCACGTAGTCGCGCTCGCGACCGGCCGAGCCGTGCGTGTTGCAGAGGATCGTTGCGAGCCCGCTCCGTGACGCATGCATCTCCATCGCCTCGGCCAGAGCGGCAAAGATCGGATTCGAGAAGTCGGGAACGAAGAGCCCGATCGCGTTCGACGCCTCGACGCGCCCGGGCGGGACGTAGAGAAGGTCGCGCATCGCGCCCTCGACGCGCTCCTTCGTCTCGGGTCGCACCGCGGACGAGCCGCTCGCGACACGCGAGGCGGTCGCCAGGCTAACTCCGGCGCGGTCGGCGACGTCTCTAAGACTGGCCATCGGCTTCGGTCGCGGGTCGGCCCGTGGGGGGCAGCAGCTCGTTTCGGAGGAAAGAAACGCTCGTCATGTCCATCCGGGTGATCTTAGCCAGGTTTTTGCAGAGTCGGCCAACTTGACCAAATGGTTAAGTGGCGGTTAAGCTCCCCGCGCGTTTCATGAGAATGAAACAACACTTCATTCGGCGCGCACCATCTCGTTCCTCAAGGAGGGCATTCATGTTCAGTACTCGCAGGTTGCGGGTCGCTGCCGGCCTGGCCGTCAGCGCACTCGTCGCCGTCGTGGCCGTCTCGACCGGCACGTCGGCGAACAACCAGTCGGCGAAGATCGTCATCTGGGCGGACGCGGATCGCGTTCCGGCCGTGACGCAGGTCGCCAACGCCTGGGCGCAGAGCAAGGGCGCGACCGTCCAGGTCGTGCAGAAGGAGTTCGGCCACATCCGCTCGCAGCTCACGACGGTCGCCGCCGACACCGCGCCGGACGTCATCGTCGGCGCGCACGACTGGGTCGGCGAGCTCTCGGCGAACGGCTCGGTCCTTCCGCTCTCGCCGTCCGCGGCGACGAAGAAGCAGTTCCCGGCGTACGCGCTCAACTCGTTCTCGTACGGCACGGCGATCAAGAAGCTCTACGGCATGCCGGTCGCGCTCGAGAACGTCGCGCTCATCACGAACACGAAGCTGGCGAAGGTCCCGACGTCGTTCGCCGACCTCGAGCGCCAGGCGCTCGCGGCGAAGCGCAAGACGAAGGCGCAGGTCGGCCTCGCCGTCCAGCAGGGCGCGGGCGGCGACGCGTTCCACATGTACCCGTTCTTCTCGGGCCTCGGCGGCTACGTCTTCGGCCAGAACAAGGCCGGCAACCTCGACCCGTCCGACATCGGCGTCGCGAACGCCAAGTTCCTGAAGAACGCCGCCGCTCATCGACAAGTGGAACAAGTCGGGCCTCATCCGCTCGCAGGTCGGCGGCCGACCAGGCGAAGAGCCTCTTCCTGACGGGCAAGGTCGCGTACTACGTCACCGGCCCGTGGTTCGTGAGCGACATCAAGAAGTCGGGCGTCAAGTACGCGATCTCGGCGTTCCCGCAGATCGTGCCCGGCGTCAAGTCGGCGCCGTTCCTCGGCGTCCAGGGCTTCATGGTCACGAAGTTCTCGTCGACGCACGGTGTCGAGTCGCTCGCGAAGGATCTCGTGGCGAGCTACATGGCGCGCCCGCGTCGCAGCTCGCGCTCGCGGCGGCGAACGGTCGCTTCCCGGCGAACACGACCGCCGCGGCGCAGGTCAAGGACGCGGACCTGAAGGCATTCGGCAAGGCGTCCGTCGGCGGCGTCCCGATGCCCAACATCCCGCAGATGGCGAGCGTCTGGGGTGACCTCGGCGCTGCCTGGGTCCGCTCGACGAAGGGCTCGGGCTCGATTCCGGCCCGCAAGTCGTTCATCGGCGCGCAGAAGAGCATCGCGCAGAAGATCGGCTGAGTAGCCGGCGCAGACCGGGGATCCGCGAGCGCGGATCCCCGGTCGCGGCAAATCCCTGAAGGCGTCCGCTTCGCGGCCGCGTCGCAGCGAAGGATCGCGGTGACCGAAGGACCCGGTCAGCGAAAGGACCCGGTTACTGCCGTGACGAGCGCTCCCATCGCAGCCGACGCAGCCGTTCCGAGCCCCTCGTGGCTCGTGCGGGCGGTCGGGTTCTTCTCCGGCCCGGTCGGGTTCGGGATCAAGATCGTCCTGCTCGCGCTGCTCAACGCGCTCGTGCTCTGGGCAGCGGGTGTCCTCGTCGCCGACGACAAGTGGATCGCCGCGCTCGTCGCCATCGCGGCGACGGCGCTGATCGACTTCGTCTACCTCTACCCGAGACAGGCGCCTCGTTCCGCTGAAGTACCTCGTCCCGGGCATCGTCTTCCTCGTCGCGTTCGTCGTCATCCCGATCGTCTCGAACGCGAACATCGCGTTCACGAACTGGTCGACGGGGCACAACCTCACGAAGGACGAGGCGATCGTCGCGATCCAGGAGGTGTCCCTCGTCGCTCCGGCGGACGGGAAGGCGTACACGGCGACGCCGGCGACGAAGGACGGCGAGCTCGTCCTCCTCCTCGTCGACGACGTCGAGCGGCGATCTCTACGTCGGCTCGGAGAGCGGGCTCGAGCCGCTCCCGCCGGAGACCGCGACCGTCGAGGTCGGCACGATCACCGCGGCCGAGGGCTACGAGGTCCTGCAGGGCACGCAGCTCGCGCGGCATCGACACGCAGCTCGCCGCGCTCGTCATCCCCGCGGCAGACGACCGCTTCATCCGCGCCGAGGGCCTCAGCATCGCGGTCGAGCTGCAGCCGACGCTCGTGTACGACGCGCGAAGCCGACACGTTCACGAACATCGAGACCGGCACCGTCTTCACGGACAACGGCGAGGGCTCGTACGAGTCCGCGTCGGGCGAGGTGATCGAGCCCGGCTGGCGGACGCACGTCGGCTTCGAGAACTTCTCGACCGTCCTCACGAACCCGCTGTACCGCGATCCGTTCGTCAGCGTCTTCATCTGGACGTTCGCGTACGCGGCGATCTCGGTCTTCCTGATGTTCGCGCTCGGGCTCTTCCTCGCGATCGTGCTGAACAAGCCGACGCTCAAGCTCCGTCGCGTCCAGCGCGCGCTGCTGGTGCTCCCGTTCGCGATTCCGGCGTTCCTCTGCGTGCTCGTATGGCAGGGCCTGCTGAACGACGAGTTCGGCGTGGTCAACCAGACGCTCGGCACGGACATCCCGTGGCTCTTCGACCCGACCTGGGCGAAGGTGTCCTGCATCCTCGTCAACGTCTGGCTCGGCTTCCCGTACTTCTTCCTCGTCAACACGGCCGCGCTGCAGGCGATCCCCGCCGAGCTGCAGGAGGCGGCCCGCGTCGACGGCGCGAGCTCGCTCCAGGTCTTCAGGCGGGTGACGCTCCCGCTCCTGCTCGTCGTCACCGCGCCGCTCCTCATCGCCTCGTTCGCGTTCAACTTCAACGCCTTCAACAACATCTTCTTCCTCACCGGAGGCGGCCCGTACGGCGTCGAGCAGAGCATCGCCGGCTCGACCGACATCCTCATCTCCTACACGTACAAGCTCGCGTTCTCCGCCGGGCAGGGAGCCCAGTACGGGCTCGCGGCGGCGGTGTCCATCTTCATCTTCTTCATCGTCGCCGGGATCTCCGCGTTCTCGTTCTGGCGCACGAAGAGCCTGGAGACGGTCCGATGACCACGCTCGAGCAAGCCGAGGCGGCCGTCCCGCGCGTCGCCGAGAAGGCACCGCGGAAGCGGTCGGAGCTCGCCGCAGGACTGGTGGCGCTACCTCGTCGGCCTCCTCGCGATCGCGTTCGCGGTCATCCCGATCCTGTACGTGATCTCGGCCGCGTTCAACCCGGTCGACTCGCTCTCCGGCGCGAGTCTGATCCCGGAGAGCATCACGCTCGACAACTTCCGGGCGATCCTGAGCGGGACCCCGGGCGAGGAGGGCTCGAGCGAGGCGGCGACTCGACGTCCCCTACAAGAACTGGTACGTCAACATGATCTTCGTCTCCGGGGCGACGGCGCTCCTGTCCGTCTTCTTCGGCGTGATCGCGGCCTATGCGTTCGCGCGCTTCCGCTTCAAGGGCCGGCGCATGGGGATGCTGAGCCTGCTCCTCATCCAGATGTTCCCGACCTTCCTCGCGGTGGTCGCCATCTACCTCATCGTGCTGCGCGTCGGCAACATCTTCCCCGCGATCGGCCTCGACACGAGAATCGGGCTCATCCTCGTCTACCTCGGGGGCGTGCTCGGCGTGAACACGTGGCTCATGAAGGGCTTCCTCGACTCGATCCCCGACTCCCTCGACGAGTCCGCCCGCGTCGACGGCGCGACGCCCGCGTCAGGTGTTCTGGGCCGTGATCCTGCCGCTCGCCGCGCCGGTGCTCGCCGTGGTCGGGCTCATCTCGTACATCTTCTCGATCAACGAGTACATCATCGCGAGCGTCCTCCTCGACTCGACCGACAAGTTCACGATGACGGTCGGGCTGTACGGCTTCATCAACGACAAGTACGCGCAGCAGTGGGGGACGTTCTGCGCGGGCGTGATCCTCGCCGCGATCCCCGTCGTCATCCTCTTCTTCTTCCTCCAGCGCTACTTCACCGAGGGCGTGACCGGCGCGGTGAAGGGCTGACGCATGCGTCGAGCCCCTCGCACAGCCGCACCACGACGGCTCGGAGCTCTACGTGCCGGAGCTCCCGGCCGAGCTCGGCGACGAGACGACGGTGCTCCTCCGTGTGCCGAAGGCGTCCGCTGCCGACGCGGTGACCGTGCGGTACGTGCGCGACGGCGAGCCGCAGATCGCGCGTGCCGAGGTCGATCGCGAGACGGACTCGGACGTCTGGTGGCGCGCGACGTTTCCCGTCTGGAACGTCGGGACGCCGTACCGCTGGCTCCTCTCCGGCGGTGACTTCGGCTACGCATGGCTGAACGCTCTGGGCGTTCAGTCGTTCGACGTCCCCGACGCCGACGACTTCATTGCGACGCCGGGCGCCGGTGGCCCCGACTGGCACCTCGAGTCCGTCGTGTACCAGGTCTTCCCGGATCGCTTCGCGTCGTCCGGGTCGCGAGGTGGCGCCGCCCGAGTGGGCGATCCCGCGCGAGTGGGACGAGCTTCCGACCGGACGCGGGCCCGAGACTCCGTTCGAGTGGTTCGGCGGCGATCTCCGCGGAATCGAGGAGCACCTCGACCACCTGACGTCGCTGGGCGTGAACGTCCTCTACCTCACGCCGGTCTTCCCTGCCGGGAGCACGCATCGCTACGACGCGACGACGTTCGACGCGGTCGATCCGCTGCTCGGCGGCGACGAGGCCTTCGCCTCGCTCGTCGCTGCTGCGCACGCGCGAGGCATCCGCGTGCTCGGAGACCTGACGACGAACCACGTGGGCTCCGGGCACGAGTGGTTCGAGGCCGCCCGGGCCGAGCACGAGCCCGAGCGCGGGTTCTTCTTCTTCGACGACGCGTACGAGCACGGCTACGCGTGCTGGTACGGCGTGCCGTCGCTGCCGAAGCTCGACTACGGGTCCGAGGAGTTGCGCGAGCGCATGTACGCCGGCTCGTCGTCGGTCGTTCGCCGCTGGCTCGAGCAGCCGTACGACCTCGACGGCTGGCGCATCGACGTCGCGAACATGACGGGCCGTCTCGGCGCCGTCGACCGTCTTCTCGATGTCGCTGCCGGCGTTCGGGGCGCCGCGTCTGCCGTGAGACCGGACGCCGTCGTCGTCGGCGAGCACGCCCACGATGCGCGTTCGGATCTCCGGCTCGGGGCGTGGCACGGCACGATGAACTACACGGGATTCACGCGTCCGGTGTGGGCGTGGCTTCGCGGTGACACCCTGCCGTCGGCGCCCGCGACCGGCGTCTTCGAGCTCCCGGTCGGGATCCCCGCGCATGCCTGGCGAGTCGATCGTCCGCACGATGCAGGCCTACCGCGCAGGCATCCCGTGGACGGCGTCGCTCCACTCCTGGGCGATCCTCGACAGCCATGACTCGCCCCGCTTCCGCGTGATCGCCGGCTCGCGCGAGCGCCAGCTCGTCGGCGTCGGGCTGCAGATGACGACGCCGGGCGTGCCGATGGTCTTCGCGGGCGACGAGATCGGCCTCGGCGGCGACTGGGGCGAGGACGCGCGCCGGACGATGCCGTGGTCGCGCCCGGAGACCTGGGACCACGTGGCGTCTCGACGGCTACCGCAGAGCTGATCGAGCTGCGGCGAGGAAGCCGGGCGCTCGCGCGCGGAGGCATCCGCTACGCGCACGTCTCGGCCGACGCGATCGCGTACCTGCGCGAGAGTCGCGACGAGACCTTGCTCTGCCTCGCCGCGCGCGCCGACCACGCGCCCGTGCGACTGTCGCGCGCCGCGCTCGGCGGCACGCAGCCCGAGACGCTCATCGGCGAGGACACCCAGATCGACGGCGACGAGGTCGTCCTGCCCGCGGGCGGGCCGGCCTTCCACGTCTGGCGAATCGCGTGACGACGGAGGAGAGGACCAGATGGCTGACGTTCAGCTGAAGGAAGTCGACAAGGTCTACGAGGGCGACGTGCACGCCGTGCAGGACCTCTCGCTGTACATCAAGGACGGCGAGTTCCTCGTGCTCGTCGGGCCGTCGGGCTGTGGCAAGACGACCGCGCTGCGGATGATCGCGGGGCTCGAGGACATCACCGACGGGACGGTGACGATCGGCGATCGCGTGGTGAACGACCTCTCGCCGAAGGACCGGGACATCGCGATGGTGTTCCAGAACTACGCGCTCTACCCGCACCTCTCCGTCGCGGACAACATCGGGTTCGGGCTGCGGCTGCGCAAGATGCCGAAGGCCGTCGTCGCCGAGCGGGTCGCGTGGGCGGCGAAGCTGCTCGATCTGACCCCGTACCTGGCGCGGAAGCCGAAGGAGCTCTCCGGTGGGCAGCGCCAGCGCGTCGCCATGGGCCGCGCGATCGTGCGCGAGCCGCAGGTGTTCTTGATGGACGAGCCGCTCTCGAACCTCGACGCGAAGCTCCGGGTGCAGATGCGAGCCGAGATCGGGAAGCTCCAGCACGAGCTCGCGACGACCACGATCTACGTGACGCACGACCAGGTCGAGGCCATGACGATGGGCGACCGCGTCGCGGTCATGAGCATGGGCGTCCTCCAGCAGGTCGACACGCCGCAGCACCTCTACGACGAGCCGTTCAACCTCTTCGTCGCGGGCTTCATCGGAACGCCGCCCATGAACCTGTTCGAGGGAACGGTGCACACGAACGGCGGTGGTGTGACCGTCACGATCGGCTCGTCGACTCTGCCCGTCGCTCCGGTCTGCCTCGCGCGGTACTCCGGCGTGACGCACGCCGACGGGCGCGAGGTCGTCGTCGGCATCCGCGCCGAGGACGTCCATCCCGCCTCCGCGAGGCCGGACATGCCCACGCTCGACGGGCGGATCGAGCTCGTCGAGGCGCTCGGCTCGGGCCTGATGGCGCACCTCCACATCGACGCGCAGCAGGTGCGTCCCGAGGGTGCGGAGGAGGTCGAGCTGCCGGAGGAAGGCGACAGCACGGTCGTCGCGCGTCCGAACCTCATCGCCCACTTCCCACCGCGGCTCGATCTGCGCATCGGCGACACGATCCCGATCGCGATCGACTCCGCGGGCCTGCACTTCTTCGACAAGCAGACGGGTGCAGCGCTTCGGTAGGGCGCTCGGGGTCGTCGCGGGCGCGACGCTCGCGCTCGGCACTCGGAGGAGGCTCCGCGACGGCGACGTCAGGTGCGGTCGCGCCTCCACGCGGCGCCGAGCGCGAGACGCTCGCGCAGCCTCCGGCGTACCCGGCGCTCGCGAGCGAGCGCATCTACTTCGTGATGCCCGATCGCTACGCGAACGGCGATCCCACGAACGATCGCGGAGGAGCGAGCGGCGGGCCGTCGGTGACCGGCTACGACCCGACGGACATCGGCTGGTACCACGGCGGCGACCTGAAGGGGCTGACCGGGGTCTGCGCGGACGCCCGGACGGGCCTCGCGCGCGATCAAGGCTCTCGGCTTCACCGCGATCTGGCTCGCGCCCGTCGTCGTCCAGCAGTGGGTGCAGGGCGACAGCGCCGCGTACCACGGGTACTGGGGTCTCGACTTCACGCGGGTCGACCCGCACCTCGGGACGAACGCGGACTTCGCGGCGTTCGTCGACTGCGCGCACCGCCTCGGGCTGAAGGTCTACCTCGACATCGTCGTGAACCACACGGCGGACGTCATCCTGCTCTCCGGCGGGTCGAGCTACCGCACGCCGGAGGAGACGCCGTACCGCGACTGCAAGGGCAAGCCGTACTCGGCCCAGCGCTACGCGGGCGGCAAGCGGTTTCCGTGCCTTTCGGCCCGCTACCAGCCGCGCGAGCCGATCGTGCTTCCGGAGAAGCGGGGCCTCAAGCGCCCGGCGTGGCTGAACGACGTGAGGCGGTACCACAACCGCGGCGACATCGAGTTCTCGTCCTGCTCGCCCGGGTGCTTCGAGCAGGGGGACTTCTTCGGGCTCGACGACGTCTTCACCGAGCAGCCGTTCGTCGTCGAACGGGCTCGCGCAGGTGTGGGGCGACTGGATCCGCACGTACAAGATCGACGGCTTCCGCGTCGACACCGCGAAGCACGTCGACCGCGCGTTCTTCCAGGCGTGGATGCCGAAGATCCGTGCCGCTGCCCGCGCCGCCGGCGTCCCCGCCTTCGAGGTCTTCGGCGAGGTCTTCGAGACCGACGCCGCGACGCTGGCGTCGTTCGTGCGCGAGCGCGGCGTGCCGAACGTCATCGACTTCCCGCTGCAGGACGCGCTCATGCGGTACGCCGGAGGCTCCGCCGGCGCCCGTGGCATCGCGACGCGCCTGGGCGACGACGACTACTTCAGGCTCGGGAACGGCGTCGCGCCGGCACCCGTCACCTTCCTCGGGAACCACGACGTCGGCCGAGCGGCGCTCAAGATCAAGGAGCAGGGCGGAGGCGAGGGCGCGGAGCTCCTCGCGCGCGACCTTCTCGGCCACAGCCTTCTCTATCTCCTGCGCGGCGCCCCGGCCGTCTACTACGGCGACGAGGTCGGCATGCTCGGTCGCGGCGGCGACAAGGCGGCACGCCAGGATCTCTTCCCGACGAGCGTTACGGAGTGGCAGACCGAGGAGCGCGTGGGATCGCCGCCGATCGGCACCGGCTCGTCGTTCGATCTCGTCGCGCATCCCGTCGCCGAGCACCTCCGCGCGCTCGGAGCGCTCCGGGACGCGCACCCCGCGCTCTCGACCGGTGCGTCGTTCGTTCGCGTGGCCCGCGAAGGGACGCTCGTCGTGAGCAGGATCGACCGGACGGAACGGCGCGAGTATCTCGCGGCCTTCAACGCATCTGCGACCCCCGCGACCGTCACGGTGCAGACGGCGACGCCCGCCTCGTCCTGGAGGTCACTCCTCGGCGCGGGGACGGCAAGCGCGAGCCTCGCAAACGGCCGGACGACGGTACGGATCCCACCGCTCTCCGCGGCGCTGTTCCTCGCTGAGTCGACGCTTCCGCGGCGCGGGGCAGCGCGCGTGACGGTACGTGTCAGCCCCGACCGCTTCACGAATCTCGTCCGCATCGCGGCGACCGCGACCTCCGTCGACCCGCTCAGCGTGACGTTCGCGGTCAAGCGACCGGGGAAGAAGTGGACGCGCGTCGGCACTGACGACGGAGCGCCATACGGCGTCTTCGTCGATCCGCGCGACTACCGACGTGGGCAGTCCGTCTCGTTCGTCGCGGTGGCGCGAGCGAGCGACGGCTCGGTCTCGACCTCGCCGGTGGTCACGGTGAGGCTGCGCTGATGGCGGTCCAGCCCGACGTCACGACTGCGCTCGACGAGACCGGGCGGCGGTACGCGTTCCGTCCCGCGGCGATCCTCGGCAACGGCTCGCTGCTCGCGACGATCAGCGAGCGGGGCGAGATCGAGCGTCTCTTCTGGCCGAACGTCGATCACGGCCAGCATCTCGGCGAGCTCCGCCTCGGCCTCGATCGCGACGGCGAGACCCACTGGCTCGACGAGGCGCCGTGCTCGTGGACGCAGTCGTACGAGAGCGGCGCGTCCGTGCTCCGGACGACGGCCGACCTCCACGGAACGACCATCGAGGTGATCGACTTCGTGACGCCGGCCGAGCCGGTGCTCGTCCGCGGCATCCGCTCCTCGAGCGCCGAGCGCGTCGTGGTGCACATCGCACCGAGCCTCGACGGCGACGAGCGAAGCGGCGCGGGCTACGTCGACCCAGGCTCCGGCGCGCTCGTCTTCTACCTGCGTGACGTGGCGCTCGCCGTCGCGCTCGTCGCGTCGGACACGACGTCGACGCTGCGCGAGTCGAACGGACGCGAGCCCTCGCACGACGTGGTCGTCTACCGCGCTCCGGTCGACGGGCTCGTAGCGGGCGGGCTCGTCGAGGAGGCCCGCGTCCTCGTCGCCTTCGGAGCGACTCCGGACGAGGCGATCGCGCGGCTGCGCCGTCCGGCGACGGTCGCGACTGGACGTCCTCGTCGCCGAGCGCACCGCATACGATCGCGAGGCGATCGCGCTGCGCGCAGCCAGCCGTCGGGCAGACGATGCCGTCGCGCGACCTCTACGCGCGCTCGCTCCTCGTTCTCGAGCAGCTGACGGACCGCAAGACGGGCGCGACGATCGCGGCGCCCGAGTTCGATCCGAGCTTCGAGCAGTCGGGGGGCTACGGCTTCGTGTGGCCTCGCGACCTCGGGTATGTCGTGCTCAGCTTCCTCGCGGCCGGGCGCGGCGATCTCGCCGTCCCCGCGCTGCGGTGGCTGGCGCGCGAGCAGGCACCGGAGGGTCTCTGGCTGCAGCGCTACTGGACCGACGGCTCGCTCGCGCCGAGCTGGGGCCTTCACCAGCTCGACGAGACGGGGATGGCGGTGTTCGCCTACGAGGCCGCGTGGCGCGAGCTCGGAGATGCGGCGCTCGATCGCGAGCTCTGGCCCTCGGCGCGTGCTGCGGCGGACTTCCTCTGCATGTTCGTGGACGAGGAGACGGGTCTTCCGCTGCCGAGCGTCGATCTCTGGGAGCAGACGGACGGGCAGCACTCCTACAGCGCTGCCGCGACGTACGGCGGTCTCGTCGCCGCCGCGGCGATGGCGACACGGCACGAGCCCGCGCTCGCCGAGCGCTACCGCGCGGCTGCCGAGCGCGTGCGAGCCGCGATCGACGAGCACCTCTGGAGCGACGAGCACGGGCGCTACCTGCGGTCGCGCTGGGTCGGGCGCTCCGACGAGCTCGGCGAGGCGCCGCCTGCCGCGTTCGATCGGCCGCTGCGCTATCCCACGAAGGCCGTGCGGAGCGTCGACCGGGAGGATGCGCGCGTCGACAGCTCGCTGCTCGGGCTCGCCTGGCCGTTTCGCGCAGTCGACCCGGCGTCGCCGCGCATGCGCGCGACGCTCGAGGCGGTCGAGCGCGAGCTCCGGCTCGACGACGGCGGCGTCCTCCGGCACCAGGACGACGACTACGCGGGAGGCAACCCGTGGCTCATCTCGACGCTCTGGCTCGGGCTCGCCGAGCGTCAGGCCGGCGACGACGCGGGCCACCGAGCGTCGCTCGAGTACGCGCTCGCCCGGCAGACGCCGCTCGGCCTGCTCCCCGAGCAGGTCACGCGCGACGGCGAGCCCGCCTGGGCGGTCCCGCTCGGTTGGAGCCACGCGATGCTGATCCTCGCGGCGCGTCCCGAGCTGGCGCTGGTACGAGACGGCGCCTGAGTAACGTCCGCGGCGATGCTGCTGCGGATCCCCGAGCCGTACGACTTCGAGCTCTCGACGACGCGCTTCCGCAACTTCGGATCGGACGGCGCGACCGTGTGGCACGAGGGCGGGCTGCATCGCGTCGTCGCGGGTCGCGAGGTGCGGATCACGGCAGTGGAGGGCGGTGTCGCGATCGAACCCTGGAGCGAGGAAGCCGCGGCGGAAGTCGGGCTTCTCCTCGGCCTCCCGTTCGACCTCGACGCGTTTCGCGAGTGGGCCGCCGGCGACGAGACTCTCCCACGGGTGATCGAATCGGTTCCGGGCTTCCGTCCGACCATGAACCCGCAGGCCTTCGAGGCGCTGGTCGTCGCGATCACGACGCAGCAGATCTCGCTGCACGCAGCCGCGGCGATTCGCGGGAACCTCGTCGAGCGTTACGGCATCCGACACGACGCGGCCTGGGAGTTCCCGACGCGCGAGCGGATCCGGGAGCTCCGTCCACGGCACTTCACGCCCCTCGGCTTCTCGCGCGCGAAGGCCGAGTACGTCCTCGAGCTCGCGCACTCCGATCTCGACCTGGACGGGCTCGCCGCTCTCGACGACGATGAGGTCATCGCTCGAGTGACGTCGGTTCGAGGGCTCGGCCGCTGGACCGCGGATTGGTTCCTCGCGCGCCACCTCGCCCGGCCGCACGCCTGGCCGGCCGGCGACCTCGGCGTGCGCAAGGCGGTCTCGACGTTCTACGCTGCCGGCCACGCACTGTCGATCCAGGAGGTCCGTCGCATGAGCGAGCGGTTCGCGCCGTTCGAGAACCTGTCCGCACAGTTCCTCCTCGCAGGCGCGCGGATGGCAGGCTAGGCGTCATGAACGTGCGGCGTGCGGCAGCCGAGGACTTCGACGCGATCGCGGATCTGTGGAGGCAGTTCGACCACGAGATCCCGCCACCGACTCACGAGGGCCCTGCCGACGTGGAGCAGGAGCTCGGAGAGGTGCGCGAGATCATCGCGTCCGAGATCGCGTTCGTCGCGGAGGACGAGGGGACGCCGGTCGGCTTCGCGCTCGCGCGTCGCCGGGCGCCCGGGTTCGGGACGCTCACGGACCTGTACGTCGCGCGCGACGCGCGCCGCAGCGGGATCGGCACGGAGCTCATGCGCGAGGTGCTGGCCGCGTTTCGGAAGGACGGGATCGGGCACCTCGATCTCGATGTCCAGGCGTCGAACAGCGTCGCGCGCTCCCTCTATGCGCGCTGGGGCCTGAAGGACGAGGTCGTGATCATGACCGGCACGGTCGCCGCGCTCGAGGAGAAGCTCGGCAGCCAGGAGGCCGGGTCGTTCGGCTCGATCCACATCCAGTCCGACGACCTGAGCGCGGTCGAGCAGGCGGTGCGTCAGTTCGTCCCGAGGCTTCCCGGCGGCTCGCGCGGCTCGCTCGTCGCGCCGCCGCGCAGCGGCTGGATCGCCGTCTACGACGACGTGTGCGACCGCAACCCGGAGATGCTCCGGCGACTCGCGCGCGAGCTATGCGACAGGATGGGCGCCGTGACCCTGCTGCTCGGCGTCGAGCGGGAGGAGCTCGTGCGGATGATCCTCTTCGAGCGCGGACGGATCGTGGACGAGTACCTCTCGGTTCCGGAGTTCTACGGCCCTCTGCCGCCCGGCGACGTCGTCGGCCTCGCGGCGAATCCGACAGTCGTCTCGCGCCTGACCGGCGCGGAGCCGGATGCGGTCCGACGCGTGGCGATCACGGCGCCGTCCCCGGCCGACCTACCGCCCGCGCGCGAGCTCCTCGCCGATCTCGCCGCCGTGATGGGTATCGAGGGCTCCGAGACCGGCTGGGCCGACGCGCCGGAGCTCGCCGGCGCAGTGCGGATCGAGCGCGCATGACGACGATCCTCCTCCTCCACGGCTGGCCCGTCTCCGAGCGCGTCTGGGTCTCGCAGGTCAGCGCACTGCGCGATGCAGGCTTCGACGTCCACGCGCCACATCTCTACGGTCGCGGGCCGTCGATCGACGACTGGGCCGCGCAGCTCCTGCGCGAGATCGACGGGCCGCTCGTGCCGGTCGGTGCGTCGATGGGCGGGTACTGCGCGCTCGCCCTCGCGCGGCGCGCTCCCGAACGGGTCGTGGGCATGGCACTCGTCGCGTCGCGAGCCGACGCGGACTCGTTCGAGCGCAGGAAGTTCCGGCAGGAGCAGATCGCGGATCTGCGCGCGGGCGAGCGTCCGTCTCTCGCCGACGAGGACACGGATCTCGACCGCCTCGCCGTTGCGCAGGAGGCGATGCGCGACCGGCTCGACCTCACCGGTGTCGTGGCGTCGTTCGGCGGCCCGCTGCTCGTGTGCGTGGGCGATCGGGACGAGATCGTCTCCGTCGACGAGGCGCGCGAGCTGGCGGAGAAGGCGCTGGACGGGAAGCTCGAGGTGTTCCCCGGCGCAGGGCACTTCGTCGCGGTCGATCAGCCCGAGCGCTTCAACGAGGTTCTGCTCGAGTTCGTGAGCCAGTGGAGGACGTGACGCTCGACGAGCTGCGTGAGCTCCTCGCCGGGGAGGGCGTGGCGCTGCTCGACGTCCGCTCGCCGCTCGAGTTCGACGGAGCCGCCGGTGCGCACTGCGATCCCCGGCACGGTCACATCCCCGGCGCCGTCAACCTCCCGCTCGAGCGCATCCTCGAGTGCCGCAGCGCGGTCGAGGTGCGTGATCTCGTCGGTCTGCCCGAGGGCACCGACGTCGTGGCGTACTGCCACGTGGGGAGTCGCTCGCGCTTCGCCACGGAGGTGCTCGCGGGCGCCGGCTACCGCGCGCGCAACTACGTCGGCTCGTGGCACGAGTGGTCGCGCGCCGTGTCCGGCGTAGCGCTTCTAGCCCGACGCTTGACGCAGGAAGGCGGCGGCGAGCGCTCGCCCCTGGACGTTCGACTGCGCTATTCGCGCCTCCGTCTCGGCGCGGAGCTCGTCGGCGGGCATCGGCAGCTCCCCGGGATCCTCCTCGATCCAGCCCGACGACCATGGCAGCCGTGACCTCGGCGTGGAACTGGATCCCCCAGGCCGGCTGCCCGTCGAGGCGGAAGCCCTGCAGGCAGATCTCGCTGTCGGCGAGGGCGACTCCGCTCGGCGGAAGACCGAACGTGTAGTGGTGCCACTGGAAGACGGTCGCGCGAGCCGGGAGGACGCCGAGAACAGGATCCGCGGCGCCGTCGGCGGTGAGCGAGACGTCGAGCCAGCCGATCTCGGGCGCGCTCGCCGGGCCGACCGAGGCTCCTGCCGCGCGCGCGAGCATCTGCGCGCCGAGACAGACCCCGAAGACCGGCACCCCGTCGGCGAGGACCTCGCGCAGGAACTCCTCCTCGCGTCCGAGCCAGCCGAAGCGGTCGTCCTGATCCGGATGCTGCGAGCCGCCGAACACCATCACGGCGTCGTAGCTCGAGGCCTGGTCGGGAGAGCTTCCGTCCGGCACGAGCCACCTCTCGAGCACGTGTCCGGCCGCTTCGACGGCCTCGTCGAACACGCCGCCCGGGACGGTCGGCCCGTGGGTGACGGAGAGCACCCGCATCGCGGCGACTCTAGTCACCCC
>CAVUTA010000021.1:0-83871 GCA_963744285.1 uncultured Gaiellaceae bacterium | reverse complement strand
GACCGCTCCCGTCGGCGTTCATGACGTGAGCTTCGAGACGCCGCCCGTCGCGGTTGCTGACAAACGCGATCCTCCGCCCGTCCGGCGACCAGGAGGGACTGCCGTCCTGCGCAGGGTTCCGGGTGAGGTTCCGCTTTCCGCTTCCATCGGCGTTCATGACGTAGATCTCCCCGTTGCTGCCCCCGCTACCGGAACCCTCTCTTGCTCTGGAAAGCGATCTTTCGCCCGTCCGGGGACCAGGCCGGTTCGCCGTCATAGCCCGCGTTGTGCGTCAGCCTGCGGGTTCCGCTCCCGTCGGCGTTCATGACGTAGATGTCGGAGTTGGCTTTGCAGCAGGCCCACCCCGGGGGCCGGGTCCTCAGCTTGTTGCCCACGAAGGCGATCTGCCGCCCGTCGGGCGACCAGACGGCGGTCAACGGTATGTACGGGAGCTTCCGCGCTCCGCTCCCGTCGGTGCTGATGAGGTAGCGCCCGAAGTAGATCGTCCGCCCGTCCGGTGACCAGACCACATGACTATAAGAAAACGCCGGCCTCCGATCCGCATCAGGTTGCGCAGCCCACTACCGTCGGCGTTCACGACATACAGCTGGCCTCGGCGCGCCGCGGCCGCGCAAGAACGCGATCCTCCGCCCGTCGGGTGACCAGGTTGGATAGTCGTCGAACGCCCGATCCCGCGTGAGGTTCCGCTTCCCGCTCCCGTCGGCGTTCATGACGTAGATCTCGGATTGTCGGTCGAGCGCCGCACCGTCCAGGTCCAGGTTTGCAACGAGACGACGGGCCTCGACTGCTCACAAACGCGATGCTGCGCCCGTCGGGCGACCAGGCAGGTCGCACATCCTTCGCCGGGTTCTGCGTGAGGTTCCGAGGCCCGCTGCCGTCGGCGTCCATCGCGTAGACCTCGCCGTTGCCGTCGCGCCAGCTCACGAACACGATCGTCCGTCCGTCGGGCGACCAGGCAGGAGCCTGCACGTCGAGTGGGGTCGCTTGCCCTGGATCAGGCTCAGGAGGCGATCACCGATGCCGAGCGCCGGCGTAGCGAGCAAGGCCGCGAACGCGACGATCGCGACGGCGATGGCGACGACCCGCCAGCGCGAGGGCGGCCGGGTGGGAGTTCCACTCCTTGCCCCGGCGCGGTCGAGCACGTCGTCCCAGTCGGCGACGACCGTCGGAGCGGGGAAGACCCGCTCGAACGAATCCACAACTTCCAGCTCGACGTCTGTCATCGCACTGCCTCCTCGTATGAGCGCCGCAGCGCAGCGTGCGCCGTGGCGAGCGTGGCCGAGACTGTTCCGACCTCGACCTCGAGCGCGACTGCGATCGACTGATAGTCGAGATCTGCGAAGTACCGGAGAAAGACCGCGAGTCGCTGGCGCTCGGGTAGAGCCGCCACCCAGGCTCGGATCGTGGCGTCCCGCTCCGGAACGCCGTTGGTCGAGGGCGTCGACGCGTTCTCGGAGTGCCACTCGAGCTCCGGCGCTCGCCTGCGTCGTTGGGCGAGAGCCTCGTTGATCACGATCCGCCACACCCACGCCTCGAGCGGCGCGTCGGCCTTGTAGCCCGCCCGCTTTCGTACCGCCTGCACGAACGCGTCCTGCACGGCATCCCTCCCCGCTCCCTCGTCGCCGACGATCGCCGTGGCCGCACGCACGAAGCGCGGGAGGTCGGCTCGGTAGAGCGACTCCAGCGCTTCGACCGTGGCTCCACGGACCGCCATCTCGTCCATTCGATGCGCGGAGCGAGGCGCTGTGTTTAGTCGCCGTGCAGGATTCTCGAAGCCGGACGTCTGGTCAGTGAAGCAACGCAGGGTCGCAGCAGCAACTCGCGCGTCGGTCGAGCAGGATTCCCGCGTGGAGATCTTTCTGGAGACCGAGCGCTTGCTCCTGCGGCAGTTCACCGAGGACGACGTCGACATCCTCGTCGAGCTCGACGGCGATCCCGACGTCATGCACTTCGTCACCGGCGGTCGGCCGACGCCACGCGAGGAGATCGAGAGCGACGTCCTGCCCGCGTTCCTCGACTACTACGCGCGCTTCGCCGGCTACGGCTTCTGGGCGGCGATCGAGAAGTCGACCGGCGCGTTCCTGGGCTGGTTCCACTTCCGGCCGGCGGAGGACGCGCCGCCGAACGAGGTCGAGCTCGGCTACCGGCTGCACAAGGCCGCGTGGGGCAAGGGGTACGCGACCGAAGGCTCGCGCGCGCTGATCGACAAGGGCTTCGCCGAGCATGGCGTCGAGCGCGTCGTCGCGTTCACGATGGTCGTGCACGTCGCGTCGCGACGGGTGCTGGAGAAGGCGGGGCTGCGCTACGTGAGGACGTTCCACGAGCCCTGGCCCTACCCCATCCCGGGCGACGAGGAAGGCGACGTCGAGTACGCGCTGCTCAGATCGGAGTGGGACGAGCTGCGCAGCGCTAGTGCAGCAACGGCTTCAGCGCATCCCGTGCGATGAGGAAGCCGCGCTTGACGAGCTCCTCCGTCGCCTCGAACGCACGGTCCTCGTGCTCGATCGAGACGACGAAGTCGTACCCCTCGCGGTAGAGCGCTGCGATGAAGCGATCCCAGCGCACCTCGCCGAGCCCGGGAAGGCGCGGCACCTGCCAGCCCATCCCGAGCGACGCCGTGCCGTTGCGGTAGAGGCCGTCGCGGTCGATCTCCATGTCCTTCGCGTGGACGTGGAAGATCTTCGACGCGTAGTCGCGCACGACTCGCTCGTAGTCGATCTGGAGCCAGACGAGGTGAGACGGGTCGAGGTTGAGCCCGAAGCTCGGGCTGTCCACGATCGAGAACATCTCGTCCCACATGGCAGGTGACGACGCGAGGTTCGTGCCTCCGGGCCACTCGTCCCACGAGAAGATCATCGGGCAGTTCTCGATCGCGATCTTCACCCCACGCTGACTCGGCGTAGTCGACGAGACGCGGCCAGACCTTCTTGAACTCGCGGAAGTTGTCGGGCACGTTCTTCGCCTTGTCGCGCCCGACGAACGTGCCTACGACTCCGACGTCGAGCTTCGCGGCGGCATCGATCACCTTCTTGAGATGCGCGTTCGCAGCGCGGCGCTCGGCGGGATCGGGATGCAGGTTGTTCGGGTAGTAGGCGAGAGACGAGATCTCGAGCCCGTTGCGGTCGAGGACGTCGCGCACGGCACCGACATCGACGCGCGAGACGTCGATGTGGGACGTCCCGGCGTAGCGGCGGCGCTCGCCTCCGGCGGCCGGCCAGCACGCCACCTCGAGCATCTCGAAGCCCTCGCTCGCAGCCCAGGCTGCGACCTGCTTCAGCGAGCGACGAGGGAACGGCGCGGTGAGAAGCCCGAGCCTCATCCGGCGACGACGGGATTCGTCAGCGACGCGAGCCCTTCGATCTCGATCGTCACCTCGTCGCCGGGCTGCAGCAGGCGCTGCGGGTCGCGAAACACGCCGACGCCTGCAGGCGTCCCCGTGAGGATGAGATCGCCCGGCTCGAGCGTCGTCGTCTGCGACACGTACGCGATCACGTCGTCGATGCCGAAGATGAGGTTCGCGGTCGTCGAGTCCTGCAGCACCTCGCCGCTGACGATCGCCCGGATCGCGAGCGTATGCGGATCCGTGATCTCGTCGCGCGGCGTCATCGGCCCGACGGGACAGAACGTGTCGGGTGACTTCCCGCGCGTCCACTGGCCGTCCGAGAACTGGAGGTCGCGCGCGCTGACGTCGTTCGCGCAGAGGTAGCCGCGCACGGCCTCGAAGGCGTTCTCCTTCGAGACGCGCTTCACCCGCGAGCCGATCACGACGCCGAGCTCCGCCTCGTAGTCCGCCTTCGTCACGATCGGCGGGATCACGATCGGCTCGCCGGGTCCGATCAGCGAGGACGGCCACTTCGCGAAGAGGAGCGGCTCCTTCGGCAGCTCGGCTCCCTGCTCCTCCGCATGGTCGGAGTAGTTCAGGCCGACGCAGATGATCTTCCCGGGACGCTCGATCGGCAGCACGGGAGAAACCTACTTCGGCCGAAAGGCTCACGCTTGCCGTACTGCCCGCAGCTCTAGACTCGGCCGCGTGAGCCTGCCTGCCTCACTCGTCGCCGAGCTGCAGGCAGCGCTCGGGGCAGAGCACGTCGTCACCGAGCCGGAGCAGCTCCGCGTGTACGAGTGCGACGGGCTGACCGGGCACCGCGCGATCCCGGAGCTCGTCGTCCTCCCGGGTTCCACCGAGGACGTTCAGGTCGTCCTGCGCGCATGCCATCGCGAGCGCGTGCCGTTCGTCGCGCGCGGCGCGGGCACCGGGCTTTCCGGCGGGGCGACGCCGGTCGCCGGCGGCGTCGTCGTCTCGCTCGCCCGCATGAACCGGATCCTCGAGATCGACCTCGCGAGCCAGCGCGTCGTCGTCGAGCCCGGCGTCGCGAACCTCGACGTGACGCGTGCCGTCGCCGCCGAAGGCTTCTTCTACGCGCCCGACCCCTCGAGCCAGCAGGTGTGCACGATCGGCGGCAACGTCGCCGAGAACTCGGGCGGCGCGCACTGCCTGAAGTACGGGTTCACGACGCACCACGTCACCGGCCTGACCTTCGTCCTTCCCGACGGCGAGGTCGTCGAGCTCGGAGGCAAGGCGCTCGACCCGGACGGGCCCGACCTCCTCGGCGTGATCGTCGGCTCCGAGGGCACGCTCGGAATCGCGACGCGCGTGACGCTCCGCATCGTGCGCACGCCGCAGACCATTCGGACGCTGCTCGCCGCCTTTCACACGATGGACGCGGCGGGCGCGGCCGTCTCCGGGATCATCGCGGCGGGCGTGATGCCGTCGGCGATCGAGATGATGGACCGGCTCACGATCGAGGCTGCCGAGCACGCCGTCGCTCCCGGATACCCCGAAGGCGCGGGCGCGGTGCTTCTCGTCGAGCTCGACGGCGTGATCGAGCAGGTCGAGGACGACGCCGCGGAGCTCGAGCGGATCTGCGCGATGTGCGAAGCGTTCGAGATCCGGGCTCGCGACGAGTGACGCCGACCGCGCGCTCCTGTGGAAGGGGCGCAAGTCGGCGTTCGCCGCAATGGGTCGCATCGCAACGGACTACTACGTCCAGGACGGCGTCGTTCCGCGAACGCGCCTGCCGGAGGTGCTGCGACAGATCGAGGAGCTCTCCGCACACCACGGACTCCGGGTCGGGAACGTGTTCCACGCCGGAGACGGCAACCTCCACCCGCTCGTCCTCTACGACGCCGAAGCAGGCGAGACCGAGCAGGCGCGCGAGCTGGCGGAGGCGATCCTCGACGCGTGCCTCGACGCGGGCGGCTCGCTCACGGGCGAGCACGGCGTCGGGATGGACAAGGTGTGCTCGATGCCGCGGATGTTCTCGGAGCGCGACCTCCGCGTGTTCGAGCGACTGCGCCGCGCATTCGATCCCGTCGGGATCTGCAACCCGGGCAAGGTGATCCCGACGCCACGGCTCTGCGGCGAGGTTCCCGGGCCGTACCGGATCCACGCGCTCGAGAGGATCGGCGTTGCCGAGCGTCTCTAGCCTCGACGAGGCCGTCGGCGGCGCTCGCTGCCGCGCACGCGGAGGGGCGCCAGGTGCGGATCGGCGACGACCTCACGGCGGCTGGGCTGAACCGGATCCTCGAGCACGATCCGGGCGACCTGACGTGCACGGTCGAGGCGGGCGTTCGGCTCTCCGAGCTTCGCGCGGCTCTCGCTGCGAGCGGACAGCGACTCTCCCTCGACCCACCGGGCGACCCGACGATCGGGGCGCTCCTCGCGCAGAACCTCTCCGGCCCGCTGCGCCATCGCTTCGGCGCGCCGCGAGACCTCGTGCTCGGCGCCACGCTCGTGCTCGCGGACGGAACGATCGCGAGCGCCGGTGGGAAGGTCGTGAAGAACGTCGCCGGCTACGACCTCGCGCGCCTCGTGTGCGGCTCCGAGGGCCGCCTCGCCTTCATCGCGCGAGCAAGCTTCAAGCTCCACCCGCTGCCGAAGGCGACCGGAACGCTCGTCGTCGAGACGGACGACGCGGCAGGTGTCGCGGCGCGGCTCCTCCGCTCGCAGCTGCAGCCGAGCGCGCTCGACGTCCTCCACCCCGGCCGCGTCGCGGTCCTGTTCGAGGGATCGGAGCGAGCGGTCGCGCGCACAGGTCGCGGCCGCGCAGGCGCTGGTCGGCGGCGAGGAGGCCGACACAGCCGTCTGGGAGGAGTCGCGGGAGCGTCAGGCGACAGCGCGCGGGCGTGCTTCGATTCGCGCCCGGGCGACCTCGCGACCACGCTCGAAGCGCTGGCCGAAGCCGTCGTCCGGCCGGCGTCCGGCGTCGCGTACGTTCCCGAGCCCACGGCAGACGAGCAGTCACAAGGCGCGTCGACCGTCAGCGCCTGGTCGACGCGATCCGCGCGCAGCTCGATCCGCAGGGAGTCCTCGCCGCGTGATCCGCGAGTACACGTCCGACTGCGTCCACTGCGGCTTCTGCCTGCCGACGTGCCCGACCTACGTGCTCTGGAGCGAGGAGATGGACTCGCCGCGCGGCCGGATCCACCTCATGGACGCGCGCCTCGACGGGACGATCGCGCTGAACGCGACGGTGGCGCAGCACTTCGACCGCTGCCTCGGGTGCATGGCGTGCCTGTCGTCGTGCCCCTCGGGCGTGCGCTACGACCGGCTCATCGAGAGCACGCGCGCGGCGGTCGAGGAGGAGCTCGATCGATCGGTGAGCGATCGCCTCGTCCGTGGACTCCTCTTTCGGCTCCTCCCCCATCCCGGTCGCATGCGTGCTGCGCTACGGCTCGCTCCCCTCGGCCGCGCCGCACCGATGCCGAAGCGCTTCCGCCCGCTCGTGGACATCGCGCCGCGCTGGCGGGGACGCGGTCACGTGCCCGCCCTGACACCCGCGAGCGGCACGCCGCGCGCGCGCGTCGGCCTGCTCACCGGGTGCGTGCAGAGCGCGGTGTTCCCGGACGTCAATGCCGCGACCGCACGTGTGCTCGCCGCGGACGGCTTCGAGGTCGTCGCTCCGCCGCAGGGCTGCTGCGGCGCGCTCTCGGTGCACGCTGGGCGACTCGACGAAGGGAAGGCCTTCGCGCGGCGGCTCCTCGACGCGTTCGACGACGTCGATCTCGTCGTCGTCAACACCTCGGGCTGCGGCTCGCATCTGAAGGAGCTCGGCTGGCTCCTCGGCGACGAGCGCGCCGAGGCATTCGCGTCGCGGGTGCGCGACGTCGGGGAGCTTCTCGGCGAGACGACGCCACGCGCGGCCAGGCATCCGCTGCCGATGAAGGTGGCGCTGCAGGACTCCTGCCACCTCCGCCATGCCCAGCGCCTCCCGCTCTCGTCGCGCACGTCACTCGGCCGGATCCCCGGCCTCGAGGTCGTCGAGCCCGCCGAGCAGGATCTCTGCTGCGGGTCCGCGGGGATCTACAACGTCACGCAGCCGGAGGCCGCGCGCGAGCTGGGCGAGCGCAAGGCCGCGCACGTCCTCGCGACCGGCGCCCAGGCGTATGCGAGCGCGAACCCCGGCTGCCTCGTCCAGATCTCGAACGCGCTCACCCGCGCGAAGGCAGCCGCTGCCGGCGCTCCACCCGGTCGAGCTCGTCGACGCATCGATCCGCAACGTCGGCACTGGATCGCTGCTCGCCGCCGCGCGCCGCTAGCCTCGGTCGATGGCCTCCCGCAACGAGCTCCGCAACGTCGCGATCGTCGCCCACGTCGACCACGGCAAGACGACGCTCGTGGACGCGCTCCTCTGGGAGTCCGGAGCCTTCCGCACCAACCAGGACGTCAACGAGCGCGTGCTCGACACGATGGACCTCGAGCGCGAGAAGGGCATCACGATCCTCGCCAAGAACACGGCCGTCCGGTACGGCGAGACGAAGATCAACATCATCGACACCCCCGGTCACGCCGACTTCGGCGGAGAGGTCGAGCGCGGTCTCACGATGGTCGACGGTGTCCTCCTGCTCGTCGACGCGAGCGAGGGCCCGCTGCCGCAGACGCGCTTCGTGCTCCGCAAGGCGCTCGAGGCGCTGCTCCCCGTGATCCTCGTCGTCAACAAGGTCGACCGGCCCGACGCGCGGATCGAGGCAGTCGTGAACGAGGTGTACGAGCTCTTCCTCGATCTCGACGCCGACGAGAGCCAGATCGAGTTCCCGATCGTGTACTGCAACGCCAAGGCCGGCCGCGCGTCGCTCTCACCCGATCCTGACGCGCTCGCCCCGGACCTCGGCCCTCTGCTCGAGCTGATCCTCGAGCGCATCCCACCGCCCGAGTACGAGGAAGGCCATCCGCTGCAGGCGCTCGTCACGAACCTCGACGCGTCGGCGTACGTCGGCCGCCTCGCGCTGTGCCGCGTCGCGCAGGGAACGATCACGCGCGGCCAGCAGGTCGCCTGGTGTCGCGCCAACGGAACGATCGAGCGCGCCAAGATCACGGAGCTCTACGTCACGGAGGCGCTCGACCGCGTCGAGGCGACGGAGGCAGGCCCGGGCGAGATCATCGCCGTGGCGGGGATCCCGGAGGTGACGATCGGCGAGACGCTCGCCGATCCGGACGATCCGCGCCCGCTCCCGGTCATCGCCGTCGACGAGCCGTCGCTCTCGATGACGATCGGCATCAACACCTCGCCGCTGTCGGGCCTCGCCGGCGACAAGCTCACAGCGAGCCTCCTGGAAAGCCGCCTGCGCACGGAGCTCATCGGCAACGTGTCGCTCCGCATCCTCCCGACGGAATCGCCCGACGCGTGGGAGGTGCAGGGCCGCGGCGAGCTCCAGCTCGCCGTCCTCGTCGAGCAGATGCGTCGCGAGGGCTTCGAGCTCACCGTCGGCAAGCCGCAGGTCGTCACGCGCGAGATCGACGGCAAGGTGCACGAGCCCGTGGAACGCGTGTCCGTCGACGCGCCGGAGGAGTACATGGGCGTGCTGACGCAGCTCTTCGCGCTCCGCAAGGGCCGCACGGAGGCGCTCGTGAACCACGGCTCGGGCTGGGTCCGGATGGACGTCATCGTCCCGGCGCGCGGGCTCATCGGGTTCCGCACCGAGTTCCTCACCGAGACGCGCGGCACGGGAATCCTCCATCACGTCTTCGAGCGCTTCGAGCCGTGGTTCGGCGAGCTGCGCACGAGACCGACCGGCGCGCTCGTCGCCGACCGCCGCGGGAAGACCACCTCCAACGCGATCCTGAACCTCCAGGAGCGCGGGTCGCTCTTCATCGCCCCGGGCGCCGACGTCTACGAGGGGATGATCGTCGGCGAGAACTCGCGCGCCGAGGATCTCGACGTGAACGCCACCAAGGAGAAGAAGCTCACGAACACGCGCGCGGCGTCCGCCGACGCGACCGTTCGCCTCATTCCACCGCGCCCGCTGTCGCTCGACCAGGCGCTCGAGTACATCCGCGAGGACGAGTGCGTCGAGGTGACGCCGTCGGAGATCCGCCTTCGGAAGGTGGAGCTCTCCGCGCAGCGACGCCAGTCGGCCGCGAGCCGCAAGTCGCGCGGCCTCGCGCCTGTTTCCGAGGCGATCCGAGCTGATCGCCGCGAATCTGACGTCGCTTCGCGACCGGGTCCGGTTCGGAGTGCAGTCCTCTGCCGGAGTCGATCGCACGGGTCGCAGCTCGACCGCGCGAGCGAGTGCGGAAAGAGCTTCCACCAGACGCCCGCGATCACGACCGTCGCAACGCCGCCGACGACAACCGCCGGCACGGCCCCGATGAGCGCCGCAGCAAGGCCGGACTCGAACGCGCCGAGCTCGTTCGAACCGCTGATGAACACCATCTCGACCGCGTTCACCCGGCCGCGGAGCTCATCCGGCGTCACGAGCGGGAGGATCGTCGAGCGGAGAACGACGCTGACCATGTCGAACGCGCCGGCGAGCGCGAGCGCGAGCATCGAGAGCCACATCTCCCGCGAGAGGCCGAACACGACCATGCAGACGCCGAACCCTGCGACCACGACGAACAGGTTCGGGCCGGCCCGCCGACGGATCGAGAAGCGTGCGATCAGCAACGCGGCTACGAACGAGCCGATCGCGGGCGCGGTACGAAGAAAGCCTAGACCGGTCGGCCCCACCTCGAGGATGTCCTTCGCGAAGATCGGCAGGAGCGCAACGGCACCGCCGAAGAGCACCGCGAACAGATCGAGCGAGATAGCTCCGAACAGAACGCTCGTGCGCCGGATCAGGCGCACGCCCGCGAGCACCTCGTCGAGCCCGACAGCACCCTCCGTCACGGCGACGCGGCCCTTCCGCAACGCAAGGACGCAGCCGAGCGCGACGATCTGCAGGACGATCGCGACGATGTAGACGAGCTCGGCGCGGATCGCGAAGAGGATGCCGCCGACCGCGGGCCCTGCGACGAGCGAGAGCTGGAACGCGATCGAGCGCTGGGCGAGCGCGCTCACGAGGATCTCCTGCGGGACGAGCGAGGGCGTGAGCGCGCGACCGGCCGGAGCCCCGATCGCGCTCGCGCACCCGGTGAGCAGCGCCAGCCCGAAGAACGGCAGGACACTCCCGGCCCCGCGGAACGGTCACGACGAGGAGGGACGCGGCGACGAGCGTGTCGACGACGATCGCGAACGCGTAGAGGCTCCGGCGAGGGAGTCTGTCGGCGAGGTTGCCCGCCGGAATCGCGAGCAGAAGCAGCGGCAGGAACTCGGCGAGCCCGACGAGCCCGAGGTCGAGCGGATTCTCGCGAACCGAGTACACCTGCCACCCGATGGCGACCGACGCCATCGTCATCGCGAAGCTCGAGGTGACGAGCGACACCCAGAAGAGCGCGAAGTCGCGGTGCCGGAACGCGGATCTCTCCGGCGCGGACTCACGACTGGCGAAGCTCTATGCGGCAGCCGGCTCGTCGGTCGGCGTCTTGGCTCGTCCTGACGCCGAACTCGACCTCGATCTTCATGATGCGCGAGCCCTCGATCTCGCGCACGCTCAGCCGCAGCCCGTCGGCTCGCACGGTGTCTCCGACCTCCGGCGCTCGTCCGAGCTCGCCGAAGACGAGGCCGGCCATCGTGTTGTAGTCCTCCTGCTCGAGCTCGGTGTCGAACTCCTCGTTGAAGTCGTCGATCGTGTACGTCCCGTCGATGAGGATGTGCGTCTCGTCGATCCGCTCGATGGACGTGTCCGGAAGGTCGAACTCGTCCTCGATCTCGCCGACGATCTGCTCGAGCAGGTCCTCGAGCGTGACGATCCCCTCCATGTCGCCGTACTCGTCGATCGACGATCGCCATGTGCTGCTTCTCGCGACGGAAGTCGGCGAGGAGCGCAGCGAGGTCCTTCGTCTCGGGAACGACGAACGCCGGCCGCACGATCGACTCGAGCTCGACGGAGGCGAGGCCGAGATCGTGCATCGCGCCGAAGAGGTCGCGCACGTGGAGCACGCCCGACGACGTCGTCGAGCGAGCCGCGGTAGACCGGGTAGCGCGTGTAGGGCGAGTCGACGACGGCGCGCAGCGCCTCCTCGGGCGGCATCTCGACCGAGATGCCGACGACCTCGGGCCGCGGCACCATGACCGCCGAGACCTCCTTCGAGGCGAAGTCGAAGACCTTGTAGAGCATCTCCTCCTCCGCTTCCTCGAGCTCGCCGACGTCCTCCGCGGCGGCGACCGAGTGGCGGATGTCCTCGCGCGTGTACGCGATCATCCCGGCCGGCGCCGGCTTGACGCGCAGCAGCCGCAAGAGAACGTTCGAGGACTTCTCGAGCAGCCACACGAGCGGATGCGCAGATCCGCGCCGAGCCAGTCGAGCGGGATGGCGAGCGCGATCGCCAGCGGCTCTGCCTTCTGAAGCGCGACCGCCTTCGGCACGAGCTCGCCGACGCACGACCGAGAGGTACGTGAGGATCGCGAACGAGATGAGGAACGCGACCGTGTTGCGACAACGGCGGCTCCATGAGCCCCGAGAGCAACGGCTCGCCGATGGCGCCGAGGAGGATCGCGAAGATCGTGATGCCGACCTGCACCGTCGAGATGAACCGGACGGGGTCGTCCATGAGGCGCAGCGCCGTCTTGGCGCCGCGACCGCCGCGCTCGGCGCGCTCCTCCAGCCGCGAGCGCGTCGTCCGGTGATGAGGGCGTACTCGGCTGCCACGAAGACCGCGTTCCCCAGCACGAGCAGGAACACGATGACGATGCGGAGAGAAGTGCTCACGCCCCGTCAGGGGCGCAGGTACTCGGCGGGAAGTCGTCGCCCACGATGATCAGGCGGCAGTATAGGTAACCGCTCCGTCGACCTCCTGCCGACGAGCCGCGCCCTCGTGGCGCGAGACGCTCGAGATGGGAGAGCGTCTCGGCGATCGCGAATCGGCGCCCGGCGGCGGGGAGATCCGCGCCGAAGAGCGCGAACGACAGCTCGTAGCCGGTCTGCGGCTCGGGCGTGAGCGCCGCGACCGCCTCCTCGAGGCGCAGGCGGTGATGCTCCTTCAGCTCGCGTGCGCGGCCGGCGGGATCCTCGATCGGCTCGCCGTGCCCGGGCAGTGCGATCCGTGGCGCGAGCTCGATCGTCCGGTCGAGAGCGGCCAGGTAGTCGCCCAGCGGGTCGGGACGGCTGGCCGGCCAGAGACCCACCGTCGGCGTGATCCTCCCGAGCAGGTGGTCCGCGGCGATCAGCACGCCGTCGCGCAGGAGGCAGAGCTGCCCGTCCGCGTGGCCGGGCGCGGCGATCAGCTCCCAGCCGTCGACGTGCTCGCCCGCCTCGACGAGGATCGGGTCTCGCTGGTAGCGGATGAACGGCCGGTACACGGAGCTCTGGCCGGCGAGCTCGGCCGTGACGTCGTCGGGCGCGCCGTGGAGCCGGAACCAGTCGACGATCCGCTCCGACCACGCCGGGTTTCCCCAGACGAGCTCGCACTGCGCGTAGTCGAGCGCGCCCTGGACGACGGGCGCGCCGGTGAGCTCGTGGAGATCGGCGGCCGCGCCGACGTGGTCGGGGTGGAAGTGCGTGACGAAGACGGTCGCGACACGCCCGCCTGCCTGCTCGAGCTCCGCCGCCCAGGTCTCCTTCGCGTCGGGGAGGCCGACCCCGGTGTCGACGAGCGTCCAGCCGTCCTCGCCGGGCAGGAGGTACGCGTGGACGTGCCCCGGCCGAGTCGGCAACGGCAGCGTGACGCGGCGAATCCCGTCGCCGAGCTCGTCCATCGCGCGACTCTAGCCCCTTGTCGAATACGAACATATGTTCTATTCTCGATCGATGCGGGTCGAGTACCGGATCGAGCCGTGCAAGTCGGCGCTGACCCAGGTGCGCGGCATGCCGTTCCGGTGGTCGCTCAACCCGTACATGGGCTGCGTGCACCGCTGCACGTTCTGTTACGTCCGTCACTTCGAGCAGCGCGCCGACCGCCCCGCGGACGATCGCTACGGCCGGTCCATCCGCGTGAAGCCGAACATCGCCGACGTGCTCCGGCGTGAGCTCGCGCGCGCGTCGTGGAACCGGGACGAGGTGGCGCTCGGCACCGCGACGGATCCGTACCAGCCCGCCGAGGGGAAGTTCCGCCTCACGCGCGCCTGCCTCGTCGAGCTCGATGCCGCCTGGACGCCGTACTCGATCGTGACGCGCGGGCCGCTCGTCGTCCGTGACATCGACGTGCTGCAGGAGGCGTCCAGGCGGGCCGGTGCCGAAGTCTTCCTCTCGCTGCCCACGCTCGACGAGCGCGTCTGGCGCACGACCGAGCCGGGGACGGCTCCGCCCGCGAGCCGACTCGAGGCGATTCGTCGGCTCGCCGCGGCCGGCATCGACGTCGGCGTCGGAATCGCGCCGATCCTTCCGGGCCTCTCCGACGACCCGCGCAGCTCGAGGCCGTCGTTCGCGCCGCGCGAGCCGCGGGCGCGCGGAAGATCTGGGCGAGCGTCGTCCATCTGCGGCCCGGCGTGCGCGAGCACTTCCTCGAAGCCCTTGCTCGCGACTGGCCCGAGGAGGTGGCCCGCTACGAGGCGCTCTTCGCGTCACGCGCATACCTCAGCGCGGCAACCACGAAGCCGATCCTCGAGCCGGTTCGGCGCGCAACTGCAGCCGTGCCGAGCCCGCGCAGGCGCCTCCCGACGCCGGAACCGCGCCAACTCGCCTGGCCGTGTAGACGCAGCGACCGCGTTCGCGAACGCGAACGCGCTTCAGAGATTGTCGCGATCGAGGGAGTCCGCTCGGACTCCCTCGATCTGCGGAGCACGGTGCAGGAAGGCGCCGATGCGCGCCGTAGAATCGCCCAGTGGCCGATGAGATCACCTGCCTCATCGCGGACGACCACGAGGTCGTTCGCGAGGGCCTTCGCCTCGCGCTGTCGCGCTCGGCGCGCATCCGCGTGATCGGCGAGGCGTCCGACGGAGCGTCCGCGGTCGCGCTCGCCGAGCGGCGTCGGCCGGACGTCGTGATCATGGACCTGCGCATGCCCGACATGGACGGGCTCGAGGCGACCGAGCAGTTGCTCCAGCGTGCGCCCGAGACCGGCGTCCTCATCTTCACCGCGTACGGCGAGCGCTCCCTCCTGCAGCGCGGGCTCGAATCGGGCGCGCGCGGGTACATCCTCAAGGAGGCACCGCACGAGACGCTCCTGCGCGCGATCGAGAAGGTCGCCGCCGGCGAGACGTTCGTCGACCCCGGGCTCATGGCCGAGTTCGTCGCCGCGCAGGGCCAGTCGGACGTGCTCACGCCGCGCGAGCGGGAGATCCTGCAGCTCCTGGCCGACGGGATGTCGAACGCGGACGTCGCGGCGAAGCTCTTCATCAGCCAGGAGACCGTGAAGAGCCACGTGCGCCACATCCTCGCGAAGCTCGAAGCCGACACGCGCACGCAGGCGGTCGCGATCGCGCTCCGCGAAGCCATGATCGACTGACCGATGGACGAGGCGGAGCGAGCGCTCCTCGCGGAGCGCATGCTGGCCGAGCAGGAGGAGCGCAGGCGCGTCGCCGAGCTCTTGCACGACGGCCCGATCCAGCAGCTGTCCGCGATCTCGCAGATGCTCGATGCAGGCCTTGCGGATCTCGAGAGCGGCGAGCAAGAGCGCGCCGTGGAGGTGTTCTCGCGCGGGCTCGAGCTCGCGCGCGACGCGGCCCGCGATCTGCGGGCGCTGTGCGACGACATCGAGCCGCGAGTCCTCCGCCAGCTCGGCTTCGCGTCGGCTGCCGCCGCACTGGCACGGCGCATCGCTTCGCGGCACGAGGTCGAGATCGACCTCGACGTCGCGTACGCCGACGAGCTCGGGGAGAACGCGACGGCCGCGCTGTACCAGATCCTCCGCGAGGCGACGGAGCAGGCCGTGAGGCGCGGGCCGCTCACACGGATCGAGATCTCGCTCCGCCCCAGCGAGGGGGGCGGCGCGGAGCTCGTCGTCGCCGACGACGGCCCGCCCGAACGGCGCGCAGCGGTGCTCGAGGCGCTCGCGGAGCGCGCGGCGACGCTCAACGGCCGGTTCAGCTCCGAGGTTCGCTACCCGCGCGGTTCCACGGTCAGGATCGAAGTGCCGCCCGCAACGGCCCATCGCTAGGATCGGCGCGTGGACGGAAACGGTGGGAGCGGCTTCCTGTTCTTCGTCTGGTCGACGTCCGGGTACACGCTCATCGAGCGCGCAGGCGACCCACCACGGCCGGGCACCGAGGTCGAGGACGGGGACGACCGCTATCGGGTGACGAAGATCGCGCCCTCACCGCTCCCGGGCGACCCGCGTCCGTGCGCGTACCTGCTGCCTGCCTGACACCCGAGGGCGAGGCAAGCCTCGCCCCTACTCGATCGGCTCGTTCTGGACGTTGTGCTCGGTCGCGTACGCGTCCGTGAGCGCGTTGATCTTCTCGGGATCGGGGAACGCGTAGTTGATCTCGACGAAGGCGTTCCACTTGTCCGGGAGCGCGTCCTCCGGGAAGATCGCCTCGACCGGGCACTCCGGTTCGCACGCGCCGCAATTTCCGGTCGCGATCCCGCCCGCGAGCGTGAACTCGTGCTTGCCGGGGACGACGGCGCAGAACGTGTCCGCGTCGTCGGCCTCCTGCCGCTCGACGCGCATCACGCGCCAGTGCGTCTCGCGCGTGGCGAGGTAGAGCCAGCGGATCGGCCGACTGCGAACGCCGAAGTTCGTCTCGACGGAGCTCTCCTCGCCCGAGCCCACCGCGACGTAGCCGGCGATGACGCGCGGCGCGCTCGAGCCACGCGAGTGCCTCGTGGTCGATCGAGCGCAGGCGCCACGAGCCTGCCTTCACGGGATCGCCGTCAGCCGCGAGCCAGCCGTCGACGAAGCCGGCGATGTACTCGGCGTCGGCGGTCTCGGGGAGCAGCTTCTTCAGGTTGACGCACGAGCGCACGACCCCGGTGCCCGCGTAGCCCGGATGCACGTCCAGACACGGGGAGAAGTTCAGCTGCTCGAAGAAATCGCGGAAGCGAGCCACCCGTTCGCCGTACAGCTGGACGTAGTGGAGATGCTCGCCCGACCGAATCTCCACCTTGTTCCAGGATCCGTCGCCGTAGACGAGCCCGTGGAGAACGCCGAGGCGATACGTCTCGCCGTCCCGCTTCGGTTGCGCCGTCGTCGCGGGAACGAACTGTCCGACCCCGAGCGAGTTCGTCTTCTGGCCGTCGCTCAGGAGCCAGCCGTGCGTCGGCGTCGCCCAGACGTTCCGCCGGAACCGCGAGATGTTCCGCGTCGTCAGCCGCGTCCCGCCGTAGCGGTCGCGCTCTTCGAACGCCGGCGCGAACTCGAGCTTCACGAGCGGCCGCTGCCGGAAGCGCTTCACCACCGCGGGCTTGAAGCCGTCGTCGGTCAGAACGCGGCACGACGTGTCCTCGAGCTCCGCGAACGTCCGCAGGCCGTGCGACGTGACCAGCTGCTCCGTGGGAGCGAAGCAGTCGATGCACTCCTCCGGATCGATGATGAGGATGCGGCCGAACGGGTGGATGCAGTCGACCGGGCAGACATCGACGCACGAGAGATCTTTGATGTCGATGCACGGCTCGGCGATGATGTACGTCACGCGCGCGAGTGTATCCGCGGCCTCGGACCCGGCTACGACGCTTCGGTCGCGCCCGATCCGATGAGCTCGGCGACGAGATCCGGTGCCCGCTCGACGAGCGCGGACTTGACGATGACCTGGTCGAATCCGGCCGAATGCGCGCGCTGCAACCCTGACTTGTCGGTGTGGTTCGTGTACCCGAGGATCGGGATGTCGGGCCAGGCTTCGACGACCTCTTCCGGCTCCACGCGGGCGATGTCGGCGATGACGAGGTCCGGCGCAGCGACGCTGTCGCTCGTCACGAGCCGGTGGCCCGGGAAGGAGACCCTCCAGCTTTCCACGGAAGAAGAGGTCGACCCCGACGAGCAGGATCGTCGACACGCGGCGACAGTAGCACCGGCAACGGACGCCGATAATCGGACGGAATGGGTCTCGACGAAGGACTGCAGCTGATCCGCGACGGCGCCTACTTCGAGGCGCATGAGGAGCTGGAGGACGAGTGGCGCACGGCCCCGGCCGCTCGAGCGCGACTTCCTCCAGGGGCTCGTCCATGTCGCCGTCGCCTGGCTCCACGCCGAGCGCGGCAACCGGAACGGTTGCGAGCGGCAGCTCGTGAAGGCCGAGCGCCGCCTCGGCGGCTACCGCCCACGCCATCGTGGAGTCGACGTGGACGAGATCCTGGACGCCGTGGCGACGGCACGCCGCATCGCCGCAACGGGCTCACTCGCGCTGCCGGCGCCGCGTGTCTAGAAGGCCGGCTCCAGGCCGAGCCACTCGAGGAAGCGGTTGAGGTACACCCGGAGCACGTAGAAGCGCTCGAAGAAGAGAAGGAGCCCGAGGGCGACCATGATCGCCCCGCCGCCCACCTGGATGACGCGATAGTGGTCGCGTAGCCAACGGAACGCGGACATCGCTCGCGTGAAGAGCGCGGCGGCGAGGACGAACGGCACCGCCAGCCCCAACGAGTACACGCCGAGGAGCGCCGCCCCCTGGAACGCCGTGTCCGACGAGCCGGCGAGGACGAGGATCGCAGCGAGCACCGGCCCGATGCACGGGGCGGCGCAGACGGCGAACGCGCCACCGAGCAGGACGCGCGAGCCGCGTCCTCGCGCCTCCTGCAGCAGCCCGGCTCCCACGAGGCGCTCCGGCCACGGCAGCAGCCCCATGAATGCCAGTCCGAACACGACGAGCACGAAGCCCGCGATGCGCTCGAGGAGGAACTGGTCGCCGAGGATCCGACCGCCGACGAGCGCGGCACCGATGCCGAGGAGAACGAAGAAGGCCGTGAAGCCGAGGACGAACGGAACGCTCCCCCGGATCACACGCCGAGCGTTCCCGGGCTGGCCGAGCTGGTCGGCGTCGACCGCCGAGACGGCCGAGAGGTAGGCCGGCACGAGCGGCAGCACGCACGGCGCGAGAAACGAGACCATCCCGGCGAAGAACGCGACCGGGATCGACGTCCAGCTCATGCGCTAGGGCCTTAGCCGTCGAATCGCGCGAGCTCCTCGTCCACGAGGCGTTCGAGCTCCGGGTCGAGCCGCTCGTCCGACGGCTCAGGACCCGCTGCTCGGCGGCTCCACGCGCGGATGAGGAGACCGACCGCAATCGCCCCGCCGAGGAGCGCGCCGAGCGGCAGCAGCCAGGCCAGGAGACCGAAGCCGCCGTCCGGCGGCTCGGCGAGCACTTCGGGGCCGAACTCCGCGACAAGGGCGTCCTTGATCTCCTGCTCGGAGTCGCCGGCCGCGATCCGAACGCGGATGAACGTCTTCATGCGCTCGGCGACGGGAGCGTTCGACTGGTCGAGCGTCGTCTCGCACACGGGGCAGACGAGCTCGGCCTCGAGATCGGCGGCGTTCGGCGGCGCAGCCGACGCTGCGCCTGCGAGCGCGGCGCCGAGCACGGCCGCGAGCGCGAGAGCGCGCCTCATGTCTCGAGCGCCTGGTCGATGGCCGTCGAGCAGCCTCGGGCGGACGTCGTCGCCGTCGACGGCGCCCGCGAACGCCTCGACGACACGTCCCTCGCGATCGAGCACGAACGTCTCGGGAAAGCCGGTGACGCCGTAGCCGTCGAGTCGTGTCTCCCGGCCCGTCGTAGACGAGCGGGAACGTGAGCGCGAACCGGTCGCATGAACCTCCGGGCATCGCGCGCGGAAGTCCTTCGCGTCGAGACCGACGACGACGAGGCCCCGATCGCGGTCGTCCTGCCACACCTCGCTCGAGGAACGGCGCCTCGTCCTTGCACGGGACGCACCAGGAGGCCCAGAAGTTCACGACGACCGCCTTCCCGCGCAGCGACGACAGCTGAAGATCGCTCGTCCTCGTCGAGCCGCTCGAGCGTGAAGTCGGGTGCCGTGGGGCCGGTCGCCTCGGTTCGCCCTCTTCGCCAGGTCGCCTCCCTCGTCGGTCGACGAGCGACCACGCGAGCAGGATGAAGAGGAGCGCGACGAGGCCGATGGCCACGCCCTGGCCCACGAGCCGCGCGCGCGACGCCATCGCTACTTCGAGACGATGAAGACCGGCGTTCCGATCTCCACGTGGCTGAAGAGCCACTCCGCGTCGGGGATCCGCATCCGGATGCAGCCGTGCGAGGCCGAGTATCCGATGGACGCCGCATCGGGCGTGCCGTGGATCCCGACGTACGGCGAGGAGATCCCCATCCAGCGCGTGCCGAGCGGGTTGCCGGGCCCGGGCGGAACCGGATCGGAGTCGGCGGCCCAGTCCGACGGCGGCGGATACCACCACGGGTTCCGCTGCAAGTTCACGATCTCGTAATTTCCGAGAGGCGTCGGGAAGGCCGACTGGCCGGTCGCAACGCCGAACCAGCGAACCATCTTCGCGTCGTCGAAGAACAGCAGGCGGTTCGATCCGCGGAGGATCACGACGGCCTCGTCGAGCTCGGCGGAGCCGACCTTCGGCTTCAGGATCTCGAAGCCGAGACGGATCGGCGCGCGACTGTTCGTCGCAAACGCGGTCCGAATCGCGCGACCCGCCGCGAGCCGCTTCAAGATGCGGCCTTCCTGCGCCTTTACTGCGCGCGGCTTCACGCCGTTGAGCACGATGCGTGCGTCGAGGGCCTTGCGGTCGACCCCTTCGCCGAGGCGGTCGACGTATCTTCGGACGCGGGCCTGCGAGACCTCGACGTCGAGCGGAACGAGCGCTCCGGGACGGGCGAATCTCGCACGACGAATGGCTTTGGGCACGTTCGCGCGTGCACCCAGCGCGGTCGGGGCGAGCTCGACCTTGCGAGTCTCGTCCACGACGAGCACGAGCGGCTTCGCGTAGACCCTCGTGACCGCCTTCGATGCCTGGAACGGCATCAGGCCGCCGACCTTCACGCCGCCCACCGTCACGCCGAACGCGATCGGAGCGGGTGTCGTCGGTGGCGGCTCGACGGGTGGTTCTGTGGGTGGCGGCTCCGTCGTCGTGGTCGGCGGAGGCTCGGTGGACTGAGCCGCGGACGACGTCCCTGCGCCGGCCGTCGCGGCGAGCGCGAAAGCGGCTGCAAATCCAAGGAGAGCGAAGACCACGAGGAGTCCTGCTCCCAGCGTGCGAGCGGACGCTGTCACGTCGGCAGTGTAGACGTCAGATCGGCAGGAAAAGACGTGGATCGTTGGACACGATCGCGTCGACTCCGGCGCGATCGACGCGATCGAGCTCCTCGCGATCGTCGACCGTCCACGTCACGACCGCGGCTCCGCAGGCGTGTGCGGCGCGAACGCTCGCCGACGTCACGATCGAATGGTGGAGAACGAGCGCCGTCGTTCGCGTGTAGGCCAGGATCGGGCGGACGAGACTCGGGCGTCAGCCAGCGTGCCGCGCGCAGTCCCGATCGAGCGATCGGCGCGCTGCGTCCGTCCTCCGAGATCCGAAACGCGCTCCGCGGAATGGTGATCCCCACGCGTACGCCACCCAACGCAGCGATCCCGCGCGTCGTGGTCGCATACACCGTGCTCACGAAAGCTCGCTCAGCCAGCCCGAATCGACGCAGCGCCTCGACGACCTCGCTCTCGCGACCCGCGTGCTTGAGGTCGACATGAACCCCGGTCTCGGGCGCCTCGTCCACGAAGAAGCGCAGCACCTCGTCGAGCGAAGGTGTCTCGGTCTGGATCTCGTGAACCGAATGCGACACGACGAGCGTCGCTCCCAGGCATCGACACCACGTCGAACTCGATGAGGTCGACACCCGTCTCGAGCGCTAGTCGGAACGAGGCGAGCGTGTTCGCGGGGCCGAGAGACGCGGCGCCCCGGTGACCGATCCGCAACGGGCGCCCGTCGCGCCGCTCGAGCGAGATCACGGGAGCGGCCTCGTCGGAAGGTAGTCCTCCTCGAGCCTCCCCCCTTCGGCTGCGTACGACACGATCATGCGATCGGTCAGCCACTCGACCGGCGCGCGATCGTCGGTCCACGGGGTGCGCGAGACCTCGAGCGGTCCCACGTCGCGGGCGAGCAGCTCCCGGATCGAGGCGAGATCGGCCGGGCCGCGGGAGAGTCGCCGCTGGAGCTCTGCCGGGGCGAGCGGCTCGGTCAGCCCGAGGACGATCGTGTTGAAGCGCAGCGCGGGCCAGGCGAGCACCTGAGGAAGCTCGGCTGCGAGCGTTCCTCCGACGGCACGCACCAGCCGCTTGTCCTCCGGAACGGCCGCGACGTTCAGCGCGACGATCCCGCCCGGCGTCAGGTGCTCCCTCACGAGCCGGAAGAACTCTCGCGTGGCGAGATAGAAGGGGACGTATGGCTGTCGATACGCGTCGACGACGATCAGGTCGTAGCGCTCGTCCGAAGCACGGAGGAACGGACGGGCGTCGACGTCGTGCACGGTCAGGCGCGGGTTGTCCTCCATCCCGAAGTAGCGACGGCCGATGCGACTGACCGCCGGATCGAGCTCCACGCCGTCGATCTCGGCATCGGGGTAGTACACACCGAGCGCACGCGCTGTCGTCCCTCCGGCGTTCCCGAGGATCGCGACCCGCTCGAGCGGCCGCCCGAGCAGCGGCGGCAGCGCGAGGAACGCGTCCCACACGCCGCCCGTGAGCACGGCATCGGCACGCCACACGGAGTGCACGGCGACGCCTTCGTTGAGATGGAGCAGGCGCCGGCCGTCGGAGCGCTCGACGACGCCGATGTACTGGTGGAACGACGTCTCCTCGTGGATGAGACCATCCTCGGCCTTGATCGCTCCCGGCGGTACGACGAGCAGCGCCGCGAGCAGGCCCGTCACGACGAGGAAGCGGGCGCCGAGGAGGAAGCACGACGACGCGGCGAGCAGCGCCGCGATGACGAGAAACGTGCGCTGCGTCCCGATCGCGGGGATCAGCACGAGCGCGGGCAGGAAGACGCCGAGGAGCGAACCGGCGGTCGACAGCGCGTAGAGACGGCCCGCGACCGCGCCTGCCGTCGCGATCGACGAGACGGCGAGGCGGATCGCGAACGGCGAGACCATGCCGAGCAGGACGACAGCCGGCGCACAGAGGAGGAGCACGGCGAGGAAGCTCCCCACGACCGCGCCCGCAGACGCGGTGTCGAGGCCGTCGACCGTGAAGTCGAGGAACGGCTTCGCTGCGAACGGGATCACGGCGACGCAGAGCGACGCGGCGAGCACGATGAAGCCGAGGAGCCGCGGCTCCGGCCTCCTGTCCGCGAGGCGCCCGCCGAGCCAGTACCCGAGCGCGAGCGCCCCGAGGACGATCCCGATCAGGTTCGCCCACACGATCGTCGACGAGCCGAAGTACGGCGCGAGCAGCCGCGACGCGGTGATCTCCGTCGCGAGCGCGCCGATTCCGGCACCGAAGACGAGCGCCGCGAGCGCGAGGCTTCCGGGGCGCTCCCCGGCTACGTCGGTCTGCATCTACAGGCCGAAGACGCGCTCGATCTCGCCCAGCGTGCGAGTCGCGATCACGCCGGTGACGATGACGACGAGCGCGAGCACGAGCCAGAACCGCACGCCTGCCCAGCGCTTCTCGCGGTGGCGCTGCTTCCTCGCGGCACGGCGCGCGCGGTGGTGCCGGTACGCGCGCGAGACCGCATCAGGATCGAGCGGAGGCTCCTCCTCGAGGGCTGCGGGCGGAGGCGTGGTCTGGGCCGGTTGTGCCACGGGCGAATTCTAGGACGAATCGGGTGATGACGTCCCGTCGGCACCGGGTCTTATGCTTACGCGATGTTGAGCTCAGGTCTGCGGGGACGCCGGCTTCCCGGCGCCGGGGATGTCGCCGGGCTCGGCGGTCGTCTGACGTTCCTCTTCGGCCTACTGCTCGCGATGTCCGCGCTCACGGGGTGGTACACGGGCGAGGGCAACGACACGACGGTGTCGGTCATCGGCTGGCACACCGGGACGATCGGGAAGATCGTGCTCGTCCTCGGGCTTGCTCGCCGTGCTGCTCGTCGTTCTCCGCGAGGTCGGCGTGAGCATGCCGGCGTCCATCCCCGAGAGCCTCATCACGATCGGGATCGGGTCGATCGCGACGATCCTCGTGCTCGTCCGGATCATCTCGATCCCGGACGACTTCTTCTTCGCGAGTCGGGGACTGGGGATCTGGATCAGCCTGGCGTGCGCGGTCGCGATCATCCTCGCCGGGCTGCTCGAGGCCTCCGAAGAGCTGTAACGAGCTCGAGCTACGGCGTGGTGACCGTGACGGTCACCGTGCGCACCGGCGCTTCCTGCGGGAGCGGCGTGAGCGTGCGGACGTTCGTCTCCGCTCCGCTCGACTTCGGACGCTCGTCGAGCGTCCGCGCGAACGCGATCCCGAGCACGAACGCGAGCGCCAGACCCACGAGGATCAGGACGACCCGGCCGACTTGGTCACGACGGCTCGGCCGGTCACGGCTCTGACGGCTCGGCTGCTCCAGCATCGTCACGGCGCGTAGTCGACCGCGCCGCGCGCGTAGAGATGGAACGCCGCGCCTTCGACGAGCGCCAGCGTGCGCGGCCAACCGGGGAGCCGCCTGCTCGGCGAGGGCCTCGCGCGCCCAGCCGTCTGCGCGCGCGTACTCGTCCGCGAGCTCGCGAAGGGTGAACGTTCCTCCCACGCGGCGGCGAAGCTCGGTCGTGACCGCGTCGAGCTGCATGCGCACGCGCTCCTCGAGCGCAGCGTCTCGCGACACCTCCGTGAAGTCGCGGTAGGCGTTCTCCCACTCGAGCCGTGTGCTCTCGAGGTCGGCGGACACGAGCGCGGAGATTAGTCAGTCCCTCGGAGCGGCTCGGAGCAGCAGCGATCCGCGGGCCACGGCTCGACGACGTCGGCGAGCATCCGCTCACCCAGCTCGTACCCCGGGCGGGCGAGCGCGAAGGCGACGTGCGCGTGGAGGCACTTGAGGTGCGAGGGCGCGCGCGAGCCACCGATCCCCGAGTCGAGCGAGGCTCCGTCGTCGGCACCTCGCGCCGTACCGGCGAGCTCGTGGCGCACCCGCCGCTGCTCCTCGGTCGCGCGCGCGAGCGAGGTGGCGAGCTCGGCGTCCTCCTGCGAAGCGACGCTCCAGCGCTCGACTCCGCCGGCAGCCTCGACCCGCGCGACTGCCGACACGAGGTGCGGGCACGTGAGGTAGTACGTCGTCGGGAACGGCTCGCCTTCCGAGTCGTACGGCAGCTGCTCGGTCACCGCGGGAAGGCCGTACGGACAACGAACGGCGACCCGCCCGAACGCACGCGGCGTGCGCCCCAGCTGGCGCGCGACGATCGCTCGATCGTCCATGAGAGGGAGCCTACGGGCGGTGTACCCGAGGTTCGCGCAGCGCGCCACGCCGGAATGCCCTTCACCACGAAGAGCCGCTCTCCCGGCTTCACGTAGTTGATCCTGCGAGCCTCGCGCTCGAGCGACTCGACGCTCGTCGAGTTCACGAGCCGGAGCTCGAGCTCGGCGCGCACGAGCCGCAACGACTCGACCTCGGCGCGGCGCGTCGTCAGGTCGTTCCGCGTCTCGACGTACGACGCGATCGGCCGGTAGTAGAGGTAGACGGCGATCCCGACGATCCCGATCGCCCACAGCAGCCGGAGCCGTCGACGACCGATACGTGCCGCCGTCGGCTTCCGCTTCCGCCCTGTCGACCTCTCCTGTGCCCGCCCCGCCACGACGTCAGTTTTCAACGTCCGGGCGCAGCTCCCTCCCGCTCAGGCCACGTCCACCTTGATCACGTTCGTGGAGCCGGGGATGTTGACCGCCGTACCCGCGGTGAGCACGACGCGATCGCCCGGCGCGACGATGCCTGCGTCTCGAGCCGCCGAGATCGAGAGGCTCCACAGCTCCTCGACGTCCGTCACCTCGGGGATCTCGAGCGGCGTCACGCCCCACTCGATCGCCATGTGCTGGAGCGACGCCGCGACGTGCGTGAGCGCGACCACCGGGCGCCGCGGCCGGAGCCGCGCAACCGCCGAGGCCGTGCGTCCCGGTGAACGTCGGCACGAGGATCGCCTTCGCGCCGAGCGCCTCTGCGAGATCGCACGCGGCATTCGACATCGCGCGCCCGACCGTCGGCTCGTCGAGTGCCGAGGGCAGCTGGTGGCGATAGCCGAGGCTCGGCTCCACCGCCCGGGCGATCCGCGTCATCGTCGCGACGGCCTCGACCGGATACTCGCCGACGGCGGTCTCCGCCGAGAGCATGAGCGCCGACGTTCCGTCGAGGATCGCGTTCGCGACGTCGGACGCCTCCGCGCGCGTCGGCTCGGGCCGGTGGATCATCGTCTCGAGCATCTGCGTCGCCGTGATCGCCGGCTTTCCGCGCTCGAGCGCCTCGACGATGATCTTCTTCTGGAGGAGCGGCACCTCGGCGGCGCCGATCTCGACGCCGAGATCGCCGCGGGCGATCATCACCGCGTCCGCCACGTCGAGGATCGCGTCGAGCTGCACGCACCGCCTCCTTGAGCTCGATCTTCGCGATCACCCATGCGGGCGAGCCCGCCGCCTCGATCCGTGACTTGAGCGCCGCGACGTCCGTGTGGGTGCGGACGAACGACTGCGCGACGTAGTCCACGCCGAGCCCGAGCGCGAAGTCGAGATCGGCAAGGTCCTTCTCGGTCAGCGACGGAACCGGGAGGGGCACGCCGGGAACGTTCACGCCCTTGTGCGGCTCCACCAACCCGCCGGTGACGACCTCGCAGTGCGCTCGGGCGCCGTCGATGCGCTGCACGCGTAGCCGGACGTGACCGTCGTCGATGAGGACCTCGTCGCCGGCTTCGAGCACGGCCCCGAGCACATCGGGCGCGACCGGGAGGTCGTCGGCACCGCAGGCGTCCTGTCCCGCGATCACGATCACCTCGCCGCTCTCGAGGAAGGTGGGAGCGTCGAGGTCGCCGATCCGGATCTTCGGGCCCTGCAGGTCGGCGATCAACGCGAGCGGGCGCCCGACCGCTGCCTGCACGGCGCGCACGCGTCGCGCGCTCAGCTCGTGCTCGTCGTGCGTCCCGTGGGAGAAGTTGAGCCGCACTCCGTCCATGCCGGCGTCGACGAGCGCGGCGAGCGTCTCCTCGTCGTTCGACGCGGGGCCGATGGTGGCGACGATCTTCGTCCGGCGGTCGGGCGGCTGCATCAACGCAGGCTACCGAGCCGCGGAACGCGGCCCAACCCGGATACACCGCTTCGTCACCGAGCTCCTCCTCGATCCGCAGGAGCTGGTTGTACTTCGCGACGCGATCGGTGCGCGACGGCGCCCCGGTCTTGATCTGCCCGGCGTTCACGGCGACGGCGAGGTCGGCGATGGTCGTGTCCTCGGTCTCGCCCGAGCGGTGCGAGATGACCGTCGCGTAGCCCGGCGTCGCGGGCCATCGCGATCACGTCGAGCGATTCCGTCAGCGTGCCGATCTGGTTCACCTTCACGAGGATCGCGTTGCCGACGCGCTCGTCGATCCCACGTCGCAGGAACTCGACGTTCGTCACGAAGAGGTCGTCGCCCACGAGCTGGACGTCGGCGCCGAGCGCATTCGTGAGCGCGCTGCCAGTCGCCCCACGCGTTCTCGTCGAGCCCGTCCTCGATCGAGACGAGCGGGAAGCGCTCGGCGAGCGAGCGGTAGAAGTCGATCATCTCGGCGGGATCGAGCGTCCGACCCTCGCCGGGGAGGTGGTACGCGCCGTCGCGGAAGACCTCGCTCGCTGCCGGGTCGAGCGCGATCGCGACGCGCTCTCGGTGCCCTGCGCGCTCGGCCGCCTCGAGAATCGTCTCGATCGCACGCTCTGTCGACTCGATGTCCGGCGCGAAGCCTCCCTCGTCGCCGACTCCCGTGGCCAGCCCGCGCTCGTGGAGAACTGCTTTCAACGCGTGGAACACCTCCGCGCCGATGCGAAGCGCCTCGGAGAACGTCTCCGCGCCCGCGGGAACGACCATGAACTCCTGCAGGTCGAGCCGGTTCTGCGCGTGCGCGCCGCCGTTGACGACGTTCATCAGCGGGACGGGCAGCGTGCGCGCGTCGTGGCCGCCGAGCCATCGATAGAGGGGCTCGCCCGGCATCGGCGGCGGCCGCCTTCGCCGCAGCGAGCGAGCAGCCGAGGATCGCATTGGCGCCGAGCCGGCTCTTGGTCGGCGTGCCGTCGAGCTCGATCAGGGTCTCGTCGAGCCCGCGCTGATCCGCAGCGTCGAGGCCGACGACCGCGTCCGCGATCTCGCCGTTCACGTTGCCGACGGCCTTCAGCACGCCCTTGCCGAGGTACACCGCCGGGTCGCCGTCGCGCAGCTCCACCGCCTCGTGCTCGCCCGTGGAGGCACCCGATGGGACGATCGCGCGGCCGAGAGCGCCTGACGCGAGCGTGACGTCCACCTCGAGCGTCGGGTTTCCTCGCGAGTCGAGGAGCTGGCGCGCGTGCACCTGAGCGATCTCGCTCATGCGAGGGTCTCCTTCGCGCGTTCGTAGTAGGCGTCCTGCGCGTCGAGGTCGAGGCTTCGCCAGTCCACTCCCTCCGACTCGGCCAGATCGGCCGCAGTCTCGACCCGCGTCGGTGAAGCGCCGCGTCGTCGCGCGAAGCGCGAGCTCCGGATCGACGTTCAGCCGGCGAGCGACGTTCACGACCGTGAAGAGAACGTCGCCGAGCTCGTGGAAGACATCGCGGTCGGGCTCGGTCTCCGGCGCCGGCTCGCCCGCGCGAGCGCTGGCCTCCTCCAGCTCGGCGAGCTCCTCGCGCACCTTCGCAAGCGGGCCCGCGAGGTCGGGCCAGTCGTATCCGACCACGGCCGCGCGCCGCTGCACCTTTCGACTCTGCAGGAGAGCCGGAAGCGCCTCGGGGACGTCGTGGAAGATCCCCTCGCGCCCCTCTTGCTCGGTCTTCAGCGCCTCCCAGCGCTCGCGCACCCGCCCGGGCGTGCGAGCCTCGGCGTCACCGAAGACGTGCGGATGCCGCCGGACGAGCTTCGCGTGCACCTCACGCGCGACGGACTCGAGGTCGCCCTGCCCTCGCTCCTCGAGGAGCAGCGACAGGAAGTAGACCTGGAAGAGGAGATCGCCGAGCTCGCCGTGGAGCGCCTCCGCGTCGTCGGCCAGCGCAGCGTCGGCGACCTCGTACGCCTCCTCGACGGTGTGCGGGACGATCGTGACCGCCGTCTGCTCGCGGTCCCATGGACACTCGCGGCGCAGCTGCCGGGTCAGTTCCTGGAGGTCGAGGAGCGCCTCCGCGAGGCTCATAGAACCGAGACTACTGGGTCTCGGTCGGAGTCTCGGGGAGCTGCGGCGGCTCGTAGCCGGCCGCGTAGCTCACCTTGCCCTCGTAGTCCTTCTTCAAGTCCTCGACCCACGCCTGCATCTCCTCGTTTCGCTTCTCCTGGAGAAGCGTCGCGCGGATGGTGGGCTTGACCTTGTCGATCGGCGTCGTCTGCGCCTTCCGGACGTCCGACACCGCCTCGATGACGTGGTAGCCGTACTCGGTCTTGACGGGCTTGGACAGCTCGCCCTTGTCGAGCTCGAACGAGACCTTGTCGAACTCGGGAACGGTCTGGCCGCGAGTGATCGTGAGCTTGCCGCCCGTGTCCTTGCTCCCCGGGTCGGCAGAGCTCTCCTTCGCCAGCGCCGCGAAGTCGGCGCCGCCTGAGAGCTGCGAGTAGATCTCGTCCGCCTTCGCCTTGCTCGCGTCGAAGTCGACCTTGTCGCCGTCCTTCTCCGCGATGAGGATGTGGCGCACGTCGCGCGACTCGGGCGTGCCGTACTGCGACTGGTTCTGCGTGTAGTACGCGAGGATCTCCTGGTCCGTGACCTTCGCGTCCTTCGTGACCTCGTCGAAGATCTTCGAGGAGAGGGCCGAGACCTCGAGCGCGTTCTCGCGGTACTGCTCCGCGGTGAAGCCCTGCTTCTCGAGCGCCTTCTCGTAGTCCGCGCGCTTGCCGTCGAAGCGCTCGTCGATCAGCTTCTCCTCGGCAGCGTCGACGTCCTTCTCGGACACCGAGATGCCGAGCTCCTCGGCCGCCTGCCGGAGCTCCTCGAGCTCGACGAGATAGGCGACGTACTGGGTCTGGATGCTCTGGTACTCGGGCGTTCCCGCCTTCGGGAAGTCCTGGTTCTGTGACTCGTAGCCCTTCTTCGCCTGCGCGATGAGCTCGTCGAGATCCGCCTTCGAGATCTCGGTGCCGTCCACGACGGCGACCGACCCGCTCGGAACGCTCTCCGATCCACCGCCACAGGCCGCCGCGGCAAGCGCGACGGTCGCGAGAAGACAGGCAAGCGTGATTCGCACAGGGGTCATCAGAACCCGTCCCTTATAGCCAAGGGGGTGTTAGGCACGGGTTGCGGACTGTTCAGAAGCTGCGAGGTCATCGGGCGCATGGTCCGAAAGAAAGGCCGCTCGTCAGGCGGCCACGCGGGCCTGGACAATAGCATCGGGCAGCTCCAGCGCATCCTTGAGGCTTTCGACACGTAGCGACACCTCGCGCTTGGAAGTCGAGTAGATCACGGTCGGCGCGGTGCCCACGAGCGTGCGCACCTCGGCCGATCCGAGCGAGAGCGGACCGACCGTCACGCGACCTCCGCGGAAGACGAGGTAGTCGGCGCCGAGGCGAGCGAGCTTCAGCTTCGCCTCCTGAATCGCGAAGAGGTTCTCGACGGGCTCGGGGATCGGGCCGTAGCGATCCTCCGTCGCCGACACGAGCTCGCGCAGCTCGTCCTCGTCCTCGGCGAGCGCGATGCGTCGGTGGAGGTCGATCTTCAGCGCCTCCGCGGCGACGTACGACGCCGGCACGTAGGCGTCGACCCGCGCGTCGACGCGAACCGGACGCGCCGCGGTGCGCTGGCGGCCGGTGAGCTCCGCGACCGCCTCGTCGAGCATCTCGACGTAGAGCTCGAAGCCGAGCGCCGCGACGTGACCCGACTGCTCCGGCCCGAGAAGATCGCCGGCGCCTCTGATCTCGAGATCGCGCATCGCGATCTGGAAGCCGGCACCGAGCTCCGTGTGGTCGGCGAGCGTCGAGAGCCGCGCGCGCGCCTCGGGCGTGAGCTCGGACGCGTCCGGATAGAAGAGGTAGGCGTAGGCGAGGACGTCGGAGCGGCCGACGCGGCCGCGGATCTGGTACAGCTGCGCGAGCCCGAGCGCGTCGGCGCGCTCGACGACGAGCGTGTTCGCCTGCGGGATGTCGATGCCCGACTCGATGATCGTCGTCGACACGAGCACGTCCGCGTCGCCCGCGAGGAACGCGTGCATCCGCTCCTCGAGCTCCTTCTCCGACATCTGCCCGTGCGCGACGAGGAAGCGGAGCCCGGGGCACAGCTCCTCGAGCTTCTGCGCGGCCTCGTCGATCGACTCGACGCGGTTGTGCAGGTAGAACGCCTGCCCTCCGCGCGCGTGCTCACGCTCGAGCGCGCTCTTGATGAGCTCCTCGTCGTACTCGCCCACGGTCGTCCGCACCGGGCGACGCCCGGTCGGAGGCGTCTCGATGATCGAGATGTCGCGGAGCCCCGAGAGCGACATGTGCAGCGTGCGCGGAATGGGCGTCGCGGAGAGCGCGAGGACGTCGACCTCGAGCCGCAGCGCGCGCAGGAGCTCCTTCTGCGCGACACCGAATCGCTGCTCCTCGTCGAGGACGACGAGGCCCAGGTCCTTCGGGATCACGTCGCGCGAGAGGATCCGATGCGTCCCGACGAGGACGTCGACCTTGCCCTCCTGGAACTCCTTCAGGATGCGCGTCTGGTCGGCGCGTGAGCGGAAGCGCGACACCATCTCGACGCGCACCGGGAAGTCGCGGTAGCGGTCGCGGAACGTGTTCCAGTGCTGCTCGGCGAGGATGGTGGTCGGGCAGAGGACGAGGGTCTGACGGCTGTTCAGCGCGACGGCGAACGCGGCGCGCACGGCAACCTCGGTCTTGCCGAAGCCGACGTCGCCGCACACGAGCCGATCCATCGGCCGCCCCGCCTCGAGATCCTCCTTCACGGCCTCGATCGCCTGGAGCTGATCCTCGGTCTCGCGATACGGGAACGAGCTCTCGAGCCGCTCGAGCCAGTCGTTCGTGAGGTCGAGCGCCTGGCCGGGTGCGTTCCTGCGGCGGGCGTACAGCGAGAGGAGCTCGCCGGCGAGCTCGCGCACCGAGGCACGCGCGCGGCTCTTGAGGTTCTGCCACGCCTTCCCGCCGAGCTTGGACAGCGCCGGCGCCTTCGCGTCGGCCCCGATGTAGCGGGAGACCTTCCCGATCTGCTCGTGCGGGACGTAGAGGCGGTCGTCGCCTCGGAAGGCGAGGAAGAGGTAGTCGCGCGTGACGCCGGCGACGTCCCTCGTCTCGAAGCCGAGGAGCTTGCCGACTCCGTGATCCTCGTGGACGACGTAGTCGCCGACCCGAAGGTCGGAGAACGACTGGAGCGCGCGACCGAGCCTCTTGTCCACGCGCGGCGGCCGCTTGCGGAAGACCTGCGTGTCCGGGAGGAGGGCGATCCCGAGGTCTCGCCAGACGAACCCGCGTCGCGCGGGGCTGACGACGAATGCGACGGACGGGTCGGAAGCGAGCTCGTCGACCTGGTCGGTGACGCCCGCCTCGACCTTCCGCAGCACGCGTTGTGTTCGCAGCGCCTCGCCCTGATGCGGGAAGGTGACGACGACGCGCCGTCCCTGCCGCACCATTCCGGCGAGCTCGTTCTCGGCCTCGGCGAGACCGCGCGCGGCGATCGCAGGACGCTGGGCCTCGAAGACGTGCGGCTGCGATCGCGGCAGCGCATCCAGTCGTGCCGCCCCGTCGAGGCTCGGAGGCTCGAGTCCCTCCTCCTCCCAGAGGCTCACGACGTCGTCGATCTGCCAGACGAGGTCGGGACGGGCTTGGAGGAGAGGAACGCGCTCGGTCTCGTCGCCGTCCAGTCCACTGCCGACGACGCGTTCGCGCGCGGGATAGATCGACGCGTCGGCGACCGGATGCAGCGCACGCTGCGTGAACGGCGAGAACGCCCGAATCTGCTCGATGTCGTCCCCGAAGAACTCGACGCGCAGGGGCTCGCGTCCGGTGCTCGGGAAGATGTCGACGAGGCCGCCACGAACCGCGATCTGGCCACGCTCCTCGACGCGTTCCGCGCGCTCGTACCCGGCGAGCGCGAGCTCCTCGACGAGTGCGTCGAGATCGCGCGTGCCGGTGCGCGTCAGCCGAACGACCGCTGTCCGTTCCTCGGGCGGCGGCATGCCCTCGGCGAGTGCGCGTGCCGACACGCAGACGAGCCCTCCGTCGCGCAGGACGTCGAGCGCGCGAGCCCGTTCGCCGACCAGGTGCGCGGGGGGATCGAGCCCCGAGTCGGCGCGGACGCCACGGCTCGGCAGGAGCGCGACCGTCGCGGGATCGACGAACCAGCCGACTCCCTCGGCGACGTCGCGCGCGTCCTCGTCCTCAGCGAGCACGCAGACGAGTGCGCGGTCGAGCGTCGTGTGCAGCGTCCCGAGGAAGAGCGGCAGCGCGGGCTCGGACACACGCGCGTTCGCCGGGAACGCGTCGACGAACGCGGCGAAGCGCTCGCTCGAAGCGAGCTCGTGGACGAGCCCAGCGAGTGGTGATGGCGTCGGGTCCATGCGGCTGGCGGGAAACGCGTCCCGCGAGGGTGATCGTAGCGCTCGCCTTCACGCTGCCAGGACGCGCGCTCGACTGCGGTCGTGATGACAGGTGTCGACGGCCGTGAGCTGCCGCACGTCAGAGCGTCGGGTGCGCGCGAGATCGGCGCGATCCGGACGTCGCCACAAACACCCCCAGGGGCACTCCCGTGTCCCTTCGGTCAGCGTACCGAGGACGTGATCACGCGTGTGAGACCGGACTGTCGAGCATGTGCGCCGATCGATTCACACACGCGGCAGACGCGCGGATCGCGTCAGTTGAAACGGCGTTGGGCCTCGTCGAGGCCCTCGCGAACGAGCAGCTCGACCGCGTCGGCAGCCCGAGCCACGATCCCATCCCGATCCTCGTGCGGATCGAAGGGCGACAGGACGTAGTCGGCGACATCACGCGGGTCTCCCCGACCCGGCCGCCCGACGCCGATGCGGAGCCGAAGGAAGTCCTGGCCGCCGAGCGCCTGGGCGATGGAACGCAGCCCGTTGTGGCCCGCGAGCCCTCCACCCGCGCGCGCCTGCATGCGACCGACCTCCAGGTCGACGTCGTCATGGAGGACGACGACGTCCTCGGTCGGCACCTTGAAGAAGCGCGCAGCTGCAGAGATCGAACGCCCGGACTCGTTCATGTACGTCTCGGGCTTGAGCAGCGCGATCCGCTGCTCGCCGAGCCGGGTCTCGCCCAGACGTCCGTTGAACTTCGACTTGAACGACGCATCGCATCGTCGTGCGATCTCGTCCACGACCATCCACCCGACGTTGTGGCGATCCCGCTCGTGGCGCGGGCCGGGATTTCCGAGCCCCGCGACGAGGAGGTCGAGCGTCGAGGCCGCCTCGCCTCGACGGAACAGCCGCATGACTACTCCTCGGAGTCGGAGCTCTCGTCGCCGTCCGCGGCCTCGTCCTCGCCGGCCTCGGCGGCGCCTTCCTCGCCCTCGGCGGCCTCGGCCGCGGCTTCTGCTGCCTCGGCAGCTTCGGCCTCTTCGAGCTCGGCGAAGCCGCGCGGCACAGCGACCGTCGCGATGACCGTCTCGTGCGGATCGTCGAGAAGCGTGACCTTGTCGATCGCCGGCACGTCAGCGAGGCGGAGCACGTCGCCCACCTCCATGTGCGTGACGTCGATCTCGATGTGCTCTGGCACGTCAGCTGGCAGCGCTTCGATGTGGAGCTCGCGCGCGACGAGCGAGAGCATGCCGCCGGTCTTCGCGCCGACCGGCTCGCCGACGAGCTGGACGACGACTGTCGCGTTGATCGGCTGATCGAGGCGAACTTCGCGCAGGTCGATGTGCGAGATGGTGCCGCGGATCGGATCCTGCTGATACTCGGCGAGAATCGACGGATGCACGGTCGTCTGGCCCTCGATCACGATGTCGAGAATCGCGTGAAGTCCCGACGGGCCGGTCATGACCGCGCGAAGCTCCCGCTCCGGAACGACGATCGGGCGCGCGTGACCCTTCCCGTACAGAACGCCGGGGATGAGGCCCTCCGAGCGAAGGCGCCGGGTGTGACGCGAGCCGAGATCCTCGCGCTCGCGAACTTCGAGCTTCAGCCTCTCTCCAGACACGGCGGCGGATTGTAGCGACGAGCGCGACTGTAAGACGGTCGACATGCCCGGGGGCTACGCTCCTGGGCCATGCAGGCAAAGCCGGTTCGACGCTCACGCCACGCCGTGGCCTTCCTTACGGCGTTCGTTCTCTTCGTCGTACCCTGAACAGTCGATCGCGCCTCCGGTCGGGGGCGACGACGAGGCCTGCTCCGAGGCGACGTCGTCGGCGCGATCTCGAGCGGAATTCGCGCGATCTGGAGCGCGCTTCGCGGCGACGGTGGACTAGCTCCGACGGCGCCAAAGCTAAAACAGCTGGTTCTCGCCGCCGAAGATCGCCGACACGGAGTCGTCGGCGAACACGTTCATGATCGTCTCGGCCAGAAGACCGGAGATTGTAAGAACCGTGAGATTCTCCGGATGCTTGCGCGGGTCGATCGGCACCGTATCCGTGACGACGATGCCCGTGATATCGCTGTCTCCGAATCGGCTCAGTGCGTCTCCGCAGAACAGCCCATGCGTGGCGAAGACCCAGACGTCCGTGACGCCTTGCTCCTTCAGCGCGGCGACGTTCGCGAGCAGCGTGCCGCCGGTCATGATCACGTCATCGCCGACGATCGCGACCTTGTCCCGGACACGACCCGCGATCTCGGTTACCGCGGCCGTGTCGTGGGCCGGCCTGGTCTTGTGCATGATCGCGAACTCGGCCTCGATCATCTCCGCGAAGCGGACGGCGAGTCGCGCCCGCCCTGCGTCGGGCGAGACGGAGACGACGCCCTCGCCCGTCAGCCCGAGGTCGCGGAAATGGCGCGCGAAGAGCGGTAGCGCGGTCATGTGGTCGACCGGGATCGTGAAGAACCCCTGGACCTGGCCTGCGTGCAAGTCCATCGTCAGGACGCGATCGGCACCGGCGAGCTGGAGCATGTCGGCCACCAGACGGCTCGAGATCGGCTCACGTGGCTTCGCCTTGCGATCCTGCCGCGCGTAAGGAAACAGCGGCATGACGGCGGTGATGCGCTTCGCCGATGCGAGCCTCGCGGCCTGAATCATGAAGAGGAGCTCCATGAGATTCCGGTCTACCGGCTCGTAGCTGGTCTGCAGGATGAACACGTCGGCGCCGCGTATCGACTCCTCGTAGCGGCAGTAGGTCTCGCCGTTCGCGAACGTCTCCAGCTCGACCTCGCCCAGCTCCACTCCGAGCTTTTCGGCGATCTTCTGCGCGAGCTCCCCGTGAGATCGCCCGGCGAAGACCATCAGCCGCTTCTGCGGCGTGAGAGGAATGGCGTGACCGGTCGTCACCGCGACCTCGGGGACCGGTCGGCTCCAGCCCTGGGAGCGACTGCTCAATCGTTCCGCTTTCCACCGCGTCCTTCCTTCGTCACCTGCTTCGCCCGGGCGATGGCCAGTGCGCCCGGAGGGACATCCTCTGTGATCACGGAGCCTGCTGCAATCCATGCGTCGTCGCCGATCGACACCGGCGCGACAAAGGCATTGTCGACTCCCGTCCTGACGTTGCTGCCGATCGTCGTCCGCTCCTTCACGCGCGTGTGCTCCTGGTTCGCCGTGATGTTCCCGGCCGCGATGTTCGTATCGGCACCCACGTCCGCGTCCCCGAGGTACGTGAGATGCGGCACCTTCGTGCGCTCGCCGATGTTCGAGTTCTTGATCTCGACGAAGGTGCCGGCCTTCGCGTCTGCCGCGAGAACCGTGCCGGGGCGCAGGTAACAGAAGGGACCGACGAGCGCGCGCTCTCCGACCGTCGCGTCCACGACGACGGCGTGCGGGCCGACTTCGGCGCGAGCAGCAACCCGCGACGCGCCGCGAATCACCGTGAACGGGTGGATCACGGCGTCCGGCTCGAGAACGGCCTCGGCGTCGATCCACGTCGTCTTCGGGTCGACGATCGTCACACCCGCCAGCATGTGCGCCTCGTTGATCCGCTCGCGGAGAGCACTACCCGCAGCCGCCAGCTCGACTCGCGTGTTCACACCCTCCGTCTCCACCGGATCATCTCCCTTGTGAACTGCGACGCGGTCACCGTCTTCGACGAGGAGCTCGACGGAGTCTGTCAGGTAGAGCTCGCCCTGCGCGTTGTGCGGCGTCAGCCGGTCGAGCACTGCCCACAACCTATCTGCCCGGAAGACGTAGATGGAGGAGTTCACCTCGCGTACGGCGCGTTGCTCCTCCGTCGCGTCTCGGAACTCGACGATGGCGGCCAGCCCGCCGTCGTCTGTCCGAAGGACACGTCCGTACTGCTTGGGATCGTCCGGCTGGAACGAGAGGACGGTCGCCACTGCGTGCTCGCGCCGATGCGTCTGGACGAGCTCTCGCAGAACCGTCGTCGTGAGAAGCGGCGTGTCTCCCGAGAGGACGAGCACGTCGTCGACGGCTCCGTCGAGCGCGTCGCGGGCGCAGCGGACGGCGTCGCCCGTTCCGCGCGGCTCTTTCTGGACGACGACCGGGATGCCGTCGAACGCTGTGACCGTGGAAGGTGCGGCGACGACGACGAGCGAATCGACGCCGAGCGCGCGGGCCGATTCGAGCACCCAGTCCACCATGCGGCGACCGAGGATCGGATGCAGGTGCTTCGGCACCTCCGAGCGCATGCGCGTGCCGAGCCCTGCCGCCATGACGACGGCGCCGAGAGTCCTCTCACCGTTCGACGACACGGAGGCTGGGGCGCCAGGATTCGAACCTGGGATCACGGGACCAAAACCCGTTGCCTTACCGCTTGGCCACGCCCCACTGCGCGGCGCTCATCTTGCCATTCACGCGAGATCGACCGCTTGGAGCGGTCGCGTGAGGATCGTTCGCCCTGCGTGGGCCAGCCTGGAGGCGGCCTCGACGGCGTCGCCGGCCTGGTCGAAGAGACCGTAGACGACCGGGCCGGCGCCCGTCACGTCCGCGCGGAATGCGCCCGCTGCTGCGAGCTCGCGCGCGATCGCCGACGAGGCGAGATCGTTCGCCGGAAGCCGGGCGAGGTCGCGCGCGTCCGCGATCGACTCGAGCGCACGGTGGAACTCGGCTGCGCGTTCCGGGAATCCGTCCGCGCCGCGGCGTTCGTCGAACGCTTCGTAGACGGTCGGCGGTGGACAGCTTCGTCTCGGCGTGCGGCACGACCAGCACGACGTGGTAGTCGACCGGGAGCTCGACCGCGGCGAGCTCGGTTCCTTCGGCCGATGCGACCTGCGCGCCCGCGCGGAGGAAGAAGGGCACATCCGCCCCCACGGTGGCCGCCACTCCATGCAGGGCGCGCGTGTCGAGCGGCTCGGACAAGCCGGCATTCGCGAGCCGCATGGCCGTTGCGGCATCGCTACTTCCACCTCCGAGCCCGGCTGCGACCGGGATGCGCTTCTCGATCCGTACGCGCCAGCGCGGCTCGACTCGTGCGGCCACAGCGAGTGACTCGAGGGCGCTCCGCACGATCGTGTCCTCCGCGAAGCCCACGACCCCGAGCTCGTCGCGCAGGCTCGAGCACGACGTCGTCGTGGACGTCCACGCGTTGGAGCACCGTGAGGACCTCGTGTTTGCCGTCAGCGCGCAGCGGCCCGACGACGAGGCCGAGGTTGATCTTCGCGTAGGCGCTCGCACGACTCATCGGAGGTGGTTCCCGAGCTCGACGAACTGCTCCGGCTCGAGGTCCTCGGCGCGCGCCCGAGTCGAGAGCCCAGTCGCAGTCAGGGCCTCCTCCACGCGAGATCGTTGAGCGAGCCCCGCGAGGGCAACCGAGTTGGCGAGCGTCTTACGTCGATGCGCGAAGGCCGCCTCGACGACCCGCCTGACCGATGCGATCGGTGCGATCGGTGAGCGCTCGAAGGCGACGAGCGCGGATTCGACGCGCGGACGTGGGCGAAAGACCGTCGGCGGAACGGGATGGAACCCCGTCTTCCGCGCGCTGAGCTGCACGAGAACGGAGACGGCGCCGTACGCCTTCGTTCGCGGCTGCGCGAACAGCCGATCGGCGACCTCGCGCTGCAGCATCACACACCAGTGCTGCAACGACGCAGCGTGCTCGAGCGTCTCCATGACGAGAGGCGTCGCGATGTTGTACGGAAGGTTGGCGACGAGCTTCGTAGGTGCAGGACGAAGCGCTTCGACATCGAGGTCGAGCGCGTCCCCCCAGCTCAGCCGGACGTTCGAGCGGTCACCGAGGGCGTCCCGTAGGACCGGCTCGAGGGAGCGATCGAGCTCTACTGCATGGACGACTCGAATGCGATCGGCGAGATAGCGAGTGAGGACGCCCAGGCCCGGTCCGACCTCGAGGACGACATCGGCGTCACCGAGCTCGGCGAGGCGCCCGATGACACCCAGCATGTTCTCGTCGACGAGGAAGTGCTGGCCGAGTGATTTCTTGGGGGCGACGGTCACGGGAGCGCGAATGCGGCCGCGGCGTTGGCGTGCGTCGCTGCCGCAAGCTCGTCGAACGTCTCGCCGCGCGCGTCGGCCAGGACGTGGAGTGTGTGGACGACGTTCGCGGGCTCGTTCGGCCGGCCGCGCAACGATTGCGGGGCGAGGTACGGGCTGTCGGTCTCGACGAGGATCCGATCGCGGGCGATTGCCGCGGCGGCAGTCCGAAGTGCGGCGGCGTTCGGGTACGTGGCGTTCCCGGCGAACGAGACGTAGTACCCACGCTCGACGGCGACGGGAACGAGGTCGGGTGACGAGAAGCAGTGGAGGACGACCGTCCCTCGGAACGACGCGAGTGCGCTGGCGGTCTCGTCGTCGGCCTCGCGGTTGTGGATCACGAGCGGGAGCTCGAGCTCGTCGGCGAGCGCGAGCGTGCGCATCCAGCAGCCGGCGCTGCTCCTCGGGGGTCGCCTGGCGGCGGACGGTATCGAGACCGGTCTCGCCGACTGCGACTGCCTTCGGGTGCGCGAGCAGCTCGCGGAGCTCGTCGACTCGCTGCGCCTCCGGCGTCGCAGCTTGATGAGGATCGATGCCGAGCACCGCGTAGACGCCCTCGTGCGCCTCCGCGATCGCGAGCGCGGCGCGACACGAGTCGATCCCGGTGCCGATGGTGACGATCGCGCGTGACCCCGGCCTCGCGCGCCCGTTCGACGAGGGCCGCTGCGTCCTCCTCGCACGCGTCGAGATGCGCGTGCGAGTCGGTCACTGTGCCGAGGCGGCTTCCATCCGCTCGAGCTCATCGGCGACCACAGCGTCGGGGTCGAGCTTGGCGAAGAGCGGCACGGGCGTCGCGAGCACCTGGCCGGCCTGAAGCTGGCTCGGCTCCCACCTGCCTGCCCAACTCGAGTAGTCGCCGGTCAGCACGACGTGCTCCTCCCCGTCCTCCGCGACCGTCTGGAACGCGAGCGGGCCGGCAAGGACGTCCTCGTAGCCGAGTGCCTCGTGCAGGCGCTGCCCGGAGAACGGAAGGAACGGTGCGAGCAACACCTTGAGGCTGTCCACAGTCCGGAGTGCGACGAACAGGATCGTGGCCGCGCGCTCGCGATCGGACTCCAGCTTCGCCCAGGGCTCCTGCTCCGCGACGTACTGGTTGCCGAGGGCGGCGAGACGCATCGCTTCCTGGAGCGCGTTGCGGAAACGTGCGGCCTCGATCAACGAGCCCACGGACTCGAAGCCGTGCTCCATCGCGGCGAGCAGGGCGTCGTCCTCCGGGGTGAGAGAGCCTGGCGTGGGGACCGCCCCGAAGTTCTTGTACGCGCTCTGAAGCGTTCGGTTGACGAGATTGCCCCACGTCGCGACGAGCTCGTCGTTATTGCGTCGGACGAACTCCGCCCAGGTGAAGTCGGTGTCCTGCGTCTCGGGTCCTGCGATCGTGCAGGAAGTAGCGCAGCGAATCGGCGTCGTAGCGGCTGAGGAAGTCCCGCACGAGGATCTGTACGCCCCGGCTGGAGCTGAACTTCCTGCCCTCCATCGTGAGGAACTCACTCGAGGCGACGTTGTCGGGCAGCTTGAGGTCGCTTCGGCCTGCGCCGTACGAGCCACCGGAGCCGTACCCGAGCAGCATGCTCGGCCAAATCACCGTATGGAAGACGATGTTGTCCTTCCCCATGAAGTACGTGTGCTCGGCGTTCGGGTCTTGCCACCAGTCGCGCCACGCATCCGGAGTGCCGCGGTTCGCGGCCCATTCGATCGAGGCCGAGAGGTATCCGATGACGGCGTCGAACCACACGTAGATCCGCTTGTCGTCGCGATCGTCGTAGCCGCGGACGGGAATCGGGACGCCCCAGTCGAGATCGCGCGTGATCGGCCGCGGCTTGAGCTCCTGGACGAAATTGAGCGAGAAGCGGCGAACGTTCTGTCGCCACGTCGTCTTGCCCTCGATCCACGCCGTCAGCTGCTCCTTGAACGCCGGCAGGTCGAGAAACAGATGCTTCGTCATCTCGAACACCGGAGACGTCCCGTCGATCTTCGAGCGCGGATCGATCAGATCGGTCGGGTCGAGCTGGTTTCCGCAGTTGTCGCACTGGTCGCCGCGTGCGTCCTGGAAAGCCGCAGATCGGGCAGGTGCCCTCGATGTACCTGTCCGGCAAGGTGTGACCGGTCGTTGCGGAGAACGCCCCGAGAGTCTCGCGTTCGACTACGAAGCCCTTCTCGTACAGCGTCCGGAAGAGATCCTGGGTGACGCTGTAGTGGTTCCTCGTCGTCGTTCGCGTAAAGAGGTCGTACGAGAGGCCGAGGTCTCGGAGGTCTTCGCGGATGAGCGTGCTGAACCGATCGGCGGTCTCACGCGGTGACTCGCCCGCGGCGTCCGCTGCGACCATGACCGGCGTGCCGTGCTCGTCCGTTCCGCTGACCATGAGGACGTCGTTCCCGCGAAGTCGGTGATAGCGGGCGAACGTGTCGGACGGGACGCCGAAGCCCGCCACATGGCCGATGTGCCGAAGGCCGCTCGCGTACGGCCAGGCCACTGCGACGAGAATCTTCCTCGGTGTCACGGCCCCTGTCACGGGCGCCAATGATAGGGAGTGCCCCTCCGGCACCCGTCGGCCGGCGGCGAGGAGCGCTCCGCCGAGAATCAAGGCGAGCACGGCTCCGACCCAGATCGGCGAGCGAGTCGAGCACCCGCGCCAGGGTCGAGGCGTCGGCGTCGCCGTCCGCCTCGGCGAGCAAGGCCGGGCGGCGCCAGCACGGGATCGGGGACGCGGATGACCGCGGCTGCCGGTCGGCCGACGATGACGCGTTCAGCTGTCCGTCGAGTCACGCGGTCGACAGGTCGGCTCTCCGACGCTGGCGTGGCCGGCCGCGCGCGTCCGTTCCGTCGGGCGACGCCGGAGGTTGCGTCGGCACCGTCGTGCCGACGGAGCGTTTCGGTGGGCCGAGAGATCCGTGTCACCGTCGTGCGAAACCGCTCGGGCATCGACTGGAGGAGCGGGCCCTCTCGACACCGTCGCGGAACCGGCCTCGGCGACGACCGCCGACGCCGCAGCGACCGGCTCGGGTTGTGCGACGGAAGGAGCCGGCGACTCGGACGCAGGCGGAGACGGCTCGGGAGCAGCGGGGCTCGGCGCCGGCTGCTCAGTGGCCGGTGGAGGCGCTGGCGCCGCAGCAGGCGCAGGAGCTGGGGCGGGCGGCGTCGCGGGTGCCGGCGGAGGATTGGGGAGCACTCCGCGACGGAAGCAGGCCGAGTGGGTCGACGTAGGCGTCCTCGCCGACCCGAATGCCGAGATGGACGTACGGAACCGCATGTTCAGCGTCGCCCGTCGGCCCGGGATCTGCGATCGGGTCTCCCTCCGCGACGATCGCTCCCTTCCGGACGCGCAGCGTTCCGAGGTGTGTGAGCGACGCCTTGACTCCGTCGGTGGTGACGATCGTCACCGTGAGGCCGTGCGTCGGGACCTGTCCGGCGAACGACACCTCCCCGGACGCGGGCGCCCGTATCGAAGGCGCGTCGCCTACGGCGATGTCGATTCCGCGATGCTGACCTGCTGCGTACTTGTCTCCACCGACCGCGTAGCCTCGAAGCACCTCGCCGTCGGCAGGCCACACCCACGCCCACGCGGGCGCTCCCGCGCCGAGCGCCCAGACGACGGAGAGGGAAGCGCAGACCACCCATCGCGTTGCCCGGTGCGTGAACATGGAGCGACGGTAGCGAGCGTTGTGCGAGACGGCAACGCGATTGACTGTCTTGTTACAGAGAGTCCCGGTACAGAGCGTTTCGCGACGTACCGGTCAGGCGCGCCACCACCTCCGCCGCGGCACGCCGCGACGCGCCCGCGGCGACGAGATCCGATACCGCCGCACGTGCGTCCTCGTCCACCCGCGCCGATGCGGATGTCGTGGTCGGCCCGAGTACCAGGGTGATCTCACCGCGCGGCGCCTCGATGAACCGCGCTGCCAGCTCCTCGAGAGACCCGCGCACGACTTCCTCGAAGCGCTTCGTGAGCTCGCGACACACGGCGGCACGACGGTCCGGGAGCACCTCCGCGAGCACGCGGAGCGATGCCGGAAGACGACGCGGCGACTCGAAGGCCACGACTGCCCCACTCCATCCGCCGAGCTCGTCCGCAAGCGCGCGCAGCTCACCCGCCCGCCGCGGGAGATAGCCGACGAACACGTAGCGGTCGGCCCCCAGACCGCTGACGACGAGCGCGGTCTCGACGGCCGATGCGCCCGGGAGCACGGTCACCTCCACGCCGGCAGCTACGGCAGCCGCGATCACGCGAGCTCCGGGGTCGTTCACGCCCGGCAGCCCCGCGTCCGACACGAGTGCAACCCGCTCGCCCCCGTGCAGCCGCTCGAGGACGCGCGGCGTGCGCGCCGCCTCGTTGTGGCGGTGGTGGCTCTCGAGACGCGCTTCGATCCCGTGCCGTGCGAGGAGGATCCGCGTCCGCCGCGTGTCCTCGCAGAGGATCACGTCGGCGGCGCGCAGCTCGTCCAGCACGCGCAGGGTGACGTCGCCCAGGTTGCCGATCGGCGTCGCGCAGATCGCGAGCGGCATCAGCGAATTCCGTCGAACGCCTCGAAGGCGACGAGCCCGGCGCCGACGAGACCGGCCTCCGGCCCCAGCTCGGCAGCGACGATGCGAACGCCGGCACGCGCCGGCGGCACCGCCTCGCGGCGCGCTGCCTCGCGTGCGGCTTCCAGGACGAACTCGCCTGCCGCCGCACCGAATCCGCCGCCGACGACCGTCAGCTCGGGATCGAAGATGTTCACCAGCGAGCCGACGGCGACCCCGAGCGACTCGCCGATGCGTGCGAGCGCCTCACGAGCGGCTCCGTCTCCCTCCTTCGCCCGCTCGACGAGCACGTGCGCGTCCGCATCGGACCCGTAGAGCTCCTGCGCGGCGCGGTCGCCGGCGGTTCCCCCCGACGCCAGCATCTCGAGGTGGCCGCGACCGCCGCACGTGCACTCCTCCCCGCCCTCGCGGACGACGATGTGTCCGAGCTCGGCCCAACCACGGAACAGGCGGCCGTCGATCACGATGCCCCCACCGACACCGGTTCCGAGAGTCAGCATGACGAGATTCTGCGTGCCGCGTCCAGCGCCGAACCGCCACTCGGCGAGCGTCGCCGCGCTCGCGTCGTTCTCGACGCCGACCGGGAGCCCGAACCGCTCCTTCGCCCGCGACACGAGGTCGACGTCGTCGAGCGGGAGGTTCACCGCGCGCAGGATTCGACCGGTTCCGCGCTCGAGGTTCGCCGGAATGCCGTAGCCGATCGCGACGACCCGATCGTCGAGGAGCGCCTCGACGGCCGCGTCGAGCGCGGCCAGCACGCCGTCCTCCGATCCGTCCGGGCTCGGCACCTCGTGCTCGGCGTGCACGTTCCCCTCGCGATCGACGAGTCCGGAGAGGATCTTCGTGCCTCCCACGTCGAGCCCGATGACGACGGGAGCCTCCACGGCGGGGGCTACCATAACGCCCCGCAATGGCCGAGGGACAGAAGCCCTACCGGCTGTATCGCGGCGGCCGCAAGAAGGGCAAGGTTCCACTCGGGCAGGCGAAGCGCCCCACGACGCAGCACACGAACGCGCCCGGAGCGCCGAAGCGTCGGCGCCGCTGGGGGCTGTGGGCCATCCTTGCGGTGATCTCGCTCCTCGTGCTCGCCGTCGTCTGGGGGCTGCTCGGGTTTCGCGCGTTCGCAGGCGGCGTGGACGAGGCGAACCAGCGGCTTCCCGCCAGGGCGAAGGCGCAACTCGCCAAGCGTGACCGCTCCGTGCTCTCGGAGCCGACGACGCTGCTCGTCATCGGCACCGACGGCGGACGCGCACCGGGTCGCGGCGACGCCAATCGCTCGGACTCGCTGCTGCTCGTCCACCTCGATCCGGAGACGCACCGGATCTCGTACCTCTCGATCCCGCGCGACCTCCGCGTCGAGATCCCCGGCTACGGGACGTCGAAGATCAACGCGGCGAGCCAGATCGGCGGCCCCGCGCTGACGATCGCGACCGTGAAGGCGCTGATCGGCCTTCCGATCGACCACGTGGTCGTCGTCGACTTCGACGGGTTCAGGGAGCTCATCGACGCGATCGGCGGCATCGAGGTGAACGTGCCGAAGAGGATCCTCTCGAACAAGTTCGACTGCCCGTACAAGCCGCGCCGCTGCGCCGAGTGGGAGGGCTGGCGCTTCGAGAAGGGCCCGCAGCACATGAACGGGCAGCGCGCGCTCGTCTACTCGCGCATCCGCACGAACCAGCTCGATCCGTCGGACACCGACATCACGCGCGGCAACCGCCAGCAGATCGTCGCCGATGCGGTCGGCGACGAGATCGCGAGCTTCGGCACCTTCCTGCGGCTGCCGTTCATGGGCGGCGAGCTCGCGGCCCCGCTCGCAACCGACCTCTCGGCCTGGGAGCTCGCGCAGCTCGGCTGGGTGCGGTTCCGCTCGAGCGGCTCGCTGCGCTGCCGGCTGGGCGGCGAGCCGAGCTCGTTCGGCGGCGAGTCCGTGCTCCTCGGATCGGAGGACAACGTCGCCGTGATCTCGATGTGGCTCGGCACGTCGGCGCCGCTCGCACCACCGAAGGGAACGCTCTACGGCGCGGGCTGCACGCGGCGCTAGGAGCTCGAGTCCGAGGCAGGCTTCGGCTTGGAGTCCGTGGACGACTTCTCGGCGGGCTTGTCGGTGGACTTCGTCTCGCTGGAGGAGGACGTGTCGCTGTCCTTCGGCTTCCCACCCTTGCGCGAGCCGTAGTCCGTCGAGTAGAAGCCCGAGCCCTTGAAGTGCACGGCGACCGGGAAGAGGAGCTTCTCGACCGGTCCTTCGCCGCAGGTGACGCACGTCTCGGCGGGCGCGTCCGACATCTTCTGGAAGAGCTCGAAGGTGTGCCCGTTCGGGCAGCGGTACTCGTAGATCGGCACAGTGGGCGGGAAGGCTAGCGCTCACGACTCCGCAGTCGAGACTCGCTACGCGAATCCTCGGATCCCTGGGCGTTCGTCTGGCGCTCGTCCGCGCTCCTGCTCCGAGGAGCTCGAGATAGCACGGCGCGCTCTCGAACGCGGCGAGACCGCGCGGTCGGGCACGGCGACGCTGAGCGCGCCGTCGGCGATTCAGCGCGGCGATCGCCGCCGACGCGCCGACGAGCCCTCCCAGAAGGAAGGTGCGCAGCCCACCACGTCGCTCGGCGCCGTCCACTGTCGGATCTTACGATCCGGGTCGCGATGCTCGTCTGCACCCTCGGCGACCTGACCCTCGACGTCATCGTCCGGCTCGCCGGGCCGATTGCCGACGGAGGGGATACCGACGCGGAGATTCGAATCGGGCCGGGCGGGCAGGCCGCGAACGTCGCTGCGTGGGCGGCCGAGCTCGGCGCCTCTGCGCGCTTCATCGGGAAGACAGGCGCCGACGACGCGGGCGAGCTCGTCCGCGCGAGGCTCGCGCGCTACGGCGTCGATGTCGTCGGGCCGATCGAGGGTCGCTCGGGCTCGATCTGCTCCCTCGTCTCCCCGGAAGGCGACCGCTCGATGGCCGCCGACCGCGGAGCGGCGCGAGACCTGCGCACCGACGAGATCGACCCGGCATGGCTCTCCGACTGCGATCACCTGCACGTCTCGGGCTACGCGCTGATGGTCGAGCCGGTGCGGAGCGCGGCCCTTCGCACTGCCGAGCTCGCTCGCGCCGCCGGCGCTCGGATCAGCGTCGACCTGGCGTCGTGGAGCGCGATCCGCGACAGCGGCGTCGAGGCGTTCCGCGAGACCGTGCGCGGCCTGGAGCCAGACGTCGTGTTCGCGAACGAGGACGAGGAGCGCGTCGTCGGCCGCTCGCTCGTCGATGCGCTGTGGATCCTCAAGCACGGCGCGCGCGGATGCTCCTTCGGCGACGACGAGCGCGAGGCGCTCCCTGTCCCGCGGGTTCTCGACTCGACGGGCGCAGGAGACGCGCTCGCAGCGGGCTGGATCGTCGGCGGGCCCGACCTTGCGCTCGAAGCCGCGGCGCGCTGCGTCCAGCAGGTCGGCGCGATGCCGGTAGCGTCGCACGCGTGAGCGAGCTCATCCAGCTCTCGGACGAGGTTCGCACCGCGCTCGACGAGGGTCGGCCGGTCGTCGCCCTCGAGACGACCATCGTGGCGCACGGATTCCCCGCGCCTCACGGCGTCGAGGTGGGAGCTCGAGATGGAGGTCGCCGTGCGAGCTGCAGGCGCGACGCCGGCAACCATCGGTGTGCTCGGTGGGCAGATTCGGATCGGTCTGGACGAGGACGAGCTCGCGCGGTTCGACTCGAGTGCGAGAAAGCTCGGCCCGCGCGACCTCGCCGCGTGCGCGGTCACCGGCGGCATCGGGGCGACCACGGTCGGAGGCGTCCTCGCAGCCGCGCGGATGGTCGGCATCCGGTTCATGGGGACGGGCGGCATCGGTGGCGTCCATCGCGGCTATCCCACCCCGCCTGACGTGTCCGCCGACCTCATCGCGCTCGTGACGGCACCCGTGCTCGTCGCCTGCTCCGGCGCGAAGTCCCTCCTCGACATTCCCGCGACGATGGAATACCTGGAGACCCTCGGCATCCCGGTTCTCGGCTACCGCACGGACACGCTCCCGCTCTTCTACGAGGCGGAGGGCGGGCCGGCCGTCACCCAGCGCGTGGACGACCCGGAGACGGCCGCTCGGATAGCCGCCGCGCACTGGGAGCTCGGGGCGTGCGGGCTCCTCCTCACGAACCCGCCGCCCGAGACCGTCGAGGTCGGCGACCTCATCGAGGAGGCCGTCGCCAAGGCATCGCGAGAGGGCGTGTCCGGACAGGCGGTGACGCCTTTCGTGCTCGCGTTCCTCCACGAGCGCTCGGGCGGCCGCACGCGCGAGGTGAACCGCACGCTCGCCGTCGCCAACGCCCGGTTGGCCGGCGAGGTGTCGGTAGCGTTCGCCGCCCTGTGAGCCTCTACGACGCCGTCAAGGACCTGCCGCTCGAGCTGGAGTCGTACGACCTCGACGTCAGCTCCCTCGACGTGTCGAGCGGCTTCACGCGCAAGACGACGACCATCCGCCTGACAGGAGGCGGCGAGGAGGGGCTCGGCGAGGACGTCACCTATGAAGCGTCCGAGCACGACGCGCAACTCGAGCGCGGAGCGGTGCTTCCGCTCGCCGGCACGTGGACGATCGACTCGTTCTCGGAGCACCTCGCCGAGCAGGCGCTCTTCGAGAACCCGCCCGAGCGAGACGTGTACGTCGACTATCGCCGCTGGGGATTCGAGAGCGCTGCGCTCGACCTCGCGCTCCGCCAGGCCGGGCAGACGCTCGGACAGGCCGTCGGGCGCGAGCTCCGCCCGCTCACGTACGTGGTGTCGATGCGGCTCGGCGAGCCGCCGACGCTGGAGCCCGTCCACGGTTGGCTCGAGCACTACCCCACGCCTGCGCTTCAAGCTCGACGCGACGAGCGACTGGACGGACGAGCTCGTCGCGGAGCTCCGCGAGCTCGGCTGCGTGGACTCCGTCGACTTCAAGGGTCACTACACGCGGGACGATCGTCGACCAGGGTGCCGACCCGGTGCTCTACCGACGGGTTATCGAGGGCCTTCCCGGCATCTGGCTCGAGGACCCGAAGATCGACGGACGGCACGCGACCGATCCTCGAGGAGGTCTCGTCGCAGGTCACCTGGGACGCGATCATCCACTCGGTCGAGGACATCGAGGCGCTGCCCTGGCCGCCCGAGACCGTGAACGTGAAGCCGTCACGGTTCGGATCGATCGAGCGGCTGTTCGCCGCGTACGACTACTGCGAGGAGCGCGGGATCGGCGCGTACGGCGGAGGCCAGTTCGAGCTCGGCGTCGGCCGCGGGCACATCCAGTACCTCGCCGCGCTCTTCCATCCGGACACGCCGAACGACGTCGCGCCCGGCGGCTTCAACCTGCCCGAGCCGGCGCCCGGCCTACCGTCGAGCCCGCTCACGGTCACGCCCCGCGAGACCGGCTTCCTCGCCATCTAGCGACGACTACGCGGCGTCGACGCGCAGCCCGGTCTCCGGGTCGAAGAAGTGCAGCCGCCCGACGTCGACCGCGAGCTCCAGGCTCTCCCGCTCCCGCGCACGGGTCGACGCGGTCGACGCGAGCCACGAAGCGAGCTCCCGCGCCGCGCGCCTGCTCCGCGGCGAGGCGCGTCTCCGCATCCTCGGGCGCGTCGACGACGTGAGCCTCGAGGACCTCCTTCGTCGCGACTCGCTCCGCGTCGAGGTCGAAGTGCACGTACACCTCCGAGCCCATGTCCTCGCGGATGTCGCAGACGACCGACAGCCGCTCCTCCGCAGGCGAGTCGGAGGCGATCGCGGCGTCCTCCATGTCCTCGGGCCGGATCCCCAGGACGACGCGGCGCCCCTCGAAGCGTTCCAGCCCCGGGTTGCGCGCGAACGTCGCCTCGGCCAGGCGGAGCCGCTGGTCGCCGAAGCGCACCCAGAGGTCGCCGTTCGACCGCTCGAGCCCGGCTTCGACGAGGTTCATCGCAGGCGAGCCGATGAACTCCGCGACGAAGAGCTTGCGCGGGCGCTCGTAGAGCTCCTTGGGCGAGGCGACCTGCTGGAGGAGCCCGCCCCGCATCACCGCGACGCGGTCGCCCATCGTCATCGCCTCGGTCTGGTCGTGCGTCACGTAGACGGTCGTCACACCGAGGTCTCGCTGGATGCGCGCGATCTCCGCTCGCATCTCGACGCGGAGCTTCGCGTCGAGGTTCGAGAGCGGCTCGTCCATGAGGAACGCCTGCGGGTTGCGCACGATCGCGCGTCCCATCGCGACCCGCTGGCGCTGACCGCCGGAGAGCGTCCGCGGCTTCTTCTGCAGCGACTCCGTGAGCCCCAGAATCCGTGCGGCTTCGCGGACGCGGCGGTCGATCTCGTCCTTCGGGAGACCGCGCATCTTGAGGGCGAAGCCCATGTTCCTGGTGCGCGTTCATGTGCGGATAGAGCGCGTAGTTCTGGAAGACCATCGCGATGTCGCGATCCTTCGGAGGAAGGTCGTTCACGACCTGCCCGTCGATCTTGACGGTGCCGGAGGTGATCGTCTCGAGGCCCGCGACCATCCGGAGCGCGGTCGTCTTCCCGCACCCCGACGGCCCGACGAAGACGACGAACTCGCCGGCTGCGATCTCGAGGTCCAGCGCGGTGACGGCTTCGGTCCCGTCGGGATATACCTTCGTCAGCTGCTCGAGAACGATCTCCGCCACGGTTGTCTCCAGCGCGAATCTAATAGCATCGGCGCGGTCCGATGGAAGCGCAGGCTGCTGCGAGCGAAGCCCGTCCACCGGCCGCTGGCGGCACGCACTCGAGAGCCGCCGGGTCCTCGCGCCCCTGCTCATCGCGCCGGCGGTCATTTTCATGCTGCTCGTCGTCGGCGTCCCGTTCGCCTGGGCCGTCTACCTCAGCTTCACGGATGCCATCGGCGGCTCGCTGACCGGCAACTGGGTCGGCTTCGACAACTTCACGAACGCCTGGCAGGACGACAACTTCCGGCGCGCGCTCCGCAACACGCTCGTCTTCACGTTCGCCTCGCAGGCCATCGTCCTCGTCGGCGCGGCCGTTCTCTCGAACTTCCTCGTCCGCGACTTCCGCGGCAAGTGGTTCATCCGCTTCCTGGTAGTCCTGCCGTGGGCCGCTCCCGTCGTTCTCTCGACGATCGCCTGGCTGTGGCTCCTCGACTCCCTCTACAGCGTCGTCAACTGGTCGCTCGCCAGGCTCCACCTCGACAACGGCCTCGTCTGGCTGCTCAGCGCCGTGAATGTCGAGGAGGACGCGCAGGTGCCGCTGCAATGGCTCGGCCGGCCCAACCTCGCGCTCATCGCGATCACGCTCGTCCATGCCTGGCGGATCCTCCCGTTCGCGGTCGTGATCTTCATCGCAGGACGCGCGTCGATCCCGAACGAGGTCGAGGACGCGGCGAGGATCGACGGCGCGACCGGCGTGAAGAAGCTCTGGTACGTCGACATCCCGCTGCAGCTCCCGATCGCGCTCGTGGCCGTCCTGTTCGGGATCGTGTTCACCGCGGTCGACTTCGCCGTCGTCTACCTCCTCACCCGTGGCGGGCCGTTCAACTCGACGCAGGTGCTGCCGACGTGGGCATACGCGATCGGGATCGACGGCGGCTCCCTCGGCGAGGGCGCTGCCATCTCGCTCTTCCTCTTCCCGCTGCTCGTCGTCGTCAGCGTCGCGATGCTGTTCTTCGCGCGCAGAGCCCAGGTGTGCGTGACCCGATGACGTGGCGCGAGAAGAGCCTGACCTACGCCGTCGTCGTGCCGTTCGCGATCTTCCTCGCGTTCCCCTTCTACTTCGCGCTCGTGACGATGTTCAAGACGAACCTCGACCTCGCGAACGTCGAGCACTCGCCGTACCTCTACAACGACCTCGAGGGCGGCTTCCATTGGGACTTCTGGAACTACGCGACGACCGAGCACGTCAGGTTCCTCTTCGAGGACACGAACTACCCGAAGTGGCTCCTGAACACCTTCCTCGTCGGCGCGGCGGTCGTCGGCATCACGCTGCTCCTCGCGATGCCCGCCGGCTACGCGCTCGCGCGGCTCGCCGGCGGCTGGGGACAGAGCGCGGGAGTCGCGATCTTCCTCGTGTACCTCATCCCGCCAACGCTGCTCTTCCTGCCGCTCTCGCGGCTGATCACGCAGCTCGACCTGAAGGACTCGCTCTGGTCGCTGATCCTGATCTACCCGTCCTTCACCGTCCCCTTCGCCACCTGGCTCCTCATGGGGTTCTTCAAGACGATCCCGCAGGAGCTCGAGGACGCGGCGCTGATCGACGGCGCGTCCCGCCTGAAGGCGCTCTACCTGATCATCCTCCCGATCTCGCTGCCGGGAATCCTGACCGTGGTGATCTTCGCGTTCTCGCTGTGCGTGAACGAGTTCATCTACGCGTTCACGTTCATCTCGAGCTCGGAGCAGCGCACGGTGTCCGCGGGCATCCCGAACGACCTGATCCGCGGCGACGTCTTCTTCTGGCAATCGCTGATGGCCGCGACACTCATCCCGGCGATCCCGCTCGCACTGCTCTACAACGCGTTCCTCGACCGTTTCATCAAGGGCTTTACAGGAGGAGCATTTCGCTAGAGAATCGAGTCGAAAGGAGGTACCTCGTGGCAGATGCATCCGACGAGCTCGTACGGGAGAGCCCGGCACTGACCCGGAGTGACCTGCTCAAGGGGGGAGCCGCGGCGGCGTTCGCCGCCGGGATGTTCGGCGGTCTCCCCGAGAAGTCCTTCGGGTTCGCGGGCCCGATGCGGTTCGCGAAGAAGCAGCTCGCGGGCGATCTCAGGATCATGCAGTGGGCCCACTTCGTCCCGGCCTACGACCAGTGGCTCGACAGCACGTACGTCAAGCGCTGGGGCGAGGCGAACGACGTCGAGGTGAAGGTCGACCACATCAACAACGCGCTGCTGTACAGCACCGGCGCGTCGCAGGTCGCCGCCCAGAGCGGCCACGACCTCTTCTGGTTCATCTCACCGCCGTCGACGTTCCAGAAGCAGGTCGTCCCCCTGAACGACATCGTGCAGGAGGTGACGAAGAAGCTCGGCCCGATGACGAAGGTCGCCAGGAAGAGCACGTACAACCCGAAGACGAAGCAGTTCTACGGCTTCCCGGACGACTACGCGCCCGATCCGGTCCAGTACCGGCGCAGCTACCTGCAGGAGGCCGGCGTGAGCCTCAATACCTGGGAGGACCTGCGGAAGGGAGCCCCCAAGCTCAAGGCGATCGGACATCCCGTCGGCCTGGGCATGTCGAACGAGATCGACTCGAACATGCTCCTCGCGTCGCTTCTGTACTGCTATGGCGGTTTCATCCAGAACGAGGAGAACCGCATCGTCATCGGCCAGGGCTCGAACAGGAAGGGCGCGATCGAGGCGCTGCAGGTGATGCGCGACATCTACCGGAACGGCATGTCCGACGAAGTCTTCGCCTGGACGGCGGCGTCGAACAATCAGGCGTTCCTCGCCGGTCGGCTCTCGGTCGCGCTGAACGCGATCTCGATCGCCCGGTCAGCGGAGAACTCCGGGAACCTTGCCCTCGCGGACGACACATGGCTGGCCTCGATCCCACGCGGCCCGGTGATGCGCTTGGGCAACGAGCACGTGATGGGCGTCTTCGTGATCTGGAAGTTCGCGAAGAACAAGGAGGCCGCGAAGAAGTACCTCGTGGACCAGCAGCTCGGCTACCGCGAGCACTTCATTCGCAGCGGGTACTACAACTTCCCGGCGTGGACGGGCGCGATCAAGGGCGGCTTCAAGGAGATCCGCCGGATGACCGCACAGGACACGCACAAGCCGAAGGGCAAGTACACGATCCTGACGACGATCGCCGAGAAATACACCACGAACCCGGGCCATCCGGGCAACACGACCCCGGTGATCGACGAGATCTTCCAGACCTGGCTGCTCCCGCAGATGTTCGCGGAGGTCGCCCAGGGCAAGCTGACGCCCGCCGAAGGGGTCTCCGCGTTCGCACGGAAGGCGAACACGATCTACCGCAAGTGGAAGAACCAGGGGCTCGTGTAGCGGCGCACAGCGCGTCACGATCCAAGAGGGCTCCGGCGACGGGGCCCTCTTGCTGTCCCGGTCTTACTTCACCGAGCCGGCGAGGAGCCCCTGCACGAAGTAGCGCTGGAACGCGAAGAACACGACGAGCGGGATGGCGAGCGAGATGAACGCCGCCGGCGCGATGAGCTCGATGTTGGCGCTGAACTGCCGCATCTGAGAGAAGATCGCGACGGTGATCGGCTGCGTGTCGCGCGCGAACGTCAACGCGACGAGCAGGTCGTTCCAGACCCACAGGAACTGGAAGATCGCGAGCGAGGCGATGGCGGGAAGCCCGAGCGGAAGGATCACGCGGAAGAAGATCCGGAACTCCGACGCACCGTCGATCCGCGCCGCCTCGAGCAGGTCGCGCGGAATCCCGATGAAGAAGTTCCGGAGCAGGAAGATCGCGAACGGCAACCCGAACGCCGTGTGGAAGAGGACGAGCCCGGGAATCGTGTCGAAGAGCCCGAGATCGTTGTACAGGGAGAAGATCGGAATCAGGGCCATCTGGATCGGGACGACCAGCAGCGCCACGACGACGATGAAGAGCCAGTCTCGCCCCGGGAACTCGAGCCACGCGAACGCGTAGGCCGCGAGCGCCGCGACCGCGATGGGAAGGAACGTGGCCCCGAGCGAAATCCAGAGCGTCGTCCAGATCGCCGACGTGATCGCTTCGTTGTCGAGGATCTCGCGGTAGTTGTCCAGCGTCGCGATGCTCGGGGACGACAAGACCTCCCACCAGCCGGTCGTCCCGATCGACGCGGGCTCGAGCAGCGACGTGAAGAACAACCCGAGCGTCGGGACGAGCCATAGCAGTCCGATGAACGCGAGGAGCATGTAGACGGGCGTCCGCGTGAGGAAGCGGACGATCCTGGACGACGTCGGCTCTGCCACGTCGGCGGCGTCCTGCGACCGGAGCCTCGACGGGAGCTATCGCGGTCGACATCAGACCTCCCTCCGGAAGCGCCGGACGTTGAGGATCAGGATCGGGATGACGAGCAGGAACAGGAACACGGCAATCGCCGCCCCGAGGCCGAAGTCGTTCACGCCGCCGAACGACGTCCGCCACATCGCGAGCGCGATCACGTTCGCGTCGTCCTGCACGGAGCCGGGTGCGACGGAGACCACGATGTCGAACACCTTGAGGACGTAGATCAGCATGGTGATGAAGACGACCGTGAGGACGGGAGCGAGCAACGGGACGGTCACGCGTCGGAATACCTGCCACTCCTTCGCGCCGTCGGTTCGCGCGGCCTCGAGGAGATCGCGCGGAATGGCCGCAAGCCCGGCCGCGATCACGACCATCGAGAAGCCCGCCCAGACCCAGATGTACGCCATCATGATCGCCGGCGTGATCAGGCTCACGCCCAGCCACGACACTCCGGCGTAGGGCTCCGAGAACGTGTCGGCGCCGATCGCGGCTCGGTACGGGCCGGCCTCGACGTCCTCGAATGCGAAGGTGCCGTCGGCCTCCGTCTGCGTCTCGAGAGTGCTGCGACCGCTGTCATCGCGAAGCTCGACCGTGATCCCCGGCAGCCCCAGCTCGTCCTCTTCGACCTCGCCGGGGGTACCGCCGCCCGGCTTGAAGTCTCTCCAGACCACGCCGGTGATCCCACCGGCGAGCGCCTCCGGCACCACCGCCTGAACGGCGTCCGCCGGCACCTCGGACGAGCGGATTCCCGTGAGGCCCAGCTGGGCGACGTCGCCCGCCGCGAGCGGCTTCTCGAGCACGAGGCCACCGGACAGCCCTCCCTGGAGGTCGTCGGTGGACGCCTGCGCGGCGGAGAGTACGCCGGCGGGCGAGACCGCGTCCTTCACGACGGCGACCGCGGCGTTGATCGTGCCCTGGTTCGGATCCTTCTCGTACATCAGCCGCCAGATCACCCCGGCCGCGAAGAGCGAGATCGCCATCGGCATGAAGACGACCACCTTGAAGGCAACCGAGAAGCGAATCCGCTCGAGGAGGACCGCGAACACGAGGCCGATCGCAGTGACGAACGCCGGCACGATCAGGAGCCAGAGGAGGTTGTTCTTGATAGCGGTGACGAGCGTGTCGTCCGTGAAGAGCGTCTCGTAGTTGTCGAGACCGATGAACTCGTCGCCGTCGCGGTCGTAGAAGCTCCGGATGATCGTGCGGATCGTCGGATAGACGACCCACACGCCGAGCAGGACGAGCGTCGGACCGAGAAAGATGATCGCGACGCCGTACTTCTGGAAGAAGCCCGGCCCGCTGTCTCCGGGTGGAAGCCCCCTCGCGGGGGCTTCCACCGTGGACACGGTGTCGCTCATGTGTGAACTCGGGCCTTAACCGCTGAACGCCTTCGTGGCGTCAGCTTCCATCTGCTGGGTGATCGCGTCGATGTCGTCCGGATTCGCGACGAAGTCGGTGAAGGCCTTGAACAGGCCGGCTGCCGGCGTGCCGCCGAATGCCGACGGCTCGAGGTCGGACAGGTCGAACCGGAACTCCTCCGCCTCGGCCAGCCCCGTAGCGTTCGCCTGAGCGATCTCGTCCGGATAGACCGACGGATCGACGTTCTTGTTCGGCGACGAGAAGCCGCCGCGAGAAGCCCAGATCTCGGCGGCATCGGCCGTCGTCAGGTAGTCGAGGAACGCGGTCGCGGCCTCACTCGCCTTGAAGTTCACGCACAGGTCGCCGCTGCCGACGACGATCGGGCCGGAGTCGTTGATCGACGGGAACGTGAACACGTTGTATCCCGTCACAGGCTCGAGCGGGTTGTCGGTCACGACGCCGGGTGCGAAGTCGCCGATGACGACCATCGCAGCCTGAGGCGAGTCACTGAACACCTTCGCCACCGACGACGGCATGTCGGTCTCGAGCGACCCGTCCGTCCCGCCGGCCAGGTTCGCGGGATCGCCGACGATGTCGGCCATGGTCGTGAGCGCGTCCTTCACGGACTGGTCGGTCCACGGGATCTCGTGGTTCGTGAGTTGGTCGTACTTCTCCACGCCTGCCTGGCGGATGTAGACGTTCTCGAAGAGATCGCTGATCGGCCAACCCACGTCGACGCCCACCGAGTACGGCGTGATCCCGGCTGCCTTCAGCGTGTCGACTGCGGCAGTGAGGTCGTCCCAGGTCTCGGGCGGATCGACGCCGGCCTCCTCGAAGTCGGCGGCGTTGTACCAGATGGTCGACTTGTTCGAGCCCTTGAACATGACCGCGTACTGCGTGCCGTCGACTGAGCCGACGTCGGCCACCGACTGGCCGAAGTTGTCGACGATCTTGTCGTGCAGGTCGTCGATCGGCTGGATCGCGTCCTGCTCCGCGAACTGCGCCATCAGCCCAGGCTGGCCGATGCACGCGATGTCGGGCGGGTTGCCGCCCTCGACCGCGGTCGAGAGCAGGGGGCGAGGTTGTCGCCGCCCGACGTGTACGTCACGTTGACGTTCGGGTAGAGCTCGCTGAAGCCGTCGATGACCGCCTGGAACGACGCCTGCTCCTCGCCACCCCAGATCGCCATGGCGGAGATGTCACCTGTGACGTCCTCGCTGCCTTCTGCCCCACCCTCGTCGTCGCCGCCGCCGCACCCCGCGGCGACAAACGCAAGCACGCCGACGATCAGCGCGAATACGAGCCATCGGTATCTCATGCGTCCTCTCCTTCCCGCTCAGCGGGGTCCGCTGCCGGTTTGCCGTTTCCGGTGTCTGAATAGATCCCAAGTCCTGTCTCGAGGTCGAAGAAGTGGAGCGCTCCCGTCTCCACTGCGACGTCGACGGCATCGCCGTTCTTGATACGCGAGCGCGGGCCGAAGCGACCGACCATGACGGTCTCGTTCTCTCCCTCCTCGGCCGCCGCCTTGACGGCGCTCTCGCGGCCGACGTCCCGTGCGAGCTCCCGTACGTCCTCTGTGAGCGCGGGTGGTGCGTCGACCGTGAAGTGGGCGACGATCTCGGAGCCGAGCGGTTCGCGGAGCACCACGACGCCGCGCAGCCTCTGATCTTCGGGCGTGTCGGGCTCGAGTGCCGCATCCTCGAGGTTTTCGGGGCGGATGCCGACGATCAGGCGCTTGCCGACGTACGCCTCGAGTCTCGGGCGGAACGCCATGAGCGCGTCGCTGAGCACCAGGGCGTGCTCGCCCACGTGCACAGCGAGCCGACCGTTATGCCTGTCGATCTGTGCCTCGACGAGGTTCATCGCGGGCGACCCGATGAAGCCGCCGACGAAGAGGTTCACGGGGCGCTCGTACAGCTGCTGTGGCGGAGCCACCTGCTGCAGCTCGCCCTTCCGCATGACCGCGACGCGGTCGCCCATCGTCATCGCCTCGACTTGATCGTGGGTGACGTAGATCGTCGTCACGCCGAGGTCCGACTGCAGGCTCGCGATCTCGGCGCGCATGTGCACGCGCAGCTTCGCGTCGAGGTTCGACAGCGGCTCGTCCATCAGATACGCCTGCGGCTGGCGGACGATCGCGCGGCCCATCGCAACGCGTTGACGCTGCCCGCCCGAGAGCGCCCGCGGCTTGCGCTCGAGGAACTCCTCGAGCCCCAGAACGCGTGCGGCCTCCCGTACGCGGTTCTCGATCTCGGCCTTCGGCGCCTTCCGCAGTCGCAGACCGAACGCGATGTTGTCGTAGACCGTGAGATGCGGGTAGAGCGCGTAGCTCTGGAAGACCATCGCGATATCGCGATCCCGCGAGGGCACGTGATTGACGACGCGATCGCTGATTCGAACGACGCCCTCGCTGATCGACTCGAGGCCGGCCACCATGCGGAGGGCGGTCGTCTTGCCGCACCCGGACGGGCCGACGAGCACCATGAACTCCCCGTCGCGGATCTCGAGATCCATCCCCGAGACGGCGCGCGTGCCGTCGGCGTACACCTTGCCGACACCTTCGAAGGCAACGGCTCCCACCAGGTCTCCCGCGGGAGACTATCTGGTAGAGGGCATTCTACGACTCGAACGACGCGAGTAGCTCGTCGACCTCGATCAACGGAAGCGACTCGAGCTTCGCGCTGCCGCGAGCGCCGAGCGCGATCGAGACCTTCGCGATCGTCAGGTCGTCGGGCGCCTCGACGATGTTCACGAAGTCGTAGGCACCGAGCGCCGCCCACTGGTGGAGCACCTTCGCGCCCATCTCCTCGACGTCGCGGTTCACCTCGGCGAGGCGCGCCGGGTTCGCGTGGAGGGTCTGGACGCCCTTCTCCGTGAGCGTCGTCAGCATGAGGTAGGTCGGCATCTCACTCCTTCGTTTGCTGGCCGCGCGAGCGTAACCGAGCCTCCTGGTCGACGTAGAGGATCGCGCTGCCGAGGAAGACGAGCGGCGAGACGACGAGCGACGCAAGTGCCGCCGCCGCAAGCCGTGTGTTCTCCGCGAACTCGCGCAGCACGAAGTAGAGGCTGAACTGCGAGATGACGACGACGAGTGCGAGCGTGGCCAGACCGCCGAGGACGTGGATGAAGTCCACTCGGGCGAGTCGATACCCGCGGACGAGCGCAGCGCGAGCTCCAAGTTGCTCGACGAGAGCCGCGGGCACCGAGAGGCCGAGTAGCGCGAGCCATGCGAGGCCCGGAAGCACGAAGATCGTGACGAGCACGGGGAAGGGCAGGAACACGAGAACGCCGATCGCGTAGGCAAGGAGCGCGGACCGCGAGCGAAGCGGCGCGCCCGTGACCAGAGCTACGGCTCCCACGTAGCTCAACGAGATCAGCAGCGCGGCGGCCAGCACGAGTCCGACGCGCCAGGTGCCCGACGAGTCGCTCCAGGCGAGAGCGTTGACCGCGACCACCGGTACTCCGAGCGCGAGCGCCTTCCAGAAGTTCGCGCCGTAGAGGCGAATGGCCTCGCCGACGAGCTGTCCGACCGTCCGCTCCGCCGGCGGCAACGGCGGTGGCAGGGGACGCTCCGCCCGCTTCTGCCGCCGCGCCATGGCCGGAGAGGCTACTGAGCGGCCGCTGCGAGCATGCGAGGGAGTGCGTCGGCGAGCGCCTCGATGCGCACGCCCGATCTTCCAGCGCGACCGGTCTCCCTCCGAGATCTCGTTCGAGATCGCGCGGACCTCGATCGCGGGCACACCCGCGAGCGCACACGCGCGAAGGACGGAGAAGCCCTCCATCCCCTCGACCCGCACGTCGGTCGCGCCGCCCACGGACGCGCTGGTGCCGATCGGCAGCGAGAGCGCTTCGGGAAGAGCCCCACGAAGCGCTTCCAGCAGCCCTGCGTCCGGCTCGAGCCGGTCGATCACCGGAATCTCCGCCGAGATGTCGCAGTAGACGGCCTCGCTGCCGATGACGATGCCGCCGGGCGTGATTCCTCGCGCGCCGGCGATCCCGACGTGCAGCACCGCAGCCGGCGGCTCGAGCGCGAGGTGACGCGCGGTCGCCGCCGCCGCCTCGACCGGGCCGACACCGCACGCGAGCCCGTCGTGCTCGCAGAGCTCGATCTCGGTCGCGGCGACGAGGAGGATCACCGGTCGTACGCTACGGGCTGCGCAGCCGGAACGCCGGGTGGCGAGACGCCTCCGCCAGCCACGCCTCGTCAGACGACTCGAGCGTGACCTCGAAGAACGGGCGCGTCACGCGAAAGCGGCGGTAGTACTCGCGCAGCACGGGGACGGCCTGCTCCGCGTCGACCTCCTCGACAGCGAGCCGCTCGCGCCGCCGGCCGCGCTGCAGCTCGACCCAACCTGCCGCGCGCGCGTTCTTCACCCAGTTCCGCTCGCCGTACGGCGCGACGAGCCACCGCTCGCCGCCGTTCCGAACGATCGAGACCGGCGTCGACCAGAGCCGTCCGCTCTCGCGCCCGGGAACGGTGAGGACATGGGTGCTGCGGCCGGCGAGCCCGAGCCTCGCGAGCGGCCGAACGAGCGCGTTGAGCCCCCGTCGCCAGACGCTCCTGCGGTACGGCCTCGGCTCGCCTGCCACGCCTCGAAGTAAACCGTCACGCACACCGAGACCGCCCCTTCTGAGGCGGTCTCGGTCGCCACCGGGTCTCGACGACCCAGATCAGTGCGCGAGCGGGCGGATCCGCGTGAACCGCATCGCGAGATACAGCCCGAGCGCCAGCGCGAGCCCGATCCCGAGCCCGATGCCGATCTGCGGCCACTCGATCTCGCGTCCCCGAACTCGTAACGGTGACCGACGAAGGCGTGGTGCTCGCGATCGAGCCTGAACCGATCGTCGCGAACGGGCTCGCGGTCGCGGTTCGCTCGGCCGCAGTCGCCTGCGCGAACCCGTCGGCGTAGAAGTCAGAGCTCAACGTGATCTCGTTCTTCGTTCCGAGCGCTGCGCTCGCCGATCGACCGGCTGGACGCGATTCTGGACAGACACGCCGAGCGCCTGCTCGCGCGCGTCGAGCATTGTCGTCGACGTGCTGCTGCTTCGCCGATGCGGCGCGATCGGCGGCGTCGGGATTGAGGTAGCCGACCGACTGTCCGTTCTGGTCGGCGCCCCAGTTGTCGCCCCAGGCCGGAACGGCGAACAGGAGTGCGGCTCCGACGGTGGCGGTGATGAGTGAGATCGTCCGGGTCATCGCTCCTTCTCCTTCTGCTCCTGGTGGCCCTCGTGACCACCTGACCCGAGGCTAGGGAGCAGAAGGCTCGGCTGAAACGGGAGAGTCCCCCGTGTTTGACGCGTCGATCCCCTGTGTTTGACGGGAGGCCAGCGCGGGCCCGACCTCGGTGCGGTGCCTGATGCCGAGCTTCCCGAAGATGCGGGCGAGATGGCCTTCGACCGTGCGGTCGGAGAGGAACAGCGCCGCGGCGACCTCGCGGTTCGTCTTGCCCTCGGCGACGAGAGCTGCGACGCGTTCCTCGGCAGGTGTGAGCGCGCCCGGGGTCGCCGCGCGGCCGCTGATCCGCTTCAGCTCCGCGCGCGCGCGCTCGGCCCAGAGCGCTGCGCCGATCCGTTCGAAGATCGCGAGCGCCTCCTCGAGCGTCTCGCGCGCCTCGCGCCGCCGCTTCATGCGGCGCTGCGCCGCGCCGAGCGCGAGGAGCGTCCGACCCGGTCGAGCGGGAGCTCGACCTGCGCATGCCAGGCGAGCGCCTCCCCGAAATGCCGCGACGCAGCTCGTCGAGGTCGCCGCTCTGGGCCGCGAGCAGCCCCCGGCAGCGAGCGCAGTTGGCGAGCGCCGACGCGCGCTCGAGCCGCGTCGCATTCCCCCGTACCAGTCGAGCAGCTCGACGGCCTCCTCGCGCCGCCCGAGCTCGATCAGCGCCTCGACCTGGTCGACAACGAAGCGGGCAGCGCCGGGCTCGCACGATGCCTTCCTGCCGCACGAAGACGACGCCGGCCTCGAGCTGAGCCACGCGTCGCGGTCGGCGCTCCGAGCGAGAGCTCGAGGTGGCCGAGCGCCGCCGACGTGCCAAGGCGCGCGTATCTGTCCATGCCGATCGCAAGGGTGCCTCGCTCGCGCCAGCGTCGCATCTTCGGAGCGACCCAGCTGCGCCTGAACGAGGCTCTCGAGCGCGAGGCTGAACGCGGCGAAGAGCGGCTGTCCCGACTGTTCGGCCGCCTCCTGCCCTTCGCGCGCGAGATCGAGCGCCGGTTCGAGGTTTCCGAGCGCGCGCTCGACCTCGCCGAGCAGGACGAGCAGCCACGGCCGAGCGTTCTCGTCTCCCAGATCGTCGGCGCGCTTGCATCAGGTCGACGAGCGCGGCACGTGCTGCTTGCATGCGAGTCGGTCCAGATCCAGCGCTCGGCAAGCGCGATGAGCGGCTGGTCCAGGACGCGGACGTTCGCCGCGTCTCCTGGAGTGCCAGCGCCCGCTCGGCGGTCGCGGCCGCGGTCGGCCCCCGAGCAGCGTCTCCGCCGTGAGGCGCGTCAAGAACGCGTCCGCGGCAAGCGCCTCGTCGCCGATCTCGGTCGCAAGCGCGAGTGCGACGTCCGCGTGCTCGAGCGCCTCCTCGAATCGCTCGAACATCCAGACGCTGCACGCCGCGAGCCCCTCATGCGCAAGCGCGAGCGTCTCACGGTCGTCGTCGGCGGCCTCCTCCAGACCTGAGCGAAGAGCTCGTTCGCCTCGTCAGGCGCCTCGTACGAGGCGGATGCGCGCGAGCACGACCAGCGCTCTCGCCCGCTGCGGCCCCGCGTGAAGCGGAGCGATCAGCGTCGCGTAGCTTCGCTTCAGCCCGCCGCGAGTCGCCGGACTCGAAGTGCAGGTATGCGGCCTCGACTGCCCTCCGACGCCGCTTCGTCTGGTCGATCGCGCGTGAGTCAGCTCGCGCGCGCGTTCGAGCAGAAGCGCGGCCGGGCGAAGCGCACCCCGTGCACGCGCGTGCCGCGCCGCGCTCTCGAGCACGAGCGCGACGGACTCGTCCGGCTCGGTCGACCGACGCCGCCAGCTGCCACGCGCGTGCCTCGGGATCGTCGAGCAGCTCGGCCAGTCGCCGATGGATCTCGACTCGGCGAAGCGGCGAGGCCGCGTCGTAGACACCCGCGGCGAGCAGTGGATGCGTGAAGCGGATTCGCTCGCCGTCGAGCTCGACGACACGCGCGTCGAGCGCGGGCGCGAGCCCGACGGCGCGGTCGACACCGGTCGCCGCCTCCGTGATCGCGATGGTCGGGTGCGCATGCGCTGCCGCGGCGAGCAGGAAGTCGCGGCTCTCGGCCGGCAGCGCGAGCACCCGGCCGTGGACGAGATCGTGCAGCGACTCGGGCAGCGGCACGGGCTGACCGGCTTCGATCGAGGCGCCCGACCGCTGAAGCATGCGCACGATCTCGAGCGCGTAGAACGGATTGCCGCCCGACGCGGTGTGCACCTCGGCGAGCAGCGGGCGAGGGAGCGACATGCCGAGCTGCTCGTGGACGACGCGACCGAGAGCCGGCACGTCGAGCGCACCGACGTGGATCCTCGTGAATCGCTCGCCGGCCGGAGAGCGCAGCAGCTCGTCGAGCAGCACGCTCTCGAGGCCCGAGCGGCGCGCGAGCAGCAGACCGATGCGCTCGGCGCGGAACCGTCTGACCCCGTACGCGAGCCCCGCCGACGACGCGTAGTCGAGCCACTGCGAGTCGTCGATCGCGACGAGGACCGGCTGCCGCTCCGCGAGCATCCGGAACGCGTTCATGACCGCGACGCCGAGAGCGCGCGGATCGAGCGGCGAGTCTTCGTCCTCGTCGAGCACCAGCGCGCGCGACAGCGCTCGCCGCTGCACGGCGGGCAGCGGCTCGAGCGCCTCGTCCAGGACCGGATCGAGCAGGTCGCCGATCCCCGCGTACGACAGCGTCGTCTCGCTCTCGACGGGCTGTGCCTGCAGCACGCGTCAGCCCCGCGCCCTCGGCGTGCTCGACTGCTGCGCGCCAGAGCGTCGTCTTCCCCATTCCCGCCTCGCCCTCGAGCACGAGCGCGGCGGCGCCGGCAGCGAGCTCGTTCGACGAAGTCGCGCAGGGACGCCGAGCTCGGCGTCCCGCCCTACGACGGCAGCGGGCATTGCGCGGCCGATCGTACGCCTGCGCGATACTGCCGTCCATGGCGTTCACGATCTTCCGCGCGTCCGAGCTCGACTGGGTGCCGCGCGACGACGGCAGCGGGCGGGCCGTCGTCCCGTCTCTCCGACTCGATGACGCAGTCGCGCGCGAACGTCTGGCGCTATCCGCCGGGCGCGCGCGGCAAGCGGCACGCGGACAAGGCGCAGGAGGAGGTCTTCGTCGTGCTCGACGGGACGCTCACGGTCGACCTCGGCGAGCCGCCCGAGCGGCACGAGCTCGAGCGCGGCAGCGTCCTCGTCGTCCAGCCGGGTCACGATCCTCCAGCTGCGCAACGCCGGCGACGAGGAGCTCGTCCTCTTCATCTACGGCGCCCCGCCCGTGAGCGAGGGCGCCGACTTCTTCGACGACGTTCCTTAGGCGGACGCAGTCGCCGCGACATCGGCGCGCTCGAACACGAGCTCGCCGTCTGCGGCACTCACCCGCACCTTGTCGCCCTCTGCGAACCGCCCCTCGAGCAGCTCGAGCGCGAGCGGGTTCTCGACGAGCCGCTGGATCGCGCGCTTGAGCGGGCGGGCGCCGTAGGCCGGATCCCAGCCCTCCTCCGCGAGAAGCTCCTTCGCCTCGTCCGTGACCTCGAGCTCGATCCGCCGCTCGGCGAGCCGCTCGCGCAGCCGCGCGAGCTGGAGCTCGACGATGTCGGCGAGCTGCTCGCGCGTGAGCGCCTCGAACGCGACGACCTCGTCGACGCGGTTCAGGAACTCCGGCCGGAAGCGGTCGCGCAGCTCGTTCTGCGAGCGGATGTTCGAGGTCATGATGATCACGGTGTTGCGGAAGTCGACCGTGCGGCCCTGGCCGTCGGTCAGGCGCCCGTCGTCGAGCAGCTGCAGGAGGACGTCGAAGACCTCCGTGTGCGCCTTCTCGATCTCGTCGAGGAGGACGACGGTGTACGGGCGGCGGCGCACGGCCTCGGTCAGCTGGCCGCCCTCGTCGTAGCCGACGTAGCCGGGCGGCGCGCCGACGAGCCGCGACACCGTGTGCCGCTCCTGGTACTCGGACATGTCGAGCCGCACCATCGCGCGGTCGTCGTCGAACATGAACTCGGCGAGCGCGCGGGCGAGCTCCGTCTTCCCGACGCCGGTCGGCCCGAGGAAGATGAACGAGCCGATCGGCCGGTTCGGATCCTGCAGGCCCGAGCGGGCGCGCCGGAGCGCGTTCGCGACCGCCTCGACCGCCTGGTCCTGGCCGACGACGCGCTGGTGCAGCCGCTCCTCCATGTGGATGAGCTTCTCGACCTCGCCCTCGAGCAGCCGTGACACCGGAATCCCCGTCCACGTGGAGACGACCGCGGCGATGTCGTCCTCGTCGACCTCCTCCTTCACCATCGGCGTCTCGGTGCGCTCTTCGCGCTCGACGAGCTCCTTCTCGAGCTCGGGGAGAACGCCGTACTGGATCTCGGCGACGCGCGCGAGGTTCCCGGCGCGCTCCTCGCGCTCGGCCTCCATGCGCAGCTCGTCGATCTGGCGCTTGATGTCGGCGACGCGCTGCAGCGCGTCCTTCTCGCGCGACCAGCGCGCGGCGAGCTCGTCCCGCACGCCCTGCGCGTCGGCGAGCTCGCGCTCGAGCGGCTCGCGCACGCTCTCGGCCTCGTTCGCCATCGCCGCGAGCTCGATCTCGAGCTGCCGCACGCGCCGGTCGGCCTCGTCGAGCTCGACGGGCGACGAGTCGATCTCCATGCGCAGGCGCGACGCCGACTCGTCCACGAGGTCGATCGCCTTGTCGGGGAGGAAGCGGTCGGTGATGTAGCGATCGGAGAGCACGGCGGCGGCGACGAGCGCGGAGTCGCGGATCTCGACGCCGTGGTGCGCCTCGTAGCGCTCCTTCAGCCCGCGCAGGATCGCGATCGTGTCGGCGACCGTCGGCTGGCCGACGAAGACCGGCTGGAAGCGCCGCTCGAGCGCCGCGTCCTTCTCGATGTGCTTGCGGTACTCGTCGAGCGTCGTCGCACCGACCGCGCGCAGCTCGCCGCGCGCGAGCATCGGCTTGAGGAGGTTCGCCGCGTCGACGGCGCCCTCCGCAGCGCCGGCGCCGACGATCGTGTGCAGCTCGTCGATGAAGAGGACGATCTCGCCGGCGGCGTTCTGGATCTCGGCGAGGACGGCCTTGAGCCGCTCCTCGAACTCGCCGCGGTACTTCGCCCCGGCGAGGAGCGCGCCGACGTCGAGCGCCCACACGCGCTTGCCCTTCAGGCCCTCGGGCACGTCGCCCGCGACGATGCGCTGCGCGAGCCCTTCGGCGATCGCGGTCTTCCCCACGCCGGGCTCGCCGATGAGCACGGGGTTGTTCTTCGTGCGGCGCGAGAGCACCTGCATGACGCGGCGGATCTCCTCGTCGCGGCCGATGACCGGATCGAGCTTCCCGGACTCGGCGAGCGAGGTGAGATCGCGACCGTACTTCTCGAGCGCCTGGTAGGAGCCCTCGGGATCCTGCGACGTGACCTTCTGCCCGCCGCGGACTCCCTCGAGCGCCTGGAGCAGCTCGTCGCGCGGAACGACGTCGAGCGCGAGCAGGAGGTGCTCGACCGAGACGAACTCGTCGCCGAGCTCGCGCATCTGGTCGAAGGCGCCGTCGAGGACGCGGCTGAGCCGCGCAGACGCCTGCGGCTGCCCGCCGCCGGTGACGGTGGGCAGCTGCGCGAGTCGCGCCTCCGCTTCGGCGCGCAGCGTTCCCGCGCCGTAGCCGGCGCGATCGACGAGCGTCCGCGGGAGCTCCTGGTCGAGCAGCGCGATCGTCAGGTGGTCGGGCGTGAGCTCGGGGTTGCCGGCGCGGCGCGCGAGCTCCTGCGCGGCGGCGACCGCCTCCTGGCTCTTGAGTGTCAGCTTCTGAAAGTCCACGTCATCTCCTCGGAGCCGGGTGCCTGGCCGGCCGATACAGCACGACCTCGCGCTTGTAGGAGCGGTGCACCTCCGCGATCTCGGCGCGCAGCTCGCGCTCGAGGCGCTCCATCCGCGCCCGCGCCTTGTTGAGCTCGTCCTGCAGGCGCAGCACGTGCTCGACGCCGGCGAGATTGAGGCCGAGCTCGGTCGTCAGCCGATGGATGAGCCGCAGCCGCTCGACGTCCGCGTCCGAGTAGAGGCGCGTCCCGCCCGGAGTGCGACCGGGTCGCACGAGCCCCTTCGCCTCGTACATCCGAAGCGTCTGCGGATGCATGCCGACGAGGTCGGCCGCGACGGAGATCATGTACCGAGGCCGCTCGGGCATCAGCTCGCCTCCGCGAACCGCTCGCGCGGTTCCTCGCGCGAGACCTTCTGGTACCCCTCGAGCGCCTCGCGCTCGGCCTTCGTGAGCTTCTTGGGGACGGTGACCTTCACGCGGGCGAGGAGGTCGCCGCGTCCCGAGCCCTTGAGATGCGGCACGCCGCGGCCCTTGACGCGCAGCAGCTTCCCGCTCTCGGTTCCGCTCGGCACCTTGAGCGACACCGGGCCTTCGGGCGTCGGGATCTCGACCGATGCGCCGAGCGCGGCCTCCGCGTACGTCACCGGGACGTCGAGGACGAGATCGGAGCCGCGCCGCTCGTAGAGAGAGGACGGCTCGACGTCGACGACGACGAAGAGATCGCCGGCGGGGCCCGCGTTGTGACCGGCCTCGCCCTTGCCCTTCAGCCGAACCCGCGTGCCGCTCTTGGCTCCGGCGGGGATCTTCACGGCGTAGCGCTTCGTCACGCGCTCGCGCCCAGCCCCGCGGCAGTGCTTGCACGGCTTCTCCACGATCGTGCCGTTGCCGCGGCAGCGCGGGCAGGGCTGCGAGAACGCGAAGAGTCCCTGCGAGTCGGAGACGACACCACGGCCGCCGCACTGCGGGCACGTCACCGGTGCGGTGCCGGGCTCGGCGCCGGTCCCGTGACACACCGAGCAGGCGGTCTCGACCTCGACCGGGACGCGCACCTGCACGCCCTTCAGCGAGTCCTCGAACGAGATGCGGACGTGCGTCTCGAGATCGTTGCCACGGATCGGCTGGCGGCTCGCCGCACGCCGTCCTCCGCCGCCGAACATCCCGCCGAGCAGATCGCCGAGATTGCCGATGTCGAACTCCTCGAAGCGCATGCCGCCCATGTCGGCACCGCCGGGGAAGCCGCGCCCGTCGGCGCTGCCGAACGTGTCGTACGCCTTGCGCTTCTCCGCGTCGGAGAGGACGTCGTACGCGCCCTGCACCTCCTTGAAGCGCTCCTCCGCGGCGTCGTCGCCGGGGTTGCGGTCGGGGTGGTACTGGCCCGCGAGCTTCCGGTAGGCCTTCTTGATGTCGTCGTCGGACGCGTTCTTCGCGACGCCGAGGACTTCGTACGGGTTCCGGGTCATTCGGCGACGATCACCTTCGCCGGCCGAACCACGCGGTCGCCGACGCGATACCCACGCTGCACGACCTCGAGCACGGCACCCGACTCGGCGCTGTCGCTCGGCTGGATGAGCAGCGCTTCGTGGACGTGCGGATCGAACGCGCCATCGGTCGCGATCTCGGCGAGCCCTTCCTTGCGCAGCGCAGTGCGCAGCGACTGCTCCACGAGCTTCACGCCCTCGACGAGCTGCGCCTCCTCGTGCCGCTCGGCAGCCTCGAGCGCCCGCTCGAGGTCGTCGAGGATCGGCAGGAGCTCGCGGACGAGCCGCTCGTGCGCGTGCGCGACGAGACGCTCCTGCTCGCGCGCCGCGCGCTTGCGGTAGTTCTCGAAGTCCGCCTGGACGCGCTGGGCGAGGTCGAGATACGCATCACGCTCGGCCAACGCGGTTGCGAGCGGGTCGGGAGCCGGAGCCTCGGGCTCCGGCTCCTCGACCTGCTCGTCCACCTGTGCTTCGGTGAGCTCGTCGCTCACGACTTCGCCGCTTCCTCTTCGTCGATCACCTCGAAGTCGGCGTCCTCGACGACCTCGTCGTCGGCGACGCCGTCGCCGTTACCCGACGGCTGAGCGCCGGCCTGCTGCGCCGACGCCTGGGCGTAGATCACGTCGGCCAGCGAGCGAGACGCCTCCTCGAGCGCAGTCGTCTTCGCCTGGATGTCGGCGAGATCGGCGCCCTCGGTGGCCTGGCGGAGCTCCATGATCCGCCCCTCGATCGTCGCGGCCTCCGCCTCGGGCAGCTTGTCGCGATGCTCGGCGAGCGTGCGCTCGGCCTGGTACGCGAGCTGCTCGCCGGCGTTGCGCGCATCGGCGAGCTCACGCAGACGATGCGCCTCGCCGGCGTGCGACTCGGCCTCGGAGATCATCCGGTCGACCTCGTCCTCGGACAGGCCCGAGCCGCCCTCGATCCGGATCTGCTGCTCGTTGCCCGTCCCGTGATCCTTCGCGGAGACGTTGATGATCCCGTTCGCGTCGATGTCGAACGACACCTCGATCTGCGGCATCCCGCGCATCGCCGGCGGGATCCCGACGAGCTGGAACTTCCCGAGCGTCTTGTTGAACGAGACCATCTCGGACTCGCCCTGCGCGACGTGGATCTCCACCGACGGCTGGTTGTCCTCGGCCGTCGTGAACGTCTCCGACTTGCGCGTGGGGATCGTCGTGTTGCGGTCGATGAGCCTCGTGAACACGCCACCCTTCGTCTCGATGCCGAGCGAGAGCGGCGTGACGTCGAGCAGGAGGACGTCCTTGACCTCGCCCTTGAGCACGCCGGCCTGGATCGCAGCGCCGACGGCGACGACCTCGTCCGGGTTCACGCCCTTGTGCGGATCCTTTCCGATGAGCTCCTTCACCTTCGCCTGCACCGCAGGCATGCGGGTCATGCCGCCGACGAGGACGACGTGCTCGATGTCGGCGGGGGTGAGGCCTGCATCCGCGAGCGCCTGCTTCGTCGGCCCGACCGTGCGCTCGAGGAGGTCGTGCGCGAGCTCGTCGAGCTTCGCGCGCGTCAGCTGGAGGTCGAGATGCTTCGGCCCCTCGGGCGTCGCGGTGATGAACGGCAGGTTGATCTGCGTCGTCATCGTCGAGGAGAGCTCGACCTTCGCCTTCTCGCCCGCCTCGTAGAGCCGCTGCAGCGCCATCGGATCCTGGCCGAGGTCGATGCCCTGGTCGCGCTTGAACTCCGCGATCATCCAGTCGACGACCGCCTTGTCGAAGTTGTCGCCGCCGAGATGGTTGTCGCCGTTCGTCGCCTTGACGTGGTAGACGCCGTCGCCGAGCTCGAGCACGGAGACGTCGAAGGTTCCTCCGCCGAGGTCGAAGACGAGGATGGTGTGCTCGGACCCTTCCTTGTCGAGCCCGTACGCGAGTGCTGCCGCAGTCGGCTCGTTGATGATCCGCAGGACGTTGAGCCCGGCGATCTTGCCGGCGTCCTTCGTCGCCTCGCGCTGTGCGTTGTTGAAGTAGGCGGGAACGGTCACGACTGCGTCGGTGACCGGCTCGCCGAGGTACGCCTCCGCGTCCGCCTTGAGCTTCTGGAGGATCATCGCCGAGATCTCCGGCGGTGCGAACTCCGTCCCCTCCGCGGTCACGCGGGCGTCGTCGTTCGCGCCCTTGACGACCTCGTACGGGACGATCTTCATCTCCTCCGAGACCTCGTCGAACTTGCGTCCCATGAACCGCTTGATCGAGAAGATCGTGTTCTGGGGATTCGTGACCTGCTGGCGCTTCGCGGGCGCGCCGACGAGCCGCTGGCCGTCGCGCCCGAAGGCGACGACGGACGGTGTCGTGCGTCCGCCCTCGGCGTTCGGGATGACGGTGGGCTCGGATCCCTCGAGAACGGCCATGCACGAGTTGGTCGTCCCGAGGTCGATGCCGATGGTCTTTGCCATGTGCTGCTCCTTCTTTGAGTTGTCGATGTGACCGAAAACCTGAGCCCCACCGTAGCAGATCGTCGAATAGCCGCGCTACGCAGGAATCCGAGCGAAGCGGAGAACTACACGCGAGATGCCAGTTCGGCTCTCGGAGCGCCGGTCTCGCCCGGATCAACCGCGCCGTCGTCTCCGGTCGGATCCTCCCGCTGCCTCGTCGCGCGTGATGTTGCTGATCACGCAGCTCGCGGACCGCCGTCGGTCCGAGCTCCTTGCCCGGCGAGTTCGACACCTTCGGCGAGTCGGTCGTGGTGGGCGGCGCAGACCGTGACCACGGTCGGGTACGGCGACGTCGTTCCCCAGACGGCGGTTCAGTCAAGGTTCATCGCCGTCTTCGTCATGTTCTGCGAGCGTCGCCGCCGTGTCCATCTACGACGGCCGATCATCACCTCGGCGTTGTCGGCGTACCGGCAGCGGCGCCTCGGGACGATCCGTCGCAGGACGAGCCTCATCGCGAGGTGCTCGAGCGGATCGAGCAGCGCCTCGAGGCGCTCGAGCAGCATCTGCCCTAGCGGTACACGCCGATCAGCACGCCACCGGCGACGACGAGCGCCGCCCCCGCGAACGAGTCGCACGCCGACCTGCTCGGACTTCCGCAGCACGAGCCACGACAAGCGTCACGCCCCACAGCGACTTCGGTCGCGACGATCGGCGAGACGACGGACACGCGGCCGCGAGCGAACGCCTCGAACAGGAACACGTACGACAGGCCGTAGCAGACCCCGGCCGGCACGAACGCGATGGCGGCGCGGCGGGTGAGCGGCGATCGGGTCCAGGCGACGAACGCGAGCGAGACGGCCGTCCCGGTGAGCATGGCCACGAACGCGGCGACCCCGGGCTCGGCGTCGGCGACGTCGGTCCCGAGCCAGCGGATCACCGTGTCCCTGGTCGCGAAGGCGATGGTGCCGATGAGCGCGTAGACGAGCCCGATGCGCTTGAAGTGCTCCGGCCTCGCGCGATCGCTGGCGAGGACGATGCCGCCGGTGACGATCAGTGCAGCGCCGAGGATCAGCCCTGCGACGAGCGGCTCGTCGAGGAAGACGAGCGCGGTCGCGACGGCGAAGAGCGGCGCCGTCCCGACCGTCACGGACGTGCGAGATGCTCCGGCGTCGCGCACCGCGAACGTGAAGAGGATCTGCGCGATGCCCGGCGCGAGCAGGCCCGCGAGAACATAGGGCCAGGCTTCCGCGACGTCCCAGTTCCCGCGAGCCACCGCCGCGATCCCGGTGATGGCGCACGCAGGGACGATCGTGAGGAACGTTCCGGCCGCGGGAGGCACGCCGGTGACGAGCGCGATGCGAACGAGGACCGTCATCGCGCCGAACAGCAACGCCGAGACGCTCGCGAGGACGATCGCCGTCACGCGGGCGCTGCCCCGCGGCGCGACAGCCGCCGCAGCGTCGCAGCCGCGGCGGGCTCGGCGACGAGGATCCCGGCCATCATGACCGCGCAGCCGAGCCAGCCGATCCACCCCAGCACTTCGTTCGCGAGCAGCACTCCTGCGAGCGCGGCGAACGGCGCCTCGAGCGTGAACACGAGGGCGGCTCGCGCAGCAGTCGTGCGGCCCTGCACCCAGGTCGCGATCAGATAGCCGAGCGCGCCGGCGAACACTCCGGTCACGACGAGCGCGCCCCAGACCGTCGCGCCGCGCGGGACCTCGAGCTCCCCGAGCGCCAGAGCGATCACGGTGAAGCCGACGAACGAGGTCGCCATCATCAGGAACGTCAGCGCCCGCGGGTCGTAGCGTGGCGCGAACCGCTCCATCGCCGTGATCTGGAAGGCCTGGAACACCGCGTTGGCAAGCACGAGCGCATTTCCGAGCGCCGAGCCGCCCGGCACGCCGTTCAGCAGGAGCAGCCCGACGACGGCGAGCGCGACCCCCGCCCACAGGACGCGGGGAACGGGCGTCCCGAAGAAGGCGAGCGCGAGCAGCGGCGTGAAGACGACGTACAGGCCGGTGATGAACCCGGTACTCGCGACCGTCGTGAGCTCGAGCCCCGCCGTCTGCAACCCGTACGCCGTGGCGAGCAACGCCCCGACCCCGACACCGGCGACGTAGCCCGACCGCGGGAGCGTCCGCAGCGAGCTCCAGGCGAACGGGGCGAGAACAGCGGTCGAGATCGCGAACCGCACGGCGAGGAAGGCGAACAGCGGGTAGAGCGCGATCGCGTCCTGGACCTGCACGAAGGTCACGCCCCAGATCGCCGTGACGCCGACGAGGGCGAGGAGAGGCGCGCGCCGGCTCACCAGCGGGATTCTCTACGCTCCCTCGAGATGACCGTCGTCGACACCCTCGGCCGGCCCGTCCGCGACCTGCGGATCTCGGTGACCGACCGCTGCAACTTCCGCTGCGTGTACTGCATGCCGAAGGAGGTCTTCGGCCACGAGTACCGCTTCCTGCCCGCGCCGCGAGCTCCTCACGTTCGAGGAGATCGAGCGGGTCGCGCGCGTGTTCGTCGACCTCGGCGTGCAGAAGCTCCGCATCACGGGCGGCGAGCCGCTTCTCCGCCGCGATCTCGAGCTCCTGATCGCTCGGCTGTCCGCCCTCGGCGACGACCTCGACGTCACGCTGACGACGAACGCCGCGCTGCTCGCCCAGAAGGCGCAGGTGCTCGCCGACGCGGGGCTCTCGCGGATCACGGTCAGCCTCGACTCGCTCGACGACGAGGTCTTCCGTGCGATGAACGACGTCGACTTCCCGGTCGCGCGTGTGCTCGCGGGGATCGACGCCGCCGCCGCCGCCGGGCTCCCGGTCAAGGTCAACGTCGTCGTGAAGCGCGGGCTGAACGAGTCGTCGATCCTCGACATCGCTCGCCGCTTTCGTGGAACGGGTCACACGGTGCGCTTCATCGAGTTCATGGACGTCGGCGCGACGAACGGCTGGCGCCTCGACGACGTCGTTCCGGCCGCCGAGATCGTCTCCACGATCGGCGCCGAGTTCCCGCTCGAGCCCGTCGACGCGGCGTATCGAGGCGAGGTGGCCGAGCGCTACCGCTACCTCGACGGCGCGGGCGAGATCGGCGTCATCGCCTCGGTGACGCAGCCCTTCTGCGGAGACTGCACGCGCGCGCGGATCTCTGCGGACGGGAAGCTCTACACCTGCCTCTTCGCCGTTCGCGGTCACGATCTCCGCGCCCTGCTCCGCTCGGACTCGGCGGACGAGCTCGACGAGACGATCCGCGCGGTGTGGACGCGCCGCGCCGATCGCTACTCCGAGATCCGCACGGAAGGCACCGCGGCGCTCCGCAAGGTCGAGATGTCGTACATCGGCGGCTAGCCGGGCTACGCAGTGGGCTCGGTCGCGGCTGCAGCAGCGATGGGACGCTCCTTCGTGAACAGCCCACGGCCGGGCTCGAGGCTTGTCCCGCCCGACCGCAGGATCACGGCGACCGATACGAGCACGGCCGCACCTGCGACGAGCATCTGCGAGCGTGACGCTCTCGCCGAGGATCAGCCAGCCGAGCGCGACGGCGACGATCGGATTGACGTAGGCGTAGGTCGAGACGAGCGAGATCGGGGCCACCCGAAGCAGCCACACGTAGGCGGTGAAACCGACGAAGCTGCCCACGACGATGAGGTAGGCGAGCCCGAGGAGCGCGTCGCTCGTCCACGTCGCCTCGCCGATCTCGCCCGAGACGACGGAGTAGCCCGTGAGCAGGATGCCTCCGCAGAGCGAGGCGAGGCCAGCGGAGACGAGAGGGCGACTCGGTAGCGGCGCGCCGCGTGAATACAGAGATCCGATCGCCCAGCACATCGCGCTCACGACGATCACGAGAGCGCCGACGCGATCGACCGATCCCTCGCCGAACGGGTCGAAGAGGAACGCCAGCCCGGCGAAGCCGACGGCGATGCCGAGATAGGCACCGACCGCGAGACGCTTTCCGAACGCGACGCGGTCGAAGAGGGCCATCCAGATCGGGATCGTCCCCACGAGTAGCGCCGCCACACCTGCCGGCACGGTCTGCTGGGACCACGCCAGCAAGCCGTGCCCCGTCACGAACAGCAACCCGCCGAAGACGAACGCGGCGGCCACCTGCCGCCGGCCGATCGGATCCGCGGCGCGATCGCCTCGTGGAAGCGCGAACGCGAGGAGCACGCCTCCCGCGATGAGATGGCGCACCGACATCGCGAGGAACGGCGGCAGGTCGCGGATGACGATCGCGAGCGCGATGAACGTCGAGCCCCAGACGAGATACACCGTCACGAGGGCGAGCCAGACCCGCACGCCGTATCGCGCAGCCATCCGACCAGGATGGCAACGGCGCCGTTATCGGCTCAAGTCGAGCGCCGCGCAGCTCCATCAGCTCTGCTGATCCACCTGGCGAGGTTTCGAGATGGTCCGCCGAAGGGGAATCCACCCGCGGACGACCTCGTTAGAATCGGACACGTCGTGTCGAGCTTCGTCGCCGAGACATCCCGGCGCCTGCCACGCGGCTGGGCGCACCTGGCTCTCCAGTTCGCTATCTGGATGGGCTTCTACGTGGCGTACCAGCTCGCTCGAGGCGCCGCCGACCGTGACGTCGTCACCGCCTTCCACAACGGCGAATGGATCCTCCGGCAGCAGCAGGCGCTCGGTGCGCTCTTCGAGCCGGCCGTCCAGCGTTTCGTCGACGGATCGTCGCTGATGATCGTGCTGACGTCGTACACCTACTGGCTCTCGCAGTTCGCGGTCGTCGGCGCGACGCTCCTCTGGGTCTACTTCAAGCACCACGAGCGGTTCGCCGGCTTCCGCAACTGGCTCATCGTCGCGAACCTCGTGGGCCTCGTCGGCTACATCCTCGTGCCGACCGCGCCGCCGCGGATGTTCCCCGAGTGGGGCTTCGTCGACACCCTTGCGCAGTACTCGTCGATCAACCATGACAGCGGGCTCATCTCGGCAGCGTCGAACCCGTACGCGGCAATGCCCAGCCTGCACTCGATGGACGCGCTCATCGTCGGCATCGTCATGTTCGGCCTCGTCCGCTCACGTCTGGCGAAGGCGCTGTGGCTCGCCTGGCCCGTCTGGGTCGGCTTCGCGGTCATCTCGACCGGGAACCACTACTGGCTCGACGTCGTCGCCGGCTTCGCGCTCGCACTCGCGACCGGCTGGGCGCTTCGCCGCGCTCACGCGCTGCGACTGCAGCGCGCATGACCGACGAGCAGCCGGCCTCCGAGCCGGCTCGTGTCAACCAGCTCGACCGCGTCAAGCAGGAGTACACGCAGGCGGCGCGCGAGATCCTGCAGCGCTCCATGCGCGGGGTCGCGAAGACGAAGCTGACCCCGGACATGCTCACGCTGGCCGGCGTCTCGCTCTGTCTCGCCGGTGCCGTCCTCGTCGGCTTCGAGGAACGCAACGAGAAGCTCTTCTTCTGGCTCGGGGGCTTCCTGTTCGTCGTCGGCTCCGTTGCGGACATCCTCGACGGGGCGCTCGCGCGCGCGGCGAGCAAGGGAACCGTGTTCGGCGCATTCCTCGACTCGACGTTCGACCGCCTCGGCGAGGCGGCGATGCTCACGGCGATCGGGCTCGTGTTCATGCGCGACGGGAACGAGATCGCGCTCGTCGCGACCTTCGCCGCCGTGATCGGCTCGTTCCTCGTCTAGCTACACGCGCGCGAAGGCGGAAGCGCTCGGCCTCCGCGCCGACGTCGGCTTCGGCTCGCGCGTCGAGCGCGTCGTCCTCATCTCGGTCGGCCTCTTCCTCGCTCCGTGGGGCCTGCTGCAGTGGCCGATCTACATCCTCGCCGCGATTGCGTGGATCACGGTCGTGCAGCGGATGCTCCTCGTCCGCCGCCAGTTGCGCGAACTCGCAGAGGCGTGATACTTTGCTAGCAGTTTGACTGCTAGCAAATCAGAGAAGCGCGCCGGCATCCTCGTCCGGATGCCCGCAGCATTGAAAGAGGCTCTCGTCAGGGAGACCGCTCGCCAGGCATCGAATGTCAACGATGTCGCGGCAGGCATCCTCGCGAATGAGCTCGGCGTCTCGTACTCCCCCACCGGCCGTCGCCGCAAAGTGCTAGCAGGCTCCAGCCCCGTCCTCCTCCTCCGCGTTCCGCAGGAGCTGAAGGACGAGATCCATGCGGAGGCGTCGCGACGCGACTCCAACGCGAACGACGTCATCCTCGCCGCGCTCGCCGACGGGCTCGGCGTCCCCGCACAGAGCAATCGCAAAGGAAGGAAGCCATGGCCACCACGAACGGCTCGAAGAACGGCGCGCGCGCGAAGGACAAGGTGCGCGTCGCGATCATCGGCGTAGGGAACTGCGCCAACTCGCTCCTGCAGGGAGTCGAGTACTACAAGGACGCGAAGCCCGAGGACTCCGTCCCCGGCCTCATGCACGTCGACCTCGGCGGCTACCACATCTCCGACATCGAGTTCACCGCCGCGTTCGACGTCGTCAAGGGCAAGGTCGGCGTCGATCTCGCCGACGCGATCTGGGCGCATCCGAACGACACGATCAAGTTCTCGGACGTCCCGAAGACCGGCGTCAAGGTCTCGCGCGGCATGACGCACGACGGCATCGGCAAGTACATGGCCGCAGGTCGTCGAGAAGGCGCCCGGCCAGACCGACGACGTCGTGAAGATCCTCAAGGAGACGGGCACGGACGTCGTCGTCAACTACCTCCCGGTCGGCTCCGAGGCCGCGACGAAGTGGTACGCGGAGCAGATCCTCGAGGCCGGCGTCGCGATGGTGAACTGCATGCCCGTCTTCATCGCGCGCGAGCCCTACTGGCAGAAGCGCTTCGAGGAGGCCGGCTGCCCGATCATCGGCGACGACATCAAGTCGCAGGTCGGCGCGACGATCACGCACCGCGTCCTGACGACGCTCTTCGGCGACCGCGGCGTCCACCTCGACCGCACGATGCAGCTGAACGTCGGCGGCAACTCCGACTTCCGCAACATGCTCGAGCGCGAGCGCCTCGAGTCGAAGAAGATCTCGAAGACGAACGCGGTCACGTCGATGCTCGACTACGACATCGGCGCCGACAACGTCCACGTCGGCCCGTCGGACTTCGTGCCGTGGCTCACCGACCGCAAGTGGGCGTACATCCGCATGGAGGGCTCGTCGTTCGGCGACGTGCCGCTCAACGTCGAGCTCAAGCTCGAGGTCTGGGACTCGCCGAACTCGGCCGGCATCGTCATCGACGCCGTCCGGCTGGCGAAGCTCGCCCTGAACAACGGCATCTCGGGCTCGCTCGAGGCGCCGAGCGCGTACCTCATGAAGTCGCCGCCGAAGCAGATCCGCGACGACGAGGCGCGCGAGGACATCGAGCGCTTCATCGTCAAGAACGCGGTGAAGAAGCCGAAGGCGGCCGCGAAGGCGTGACCGGAGTCCGGCTCAGCGCGGATCTTCTGGATCGGCGCGGCGGCGATCCTCGTCGCTCGCCGCGCTCGTCGCATCTCGTCGCCGTGCTTCGCGGCGACTTCTCCGACACCGACGGCCGCATTCTGCGGACACGCTCGCGCTGCTCTCCTCGCAGGCGTCGACCCTCGTGGCCGGGCTCGCCGCTCGTCGAGCGCGGCAGGCGCAGTCCTCGGCTGGGCGGCGGTCGCGTCGTCGGTGCCGTCCTTCGCGCTCTTCTCATCGTACGCGATCTGGGACTTCGTGCTTCGACGGCGGCGGAGACGACTCGCTGGCGCTCGGGCTGGCACCGGCGCGCTCGCGCTCGTCGCCGCGCTTCGTCGCCGTGACCGCACAGCTCCTCGCTCCGATCGCCGAGCGCATCGCGCTGGCTCGTGGTCGTCGCCGGGCGGCTCGCAGCTGCTCGCGTTCGGCGTCTCGATCGTGTGCGATCTGGGACGACGAGCCCGGCGACACGTCGGCAAGGTCGCTCGCCGTCGCTCTGGATCCTCACCGGTCGCTCGCGTACCTCCTCGCTCCCGGTGCTCCAACGCTTCACGGCTGCCGGCGTGCCCGACGACGGCGACGCGCGTGCTCGCCGTCGCTCGACGACGTCGAGCTCGTCGCGACGCCGATCGCGCATCAGGGCGCTCGACGCGTCGAGCTGCAGCCGGGCGAGCGGCTCGCGCTGCGCACGGCGCGCTAGGGATACGCGCGCGGCGCCGAGTCGTCGGCGACGAAGCCGACGCGCCGGTGCGACTTGTCGCAGAACGGCTTGTTCGCGGAGTGCCCGCACCGGCACAGCACGATCGCGCTCGCCCTCCGGCAGCACGAACTCGTTGCCCTCCGCGTCGATCACCCGCACCGGCCCGTCGACCCGTACGGCCCGTTCGCCCTCGCCTTGATCGTGACCTCGCCCATGGAGCCAAGTTACAAGTTGTAACTTGCGAGCGCGTGAGCCTCCGCATCTGCTTCGTCACGCCGTTCGCGTGGTCGCAGCCGCACGAGGTGAACGCGCACGTGGAAGGGGCGGCCGCCGCGCTCCGGCAGCTCGGTCACGAGGTGACGGTGCTCGCGCCGTCGTCGCGCGCACGCGACCTGCTCGCCGGTCGACGAGCGCTCCAACGCGGCGCCGACGCGGACGTCATCGCGGTCGGCCCCTCGATCCCGATGTCGCGCCGAACGAACATGGGCGTCCCGGTGGCGGTGCGGGCGAACCTCCGACTCGCTCTCACCCACGGCCGCTTCGACGTCGTGCACGGCTTCGAGCCCGGCCTGCCGAGCCTCTCCTACCTCGCGCTCACCTCGACGCACGCGCTGACCGCAGCCACCTTCTTCTCCGTCGATCGCCTCGGCTACCCCGCGCGGCGCTCGCGGCGCGACCGCCTGCGAGCTCGGATCGACGCCCTCCTCGCGACCTCCGAAGAGACCGCGGAGGCAGCCGCCGAGCGCTTCGAGGGTGACTACGGCGTCATCCCGCTCGGGGTCGACCTCGACCTCTTCCGCCCGGCGCCGAAGCGCGAACTCATCGCGATCGAGCTCGAGGCGGCCGGCCGCTCCACGACACGCGCGCTGCTCCGCCTCCTCGAGGACGCGCCCGGCGTGGGAGGCGACCCTGCTGCACACGAAGCCGCTCGGCTTCCGACCGGCGATCCCGCGACGACTGCGGCCGCGCGTGCACGTTCGCGTCGACCCGCACGAGCGCGCAGCGCGCCGATGTCCTCGGGCCGGCGGCGATCTTCGTCTCCGCGCCCGGAGGCGAGGAGCGCCTCGCGCTCGAGGCGGCCGCGTGCGAGCGTCGCGCTCGTCGACGGGAGCGCCGCCGACGTGGCCGAGGAGGTCGCGCGGCTCATCGACGACGGCTCGCGCTCGACGAAGCGGCCGCTCGCGACGCCCGCGCCCGGGCCGAGACACAGAGCTTCGAGACGGTCGCCGGAGAGCTCGACGCCGTCTACTCGAGGCTCGCCGCGCAAGCGACGCGCGCCCCGGCCGGAGCCGGAGGATCCCCTCGCCGACCGCGACTGGATCACGATCGATCTCCACCTCCACACGGACTGGTCGCACGACTGCTCGATCCCCGCGGAAGACCTGCTCGACCACGCCGAGGCGATCGGTCTCGGCGGCATCGCCGTCACCGACCACAACGTCTTCGGTGGCGCGCTCGAGGCCGTCGAGCTCGCGCGCGACGCGCGACCTCGTCGTCATCCCCGGCGAGGAGGTCAAGACCGACAACCAGGGCGAGGTGATCGGGCTCTTCCTCGAGGAGGAGATCCCGCGCGGCATGTCCTTCGCGGACACGATCGCCGCGATCCGCGAGCAGGGCGGCCTCGTCTATCTCCCCCACCCGTTCGATCGCCTTCACGCCATCCCCGACCCCGCGACGATCCATCGCCACCTCGCGGAGATCGACGTGCTTCGAGGTCTACAACGCGCGGCTCCTCCGCGACTCCTTCAACGACGAGGCGCTGCGCTTCGCCCGGAAGTACCGGCTGCTCCAGGGCGCAGGCTCGGACGCCCATGTCCTCCAGGGCGTCGGAACCGGAGCCGTCCGCATGCGTCGCTTCGACGGGCCCGAGGAGTTCCTGCTGTCGCTCCGCTCGGCCGAGATCCTGCGCCGGCCGAAGTCGCTGGCGTACCTGCAGTCGCTCAAGTGGGTGGCGCAGGTCAAGGAAAGGGTCCTCTGAGGGAGAAGGGTGCTCCCGACTCCGTGCCCGCCTCCGTGCCCACCGACGAGATCTACGAGCGGTATCTCAAGAAGGCAATCTCCGAGATCAACGAGCTCGGGGACGAGCTCGCGCGCGCCGGAGACGAGCTGCGTGTGCCCGTGGTCGGATCCGGACACCCGCTCGCGGACATCATGCTGCTGAAGTTCTCGCCGCAGCCGTCCGAGATCCAGGAGGGCGTCGCGTTCTTCGGCCGCTCGGGGCAGGCCGTCCTGAAGTCGCTCCAGCGGCTCCACGTCGACCCGCTCGTCGGTCTACGGGACGAACTGCCTGAAGTTCGGCACCGAGGATCCCGAGGACGCGGCCGGCTGGCTGACGCGCGAGCTCTACATCGTCCAGCCGAAGCTCGTCGTCGCGATGGGCGAGCAGTGTGTCGCGTTCGTCGACGATCTCGCGTTCCCGCTCTCGGATCGGCTCGACGCCACGAGCTCGGCGTCATCCAGCGCTTCACGCCGACGATCCAGGCGCTCGTCACTCCGGACATCGACGAGGCGCTCGACGAGGCGCCCGCGAAGACGGCGTTCTGGAACGCCTTCAAGGCGCTCGGCCCCTGGTGGGCGGAGCAGCCTCCTTACTGAGCCGCCGGCGGGCGGCGGCTCGCTCGCCGCGCTCCTCGTCGTCCTCGTCGTCTACGGCGCGGGCGCGCGACAGCTGCCGGAGCTGCCGTCGAACCTCGACGTCGCGTTCTACGCGCTCGTCGTCCTCCCGGCGTTCGCCGCCGCGATCTGGCTTGCGCTTCCCGCTCGCCGGGCTCGGCACGAAGCCGCTGCTCCTCCTCGCCGCCGCAGCCGGCGCGCTCGCCGTCGCACTCTCGCTGCTCGACCTCGACTCGGCGGCCAACGTCGCGAAGCTCGCGTGCTACGCGCTCGCCGGCTTCACGTTCCTCTCGCTCTTCGAGGAGCTGTGGTGGCTGACGCTCGTCGCCGTCCTCGTGCCGTGGGTCGACATCTGGTCGGTCGCGGCCGGCCCCACCGAGTACGTCGTCGAGGAGCGAGCCGGGACTCTTCGAGCGGGTCGCGATCGCGTTTCCGAGCCCGGGCGAGACCGCCGTCGTGAACATCGGCCCGCCCGACATCCTCTTCTTCGCGCTCTTCCTCGCAGCCGCCGACCGCTTCCGGCTCCGCGTCGACCGCGACGTGGATCGGGATGACGGCGTGCCTCGGCGCGACGCTCGCGCTCGTCTGGTACTGGGACGACGTGGCCGGGCCTCCCCGCGCTCCCCGCCGTCTGCCTCGGATTCCTCCTCCCGAACGCCGACCTGCTCTGGCGCGACGTTCGCCGCGCGCGAGCCGGCGTCCTACCGAGACAGGCTGAGCGACGACACCGACTCGACGTGCGGCGTGTGCGGAAACATGTCGACGGGCCGGCAGCGCTCGAGCTCGTATCCGTACTCGTCGCGTAGCACCTGGAGATCGGACGCGAGCGTCGTCGGGTTGCACGAGACGTAGACGATCCGCGGCGCGCCGAGCGCGCCCGTCCGACGCAGCGCCTTCCCGGCGAGCCCGGCACGCGGAGGATCGACGACGACGACGTCCGGCGTCGCCGGCCTCCTCGCGAAGCTCCTCGATCGTCTGACCGACGTTGCCGGCGAAGAAGCGTGCGTTCTCGATCCCGTTGAGCTCTGCGTTCTCGATCGCGCACGCCACCGCCTCCTCGGAGATCTCGAGACCCCAGACGGACTGCGCGCTCGCCGGCGAGCGCGAGGCCGATCGTGCCCGTGCCGCAGTAGAGGTCGAAGACGTTCTCGACGCCCGTGAGCCGCGCGTACTCGCGCGCGAGCTCGTACAGCCGCGCGGCCATCTCCGTGTTCGTCTGCAGGAACGCCGACGGGCGGACGCGGAAGCGGAGGCCGAGGATCTCCTCCTCGATCGCGTCGACGCCCCACAGGAGCTTCGTCGGAAGGTTCGTCTGCTCGGCGGGCGTGTCGTTGATCGCCCAGTGGACCGAGCGCACCTCGGGGAAGCGCCGCAGCACGTCGACGAGGTAGCCGGCCTCGAAGCGCTCGCCCGGCGCGGTCACGAGCACGACGAGCGCCTGCCCGGTGTTCCGCCCCTCCCGGACGACGAGATGACGGAGGTAGCCCGTCGCCCGTCGACTGGTCGTACGCCTCGAGCCCTCCTCGCGCGCCCAGCCGCGAACCGCAAGCCGGATCGCGTTTCCGAGATCCGTCGTCAGCAGGCACTCCTCGATCCCGATGACCTCGTCCCAGCGCCCGGCGCGATGGAACCCGAGGTCGACGCCGTCCTCGCTCGTCGTGAACGAGTACTCGAGCTTGTTGCGGTACCCGAACTGCGACGCCGCGGGCACGATCGGCTCGAGCGGCGGCTCGGCGAAGCGGCCGATGCGCACGAGGGCGTCGCGCACCTGGTGCTCCTTCTCGGCGACCTGCACGCTCGTAGGCGAGGTCCTGGAAGCGGCAGCCGCCGCAGACTCCGAAGTGCCGGCACGGCGCATCGACGCGCGCGGCGCTTCGGCTCGACCGACTCGGTCACGACGCCTTCCGCGAAGCCGCGCTTCACCTTCGTGATCCGCGCCTTCACGTCGTCTCCCGGCACGCCGCCACGGACGAAGACGACGAACCCGTCATGCCGCGACACGCCGCTCCCGCCGTAGGCGAGCGAGTCGATTCGGAGCTCGAGCTCCTCCCCCTTGCGAACGGGCGCGGCCACGGCCAGCCAGCGTACCGCGTGCCTACGTGATGTCTCGCCTTCTCGTGCGGAGCACCGCGAGCACCGTCGCCACGCGATCCAGCCGAGAAGACCGCCGACGGAGCGGATCCAGGACAGACCTCCCCCCTCCGAGTCGACCGCCCCGCCGAGAGAAGCGGCCGGCAGGTACTCGGACACGCCGTCCAGGTCGAGGAGGCCGAGGACCACCCAGCAGATCGGCTCGAGCACGAACATCCAGACGAGCGCCCCGACCAGAGCGCCGACCTGGGAGTGGACGGCGCCGCCGATCGCCGCTCCGAACATCCCGGCCAGCGCGGCGACGACGAGCGCCCGCCAGAGCCCATCGGCGGCCTCGCCGAGCGCGAGCGGAACGTCGAGGACGCCGAGCCAGATGACCGCCGTCGAGGCGATCACGAAGAGCATGAGAAGCATGAGCCCGGCACCGGTGGCGGCGCCGGCCAGAAGCTTGACCGCCACGAAACGACCGCGCCGTGGCGTCGCGAGCAGCGTCCGAGCGATCGTGCCGTGGCGAAACTCGTTCGTCACGAGATGATCCCCATGAGCAGCGCGAGAATCGACGCCGGGAAGGCGCCGTCCAGCACGATCCGGAACTGGAACTCGGGATCGAACCGATCACCCTCCGCCGACCGCCGATGTTTGCGGCGGTGACGAGCCCGGCGAAGAGCAGCGCCACGAGGCCGAAGCC
>CAVUTA010000020.1:0-24659 GCA_963744285.1 uncultured Gaiellaceae bacterium | reverse complement strand
TTTGGGCGAGAGCATGAGGTGGACGAACGCTGCGCTGATCGGCGCGAAGACATAGAGGAGAAAGCGCGAGAACCAGCCGCCGAGCCGGCTCATCTCGACGAGTGTTGTCGCGAACAGGACGACGAACGTCTGGACGAGCACGTCGCGCCGGCGGACGTGGGCGAGCTCGTGCGCGATCGCCGCGTCGAGCTCCTCACGCCGGAGAGACCGCAACGCGCCGACGGACACCGCGATCGTCGAGCTCGAGGGCCCGCGCCCGACGGCGAAGAGGCGCGGGAACCCGTCGTCGATGAGATAGAGCTGTGGCGAGCGTACGCCGAGCTTCGCGGCGACCGTATCGGTGCCCGAGCGCAGCACCGGATCCTCGGCGAGAGCGAACGGGCGGGCGCCGAGCATTCCGAGGAGCGCGCGATCTCCGTACCGGTACACGGCCGTCGCGGCGAGCAGCGAGCAGAACGCGAACAGGAGCGCCGTGGTGACTCCTCCGATGAGCCAGCCCAGACCGCCGAACGCTGCCGCGAGGACCGCGACCAGAGCCAATGCCTTCAGGAGATTCAGCGCGACAGCACGCGCCACGCGTTACGACTCTCCGGTGTCGTCCTCGATGAACCCGCGCGGCGGCCAGTCGGGCTCGGGGGCATCGCAGCGGCTCGAGCAGTGCAGCGACGCGACGTTCTGAAGTGGGATGAGGATGTGCCCGTTGAGCTCGACGTGGGGGACGTCCTCGAACGAGCAGTACGCCGTGAGGACACCTTCCTGGTACTCGCCGCCGAAGAGAGCCACCTCGACCTGCTCGCCCTTGTACTTGTTCGTGTAGTCCTCCACGCGGCGGAGGCTAGCCGATGGTTGCGAGCTGAGGAGAGGGCCGGGCGAGCGGCCCTCTCCTCAGCGTTTTGCTTAGCTTCTCGCCAAGGCGAGCTTGGCCGCCATGTTCGCCTTCGCCCGGTTCGATGCCTTGTCCGTCCCATTGATCGAGGACTTCGACATCGCGAAGACCAGCGTCGCGTGCGCAGCCGCATCCGACATCTGGCTCGAGCGCGGTGCCGCTCACGTTGTCGATGTCGTCACACGCCGGTGGTAGCACGGGTCGTACGCCTCGCCCGCGGTACCTCCGTGCGCGGCGGCCTCCGCCGCCGTCTTGATGTCCTCGGCACCGGTGAAGAGTCCGCCGGCGGCGATTCCCCGCGTTGATGAACGCGAAGTAGTCGGAGCGCCCGTCGAACTCGGTCGGCGCGGTGGCCAGGCCCTCCGACGCGAAGTAGTCGTTGAAACGCCCTCGATCGTCGCCGAGCCGCTCGGGCCGTCCGCCCCGACGCCGAGCCGTCGCCGTCGTACACGAAGCGTACGAAGTTCGGCGAACCGACCATGTCGAGGTTGAGGTTGAGCATGACGTTCTTCAGCTCGCTCTTGGGCAGGTCGTCGACATAGAACTGCGAGCCGTTCAGTCCTTCTTCCTCGCCGCCCAGAACGCGAAGCGGACCGGTTCGTCGGCTCGATCTCGAGCTCGGCCATCTGGACCGCGAGCTCGAGGATGGTCGGCGACACCGGAGCCGTTGTCGTTGATGCCCGGGCCCTCCGGTACTGAGTCGAGGTGTCCGCCCACGAGCGACGGTGCGGTCCGCCCGCCCGCCCTCGGTGTCGGCGATGACGTTCTGGGTGTCGCGCACGATCTCGCCGAACTCGGCCTTCACGTGCACCGTCACGGGCGCTGGATCCGCGTCCGTGAGGAGGCCAAAGAGTTCCTGCCGACCGCAAATGACGTGCCGATCGCCGGAATACTTGCCTGCGTGGCCGGCGGATCGAGCGTGCCGTTGACGACGCCGAGGCGGTCGTCACTGGGATCGACGTTCCCTTCTTGAAGATCACGACTGCTGACGCGCCGGCGTCCTCCGCGTTCGTCACCTTCTGCCGGAATGAACAGAAGCCGCGCTGGATGAGCGCAACGGCTCCGGCCGGAAACCCCGCGAAGTCGGCAGCCTCGCAGCCGCTGTCCGAGTTCCCGGGCGACGGACTCTGGATGTCGATCGCGACGAGTTGGCGTCCGCGGTGCCGTTGCCCGAGTATTCCATCGTCAGGTTGTCCGCGTCGATCCGTTGTCGTAGATGCGGCCCGGGCGACTGAACTCAGGTGGAGTCAGGTCGCCGAGGAACGAGCACTGGAAGTCCTGGACCTTGGCTTCGTATCCCGCGTTCTCGAGCGACTCGACGACTACGCGACCGAGTCGTCGTACCCGGATGTCTCGACCGCACGCGTGCCGTCGTTCTCGTCTGCGATGTCATGAAGCTCCTCGAGATGCGCCTTCACGCCGTCTGTGGTGACGGCTTGGCGCAGTGCTTCTGTGTCGACTCCTACTGCCGTCGGCGCGGCCGAGCTGACCGCCAGCGCAGCCAGCGCTACGAGGGCAAGCAGGAGCAATCGACCTCTCTTCAGCATTTCATCCCCTCCCACGGGTCGAGTAGATGTCGCTCAATGCTGCGTACGAAGGTAGGTGGATGCGCTGGTCAGGAGCGCCGCAGCCGACCGTCTTCGACGGCGAGCCGGACGACCGCGCAGTTGTCGATGACGTGGATCGAGCGCCTTGCCTCGTCGAACGGGATACGTTCGGCGGCCGCGAGCGCCGAGCGGATCGGGCCGCCGTGCGTGACAGCGAGAACAACGTCGTCCGGGTGCTGCGTAGCCGATGTCGAGCGAGGCCGGAGACGACGCGCGCGCCGAGCTCGTCGTACGTCTCGCCGTCGTCCCAGCCGTGCCCGTACTCGAGCCAGCGTGCGAAGCCCGCGGGGAAGCGCGCCTCGACCTCGGTGCGCGTGAGCCCCGACCACGAGCCGACGTCGACCTCCATCAGAGACGCGTCGGGAACGGCGTCGAGCCCAGACGCTGCCGGCGAGGATCGCGGCTGTCTCTGCGCGCTCGCCGGAGCGGGCTCGTGTACGCAGCGGCGAAGCTCTCCGTCGCCCAGCTCGGCCGCGAGCACGCGAGCCTGCGCTCGGCCCGTGTCGTTGAGCGGCGGATCGGCACGCCCCTGGAAGCGGTTGTCGCGGTTCCAGTCGGTCTCGCCGTGCCGGACCAGGACGATCGTCGTCGGCACGGCGGTTACCCTAGCCGCCCGTGGATCTCGGACTCAGCGGCAAGAGGTGTCTCGTCACCGGCTCGACCGGCGGGATCGGTCTGGAGATCACGCGCCAGCTCGTCGCGGAGGGCGCGCGCGTCGTCACCTGCGGGAGACGCGATGCGCCCGGCGCCGGCGAGGTCGCGCACGTCGTCGCGGATCTCTCGCGCCCGGGCGAGCCGGAGCGGGCCGTCGGCGAGGCGGCGGCCGCGCTCGGCGGGCTCGACGTCCTCGTCAACAACGTCGGGATCGCGCGGCAGGCGCGGTTCGAGGACGTCTCCGACGACGAGTGGGATGCGTACTGGCAGCTGAACGTGATGAGCTACGTGCGGGCGATTCGCGCCGCTCTGCCGTTGCTCCGCGGCGGCGCCGGCGCGATCGTGAACGTCTCCTCCACCGCCGGGAAGCGGCCGTCGACCGGCATGCCGCACTACTCCGTCACGAAAGCGGCCGTGCTCTCGCTCTCCCGGCTCGTCGCGGACCTGTACGCGAAGGACGGCATCCGCTGCAACGCGGTGACGCCCGGGCCGACCGAGACGGACGCCTGGCTCGGCGAGGGCGGGCTGGCCGATCAGCAGGGCGACCGCGAGGAGGTGCTCGCGAAGGTCGGCGCCGGGCGGCCGCTCGGCCGTCTCGCGCGGCCGGAGGAGATCGCCGCGGTGGTCGTCTTCCTCTGCTCCGAGCGCGCGTCGTACGTCACCGGCGCGGCGTGGAGCGCCGACGGCGGCACGGTTCCGATCATCCTCTGATGCCGAACGGGCCGCGCGCCGTCGGCATCTCGCTCCTCTCCGCGTTGGCGGCGTCGCAGGCGGCGCTCGTCGTCCTCAACCCTCTCCTGCCGGACGTGGCGCGCGACCTCGACGTCTCGATCGCGACGGCTGGACAGCTGCGCACGGTGTCGGGTCTCGCTGCCGGAGCCGCGGCGCTCGCGACGGGGTTGCTGGCGGCGCGTGTGGGATTGCGCGGCCTCATGCTCGGCGCGCTCGTGATCCTCGGGATCGGCTCGCTCGTGAGTGGCGCGGCGCCGAACTTCGCGGTGCTCGTCGTCGCGCAGGCCGCTCGTCGGGGTGGGGATCGGCGTGTCGTACTCGGCCGCGATCGCCGCCACCGCCGAGTGGTCCACCGCGGCGAACAGGTCGCACGTCCTTGCGCTGACGCTTCTCGGACCTCCGCTGGCATGGATCGTCGGAATGCCGCTCGTCGGGTTGCTCGGCGAGATCAGCTGGCGGTTGGCGTGGCTCACCGTGCCGGTCTGCGATGGCCCTCGTCGCGACGGTGCTCCTCCTTCGGCAGCGCGCGACGCCGCCGGCGCACGCGCGAGCCGGCTTCCGCGTCGGTGCTGACACATCCCGGCGTGACGCGCTGGACGGTCGGCGAGCTGTTCGCCTTCTCGGGCTGGGCCGGTGCGCTCGTCTACATGGGCGCGCTGCTCGTCGAGTCATACGACCTCTCGATCGCGGCGACCGGGCTCGCGCTCGGATTCGGAGCCCTGGTCTACGTCCCAGGGAACTTCCTCTTTCGGCGGTGGGTCGACGCGCACGGCCGGCTCTTGCTCGTCGCTCTCGCGCTGTCAGCCGCAGTGACCGTCGCCTTGCTCGGAGCGTTCCGTCCGTCCGTCTGGGTCAGCGTCGGGCTCTTCGCGGTCCTCTGCTTCATCGCCGGAGGTCGAACCCTCGCCGGGAGCGCCCGTGGGCTGGGTCTCGCGCCGGAGCTGCGGCTCGGAGTCACAGGTGTGCGTGCGGCCGCGATCCAGGCCGGGTATTTCGTCGGAGGAGCCGTCGGTGGCGCGGCGCTCGCGATCGGGGGCTACGGGACGCTCGGGCTCGCGTTCGCCGGGCTGTTCGTCGGCGCCGCGATCCCGCACCTCGTGCCTCTACGCTGACCGCCATGAGCTTCGAGGAGACCGATCCGCGCGCGCGAGGAGTTCCTGTCCGCGTTCGCTGTGCGCTCCCTCGAAACGCGCGGGCCGCGAGCTTCCCGAGGATCGCGTGCGCCGTCCGCACGGAGTTCCAGCGCGACCGCGACCGCATCGTCCACTCGAAGCCGTTCAGGCGGCTGAAGGGAAAGACGCAGGTCTTCATCGACCCCGAGGGCGACCACTACCGCACGCGGATGACCCACACGCTCGAGACGACGGCGATCTCGCGCGTCGTCGCTCGGGCGCTACGGCTGAACGAGGACCTCGTCGAGGCGATCGGGCTCGGACACGACATGGGGCACACGCCGTTCGGGCATGCGGGCGAGGACGCGCTCGACGCGGCCGTGTCGGAGCGATTCGATCGCCGCTTCCGCCACAACGAGCAGTCGCTTCGGATCGCGCGCTCGCTCAACCTCACCCACGAGGTCTGCGACGGCATCCTCACGCACACGGGCGAGCGCGAGCCGGAGTCGCTCGAGGGGAAGATCGTGCGGCTGGTCGATCGCGTCGCGTACATCAACCACGACATCGACGACGCTGTGCGGTACGGGCTCCTGTCCGAGACCGACCTGCCGCACGAGGAGATCGCGATCCTCGGCGACACGGGCTCGGAGCGGATCGACCGGCTCGTCCACGACATCGTCGAGTCGTCGGAGGGCGTCGACGACATCCGCCAGTCGGCCGAGGTGGGGGAGGCGATGCTCTCGCTGCGCGCGTTCATGTTCGAGCGCGTGTACCTCGGCCCGCAGGCGGCGCCGGAGCACGAGAAGGCGCACGAGGTCATCCGCGCGATCTTCGACCACCTCGTCGAGCGCGGCGACGGCGTCGACGAGATCGTCGACTACATCGCCGGCATGACCGACCGCTTCGCGCTCTCCTACGCCGACTCGCTCTGAGCGCCGGCGAGCGCGCTCTCGATCTGCGCGACGTAGGACGACGCGTCGACCGAGCGGTAGAACGTCGAGCGCGCGCTCGAGCTGGCCGCCTGCCCTCGGCGGCTCGTCCGCGCCGACCATCATCCGCAGGCCCGAGGCGCGGAGGTCCGCCTCGATCGTCGGTTCCCCGCCGACGCCATGATGTCCGCAGCGCGCGTCGAGCGTCGCCCGCGAGGGCCTGCTCGATCACGCTTCGCCAGACGGGTACACCGGCCCGGCCTTGCGACGATCGCCGCCGAACTCGCTCACGGATGCCGAGCGCGTCGGCGAACGGCGACCGAGGCGCGTCAGCGCACCGTGCAGCGACCGATCTCGCGAACGATCGGCGAGCACCTCGCACAGCGAGTGCGTGCGCTTCGTCGTAGCTGACGCGAGCTCGGCGTGAGCGCCGCGGTGACCGAAAGACGAGCCGAGCCGCTGCGGGTCGTTCGTGTCTGCGCGCCGTGCTCGAGCGACGGAGCTCGGATCTGCGAAGGCACCGTCCTGGTCGCCGCGGGCAAGCCGAATCGCCGACCGCGACTTCGCGCACGAGTACTCGCTGCGTGTGCGGTGATCCCGCCTCGCACTCGGCGATGAACGCGTCCGCCGCCTCGAGCGCGCGTCCCAGCGTCCGAGCATGAAGTCGAGCCTAGATGCGGTTCGCCGCGGACGAAGCGGACGCTCGCGGCGTCGCCGTAGCGCTCGCGCGAGGCGCATCGCCTCGGCGTAGAGCTCGTCGGTGCGTCGAAAGTCGCCCCGAGACGCGCGTAGACGGCGAGGTTGTTGACGATCGTCGCGGCGACCGGCGAGTCGGCCGCGAGCGCGATCTCGAGGGCACGCTCCATGTCGGCGACGCCCGACCCGAGGTCGACGTCGTTCTTCGCCGATGCCGATCGTCGTGAGCGCATGGGCGCGGAGCTCGTCGAGCCCGAGCTCGGTCGCCATCGCGAAGGCGGCCTCGGCGAGGCGTCGCCCTTCCTCCGTCTCGCCTGCGATCTCTCGGATTCGTCCCGCGAAGGCGAGGACGCGTGCCGCCGCGGCCGAGACCGAGTCGCCGGCGAGTTCCTCCGCGCGCGCGAGATGCGCGCGGACGAGATCGTGCTCACCGCGCTCCCAGAAGACGCGCGCGAGGAACGACTCCGCCTCGGCCGCGCGCTCCGTGTCGCCGGCCGTCAGCAATGCGTCTCGAGCGGCCTCGAGCGCCTCCTGTTGTCGCGCCGTCGTCGTAGGACCGGTGGAGCGCGACGGCCATGCCGGAACAGGAGCTCGGGCCGCTCGGCGTCGTCCGGCCAGAGCGCGAGCGCGTCCTCGTACTGCGCCGCCGCGACCGCGATAGCTGTTCAGACGCGAACGCTCGGTCGCCGGCCGTCGCGCAAGGCGAGGCGCGTGCGCTCGACGATCTCGTCGTCGCTGCCACCCGACGCGCGGACGAGCTCGAGCGCCGAGCTCCAGTGGTACGCGAGCATCTCGGCGTGGTCCTCGGGACGGCCGAGGCCGTCGATCCACTCGGCGACGGCCCGGTGCTTCGCGCGCGATCGGCGCGCGGGATCTGGCCGTACGACGACGTCGCGGACGAGCGCGTGCGCGAACGCGAACTCGCTCTCGCCTTCGAGTGACGAGCGCCGCTGGCGGCGGACGAAGCCCTTGCGCTCGAGTGAGTGGAGCGACGCGGTCGCCGCGTCCGGGTCGCGTCCGATCGAGCTCGCCCAGAACACCTTGCCGACGACGGCCGCATCCTGCAGCAGGCTCTTCTCCGACTCGGGCAGCCCGTCGAGGCGGGCGGCGATGATGCCCTGGAGCGTCTCCGGGAAGCGCGAGCTCGTCGGTCGAGCCCTGCTCCGTGTAGAGCTCGACGAACTGCTCCGCGTAGAGCGGATTGCCGCCCGCTCGCTCGAGCAGGGTCTGCTGCGCCTCGGCCGCGAGCAGCGGCCGGCCGAGCAGGCGGCCGATGAGCTCGGCCGTCTGCTCGTCGGAGAGCGGCGAGAGCGCGAGCGTCGTCGCGTTCAGCTTGCCGCCGCCCCAGCCCGGGCGCCGCTCGAGGAGCTCGGGCCGCGCCGTCGCGACGACGAGCAGCGGAACGTCGGTCACCCAGTCGACGAGCTCGTCGAGGAAGTCGAGGAGGCTCTCGTCGGCCCAGTGGATGTCCTCGACGACGACGACGAGCGGGCGCTGCTCGGCGAGCCCCTCGAGGAAGCGGCGCCAGGCGGCGAACGCCTCGTTCCGCCGATCGCCGCCGAGCTGCGCCTCGCTCGGCGAGGCCGAGGAGCGCGAGGAGATGCGTCTCGACCCGCGCCTCGTCGCCGGTGCCGGCGAGCGTGTCCTCGACGGCCTGGTGGATCTTCGCCGCGATCTCCTCCGGTGTGTCCTGCTCGAGGACGCCGGCCTGCGCCTTGACGATCTCGCCGAGCGCCCACAGCGTGATTCCGTCGCCGTAGGCGAGGCAGCGCCCCTGGCGCCAGGTGATGAGCTCGGGGTCGGCGTCGACGATGCGCTGGAGCTCGTAGACGAGGCGGCTCTTGCCGATCCCCGGGACGCCGACGAGCGTGAGGAGCTGCGGCGTGCGCTCGTGGCGCGCCCGCTCGAACGCGTCCCGGACGACGCCGAGCTCGCGCTCGCGGCCGACGAGCTCCGAGCGCGCCTCGTGCGCGACGTCGACGCCGAAGCGCGAGTGCGCCGCGACGGCCGTCCAGACGCGGATCGGGCTCCGCCTTGCCCTTCGCCTCGACCGGCGCCGCGTCCTCGTAGTCGACGGCGTGGCGGGTCGCGCGATAGGTCGTCTCGTCCACGAGGATCCCGTTGACCGGCGCCGCGCTCTGCAGCCGAGCGGCCGTGTTGACGACGTCGCCCGAGGCCATGCCCTCGCCCGCGTCGGGCCGCGCGTCGAGCGAGACGAGCGCCTCGCCGGTCGTGATCCCGACGCGCAGCTCGAGCCCTTCTTCGACGCGCGAAGTCGCGGATCGCGAGCGCAGCGCGGACTGCGCGCTCGGGGTCGTCCTCGTGCGCCGTCGGCGCGCCGAAGAGCGCCATGACCGCGTCGCCGATGAACTTCTCGACGGTGCCGCCGTGGCGCTCGAGCTCCGCGCGGACGCGCTCGTGGTAGGGGCGCAGGATCGCCTCGACGTCCTCCGGATCCATCGACTCCGCCCGCGCCGTGAAGCCGACGAGGTCGCAGAAGACGACCGTCACGACCTTGCGCTCGCGGCGCGGTGTGCCCCCCGCCATGGGTAAGAGACTATGACGTGGGCGGCGAGTAGTCTCACCCAATGGCCCGGATCAAGGACTCGTCGGTACGAGATGTCGTTGCCGTGGCCGACATGGTGGAGGTCGTTTCCGGGCGAACGCAGCTTCGTCGCGCCTCGGGGACGCGCTTCACCGGTCGCTGCCCGTTCCACGAGGAGAAGACGCCGTCGTTCTCGGTGAACCCGGTCGAGAAGCTCTACTACTGCTTCGGCTGCGGGAAGGGCGGCGACGTCATCTCGTTCGTGCGCGAGACGGAGAGCCTCGACTTCGTCGGCGCGGTCGAGTGGCTCGCCGAGCGCTTCCGCGTTCCGATCGAGGTCGAAGAGGCGTCGCCGCACGTCGAGCAGGAGCGACGACGACGCGAGCGACTCTACGCCGTGCTCGACCAGACGGCGGGCTACTTCGAGCGCCTGCTCTGGGACGGCGACGCGGGCGCGCCGGTGCGCGAGTACCTCGCGGGACGCGGCCTCGGCGAGGAGATCGCGAAGGAGTTCCGGCTCGGTCTCTCGCCCGGCAAGGGCCTCGCCGAGAAGGCGAAGGAGCGCGGCTTCACGCTCGACGAGCTCAAGTCGGGTGGGCTCGTCACGACACGCGGCACCGACTACTTCCCGCAGCGACTGATGTTCCCGCTCGCGGACGCGCGCGGCCGCGTCGTCGGCTTCCAGGCACGCAAGCTGCGCGAGGACGACCCGCTGCGCGGGAAGTACGTGAACTCGCCCGAGGGCGATCTCTTCCACAAGAGCGCGATCCTGTACGGGCTCCATCTCGCGAAGGCCGCGATCGGCAAGCAGGATTTCGCGGCCGTCGTCGAGGGCAACACCGACGTGATCGCGCTGCGCCAGGCCGGCTTCGAGCCGGTCGTCGCCTCGATGGGAACGGCGCTCACCGAGCGGCAGCTGCGCGAGCTCGGGCGCATGACGAAGAAGCTCTACCTCTGCTTCGACGCGGACGCGGCCGGGCAGGAGGCGACGCTGCGGGGCATGGAGCTTGCGAACGCGCAGGGCTTCGACGTGAAGGTCGTCACGCTCCCGCGCGGCCAGGATCCGGCGGATGCGCCCGACGGCTTCGCGGACCGGCTGAAGACCGCCGAGAGCTACCTCGTCTACCGCGTACGCCTCGAGATCGAGCGCTCGGCGGATCGCCAGGAGGGGTTCGTCCGCGCGCGCGAGGTCCTCGCGAAGGCAGAGGACTCGCCCGAGCGCCAGGAGGCGCTACGGCTGCTCGCGGATCGGCTCGATCTCCCGCGGGACACGCTCGCCGGGCTCGCGCCGGCGCGCGGGGGCGCTTCGCGCGAGAGCTCCGACGCGCCGCGACTCCTCGACGCAGGCGACCGGCTCGAACGCGAGGTCCTGGCTGCGTGCGTCGCGCATTCCTCGCTCCTGCCCTACCTCGCGGAGCTTTCCGCCGATCACTTCGACTCGGACGTGAACCGTCGCTTCCGCAACATGCTCGTGACCGGCAAGGAGGACGCCGACCTCACTGCCTTGCACGCAGAGCTCGACGCTCGAGCTGCACAGGAGGCGCTCGACGAGCGGACGGGGACGGAGCTCCTGCTGCGGCTGCGCGAGCGGAAGCTGAAGCGCGATCTCTCCGGTGCGGATCTCGCGCGGACGACCGAGCTGCAGGCGCACCTCGCGAAGGTGCGTCAAGCGCTGGCCGAGCTCATGGCAAGCCTCGTACGTAGCCGAGCTCGCGGAGAAGCGCTCCGGCCTCCGCCTCGACGTCTTCGAGCTGCTCGGCGCCCAGCTCGGTGCGGTAGCGGCCGACGGACGACGCATGCGCGCGTCCGAGGGCAGCGGCGAGCGGCTCGACGGGAACGTCGAGGTGGCCGGCGAGAGACGCAGCGACAGCTGCCGGGTCGGTGGCGAGATCCTCGTACCGGATCTCGAGCGCCCCCTCCGCTGCCCGCGCCGCCGTGACGTAGCTCCGCCACACCCAGGCCGCGCGACGCGCGTCGCTCGCCGCTTCGAACTCTCCGCGGCGTTCGGGCTCGACCCAGAAGCGCGCATACGCCCCGTACGGCACGCCGGCGTCGTCGGCCTGCGCCTGCTCGCGCCGGAGCCACGGCTTCTCCAGGAGCGAGCACACGGCGTCGCGGCCGTCGCGAACGATGTGCACGACGCGGGCAGCGGGATAGGCAAGCGGAATGGCGCGGACGACGAAGGCCATCTCCGGCGTCTGCTCGACGGGACGGACGGCACCGACGAGGCCGACGCGCCGGGCGACGGCGAGGATTCGCCGGAGCCGGCCGGCTGCTTCCCGAGGTGCGAGCGCGGCGAGCTCGGGAACGGCAGCCTTCACGGGCGCCACCTCGCCGAGGTCGACGAACCCTGGAAGCGATCCGATCGCACCTGCGAGGAAGGTCGTTCCCGAGCGCGGGGAGCCCACGACGAACACGAGCCGATCGTCGAGGCGACCGAAGCGCTCGGCGAAGGACGCCCCGCGCCGAGGGGCCAGCCGCTTGGCCACGCGGAGCTGGTTCGCCGTCGACTCGAGGACGCCGTGCACGGGCGCGATTCTCGCAGCGACGCCCGAGCTCGGTTGACACCATCCGCCGTCTCGTCGAGAGTGCGGGCACGTCACGCGAGCACCCAGCGGTCGTAGGCACCGGTTGAGACGCCTCCTCGTGGGCGGCGTGGCCGTGGTGGCGCTCGTCGCGGCGAGCATGGCAGTTGGGCGCGCAGGGCTACTCGGACGCGGCGGACGACTCGAACTCTGCGCCCGACATCACATCGGTGGAGGTCGGCGAGGCGACCCCAGGCGTACTCGCCATCAGGCTCCGCGTCGGCAACTACGCGTCGCTCCCGGCACAGGAGCTGGGTGAACCTCTGGTTCGACCTCGACTCCGATCAGGAAACCGGCGCAGCGGGCGACGAGGCGCTCGTCCGCTACAGCGCCGACGGCGGCGTCGAGCTCTTTGCATGGGACGGCTCGCAGCTCGTCGCGGGCTCGACCGACGGGTGTCACCGCGTCGTTCGCCGCGGGCGTCCTGACGGTCTCGCTGCCTCGCGCCTCGATCGCCGCGGAGGCGTCGTTCGGCATGCTCGTCGTGAGCTCGCGCGCGCAGTCTCTCGGCGAGGACGAGCTCGTCGCCTCCGACTATGCGCCGGACGCAGGCCGCTCGGCGTATGCGGGCCCGACCAACATGGCTTTTCCCGACCCTGCCGGCGATCACGATGCCGCCCCGGATGTCACCTCCGTCCGCGTCAGCGACGCGAAGAGCGGCTGGATCACGTTCGCGATCACCACCCCGAACTACGCGACGCTCCCGTCCGAGTCCGCGATCGTGCTGACCATCGACGCCGACTCGAACCCGGAGACCGGAGACGGTGGCGCCGAGCTGTCGATCACGCTCGTCGGCGGCGAGGTCGTCCTCGACCGGTGGAACGGCCGGCGCTGGGCCCGGGACACGCCTCCGATGCAGGTCCGCGCGCGCAACAGCCGCAACGTCGTCGCCATCGACCTGCACGTGCGGGAGCTCGACAACGCGCGTCGCTTCGGTTTCTCGCTCCTGAGCGTCGATCTCAACACGGCGGTCGAAGGCGCCGTCGCCGTGGACTTCGCTCCGAGTGACTTCTCGTACTGGGGGTATGCGCTCGCGAACCGTCCTGCGCTCATCCTGGTCGCGACGGAACCGGTTGCCACGCCGCGCCGTCCACGCGCCGGACGGTCCTTCACGGTGAGCCTCCCGGTGACGAGATCCGACACGGGACGGTCGATCTCCTCCGGGAACGTCGACTGCCGCGTGCGCGCCGCGGGCGTGGCGGTGCGGGCGACGGGCCGTGTCGCGCGGGGCTCGGCGACGTGTGCATTCGTCGTGCCGCGCGCGGCGAAGGGCAAGGTCGTGCGCGGGACGATCACCGTCCGGGTCGACGGCAAGGTCGTCGCCAGGGACTTCGCGTTCGTCGTCCTCTAGGAACGCCGCGCGATCGACCCGGAGAGGCGAAAGCTAGACTCCGTCGATGGCGAAGACGCGCACGGAGCGGGAGCAGGACGCCCGCCTCGCGAAGCTCGACCACGTCAGCGCACAGGTTGCGTCGGGCGAGCTCGTGATCCGCGAGATGTCGGAGGCCGAGCGGTCGAGGTGGGCGGAGCAGACGGCGACTTCCGATGCTCGTGCCACACCGGTCGAACGTGCTCGCAGAGTGACGGCGCTCGAGAATCGACGCCGCCGCGCAGCGCGACTCGATTCGTAGGGCGTCGGCGCGCAGCTCGCCGCCCGGATCCGTTCTCCGATCCGCGCAAGTTTCTCCCCTCCGGAGGATCTATCAACCAGGGGGAAGACCCCGGTGACGGGCGGCGACTCAAGTCATGGCGGCAGCCGGTTGTCGCCCGCACCGGGCTTACACGCGTGTGTTCTGCGGCCGACTGTGCGGTGACGCGATCCCAGTCAGGCTCGGTCGAACCCGAGCAGAGAGCCTGGAGGCATACGGTGAGAAGGTGATTTCGCGCATCATGCAACGAGGTCGGAATCGAGCTCTCGCTCGGCGAACCCGAGGTCTTCGAGGTGCACAACCTCGTCAAAGCGCTGAGCGGGTGCGGAAGATCGGGGCACTGAAACTGAGGGCGCCTGCGCGGGGCGCCCTCGACGTTTCAAGCCTCTGTGCAGGCACTTCGCAGCTCCCCGGACTGGACTCGAACCAGTAACCCTCCGGTTAACAGCCGGATGCTCTACCAATTGAGCTACCGGGGAAGGCAGCCGCGGGATTGTAGCCGCGCGTTTCGGAGGGTCTCAGGGGAGGACGGGCCCTGCCGGCGGCGAACGTGGTGCCATGCGTCGCTTCGCCGTCGTCGGCGTCGCGGTGTTCATTGGCGTCCTCGTGTTCGCTCCCGGCGGGCTCGCGGCCAGTGCTCGCGTCGCCGCACTCCAGGTCGGGCTCCGCGCCCAGGGGTTCGATCCTGGTCCCGTCGACGGCGTGCGCGGACAACAGACGACGCGGGCGCTCGTCGCGTTCCAGCGTGCACGGGGAATCCGCGCCACGGGTCTCGTCGGCCGCGGAACCAAGCGGGCGCTCGGAGCGCGCGGCCGGCCGCTGCTCGGTCAGCGTGAGCTCGGGGTCGGTTCGATCGGCTGGGACGTCGCGGTGCTCGAGTTCCGGCTGCGGCGCTACGGGCTCGGCGCGCGAGCGGTGGACGGGAGGTTCACGCGGAGCACGGGCGTCGCGCTACGCCGCTACCAGAGCAGGCGCGGCCTCTCGCCCGACGGGATCGCCGGGCCGAAGACCTACCGCTCGCTCGCCGGGCGTCGGGCGGCGCCGCCAGCACCCGCGACGACGTGGCACGTCGTCCAGCCGGGAGAGAGCTTCTTCTCCATCGCGGCGCGCTACCACGTGAGCCCGTGGCGGCTCGCGCGTCGGAACCGCCTTTCGCTCATGAACGTGATCGTGCCGAACCAGCGCCTCGCGCTCCCGAAGGGTGCGCGCCTGACGTCGCCTTCCGCAGCGGGGCCGCCCGCGAGCCGGGATTCCGTGCGCTCCGCCATCGACTACTGGGCGAGGGTCTACGGCGTCGACCCGACGCTCGCGCGCGCGCTCGCGTGGATGGAGTCGGGCTTCCAGCAGGACGTGGTCTCGAGCGTCGGCGCGCTCGGCGTCATGCAGCTCCTGCCGGAGACGTGGGAGTTCGTCGACGTCGTGCTCCTCGGCGAGCGGACGCCGCGGAACTACCAGGGCAACGTGCGCGCCGGCGTTCGCTATCTCCGCTGGCAGCTCGACGAGTTCGGCGGGGACCGGCGCCTCGCGCTCGCCGGCTGGTACCAGGGCGCGCGGGCGGTGCGCGAGGTCGGTCTCTACAACGAGACGAAGGTGTTCGTCCGCATCGTGCTCGCGCTCTACGGCACGGTCTGAGGCGGCTCGAGCTCGCCGAGCGCGATCCCGACTGCGTCGCCAGAGGTCGAGCGCACGTCCATGCTCGACGGCGGCACTCGCCACGCTCGCGAGGTCGTCCGAGCGCTTCACCGCGACAGGTCGGCCCGTGCGTGCGTCCCAGATCCGGTCGGCAAGCGGCTCGTCCCTCCGCGCAGACGGCTCCCCACAGTAGCGCCGCACGCTCGAGATCGTCGGCCGGGCGAGCGCACGCGAGCGAGCGAGCGATGAGATTCCCAGGACGAAGATCGACGCTCGTCCTCGGTGACGCGTCATCCGCAGAGCTGAGCGCTTCACAGTCCGTCCTCGGCCGCTTCGTCGAGATCTCCTCGACGGAGCGCGATCGCGCGCCAGCGCTCGCAGCGCACTCGCCTCCCACCATGTCCACTCGAGCGCCGCGGCGATCTCGAGGCTCGCGGCGGACGTGCGCCTCGCTCTCGTCGAAGCGCTCGCTCGTCGCAGCGCAAGCCAGCGCGAACAGGCCGGCGTTGATCGCTCTCGATGTACGGGAAGTCGTCCCGTGCGCGAGGTCTCGCGACTCTTCGAGCAGCGCGCGGGCGACGCTCACTTGTCTCGCGGGAACGCGCTGTACGCGAGTCGCGTCTTGAGCAGCGACGCGATGCCGCGCTCGTCGTCGATCTCGGTGAAGAGCGCGAGGCTCTCCTCGTAGCGCGCGTCCGTCACGTCCCAGTCGAGCATCGCTGATGGGCCGCTCCGGCGCAGCACCCGTAGCGCGCGGGCGCGCAGCGCAGCTGACGCCGCTGTCGTGGCGCCGCGAGCAGGTCGTTCAGTCGCTGGACATCCCTCGGCCGGCGCGTGCGCGCTCCAGAAGTTCTCGAGCGCGACCGCGAGCTCGAGTGCGAGCTCGAGGTCGTGCTCGGACGCCCCAGTCGAGTGCGGCTCGGAGATCCTCCCGCTCGGCGAGAGCGAGCTCCTGCCGGAACGGCTCGTCGTCGTCCTCGGAGAGGTGCGCCGAGCAGGGCGACCTCGAGCATCCGCTCGGCGTGCCGGCGGCGGATGTCAGTCTGCCTCGTCCGAGGCCTCGAGCTGCTCGACCGCGAACTCCCGAATCGTCTCGAGCATCCAGAAGCGCTCCTCGCCGAGCCGGCCCGTGCGTCGCCGGACGAGGCTCTTGTCGAGAAGCGACGCGAGCGTGTCGAGATCGGCATCGCAGACTGCCTCGGCGGTCTCGAGCGTGCAGCCCCCGCGGAACACTGCGAGTCGCCGGAAGAGCCGCTGCTCGTCCTCGTCGAGGAGGTCGTGCGACCAGGCGATCGTCGCTCGCAGCGTCGCGTGGCGCTCGTCGGCGTCGCGTGTGCCCTTGAGCAGGTCGAGGCGCTGGTCGAGTCGCTCGAGAGCGCCTCCGGGGCGAGGAGCTTCGTGCGCGCGGCGGCGAGCTCGACGGCAAGTGGCAGATGGTCGAGGCGTGCGCAGAGCTCGGTGACGTGCTCGTCGAGCAGCCAGATCCGGGCGTACCGCGCGTGCACGCTCCATGAACAGCGCAACGGCCTCCGCTTCCGCGAGTGGGGGCAGGTCGAGCTCGGACTCGCCCTGGATGCGCAGCGGCTCGCGACTCGTCGTGAGCAGCCTCAGGCCCGGCGCGGCGGCCATGAGCTCGCCGAGCGGACGCGCGGCATCGGGCAGCAGGTGCTCGAGGTTGTCGCAGGACGACGTGCGTGCGTCTTGCCGCCGACCCGGGCAGCGACCGCGTCGAGATCGGCCGCCCCGGCGCCGAGCCGGTCTGCCGATCGTCGGGAGCACGAGGCTCGGGGTCGCGAAGCGGCGCGAGCGCGCAGAAGACGGTCCCGCCCTCCGCGTCCTCGGCGAGGAGTCGGGCGAGCTCGAGGGCGAAGCGCGTCTTTCCGGTTCCGCCCGGGCCGAGGATCGTCAGCGCCCGTGGGTCGCGCTCGTACACGAGCGAGACGCCTCGAACAGCTCTCGCTCGCGTCCCAGGAAGCGGGTCGCGGGGGTCGGCAGGTCGACGCTCCCGGGCGTGCGAAGTGCCGGGAACGTGCCGGTCCGAGCTGGTAGAGCCGGATGGCGCTGTCGAAGTCCTTGAGGCGATGGAGTCCCAGGTCGCGGAGCTCGCGCCGTCGAGAAGCGCCACGGTCGCGGGTGAGCAGACGATCTGGCCGCCGTGCGCGAGCGCGCCGACACGCGCGCCGCGGTGCACGTCGACGCCGACGTAGCCCTCCCCGGTCGACGGTCGGCGTCCCCGTGTGCAGTCCCATGCGAACGGAGATCGGCCCGGGCCGAGCTCGTCCTGCGCCGTGCGCGCGGCGTCGGCGGCGCCGGTCGCGGTCGGGAACGCGACGAAGAAGGCGTCGCCCTGCGTGTCGACCTCGACGCCGTCGTGCGCAGCGAACGCGTCCCGCAGGACTCGCCGGTGCTCCGCAAGCGCTTCCGCGTACGCATCCGGCCCGAGCGCGTGGAGCAGGCGCGTCGAGCCCTCGATGTCCGTGAAGAGGAAGGTGACGGTGCCGGCCGGGAGATCTCCCGGCGCATGGCCGCGTTATAGACGGTGCGGCGGCTAGCGGCGGCGCCGGATGAGCTCGTTGAGCGGCTGTGCCCGGGGATCGAGCACGTTCTCGGCCTGCTCGGCGCCTGTGACCGGGAGCCCGGCCCGATCGAGCAGGCCGACCTGCACGAGGAGCGAGGCCTGATCCCAGTAGATGTGCTCGTGCGCGACCTTGCCGTCCTCGAACCCCACGACGACGCAGAACGCGAGCCGCACGTGCTTCCCCGTCGGCGCGACTCCCGGCAGGAGCTGCGGCATCTCGATGTCGTGCGTGAACGAGAGGACGAGCTCGTCGACGACCTGGTCCTGGCCGACGGTCCGCGACACGGGAGTGATCTCGATGTCCTGCGGCCACTTGCCGATGAAGTGGTCTCCGTAGAACTGGCGCACGTCCTCGACCCCGACGCCGCCGGTCATCGACCGGCACGTGGTAGACGTAGGGCTCGTCGGTCATCGTCGCCATCGTCGCGTCGAGATCCATGTCGACGAACTCCGCGGCCACGTGATCGTCGAACACTTTCCCGATGTCCGGAATGTCGCTCGTCGGGCTTCCATGCCGCCCGAGAACCTATCTGGATCGCGACCCCGCTTGACATGTCACGGCACCGTGTGACTGAATCTCGGCATGCTCCTGCGCGAGGTCGAGTACGCACGCCCGGCCACGGTCGAGGAGGCGATCTCGGTGCTCGCGACGTACGACGGCGCGCGCCCGCTCGCCGGCGGCCAGACGCTCGTGAACGTCATGAAGGCGCGTGCCGCTGCGCCCGACGTGCTCGTCGACCTCGCCGATCTCGACGAGCTGCGCACGATCGGCTTCTCCTCGGACGGGATGCTCCAGATCGGCGCGATGGTCACGTGCACGCAGCTCATGGGCTCCTCGGAGGTCGAGGTCGCGCGGCCGATCCTGGCCGAGGTCGCCTCGACGATCGCCGACGTCCAGGTGCGCAACCGCGGCACGATCGGCGGCAACGTCTGCGTGAGCGACCCGACGAACCACTTTCCGGTGCTCCTCGTCGCGCTCGACGCGACGTTCACGATCCGCGGGCAGGAGGCCGAGCGAACGGTGCCCGCCGCCGAGTTCTTTCTCGGCGTGTACATGACCGCCGTCGGCGAGGGCGAGCTGCTGACGAGGATCGACGTTCCGGCCGTCGAGCGGGGCCGGCGACGGCTTCGCGGGCGTCACGATCGGCGCGCACGGCACCTACATCGTCAATGCAGCGGCGACGGTCGCAGGGGACGCCGCGCGGGTCGCGATCGGGTGTGTCGCCGCCTCTCCCGTGCGCGCCACGACGATGGAGGAGCGGCTCGGCGGCGACTTCTCCGAGGAGGCGGTACGCGCTGCCGCAGAAGGGCTCGGCGCGTCGCTCGACCCGCCGTCGGACGTCCACGGCTCGGCCGACTACCGTCGTCATCTCGCAGAGGTCTCGGCGGTGCGGGCCGTGCTGCAGGCGGCGGGACGGAGGAAGTCGTGAGCGCCCCCGTGACGAGCCGCACCGTGTCGTTGGAGGTCAACGGCGAGCAGATCGAGCTGGAGGTGCCCACGCGCAGACTCCTCGTCCACTTCATCCGCGACGACCTCGGCCTCACCGGAACGCACATCGGCTGCGACACGGGCAACTGCGGTGCGTGCACGGTGCACGTGAACGGCCAGGCCGTGAAGAGCTGCATGATGCTCGCGGTCCAGGCCGAGGGGACGAAGATCGCGACGGTCGAGGGCCTCGCCGCCGACGGCGAGCTCACGGCACTCCAGCAGGCGTTCAACGAGCACCACGCGCTCCAGTGCGGCTACTGCACGCCCGGGATGCTGATGAGCGCCACTGCGCTGCTCGCCCAGAACCCGCACCCGTCCGAAGAGGAGGTGCGCGTGGCGATCCAGGGGAACATCTGCCGCTGCACGGGCTACGTGAACATCGTCGACGCCGTGGTCGCGGCCGGAGGGAAGGCATGACGACGACCGTCACCGAGCCCGGCAAGACGCTCGAGAGGGGCTTCGTCGGGCAGTCGATCCCGCGCAAGGAGGACCGCCGGCTCGTCCAGGGTCAGGGCACGTTCTTCGACGACGTGCGCCGCCACGGGATGGGCTACGTCCACTTCGTCCGCTCGCCCTACGCGCACGCGAAGATCATCTCGATCGACGTCGCGAAGGCGCTCGAGCTCGACGGCGTCTACGGAACCATCACCGGCGACGAGGTCGCGATCCACACCGATCCGTTCTTCGAGATGTCCGTGGAGCCGGGCGGGAACATCAAGGACTACGCGCTCGCGGTCGGTCGCGTGCGGCACATGGGCGAGCCCGTCGCCGCGGTCTGCGCCGCGACGCGGGAGCTGGCGCGCGACGCGGCCGAGCTCATCGAGGTCGAGTACGACGAGCTGCCGGTTCTCGTCGACGCGGCGGAGTCGCTGAAGGACGAGGTGATCCTCCACGACGACGCCGGCTCGAACGTCGTCTGGTCGGGCGTCTTCGACTGGGGCGACGTCGACGCCGCGCTCGCCGAGGCCGACCACGTCGTGAAGATCGACAAGCTCCACTTCCACCGCTTCTCGTCGACGCCGCTCGAGTGCGCCGGCGCGCTCGTCGAGTACGACAAGGGCACCGGCGAGTGGACGCTCCACTGCAATCACCAGATGCCCGGCGTCGGCGCGATCTGGATGGCGCCCGCACTGCGCACGGGGATCGACAAGCTCCGTTTCGTCACGCAGGACATCGGCGGCGGCTTCGGCAACAAGATCTGCCTGCACCCGCAGTACGTCGTCCTCTGTCTCATGGCGCGCAAGCTCGGGCGGCCGGTGCAGTGGACGGAGTGGCGCACCGACCAGCACACGGCGAACGCGCACGGCAACGAGCGCTGGTTCCTCGACGTCGAGGTCGGCGTGCATGGCCGACGGGACGATGACCGGGTTCAAGGTCAAGGCGCTCGACGACTGCGGCGCGTTCCCGCGCTACGAGCCGCTCGGCTGCATCATCTGGGCGCAGGTCACCCCGGGGCTGTACGGGTGGCGGAACATCCGCGTCGACTTCACGCAGGTCTGCACGAACAAGTCGCCGGTGTCGCCGAACCGCGGCTACTCGCGGATGCAGCACCTCTGGCTGACCGAGCGGATCATCGACATCGTCGCGACCGAGCTCGATCTCGATCCCGTCGAGATCCGCAAGCGCAACTACGTGAAGACCGAGCAGATGCCGTACGAGACGCCGAACGGCTGCTTCTACGACTCCGGCGACTACGCGGCGGCGCTCGACATCGCGCTCGAGCTCATCGACTCGGGGTCGATCGAAGAGCGGCGTGCAGAGGCAGCCGGGCGCGGGAAGCTCCTCGGCCTCGGGATCGGCTCGACGCTCGACTCGGGGACGAACAACTTCGGGCAGTCGACGCTCCTCAACCCCGATCTCCAGTTCTCGGGGAACAACGAGGCGGCGTCGGTGAAGCTCGACATCTTCGGCGAGGTCGTCGTCACGCTCGGCACGGTCCCGCAGGGACAGGGCCACGAGACGACGGCCGCGCAGGTCGTCGCCGACATCCTCGGCTGCTCGCCCGACCAGGTGAACGTCCGGCGCGGCCACGACACGTGGTTCAACTCGCACGCGGGCTTCTCCGGCACGTACGCGAGCCAGTTCGCGTTCACCGGCCTCGGCGCGGTGAAGGGCGCGGCCGAGCTCGTGCGCGGGGAGATGATCCAGCTCGCCGCGGCGGTTCTGCAGGCGCCGCCGGAGGCGATCGAGCTCGCCGACGGGTTCGCGCGCATCAAGGACGGGCCCGAGGAGGCTGCGCTGCCGTTCATGGCGCTCGGCGCGATCATCAACGCGAACAACGCGTTCCTCCCGCCCGAGTTCAACCCGACGCTGAACCACCGCTACGTCTGCCGGCCGTACTTCGGGATGGTCGACACGGAGAAGAAGACCGGCCAGCTGACGCTCACCTACGCGACGCAGATCCACGCCGCAGTCGTCGAGATCGATCCCGAGACGGGCGAGGTGGACGTCGTCGACTACGCGGCCGTGGACGACTGCGGCGTCCGGATCAACCCGCAGATCGTCGAGGGCCAGGTGCACGGCGCGACCGCGCATGCGATCGGCGCGGCGCTGCACGAGGAGTTCGTCTACGACGAGGACGGCACGCTCCTCACCGCCAACTTCTACGACTACCACGTGCCGCACGCGCTGGACATGCCGCCGCTGAAGACGGGAGCGATGGAGTCGCCGTCGCCTGTCGCGCCGCTCGGCGCGAAGGGCATGGGCGAGGGCGGAGGCGGCGGGATCCACTGCATCTGCGCGGCGATCCAGGACGCGCTGCGCGCTGCGGGAGGCGCCATCGTCTACGACAGCTGCAACCCAGCGCATAGGGTGTGGTCGATGCTCCAGAACCCGGAAGCCACGCGCGCGAACGTCTCGGTGACGTCGAAGTGATCGTCTCGGGGACGAAGGAGCTGTCGGCCTCGCGCGAGACGGTCTGGAGCGTCATCAACGAGCCGTCCGAGATGGCGAAGCTCATGCCCGGCGTGGAGAGCTTCGAGATCCAGGACGAGAAGCACTGGACGGCGAAGGTCAAGGTGCCGCTCGGGCTCGGCGGTCTCAAGATGACGATGAACTTCGAGAAGCTCGAGGAACGCGAGCCGGAGTTCGCCGAGATGCGCGCGAAGGGCCAGGGTGTCGGTGCGCTCATGGACATGAAGACGTCGTTCACGCTCTCCGAGGCGGGCACGGGGACGTCGATGGCATGGGAGGCCGACGTCAAGATCGCCGGCCCGGTCGGCGCGATGGGCCAGCGCGTCCTGCAGCCGATCGTGAACCAGCAGGTCACGCAGGTGCTCGAGGCGCTGGAGACAGCGCGTCGCTCGCCGAGCATCGTCCGGCCGGAGTGAGACCGGCATGGCGCTGCCGCTCCGTTTCGCGTCGGCGTCATGCAGCTGACGATGGAGCCGCTCGACGAGATGCTCGAGTCGGCGCGCGTCATGGATCGCGCCGGGATGGACACGATCTGGCTCGCCGAGGCGTACCCGTGGTGGCGCAAGCACGGGATGGAGGCACGCTCGTCGACGGTCGTCTCCGCGCTCATGGCGCGCGAGACCGAGCAGCTCACGATCGGCTGGGGGATCATCTCGCCGTTCACGCGTCACCCGGTGCAAGTTGCGATGGATGCAAGAGTCGTGCAGGAGGCCGCCGGGCCGGGCCGCTTCCTGCTCGGGTTCGGGACGTCGAAGATCTTCCTCAACAACATCCGCTCGCAGACGTCGAAGACGCTCGGGCCGATGCGCGACGCGGTGACGATCGTCCGCGGCGTGCTCGGCGGCGAGCCGTTCTCGTACGACGGCGACACGTGGAGCGCCGACGTCCCCGGCCTGAGCGCCGATGCGCACACGCCGCGCGACGTGCCGCCTGTCTACGTCGCCGCGACCGCGCCGAAGATGCAGGCGCTCGCGGGCGAGATCTCGGACGGGTGCCTGACACCGTCGATCACGACGCCCGCGTTCGTCCGCTACACGTGCGAGAACGTCGCCGCGGACATCGACATCGGCTGCACGGTCGTCGCGTCGATCCACGAGACCGACCGTGATGCCGGACGCGACGGCGCCCGGGAGATCGCGGGCATGTACCTCGCGAACAAGGTGCAGAACATCCAGGGCTCGGCCGACACTCTGCTCGACCTCGCGAACCTCGAGCAGGACGAGATCCGGCCTGTCGCCGAGGCGATGGAGCAGGGCGGCCGCCTTGCGGCGAAGGCGCAGGTGACGGACGCGATCCTCGACAAGTGCAAGCCGATCGCCGGCACCCCCGCAGGACTGCATCGCGGCGATCGAGGAGTACCGCGAGGCCGGCTGCACGCACGTCATGCTCGAGCTCTGGGGCGACCGCCGCCACGATCAGATCCGCCTCTTCGGCGAGAAAGTTCTCCCGCACGTCCGTGACTGAGCTGCGTATCGATCAGGATCGGCTCGTCGACTGGGCTTCTCGGGCGATCGGCGTCCCGAGCTTCACGGGCTCGGAGGAGGCGATGGCCGAGCTCATGCGCCAGACGTTCCTCGACATGGGGCTGCAGGTGCAGTGGCAGCAGGTGGAGGACGGCCGCGCGAACGTGCTGGGCACGCGGCCGGGCGCGGGTGGCGGGCCGAGCCTCATGTTCAACGGGCACATGGACACGTCGTACTCGGGGCGCGAGCCCTGGCTCGCGCACGTCCCCGGCTTCCAGCCGAGCGCGTTCGTCGAGGACGGGCGCCTGTACGGCCTCGGGATCTCGAACATGAAGGGCGCGCTCGCGTGCTACGTGGAGGCGCTTCGCGCGCTCGCGACGCTGGCGTCCAGCTCCGCGGCGACGTCATGATCGCGGCTGTCTCCGGCGAGATCGAGAAGACGCAGTACGGCGACGCGCAGGGCGCCGGTACCGCGGGTACGCGGCCGGCTCGCGCTACCTCGTCTCGCACGGAGGCGTCGCCGACATGTGCATCCTCGGCGAGCCGACCGAGTCGAAGGTCGTGCTCGGACACTTCGGCTCCCTCTGGCTTCGGATCTCGACGCAGGGCCCGTTCATCCACACCGCGTTCAGCGAGGGGAAGCGCGACCAGAACTCGATCGTCCGGATGCCCGACGTCCTCGACGCCGTGCTCGAGTGGGTCCCGACTGGGAGCACGATCCGTGGAATGCGTACCGGGAGCGAAGGCGATCGTCAACGTCGGCGCGGTCGAGGGCGGGTTCGGCTGGCGCGTTTCCGAACGCCGCACCGCACAGATCTCTTCCTCGACGTGCGCGTGCCGCCGACGAAGGAGATGGCGACCGCGCGGTCGCGGGTGCTCGAGATGGTGCGCGGGCTCGCCGAGCGCTTGCCGGAGCACGGGATCGAGGGCGAGGTCTACGTCGCCGCGCCGGGCGCCGAGATCGCCGAGGAACACGCGCTCGTCGGCGCATCGACGCGGGCACGCCGAGGTGTTCGGCGGGGCGCCCGAGCGCGACGTCACGCGCTGGTTCTCCGACGCCTGGGTGCTCCGCGCTACGGGATCGCGACGGTGAACTCCGGCACATCGACCGGCCTGATGGACACGGTCAAGGGCGAGAACCTCGCGATCGACGGGCTGGTGAAGACCGCGAGGTGTACGCTCGCGCCGC
>CAVUTA010000019.1:0-181801 GCA_963744285.1 uncultured Gaiellaceae bacterium | reverse complement strand
GGATCTTCCGCGCGTGGCGTGAGGCATCGAGGAAGAGATCCTGCAGACCCTTGTTCTTCACGCGGTACTCGCCGCGCATCTGCTTCACGAGCAGCTCCGAGTCGGAAACGACCTCGAGCTCGTCCACGCCGGCCTCGACCGCGCGCTCGAGACCCGCCACGAGCGCCGCGTACTCGGCGACATTGTTCGTTGCCACACCGATCGCCTCCCCTCGGGAGTCGAGTACCGTGCCGTCCTCGGCTTCCAGGACGAACGCGTATGCAGCCGGTCCTGGGTTTCCGCGCGAACCTCCGTCCGTGAACAGCTTCGCCTTCACTGATCGAGGAGCGGGTAGACGTCGTAGGCGGGCTCCTCGTAGGGGTGCGCGAGCCGGAGCGCAACAACGGCGTCGCGGATCCGGCCTTCCGGGACGACGGTCTCGACGCGGAGCTCGGAGACGCGCTCCTCCCGTCCGCTCTCGCCGATGGCCGGGCTAGCGCCCTCGCCACCGAAGAACGTGCCCGTTCCGGCCGTGTACCAGGAGCAGTGCGTGTAGTCGCCGATGCGTCCGCCGCCCGCCTCGAACACCGCGTCGCGCGTCGCGTCGAGCGCCTGTTCGGGCACGAACCAGACGAGCTTCACGGACGGAGGGCGAGGCAAGCCTCGCCCCTACGTGTTGTCGATCTGCGCGCGCTGGAGGGTCCCCGAGTAGTCGACGTAGACCGACTTCCACTCCGTGAACACGTCGAGCGCGGCCTGGCCGGCCTCGCGATGGCCGTTGCCGGTCTCTTTCGTCCCGCCGAACGGGAGATGTACCTCGGCGCCGATCGTGCCCGCGTTGACGTAGGTGATCCCCGCCTCGAGATCGCGCATCGCGCGGAAGGCGCGGTTCACGTCGCGGGTGAAGATCGACGACGAGAGCCCGTAGCGGATGCCGTTCGAGATGCGGAACGCCTCGGTCTCGTCGCGGCAGCGGATGAGTGAGAGGGTCGGCCCGAAGATCTCCTCCTGCGCGATCCGCATGTCGGGATCGACGTCACCGAAGATCGTCGGGCGATAGTAGAACCCCTTCGCGAGGTCGCCCTCGTCGGCGATCTCGCCACCCGTGAGCAGCGTCGCGCCCTCGTCGCGGCCGATCTGCGTGTACGAGTGGATCTTCTCGAGCGCGGCTGCGTTGATCACCGGACCGACGTCGGAGTCGTCTTCCCAGCCGGGCCCGAGCCGCAGCGCTTCCGCGCGCTCGACGAGCCGCGTCGAAAGAGTGTCGTAGAGGCTCTCGTGCACGATCACGCGGCTCGTCGCCGTGCAGCGCTGGCCGGACGTGCCGAACGCCGACCAGAGGATCCCTTCGAGTGCGAGGTCGAGATCGGCGTCGTCCATGACGATGATCGCGTTCTTGCCGCCGAGCTCGAGATGAACGTGCTTCAAGCCCTTCCGCTGCTGCTTCGAGCACCTTCACGCCCGTTTCCCGCGAGCCCGTGAGCGAGATCACGCGAACGTCCGGGTGCCGGACGAGCCGCTCGCCGACCGCTCCCCCACCGCCGTGGACGATGTTCACGACGCCCGCAGGAACACCGGCCTCGAGCAGGAGCTCGGTGAAGCGCTGCCCGAGGGCAGGCGTGTCCGTCGCCGGCTTGAAGACGACGGTGTTGCCGGCCACGAGCGCGGGCGCGATCTTCCAGGACGGGATCGCGATCGGGAAGTTCCAGGGCGTGATCACGCCGATGACGCCGATCGGCATCCGCACGGACATCTGGAACTTGTTTCTCAGCTCGGAAGGTGTCGTCTGCCCGAAGAGGCGCCGGCCCTCGCCGCCCATGTAGAAGCTCATGTCGATCGCTTCCTGGACGTCGCCGCCTGCTTCCGCCCGCACCTTCCCCATCTCGTGTGTCATGAGCTCGGTGAGCTCGGCCTTGGCGTCGGTGACGAGCTGCGCGAAGCGGAAGAGGATCTCGCCGCGCTTGGGCGCGGGCACGAGGCGCCAGTCCTCGAAGGCGGCCTTCGCCGCCGCGACCGCGCGATCGACGTCGTCTGCGTTCGAGCGCGGGAAGGTGCCGATCAGCTCGCTGTCGGCGGGGCTGGTGGAGTCGAACGTCTCGCCCGAAGCAGCGTCGACCCACTCGCCGCCGATGCAATTCTGGAAGATGCGTGTCGTAGTCGCCATGGCGGGGAGCCTAGCGACGGGCGGACGAACCTAACGCGCCACGTTGGGGACGATGCGGCCGTCGTCGCCGAGGCTCGCGTTCCACTCGGTGAACGCGGCTTCGATCTCGGAGAGATCGGCGCCCCGATCGGCGAGGCGGATCGGTTGGCCCGCCTCCGGGAGCACGCGGTACTGGTACCACGTGATCTCCCAGGCGAACGTCAGCACGAGCTCGCTGTTCACGCCCGAGAGCGGGACGATCGAGACGAGCGGCGCGCCGAGCGCCTTCGCGACGCCCTCGATCGTGCGGCGGAAGAGGCTGGCGTTGAAGAGATCGGCGGCCTCGACGAGTGCTGCCTCCGAGTCGGTGAGTCGCCGAAGCACTGGCTCGGGGACGACGGGCTGAGACTCCCCGTTCGGGGCGCCCAGAAACTGCGACCAGCGCGTTCGCTTCTTGCGCGCCCGCGGTGAGAGCGCCGGCGAGATCGGCCCGCCCTCGCGCACCCAGCCGTAGTCGAGTGCGTGGTCCTGGCAGAGCGGGCAGACGTCGACGAACTCGACGCCGTCAGGGGAGAAGCGCAGCACCATCTCCCCTTGCAGCAAGCTCCGGTCGCACACCGCGCACACGCGGCGGACGCTCGCCTTCGTCACGCGCATGGTGCGGACCCTAGCACCGTCCAAGCGGTTATCCACATATCCACAGGCTGGGGTCAGGTCCGGGGTCAGGTCCCTGGACGTGGCCGAAACGGTCAGGCCTTCGCCGCCTCGCGCTCGCGTTTCGTCTCGTCGATGATCTTCTGCGCGACGTGCGTTGGCACTTCCTCGTAGCGGAGGAAGTGCATCGAGTAGTCGCCGCGACCGCTGGTCATCGACGTGAGCGACTGTGCGTAGGTCAGGAGCTCGGCCATCGGCACCTCGGCCTTGATCGACGTCATGCCGCCGAGCGGCTCCATCCCTTGGAGGCGCCCACGCCGCGAGTTGAGGTCGCCGTTGACCGCGCCCACAGCGTCGTCGGGCACGCTCACCTCGAGCTCCATGATCGGCTCGAGAAGCACGGGATCGGCGTTCAGGTACGCCTCTTTCCAGGCCATCGAGCCGGCGATCTTGAACGCCATCTCCGACGAGTCGACGGTGTGGTACGAGCCGTCCACGAGTTGGACGCGGACGCCCTGCACGGGCGCGCCTGCGAGTTCGCCGTGGTGCATCGCCTCCTGGATGCCCTTGTTGACGGCGGGGCGGAAACTCTGCGGAATCACACCTCCCACGATCTTGTCGACGAACTCGTACCCGATCTCACCGTCGGGGGTGATCACGATGTGGCAGTCGCCGAACTGGCCGCGCCCACCCGTCTGCTTCTTGTAGCGGCCGTGTGCGCGCGCCTCGCGGCGGATCGTCTCCCGGTACGGGACGCGAGGTGGATGGAGCTCGATGTCGACGCCGAAACGCTGCTTCGCACGTCCGAGGGCGACCTCGACGTGCATCTGGCTCATGCCGGAGAGGATCTCTTCCCCGGTCTGCTGATCGCGGCGCAGGCGCAGAGTCGGATCTTCCTCTGCGAGCCGGCGGATCGCGGAAGCGACCTTCTCCTCGTCGCCCTTCGACTTCGGCGTGATCGCGAAGCTCATGACGGGCTCGGGGAATCCGAACTCGGGCGACTCGATCCCGACCTCCTTGTCGGCCAGCAGGTCGCCGGTCTGCGCCTCCTTCAGCTTGGCGACCGAGCCAAGGTCTCCCTCGCCGAAGTCGAGCGCAGCGTGGTGCTCCTTCCCCTGCACGTCGAGGAGCGTGCCCATCCGCTCCTTGCCCTTCGCGCGCAGGTTGACGAGCGTCGTGTCGGCGGTGACGGTGCCCTTCAACACGCGGAAGACGTTGATGCGCCCCGCGAACGGGTCTGCCACGGTCTTGAAGACGAACGCCGCGATCGTGGCGCCGTCGACGTCGATCGGCGAGCCCTTCTTCGCCGGCGAGGGGACGCCTTCGACGAGGAGGTCGAGGAGCGCGTGCGTGCCGAGGTTCTTCGTTGCGACGCCGCACGCGACCGGAAAGACGTCGCCGCTGGTCACGGCCGCCTTCAGCGCCGACGCGACCTCGTGCGCATCGAGCTCCTGCCCTTCGAGATAGCGCTCCATGAGCGCCTCGTCGGTCTCGACGACGGCGTCGAGGAGCTTCTCGCGGTACTCCGCGGCGAGCTCGGCCAACTCGTCCGGGATCGGGCCCGGCTCGCCCTCCTTCCCACCCTCGGGACTCGTGTACGCACACATGTGGAGGACGTCGACCGTCCCGGACAGCTCGTGCTCGGACCCGATCGGGATGTGCACGGCGACGCACTTCGTCGAGAGCTGATTGCGCAGCGCCTCGAGTGTGCGAAAGAAGTCGGCGCGCTCGCGGTCGAGCATGTTGACGAAGACGACGCGTGCAAGGCCGAGCTCGTCTGCGAGCTTCCATGCCCGCGAGGTGCCGACCTCGACGCCCATGACGGCAGACACGGTCACGAGCGCACCCTCGACGACCCGCGCGGCGCACCGCAGCTCACCCTGAAACGCCGGATCGCCCGGCACGTCGATCAGGTTGACCTTCCGGTCCTGCCACTCGGTGTGCTCGAGCGACATCGAGATCGAGAGCTGGCGCTTGTGCTCGTCCTCGTCGGCATCGGAGACGGTCGTGCCGGCCTCGACTGTCCCGAGGCGGTTGATCTTGCCCGTCTGAAAGAGGAGCGCCTCGACGAGCGACGTCTTCCCGACCCCGCGGTGACCGACGACTGCGACGTTGCGGATCCTTGCGGGCTCGGACATGGGCGGGCTCTCCTTCTCGGGCTCGGGTACCGGCAGAGAAGCTTAGTCGGGCGCCCGAGCGGCAGCCCATTCGAGCGGTTGAAAGAGCGCTGCAAGCCACGTCGAGCCGCCTGCGAGCAGCCTGCATGCCCGGCGGAGGACGCTCGCAGCGTCATTCGACCGAAGGAGTTCTGGGCTGCAGCCGAATGTCTCCGGTTCGCAGCCGCCTTGCAACCACCCGGAGCCAGTCTCCGGATCGCGATCGAACACCTCGACGCACGAGCGCGGGCTCCACTTCGAGCTCGCAGGAAGGAGAGTTCCATGACTCGTTTCTCACGAGGATCGAGTGCGCTCCTCGTCATGGGCGCCGCACTCATGGTCACCGGGCTGGCCTCGGCGACGTGGGTGTCGGCGCAGAAGATCGACACGATGGGCTCGAACAGCGCGGAGCTCAACACGCCGTCGCTCGACGGCTGCCCGATCCAGTCGCCGGACGGCCTGAACCTGTACATCGCCTCGAATCGCCCCGGCGGGAGGGGCGGGCTCGACGTCTGGATGGCCAGTCGGGCGAGCGTGAGTGCACCCTGGGGCGCTCCGCAGAACCTCGGCGAGCCCGTCAACTCTGCAGCGGACGACTTCTGTCCGACCCCCGTCGGGAAGAACGGGCTGTTCTTCGTGAGCCGGGAAGCGCTGCCGGGCGCGTGCGGGCAGGGCGACATCTACTTCACGCACCGGAACACAAGCGGCGTCTGGGCCGAGCCCGAGCGGCTTCTCTGCAGTCCGGCCGGACCGAACTCGGCGCTCGACGAGCAGGGTCCGTCGTGGGTTTCTCTCGGCGACAAGCTCCGGGGGAAGAAGGCCCTCTACTTCTCGCGCAGCTCCGCGACGCCGAGCGTCGCGGGCGAGATCTTCGTGAGCGAGAGGCAGAACGGAGCGCGCTTCGGGCCGGCGACAGCTGTCGCGGAGCTCAACGACGCGACGGCAAACGACATCCAGCCGAACGTCCGCGCAGACGGGCTCGAGGTCGTGATCACCTCGAACCGGGCGGGCACGCTCGGCGGACAGGACCTCTGGGTCGCGACGCGGGCCTCGCTCACGGGCCAGTGGTCGGCTCCAGTCAATCTCGGGTTGGTCGTGAACACGGCCGCAGCCGAGACGCGACCGTCGCTCTCGCGCGACGGCAAGCAGCTCCTCTTCGGGCGCGCACCCGGTCCCGAGGGCAGCAGCGACATCTACCTGACGACACGGCCGTAGCCGAGGCCGGAAGGTCACTGGAGCGGCGCGGGCTCGCCCGCGCCGCTCTACGTCTCGGCAGGCTCGCGCGGCGTCGCGCCCGAGAGGTGCGCCTTCAGACGCAAGATCGCCTTCGTGTGGAGCTGCGAAACGCGCGACTCGGTCACACCGAGCACCTCGCCGATCTCGCGGAGGGTCAGCTCCTCGTAGTAATAGAGCGTAACGACGAGCTTCTCGCGCTCGGGGAGGTCGGAGATCGCCTCTGCGAGCGCCTCCTTCACCTCGGTCTGCTCGAGCGAGACCTCGGGGTCAGGCCCCGTCTCGTCCTCGATCGTGTCGATCAGGGCGATCGAGTCGCCGCCGGCCGACGGCGACCACAGCTCGTCGAGCGCGCCGACGGACGAGCGCGAGATCTCGAGCAGGCTGTCGTCGAGCTCCTCTTCGGTGACGCCGAGCTTCTTCGCGATCTCCTCGTCCGTGGGTGCGCGGTGCAATTCCTTCTCGAGCGCGGCGATCGCGCGCTCGATCTGGCGCGCGCGAGTGCGGACGGAACGCGGGACCCAGTCGAGGGAGCGGAGCTCGTCGATGATCGCCCCGCGAATGCGCGCCATAGCGAACGTCTCGAACTTGATCTCGCGGTCGGGATCGAAGCGCTCGATCGCCCCGATCAGCCCGAGGAGCCCGTAGGACACGAGATCCTGCTCGTCCACGTGCGACGGCAGGCTCGCTCCCACCCGACCGGCCACGAACTTCACGAGCGGCGCATAGGTCAGGATGAGCCGGTCGCGAAGCTCCTGGTCCTTGGTCTTCCGAAACTCTTGCCAGAGCACCTGGGTCTGATCCGCAGCAGCCACGGAAAGAGAATACGCCGCGGGAAGGCGGAGTCCTCAGGCGCGACGGATCAACGCGCGTCGCGCGAGGTCGCCGAGCCAGAGCGCGAGGGCCGCTGCGGCGAGCGCGATGACCCAGGCCCTGCCACCTTCCAGCGCGGCGTAGACGGCGACGAGGCCGAGACTCAGCGCGAGTGCGGCGAAGAGAAGTCCGAGAAGGCGACGCTGCACGGCAGGGATGGTGCCACTTGGCTCGCGGTACCATTTGCCCCCGACACAGGGGCGTAGCTCAGTTGGTAGAGCGGCGGTCTCCAAAACCGTAGGTCGCAGGTTCGAGTCCTGTCGCCCCTGCTTCGACCCGTCGCATCGCGATGCAATCGACGATCACTGAAGATGCGGCCTGATGAGATCGTCGATCTCACGGCCCGAGACCTTGCCCTCGAGCCGACCGACCACACGTCGGTCTTTCACGAGGACGAGCGACGGGACGGTCGTGACGCCGAGACGGGCGACGAGGCCGGAGTGGCGGTCGGCGTCGAGCTCGAGCACGGTGAGCCGTCGCTTCTGAGTGACCTTGACCCAGGCCACGAGGCTCTCCATGCGCCGCGACGCGCCGGAGCTGTACTTGCGCACGAACACCAGCGTCGTCCTCGCCGTACCCGAAGACGTCGACCAGCGCAGCTTCATCCGTCGATGACTCCATGTCCTTGGGGTGCCCTGCGCGGCGATACGCGAAACGCCCCGAACCGTTTGGCTAGACCGCCGCACGGGAATCCTCTCGACCCACTAACCGAGGAGGAACAGATGAACATAGGCACCGTCCGCGACGCCATGACCGCATCACCAACGACCGTCGAGGCACACGACAGCGCCGTCGAGGCAGCCAGGTTGATGGCCGCGCAGAACGTCGGCTCGCTGCCGGTGGTCGAGGGAGAGGAGCTCGTGGGCATGGTCACCGATCGCGACCTCGTCCTCAACGTCCTCGCGAAGGACGTCGATCCGCACAAGGTGACCGTGGCGAGCATCTGCTCCGAGAACCCGGTCGTCGTAGGCCCGGAGGATTCGCTCGACGTCGCTCTCCAGCACATGGCGCGTGAGCAGATCCGCCGCCTGCCCGTAATGGCTGAGCAGCGGCTGATCGGAATCCTGGCCCAGGCAGACGTCTCACGCACCGTCGAGCCCGCGGCGACCGGCCGCATGGTCGAGGAGATCTCCTCGGAGAACGGAGAGGTCGCGGACAGCTGAGCTCAGGCGGAGGGCGAGTCCGTCGACGCGACGGCTTCGGCACGAGCCATGAAGACGGTGAGCCACGAGGCGTCGTCCCGGCGCGCCCCCTCGATGCGATCCGTCAGGCGCGTGAGCACGAGCTCGAGGCCGTCGTCGTCCGCGGCACCGTCGCGGAGCGGGCCGACCGACACCGCTACGTGCCCGTCCTCCGCGTGAATCTCCACCGATGCATCGTCGTCGCGCGACGCATCGAGCATGCTCAGCACGGCGAGCTGGAGATCGTCCATCCGCTCGTACGGCAGATCGAGACGCGTGCCGAGCCCGCCGAGCACGAGACTCGCGACACCGCGATACGCCGGGTCGGTCGGGATGGTGAGCACGATGGTGTCGTTCACGTCGTTGTCCACCTCCTCGGCGGCAAGGCTACTGCGCATGATCGCCTAGACTCGTGACTTCGTGGGGGATGTGGCCGACTTCGCCGTTGCCGTCGATCGGCGGGACGACTGTGTCGTGGTTCGCGTCGAAGGCGAGCTGGACATGGCGAGCTCTTCGGAGCTCGCGGACGCACTCTCGCGCGTCACCTCCGCCCCGCACGTCGTCATCGACCTCGGTTCCTGCACATTCCTCGACTCGACCGGTATGCGCGTCATCACCGAGACCATGCGGAAGGCCCACCGCGTGTCCGTCGTCGCGACGGATCCAGGCGTGTTGCGCGTGCTCGAGATCACCGCAGTCGACACCATGGTCTCCGTGCACGCCTCGGTCGAGGACGCGCTCTAGCACGCCTGGTCGGAGGGCTCCGCGAGAGCCTCCTCCTGCGTGTCGTGGAGCGGGAAGATGCGATCGAGCATGGTGATCTCGAAGACCCGTCGCACCTCGGGTCGAGGCACCACCAGCCGAATCTCGCCGTCCTGCTCGCGCAGCCGCTTCATCCCCCCGAGGAGCACGCCCAGCGAGGTCGAGTCGATGAGCGTCGTCGCCGAGAGGTCGACCACGAGCGTGTTCGCACCTTCGTCGATCGCGCCACGGATCCGCTCCCGCAGCTCCGGCGCCGAGTGCAGGTCGACGTCCCCGTGCACGGCCAGGATCCTCACGGCCGGCTTCGGACTCTGTTCCTCGATCCGGAATTCGGCCACTTCGGAGTTCGTCGACGGATCGCGCATGTTCGTCGAGGCTGGATTCCCCCTGGCAAGCACGCCCAAACTCCGATGCGGCATCTGTATTCGATGCCCCATCGCCACTTTCGGCAAACGGGCGGAGCGCACCACTATTCTGGCGCCCGATGTCGACCTACGACCTGGAGATAGGGGACGGCGCAACGGGCGTGGTCGTAGCGTCGCTCGCGGGCGAGCTCGACCTCACGAACGCGCGTGAGCTCGAGGAGCGCCTGGATGGAGCCGCACCGAGCGAGGCGATCCTCGTCATCGACCTCAACCGCGTCGTGTTCATCGACAGCGCCGCGCTGCACGTCCTCTTCAAGCTTGCCGAGCGCCGCCCGAAAGACCACCTCGTGCTTCTGATGGAGCCGAATGCAGCTGTGTCGCGCACGCTCGACATCGTCCGGATGAAGGACGCCGTAGGCATCGTGGCGTCGCTCGACGATCTCGAGCGCAACGTCTCCGACTGACAGGTTATTCGAGCCGGCGGGACGGGTATCCGCTCCTTGCGCCGGCTTCCCGCGGCGCCGAAACACGAAGAGCAGGAGGACTAACGAATGGGGATCATTGGCTGGATCATCCTCGGCTTCCTTGCCGGTCTGCTCGCGAAGGCGATCATGCCCGGAGCGGAGCGAGGCGGATTCATCATCACGACGCTCCTCGGAATCGGAGGAGCGCTGCTCGGTGGCTTCCTGGCCAGCGTTCTCGGTGTCGGCGACCCGATCGACGAGTTCTTCGATCTGAGCACGTGGGCGGCGGCCATTGCCGGCGCGCTCGTGATTCTGTTCGCCTGGAACGCAATCGAAGGACGTCGAACCGCATAGCACCGCGACAAAGCACGCCCGAGGCCGCATGTGCGGCCTCGGGCGTGCTTTGCTCCTCGAGACGATGCATCGCGTCGACATCGATCGAAGCGCCGCCGTGGTGGTCGTCGCCGCCGGAGGCGAGCTCGACGCGTACGCCGCCCCCGACCTGTCGCACGCGTTCACGAGCGTCGCCGGCGAGGATCGCATCGTCGTCGACCTCGAGGCGGCGTCGTTTCTCGACTCCACAGCGCTCGGAATCGTCGTGAAGGCAGTCCGAGCGGTCGACGAGCGGCGTGGGAGCTCGGTGATCGTCCTGCCGGCAGGCCCGGCGCGACGCATCTTCGAGATCACCACGCTCGACCGCGTCCTCGCGGTCGCACCCAGTCGCGCCGACGCCCTGGCTGCGCTGGCCAGCTGAGGCTGTCTACAGCGCCGCAGGCGCCAGGTACTTCACCATCCGAACGACCGTCCCGCGGCCGTCGGACCCCTGCTCGACGGCCAGCTCGTCGACGATCGCGCGGATGATCGGCATCCCCATGCCGCCCTCGAGCGGCCCGGAGAGCTCGTCGGCCGCGTCCTCCGGCGAGTCGGGCGCCTGCATGCCGGCGCCGTAGTCCTCGACGGTCAGCAGAAGGCGGCTGTCGTCGACGGTGACGACCAGGCTCACGTCGCCCGCCTCGTCGCCGGGGTACGCGTGGCGCACGACGTTGCCGCAGGCTTCGGTGACCGCGAGCTTGAGATCGGCCAGGAGCTCCTCTTCGATCGGAAGCTCGCGCGCGAGCCCCGACAGAGTCAGCCGGGCGAGCAGGAGGTACTCGGCCTTCGCCGGAAACGTCAGCCGGACGACGCGATCACTCATCGTGGGACACCTCGGCGATCCTGCCACGCATCGTGGCGAGTGCATGCCGGAGCAGGCGAGAGACGTGCATCTGCGAGATCCCGATCTCCGCGGCGATCTGCGACTGCGTCATCTCCTCGAAGAACCGCAGCTCGACGATTCGCCGCTCGCGCTCGTCGAGCGCGTCGAGACCCGCCGCGACGAAGGCGCCGTCCTCGACCTCGGCGAAGCCGGCATCCTCGGTGCCGAGCTTGTCCGCCAGATAGTCGTCGCCGCCGTCCTCGAACGGCGCCTGCAGCGAGCGCGTCGAGTACGCGTTCGTCGAGTCGAGCGCGTCGATCACGTCTTCTTCCTCGACGTCGACAGCCTTCGCGAGCTCGGCGATCGTCGGGGAGCGACCGAGCTCGTTCGTGAGCTGGTCGAGGACGCGGGACAGCCGGACGCTCAGCTCCTTCAGCCTGCGGGGAACGTGCATCGCCCAGGCCTTGTCGCGGAAGTGCCGCCTGATCTCCCCGACGATCGTCGGCACGGCATAGCTGGAGATGTCGACGCCGCGATCGATGTCGAAGCGGTCGACCGCCTTGATCAGGCCGATGGATCCGACCTGGACGAGATCCTCGAGCGCCTCGCCACGGCCGGCGTATCGCGTGAGCGAGCGCACGCACGAGCGGCATGAGCTCCACGAGCACCTGCTCGCGAGCCTGCTCGTCCCCGTCGCGGTGATACGCGATGAGGAGTAACTCCACGCTTCGCTCCATCGTCTGGATCATCGCCGGGTGCGCCGCTCTCTGCTCATTCCGGCGTTGCACCACGCTCTCGAGGGTGTCTCGCCGAGCATCGGCGCCCTCTATCCGGCGAGAGCCTCCTCCTGCGTCTCGTAGACGGGAAGGCTGCAGCTCAGAAGCGTCACGTCGAAGAGCCGGCGCAGTCGCGAGTCGGCGCAGACCACCGCGAAGCGGCCTCCGGCGTCGCGCACGCGCTGCCCGGAGCGGTAGAGCACGCTCAGGAAGTCCGCGTCGGCCGCGTGCCGTTCCCCGAGGTCGACGACCACGGTCGTCTGGCCGAGTTGAAGAGCGAGGTCGACCCCACGCACGACGCCAACCGCGCCTCCCGACTCCTCGCAGCGGATGAGTACGGCTGCGTGCGCCGAGTGCGCGCCCTCCTCTCGAATCTCGATCACGGGACGAAGTTCCCCGACGATCGCCGAGCGAAACACGAACGCGGGAAGGTGCGCCATCGCGGACGAGAGCTCTAGCGCCCGCCCAGCGCCTTCGAGAGCTCGGCCTTGCTCATCCTCGAGCGGCCGCGGATGTTCCGGCTTCTTGCTTCCTCGTACAGCTGGTCTCGCGTGCGCCCACGTGGACCCTTTCGGTGGCTGCGCACCCCTCCGCGCCGACCCGACGAGATGTCCTGGCGCGAGAGCTTCGAGGACGTTCTCGCCTCCCCACTTCGCGCGCGCTCCTTGTTGACCGTGCGCGCTGCAATCTCTTCGGCTTCGTCCTCGGACGAGCCACGCTCCTGGAGGGAGTCCTTGATGTGTTCGTACTGGCGCGCTCGCTTCGTGCCCTTCTTCGTTCCACGTGGCGGCATCGCCGCTCCTCCTTCGGTCGCTGCTGCCTACGGCCTACCCGGCCCTCGCGCAGCCGCAAACGTGCTCGGTTTCTCCGCGCGCTGGACGGGGAATGAGCACTTCGGCAAACGAACGGAAGGGAATTCCATGTACATCGGTGGTGGAGTCATCACGTTGATCGTCATCATCCTGCTGCTCGTCTGGATCTTCTAGGACATCACAGCGTCGCCCTCGGGAGTGCTTTCTCGAGGGCGACTCTCGTTCCGCGCTCGCTGGTTGTGATCTCGAGCTCCGACGAGAGCTGCTCCGTCAGCAGCAGGCCGAGTCCGCGGTTCGGACGCTCCGCGATGGGGACGAACCGGCCCGTGTCGTCGACGACGATCCGGACGCGCGACTCGTCGACCGCGGCACGTATCCGCACGACCTCCTCGAGCGGATCTTCAGCATGCTCGATCGCATTCGCACACACCTCCCAGGCGGCGAGCAGAAGCTCTTCCGCATCCGGCGCGTGCGAGCTCGGTTCCCTCGAGCCAGGTTCGGATCGCGTCCCGCACGAGGTGCAGCGAGCGTTCCCTGCTCGCCACCACGAGGTCGAGCGGTTGCGGCGCGACGGGTAGGAAGCGCGCAGCGAGAATTGCGATGTCGTCCGCGCGATGGGCGCCCTCGACGAGCTTGTCGAGGATGTGCTCCAACAGTTGCTCGGCATCGTTCGGGCCTTCTCGCATCGCGGCGACGAGCGCTTCGATTCCGTCGTCGATCGATCCCCCGCGGCGTTCGACGAGGCCGTCCGTGTAGAGCAGGACGATGCTTCCGGCAGGCAGCTCGACGACGCTCTGCCGGTACTTCGGGCCGAGCCCCGTCCCGAGCGGAAGCCCTCGGCCGCCCTCGAGCAGCTCGACGCGACCGTCGGGGAACGCGACGACGGGTGGGGGGTGACCTGCGGAGGAGTGGCGGAGCACGCCGGCCTTCGAGTCGAAGACGGCATAGACCACCGTGGCGAATGTCGCGTCCAGCCCGTCGCCGGCGAGTCGGTCGAGCCTCGCGAGCGCCGAGGGCGGCTTGAGCCGTTCGACGGAGATCGCGCGCAGCGCGTTCCGCAGCTGCCCCATGCTCGCGGCGGCGTGCACTCCCTTGCCGACGACGTCACCCACGACGAGACCGAGGCGGCCGTCGCGCAGCTCGACGGCGTCGAACCAGTCTCCACCGATGTCGACGCCCTGCGTACCGGGCAGGTAACGCGCTGCGATCTGCACCCCCGCGACGCGCGGCAGCGCAGAGGGCAGGACGCTCCGCTGGAGGGTCTCGGCGATCGAGCGCTCGGACTCGAAGTGCCGGGCCCGGTCGAGAGCCTGTGCTCCCTGGCTTCCGAGCGTCCCGAGGAAGCCGGCGATCGTCGTCGTGCGAGCGTGATCGGCGCCGGCCAGCCGAGCTCGAGGACGCCGACGCTCTGCCGACCCGAGACGAGCGGCATGGCACGTGACGAGCGTGCGGCGTCAGACCCCGCGGCGTCCGCCGGCGCGAACCACCAGGCCCCGCGTCGCACGACGCGCGCGAGAGCAGGGCTCTCCTCGAGCGACACCTCTCGCCGGATGCTCCTCGCTCGGCTCCGACAGCCCCGACGCGGCGAGCCGGACGCAGGACCTGGCGCTCGTCGACGAGCTCGTACACGAACGCAGAGGACGGCGTCCGTCCCTTCGAGCGCAGCGGCGATGACCACGTCGGCCACGTCGCTCGAGCGTCACTGCGTTCGAGAGTGCCGCCGTCGTTCGCTGGAGGCGCTCGGACCGCATCCGTAGGCGCTGCTCCTCGTCGTAGAGCTGGCTGCGCTCGAGCGCGAGAGCGCACTGGGAGACGACGCTCTGCAGCCACCTGCGCTCGGCGTCGCCGAGCTCGCGCGGCTCGTGGAGAGACACGTGAAGAGCGCCGTGGATGCCGGCCGGGGTCCTGAGCGGCACGGAGACCCAGCCGGCCTCGTCGAGCGCCGGAGCACCCGTGAAGACGTCCATCTCGTCGGGCGTCAGCGCCCAGACCGGCTCGCCGCTCGCGATCGCGCGCGCGAAGGGCACGTCGGCGTCGAGGCCGAGAGCGCTCCACGCCTCGAGAGCGTCCTGCGAGTAGCCCGACGTTCGAGATCATCTGCACCGAGGTTCCGCCCGGCGCCCGTGCAGGACGACGAAGCCGGCCTCGGCGCCGACGAACCGCAACGCGTGCTTCAGGCAGGTGTCGCCGACGTCGCCACGAGTCGTCGCCGAGCGAGAGCGCGGCGGTGACCTCCTGGAGCCGCTCGGTCTCGCTCGGCGCGCGCGGCAGCCTGCTCCTCCGCCAGGCGCCGCTCGAGCTGCTCGAACGCGAGGCCTGCCTGGTCCGCGAACCGCCGGACGATCGCGATCGTCGTCGGATCGGGCCGATCGATCGACCGTCTGCCACGACACGACGAGCACCAGCTCCGATCGTCCGCCGATGACGATCGGCGAACGGAGCGACGAGCGGATGCCGAGCTGGCGAACGCGCTCGAGGCCGTCGTCGCGCGCTTCGGCCGCGACGTCGGGGACGAAGGAGACGCCGAGACCTCGTGACCGCATCCTCCAGCCCCGGGAAGTCTGCGAGCGGCACGCGCAGCCCCAGCGGCCACTCCGTCACGACGCGGATCGCTGTTCAGCAGCTCCAGGTCATCGCCGTCGGATCCGCCAGAGCACGCCGTAGTCGGCGCCGAACGTCACGCGCGCCTCGCGACAGATGGCCTCGGTCACCTCTGCCGTGGTCTCGGCGTAGAAGCGTGGAGCGACCTGCAGGATGCGGTCGAGCGCCCGGCTCGTCTCCCGCTCGCGCTCGTACAGTCGCGCTCGCTCGAGCGCCTGCTCGGCGAGGCCCGCGGCCGTCGAGGCGATCGCGGCCAGCTCGTCGTCGAGGGCATTCTCGCGGTCGAAGAGGAACTCGACGACGCCGACCGGCTTGCCGCCGACCGGAGCGGCATGGCCACCGCCGAGCCGAACGAGCGGAGGGAGTATCGCGGCGCTCTCGGGGAAGTCGGCCTCGAGGGACGCTCCGGTCGTCGGCGCGAACGGTCCGACCCTCCCGAATCGCCACCGAGAGCAGCGTCGCCTGGTCGAGCGCGAGCCGGCGGCCCGGGACATGAACCTGCGCGGCGATCCCGATGGGATCGACGACGAGGACGTCGTCGCTGTCGAGCAGCCCGAGGGCGGCGCCCTGCGCGCCGAGGAACGACGACGCCCGCTCGGCGAGCGCGTGCGAGACCTCGGCCGACGAGGCGGCTGCCGGCGAGCTCGCCGCTGAGCGCCTGGAGCGCCTCGGCGCGCTGGAGCGAGCTCCTCCACCTCCACCGCGACACTCGGTCGCGCGCTGCGCGCCCGATCCGGAGCACGCCCGCGACGACGACGATCAGCGCCCCGATGGCGAGATTGACCGCCCATCGGGTCATGTCCTCCGCACTTCCGAGCTCGAGCCCGCCATGCGGGCCGACGAGCAGCCAGAACGCGAGCGCCCACCCGACGACGAGCGACAGCGCAGCGGGACCGACCCCGCCCAACCACGCGGTCGACGGCGAGCGCGCCGATGAGCGGCGCATAGATCGGGATCGCCGCTCACCGCCAGCAGACCGAGCGTGACGACGAAGCCGCCGACGGTCAGCATGAGCGCGAGCCCGTAGCGCTCGCGCGCCGAGCGCGTGTCCGCCCTCGCGAGCTTCTTCGGGCCTGCCGTCGCTCACAGACGCTACATGATCGCTGCGTCGCGCGACGTCCTCACTCGAGCGGGTTCGCGTCGAGCCCGTCTTGGACGGCGGCTGGGAAGGTGCAGCGACGCCTCGCGGCGCCAGCGGACGAGCTCGCTCGCAACCACCGAGATCGAGCCGGCGACGGGAATCGCGGCGAGCGCGCCGAGGACGCCGGCGATCTCCGCTCCGATGAGGAGCGCGACGAGCACCGCGAGCGGGGAAAGGTCGACCGTCCGTCCCGTAGACGACGGGCAGGAGCACGTGGTTCTCGATCTGCTGGTAGACGAGCAGGACGACGACGACGATCACGGCCTGGACGACGCCCTCCGAGAGCGCGGCGACGCTGCAGACGACGAGCGCGACGGTCGCGCCGACGAGCGGGACGAGGTCGAGAATCGCGACCATCACCGCGAGCGGAAGCGCGTACGGCACCCCCGCGGCCATCAGCGTCACCGCCGCGACCGTTCCTGCGACGAGGCTGATCAGCAGGTTGCCCGTGACGTAGCCGCCGACCGTGCGGTTGATCCCGTCGAAGACCCGCTCCCAGCGCGGCCGCGCGCTCGGCGGCATGACGTCGAGCACGCCGTCGACCCAGCGCCTGCCGTCGAGGAGCATGAAGAAGGTGAGGAACGGGACGGCGATGAGCGCGAGGGCGGTGTCGGCGGCGGCACGCGCAGTCGACGCTCCCGGGCTCTCCAGTCCGAGCAGACCGGCGATCCCGCCGCGTTCGTAGACGTCGACGAGCTGCTCGCCGAGGTGGAAGCGCCGCTCGAGAAATGCCAGCGGACCGCGCCCGGCGTCGAGGTCTCGCAGGTAGTCCGGGAGCGCCTCGACGAAGTCCGTCGTCGCGGTGACGAGCGGCGGGATCACGAGGAATCCGAGGAGCCCGAGCGCGGCGAAGGCGACGACGAAGACGATCGCCGCCGCACGGCCGCGGCCGACTCCGCGACGTTCGAGCGCGCCGACGGCCGGATTGAGCGCCATCGCGAAGAACGCAGCGACGAGCACCCAGGTGATCGCGTCCATCGCCAGGTACACGAACATCAGCGCGAGGATCGCGCCCGCGGTGACCGCGACCCAGACGAGGATCGACTTCGGCGAGAGCGAGACTCTGACAGGGGGCTCGGGTGGGCGACCTTCCGCCGGAGGCTCGACGCGATACTCGGTCAGATCCACTCGCGCGCCTTTGCGACTGCGATCGTCGCGACGGCGACCGTCGCGATGATCGCGAGAACCACCCAGAAGTAGGCGGCGTTCTCGAAGATCCCGAGCTCGAAGTTCATCCCCATCACGCCGGCGATCAACGCGCCGGGAAGGAGGAGCACGGACGCCAGCGTCAGCACCTTCATGATCTCGTTCGTGCGCTGCCCTGTGCTCGCGAGGAGCACGTCGAACGAGCCGACGATCGACTCGCGCGTGTCGCGCGAGGCCTGCACGGCCTCCTCGAGCCGGTCGCGCAGCGACGAGAAGCGCTCGGCCGAGTCCGAGCTGGCGATCGCCTCGAGCTCCGGTCGCGTCAGCGAGAGCACGACCTCGCGATGCGAGACGAGCGCTCGGCGGAGCCGCCCCACCTCCCGTCGCATCTCGACGAGCCCCGAGAGCACGTCGTCAGAAGCGGACGCCGTGCCCGACATCGCCTTGGCGTCGATCTCCTCGAGATCCTGCTCGAGCGCCTCGAAGGCGTCGAAGTAGCTCGACAGCGCCCACTCGAGGAGGTTCGCCAGGAAGCCAAGGCCGTCGAGCTTTCCGACCGTCCCCGATCCCTCCGCGAGCGCACGGAAGCGATCGACGACCTCGACCGGCTTGTCGTGGAGCGTCACGAGCCACCGCTCCGAGACCAGGCAGTCGACCCGGGCTGTCTCGCGCTCGTCGGAGAGGCCGATGACCGTCACGTGCAGGTACCCACCGTGATCCACGAGCCGCGGCTCCATCGGCTGCGCTGGAGATCCTCCATGGTGCCCGGTTCGAGATCGAAGGCATCGACGAGATGCCCGATTTCGGCTTCGGCCGGCTTCTCGAGGTCGATCCAGAGAATCGCCGAGCGCCCGACCTTCGGCAGCGAGTCCGTCCAGTGTCGACCTCCTCGACGCGGTCACGGTCGAAGAGGAGCGCCGTCGCCATGCGACGGTGATACCCCGTTCGCTGCTCCGCTAAGCCAGGGAGTACGCGAGCACGGCGAGGCCGATCACGATCGCGGCGAGCACCGCGATGACGCCGGCGACCGATCCCAGGGCCGCAAACGGTGTCCACCCCGGACGCCCGGACGCGAGCTCCTGGCCGGCACTTCGGTCTTCCGACAGGTCCTGCTCGGCGGGATCTCGCTGCATCTGTTCGGTCATGCCTCACGAAGTACCCATCCATCGGCGGTCTGGAAACGCCGGTCAGGCGAGGAGGGGCTCGTAGCGCTCGCGCCACTCGCCGTCCGACACCGAGCGCCGGAAGAGCTCGTCCAGGACCGCGCGCGGAGACTGCCCCTCCTCGTACGCGACGAGGCAAACGACCGCGACGAGCAGATGGCGCAGCAGCTCGGGATCGAGCCGGGCGACGGCGAGCGCGCGCTCGAACGCCCAGACGGTGCGTTCGGCGTCCGGCGCCGCCCCGCGCGCACGGATCGCCTCGAAGAGCTGCTCCGGCTCGACGTCCTGCCACTCCACGCGAGCGGAGTATCGCGAGCGCCTCGGATCGCGTGTTTGGCTGGTCACGGGTCGGGTACGAGGAGGCCGAAGGTCGATTCGACGACAGAGGAGGTCACCCATGGACGATGTCTGGACGTTCCGCGACACCGCACAGCTCGGATCGAACGTGATGGACACGAAGGTCGACCTGAGCGGCTTCAAGGTCGAGGCAATCGACGGCTCGATCGGGAGCATCGACGAGTCGACGTACGGGACGAGCCGGAGCTACGTCGTCGTCGACACCGGCCCGTGGATCTTCGGCAAGAAGGTCATGCTCCCCGCCGGCGTCATCCGCGGCATCGACGAGGACGAGGAGCGCGTGTACGTGAACCGCACCAAGGACGAAATCAAGAACGCGCCCGAGTTCGACGACGCGATGCTGACCGACGAGACGTATCACAGCTCGGTCGGCGCGTACTACGGCCAGGGCGGACAGGGTCACCGCGGCTGGGACGACACGCTCTAGCCGGAGCTATCCGCGTGCGGTGCCGGCGACCCGCAGAGGCGGGTCGCCGGCCTGCCCGGCACTCTGTGATGCAGCGGCGGGTTTCGCGTCCAGGTCGACGATCGCAAGCCCCTCCGCCGCAGCGAACTGCAACGAGCTCGAGCTCGAGCCAGTGTGTCCGCACGCACGAATCTCCGTCCAGTTCGGCTTGTCGTGAATCCGCCGCTTTTCCGCGCGGCTTCGACTTGAAGTGCTTGACCGCGTTCGTGACGTAAGCGCGCTCGACCGCGATTCCGCTTCCTCGAGCAGCTCTCGCAAGAGCCGTCCCGCAGGACCGACGAACGGTTGTCCGGCGACGTCCTCCTCGTCTCCAGGCGGTTCGCCGACGAGCATGAGACCGCTCTTTCCGCCTTCGCCGAACACGGTCTGCGTCGCATGTTCGTACAGGGCACAGCGCGTACACGCGGCTGCCTCTCTGCGAGTTGCGGCGAGCGACGTTCCCAACTCGATGCCTCCAGGGTCGGAGAGGACGGAGGCGACCGGCCGCCTCCGTCCTCCGATGTTTCTCGTTACCGCGAAGCGGCCTTGGCGCGACCACGCGAGGTCGCGGAGCGGCGCTGCGACGAGCCGTTCGAGCCGTTGGAGTCCTTCAGCAGACGCTTCGAGATCGTCTCTACCTTCTTGAGCGCCTCCTTCTCCTGCTTCAGGTTCGCCTGCAGCAGCGCGACCGCCTCGGGCTCACCGAGCGCACGTGCCTGGTTGACGAGGCCGGTGTACGCCGCGATCTCGTAGTGCTCGGCGCGTGCGGCGGCTCCGGTGAGGAACGCGTCGCGCATCGCATCGCTCGGGCTGTTCTCCTTCATGAAGTCGTCGTGCTCTTTCTTGATGCCCTCGATACCCGGGCAGGGATGCGCCTGAGCGCTCTCGCCGATCTGCTTGAACACCTTCTCGAGATTGGAGACGTGCTTCTCCGTTTCCTTCTGATGGGCCGTGAAGGCGCGCGTGAGCTCCGGGTCGGTCGCCTCTCGCGCGAGCTTGGGGAGCGTCATCGCGAGTGTCTTCTCGGCGTAGTACATGTCCTGCAGCTCGTGCTTGAAGAGCTGCTTCGGGGTCGTGACCTGCGGCATGCTTCCTCCATTCGTGCTGTGGGTGAGAGGTGCTCTCGTACCCCACTCGGTCGGCGCGAAACCTGACGGATGCACGAGCCGCCGAGAAGACGCGCATACTCCCTGCATCGCCGGCGCGGCCGACATCTTCGAAAGCGAGCGATTGGCACGGCGGTGGTTCTCCGTCGTGGAGGAGCGCGCGTTCGACGATCTCGCCGAGTCTCGTGGACCCGTCCATCACGCTCGTCTCCAAGGTGCGCCCAGGACAGGTAGTGGAGGGCAAGGACGACTTCATCCGGTTCGTGCAGGAGACGGCCGCCGACAGCATCTACGAGGCCGCGGTCACCTCCTATCGGGCACTCGACGACGATCGGGTCGTGGCCGAGGGACGCATCCGCTGGATCGACGACGACCGCGTGATCCGCGACGATCCCGTCATCTGGGCCATGGAGTTCCGCGACGGTCTCCTCGTCCGCTTCATCCCGGCGCGGACGCTCGTCGAGGCTGAGACGATTCTCGGCGGCTCGACGACGTAGCACGACGACCGCCGTCGCCAGCGTGGCGTGCACCGGGTCATGCCGTCAAGCGGTTTCCGTACCCTGGGCGGTGGGCACTCTCCGTACGAACCACGAAGCACTGGAGGTACCACCATGGGCTCAACGAGAGCATTCGTGATCGGCGTCGGCACGGCGTACTTCTTCGATCCGCGGCTCGGGAAGACGACGGCGGAGCGTCGCCCGCGAGAGAGGCGCGAAGGCGATGCGACAGATGACGCGGACCGTGGGCAAGAAGACGCGGTTCTCGGCCGGCAAGGCGCGCGGCTATTACGCACGGAGTCGGCATGTGGTCGCGCGACCTGCGGCCAGAGAGCGCTGACGCGATCGTCGAGCAGCGGATCCGGAGCGACGCCCTCCGCGATGTCGGCGTGTCGACGAGAGACGTCGAGATCGGCGTCGAGGACGGAGTGGTAACGCTCACCGGAGAAGTCGTCGGCGACAAGCGAGCGAGCGACCTCGTCGCGCGGATCGGCAAGGTGCCGGGAGTCGAGAACGTCGCCGCCATGCTCCACGTCGTCGCCGAGCAACCGGACGACCGAGCCGCCTGACATCGGCAGCTGGAGCCCGTCTCGCGGCTCCAGCTGCCCGTGCGGTCGTCTTCGAACGAGTTCGCCGGAGTCCGATCGTCCTCCCAGGCCGCTCGCTGGGTGCAGCTTGGGCACGTCGTAAGCCTTCCGTAAGCGCCTGCTCAGACCCGTTTCGGGCGTGATCTCACACGGGTATTCATCGCTCCGAAGAGGCAAGTCGACCAAAGGAGCATGCAATGAGTTACGAACGACATGGCAGCTTTCGCCGCACGTATCTCGCGATACTCGGAGGAGCAGCCGCGATCGCGGTCAGTAGGGACCGTCTTCGCAGGGTTGCTCTCGACCGAGTCCATCGCGGCGCCGACGGTCGCGCCGAGCAACGTGACGGAGCCCCGCATCACCGGCACGACACGCGTCGGCCAGGTCCTGCGCTACCACCCGCGGCACATGGACGGGCACGGAGCCGATCGACTACGAGTACCGGTGGTTCCGCTGCGACGGGCGCGGTGCAGCCGATGCGTCGGACTGCCGTCGCATCACGAACGCCAACAATGCGTCGTACACGCTTCGGCAGGCGGACGCGGGCTTCCGGATCCGCTCGCAGGTCGTCGCGCGCAACGACGACGGCCAGGACACCGCGACGTCGAACCCGACGAACATCGTCACCGCGGCCAAGCCGGTGAACACGACCGAGCCCTCGATCACGGGGACCGCACGGGTCGGTAACACCCTCCAGGCGAATCGTGGCCAGTGGGCCGGCGACACGCCGATCACGTACTCGTTCGTCTGGCTTCGCTGCAACGACAAGGGTGACAACTGCAGCGAGATCCAGGGCGCGAACGACACGAGCTACGAGGTCCGCGACGCGACACCGGTCGCACCATCCGCGTCCGTGTCATCGCGCGTAACGACCGTGGCTCGACGTCGGCCATCTCGAACCCGACGGGCGTCGTCGGATCGAACCAGCCGCCGCCGCCCGCGACCGGCGACGATGCCGGTGAGCGAACTGAAGGCAGCAGGCGACCGTCTCGTCGTCGCGTCCGTCCAGTTCTCGCCGAACCCGGTGACGAGCCGAACCGCGCCGATCACCGTACGTGTCCGGATCACCGCTCGCGGCGGGCGTCCGGTGAGCGGTGCGAACGTGTTCATGCGCGCGACTCCCCGCGTCGTCTCGGGCCAGACGGCCCCGACGGGTGCGGATGGGTTCGTGACGCTCACGCTCGTGCCGAACGAGGCGTTCCCGCAGCCGCGAAACGGCTTCAACGTGCAGTTCTTCATCAAGGCGTCGAAGCCGGGCGACCCGGGTCTCGGCGGAATCGCGGGCTATCGGCTCGTCCAGGTGCGCCTGGCCGGCTGAGCACACAACAGCGAGAAGACACGAGGGGCGGCCGCGAGCCGCCTCTCGTGTTTTTCCACCGATCGATCGAGGAACCTCACCCCGCATGCAGACATGGATCTCGGACACATGGATCGTGCTTCGCCGGGCGGTCCTGGAGGCGCGCGAGGACGACGTGACCACGGTCGCGCAGGCGCTCGCGTACTCACTCTTCCTCGCGATTCCTGCCGGCATGCTCGTAGTTCTCGGCGTCTTCTCGCTCGTCGCTGACGCCGCTACCGTCGAGTCGCTCATCGACCGGGCACAGACCGTGATGCCCGAGGAGGCCGCGACGCTCCTTCGCGACAGCCTGCACCGCTCGACCGAGTCGCCCGGCTCCGGCATCGTCATGACCGTCGTCGGCTTCGCGCTCGCGATCTGGACGACGACGTCGGCCGCCACGACGTTGATGAAGGGGATCACGGTCGCGTTCGACGGCACGCAGTCACGCGGCTTCGTACGCACGCGACTCCTCGCAGGCCTCATCGTCGCGGCACTCCTCCTCGCGGCCGCGCTCGTGATCGGGTTGCTGATCCTCGGGCCACACCTCGAGGACTGGATCGGCGGCGCGATCGGAGCTCCCGCGCTGACCGGCGTGGCTGTGGTGGACGCTGCAGTGGCCCGTGCTCGTCGTCGGCCTTCTGCTTGCGTTCGCCGTCGTCCTGTACCTCGGGCCCGACACCGACCGGACGGGCTGGCGCCTCGTCACTCCCGGCGCCGTCACGGCACTCGTCGTCTGGCTCGCAGCGTCGGCCGGCCTCGCCCTCTACAGCGCGAACTTCGGCTCGTACGACAAGACGTGGGGAACGCTCGCCGCGGTCGTGGTCACGCTCGTCTGGCTCTGGCTGACGAGCGCTGCGGTCCTCTTCGGAGCCGAGGTCAATGCCGCAGCGAGGAAGCTCGCGAGCGAGCGAGCGTGCCGCGCGTCCCTTCGGAAAACGTGACGCTGCGCGCTCGCGGGTTTTGCGGAGCCGCGATGCGGGCACACTCGGATCGCTGTCAATTCTCACGAGAGGAGCACGTGGTGGATTCCGATCGCGTTGAAGGCAAGGTCAAGGAAGTCGAAGGTGAGACTCAGCAGAAGTGGGGCGAGGCCAAGGACACGGCTCGCGATGCCTGGGAGGACGTGAAGGACAAGGTCGAGGACGTCGTCGACGGCACCGAGGATCGCGTCGATGAGATGAACGAGCACGACGACGAGCCTGCGGCATCGTCCGCTTCGCGCTAGCGCACGTCGCACGTAGGAGGGCCGGTTCGCCGGCCCTCCTACCGACTCGGAGCGAAGCCGGCCCAGTCGTCACCGGCCTCCGCGCCGAGCACTCCTGAGTGATACGCATCCGTCGACTCGCGCGAGCCGGTTTGCGCAGCCGCTCTGGCGGGTACCGATGCGGTGTGGCACGCGTCGTGGTCGTCTCCAGCTCCCAGCTCGACCGTGGCGTCCTCTCCGAGGTCGTTTCTGCGGACGACGAGCTCTTCGTCGTCGTGCCCGCAGTCGAGCAGTCACGCCTTCAGTGGCTCACGAACGACGAGGGCTCCGCGCGCTCGGACGCCCGCGAGGTCGGCGAAGCAATAGGACGAGCCGCCCCCGGCGAGCCGTCCGAGGTGGACGTCAAGCCCGATGCGCCGGATCAGGTCGTGCTCGACGCGATCGCGGAGCACCAGCCCGATCGGATCGTCGTCGCGCTTCGTGAAGGCGAGGAGGCGACCTGGCTCGAGGCAAGGCGGCCTCGACGAGCTCCCGCGAGAGATCGACGGCATCCCCGTCGTGCGCATCAGCATCTAGGCCACCTCAAGGAGAGAATGCCCGCCGGACGGATCGATCCGGCGGGCACGTGTGTTCGCTATCGGCGCGAGTAGCCGAACCCGCCAAACACGGCGAGAACCAGCAGTACCACGATCAGAACGAGCAACCAGGTCGGCATCCAACTCCTCCTTCGACTGGAACTGTCGTGCTGGTAGTGCCCGGTGGAGTCGGGGTGGAAACCTCGAGTCGAGACCTCAAACGGCGACGGGCTCGGCGGCGGCGGTCTTCTCGTCCTTGGAGAGATCCTGCGCCTCGGGCACGCCGGCCCGCACTGCTTCGAGCTGGGCCGCGACCGCGACGCCGTAGAGGATCGCGAGAGCCGAGAAGAACGTCCAGAGCTGGAGCGCCACGAGCCCGGCGAGCGACCCGTAGGTCTGCCCGAACGTCTTCGAGACGTTGAAGACGAGGCGAGCGCGGCCGTGACGAGCGTCCAACCCGCAACGCTCACCCAGGCACCGAACGCGAGCCAGGGCCATCCTGGCTGCCTGCGCCTCGGCGACCAGTTGAAGAGAGCGGCGAGCCCCGCGGCGACCAGAGCGATCCCCAGCGGCCAGCGGACGACCATCCAGGCAGAGCGAGCGGCGCCTTCGTCGACCAGTCCCCGGCCGAAGGTGAGGAGCGCGAACGCCGCGGCGATCACGACGCCGGCACTCAGCGCAAGCGCAAGTGCTCGCTTGTACTTCTCGTGCGAACGGCCGGTCTTTCTCGACGCCGTAGATCCGGTTCATCGCCCGTTCGAGCTGCCCCATGGCGATCGTCGCCGTGACGATCGTCCCGATGAGCCCGATCGTGAGCGGCAGGTATCGATGCTGGCGACCGACGCGCGTGGCCTGCTCGACCGCATTGGTCAGGAGGTCGCTCGTCGGGCCGGGAGCCGACGCATTGATCGTGTCGAGAAGCAGCTGCCGGAATCCCGCCGAGCCGGTCGCGACCGCGAAGCCGACGACGACGACGAGGCCCTGCACGAGGACGAGCGAGACCGCGAAGGCCAGACCACGTGAGTGGCTCGTCCCGTCGGCGGCTCGCAGCCGTATGACCGCATCCTTCAGGAGCGCCATCCGACCTGTCGACGCGAGCGTCTCGCGCGCGTCGTCGCCCGTGAGCTCCCACGTCTCCTGAACGTGGGACGCAGTACTCATGTCGTCGACTCCGCGGGAACGCGCACTCTGAGCGCTCCCGGCTTGACCTTGACCTTGAGCCGCTTGACCTCCTTGCGCTCGCCGCCGTCGATCTCGTACAGCACCTTGCGGTCGAACTCGGCGTCGATGCGCTCGGCCTTCGTCGCCTGCACGAACGGGGACTGGCCGACCGATCCGATCGCTGTGCGAGTGACCGTGCGCGCCCATTGCCCGAGGCTCTCCGCGTGCGTCACGCCCAGCTCGAGAAGGCCGTCCTCCGGTGACGCGCTGTCGAATGCCTCCATCCCGCCGAAGAGAGCGCCGACGTTGCCGACGAGCAGGCAGCTCGCGTCGCCCTTGTACCAGAGGTCGCCGTTCACCTCGATGCGCGCCTTGAAGGGCTCGACGCGCAGGTTCTTGGATGCGGCCCAGATGTACGCGAGACGCCCGTAGCGATCCTTCGGGCCACCGTCGGCGTCGCGGATCATGCGGGCGTCGAGACCCGCGCCCCCCATGACCGCGAAGTGCTCGCCGTTCATCTTCCCCAGGTCGAGCTGCCGCTCCTGACCGGAGAGCCCGACCTGGACGGCTTCCGCGATGTCGTCGGGAATGCCCAGGTTCGACGCGAACAGGTTCGCCGTTCCCGCCGGCAGGATCGCGAGAGTGGCCTCGGTGCCCGCCATCACGTCGACGCAGCGCTGCACCATGCCGTCGCCGCCCCAGGCGAAGATCGTCTCGGCGCCCTCGGCGAGCGCCTTCTCGACGCGCTCGGGTGCGTACTTGCTCTTCGGGACCTCCGACCAGATCGGATCGCTGACGCCGGCTTCCTCCAGCACCTGACGGAGCTCCTCGAGTCCGCCTCCCATCGACTTGCCCGCGTGGGCGATGACCGCAACCGTTCGTCACGACGTTCCCGTGTCGGCGGCGATTCCCACGCCGTCGCGCCGATCGGTCGAAGCTCGTGCGGCCCGCGCGGCGAAGACGAGGATGAGCAGGGCGCCGAGACCCATGAGCAGCCCGGCGATGACATCGGAGAGGTGATGCATGCCGCGGTACATCCGCGCCCATGCGACGAACAGCGGGATGGCGACGCCGAGGACGACCGCGATGACACGGACGGCGGCATTGTCGAACCGCGATGCCAGCAAGAGGAGAAGCCCGCCGTACATGGCGACGGCAGCGGCCGTGTGTCCGGACGGGTAGCTCGCGTCGACCGGGAGGCCTTCGAGCCGTTCGACATCGGGCCGCTCGCGCTCGACGATCAACGACGTGACGCGATACGTCGCCGACTCGACGGCGACGACGAGAACGACGAACGCCGCGAGGATCCAGCGCCGCATGATCAGGAACGTCACGAGGCCGATTCCGAGGACGGCCGGAATCACGTGCCCCCCGGAGAGCGTCGATCCGACCCACGAGATGTCCTCCTGCGTCGGGCTGCGATTGTCGGCGAGCCACTGGCTGAAGCCCTCGTCCGCCTCTTGGAGACCGCCGATCGGGAGCAGAACATGGATCAGGACGAGGCCGAGGAAAACCATCGCGGTGACAAGCAGCGCGTAGCCGGCGAGCAGCGCCACGATGAAGACCCGCACTGGGTTCTCCGGGCCGAACCTCTGGGAGAACCGGTCGGCAAGCCCGTTCGGGCGAGGCTCGAGCACCGGCGGGACGGACCGCCGCGGGCGTCGATCGTCGCCGCGGGCCTCGACGCTGCGGACGCGGAACGGCTACTGCTTGCGTCTCGACGTCCACGGCGTCGTGTTTACCCGACGGACACCTGGGTAAAACATCCAGCGCCTCTACGACCTCGCATCGATGCCGTTTCTCGCTCTCCTCCTCATCTCACTCTCAGCCGGCACGCTCGTCGCCTATCTAGGCTCGCGCTATCCGACTCCTGTCGTCGGACAGGCTCCGGCGGAGGGCGCAGCCGAGCGGATCGAGACCGAGATGGAGCGCCATCCGTGGCTCCTCCGGCTCGTGCGAGGACGGCTCGACCCAGCCACGGCGACCGGGCTCGCGCTCACGCTGGCGCTCGGCCTCGCGATGGTCGGCGGGATTCTCGTCGGGCTCCTTGCGTACCTCATGCGAAGCGAGCGACAGGCTGGTGGACACCGACCGCGAGGTCGGCCAGTGGGGCGTCGACAACGCGACGAGCTGGTCGACGGACGCGCTGCAGCTCGTCACCGAGCTCGGAGGCACCTATTTCGTCGTCTTCGCCCTCATCGTCGTCGCGGTCTTCGAGTACCTCCGCGTTCCGAACAGATGGGTGCCGGTATTCCTCGTGACCGTGGTCGTCGGCGAAATCGTGCTCATCAACACGATCAAGGAGATCCTCGACAGGGTGCGCCCCGAGTTCAACCCGATCGCCGAGACACTCGGGCCGTCGTTCCCGAGCGGCCACTCGGGGCTGGCGGCCGCCTTCTATGCGGCTGCGGCACTGGCGCTCGCGCGCAAGCGGTCGCCGAGGACGCGAGCGCTACTCGCGGGCGGCGCGGTCGCGATCGCCGTCGGTGTCGCGTGTAGTCGCGTGCTCCTCGGCGTCCACTGGATGTCGGACGTCGTCGCCGGGCTCGCCTTCGGCTGGGCCTGGTTCGGCATGTGCGCGATCGCCTTCGGCGGGCGCTTCCTCGTCCTCGGTGCGCCGGTCGAGCAGGCCGCGGAGATCGCCGAGCAGCGCGTTCCGCCGGCGGAGCGACCGGCGCATCCGCCGGTCAGACGTCGTAGAGGCGGCTCTGGAGCGGGCCGATCAGGCGCCGGCGGCGGCGCGAGACTCCGGGCAGCTTCACGAGCCGGTGCGTGAGTGCCTGCCGCTCTCGAGGAGCTCGAGCTGCTCCGACGCGATCCGCTCCCACTGCTCGTCGATGAGCTCGATCGGGTCGACTCCTCGACGTCCTCGAGCGGAAGCTCGAGGTGCTCCGACCACAGGCGAAGTCGCGTCGCTCGCGCGACACGTTCGGGTCGAGCGTGACGACGTTCATCTCGGTGTCGTGGAACAGCGAGTGGGCGTTCAGATTCGCGGAGCCGACGCGTCAGCCAACGGTCGTCGACGATCCCGATCTTCGAGTGCACGTACACGGGATCGCGGAGATTTCCCGCCCGCGCGTAGACCGTGCAGGCGAGGAAGCGGGTCGTCTCGTCGGCTGCGTGGATGAGTGCGGCCACCTGCCCGCGCGAGATGTCCGCGCCGTCGTTCGCCCGGGCCGGCAGCAGGACGAGGACGCGGAAGTCGTCCGTCGGCGGGTTCCCCAGCTTGTCCGCGAGGATGGAGACGATCTCGGGCGACCAGAGGAACTGGTTCTCGAGATAGACGAACCGCTCGGCCGAGCGAGAGCGCGCCGTGTACGACTCGAGGATCGAGTACTCGCCGCGGCGCACCGCACGATAGGTGCCGGCCGGAAGCGTCCTCACGATCTGCGCCTCGACGTCACCGCCTCGTCGGACAGGGTCGGGCCGCGGCAGGAGCTCGCGCGTCGCTCCGTGCCAGCGCAGGCGGAAGTGCTGCGCGACGTCCGCGACGGCCGGGCCCTCGATCCGCACGGCGGCGTCGTGCCAGCCGATCCCGCCCCGCGCGACGTGCGCCGGCGTGTCCCACGGATCGCCCCCGTCGAGCGTGAGGTCGATGCCGCCCACGAACGCGACCCGCCCGTCGATCACGATGGTCTTCTCGTGGTGGCAGTGCGCAAACCCCGTGCAGCCGTCGGAGTGCGCCTCGATCTTCGTATGGCGCGCGAGCGCGTCGAGCATCTCTCGAACCTCGCTGTGCGACGGCTTGAACAGTGGCAGCGGAGCGCCCTTCCACGAGAGCACCCGCACGTCGACGCGCTCCGCGAGCTCGGCGAGCAGGTTGCGCACGATCATCGGCTCGTCGTCTCGCGAGAGATGCAGCTCCGGCGAGAAGAACCAGCCGGCGAGGTGGACGTAAGACTCGGCGCGCGCGAGCTCGGCCGCGATCGCAGGCAGAGCCTCCGAACCGTCCACGAGAACCTCGAGTCGGTTGCCTGGGCGTGCCGGAAACGCTTCCGCTGGCGATACTCGAATCCCGAGGCGTCGAGGGCGTGCTCCCAGCCGACGTGCCGAAGCCGCTGCCGGTGGCGGCTGCGAACGGCCCGGTCGAGCCGCTCGCCGAACGCGTGCCCGAGCTTGACGGTCGTCGACTCGAGGAATCGAGGCGTCGTGAGCCGGGCCGGCCACCGAGTCTGCGGGCCGCGGCGTACGTCCTGTGCCGCTGTCGTCGTCGTGTCGCTCCGACATGGCGTCAGGCGGCGACCGCCGGCAGCCCCGCGAGCGCGAGCGCGACCTCCTCCTCGGAGTACGCGTGGTCTACGAGCGAGCCCGCCGCGTAATCGATGTACGCCTGCATGTCGAAGTGCCCGTGCCCGCAGAGGTTGAAGAGGATCGCCTGCGAGACGCCCTCCTCGCGGCAGCGGACGGCCTCGTCGATCGCCGCCTTCACCGCGTGGTTCGCCTCCGGGGCGGGAAGGATCCCCTCGATCCGCGCGAACTCGACCCCCGCCGCGAAGACCTCCGTCTGGGTGTACGAGCGCGCCTCGATGAGCCCGAGCTCGTGGAGATGGCTGACCAGCGGCGCCATCCCGTGGTAGCGCAGCCCGCCCGCGTGGAACGGCGGCGGGACGAACGTCGAGCCGAGCGTGTGCATCTTGACGAGTGGGGTCAGGTGGCCGGTGTCACCGAAGTCGAAGGCGTACGTACCCCGCGTGAGGCTCGGGCATGCAGCCGGCTCGACGGCGATGACGCGGATCTTGCGCCTCCTCGCGCAGCGCGCGGCCGATGAACGGGAACGTGAGGCCGGAGAAGTTCGAGCCGCCACCGGTGCAGCCGATGAGGATGTCCGGGTAGTCCTCGGTCTCGTCCATCTGCATCTGCGCCTCTTCGCCGATCACGGTCTGGTGCATGAGGACGTGGTTGAGCACCGAGCCGAGCGAGTACTTCGTGTCCTCGCGCGGAGCTGCCGCCTCGACCGCCTCGGAGATGGCGATGCCGAGCGAGCCGGATGAGTCGGGATGCTCGGCGAGGATCGCGCGGCCCGCGTTCGTCTCCTCGGACGGGCTCGCGATCACCCGTCCTCCGAAAGCCTCGATCAGTCCGCGCCGGTACGGCTTCTGGTCGTACGAGACCCTGACCATCCAGACGTCGACCTCGAGCCCGAAGATCCCGCCCGCGAACGCGAGCGACGAGCCCCACTGGCCGGCGCCCGTCTCCGTGGTGAGGCGCTTCACGCCCTCTTGCTTGTTGTAGTACGCCTGCGCGACCGCGGTGTTCGGCTTGTGCGACCCGGTCGGCGAGACGCCCTCGTACTTGTAGTAGATGCGCGCGGGAGTCTCGAGCGAGCGCTCCAGGCGGCGCGCGCGGTAGAGCGGCGTCGGCCTCCACTGGCGGTAGACGGAGCGCACCTCTTCGGGAATCGCGATGAGCCGGTCGGTCGAGACCTCCTGGCCGATGATCGCCATCGGGAAGAGCGGTGCGAGATCGTCGGGGCCGACGGGCTGTCCGGTGCCCGGGTGCAGAACGGGCGGTGGCGGCGCGGGGAGATCGGCCGCGATGTTGTACCAGGCCTCCGGAAGCCGGCTCTCGTCGAGGACGAACTTCACCTGGTCGGACATCTCGCGCTCCTCTCCCTTGGGTCGTACGGGCCTGCCGGGAGTCTGTCCGACACTGCACGAGAGGACAAGCGGTGCTACGCCGCCGGGGGGCACGAGCGTCCCCCGGCGGCGTACTTGGTGATCTGCAGCAGGTCGACGTACTCGCCGAGGAACGCTCGCGCTTCGGGCGTGTCGAGCCGCTGGTTGTGGCTAGCAGCTCCCGGCAGCGGGCTCGTCGAGCCGGAACGCCGCGTTCGGTTCTCCGGGGACCAGGTACGTCGCCCAGAGCTCGACCTCGGTGAGGAGCGACGCGTTCCGCGCGATGTGCACGTTCGTATCCCCGCGGTCGATGAAGCTGTCACCCACCTCGTACAGCGTTCCCTCGCACGACGCGTCGCCGGCGTAGATCACCCGCAGTGCCCCCGCCTTGATCGTGACGAGCACCGGGCCCGGGATGGCTGTGCCAGCCGGTATGGCCTCCTCCTCCGAGCACGATCCTCTGCGTGACGACGTCGGTCGAGCCTTTCGTCTTGAGATGGACTCCCGACTTGCTGTTGACGATCTGGTTCTCCGGCAGTGTTCCCCGTGCCTGCACTGCCGCGGAGATGACGTTCAGCCCCGGCGTAGCGACAGCTGCTGCGGCGAGAACGACCGGGGCGAGGGCGATAGCGCCTGCAACTGCCAGCCGCCTATGACGCGCGGGTCGTCGTGCGTGCTCGTGCATCTGTCTCTTCCTTTCGTGCGTGACCGCCACCTGCGGTCGATGCGGTCACGATCCGCCTGAGCGGTTGCAGCGCGGTTGCAAACCGGTCGCAAGCGCTTGCGCACGACGCGCGCGACGCGGGTACGCTGCCGTCCGGCAGGCAGGCCGTTCCGCCCGGCGGTTGCATCAGGGCACTCCGATCAAGGACAGTCGTCTGCACACAGCACGAGGAGAGAACGAGGTGGTTTCCACTGATGGTCCGATCGCCGCGCTCGGAGGCGAGACGCTGCCTGCGGTCGTCGAACCGCCGCTGGCACGCTCGAAGACCCGCGTCAGCGGGCCTTCGAGCCGTCGCCTACAGGACATCTACGAGAACGCTGCGACTCGGCGGTGGCGCATCACCATCACCGAGGCGCCGGCCATGAGCATGACCAGGCCAAACGCCCCGGCTGCCCCGATGGCAGCGTCGTCCCAGTTGAATCCGTCAACGCGGGAGGGCTCTGACGCGATCGGGACGATCGTGGGACCTGGGCCCGCACCGCGCCATGCGCGGTCGTCCGGGCGGACGACATCGACTGCGCCGATGGCACCCGGGCCATGCATTGCGCGGTCGTCCGGGCGGACCTGGCGCTGGCCGCGCTCACCGGAGCCAGGCCCACACCTCGCCACGCGCGATCGTCGGGACGCGTGCTGGTGGTCGAGCCCGCAAGCACGACGGCGCCCGTGCCGTGGTTCGCACGATCGTCGGGGCGGATGCCGGCCTGCGCGGTCACGGCTCCACCGACAAGAGCGACCGAGACCAGGGCCAGAGCCATGTACGTGAAGCGCTTCATCGCTTCTCCTTCCGTCGTCGACCGCCTCGTGCGGCCGGATCGAGAAGACCGTGCATCCGTGCGGTTGCAGAGCGGCTGTAGATCAGCCAAAGTCGGCTGCGCCACGTGAGAGACGCGATCCAGGCACGCATTCTCGGCCCCCTCGAGATCGACGTCGCTGGCGCGCGTGTCGAGATCAGAGGTGGGAAGCAGCGCGAGCTCCTCGCAGTCCTCCTCATCCAAGGCGGCGGCGTCGTGTCGGCCGACTCCATCATCGACGCGCTCTGGGGGGAGTCGCCCCCGCCTTCCGCACTGAAGACGCTGCAGGCGCTGGTCTCGCGGCTACGCAGCACGCTGGGCACCGCCAGCGGCGCCCTCGAGACCCACGGACACGGGTATCGGCTCAACCTCGAGCCCGACCAGCTCGACGCGACCGCGTTCCGTATGCGCCTCGAGGAAGGACGCCGAGCGCTCGCGCGAGGCGATGCCTCGGCGGCGGCTGAGCTGCTCCGCGATGCACTTGCGCTCTGGCGCGGGCCTGCGCTCGTCGAGGTCCGGTACGAGAACTTCGCGCAGTCCGAGATCGCCCGTCTGGACGAGCTTCGGCTCGCGGCGCTGGAGGAACGCATCGATGCCGATCTCGAGCTCGGGCGCCACAGCGAGCTCATCGTCGAGCTCGAGGCGCTCGTCGCCGAGCAGCCTCTTCGAGAGCGGCTCCGCGCGCAACTCATGCTCGCGCTCTATCGGGCGGGACGGCAGGCCGAAGCGCTGAGCACCTACCAGGAAGGTCGCCGTGCGCTCGCGGAGGAGCTCGGCCTCGAGCCAGGCGAAGGGCTGCAGCGACTCGAGCGTCAGATCCTCGATCACGATCCCGAGATCGCCGCGCCCGAGCCGGCGACGAGACCTCGATTCGTGCCGGCCACAGCGTGGCGTCATCCACGCAGGATCGCGGCGGCGGGGGCACTCGTCCTCGTAGCGGCCATCGCGGTGGCCGTCTTCCAGAGCACGCGCGGTGGAGTAACGCCTGAGGCAGCAGGCCTGCTCGCGCTGGATCCCGACACGGGCGAGCTTCTCGGAAGTGTTCCGCTCGGCACCGCTCCGTCAGACGTCGCGGCGGGCGAGGGTAGCGTGTGGGTGCTCGACGCGGACGACCGAACGATCGCCCGGATCGATCCGGACTCCCGCGACGTCGTACGGACGTTCGCGACTGCGACGACGCCGACCGACGTCGCCGTCGGCGCGGGGAGCGTGTGGATCGCCAACGGCCCACGTACTGACGCGTCGAGCTTTCCCGAGAGCGTCACGCGGCTCGACCCGACGACGCTCCGCGAGCTCGCGACGATCCCGCTTCGACCCACGCCCGCGGGGCATAAGTTTGGCGTTTTCCCCGGCGTCAGCAGGCAGAACCTCGCCGTGACGCACGACGCGGTGTGGGCGATCAACGCGGATCTGACGGTCTCGCGCATCGACCCGCGCTCGGACCGCGTCGTGGCCGTCGTCGAAGATGTCGCAGCGGAGAACATCGCGGCCGGCGAGGGCCGCGTGTGGGTCACCGAGGGGCACCGTCTCGTGGAGATCGACCAGAGCCGCAACACCGTCGGGCGCCGTGTGCCCGTCGGCGATCCGGACGAGGCCGACGACAGCCTGGGCGGAATCGCGGTGGGAGCGGGAGCCGTCTGGGCGGCCGATCCGTTCGGCGGGACGGTCTGGCAGGTGGGCATGGCCCTTCCGGCCGAGAAACGAGCAATCGACGTCGACACGTGGGTGGCCGAGCTCGCATTCGGAAACGGCGCCGTCTGGGCAACGAACGAGATCGCCGACACCGTCTCCCGGATCGATCCGCGCACGCATCGCGCGCGCGTCGTCCGCGAGGCTCCCGCTCCGCGCGGAGTGGCAGCCGGCCCCGACGGTGTCTGGGTGACCGCGGCCCGCCCGTCCTCATCCGAGCTCGCTCTCCCGTCCCCGGTCTGTGGCGACGTCGTCTACGCCGGAGACGGAGATCCCGACGTCCTCCTCGTCTCCGACTTGCCGCTTCGCGGTGACACGCGAGAGATCACACAGGCGATGGTCGACGCGTTCGAGCTCGTCCTCGAGCAGCGCGAGTACCGAGCCGGCGACGTCTCCGTCGGCTACCAGTCGTGCGACGACTCGACCGCGCAGTCGGGCGGCGAGCCGGACTTCTTCCGCTGCGGGTCGAACGCGAAGGCGTACGCACGCAACCTTCGGGTCGTCGGCGTCTTCGGCTCGTTCATCTCGCCCTGCTCGTACCTCCAGATCCCGATCACGAACGAGGCGGAAGACGGCCCGCTCGCCATGATCAGCCCCTCGAACACCTACGAGGGGCTGACGAGGGACGACTCGCTGTATCCCACCGGAGAGCGGAGTTACGTACGCCTCGCTGCGAACGAGATCCATCAGGGCTCTGCCCAGGTCGAGCTCGCGGTCGAGCTCGGCAGCAGACGCGCATTCCTCCTCGAGTCGAGCGGCGAGGAGTACGGAACCGAGTACCTGCGGAGGCTGCGGTCGACGGCCGAGGCGCGCGGCGTGCCGATCGTCGGATCGGCGATCTACGACCCCGAGGCGACTGCGCATCGGGCCATTGTTCGTGCGGTCGCGCGGACGAAGCCGGACGTCGTCATCGTCGTCGGTGTCCTCTTTCCGGGATCTGCCCGGCTGATCCGCGAGCTCCGTGCTGCGCTCGGCCCCCAGGTCCCGATCGTCACTCCCGACGGATTCGGGCCGATCGACGATCTCGTGGAGCTGGGAGGCGCATCCGTAGAAGGTCTCTACGTCACGCAGTACGGCATTCCGAACAGCCGGCTCCCGCTTCGCGGTCTTCAGTTTCTCGCCGATCTCAGCCGAGCGCGAGACGGCGGCGCCGGCCCCGACTACGCCGCGAGCTACGCAGCTCAGGGCGCGGAGATTCTGCTCGACGCGATCGCCCGCTCCGACGGGAGCCGGCGCTCCGTGACGGAGGAAGTACGACGGACGCGAGTGACGAACGGAGTCCTCGGCGACGTTCGGTTCGACCGCAACGGCGACCTCGTCCCGTCGCCGCACACGGTACTGCGGGTGAAAGACCGGCAGTTCGTGGTCGACCGAGTCGTTACGGTTCGCCCGGGACGCGCTTCGCCCTAGCCGCCGGTAGGCTCACGCGCCGTGGCGGTGCTCACGTCCGAGGTAGCGCGAGACGACGCGTTCGAGCAGCGCCGCGCCTCGATGGAGGGGCTCGTCGCGGAGCTGCGCGACCGCACGGCGCTCGTGGCTGCAGGCGGAGGCGAGAAGGCGGTTGACCGTCATCGCTCACGAGGCAAGCTCACCGCCCGCGAGCGCATCGACCGCCTCGTCGACCCCGGCACCGCCTTTCTCGAGCTGAACGCGCTCGCCGCCTGGGAGCTCTACGACGGCGACGCGCCGTCAGCCGGGATCGTCACGGGGATCGGCGTCGTCGAGGGTCGTCAGTGCGCGATCGTCGCGAACGACGCGACGGTCAAGGGCGGCTCGTACTACCCGCTGACCGTGAAGAAGCACCTGCGCGCGCAGGAAGTGGCCCGCCAGAACCGCCTCCCGTGCCTCTATCTCGTCGACTCGGGCGGCGCGTTCCTTCCGCTGCAGGCCGAGGTCTTCCCCGACCGCGACCACTTCGGCCGCATCTTCTTCAACCAGGCGCGGCTGTCCGCGCTCGGGATCCCGCAGATCGCGGTCGTCATGGGGTCGTGCACCGCGGGCGGCGCGTACGTGCCCGCCATGTCGGACGAGACGGTGATCGTCCGCGGAACGGGCACGATCTTCATCGGCGGACCGCCGCTCGTGAAGGCCGCAACCGGGCAGGACGTGACGGCGGAGGAGCTCGGAGGCGCCGACGTCCACACGCGGCGCTCCGGCGTTGCAGACCACTACGCGACCTCGGACGAGCACGCGCTCGCGATCGCACGAGAGATCGTCCGCCACCTCGACCCCCCGCTTCCTGTTCCGTGGGAGCTCGCACCGGTCGAGCAGCCCGCGCTCGATCCGGCGGAGCTGTACGGCCTCGTTCCCGAGGACTTCCGCCACGAGCTCGACGCGCGCGCCGTGATCGGGCGGATCGTGGACGGCTCGCGCTTCCACGAGTTCAAGCAGCTCTACGGCGAGACGCTCGTCTGCGGCTTCGCGCGGATCGAGGGCTACCCGGTCGCGATCCTCGCGAACCAGGGCGTTCTCTTCGCTGAGTCGTCGCAGAAGGGCGCGCACTTCATCGAGCTCGCGTGCAAGCGGCGCATCCCGCTCGTCTTCCTCCAGAACATCACCGGCTTCATGGTCGGCAAGGAGTACGAGGAAGGCGGCATCGCGCGCGACGGCGCGAAGCTCGTGATGGCGGTCGCGTGCGCGGACGTGCCGAAGTTCACCGTGGTGACCGGAGGCTCGTTCGGTGCTGGCAACTACGCGATGTGCGGCCGGGCGTACGAGCCGCGGCAGCTGTGGATGTGGCCGAACGCGCGCATCTCGGTGATGGGCGGCGAGCAGGCTGCCACGGTGCTGACGATGGTCGGCGACGCCGATCCCGACGAGATTCGCGCGACGTACGAGGCGGAGGGGAACCCGTACTACTCGACCGCCCGGCTCTGGGACGACGGGATCATCGACCCGCTCGACACCAGACGCGTCCTCGCGCTCGGGCTCGCCGCCGCGGCCAACGCACCCGTCCCGGAGACGACGTTCGGCGTCTTCCGGATGTAGCAGGTGGTCGTGCGTCTCCTCATCTGGAACATCGCCGAGTCGAAGTCGTCGATCGCCGAGCTTCGAGAGTCGCTCCCGGATCTCGACCTCCCGAGTCGCTGGATCTGGAACGAAGCCGCCGAGCGCTTCGGCGTCTTCGCATTCGGCGACGACCTTCCCGAGACCGTGGGCTGGGCGCAAGATCTCATCGGCGGCGAGCCGGACGTCTACGAGGAGTTCGACTGCGGATGACGCAGATCGGAATCCGCTAGTACGCGGATTCCGATCGCGAGAATCCCTAAAGGCGCCCGCCTTCGCGGGCGCGGCGGAACGACTGTCCGATCGTGACGACGTCGTCCGCCCATGCATCGACCTCGTCGCGCTCCTCGATCGTGAGCGTACGAAGAGGGGCGCGTACGTCCTCGGTAACGGGCACTCCCTGCAGCGCCAGAAGCCGCTTCAGGGCCGCCTGCCGCGGGAAGCGCTCTACGAAGGCGCGCAGCTCGCCGAGCCGCGCCGCTCCCTCGGACGTCGGGTTGCGAACGACTGCGCCGACCTCGCGTGGCAGCGCCGACGCGAGCGCAGAAACCGCGCCGACCGCACCACGCGCCATCCCGTCCGCGATGAGCGCCTCCGGGCCGACGAAGATGTCGAAGCCGGGAAGCAGGTACTTCTCGAACGCGTCGAACGGCGTGTCCGAGACCTTGAGACCGATGACATTCGGCGCGTCGTTGCGAAGCCGCTCGAGGACGGGAGGCGCGATGGCGTAGCCCGTGGTCGCCGCGAACTCGTAGACGTAGAACGGCAGCGGGGCGCAAGCCGTCGCGGCAGCGAGGAAGTGGCCGTACTGCGCCTTCTCGTCGAGCTTGAAGTACGGAGGGCCGATGACGACGACGGCGTCGGCTCCCACCTCGGCCGCGTGCACGGCGAGCGTCACGGTGTCCGCAGTCGTCTGAGCTCCGCAGTGAACGGCCACCTGTAACCGCTTGTCGGACGCCTGCAGGAAGAGATCGGCCACCTGGCGACGCTCCTCGACGCGCAGGAGGATCCCTTCGCCGGCCGTCCCGAGGGCGAGGACCCCGTCGAGCCCCTCACGCACGTAGAAGTCGACGAGCGGCCCGAAGGCATCATCGTCGACTGCCGTGCCGTGCTCGCGGAGAGGCGTGATGGAGGCGGCGAAGGCTCCGTTCAGCGACACGGGCTGACTCTACGGGACGTGTCCAGGGGTCAGGTCCAGGGTCAGGTCCCTCCCGGCAACGCCAGTAGGCTCCACGTATGCCCGCGCTGAAGGTCGTTCGTGACGGGAGCGTTCTCCGCGTCACGCTCGCGAAGCCGGAGCGGCGCAACGCGTTCGACGCCGCGCTCATCGCGGAGCTCACCGCCGCGTTCGCGGACGTCGGAGACGCCCGCGCCGTGCTCCTCGAGGGCGAAGGGCCTGCGTTCTGCGCGGGTGCGGACGTCGAATGGCAACGAGCCGCGATCGAGCTCTCGTACGAGGAGAACGTCGAGGACGCGATACGGCTCTACCGCATGCTCGAGACGATCGACTCCTGTCCGGCGCCGGTGATCTGCTGCGTCCACGGCTTCGCGCTCGGCGGCGGCTCCGGGCTCGTCGCGTGCGCCGACGTCGCGGTCGCGTGGCCCGACGCGACCTTCGGGTTCACCGAGGTGCGGCTCGGGATCATCCCGGCGGTCATCTCGCCTTTCGTCCTCGCGAAGATCGGCAGCGCAGCGCGGCGCTACTTCGCCACGGGCGAGCGCTTCGGAGCAGATGTCGCACTTCGGATCGGGCTCGTATCGGAGGTCTCGGAGGATGCCGGCGAGCTGGCCGAGCAGATCGTCCGCGACGTCATCGCAGGCGGACCGATCGCGGTGCGCGAAGCGAAGAAGCTCGTGCGCGAGCGGCCGACCGGTGTCGAGACGGCCCACATCGCGGCCGCGCGGCGAGCGAGCGAGGAGGGACAAGAAGGCCTGCGCGCGTTCCTCGAGCGGCGGGCGCCGGCCTGGCTCGACGAGACCTAGTCGCGCCGCTCGTCGAGGTACTTCTTCAGCCCGAGGAAGGGCAGGATGAGCACCGCCAGGAGCGACACGACCCAGACGATCAGCGGCGCAGCGAGCCATGTCCCAACGCCACTGATCCTCACACCGTCGGAGAGGGCGTTGGCGAGGAGAAGCGCAACGAACGTCGCGATGAGCGCCACGCCCCCGAGCGCCGCGGACGAGGAGCGGTTTCGCCGTAGCACGCTCTCGAGAAACGGCGTCATCAGAGCGACGGTAGCGGTGAAGATGATGACCGCAACGATGAACGACGTCAGGTCGACCTCGAATCCGTCGAGTACTAGCGCCGCCACGATGAGGCCAACGGCGCTCCCCACGAGCACGATTCCCATCCGGACGAGGAGACGGATCATCGGACGGCGAGGCTAACCGAGCACCGAGAGCCGGTCAATCGCGCCGTAGAGTTCTCGCCCGTGTCAGTCGTGAAGCTACTCGTAGCGAACCGCGGCGAGATCGCCGTGCGCGTGTTCCGTACGTGCCACGAGCTCGGCATCGAGACCGTGGCCGTCGTGGCGCCGGACGACGCGGGCTCGCTGCATGCACGCTCGGCCGACCAACATGTCGAGATCGCGTCGTATCTGCACTCCGAGGAGCACATCCGCGCGGCGAAGGCGAGCGGGGCGGACGCGATCCATCCCGGATACGGCTTCCTCGCCGAGAACGCCGACTTCGCAGCGGCGGTCGAGGCCGCGGGTCTGACCTGGGTCGGCCCGCCGCCGGAGTCGTTGCGACTCGGCGGAGACAAGCTGGCGGCGAAGCGGATCGCCCGCGAAGTCGACGTTCCCGTTCTCCCAGATGGCGCACCGGAGGAGATCGGCTTCCCGCTCCTCGTCAAGGCGGCCGCGGGCGGAGGCGGGCGCGGGATGCGCGTCGTCCGGTCGGCTGCAGAGCTCGACGACGCACTCGCGGCGGCTACGCGTGAGGCTGAAGGCGCGTTCGGCGACGGCACCCTCTACTGCGAGCGCTACCTCGAGCGGCCGCGGCACGTGGAGGTGCAGCTCCTCGCCGATGCCCATGGCCAGGTCGTCGCCGTCGGCGAGCGCGACTGTTCCGTCCAGCGGCGTCATCAGAAGGTGCTCGAGGAGGCACCCGCCCCCGGCCTCTCCACCGCACTCCGCTCGTCTCTCCACGAAGCGGCGGTCGCGTTCGGAAAAGCGATCGCCTACCGCAGCGCAGGAACCGTCGAGTTCGTCGTCGAGGGTGACGACTTCTTCTTCCTGGAGCTGAACGGCCGCATCCAGGTCGAGCACCCGGTCACCGAGGCCGTTGCGGGCATCGACCTTGTCGCCGAGCAGCTCCGCATCGCCGCCGGAGAGACCCTTGCAACAGACTGTTACGAGGCATCCGGGCACGCGGTCGAGGTACGGCTCTACGCGGAGGATTCCAGGACATTTCTTCCTCAGGCCGGCCGCGTCGAAGGGCTCCAGCTGCCAAGTGACACAGTGTCACAAGGCTCGATCCGCGTCGACGCGGGCGTCGAGGAGGGCGACGAGGTCGGCCTTGCGTACGACCCGATGATCGCGAAGCTGATCGCGCACGCACCGACCCGCGAGGCGGCGCTCGATCGCCTCGAGGCTGCGCTCGCCGAGACGCGCGTGGAAGGCGTCACGACAAATCTCCCGTTTCTTCGCTGGCTCGTGGCGCATCCGATCGTGAGAGCCGGTGACACGACCACGGCCTTCTTGACGGAGCACCCGCCGCTCTCGGCTCCTCCCGTCCTCCGCGCTCCGGCCCCGTTCAGAGCCTCGTGGCGGCTCAACCTCCCCGCCCCGCCTCCCGCGCCGCCTCCGGACATCGACGACGAGACCCATCGCGCGGCGTCGGCCGAAGGCGAGAGCACCATCACCGCGCCGATGCCGGGCACGGTCATCCGGCTCGAGGTCGCCCCGGGCGACGCCGTCCGCGCACGCCAGCCGCTCGTCGTCCTCGAGGCCATGAAGATGGAGATCCCCGTGAGCTCGCCGTTCGCGGGCACGGTCAAGGCCGTGCACGTCGCAGCGGGCGATCGGGTCGCCGGAGGAACGCTCCTCGTCGAGATCGAGAGCTAGGGCGAGACGTTCAGCCGCGAACGCGGTCGAGGAGCCAGCCGACGGACACGTTGACGAGCCAGACGATGATCGTCGCCCCGACGTACGTCCAGAAGCCGTCGATCGAGAAGTCCGGCGAGATCCACTCCGCGAGCGCGAGCATCAGCACGTTGATCGCGAAGTACGCGAGCCCGAACGTGACGACGATTAGGGGCAGCGCCAGGATCGCGAGGATCGGCTTGATGATGGTGTTGCCGATCGTGAGGATCGCGGCGGCGAGAAGAAGCGGCCACCAGCGCCCGATCGTCACGCCGTCGAACAGCCAGTCGACGACGATCAGCGCGAGGACGTTGATGCCCCAGCGGATGAGGAGCGCGACGAAGATCATCGGGTGTGGCCGCGAGCTCTGGCCTAGAAGATCTTCTGCAGCTTCATCGCGGCGCCCATGTCGCCCTTGATCTTGAGCTTGCCCGTCATGTACGCCGTGGTCGCGTTCTGTTCGCCCGAGGCGATCTTCTCGAAGGTCTCCTCACTCGCCGAGAAGGTGCAGTCGGCGTCGCTCGAGCCCTCGGTGACCGTGACGGCACCGTCCGCGACGGCGACGCTCCACACACCGGCGCCCTCGATGTCGAAGACGTACGTGTTGTTCATGCCCTCGATCCGATCCGGGGTCACGCGGCTCGGAAGGGCCTCGAAGAACTCCTGTGCGGTGGGCATGACCTCGCAGCCTCCTCCTCGTTGGCGAACGGCCGGAGCCTATCGCGCGGCTAGGATCCGCGCCGCGTGGACTTCGACCTGACTCCCGAGCAGGAGCTCGTTCGCGGCACGGTCCGCACCTTCGCCCGAGACCGAGTCGCACCTGTCGCGGAAGAGCTCGATCTGAGCAGCCGGTTCCCCTACGAGCTCGTCACCGAGCTCGGAGAGCTGGGCCTGCTGGGCCTCCCGATCCCCGAGCAGTACGGAGGCGCGGGCGGCGACACCGTCTCGTATGCGATCGCCGTCGAGGAGCTGACGCGGATCGACTCCTCCGTCGCAATCACGGTCGCAGCGCACACCTCGCTCGGGACGATGCCGATCCTCAACTACGGCACGGAGGAGCAGAAGCAGCGCTGGCTGCCTGACCTCGCGTCGGGTCGCCGGCTCGCTGCGTTCGGCCTGACGGAAGCCGGTGCCGGGTCGGACGCGGGCGCGACGCGCACGACCGCTGAGCTTCGCGACGGCTCGTGGGTCGTGAACGGCTCGAAGCTGTACATCACGAACGCGGGCACGGACATCACGTGGGGCGTCACGCTCACGGCGCGTACGGGGGAGAACGAGATCTCGAACATCGTCGTCGAGAACGGGACGCCCGGATACACGATCTCTTCACCGCTGAAGAAGCTCGGTTGGCGTGCGTCCGACACGCGCGAGCTGTCGTTCGAGGACTGCGCGGTACCCGAAGGAAATCTCCTCGGCCCGCGTGGCGAGGGCTTCAGGCAGTTCCTCGAGATCCTCGACGGCGGGCGGATCTCCGTCGCCGCGATGGGTGTCGGTCTCGCGCAGGGTGCCTACGACCTCGCGTTCGCATACGCGCAGGAGCGCGAGCAGTTCGGCAAGCCGATCGCGTCCTTCCAGGCGATCCGCTTCCAGCTCGCCGACATGGCGACCGAGATCGAAGCCGGCCGCGCGCTCGTGCTGAAGGCGGCGTGGCTGAAGGATCAGGGTCGGGAGTTCGCCCGCGAGGCCGCCATGGCGAAGCTCTACACGGGCGAGCTCTCGAACCGCGTCGCGAACGCCGCCCTCCAGATCCACGGCGGCTTCGGCTACATGGAGGAGGCAGCGATCTCGCGCATCTACCGCGATCAGAAGATCCTCGAGATCGGCGAGGGCACGAATGAGGTGCAGCGGATGGTCATCGCTCGCCATCTCGGTCTGTAGCGCGCTCGTTCTCGCGGGTCCGGCCTCCGCGCACGTCGTCGCGATCGCCGGGCTTCCTGCCGAGCGGGAGCTCCGGGTCGATCACGTTCTCGGGCCCGAACGAGCGTGACGACCCAATGACCGGATTCACCCTGAGCGTGCCCGCCGGCTTCGAGATCGAGCACGCACACGAGGTCGCGGGCTGGGACGAGTCGATTGCCGACGCGACTGCGACCTGGAACGGTGGATCGCTCGCCACGGACACGGAGCTCGGCTTCGGGATGACCCTGACGGCCGACGTGGAGCCGGGCGCCGTGGAGCTGCAGGCGCAGCAGCTCTACGCGGACGGAAGCGTCGTCTCGTGGCCAGTTGCTCTGACCATCACGCCGGCGACCGAGAGCTCCTCGCAGAACCTCGCGGTCGCCGGCGTCGTCGCGTTGATCGGGGTGCTCGCGGTCGTCGCGATCGCGATGCTCGCCTGGCGGCGTCGAGCAAGTGGCACCTAGGAGCGTGACGGACGTCCGTCCGCGGGATAATCCTCGGGCAAGCAGTGTCCTGTATCGACGAAGGAGGTGTGGATGCCTATCACAGGTTCCGATCGGGAGTTCGCGCTCGTGGGACGCGGAACGGTCTTCGACGGCATCGCGTATTGGGTGACGCTCGCCGGCATCTACCTGATGGTCGGCGGGCTGATGTTCTACTCCGGCAAGGGCTAGCTCTTCGACAACAACGGGGACGCTCCGCAAGGGATCAAGGACCAGTTCGAGGGCACGTTCCTCGACACGATTCCTGGAGTCGATACCGCATGGTTCATTCTCGGCATCCTGGAGTTCGGCGTGTTCGTGCTCCTCGTCGCGAGTTTGATCCGCCTCGAGTTTCTTCCCCACCGCGACAAGTCGATCCTGCAAGTCGGGCTTGCGGTTGCGCTGCTGACGTTTGCGTGTCTTGCCTTCGGTCAGACCGCGACGAATCAGTTCGCCGGCACCGCGGACCTCTACACGTACTTCGCGTCCACAGCGGTCATTCTGATCCTGGTCAGCCTCATGCCTCCGAACCGCCCCGACCGGTGGCTCGGTGGTATGAGCAGAGCGAACCCGACGGACGAATAGGCAAGCCGCTCCTCGGCCCCGGAAGGCGTCAGCGGCAGCCTTCCGGGGTGATGAGCGATGTCGCTAGCGCTCCATGCGCTGCAAAGCGGTGCATGCGCGTAGCGACCCTTCACGAGCCGACACTTCAAGAGAAATAGCGGAGCGCGCTGGTACGGTCGGGCGCGGCCATGATCTTCACGCAGTTCGTGGACGACGCGCTCGGTTGTGCTTCGTATCTCGTCGGCGATCCGGGTACAGGCACGGCCGTCGTCGTCGACCCGGCCTTCGCGATCGAGCAGTACCTCGACGAGGCCGTGCGGCGCGAAGTTCGGATCGTGCGCGCCATCGAGACCCACACGCACGCGGATCATCTCGCGGGTCACGGGCGGCTCGCCCTCGAACACGGCACGCCCGTCAGCATCCATCCAGCCGCGGAGGCCGAGTACCCGCACGATCCGATGGATGACGGCGACGAGATCGCGCTCGGCGACATCGTCTTTCGGTGCATCCACACGCCGGGCCATCGACCGGAGCACTGCTGCCTTGCGGTCAGCGACCTCACGCGCGGACCCGAGCCCTGGATCGTCCTCACCGGCGACTCGCTCTTCGTCGGCGACGCTGCGCGGCCCGACCTCGCGATCGACGGGCGCCTGGGGGCCGAGGGGCTCTATTACTCGCTGCGGCGACTGGTCGAGCTCGGCGACGGAGTCGAGGTGTACCCCGGTCACGTCGCCGGATCGCTCTGCGGGAAGGCGATGAGCTCGAAGGCGTCGACGACCATCGGGTTCGAGCGCAGGTTCAACCCTGCCCTCGCAGACGACGACCTTGCGCTGTTCGTCGCGGAGTCCGCCGGGGTGTCGACGCCGCGTCCGCCGAACATGCAGCGGATCGTCGAGCTCAACCGTGGGCCGTTCGTCGGAGCTCAGCCGGAACCGCAGGAGATCGCCGCGCCACCCGACGGCGCGCAGATCCTGGACGTGCGCCCGGTGACGGCGTTCGCGACCGGCCACCTCGCGGGCGCCCTCAACGTTCCGGTCACGGGAACCCGTTTCGCGACGAAGGCGGCGTTCGTCCTCGACGCCGGTCCCGTCGTGCTCGCAGGAGCCGACGCGGCAGAGGCGACCGACGCCGTCCGTGGCCTTCGCTCCGTCGCGCACCTCGACATCGCCGGCTACGTGCTCGGAGGTGGCCCGGAGAAGCTCGGACTCGTCTCGATCGACGAGCTCGACGCGCTCCTCGCCGAGGGCGCGGAGCTCATCGACGTGCGCGAGAAGGACGAGCGCGACTCGGGCTACATCGCCGGCAGCCGGAACATCCCGTATCGCCTGCTCGCGCTCGGCGAGGCCGACCTTCCACGCGACAAGCCGATCGTGACGATCTGCGAGAACGGGCCTAGAGCGGCGATCGCCGCGAGCATCCTCTCGGCGCGCGGCTTCGACGCACACCCGGTCGTCGACGGCGGCATCGACTCGTGGGCCGCCGCCGGCAAGCCGACGGTCGAGTTCAGACGCTGCGGCAGCTGAGCTACTTCGGCGGTCCCACGCGCTCGACGACGTACCCGGCGCCGCGAATCGACGCGAGGAGCTCCTGGCAGTGTTCTTCGTCCCTCGTCGACACGATGATCTCGAGCTCCGTCTGCAGCGCTGTCGTCGTCCGGCCTTCGCGGTGATGATCGACGGAGACGACGTTGCCGCGGCCACGGGCGATGAGGTCCAGCACGTTGCGTAGCTCTCCGGGGCGATCCGGGATGAGCAGCCGAATCGCCAGGAAGCGGCCTGCCTCGGTGAGACCGTGTCGTAGCACCGAGATGAGCGTCGTCGCGTCGATGTTCCCGCCGGAGAGCACCACGGCGACCGACCCCGTACCAGGCACGTGCCCGGCGAGCAGCGCAGCGAGCCCAACCGCTCCTGCGCCCTCCACGAGGAGCTTCGTGCGCTCGACGCAGAGGACGAGAGCCTCCGTGATCTCCTCGTCGGAGACCTGCACGGTGTCGTCGAGGACGCGCTCGAGGATCGACGACGGCAGCACGCCGGGATGCTTCACGGCGATGCCGTCCGCGATGGTGTAGCCCGGTTGGCAGATCACGCCGATGGTGCGCACGTCGGGCCGGCGCTCCTTCAGAGCGAGTGAGATGCCGGCAGCGAGACCTCCGCCGCCGATCGGGATGAGAAACGTCTCCGCATCGGGAGCCTGCTCGGCGAGCTCGAGGCCGATCGTCCCCTGGCCCGCGATCACTCGCTCGTCCTCGAAGGCGTGCACGAGGGCTGCCCCGGTGCTCTCGACATGCGTCTGCGCGGCGGCGACGGCTTCCTCGAAGCCCTCCCCCGTGAGCTCCGTCGCGCCGCCGTACGAGCGAGTCGCCTCGACCTTCGCCATCGGCGCGTCCTGCGGCATGAAGATCGTGGCCGAGATGCCCGCCTCGCGCGCGGCCCACGCAACGGCCTGGCCGTGGTTGCCGGCACTTGCGGCCACGACGCCCGCCGCCCGCTCGGACTCGCCGAGCGTCGCAATCGTGTTGTAGGCGCCGCGGACCTTGAACGACCCTGTCCGCTGGAGATTCTCGGCCTTGAGGAAGACCTGCCGCCCACACAGTCGCGAGAAGGTTTCGCTCGGATAGAGCGGCGTCTCGCGGGCAACCCCGATGAGGCGTGCGCGCGCCGCTTCGATGTCAGCGATCGTCGGCGCCATCGAGCCGAAACACCTCCTCCATGATCTCCCGGACGGCGCTGAGCGGGTCGAGCTCGCGCGCCTCGACACGGCTCAAGACGCGCTGTAGTTCGGGGTCGTCCGCGACCGCGGCCTGCAGATGCGCCTTTGCACGGCTGGACGCCACGGCGAACACCTCGGAGGAGAGGTTCTTGCGGCGGCGCTCTTCGAGTCGCCCGTCGCTCTCGAGCGCTGCACGGTGCTCCTCGAGCGCCACCCACAGCTCCGCGACGTTCTCGCCCGTCAGCGCCTCGGTGAGGAGAATCGGGGGCCGGGTCTCGGGCGCCGCGAGCCCCACGATCGAGCGGACCTCGTTGAGCATCGTCTTCGCAGCAGGCTGATCCATCTTGTTGATCGCGATGACATCAGGAATCTCCATGATCCCGGCCTTCAGCGCCTGCACCGAGTCGCCCGAGCCAGGCATGAGGACGAGGAGCACCGTGTCCGCGATCCCGGTCACCTCCACCTCGCTCTGCCCCGCGCCGACCGTCTCGACGAAAACGATGTCCTTGCCTGCCGCGTCGAGGATGAGCACGGCCTGGAGCGTCGCCTCGGCGAGTCCACCGAGGTGCCCGCGCGTGCCCATCGAGCGGATGTAGACGCCCGGATCGAGAAAGTGGTCGGACAGGCGGATTCGGTCGCCGAGCAGCGCGCCGTGGGAGAACGGGCTCGACGGGTCGACCGAGACGACGCCGACCGTTCGCTCGCGCTCGCGAACGAGCCCGACGAGCGCGCCGATGAGGCTCGACTTCCCCACTCCCGGCGGTCCCGTGACGCCCACGATCGCCGCGCCGCCCGTGCTCGGATAGAGCTCACGCACCAGCGGATAGGCGAGCGGGTCGCCGTCCTCGACGAGCGAGATCGCCCGGGCGAGAGCCCGCCGATCGGCCGCCCGCACGCCGGCGACGAGCTCCTCGAGCGTCAGCTCCTTCCGCCTCACGGCGGAGACTCTATGCGCGGGTCGGACCGCAACACGCATGAGCACTTGCGGCCGCGAAGCGGACGCCTTCAGGGATCGTCGGGCGACCGGATACCGCGCTAGCGGTTGCCGGTCTTGCGCGTCTCAGCAACGCGGCGCGCCTCGATCTCCTCGAGGAGCGTTGCGATGCGCTCGAGCGGCGGCTCGTGCGCGCCGTTCTCCGCCACCTCCGCCTCGACCGGCGGCGCATGCCCGTTCACGAGCGCGGCCGCAGCCGACTCGGAGCTCGCCTCCACCGCACTCCACTCATCGGCCTGGATGACGGGAAGCCAGCGTGTCATCACGAGCGCGACGGCGGCGGCGCACAGGTAGAGCACGCCTGCCCCGATCCAGACGGCGCGGGGCCCTACGACGTCCGTGAGCACACCCGCCGCCGCCATTGCAAGACCGACCACGGCGTAGTTCGAGCTCATGATCGTCGCAAGCGCGCGTCCCCGGTACTGATCGGGTGCGCCACGCTGCACGAGCAGTCGGTTACAGACGACGACCGACCCGTTGCCCGCCGCTCCGCCGATGACGAACGCGACGGCGAACCAGATCGAGCCGGACAGCGCCGCGGCTCCCCACCCCACGCCCATGAGCACGAGCGAACCGACGTAGTTGCGACGCAGTCCTACCTTCCCGAGGGCGGGAGCGCTCAGGAAGCTTCCGACGGCGAGACCGACACCGCTCGCCGCAACGAGGGCGCCATATCCGAGGTCACCTGCGTCGAGCACCTCTTTTGCGTAGAACACCTCGGCGACGTTGACCGCGCCCGCACCGAGCAGTGCCACGTTCCACACGATCAGCACGGTGCGCAGAGGCTGCGACGTAGCGACGAGCTTCAACCCGTCGGCGACGTCGCGCCAGTGGCCTCGTGTGATCGGGTCCTCGGAGCGGAGGCCTGTCTCCCGGATTCGCATGACGAATGCCGCGGAGACCAGAAACGTCACCGCGTTGAAGGCGTACGGAACCGACGGCCCCCAGGCCGTGTACATCAACGCGCCCACGAGCGGACCGAGCGTCATCGCGAGCGTGTCGATCGTCACCGTCAGCGAGTTGGCATTCGCGAGCTCTTCTTCCGGTACGAGATTCGGGATCGCAGCGTTCGCCGCCGGGAAGAAGAAGCCGGTCGCCACACCCGTGACACCGGCGAGGACAACCAACCCCTCCGGGCTGCCGACGAACGGCAGCGCCGCGAACACGCCGGCGCGCACGAGATCGGAAGCGATCATGAGCCGGCGGCGCGAGAGCCGATCGACGAGCGGGCCGAGGAGGAAGCCGATGACGACGATCGGCAGGAAGTCCGCGATGAGCAGCGCGGCGACCCAGACACCCGATCCCGTCAGGTCCCGGATCTGCAGAACGAGCGCGATCGCGGCGAGATAGGTGCCGAAGCTCGACCCCGCCGTGGCGAGAAAGAGGTACCCGAACGACGGCGATCGGCGAAGGAGGCCGAGACGATTAGTGCTCTTCACGTCCGCTGATGACGCTACCACCGTCTCCCGATTCCGACTACGGCTCTTCGGGCCGTGTCCCAAGCAGGACATGGGCGGAATGTTCGGCACCGCGCGGGCAGTGCCTGCGTGGCTACGAAGCGCCGCGCATCGCCACTCTCACGCGCTGTGCGACCAGACGTGAGAGGGCGATCTCGATGGCGCGGGCGGGCGGCGTGACGACGCCTGCGAACAGCAGCCCGACCTGCGCACGCCCGTGACTCAAGAGCACGACGTCGATGAAGAGCAGCGGAGGCCGTGCTGGGTCGGCGCCGGAGATCGCGAGTCGATACGCCTTGGCCGTGACCGCGAGCTTGGGAAGCGCGAGCTCCTGAACGGCTATCCGCATCGTCTCGCCCTGTCGCGCGAACGTCTTGCGAAACTCGTCGCGTACGCACTTCCGACCCACGGTGCTCGTGCTGCGACGCCATGCTGCACCCGAGTCGCGAGCGGTGCGGTAAACCGCGCTGGTCGATCCGACGATCTGGTATTCCCGGGCCCAGTACGCCGACTTGCCTCTCCCTGTGAGCACGAGATCGGACTCGTCGAGAGCGGGACACGTGAGATGCGGCTCGAGATCGGACGTTCGCTCGGGCTCGTAGCCTCGAGGCAGGTCGGCCTTGCGCAGGAGCATCGCCACGGCGCGTTTCTGGTCGGCGGCCCGGATCTGTTCGTGCGGATCGAGGTGGTCGGCCGTGGCCGCACCCGCCACGACGAGCGCGCCGGCAAGAGCGAACAGCAGAGCGCGCATCGCTCTCAGCGTACGGATCCCTACGGCTCGTACGCGAGGTTCTGACGCAGCCAGCGCTCGGCCTCGGCGACGTCGACGCCCTTGCGCTCGGCGTAGTCGGAGACCTGGTCGCGGCCGATCCGTCCGACCGAGAAGTACCGCGCCTGCGGATGGCCGAAGTACAGGCCGCTGACACTGGCAGCCGGGGTCGTCGCGTAGGACTCGGTGAAACCGATGCCGGCGCGCTCGGCGCCGAGGAGCTCGAGGAGCCTCCCCTTCTCCGAGTGATCGGGGCAGGCGGGGTAGCCGTACGCGGGGCGGATTCCGCGGAACCGCTCGCCGATGCGCTCCACGCTGGTGAGCGACTCGGACGGTGCGTACCACTGGTGCCGTGCGAGCTCGTGGAGGCGCTCGGCGAAGGCCTCCGCGAGGCGGTCGGCGAGCGCGCGCGCCATGATCGCCCGGTAGTCGTCGAGCTCTGCGGCGAAGCGGTCGGCCAGTGCCTCGGCCCCGTGGATCGCCACCGCGAACGCACCAACGTGGTCGTCGAGCCCGGTTTCGACGGGAGCGACGAAGTCGGCGAGCGAGCGATTCGGCCGAGAGTCGGCGTGATCGCCCTGCTGGCGGAGCATCGCGAACCGGATGCCTCCCTCCAGCACGACGTCGTCTCCTTCCGCGACAGCGGGCCAGAAGCCGTAGACGCCGCGCGCCTGCAAGAGCCCGTCCGCCGCGATCTCGTCGAGCAGCTCGTTCGCGGTCGCGAGCAGGTCGCGTGCGACCTCGCCCTTCTCGGGGTCGTCGAGGATCGCCGGGTATCTGCCCTTCAGCTCCCAGGCATGGAAGAAGAACGTCCAGTCGATGTAGTCGCGCAGCGTCTGTACGTCCTCCTCGACGAGGCGTGCGTCCGTGAACGGAGGCGCTGCAAGATCGTCTGCGTGCCAGTCGATCGGCGTCTTGCGCGTCCGCGCCTCGCGCAGCGAGAGCAACGGCTTGCGTCCCTTCTCGGCGTGGAGCGCGCGGAGGCGCTCCTGGTCGACGCGGTTCTCCGTGTCGAGCCGTACGCGGCGCTCCGGGTCGAGCAGATTCGCGACGACGCCGACGACGCGCGAGGCGTCGAGGACGTGCACCGTGGGCTGGCCGTACTCCGGCGCGATGCGGACGGCAGTGTGCTGTTTCGAGGTCGTCGCGCCGCCGATGAGGAGCGGGAGCTCGATGCCGCGGCGCTCCATCTCCTTCGCGACCGAGACCATCTCGTCGAGCGAAGGCGTGATGAGCCCCGACAGTCCGACGACGTCGCAGTCCTGCTCGAGCGCGACGTCGAGGATCCGATCCGCGGGAACCATGACGCCGAGGTCGATGACGTCGTAGCCGTTGCAGCCGAGAACGACGCCGACGATGTTCTTGCCGATGTCGTGCACGTCGCCCTTGACGGTCGCCATGACGATGCGAGCCGCTGACGAGCGCTCGGTCTTCTCGGCTTCCATGTAGGGCTCGAGGTACGCGACGGCGCGCTTCATCGCGCGAGCGCTCTTCACGACCTGCGGGAGGAACATCTTCCCGGCGCCGAAGAGGTCGCCGACGATCTTCATCCCGTCCATCAGCGGCCCCTCGATCACGTCGAGCGGCCGCGCAGCCGCTGCGCGCGCTTCCTCCGTGTCCTCCTCGATGAAGTCGACCATGCCGTGGACGAGCGCGTGCGCGAGCCGCTCGCCGACGGGCGCCTCGCGCCAGGAGAGATCGAGCTCGCGCTTCGTTGCGCCGCCCGTGACGGTCGAGGCGTACTCGACGAGACGCTCCGTCGCATCCTCACGGCGATCGAAGAGAACGTCCTCGACGCGTTCGAGCAAATCGGGCTCGATGTCCTCGATACACGGCGAGCTGGCCGGCGTTGACGATCCCCATGTCGAGGCCCGCGCCGATCGCGTGGTAGAGGAACGAGGCGTGCATCGCCTCGCGGACGGCGTCGTTTCCGCGGAATGCGAACGAGAGGTTCGAGATGCCTCCCGAGACGAGCGCGCCCGGGCAGCGCTCCTTCAGGAGCGGGATCGCAGTCGATGAACGCCTTCGCGAACGCAGCGTGCTCCTCGATTCCCGTGGCGACGGCGAGGACGTTCGGGTCGAGCACGACGTCCTCGGGCGCGAACCCCGCATCGCCGACGAGCAGGTCGTACGCGCGACCGAGGATCTCGACCTTCCGCTCGACCGTGTCGGCCTGCCCGCGCTCGTCGAACGCCATGACGACGGCGGCGGCGCCGAACGCACGGATCGTGCGCGCCTGCTCGAGGAACGGCTCCTCGCCCTCCTTGAGCGAGATGGAGTTCACGACGCCCTTGCCCTGGAGGCAGCGCAATCCGGCCTCCAGCGCGGAGAAGCGCGAGCTGTCGACCATGATCGGCAGGCGCGCGGCTTCCGGCTCCGTGGCGAGGAGGTTGAGGAACGTCGTCATCGCCTGCTCTGCGTCGAGCAGGTCGGCGTCCATGTTGACGTCGAGCAGGTTCGCTCCGCCGCGCACCTGCTCGAGCGCGACGTCGACCGCGCTCTGAAAGTCGTTCGCTTCGATCAGCCGCCGGAACTTCGCCGAGCCGGTCACGTTCGTGCGCTCTCCGACGATGACGAACCCGGTGTCGGGCCCGATGACGAAGGGCTCGAGGCCCGAGAAGCGTGGAAGGCGCGAGCGCTCGGGCACCCGCCGGGGCGGAAGGCCCTCGACCGCGCGAACGATCGCGTCCGTGTGCTCGGGCGTCGTCCCGCAACAGCCCCCGACGAGGTTCACGAGCCCGTCCTCGGCGAACGAGCGCAGGTACCGGCTCGTATCGGCGGCCTGCTCGTCGTGGAGCCCGAGGGCGTTCGGCAACCCCGCGTTCGGATGACACGACACGTAGGTCGACGCGACACGCGCCAGCCCTTCGAGGAAGGGCCGCATCTCGGTCGCGCCGAGTGAGCAGTTGACGCCGACGATGAACGGCTCGGCGTGCTCGACCGAGATCCAGAACGCATCCGACGTCTGGCCCGAGAGGTTGCGTCCGCTCCTGTCGATCGCCGTGAACGAGAGCCAGAGCGGGAGCTCGGGCGCTGCCGCGCGCGCAGCGACGATCGCCGCCTTCGCGTTGAGCGTGTCGAAGATCGTCTCGATCAGCAGAAGGTCGACGCCTCCGTCGCGCAGCGCGCGGATCTGCTCCTCGTACGCGGCCTGCACCTGGTCGAACGTCACGGCACGGTAGGCCGCGTCCTCGACCTTCGGGGAAAGGGAGAGCGTGACGTTCAGCGGGCCGACCGAGCCGGCGACGAAGCGCGGCTTGTCGGGTGTTCGCGCCGTCCAGGCGTCGGCCGCGGCACGCGCGAGGCGTGCGCCGGCGAGGCTCATCTCCGCCGCGGCGTCCCCGAGTGCGTAGTCGGCTTGCCCGATCGACGTCGCGGTGAAGGTGTTCGTCGTCGCGATGTCCGCGCCGGCCTCGAAGTACGCGTCGTGGATCTCGGCGACGATCTCCGGCGCGGTCAGGTTGAGGATGTCCGGGTCGCCCTTGACGTCGTGGGTGTGCGCGGCGAACCGCTCGCCGCGGTACTCCTCCTCGGACAGCTCGCGGCGGTGAATGAGCACGCCCCAGGCCCCGTCGAGCACGAGGATCCGCTCGGCGAGGAGTTCTCGAAGTTGTGTGCGCGTGTCCTTCACGAAGTCTGCTCCCGCCTAAAGAGGTCGGGAGCCGGAAGGCTCTCGCGCTTTAGGCGTTTGGTAACCCGGTCGCCAAGCTGCCGTTCAAAGCTCTCCGGGGCTGTCTCAGGCTAGCGAATACGTGCGCTCGAGCGCAAGATCCTGCCGGCTCAGCCAGTCGTTCTACCCGAGACGGAGAGCTGGTTCTCGGCGTGCTTGATGCGCTGCTCGAGCTGCCAGCGATCCGCGGTCGAGTCGCCGGCGTCGAGCTTCTCGAGCTCCGCCTGCGCGCTCTCCAGCTGTGCGCGGGCTCGTCTCGTCGTCGATCTCCTTCACGCTCACGGCGTCGTCCACGAGCGCGAGCGCGCGATCGAGCTCGACCTTGAAGAAGCCCGGGCCCGTTGCGAACTCGACGACCTCGTTCGGGCTCAGATGGATCCGCGTCGAGCCGGCCTTGAGCGTCGCGACGAGCGGCGCGTGCCGCGCGAGCACGCCGATCTCGCCGGCGGCACCCGGAACCACGATCATCTCCGCCTCCCCGTCGAACGCCGCGCCGTCGGGCGTGACGAGCGAGACGTCGAACTTGGGATGCGACTCTGCCACGACGCCTACGCGGCGACGGCCTCGGCCGTGCGGGCCTTCTCGACCGCGTCCTCGATCGTGCCGACCATGTAGAAGGCCGACTCGGGAAGCTCGTCGTGCTCGCCGTCGATGATCGCCCGGAAGCTCGCGATCGTGTCCTCGAGCTTCACGTACTTGCCCGGCGTGCCCGTGAACTGCTCGGCGACGAAGTTGGGCTGCGAGAGGAACCGCTCGATCCGGCGCGCCCGTGCGACGACGACCTTGTCCTCGTCCGTGAGCTCGTCCATGCCGAGGATCGCGATGATGTCCTGCAGGTCCGTGTAGCGCTGAAGGAGCTGCTGAACGAGCGTCGCGACCTCGTAGTGCTCGTCGGACACGATCCCGGGCTGGAGCGCGCGCGAGTTGGAGTTGAGCGGGTCGACGGCGGGATAGATCCCCTTCTCGACGATCGAGCGATCGAGCACCGTCGTCGAGTCGAGGTGGGCGAACGTGTTGGCCGGAGCCGGATCGGTGAGGTCGTCGGCGGGAACGTAGATCGCCTGCACCGACGTCACCGAGCCCGTCCGCGTCGACGTGATCCGCTCCTGGAGCTGCCCCATCTCCGTCGCGAGCGTCGGCTGGTAGCCGACGGCGCTCGGCATGCGACCGAGAAGCGCGGAGACCTCGGAGCCGGCCTGGACGAAGCGGAAGATGTTGTCGATGAAGAACAGGACGTCCTGGCCACCCTCGTCGCGGAAGTACTCCGCCATCGTCAGACCGGAAAGGGCGACGCGCAGACGCGCCCCTGGCGGCTCGTTCATCTGCCCGTAGACGAGCGCGACCTTGTCGAGGACGCCGGACTCCGTCATCTCGAGGAGGAGGTCGTTGCCCTCCCGCGTGCGCTCGCCCACGCCGGCGAAGACGGAGACACCGCCGTGCTGCTGCGCGACGTTGTGGATGAGCTCCTGGATGAGCACGGTCTTGCCGACGCCCGCACCGCCGAAGAGGCCGATCTTGCCGCCCTTCACGTAGGGCGCGATGAGGTCGATGACCTTGATGCCCGTCTCGAAGGTCTCGATCGTCGGCGAGAGATCGCGGAACGCAGGCGGGTCACGGTGGATCGACCAGCGCTCGGTGTCGGCCGCGATCGGCTCGAGCTCGTCGATCGGCTCGCCGATCACGTTCCAGAGCCGGCCGAGGGTCGGCGCGCCGACCGGTACGGAGATCGGGCCGCCGGTGTCGACGCAGACGACGCCGCGTGCCAGGCCGTCGGTCGAGTCCATAGCGACCGCGCGTACGCGATCGTCGCCGAGGTGCTGCTGCACCTCTGCGACGAGGGTGCGCGACGTGTCGCCTGCGGCGATCTCGATCTCGAGCGCCGTGTAGATCTCGGGAAGCTCGTCGGGGAAGACGGCGTCGATGACGACGCCCTTGATCTCGATGATCCGGCCCGTGTTCGTGCGGTCTGATCCGTTCTCGGACATGGTTCTCCTGAGGCGAAGGGCTGGGCGGCGGGAGCCCGCGCGCCGGACGCCGAGTCTACCTCAGGCGGGCTTCGGCGAGCCGCACTACTCGCCGCCCTTCGGCTGCAGAATCGAGACCTCGATCCCCTTTCCGGCGAGCCCCGCGAGAGCCTTGTTGGCGTCGTCCCAGCTGTCGAAGCTCAGCCCCTGGAGCGCCGCGTCGGTGAGCAGGTACTCGAATCCCGGAACGCGCGCCTGATCCGCCGTCGCCTGGATGTCCACCGAGAGCTGACGCAACGAGGTCACGAGATCGTCGGCCTCGGGCTGGTAGTCGGACGGCGCACCCGTGTCCTCGAGCTCGTCCGCGGCCTTCGAGATCACGACGGAAGCCTCGTCCATGCGCGTCAGCAGCTCGTCGACCGACTGTGCGCGCGTGATGCGGCCGAGGACGAAGTCGACGCGGTTGCGATTCAGCACGACGGCTTCGCCGAACTCCTCGGCCGACGGCTCGCCGCTGCCGCCACAGCCGGACGCGGCGAGGCCGAGCGCCAGGAGCAGCACGAGGAGGACTCGAGAGGGCGTCACGTCGGCGAACGTGCAGGATCAGATCACGGAGCCGCGCGGTGGAAGCCCTCGACCCGGCGTGACGACGCGGAGGATCGCCTGCTCCTGCTCGAGGACGCTCCGCGGCGGGTTGAGATTGGGCCGGCCCTCGAAGCGCGCGAGCGATCCGCGTCTGCGACTCGGTCGACACGGCGAGCTGCGTGCCGAGACCGAGCGCTGCGAGCGCAAAGGCTGCAGCGACACCGACCTGCAGGCGAATCGTGGTCAGCGGGCGGCGGCGACGGACGACGATCGGCCGCCGCATCACGGCGTGCGGCGCGTTGCGAATCCGCTCCGTGACGTCCCGCACGTCCGCGGCGTAGGCCGCGCACCGAGCGCAGCGCTCGAGGTGCGCGCCGAGCATGCGCAGCTCGAGCTGCGAGAGCTCGCCGTCGAGCTCGAGCGAGACCTGCTCGCGCACTCGAGAGCACACTGTCTGGGGATAGGCCGCGCTCATAGTCCTTGGGACGTCGCGCACGCCGACGAGTTAGCGCTCATGTGGGTGACTCGGCGGCGGCCGCTTCCTCTTCGGCCGCACGCTTCGCGGCGTACGCGATCTGCCGCACCCTCGCCTGCTCGGCGAGATCGAGTGGGCTCAGCACCTCGGCGAAGTGGCACGCGACGGGGTGCTCGCCGCCCGCGCGAGGGACGAGAGCCGGCTCCTCTTCGGAGCAGATCTCCTGTGCCTTCCAGCACCGCGTGCGAAACCGGCAGCCGGAAGGCGGGTTCGCCGGGCTCGGCACGTCGCCCTCGAGCACGATCCGCTCGCGCTTCCCGCGCTGCGCGGGCGACTCGATCGGCACGGCCGAGAGCAGCGCCTGCGTGTACGGGTGCATCGGCGCGCCGTAGATCTGGTGGCGCGAGCCGATCTCGATGACCTTGCCCAGGTACATGACGGCGACGCGGTCCGACACGTGCCGGACGACGGAGAGATCGTGGGCGATGAAGAGGTACGTGAGCCCGAACTGACCCTGGAGCTCCTCGAGCAGGTTCACGACCTGCGCCTGGATCGACACGTCGAGCGCCGAGACCGGCTCGTCCAGGACGATCATCCTCGGGTTGAGCGCGAGCGCCCGTGCGACGCCGATCCGCTGCCGCTGGCCGCCGGAGAACTCGTGCGGGAACCGGTTCGCGTGCTCGGGCGACAGACCGACCGTGCGCAGGAGCTCTTCCACGCGCCGGTTGCCCTCGCCCCGTGTGTAGAGATCGTGGATGCGAAGTGGCTCGGCGACGATGTCGCGAACGGTCATGCGGGGATTCAGCGACGCGTACGGATCCTGGAAGACGATCTGGATGTCCCGGCGGATCGCGCGCATCTGCTTGCGCTTGAAGCCGGTGATGTCCTGGCCGTCGAACACGATCTTGCCCGAGGTCGGCTCGAGCAGCTTCATGATGGTGCGCCCGAGCGTCGTCTTGCCGCACCCGGACTCGCCGACGACGCCGAGCGTCTCGCCCGGCTTCACGTTGAGGCTGACGCCGTCGACCGCGCGTACCTGCCCGACGGTGCGCTTGAAGAAGCCGGCCTTGATCGGGAAGTGCTTGACGAGCTCCTCGATGCGAAGCAGGTCGTGGCCGTTCGACGACGGCGCGGGCGCGGATGCCTCGGGCGCGACGGTCTCCGTCTCGCTCACGAGGCGCCTCCACCGGCAGTGACGACCGGGTCGTGCACGCCGGCGAGCTCCTCGGCGAAGTGACACGCGGAGACGTGATCGCCTCCGCCGTCGGCGGTGCGCAGCGCGGGGATCTCCGTGCGGCAGACCGCGCGTCCGTTCGAGTGCGTGCACCGCGGATGGAACGCGCAGCCCGGCGGCGGGCTGATGAGGCTCGGCGGCTGGCCGGGGATCGGCACGAGCCGATCCTTGTCCATGTCGACCCGCGCGATGCTGGTCATGAGCCCGATCGTGTAGGGATGCCGAGGCGAATCGAAGATCGTGTAGACGTCGCCGAGCTCGACGACGCGACCGGCGTACATCACGACCACGCGATCGGCGAGCTCGGCGATGAGCCCGAGGTCGTGCGTGATGAGGATGATCGCGGCGTGCGTGTGCTCCTGGGCGGCCTTGATGACCTCGACGATCTGCGCCTGGATCGTGACGTCGAGCGCGGTCGTCGGCTCGTCGGCGATGAGCACGCTCGGGTTGTTCGCCATCGCCATCGCGATCATCGCGCGCTGGCGCATGCCGCCCGAGAACTCGTGCGGGTACTGATCCACCCGCCGCTCGGCGAACGGCACGCCCACGCTCTCGAGGAGCTCGATCGTGCGTGCGCGGGCGGCGTCCTCCTTCATGTCGTCGTTGTGCGTGAGCAGGGCTTCCGAGATCTGATCGCCGATCGTGAACACCGGGTTCAGCGAGGTCATCGGGTCCTGGAAGATCATGGCCATCTCGCCGCCGCGCAGCTCGCGCAGCTCCTTCTTCGGCATCTTGACGAGGTCGCGTCCCTTGTAGAGCGCCTCCCCCTGACGTGATCCGCCCCGGCGGCATGGGAATGAGCCCGAGGACGGAGAGCATCGAGACGCTCTTCCCCGATCCGGACTCGCCGACGATGCCGAGCACCTCGCCGGGATGCAGGTCGTAGCTGACGCCGGTGACGGCCCTGACCACGCCGTCCTCGGTGCCGAACTCGACCGTCAGATCGCGGATCTCGAGGATCGGTTCGGGCACGAGTGCTCTAGCGGGTTCGCCGCTGCGTCGGGTCGAGTGCGTCGCGAAGGCCGTCCCCGACGAAGTTGATCGCGAGCGCGATGAGCGTGATGATGAGCCCCGGGAAGACGACGAGCCACCAGAGGGCGAAGCCTTCGCTCTGCCCGTCGACGATCAGCTTCCCGAGCGCGGCGTTCGGCGGCTGGATGCCGAGGCCGAGGAACGAGAGCGTCGCCTCGATGAGGATCGCCGCCGCGGTGATGAGCGTCGTGTAGACGACGATCGGACCGATGCAGTTCGGAAGGATGTGCCGCGAGATGATGCGCAGGTCGCTCGCGCCGGCTGCCTTCGCCGCCTCGACGAACTCCTTCTCGCGCAGTGACAGGAAGAGGCCGCGCACGATGCGGGCGAGCGTCACCCAGAGCAGGAGCGCGAGGATGAGCCCGATCTTCATCGGCTGCGGGATCGTGACCGTGATCGGCCCGATCGCGACCTCCGAGTCGTTCGAGCCGAGGTACACCGCCGCGGTCAGGAGGACGGCCAGGCCCGGCAGCGTGAGGATGAGATCGGTGAAGCGCATGAGCAGGTTGTCGGTGCGCCCGCCGTAGAAGCCGGCCACTGCGCCGACGGCGGTTCCGATCACCGTCGCGAGAATCGCGACGAACATCGCGACCCAGAGCGACGTCCGGATCCCGTAGATGATCCGGCTCAGATAGTCGCGGCCGAGCTGATCGGTGCCGAAGATGTGCCAGCCCTCGAGCGTCGGTGGCGTGGCGAGACCGGTCGTCGGATTGATGTTGTCGAGGTCGATCTCGTCGAATTCGTAGGGCGCGAGCTGCTTCGCGAAGATCGCGACGAGCGCGAAGAAGATCAGGACGACGAGTCCGACGACCGCCATCTTGTGGCGGAAGAAGCGCATGCGCGCGTACGACCACTGACTGCGCGGCTTGACCTCGACGCCGGCCTCGTACGCGAGGTCGGTGTCCGATGCGAGCGGGGGGACGCTCTCGGGCGCGACGATGCCCGCGCCTGGCGTCACCGACGACTGCACCATCCCGTGCCGTGGACCCTGATCAGTCATAGCGAACCCGTGGATCGAGGTAGCCGTACGCGACGTCTGCGATCAGGTTGAAGATGATGATCATGGTCGCGGTGATCATGAGCCAGGCCATGATCGGGTAGGGATCGTTCGCCCCGAGCGCCGTGACGAAGTAGAGGCCCATCCCGTCCAGCGAGAAGACCGTCTCCGTGATGACTGCACCGCCGAGGAGCGCACCGAAGTTGAGCGCGACGAGCGTCACCATCGGGATGAGCGCGTTGCGGAACGCGTGCCTCATCGTGACCTTCTTCTCGCTGAGGCCCTTCGCGCGTGCGGTTCGGACGTAGTCCGAGTTCACGACCTCGAGCATCGAGGCGCGCATGTAGCGCGTGTAGGCAGCGACGCTGGCCACCATCAGGACGATGACCGGCAGCACGAGGTGGTGCGCGCGGTCGACCCAGAAGCTGAATCCCTCGCCGGGATCGACCGAGCTGAGGCTGGCTATCGGGAAGATGTTGTTGCCGGTCCACTGGTAGATGTAGACGACCGCCACCTGGAGCATCAGCGCGAGCCAGAAGACCGGCATCGCGAGACCGAGGAAGCTGAACGTGGTGGCGGTGTAGTCGAAGGCGGAGTACTGCCGTAAGGCGGAGTACACCCCGATGAACACGGCGATCACGATCGCGAGCAGCTCCGCGATGATGACGAGCTGCAGCGTGTTCTTCATGACCCGCCAGAGGTCGGGCAGGATCGGCTCGTCCCCGAGGATCGTCGTGCCGAATCCGTTTCGTGACGGCGTCGTTCACCCAGTAGCCGTAGCGCACGGGGAGGGACTCGTCGAGGTGCTTTCGCTCCTTGATGTTCTCGACCGACTGCTGGGAGATTCTCGGGTTGAGGGCGAGAGCGGCCAGCGGATCGCCGGTCTTCGCAACGAAGGTGAAGACGAGGACGCTCGCTGCGAAGAGCACAACGATGCTGTAGAGAAGTCTCCGTATGACGAACTGGAACATTCTCTTCCTCGCCTCCTCTCGACCTGATGTTAGAGGGTAGTCCCGCCCCCGCCAATGGCGGGGGCGGGACTGGTCGTACAGGCAAGTCGCCTGTTACGCGCTGGTCGGTGCTAGCTGATCGACCAGGTGTTCGCGTTCCAGGGGCTGCCCTCGAGCGTCGTCGGGGTCGTGAGACCCTTCATCTTCTTCGACGCGATGGTGAACACCGGGCGGACGAACATGGGGATGGACGGGACCTCCTTCACCATGAGCGCCTCGGCCTGGTTCAGCAGCTTCGTGCGCGTGGCATCGTCGAGCTCCGTCGCGGTGCGGTTGAGGAGCGCGGTTGCCTTGCGGTTGCAGTAGTTGCCGTAGTTGATGTCACCACCGCAGGCGAGCTTGTCCTTCGCCGTGATCTTCGACGAAGGGGCCTCGACCCACGTGAACATGATGATGTCCCAGTCGCTCGACGGCAGCGTGGTGCCGAACAGCAGGCCCGCCGGCTGGAAGCGCGGAACGAGCTCGATGCCGACCGACTTCAGCTGCCGCTGGATGACCTCGAAGGTCAGCGCGCGGAGCTGGTTACCAGCGGTCGTCGAGAAGCGGAAGGACAGCTTGCCGACGCCCGGGCACGAGAAGATCTTGTCGTTGCCCGCGCTCGGCTTGTCGGGCCCACCGGTGCAGCCCTTGCCCTTCAGCATGCTGATGACCTTCGCCTGGCTGAACGGGTACTTCGCGTAGTGCTTGACGTAGCCCTTCTCGAAGGTCTTGAAGATGTTGCTCTGGAGCGTCGGCAGGCCGGGAGCGATCGTCGCGTAGAGCGCCTGGGCGATCTGCGGGCGGTTGATCCCGGTGATGAGTGCCTGCCGGACGTACGGCGCCTTGAGAGCCGCCGCGCCCTTCGGACCGAACTGGATGTCGAGGTGCTCGTACGAGTACCCGGCGACAGCCTTGACCGTGAAGTTCGAGTCCTTCTGGAAGTCGGCGATCTGGAGCTGTGCCTGCGGCTCCATCGCCTGGCCCTCGCCAGCCTTCATGGCCTGGAAGCGGGCGTTCGTGTCGGTGATGTAGCGGAACACGACGCGGTCGAGCTTCATCGGCGAGATCGTGTAGCGCGGGTTCTTGGCGACCGTGATCTGGACGCCCTTCTGCCACGCCTGGAAGCGCCACGGGCCGCTGGAGACCGGAATCGAGTCCTGCCACAGCTTGTTCGCGTCCTTGCCGGCGGTGAGGTGGGCAGGCCAGACGCCCGCAGTTCAGGAGCGTCTCCCAGTCCGCGTACACCTTCTTGAAGACGACGGTGCCGGTCTTGCCCTTACACGTGACCGACCTGATGTCCTCGTACCCGGCACGGCTCGCGACGTTGTTCGCCGGATTGATCCAGATCTGCCACGTCGACCGCCAGTCGGCGCAGGTGACGGGCTTGCCGTCGGACCAGTTCGCCTTCGGGCTGAACGTGAACTGCGTCGTCAGCGGGCTCTTCTTGAGGAGCTTCGGCGGGCCCGTGAAGAGACGCGTGACCCACTTGGCGTTGTTGTCGCGAATCTGGCCGCCGTAGAAGATGTTGTTGATGACGAGGCTCGTCGCATACAGCGAGTTGTCGGTCCAGGTCGGCCGAAGTGAAGGCGGCTCCTGGTCGTGAATAAACACGACCGTCCCCGCCGACGCCTTCTCCGGGCCGGCTGTTGCTGCTGGGCCGACGACGAGGCTCGCGACAATCGCGGCCGCCCCGGCCAGCAGCAAGAGTGAACGCTTACGCATGTACTCCCTCCATCCGAGTGGTCTCCTGCCGATCTTCACCAAGGCCGAGGTCCGAGCCGATGGGCGCGCTGGCGGGTAGGCCGGCACACCAGCCACAGTCCATCGATCCAGATTCCTCCGTCGCCATGGTCAAGTGCAGGATCATACTTCTGTGACGTTCGGGATCGATTTTCGTTAGGAGGGAGTGTTAAGCCGTGCAGATCCCTGAGGCAGGACCGTCGAGAAGGCGCGGTACCAGCGATTTCGTGGCTGCCGAGGATGCAGGAGCGCTCGAGGAACGTGCCCTCCCGCTGCTCGACCGCGCGGTCGGCGTCGAGTGGTACCGACAGCACGGAACGGACGTCGACCGCGCGACCGCGACGCTGTGCCGGCTTCGCCGCGCGCGGGCCGGCAGAGCGAGGCGGGCCGGAGGGAGGAGACGACGCCGTCCGCGCGGTGCTCGCCACGGCGAGCCCGGAGGCCGTCCTCTGGCTCGCGAGCCGCGCGATCTCGTACATGGACGAGACCGGCTTCCCCGAAGCGGTGGAGCCTTGGTTTCGTGACGACGTGGAGACGCGCTGACCTACGCGGTCACTACCGATCGCGTCGCCAGAGGAGCAGGCCGAACGGAAGGAGCGCCGCGGCAGCGAGGTACGGCGCGAGCGCGACCTGACCCGCCTTCTCCCCCTCGACGACGCTCGGCCCGCTCGCGAGGAGGTCGTGCGCCTTGCTCGTCGCTGCGTCGAGCTGGTCCTCCGAGTAGACCGCGCCCTTGCGTGGAGGCTGCGAGCCGGTCGAGCGCCGGGCGCGCCGAGGGGTCCGGCGATGTACTGCGGCTCCGGCACGCCGCGTGAGAAGACGCGCTCGTCCTCGTCCCAGAACTGGACGAAGACGACCTCGATCGCAGGCGAGCGGCGAAAGAGGCCGCCGAGTCGCGCGTTCGAGACGGGCTGGCTCTCGCCGTCCGTGAGGACGATCGCCAGCCGCTTCGTCGAGTTCGGCGTGAAGTAGCGAAGACCGCGCAGCGTCGCGAGCGCGTTCAGCGACGTCGCTCCGGTCGCGAACGACGCGCGTGGCGGCGGCTGCTCGATGCCGAGCGAGCGCTCGAGCGTCGCGGCGAAGACCTCCTGGTCCGTGCCCGGGAAGAGGTGCGGCAACACGCGGTCCGTGAGCGACGCCAGGCCGACGGGCACGTCCGAGAGCGACGCGCGCAGCGTGGACGCAGCCGCCTTCGCGCGCTCGATGCGTTGCGGCGAGTCGAGGTTCGGCTGCGCGAGCATCGAGCGGGAGACGTCGAGCACGACGAACGCCTCCGCATCCGTGCGCACCTTCTGGTCTCGCGTCCACTCGAAGACCGGCTGCGCTGCGGCGAGGCCGAGGAGCGCTGCGCCGGCGACGAGGGCGGCGAGCGGCACGGCGAGCGCGCGTCGGCCCGGCTCGGCGACGCCGAGTGACGTCGCGCACGCTCCCCGCCTTGCGACGGGCACGCGCAAGAGCGACGAGCGGCACGACGACGCCGACGGCGAGCAGCGCACCGAGCGGAGTGAGGATCGTCAGCGACATCGCCTCGGCCGCTAATAGCCGCTGCCGGGATCGCCCGCGCCGGCGCCGCTCGAGCCGCTTCCGCCCGGCGACGGGTTCTGGCCGCCCGCGCCCTCGGTGAGCTGGACACCGCGAGACCGCTGCAGCGCGAGCTCGAGGTTGTACTTCGCTTCGTCGTTCGACGGGTCGAGCGCGATTGCGAGCTGGAGGTTCGCGACGGTCGCCGAGAGGAGCGCGACGCGATCCTGCGTCTCCGAGCCGAGGCGCGAGAGCCCGATCACGCCGAGCAGCCCGGCCGCGCGCGACTTCGTCCTCGCATCCGCATCGCCGGCGACGAGCGCGTCGAGTCGCGCCTGGGCGTCGTTGCGCAGGAGGGCGATCTCGGGGTCGGACACCGAGACCGTGGGATCGTCGAGGCGCGCGAGCCGCACCGAGCGCACGGCCCGCCGCAGCTCCACGTCGTCCTCGGTGCCGATGAGCGAGGCCGCCGGGTCGGACGGGACGATCGTGGAGGCGCGCCAGAGCCCGAGGCGCTCCGGCGAGATGCGGTACTGGACGTCGCCCTGCGCGAGAGCGTCCCGGCTGCGCGCGATGTCCAGCGCGAGGAGGCCGAGCGCGAGCGCGACGACGCAGGCAGAGGATCGCCCCGACACCGAGCGCGAGCCGCTCGACGAGCTCGCGACGGGTCACGAGGCGCCTCCGTCCGCGTGACGAGCGCGCGGAAGCGCGAGACGACCGGCAAGCCGCTCGTGCGCCGCCAGGAAGAGAAGTGCGAGCGCGCCGAGCACGAGCAGCGACGTCGGGATCTCGACCCTGGCCGGGCGCCGCGTCCGGTTCCGCGGCGTCGGGCGACTGCTGTGCGAACCCGGCGATCGCGTCTTCCTCGAGCAAGCCCTCGAAGAGGCTCAGCGCGTCGCTCGACGGCGCGAGCGGGACGATGCGAAGCCGAATCCCGGCGCGATCGATCCCCGCGATCGTGCGCGCGAGCGACGGAACGTCGTCCGGTGCGGTCTCGAGATCGCTCACGAGCAGGATCGACCCCGCGTCCACCTCGTCACGCTCGAGCATCGACTTGGCGAGCTCCAACGCGACGGAGATACGCGTCCCGGCGCGTGAAAGTCTGCGTCCACGGGTTCTGCACCGGCCCCAAGCGCGGCGCGATCAGCAGTCGCAGCAACGGCCGGAGCTCGGCGGCCGGCGTGCCCGGCGGCAGCAGCTCGTACGGCACGTCGGAGAAGACGACGAGGCCGATCGAGGCCTCCTCGGCAACGAGGCGGCGGAGCGTTCGCCGGATCGTCACGTAGTCGGTCATCAGCGATGCTGAGCGAGAGATCGACGACGACGACTCCGACTCGATCCGGCGGAACCAGCGCGCGCTCGCTCGTCTGCGGATCGCGCGCCGACGCGGCCGCGGCGAGCACGAGCGCGAGCGCGCCTCCCGCGAGGATCGCGCGCACGATTCCCGTCCGATTGATCACGCTCCGGAACGCGCCGACGTCGTGCGTGTCGACGCCGTTCGCACGCCGCCGGCGCGGATCGAATCGCTGCTCTAATGGACACGGCCGTTCCCGTTCTCGCTCAGATCGATCGTCGTCCGCACGCGGGTCGCGAGGCCGCTCGTCTGCTCGACGACCGGGTCGTCCTCGGACCACGCCAGCGTGCGCGCGGCGCGTGCGAGCTCCGGATGCTCGACGTCGAGCACCTCCGCGACGAGCTCGAGCGCGCGGCGCCGGTCCTGCACCCCGTCGGCGCGGCTCGCGTCCTCGAGCAGCTCGAGCGCCTGCTCGAGGGGCGTGAGGGTGGGCAGCGGCTCGGGCTCCGGTTCCGGCTCGGGCTCGGGCTCCGCTCGACGTCGTGGGATCGCGACGAACGCGAGCGCGGCGCCGGCGACGGCGAACAGGCCCGCGAGGACGAGCAGGACGGGAAGGAGAACGGCGGGCGAGATCCGGTACGACGCGGCCGGGAACGACTCGAGATCGGCGCGCCACGGCAGGACGCTCGAGGACGCCGGTGCCTCGAGATTGATCGCAGCGAACCTCGAGTAGACGAGGAGGATCGGCCAGTCGACCGCGATCGACTGGCGTGCTCCGGGCGCCGCTCCCGGCTTCGCGTACGACAGTCGTGCGGAGGTGAACTCGAGCGCGCTGGCGTCGTTGACCGGCAGGCACGGGCTCGACGTGCAGCGCAGCGTGTAGATCGTCTGCAGGTAGGTGTTCGTGCCCGCGTCCCTGCGCACGCGGGCCTGCGGGCCGACGATCTCCCACGGCAGGAACTCCGTGCTCACGCGGATCGTGCTCGGGTCGACCTTGCGCCGGTCGAGCAGGACGTCGACCCTCGCCTGGATCGTGTCGCCGAAGAGCGTGAGCCTCGGCTCGACCGAGCCGCGCGCCTCGATCCCCGACTCCGGCAGGGTGCCGGCGGGGCGCGCCGTGCCCGGGCTCGCGGTCGGGCAGCGCCGTCACGACGCCGGAGTCGTCGTCCGTCGCCGAGCCTCGATACGCCGACGACGGCCAGCGCGGTCACGAGAGCGACGACGACGAGCCCGACGGCCGGCAGGAGGTGACGGCGGCTCAGCTCAGGCTCCGATCACGCGGCGCGTTCGACGGAGATCGGCCCACAGCAGGAACTCCGCGAGGATGTCCGCCGGGTCGCTCGAGGTCACGACGACCGGGTCGATGTCGAGGAACCGGAACGACTCGAGCAGCGACTCGGTGCGCGCGCGGTTGTGCTCCCTGCGTGCCGCGACCTCCTTGCGCCGCAATCGCGCCGACGACACGCGGCCGCTGCGGGGATCGCGCAACGGCACGACGATTCCCTCGACGTCCGGGAAGCTCTGCTCCCACGTCGGATCCTGGAGGACGACCGGCACGATGTCCCACCGGTGCTCCATCGCCATGAGCCACAGCTCATGAGACGGCGACGGGATGAAATCGGAGAGGAGGAAGACGAACGTGCCGGGCGTGACGGCGCGCGTGTGCAAGGCGAGATGCTCGAAGGAGCGCTCGAGCCAGTCGACCGGGCCGCCGTACTCCGTCGACCACAGGCGCTCGTCGCGCAGCTCGATGAGCTTCCGCTCTCCCTTCGGCTGACGCCAGTGCGGGTCGCCGTCGGCGTAGTCGAGGTAGCCGACGAACCCTCCCGCCGCGCCCGCGCTCGCGAGGATCAGCTCGACCACCGTGCGCATCGCTCTCGGCTTGTCGAGCCACGGCAGCGGCGGCCCGAAGCAGGCCATCTCCGGCCGCCGATCGCACACGATCACGATCTTCGGCGCCTCCTCCGCGAAGCGCTCGCGCACGACGAACTCGTCGTCGCCCCGCGCGGTGGACAGCCGGGCCGAGGCAGCCCAGTCGATCGAGTCGATGTCGTCGCCGGGCCGGTAGGGGCGCGAGCCCGCGACGTCGGTTCCGGAGCCTCGGCGGAGGCTCCTCATCGTCCCGAACGAGAGCCCGATGACGCGGCGGCGAGGAACGAGCGGGAAGGAGAGGCGTGCGCCGGGCACGGCGGCGGCTAGTCCTCGGGGTCGGGCTGTCTGACCGCGCCGCCCTCGAACAGCGGATCCTCCTCGGAGCCCGGCTGCGGCGCGAGCTCGAGACAGCTCTGGCGGAACGCCTCGATCGCCTCCGCCCAACCCGTCGCGCGAGCACGCGCGACGAAGGCGGGAGTGAACACGACGCGATGCACGAGGACCGGCGCGAACAGGCGCTCGATGTCCTCGGGGACGACGTAGCTCCGTGCCGTCGAGGAGCGCCCACGCACGCGCCGCGCGCTCCAGCGCGAGGCTGCCGCGCACCGAGCTCCCGATCACGACGGACTCCTGCTCGCGCGTCGCACGCACGAGCTCGACCACCCAGCGGTGGAGGACGTCGTCGACGTAGACGTGCTGGGCTGCCGCCCGCAGCTCGTGCACCTCGTCGAGCCCGACGACCGGCTGGAGATCGTCGAGCGGGTGGGTATAGCGCTGATCGGTGAGGATCTTGAGCTCGTCCTCGAGCTCCGGGTAGCCGAGCGCGGTGCGCAGGAAGAAGCGGTCGAGCTGTGCCTCGGGCAGCGGGAAGGTTCCCTCGTACTCGATCGGGTTCTCCGTGGCGAGAAGCAGGAACGGGTACGGCAGCTCGCGCGTGACGCCGTCGACCGTGACCTGACGCTCGGCCATCGCCTCGAGCAGTGCCGACTGCGTCTTCGGCGTCGCCCGGTTGATCTCGTCGACGAGGACGACGTTGGCGAAGATCGGGCCGGGCCGGAACTCGAAGTTCCGCGTCCTCTGGTCGAAGACCGAGAGGCCCGTCACGTCCGTCGGCTGGAGGTCGGGCGTGCACTGGATCCGCTGCGGGATCGCACCGTCGATGCTGCCGGCGATGGCGCGCGCGAGCACGGTCTTGGCCGTCCCCGGCACGTCCTCGAGCAGCACGTGACCGTCGCACGCGAGGGCGGTCAGGACGAGCTTGATCTCGTTGCGCTTGCCGTAGACGACCGTCGCGATGTTGTCGACGAGCCGGTCGGAGATCGCCCCCGCGCGCTCGAAGCGCTCGGGCTCCGACACTGCGGAAACGACCGGCTCCACCGGCGCGATGGTATCTGCGGATATGTCCGGTAGAGGAGTCGTCATGCCGCGCGCTAGCTACTTGTACGCGCGGTCGCGATGGTTGTTAGCGGGGTCAGCTGTGAGGCATGGGCTCCGGAGTCAACTCGTCACCGCTACTTGAGCTGCCAGGCGGACACGTTCCAGGGCGTGCCCTCGCTCGTCGTGTTGAGAACCGGGCCGGAGACGCGGTCTGTGCTGATGACGAACTTCGGGCGCGTGTACAGAGGGATCGACGGCAGGTCCACCGCAAGCAGGGCGTCCCCCTGATTCAGGAGCGCGTGCCGCTTGGCGACGTCGAACTCCCTCGTCGCCGCATCGAAGAGCGCGGTCGACTTGCGGTTGCAGTAGTTGCCGTAGTTCTGGTCGCCCCCGCACGAGTAGAGCGTGTTGCTCGTGATCTTCGAGTCGGGACCGCCGCCGTACGTGAACATGATCAGGTCCCAGTCGCCGGACGGCAGGGTGCTTCCGAAGAGAGTTCCGGCCGTCTGGAAGCGCGGGATCAGCTGGATGCCGGCGCTCTTGAGCTGTCGCTCGATGACCTCGAACGTCAGCAGCCGCAGCTGATTGCCGGCGGTCGTCGAGAAGCGGAACGCCAGCTTGCCGACGCCCGGGCACGAGAAGATGGCGGTATTGGTGGCGCTCGGGGACGTCCGGGCCCGCCGGTGCAGCCCCTGCCCTTCAGGATGCTGATGACCCTGCTCGGGTTGTAGACCCACTTCTTGAAATGCGGCTGGTAGGTGCCTCTTCTCGAACGGCTTGAAGACGAGGTTGTCCAGCTTGGGCAGGCCGGGAGCGATCGTCGCGAACAGCGCGTTCGCAAGCTGCGGGCGGTTTATCCCGGTGACGAGCGCCTGGCGGACGTACGCGAGCTTGAGCGCCGGATGACCCCGTGGTCCGAGCTGGAGGTCGATGTGTTCGAAGGCGTACTCCGGCGAGCGCTGGACCTTGAAGTCCCTGTCGTTCACGATGTCGGCGATCTGCAGCTGCGGCTGCGGCTCCATGAGGTGACCCTCGCCCGCCTTCATCGCCTGGAAACGGGCATTCGTGTCCAGGATGTACCGAAACACGACGCGGTCGAGCTTCATCGCCGGTCCGGCCTTGAACCGCGGGTTCTTGACGAGTGAGAGCTGAACGCCTCGCTGCCAGCTCTGAAACTTCCACGGCCCGCTGGAGACGGGGATCGAGTCGCTGAACATCCGATTCATGTCCCTGCCACGGACGACATGCGCGGCATAGACACCGCCCGACACGAGCGACTCCCAGGCCGCGAACGGCCGTGCGAAGACGATCGTCCCCGCCTTGCCGCTGCACGTGACGACTTGATGTCCTCGAAGCCCGCCCGACTCGCGACGTTGAACCCGCGGGTTCACGAACACGCGCCAAGTCGCCTTCCAGTCCTCGCACGTCACGGGCTTGCCGTCGCTCCACACGGCGGACGCCTTGTACTCGAACGAGATCGTCTGTGGTCTCGTCCTGACGATTTTCGGCTTGGCCTCGAAGAGCCGCGGACGGAGCGTCGCCGTCGAGTCGTAGATCTGGCCGCCGTACCAGATGTTGTTGGTGACGAGCCCGGTGGCGAGGAGGTTGTTGTCGACCCACCCGCCCCTGAGAGTCGGCGGCTCTTGCTCGTGGATGAACACGACCGTTCCGGCTGCCGACGACGCGTGGCCGCCCGGCGCGGCGGGAGCGACGACGACGCTCCCGACCAACGTGAGCGCCACGATCCCGAACGCGATCGAACGATGTCGCGGGGCCATACATCTCTGACGTGCGCGCTCGTCGTTCGTTAGCGGTCGAGATGCGGGGTCAGACCCCCATGGACCGCCGGGTAGGTCGCGTGCGCCTTGCGTGAACGGGGTCAGACCCCGTCGTCTACACGAGTGCTTCGGCGCCGGCGACCACTTCCAGGATCTCCTGGGTGATCTCGGCCTGGCGCGCGCGGTTCATGCGCAGCGTGAGCGTGTCGATGAGCTCGCCGGCGTTCTTCGAGGCGTTCCGCATCGCCGTCATCCGTGCGCCCTGCTCGGACGCGGTCGACTCGAGCAGCGCGCGATAGATCTGCGTCTCGAGGTAGACCGGGAGCAGGCGCTCGAGGATCTCCTCGGGCTCCGGCTCGAAGATGAAGTCGCCGCGGAGCGTGTCGGCCGCGCGCTCGTCCTCGTCGGTCTCGAGGATGTCGGCCGAGATCGGGAGGATGTCCTGCTCGGTCACGCGCTGCGTCAGCGCGGAGACGTACGTGTTGTAGACGAGCACGACGCGGTCGACCTCGCCCTCGGTGAAGAGCTCCGACACACGATGCGCGATCGCCTGCGCGTCCTCGTACGCGGGCTGATCCGTGAAGCCCAGGTAGGCGCCCGAGAGCTCGCGTCGCCGGAACGTGAGCGTCGAGCGGCCCTTCTTCCCGACGGCGACCCAGCGAACCGTCGTGCCCTCTGCCTGGAGCGACCGCTCGAGCGCGAACGCACGACGAATCACCTGCGCGTTGAACGATCCCGCGAGGCCGCGATCTCCCGTCAGCGGGCACGATCGCCACCGCCTCGACGTTCTCCCGCTGCTCGAGCAGCGGGAGTCGCACGGACGACGCGGCGCGCCCCACGCCGGCGATGAGCTCGTTCATCGTCTCCGCGTACGGGCGCAGCGCGGTGATCCGCTGCTCGGCGCGGCGGAGCTTCGCCGCCGCGACGAGCTCCATCGCGCGCGTGATCTTCCGCGTGTTGCGGACGGAACGGATGCGGCGCTTGAGGTCCTGGACCGTGGCCATCGCCTACGCGACGAGCCCCTTCTCTTCCTCGATGTTGAAGACGCCCTGGAAGTGCTCGAGCTCCTTGATGAGCTTCTGCTCGGTCTCGTCGGAGAGGTCGCCGGACTCGCGAATCGCCTGGAGAACGGTTCCCTCGGTGCGCAGGTGCTCGCGCAGCTCGTCGTGGAACCGCGGCACCTGGCCGACCGGAACCTTGTCGAGCCAGCCGTTGATCCCGGAGTAGATCGCGACGACCTGCTCCTCGACGGCCCACGGCTGGTACTGCGGCTGGTTCAGCGTCGCGACCATCCGCTCGCCGCGGCCGAGCGCGCTCTGCGTCGCGGCGTCGAGCTCCGAGCCGAACTGCGAGAACGCCTCCAGCTCGCGGTACTGCGCGAGGTCGAGGCGCAGGCGGCCGGCGACCTTCTTCATCGCCTTCGTCTGCGCGTTCCCGCCCACGCGGGAGACCGACGTGCCGACGTTGATCGCCGGCCGCACGCCCGAGAAGAAGAGGCTCGACTCGAGGAAGATCTGGCCGTCGGTGATCGAGATGACGTTCGTCGGGATGTACGCCGCGATGTCGCCGGCCTGCGTCTCGATGACCGGCAGCGCCGTGAGCGAGCCGCCGCCGAGGTCGTCGGAGAGCTTGCACGCGCGCTCGAGCAGCCGCGAGTGGAGGTAGAAGACGTCGCCCGGGAACGCCTCGCGGCCCGGCGGGCGGCGCAGGAGCAGCGAGAGCTGGCGATACGCGTCCGCGTGCTTCGAGAGGTCGTCGTAGATGCAGAGCGCGTGCTTGCCCGAGTAGAGGAAGTACTCGCCCATCGCGCAGCCGGCGAACGGCGCCATCCACTTGATCGGCGCGGCCTCCTGCGCGGGCGCCGAGACGACGATCGTGTACTCCATCGCGCCCGCGTCGCGCAGCCGCTCGACCACCTGGGCGACCGTCGAGCCCTTCTGCCCGACCGCGACGTAGACGCAGATGAGGTCTCCGCCGCGCTGGTTCAGGATCGTGTCGATCGCGACCGCGGTCTTGCCGGTCGAGCGGTCGCCGATGATGAGCTCGCGCTGGCCGCGGCCGATCGGCGGTCATCGAGTCGATCGACTTGAGCCCCGTGTACATCGGCTCCTTCACGGGCTGCCGCTGGATGACGCCCGGCGCCTTGAACTCGAGCGGGCGGCGCTCCGCCGCCTCGATCGGGCCGAGCCCGTCGAGCGGGTTGCCGAGCGGGTCGACGACGCGGCCGAGCAGGCCGGGGCCGACCGGGACGCTCATGACCTCGCCGGTGCGGCGCACCGGCTCGCCCTCCTTCACGTGCTGCCACTCGCCGAAGAGCGCCGTTCCGACGTTGTCCTCCTCGAGGTTGAACGCGATGCCGGTCACGCCGTGCTCGAGCTCGAGCCGCTCGAGCGAGACGCAGTTCTCGAGGCCGTGGATGCGGGCGATGCCGTCGCCGACCTGGAGGACGGTGCCGACCTCCGAGAGGTCGGTCTCGACGTCGAACTGCTGGATTCGATCCTTGAGGATCGAGGTGATCTCTTCGGGGCTGTAGCTTCATGCGGGAGGCTCCTCGTCTTAGGCCGTTGCGAGTTCGTGTCGGAGGCGCTCGAGCCGTCCGCGGACGCTGCCGTCGGCGCGGTGCGACCCGATCTGGAGGACGATCCCGCCGATGAGGCTGGGGTCGACGGTGCGAGTCGCCTCGACCTTGCGGCCCGAGGCCTTCTCGATCGTCGCGACGATCGACGCCGCCTCGTCGTCGGAGAGCTCGTACGAGGTCGTGAGCTCGACCGTCAGCCGGTTCTGCGCCTTGGCGACGAGCGCGTCGAGCTCCGCGCTGACCTCGGAGAGCTCGCCCGCGCGACCCTTCTCCGCGACGAGGCGGACGAAGTTGCGAACGAGCTCGTCGCCGCCTTCCGTCAGCTGGCCGAGGACGTCGGCCTTGCCGGCCGGGTCGATCTGCGGGTTGCGCAGGAACGCGCGCAGCTCGGGCATCTCGTCCATCGCGCCTGCGAGCGCGGCGAGATCGGCTGCGACCGCGTCGACGCGGTCGGCGTCCTGCGCGGCCTGGAAGAGCGCGCGGGCGTACATGCGGTGCGCTACTGCCACTAGGCGCGTTCCTTCTCCAGCGCGGAGAAGTCGAGCTCGGCGATCGCCTCGTCGATGAGCCGGCGCTGATCCTCGCCGTCGAGCACCTTGCCGGTCACGCGCGCGGTCGCCTCGAGCGTGAGGTCCGCGACCTCGGAGCGGATCAGGTCGAGCGAGCGCTTCGTCTCGGCGTCGATCTGGCGCTTCGTCTCCTCGAGCCGGCGTGCACGCTCCGCCTCGGACTCCGCCTTGACGCGCTCGATCTGCGCGTCGCCGACCTTGCGCGCGTCGGCGAGGATGCCCGCCGCCTCGCCCTTCGCGTCCGCGATCAGCTGGCGGTGCTGCTCGAGGAGCTCGCGCGCCTCGTCGCGCGCCTTGTCGGCCTCGTCGACCGCCGCGCGGATCCGATCGCGCCGCTCGTCGATCGTCTTCTGGATCGGCCCGAACGCGAACTTCCTGAGCACGAAGAACGTGAGCGCGAAGCAGATCAGCGTCCAGATCATCAGCCCGGGGACGACGTCGATCAGACCCCCGGACGACTCCTCTTCGGCTGCTTGGGCGAGGAAGAAATGCATCGCTCAGACGAGGACGTACGCGAGGAGGCCGCCGATGAGGCCGTAGAAGACGACCGCCTCGGTGAGCGCGAAGCCGAGCCACTGGATGCCGGTGAGCTCTCCGCGGAGCTCCGGCTGCCGCGCGACGGCCTGGATCATCGAGCCGAAGATGTTGCCGATGCCGATGCCGGCTCCGAGCGAGCCGAGGCCGATGCCGAGCGCGAGCGCGATCGCCTTGCCGGCGTCCGCGCCGTCCTCGGCGGCGGCGAGGAAGAAGAACGAGGAAAGCATTGGTGGGACTCCTCCTTAGTGCTCGGGCTCGATGGCCGAGCCGATGTAGATGGCGGACAGGGCGGCGAAGATATACGCCTGGATCGAGACGACGATGACGACCTCGAAGAGGTAGAAGGCGGTCGCGGCGGGAATCGCAACGACCGACAGGAAGACGTTCTCGAGCACGAAGATCAGCCCGATGAACGTGAGGATCAGCATGTGGCCCGCGAGCATGTTCGCGTAGAGACGGATCGAGAGGCTGATGAGCCGCATGAACTGCCCGAGGATCTCGAGCGGGATGATGAGCGGCAGCATCGCCTTCGGCACGTCCGGGATCCAGCTCTTGAAGTACCCGATCGCGCCGTTCTCGCGGATCCCCTCCACGTGGGTGAACGTCCACGTCATGAGCGCGAGGGCGAGCGTGACCGAGAGCGTCGAGGTCGCCGCGAAGATCGCGAAGGTCGGGATGCTGATCCCGCCGATCTCCCAGCGCTCGTCGGACAACGGGAGCGGGATGAACCCGATCATGTTGATCACCCAGATGAAGATCATCAGCGTCGCGACGTAGGGGAACCAGCGGCCGATCGCCTTCGTCGGAAGGCCCTGCTCGGCGACCTGCACCTGCGCGACCTCGTAGATCGTCTCGCCGAGCGCCTGGCGGCGGTTCGGGCCCGCGTCCGGGCCGGACGCGCATGAAGACGATCCCGATGACGATCGACACGATCGTCCCGAGGATCAGGTACGCGACGGCCTTGTTGATCGACATGTCGATCGGGCCGATCTTGAGCTCCGGCCCCCAGGTCTGGAGCTCCCACTCGTGCGACGGGTCGAACTTCGACTCCTCCTCCGGCTCCGTCTGCGCGAACGCGACGGACGGGAGCGTCAGCGCGAGCAGCGTCACGACGGCGAGCGCGCGCTTCACGCCTTCGCCTCGCCGCCGAAGTACGTCGCGAGGCCGACGCCGAGCTCGACCGTGAACGCGATCGCGTAGAGGAGCGCCGCGGCGATGCCGACGGACTCGTTCGAGACCGTGACGATGACGAGCACGATGCCGACGAGCAGTGCCCGAGAGGTTGTTCCGATTCCCCGCATTCCTGCGGCGGCGAGGTTATCGGGGCTGTTCGGGAGGCGCGTCAGTACCGCGGCGAAGATCTCCGACGCGACCCAGAGAACGGCGCCGAGCGCCCACCCCTCGAGCGGCCAGCCGGCGATCGCGAAGATCGGGAGCGCGAGGGCGATGATCGTTCCGCCGGCGATCGTCGGCGCGATGCGGCTCGGCAGCGGCCGCGGCGTCGAGAACATCCCCGCGCTCATGCGGCCGGGCTCCGGCCGTAGACCTGGTAGACGACGACCGCACCGAGCGGGATCCCGACCATCGCCCCGATCAGGAGGCCGATCCCCGCCGCGTCGAATGCCCAGCCGACGAGCGCGCCGAGCGCCATCGCAGCCGCGAGCGCTTCCCAGGAGAAGTCCCGAGGCAGTGGCGAGTGAGTGAGGTGAGGGGGCCGCGTCCGGCGTCATCCCAGGCGGAGCATATCACCGTGCTTGTAACAGCTGATTTCCCTTCTTCAAGCCGAAACCACGTCGACTTCGTAACCGCACGTAGGATGGCGCCGTGGAGCGGCTCGTCCTCGTTCACGGAAGCGTCGTCGGCGGTCGGGCGACCTGGGCCGCGCAGCGGCCGCTCGCCGAGCGGTTCGAGCTCGTCGTCGTCGAGCGGCCCGGGCTTCCCCCCAACCCGCCGGTCGAGCGGGTCGACTTCGAGCCGGACGCGGCGCTCGTCGCCGAGCTGCTCGAGCCCGGAGATCACCTCGTCGGGCACTCGTACGGAGGCGTCATCTCGCTGCTCGCCGCGGCGCAGCGGCCGGACGCGCTCGCTCGCTGACGGTGATCGAGCCTCCCGCGACGCGCGTCGCCGCAGGGCAACCCCGCCGTCGACGCGTTCGCCGCGGGCGGCGCGGCGCTGTACGCGTCGGGCGCGACGAGCGATCCGGAGACCTTCCTTCGGCGCTTCCTCGAGGCCGTGGGCTCGCGCTTCGACCCTCCCTCCCCGCTCCCGCCCGAGCTCGAACAGGGCGCGCAGGCGCTACCGGTCGAGCGCGGCCCCTGGGAGGCGGAGATCCCGCTCGACGCGCTCGCCGCCGACGTCGTTCCCGAAGCTCGTCGTCTCCGGGAGCGCACCACCCCGCCTTCGACGCGATCTGCGACGTCCTCGAGCAGCGAGCTCCGGGCCGAGCGAGTCGTGCTCCAAGGCTTCGGCCACGCCGTCCAGCGGCACCCGGAGTTCAACGACGCTGCTCGCCGACTTCGTCGAGCGAGCGAGCCGAGGCTAGGCGCTGAGGCGCTCGCTGGCCTCGTCCCGCTCGCGCTCCCGCCGCCGCACGCGCGGGTTCGCGAGCTTGACGATCTCGAGCAGGTACACGACGTAGATCGAGAACGCGACGGCGAAGAGACCGATCGCCAGCACGAGCAGCGTCTCCCAGAGGTGCCAGTCGCCTCCCTCGCGGAACGGCACGAAGCGCGTCGCGAGCGCCGCGCCGGCGAGGCTCGCGCACCACAGCCACATCGTCACGGCCGCACGGCGCTGCGAGAAGCCGATGTTGAGGAAGCGGTGGTGGAGGTGGCTGCGATCGGCCGTGTAGATCGGCTGCGAGTGCTTCAGGCGCCGGGCGACGACGAACGACGTGTCGATGATCGGCACGGCGAGCACGAGCAGCGGAAGCAGCAGGACGACGGTCGACGCCGTCTTCAGCAGCCCCTGGATCGAGACCGCCGCGAGGATGAAGCCGAGGCACAGCGCGCCCGAGTCGCCCATGAAGATCCGCGCCGGGAAGAAGTTGTGGCGGAGGAACCCGAGGCAGGCGCCGGCGACGATCGCCGAGAGGATCGCCGGATCGGGCTTTCCGAGCGAGAGCGCCAGGATCGCGTACGTCGCGCCCGCGATCCCGCAGACGCCGGCCGCGAGCCCGTCCATGCCGTCGAGGAAGTTGACCATGTTCATCACGGCGACGATGAAGATCATCGAGATCGGCACGCCGATCCAGGCCGGGATGTCGAGGACGCCGACGAACGGGAAGGTGACGTGGTCGATCCAGACGCCGAACATCGGCGGGATCGACGCGGCGACGAGCTGGCCGGCGAGCTTCACGGACGGCGAGAGGCCGCGGAAGTCGTCGACCGCACCGACCACCGTCGCGACCGCCGCGCCCAGCAGCACGCCGCGGCTCTCCCCCGAGAGGTCGAGGAAGGCGAGCGCGGGCACGAGGATCCCCAGGAAGATCGCGAGCCCGCCGAGCCGGGGAATCGGACGGCGGTTGATGCGCCGCGCGTCCGGACGATCGACGGCGCCGAGCATCCGCGCCATCCCGCCGACGGCGGGAGTCAGGAGCATGACGATGACGAACGCGATGACGGCTCCGTAGAGAACCTCCGGCGTCGCCCGCAGCTCGTCGAACACTGCTCGCGCTACTTCGTGCCGTAGAGCCGGTCGCCTGCGTCGCCGAGGCCCGGAAGGATGTAGCCCTTGTCGTTCAGGCCGCGGTCGACGGACGCCACGACGATGTGCACGTCGGGATGCTCGCGGTGCACGCGCTCGATGCCCTCGGGCGCGGCGATCAGCGCGATCAGGCGCACGGACGTCGCGCCCGCGCGCTTCACGGTGTCGACCGCGGCGGCGGTCGAGTTCCCGGTCGCGAGCATCGGGTCCAGAAGGATGACGTCGCGGTCGGCGATGTCGCCCGGCAGCTTCACGTAGTACTCGACGGGCTCGAGCGTCTCCTCGTCGCGGAACAGCCCGATGAAGCCGACGCGCGCGCCCGGCACGAGCGAGAGCACCGCGTCGAGCATGCCCATCCCCGCGCGCAGGATCGGGCACACCGCGACCTTCTTGCCCGAGATCTGACGCGCGGTCATCCGCTCGAGCGGCGTCTCGATCTCGACCTCCTCGTCGGCGAGCCCCTTCGTCGCCTCGTACGTGAGGAGGAGCGTCAGCTCGTTCACGAGCTGCCGGAACATCTGCGTCGTCGTCGTGACGTCGCGCAGAAGGCCGAGCTTGTGCTGGACGAGCGGGTGCGTGACCTCGGTGACGAGGCCGGTCGTCGTCGCGAGGTCGTGTGGTCGTATCCACGTGTCCTGCTCTCCTAGTCCTCGAAGGTCGGGAACGCCGACAGGCCGGGGTAGAGCGGGCGGCTCTCGACGAGCGCGGCACTCCGACCCGCGAGCGCGGCGACGTCGGCGTCGCTGCTCAGCGCGTCGCAGATGATCCGGCCGACCTCGCGGAAGTCGTCCTCGTCGAGCCCGCGCATCGTCATCGCAGGCGTGCCGACGCGAATGCCGGACGCGACCGTCGGCGGGCGCTCGTCGAACGGGACGGTGTTGCGATTCACGGTGATCCCGACCTCGGCGAGCCGCTCCTCGGCGTCCTTGCCGCTCCACTCGGTCCGGCGCAGGTCGACGAGCAGGACGTGCGTGTCGGTTCCGCCCGTCAGCACGTCGAGCCCGCCTTCCTGCAGCGACTCCGCGAGCGCGTCCGCGTTCGCGCGAACGGCGGTCTGGTACTCGCGGAAGGGCTCCGACGCCGCGATCTTGAAGCACGCCGCCTTCGCTGCGATCACGTGGTTCAGCGGGCCGCCCTGCATTCCCGGGAACACGGCGCGGTCGACGGCCTGCGCGTGCTCCTCCCGGCAGAGGACGAATCCCGAGCGCGGCCCGGCGAGCGTCTTGTGCGTCGTCGAGGTGACGAAGTCGCAGTGCTCGACGGGATTCGGGTGCAGGCCCGCCGCGACGAGCCCGGCGAAGTGCGCCATGTCGCAGAGAAGGAGCGCGCCGACCTCGTCGGCGATCTCGCGAAAGCGCCAGGTCTCGACCGTGCGCGGGTACGCCGAGCCGCCGCAGACGATCAGCTTCGGCCGGTGCTCCTTGGCGAGCGCGAGGACGTCGTCGTAGTCGACGAGGTTCGTCTCGCGCGAGACGCCGTAGTGGACGATGTCGTAGAGCCGGCCCGAGAAGTTGACCTTGAGCCCGTGCGTGAGATGGCCGCCGTGGGAGAGCTCGAGCGAGAGGATCGTGTCTCCGGGCTGCAGCACCGCGAAGTAGACGGCCATGTTCGTCTGCGCTCCGGCGTGCGGCTGGACGTTCGCGTGCTCCGCGCCGAAGAGCGCCTTCGCGCGGTCGATCGCGAGCTGCTCGATCTCGTCGACGACCTCGCAGCCGCCGTAGTAGCGGCGGCCCGGATAGCCCTCGGAGTACTTGTTCGTCGGGACGCTGCCGACGGCCTCGAGCATCGCCGGCCACGTGAAGTTCTCCGACGCGATGAGCTCGATCTCGCCGCGCTGCCGCTCGAGCTCGCGCTCGAGGAGTGCTGCGACCTCGGGATCGACGTCGGCGAGGCCTGCCGTGCGGAGCTGGTCGAGCGTCAGCGGCGTCGTCGCCATGACGGCTGATGCTACTGCCGAACCGCTTCGGCGACCCGCGCGAGAGCCTCCGCCGCGGGCACCGCCCCCTCGCGCAGGACGCGCGGCTCGGGCCCGGTCAGGTCGAGCACCGTCGAGGGCGTGCCCGGCAGCTCGCCCACGTCGAGGACGGCCGCGACGCCGGCGAGGATCTCGGCGGGAACGTCGTCGACACGGCGCGGATCGGGGCCTCCGTGCAGGTTCGCGCTCGTCGCCGCGACGACGCCGACGCGCTCGAGCGCATCGGCTGCCGCGCCGGAGAGATCGGGAACGCGCACGCCGATCGTGTCCGGCCGCGCCCCTGCCAGCCACGGGAGTCGCCGCGCGGGATTCGGCACGACGAGCGTGAACGGCCCGGACGAGCACGAGCCGCGCCGGCAGCTCCGGAATCAGCTCGCGCAGAGCCGTCGACGCTCGCCGCGACGAGCGCGATCGGCTGCTCGGGCGAGCGTCGCTTGAGCGCCGACAGCGCGCGGACGGCGTCCTCCCGGTCCGGCCTGCACGCGAGGCCGTAGACCGTGTCGGTCGGGATGACGACGAGCCCGCCGGCGTCGATCGCCGCGACGACGTCGTCCAGCGGCGCTCACGACGCCGCGCGCTCCCTCGACGACCCGCTCGCGCCCGGCGAGGTCCTGCGTCGTCACGACGTCGGCGTACCCGAGTCCCGCGAGCATCGCCGCCACCCGCGCAGCGTCCCCGGCTGCGACCTCGAGGACGAGCGCCCCGCCGGCGCGGAGGACGTCGAGCCGCTCCGCGCGCGACGGCCTCGGTCGCCCCCACGCCGACGAGCGCCTCCCGCGGCTCCCAGTCGCGCACCTCGGGCTCGAGCGTCGTCGATCTCCTCGGGCAGGACGTACGGCGGGTTCGACACGACGAGATCCCACGGTCCGTCGGGAAGTCCCGTGATAGAGGTCCCATTCGCGCAGCTCGATCGCGAGCCGCCGTCCGGAGCGCGTTCGCGCCGGCGACCTCGAGCGCGCCGGCCGACGCGTCGATCGCGGTCACGACGCGCCCGGGGATGCTCGTCGGCGATCGCGAGCGCGATCGCTCCGCTCCCCGTCCCGACGTCGAGGACGCGCGGCTCGGCGAGGCCGGCGATCCGCGCGAGGCAGCGCTCGACGACGACCTCGGTCTCGGGTCGCGGAACGAGCACGCGCCGATCGACGCCGAGCGTGAGCCGCCTGAAGCCCCACTCGCCGAGCACGTACGCGAGCGGCTCGCGTGCCTCGCGTCGGGCGACCAGCCGCTCGAGCGCCTTCTCCTCCGCGCGAGACAGCTTGCGCGACGACTCGAGCGCGAGCTCCGACCGCGAGAGCGCCGAGCACGTGCGCGACGAGGATCTCGGCGTCGACGCGGGGAGAGTCGCAGCCGGCCGTCGCGAGACGTTCGGTCGTCTCGGCGACCGCCCGCCTGGCCTTCCCCTTCTCGGCGACCGCCCGCCTGACCTTCACGCGGAGGCGGCGGCGAGCGCCTGGCGCTGCTCCTCGGCGCGGAGCGCCTCGGTGAGCTCGCCCATGTCCCCGTCGAGCACCTGGTCGAGCCGGTGCAGCGTCAGCTTGATCCGGTGATCCGTCACGCGGCTCTCGGGGAAGTTGTACGTCCGGATCTTCTCCGCGCGCTCGCCCGTCCCGATCTGCGAGCGGCGCGACGCCGCGAGCTCCGCCTGCTGCTTCTCGCGCTCGAGCTCGTACAGCCGGGCGCGGAGCACGCGCATCGCCTTCACGCGGTTCTGGAGCTGCGACTTCTCGTCCTGCATCGCGACGACGAGGCCCGTCGGAAGGTGCGTGATGCGGACGGCCGAGTCCGTCGTGTTCACGCTCTGGCCGCCCGGCCCGGTCGAGCGCATGACGTCGACCCGGAGCTCGTTCTCGTGGATCTCGATCTCGACCTCCTCGACCTCGGGCATGACCGCGACGGTCGCGGTCGACGTGTGGATGCGGCCCTGCGACTCGGTCTCGGGCACGCGCTGCACGCGATGCGTCCCGCCCTCGAACTTGAAGATCGAGAACGCGCCCTGACCCTTCACGGCGAACACGGTCTCCTTCACGCCGCCGCCCTCGCTCTCACTCGTCGAGAGCGTCTCGGTCTTCAGCCCGATCCGTTCCGCGTAGCGCGTGAGCATGCGCTGGACGTCGCCCGCCCACAGCGCCGCCTCGTCGCCGCCGACACCCTGGCGGATCTCCACGATCACGTCCTTCTCGTCGGCCGGATCCCGCTCGACGAGCGCGAGCGTCAGCTCGCTCTCGAGCCGCTCGAGCTCGCTCTCGAGCTCCGAGACCATCGGCGCGAGCTCGGGATCGTCGCGCGCGACGTCGAGGCTCTCGCGCGCCTCTCGCCACTCGTCTGCGAGACGCTTCGGCGTCTCGAGCTCCTTGAGCCGCCTGCCCGCGTCCGCAGCCTGACGGTGGTCGTTGTAGACCGCGGGATCGGACAGGCGCTCCTGCGCCTCCGCGTAGGAGCGGTCCAGCTCGTCGACGAGGCGCTCGATGGCCATCGCCGGAGGGTACCGCGGCGTTACGCCAGCGAGGCTTCGAGCGTGATCTCGGGCACCGAGGCGAGCGCCTTCGAGACCGGGCAGTTCTCCCTGCGTCCTCGGCGGCGTGCAGGAATGCCGGCTCGTCGATCCCGGGCACGACTGCGCGGACGGCCAGCGCGACTCTTCGTGATCCCGGTTCCCGGGACGAACGTCACGGTCGCGTCGACGTCGAGCTTCTCGGGCGGCGTGCCGGCCTGCGCGAGCCCGTGCGAGAGCGCCATCGAGAAGCACGCTGCGTGCGCTGCCGCGATGAGCTCCTCGGGAGTCGTCTGGCCGGCGGCCTCGCCCGTGCGTGCGTCCCAGCTCACGGGCAGCGCCCCGAACGCGCCGCTCCCGACGCGGTCGATCGTCCCGCTCCCTTCCAGCAGCGATCCCGACCAGGTGACGTGCGCTGTCGAGTCGGCCATCAGCTTCCCCCTTCGAGAGTGGCTTCGACGGTGACGGTCGCGCTCGCCCTGATGAGCGCGGAGAACGGGCAGCCCTCGTCGGCTGCCTTGGCTGCCTGGGCGAGAATCGCCCCGTCGGCGCCCGGCGCGACGACGCGCGCGGAGATCGCGGACGCGACGATGAGGTGTCCCTTCCCCTCGACCTCGTCCATCGTGATCGTGCAGTGGACGTCGCACGCGCTCCGGCGGAGTGCCTGCGCGGTGCGAGCTCGCTTCCGAGCGAGGTGACGAAGCAGCGTCGCGTGTGCCGCGGCGAGCAGCTCCTCGGGGCTCGTCTTGCCCTCGGGATCCCCGACGCGCGATGCGATCGTCGACCGGGAGCTGCGAACGCCCCGGAGCTCGCGGCGCGTCACGACGCCCGACTCCGCGAGACGCGGTGCCCTCCCAGTCGACTCCGCCTCGCGGACGATGCGCGGCATGGCTAGGCCATCACCTCGACGCGCGACTCGAGCTTGCGCTGCTCGGGCGTCTCGGCTGCCTCCTTCTCCATGACGCGCTGGAGCGCCTGGATCGAGACCTCGACCTGATCGTCGCGTCGGCTCGCGCGTCGTCAGGCGCTGCAGCCAGAGACCCGGCGCGAGCAACGTCATCAGCACGCGGTTGTCCTGGTGCTTTCCCGGCGTAGCGGATGAGCTCGTACGCGAGCCCGGCGATCACCGGAAGCAGGAGGATGCGGCTCGCGATGAGCCAGTACCAGTCCGGGCGACCGACGAGCGCGAAGACGAAGATCGCGATCACCATCACCCAGAGCAAAAAGGCGGTTCCGCAACGCGGGTGAATCAGGCTGAACTTCTGCACGTTCGCGGGCGTGAGCTCGGCGCCGGCCTCGAGCGCGTTGATCGACTTGTGCTCGGCGCCGTGGTACTGGAACACGCGGCGCAGATCCGGCAGCAGCGAGATGAGGAGGATGTAGCCGATGAACACGGCGACCCGGATGAGCCCCTCGACGATCACGAAGAGCTCGGTCGACTCGACGGGGAGCCAGCTCGTGAGAAGCGCCGGGCCGATCTTGAAGAGCATGAGCGCGAAGCCGATGGCGATCACGAACGAGAAGATGATCTGGCCGCGGCTGATCTGGGTCTGGATCTCCCCGTTCTCGTCGCGCTCCTGCGACGCGACGTTCGCGGAGATGGCGAGCGCGCGGAACCCGATCGCGAGCGACTCGCCGAGCGCGACGACACCGCGAATCACGGGAAGTCTCCAGATCTTGCGGCGCTGCATCGGCGACGAGATGTCGCGAACGACCTCGGTGATGTCGCCCTCGGGCGTGCGGATCGCGACCGCCCACGAGGACGGGCTGCGCATCATCACGCCTTCGAGGACGGCCTGTCCGCCGTAGCTGACCGCCATGCGGCGCTAGTCGTCGCTGCCGCTGCGCGAGCCGGCCTTCTCGAGCCGGCGCTGGAAGCGCTCCACCCGACCGCCGGTGTCGACGAGCTTCTGCTTGCCCGTGTAGAACGGGTGGCACTCGGCGCAGATCTCCACGTGGAGCTCTTCCTTCGTCGAGCGCGTCCAGAACTCGTTTCCGCACGAGCACGTCACGTGCGCGAGGACGTAGTCGGGGTGGATGTCGGTCTTCATCGGCTGGCCAGGATACCAGCGGCGACGTTTCGGAGCCGCGTTCCCGCCCGAGACGACGGCGACGACGGACGCCCGGCTCGACCTCGATCTTCCCCGCGAGCACGGCGGCGACGGCGGCCGCGCCCGCGGCTCGCAGGCGAGCTTCGCGCGCGCGTAGAGGAAGCGGATCCCGTCGGCGATCTCCTCCTCGCTGACGAGCACGACCTTCGTCGACGCGCTCCGGCACGATCGTCGAGCGCGTTCCGGCCCGCGTGAACGGCGCGTTGAGGCCGTCGGCGATCGAGCTCGGCGTCGATGTCGACGCGGCTCGCCGGCCGCGAGCGCCGAGTGCAGCGACGTCGCGCCTCCGGCTCGACGCCGACGACGCGACAGTCGGCCGCGGCCACGCGACGCCGGCGATGAGCCCGCCGCCGCCGACCGGCACGACGATCGTCTCGACGTCGGGAAGGTCCTCGACGACCTCCAGGCCCAGGTTCCCTGACCCGCCTGGTGGACGGGTCGTCGAACGGGTGCACGAGCGTCCGGCCGGTCTCCTCGACGAAGCGACGTCGAGTCGCTCGTGAACGCCTCGCCGGGATCTCGCCGCCTCGAGATCGACCTCTGCGCCGTAGCCGCGCGTCGCGGCGACCTTCGCCGGTTCGCGCCGCCCACATCACGACGAGCACGTCGAGGCCTTCCTGCGCGCGAGCCCCAGGCGGCCGCCTGCGCGTGGTTGCCCGCCGAGACCAGCGACGACCCCGCGCGCCTTCTCCTCGGCCGAGAGCGACGCGAGCTTCGTGAGCATCCCGCGCGGCTTGAACGAGCCCGTGCGCTGGAGCAGCTCGGCCTTCAGGAACGCGTCGGGCCCGAGCGTGCGACACGAAAGGAGCGGCGTGCGGTGGCAGACGCCCGCGGATGACCTCGGCCGCCCGCTCGACGTCGCTGCGCTCGATCATCGCGCGATCCTAGATCGCTGCCCCGAGAGGGCCGTGTGTCAGGCGGCGAGCTCGTCGGTCGCGAGACCGATCTCCACCGGATTGTTCTCCGGATCGCTGCTCCACTCGAGCCAACCGCCGTCGTAGACCGCGACTCGCGACCAGCCCATGACGTGCGCGTAGAACCATGTCTCGCTCGCGCGCCAGCCCGTCCCGCAGTAGAAGGCGACCCACTTGTCGGGCGTGATGCCGGCGTCGGCCCAGTTCTGGGCGATCTCCGGATACGCGCGCATCGTGTTGTCGACGTTCCGGTAGTGCTGCATGTGGTAGGCGTCCGACCCGCAGTTGCCCCAGACGTCGCCGGCGATTCGCCCGGCGGGCTGGATGTAGTTGTAGCCACTGACCTCGCCGATGTGCTCCCGCCACGTGCGGACGCTCACCAGCGCCGCACGGTCCGCGTCGCTCAAGATCTCCTTGGCCTCGTCGATGTCGACGATGACGTTCGGGCGCGCGGGGATCCGAGCACCGAACGCCGGAGCCTCCGCGGGCGACCGCGGGGTGGTCTCGAGGGGATGACCCGCCTGCACCCACCGGTCGTAGCCTCCGTCGAGCAAACGGACGTCCTCGACGCCGCAGTACGTCAGGATCAACGCTGCGCGCGCGGCCGCGATCTGGCCGGCGCGACGTCCGGGCCACTTCTCGTTTGCGTGTCCCTCCGTGTCCCGACCGTAGAGGATGACGGTCGTGTCGAAGGTGATGCCGAGCTCGCGAACCGCCGCCTCGAGCTCGGAGGGCGACCGGCGGTTCCAGTCGGTCGGGTCCTCGAGCCAGTTGGTGTCGAGGTAGAGAGCGCCCGGGATGTGACTGTCCTCGTACTCCTCCGGAACGCCGAAGTTCACGTGGAAGAGGAGATGGCGTCCCGCAGGCGCTGCTTCCGGCCGGCCGCCATCGAGAAGGTCTCGCAGCCACTCGGGATGAACGAGGCGCTCGTAGTTGGGAAGGCGATCCACCGGCAGGCGCTCGTCGGCAGCCCACGTGGCCCACTCGTCGTATGCTCGGACTCGTCGAATCCGACCTCGGCGAGCCGCGCGCGCAGCCCGTCGACCTCGCCGGCGGCGGACCCGTAGAGGACGAGCGCGGCGTCGGGAGCCACGCCCTTCACGGCCAGAAGCTCGCGGAGGTCGTCGTCCGTGAGGACGCTCAACCACGTGCTCGGCAGCGACACCGCGCCGGGCACGTGACCCCCGCGCGCCTCCCCGGCCGTGCGCCAGCCGTTGAACGCATGGAGCGGCCGCGCGTCGACGATCGTCAAGCGAGGGTCGCCGAGAAGGAGCTGGAGCTCCGACGTCGACAAGGTCGCCGCGGTGCGTTCGGACTGGACGTGACGTGCTCGAGTCGCTGAAGCCACGAGAGTCCTCCTCGTCGGTCTCACTTCACTTTGGGAAGTCTCGACACTATTACGATTGAAGTAATGAGTCAAGGCTGCGCGGCGAAGACGCCTCGACGCCGCCCCGTCTCGCTTGTGCGGGAGAATGCGGCCGTGGCGAGCGCTGAGCACCGACCGGTCCGACTCGTCGTCCGCGACGACCTCGAGCGCACCCGTCTCACGGTGGTGTTCCGGATCTTCCTTGCGATCCCGCTCCTGCTGTGGGTCGTCCTGCGCGGCGTCGCCGCGTTTTTCGTCGCGTTCGTGAACTGGCTCGCAGTGCTCGTCCAGGGCGAGGTGCCCGAGAGCACGCACGACTTCGTCGCGTCGTACATCCGCTATGCGACCCAGGTGAGCGCGTACGTGTTCCTCGCAGCAAACCCGTATCCGTGGTTCCGCGTCCAGCAGGACTATCCGATCGACGTGGAGATCGACCCGCCCGTCCGCCAGGGTCGCTGGGGAGGCTTCTTCCGGATCGTCCTCGCGCTTCCGGCGCTCCTGCTCGCGACCGCGCTCGGCGGCGGGTTCGCAAGCGGCTCGTCGGGCCAGGGATCGTGGACGGCATCGTCGAGCGGCAGCGAGGAGGCGTACTGGTGGAACGTCTCGTCGGTCGGCGGCGTCGCGGCCGCAGCCGCGTTGCTCGCCTGGTTCGCGATCCTCGTCCGCGGAGGCGCGCCGCGCGGCCTGCGCGACCTCGTCGCGTTCACGCTCGGCTACGCGGCGCAGGCAGGTGCGTACCTCTTCCTGCTCACGCCGCGCTATCCGACCTCCGATCCGGAGCTCGCCGAGCCGTACTCGGTGCTCCCGGAGCATCCCGTCCGCATGGTCGTGACCGACGACCTCGAGCGGCCGCGGCTCACCGTCGTGTTCCGTCTCTTCCTCGCGATCCCACACATCGTCTGGATCCTGCTGTGGTCGATCGCCGTCTTCTTCGTCGTTCTCGTCGCCTGGTTGGCGGCGCTGATCACCGGACGCGTCCCGGACGCGCTCCATCGCTTCCTCGAGCGCGTACATCCGCTACGCCACCCACCTCGGCGCGTTCATCTATCTCATCGGGCGCCGGTTCCCCGGGTTCACGGGACGCGCCGGGTCGTACGGAATCGACGTCGAGATCGATCCGGCGGAGCGGCAGAGTCGCTGGAAGACGCTGTTTCGGCTCATCCTCGCAATCCCGGCGCTCATCCTCGCGAGCGCGCTCGGTGGCGTCGCCTTCGTGATCGCGTTCCTCGCGTGGTGGTACGCGCTGGCGACGGCACGGATGCCCGAGGGAATGAGGAACCTCGGGGCGTCGTGTCTTCGCTACTCGGCGCAGTCGTATGCGTACGCCCTGCTCGTCACGAGCCGGTACCCGTACGGCGGCCCGATCCTGCGCGAGAGGGACCGGTCGGAAGACTCCATGCGGCCACCCGGAACGGCGCCGCTCCTCGGAGACGCCTTCTGAGAGCCGTTCTCGCTGCGGTCGTCTTCGCGGCGCTCGCAGTCGGGGCGTTCCTTCTCTATCCGACCGCGGTTCCCGACGACCTCACGCTCCCCGCGCTCGACGTCGACGCGGTCTTCGGCGCGGACTTCGTCGCGGAGGCGAAGCGCTACGAGCGGGTCTTCTACGCGCTCTGGGTTCTCGCGCAGGTCGCGCTCCTGCTGACGCTCTGGGTCTACGCGCGGCGCGGCGCCGGGCTCGCGCGCGAGTCGTCGGCCGGCCCGATCGGGACGGGGATGCTCCTCGGGATGCTCGGGCTGGGGATCGTCTGGCTCGTCCACCTGCCCTTCGGCCTCGCCGCGCACTGGTGGACTCGGCGCAACGAGCAGAGCGAGCTGAGCTACCTCGACTGGCTGTTCGAGGACTGGGCGCTTCTCGGCGCGCAGTTCCTCTCGATCTGCATCGCGCTCCTCATCGTGATGGGCCTCGCGCGCCGGCTCGGCGACCACTGGTGGCTCCCGGGCGCAGCGGTCTTCGTCGCCATCGCCTCGCTCTTCACGTTCGTCGCGCCGTATCTCGACTTCACGACGGATCCGCTCCGCGACGAAGCGCTGCTGTCGGCGGCGCGCGAGTATCGCGCGGAGCTCGGGCGTCGGAGACATCCCGATCCGCGTGGAGGAGGTGAGCGACGACACCGACCAGGCGAACGCGTACGCGTACGGGATCGGGCCGTCGCGCCGCATCGTCTTCTGGGACACGATGCTGCTCGACCCGTTCTCCGAGGACGAGCAGAAGGTCGTGCTCGCACACGAGCTCGCGCACCACTCGCAGCGGCACCTGCCCGAGGGCCTCGGCTGGTTCGCGCTGTTCGCGATCCCCGGCGCCTGGATCCTCATGCGAACGACGCGCGGGCGCGGCGGGATGGGCGCGCCCGCGGCGGTTCCGCTCGCGCTGCTCGTGGTCGCGATCTTCCAGCTCGCGACGGCGCCGCTCGCGAACCACATCTCGCGGCGCCTGGAGGCCGAGGCCGACTGGAAGGCGCTCCAGGTGACGCAGGATCCCGCCGCGCTCGAGGGACTCATGCTCGGCTTCTCGAAGACTGGGCTCGGCGACCCCGACCCGCCCGGCTGGGTGCAGCTCATGGTCGGGACGCACCCCGCGCTCGCCGACCGCATCGCGATGGCGCGCGCGGTCGTGGCCGAACGCGAAGGACTGCGAGACCCGGCCTGACACCGGCCTGTCCCTAGGACGGTGTACTCGGGGCCCGAGCCGCCCTCGGGCGGCGTCAGGCGGCCGCCCTTTGCCGTGATCGCGCCGCACTGGACGCAGTTCGACGGCGTGATCTCGACCGTCACCATCCCGTCCCCGACGTCGCGGCCGACCTCGTAGACGTGCGCGGGGCACATCCACTGCCACGCCTCCGCGACCGGCCGCCGCACGGTCGTCCGGAGCTTGAGGTGGTTCGGCTGGTCGTCGCGCGTGCGGTTCCCCGAGGCGAAGACGGACGAGAGCTTGTCGAAGGTGTACTTCCCGTCGGCCGCCGGATAGCGGGACGCGCGACCGGTCTTCATGAGCGGCGCCGCCGCGTTCGGATGCGTCGGGAAGCGGCCGTTCGGAGCGCGTCCCTTCGTGACGGTCATCATGCTCGCGAGCGCGCCGCCGACGAAGAACCCCTTGTCGAACACCTGGCGCATGTTGCGCACCTCGCGCAGCTCCTTCATGTGCGAGCTCGCGCGCAGCGACTCGTCGTAGGAGTCGAGCGCACCGACCCGGCTCGGAACCTCGCCGCGCTGGAGCGCGCGGAACGCCGCCTCGGCGGCGAGCCGACCCGACTCGATCGCGTAGTGCACGCCCTTCAGGCGAGGCACGTTGACGAGCCCTGCGCCCTCGCCCACCAGCAGCAGCCCGGGCGCATTGAATCGCGAGGGCAGCGAGTAGTACCCGCCCTCGGTGATCGTCTTCGCGCCCCACGCCACGCGCTCTCCGCCGCCGAGGATCTTCCAGATGAGCCGATGCGTCTTGAACTCCTGCAGCACGTCGTGCACGGAGAACTCGACGTCCGCGGCCTCGAGCCCGGCGACGAAACCGACCGTGACGAGGTCGTCGCCCATCGGATAGATGAAGGAGCCGCCGAACTCGCCGAAGCTCGCCGAGCGTCCGCAGCGGCCAGCCCATCGTGTGGATGATCTTTCGCAGCGGCTTGCGGACGCGCCAGACCTCCTTGACGCCGAGCGCCCAGATCTGCGGGTTCTCGCCGTGGAGCCCGAACTGGTCGACGGCGGCGCCGGTCAGGTACCCCTGCGTGCCCTCGGCCAGCACCGTGAGGCCGGCGACGATGTCGTTCCCCGGCTCGAACGTCGGAAGCGGCTCGCCCTGCGCGCCCGCGTCCCCGATCGCCCGTACGCACGCCGACGACGCGGCCGTGCTCGACGAGGAGCTTCGTCGCCGACGTCTCCGGAAGAACGACCGCGCCGAGCCGCCTCGGCCTGCTCGGAGAGGAACCGTCCGAGCTCCGACAACGAGACGATGAGGTTCCCGTGGTTGCGCATCGTCGGCGGCGGCGGGATCCGGAGCGCCGAGCGACGCGTCAGGACGTAGACCGCCTCGCCGGGCACCTCGCCGTACGTCGGGAAGTCCGCGGTCTTGAGCCGTCCGCGAAAGAGCTCGCGCAGCGGCGACGGGTTCAGCACCGCGCCGGAGAGCAGATGCGAGCCCGCCTGCTTGCCCTTCTCGAGCACCGCGACGGGAACGTCGCCGAGCCGCTCGCGGACGTCCGGATGCTCCTCGAGCAGCTGCCCGAGCCGGATCGCGCACGCCAGCCCTCCCGGCCCCGCGCCGACGATCGCGACGCCGACCTCGATCCGCTCGTCGCGCGGATCCGTCGGCGCGCCGACCGCGTCGCGGGCGCCGAACGGAGGAGCGAAGTCGATCGGCCTGGCCACGAGCCGACGCGCTAGCGCCGGCGAGCGCACGAGCTCCGTCAGCTTCGGGACGATCGCGTGCAGATCGCCGACGACGCCGATGTCGCAGAAGTCGAAGATCGGCGCGTTCGGGTCCTTGTTGATCGCGACGATCGTTCCCGAGCCCTGCATGCCGACCTTGTGCTGGATCGCGCCGGAGATGCCGCAGGCGATGTACAGCTTCGGCGAGACGGACTTGCCGGTCTGGCCGACCTGCGTCGAGTACGGGTACCAGCCGGCGTCGACGACCGCGCGCGTCGCGCCGACGGCGCCGCCGAGCGCCGAGGCGAGCTCCTCCAGGAGCGTGAAGCCCTCGGGCGAGCCGAGCCCGCGCCCGCCCGCGACGATGATGTCGGCGTCCTCGATCGACGGGCCGCTCGACGCCTCCTGCGTCTGCTCGACGAGCGTCGCGAGCGTCGAGAAGTCGGAGAACGCCGTCTCGAAGGTCTCGACCTCGGCCGTCGCCGCCCGACTCGACCGGGTCGAGCGCGCCGGCCCGGACGAGGCCGAGCCTCGGGCCGCCCTTCCAGCCGACGTCGACGATGCACGGTGTCGCCGAGCGCCGGCCGCTTGCCGACGAGCTCGCCGTCCGCGACCGACAGATCGGTGAGATCCCAGTTCAGCCCCGCGTCGAGGCGCGCCGCGAGACCGGACGCGACGTCGGCGGAGAGAACCGAGGCGCCGAAGAGCACCGCGTCGGCGCCGGTCTGCTCGACGAGCGTCGCGAGCGCGTCGACTCGCGGCTGCGGGAGCGGCGTCGCGAGCTGCGTCGCCTCGCACGCGTAAACCTTGGACGCACCGAACGCACCCGCGCCGGCCGCGACTGCGGCCGCGCCCTCGCCGAGCACGACGCCCACGGCGTCACCGAGCGACGCGGCCTTCGAGAGCACCCCGAGCCCGCCCTTCTCGAGCGCGCCGCCGTAGTGCTCGAGGAACACGAGGAACGTCATAGGAGCTTCCTCTCGACGACGAGGTCGAGGATCTTCTGCGCGGCCGAGCCGTCGTCCTCGATCTTCACCTGGTCGCCGCGCGAGGGCGGCGGCGCCGAGCTCGAGGACGGTCGTCTTCGCGCCTGCCTCGCCCGCCGAGCTCGCGTCCACCCCGACGTCGGCGAGCGACAGCGTCTCCTGCGGCTTCGTCTTCGCGCCCATGATCCCCTTGAGCGACGGGTAGCGCGGCTCGTTGATCGCGTCCGAGACGGCGACGACCGCAGGGAGCGGAGCGGAGATGACGTCGTAGCCGTGCTCGGTCTGGCGCTTGCCGTGCACCGAGCCGTCGTCGACGGTCAGCGCCGCGACCTGCGAGATCGACCGGCCGCCGCAGGCGATCGGCCACCGCCGACCAGAGCACGGCGCCGTCACCGTCGCCCGAGGACTGCCCGAAGAGCACGAGATCGGCGGACTCGCGCTCGAGCGCTCCCGCGAGCGCGCGAGCCGTCCCGAGCAGATCGGAGCCCGCCGCCGCCTCGTCGGACACCAGCACCGCGCGGTCCGCCCCCATCGCGAGCGCCTTGCGCAGCGAGTCGACGGCCTTCGCCGGCCCGAGCGACACGAGGACGACCTCGCCGCCCTGCGCCTCCTTGATCCGCAGCGCCTCCTCGACGGCGTTGAGATCGGTCGGGTTGAGAGCCGCCTCGCCGGAGCGGTCGAGCCGCTTATATTTTTTTTTTTTTTTTTTTTTTTTTTTTTTTATTTTTTTTATTTATATCACTACATCACAAACGAAACCAATAGATCAGCAACATACCGTTCAGATCGGTCGGGTTGAGCGCCGCCTCCCCGGAGCGGTCGAGCCGCTTCGTGGCCGGGTCGATCCGCTTGTGGACGGTCGCATCCGGCACCTGCTTGACGCAGACGGCGATCTTCATCGGCGCGGACTCTATCGGCGCCGCCTCGGCGGGCCGCCGTCCAACTGTCAGGTACGAGGGAGGTTCTCGCGGCCGCCCCGCATGCAAGCGGCGACCAGCTCGGCCTCGCTCGAGAGTGCCTCACAGTCGGCAACCCGAGCCTCGGTCGTCTTCGTGAACCGACCCAGCACGATCCCGAGGCCCGTCGTAAGCAGCGCTCGCGCGACATCCGCACCGAAACGACGTCGCAGAACGCGACCGCCCGCTCGGCGCTCGTGTAGTTGGCGCGTGATGTCGTACGCGGCGGCTTCCACGCACTCGCCCTTCGCCGCCGAGCGGACGCGCGACCGCGCACGAGCTCGGCGATCTTCGCCGGGTCGCGGCCAGCTCCGGCTCGAGGCGTCACGACCGAACGAGCGGAAGCACCAGTCGACGAAGTCGCTCTCCACCTGCGCGCAGACTCTCCGCAGTCCGCTCCCAGTCGTCTCCGACCAGCGGCAGGATCCGCGAGGTGACGACCTGGTAGCAGCGCCGCTTCTCGCCCGTGCGGCACCCAGTTGCACGGATACACCGGGTCGTCGTCGCGCAAGAAGAGCGACGTGAAGCCGTACGACGACGAGATGTTCTCCATGAAGGCGCCGCCGCGACACGCATCGCGGTCCCACCAGCGGTCGAGCCTCGAGCACACCTCGAGCGAGATCGGGAGGTTCAAGCCGGTTGCGATCATCAACCCGTGACCCAGGCCGTGGAGGCAGCCGTAGACGACCCAGGGCGTGAGTTTCGTGTCCGAGCAGAGGTTGCGCGACACCGCCGCGAGCACGTCGGGCTGGCGCGACTTCGCTTTCACGAGCGACCGCTCGAGGACGCCGTGGTAGTAGCCGGACCAGCACGTGGGTGCTCCGGCACCCAGCGTCTTCGTGACGTTCCCGCGGAAGCGGGCCAGCGAGGCGGCGCCGATCAGATGTGTCACCCGATGGCAGGCGGGATCCGAGCCGTTTCCGTAGATCTCGTCGACGAGAGCGAGCGCCGGCTTGGGTCCCTGGCGATACGCGATGTTCCCGAACGCCTGCTGGAAGCAGCCCTGGTCCGAGCACTGGCCGAGCTGCGTGTCGTCCGGGCGAAAGTCGTTGGCCACCGGGTGGAACGGCAGAGCTGCGCGCGCAGGGGTGCTGCCGTCCGCCTGCATGACCGCAAACGCGAGGGCCGCATCCGCGAGCGCGAAGACGACGAGAATGCCGACGAGCACGCGCCGGCGCGTGAACCGCTCTCCCCAGAGCACCCTCTGATTATTCGCTCTCCGCGCGCCCATTGGAATCCCGGCGGGCGCGGTCCCGACCTATTGGGGGGTCTGCTAGCGTCCCGCCCTTCGAGCGCGAACCGGAGCGCACGGCTCATGAGACGCCACCGGACGACAGCCCGAGAGGCAGCTGCCTCACTGTTCGTCGCCGTTTCGATCACGGCGGCGCTGACGACGCCGGCGAGCGGGAATCCGCAGGGCGCCGTCCCGCGCCTCGTCTTCCCGCTCGTCGCGAAGACGGATCTCTGGGACAACTACGGCGATCCGCGCGGCAACGGGCGCCACGCCGGCGATCGACATGGAGAACCCCTGGCGCGCACCGGTCGTTGCCGTCGAGGACGGAACCGTCAAGTACTGGGAGTCCGGGCTCGGCGGCTGCATGCTCTACCACTACGGCCGCAGCGGGACGACGTACCTCTACATCCATCTGAACAACGACCTCACGCCGCGCAACGACAACAAGGGCGGCTGCGTGAACGACGTCACGTTCGCCGTGCCCGAACGGCGCGAAGGTGACGGCGGGCCAGCAGATCGCCTGGAACGGCGACTCCGGCGACGCGAGCGGCAACCCGCACCTGCACTTCGAGGTGCATCCGAACGAGCGGCGGCGACGTGAACCCGTTCAGGCATCTCAGGCGGGCGAGCAAACCGCTGTTCGCAGCACGGAAGGGAACGGTGTTCAGCCTCGCGCTTCGCGGGAACCTCGTCGCCGCCGGGGCGGGCGCGGCGACGCTCGAGGTCAACCGCGTCCGCCAGTACCCCGGCGGCCGCTGGCTCGACATCGACGCGCGCGAGGTCGAGCTGACGGTTCCGCTCGGCGCGGACGTCGCCCCGTCGCTCGTACAGCTCGACGGCGCGACGCTTCGCACGCTCAAGACGCCGGTAGCCGTCTCGGCGTCCACGCTCAAGGCGAACGCGACGCCCGAGGCGATCGTCGGCGCGCCGGGCGAGCTCGTCCTCGGCCGCGTCTCCCCGCGCCGTAAGAGCTCGGTAGGACGTCGGCGCAGCTGGGCGAACTCTCACACATGGCCGGCGGCCTCTCGATCCTCATGCCCGTGTTCAACGAGCTCTCGACCGTCGAGGCTGCCATCGACGACGCGTTGACGGCCGAGCTCCCGGTGGACAGCCGCGAGCTCGTCATCGTCGACGACGGCTCGACGGACGGGACGCGCGAGCTCCTCGCGTCGAAGCCATGGGCGAGCAACGTCGAGGTCGTCTTCCACGAGCGCAACCTCGGCAAGGGCGCAGCCGTGCGAACGGCGCTCCGACATGCGACCGAGGAGTTCGCAGCCATCCTCGACGCCGATCTCGAGTACCGCGCCGGCGACCTCGCCGACGTGCTCGAACCGCTCGTGTCGGGCGACGCGCACGTCGTCTTCGGAACCCGCGCGTGGACGTCCCAGTCCTCGTTCAGCTTCTGGTACGTGATGGGGAACAAGTCCGTCACGATGGCGACGAACGTCCTCTACAACTGCTGGATCTCGGACGTCATGACGTGCCACAAGGCGATGCGGACGGAGCTCTTCCGCTCGCTGCCGCTGCGCGAGCGAGGATTCGCCATCGAGCCGGAGATCGCGGCACGCCTGCTGCGCGCCGGCGAGCGGATCCACGAGGTGCCGATCTCCTACACGGCCCGTGGCCGCGAGGCGGGCAAGAAGCTCACCGCATTCGACGGGCTTCGCGTCATCCGAACGCTGCTGCGCTGTCGCGTGACGTGAGCGCGCCCGCGACGGACGTCGATGCGCGCGCTCGCCTGACGCGCGTCGTCGTCGTTTCGTCGTACGTGATCCTCGGCGCGATCCTGGTGTGGTCGCGCCTGTACGGCCTCGGGAACGGCGGGTACTGCTGCGACGAGATCGCCACGGTGACCGATTCGGTTCGACGGGGACCGAGCTGGATCCTTTCCGGCGCCTACTCGCCCAACAACCACCAGCTCTTCAGCCTGTTCGGCTGGGCCGCGAGCTCGCTCGTCGGCGAGAACGAGGTGCTTCTCCGCCTCGGAGCCGCGGTGCCGTTCATCGCCGGAGTCGCAGTCGTGACCGTCTGGCTGCACGTTCGCTTCGGCGTGCTCTCCGGGCTCCTGTTCCTCTTTCTCGCGACAGCGTCGCCCCTGCTCCTCGACCTCTCGCGACAGGCGCGCGGCTACGGGATCGCTTTTCTCGCCATGAGCGTGGTCGTCGTCGCGGCGCTCGAGCTGCTGCGATCGGACAGAACGTGGACGATCGTCGCACTCTGTGTCGGTGGAGTCGTCGGGGCCTGGACGCTCCCGCACTTCACGGTCGCGTTCCTCGCAATCGGCGCTGTGCTCCTCGCGGCCGGAGTCACCCGCTCGAAGCTCGCGGTCGGACTGGGCGTTTCGATCGCCGCGATCGCAGCGTGGTACGCCCCCCACGTCGACGACATCCTCGACAGCTCGCAGCAGGAGTACGCCGTCGAGCTCTCGTCCCGCTGGATCGTCACCGCAGCGATCGATCAGACCCTGGTGCCGGCCTTCTCGCTCCTGAGCGACGACTACCTCCACCCCAATCTCGCCTCGTTGGCGCTGGTGGCGCTGTTCGCGATCGTGCTGGCGGCGAGCCCCCTCCTCCACACATGGGCGACCGCGCTCACGCTCGCGGCTCCGGTCGTCGCAACGATCCTCGCGTTCTGGGTGACGAGCACCCACGCCGCACCACGCTTCTTCAGCTTCCTCCTCGTGCCGCTGTTCGTCCTGGCTGCCACCGGCGCGGCGGCGGCGCTCGGCCGACTTCCGCGCAGGCCCACGATCCCGGCGGCCGCTGCACTCGTGATGCTGCTCGTCGTCGCGGTCGCCGCGGTGCCGTTCCTGGTCGCGATTCCCGCGCGAGCCACGCGAGGCCCTGAGCGAGGTGGCAGAAGCGATCGACGAGCTCCCCTCGCCGACAACTCCGGTCTTCGCCTACGTCTACCACCCGGGCGATCTCGAGTTCCATCTCGGGCGGCGCGTCGCAGAGACGCGGACGAGCGCCGAGATTCTCCGCGCTTGCAGCCAGGCGGAAACCACGGTCCTCGTGATGCAGATCTGGCTCCTCGACGCCATGTCGATGCCGTGTCCCGAACGGGAAGGCATTCGACACACGCGCTTCGACCAGTACGCCCGTGGAGATGCGATCGACATGTGGGTGATCCCACCGAGCGGAGGAACGAGCTGACGCCCTCCGCGCAACGAGTCGCAGCGGGTGCCGTGTACGGCCTGCTGGCCGTCACGCTCGTAGGCACTCGCCTGGTCGGGCTCGACTCGAGCCTCTGGCACGACGAGGTCGTCGCCGTCGTCGAGTTCATCCGCGCCGGACCTGGAGAGATCCTGGCCGGGCCCGATCTGAGCCATGAGCTCTTCGGCATCCTCGCGTGGGCGACGACCTCTGCCGTCGGCGAGTCCGAGATCGCGCTCAGGGTCTGGTCGGTCGTCCCGTTCCTCCTGGGCGTCGCCGTCGTCACGCTGTGGCTCCACGCGCGACTCGGCGCACTCGCCGGAATCCTGTTCCTCTTCTTCGCCACGGCCTCGCCGCTGCTCCTCGACATCTCGAGGCAGGCACGAGGCTACGGTCTCGCGTTCCTCGCGATGGGCGTGCTTCTCGTCGCCGCACTCGAGGCGAGCCGCACGCCAGGCGGCTGGTACGTCGCGGCGTTCTGCGTCGCCGGGATCGTGGGCACGTGCACGCTCCCTCAGTTCGGCATCGCATTCGTGGGGACGGGCGTCGGACTGATCGCCGACTCACGACTCAGGCGCCGCGCCGCGTTGGGGGTCGGCCTCTCGCTCGTGGCGATCGCGGCCTGGTACGCGCCCCACATCGGTGAGGTCCGGGGCGCTTCGCGCATCGAGGACGGCGTGCAGATCGGCACGCTCGAGCTCCTCGTCTCGCCGTTCCAGCACGTCCTCATCCCGGCCCTGCTCTGGATCGACGGCACGGTCCTCGTCGCGAGCATCGTGTGGCTCCCGCTCGTGCTCGTGATCGCGGTGGTCATGGCGTCGAGCCCGCTCCTCCGTGACCGCCGCTCTGCCGTGATCCTCTGCTCGGGCGTCGTCGCGACGCTCGTCGTGCTCTGGCTCGCACAGGCGTACGTGATCCCTCGCTACTTGAGCTTTCTGCTCGTCCCTCTGTTCGTTCTCCTGGCGAGCGGTACGAGCGCGATCCTGCACCGCGTTACGAGTCGGCCGGCGTTGCTGCGAACGCTCGCGTGCGCCGCGCTCGTCGGAATCGTCGCGTTCACGTTCCTGTCCGTCGTCCTCGACGTCGTGCGCTATCCGCGCGAGGCGTACCGAGACGCCGCGCGAGCAGTCGAGCGCGAGACGGCGCCCGGCACGCCGATCCTCGCCTACGTCCGCAACCCGGAGGGTCTCGACTTCTACCTCGACCGTCCCATCCGCACGCTCGAGCAGGCGGACGTCGACACGGCCGTCTGCGAGAGCGAGGAGCTCGTCGCCTTCGTCACGCAGCCGTTCGGCATCCCCGACGTGGAGGTCTCCTGCCTCGACCGCGCGGGTACTCGACACGTTCGTGCGCGCCAGTACGCGCGCGGCGGCGAGATGAACGTCTGGCTCGTTCCGCCCGGTTAGGGTCGAACGAAGGCGAGCAGGTCGAGCCCGTCCGTGGCAGCCCCGACGTCGTGGCCGATACGGTCGAGCGAGAACTCGTCGCGGTCGACGGCGGGCTGCGCGGTGCGCCGGACGACTCGCCGCAGCGGCGCATTCAACGACTCGGGAAGGCGATAGCGCAGGCCGAGCGGATCGAGCCGCGCCAATCTTCGAGCTCGATCGGCGCGCGCGCGCACGATCGTGTCGATCGGGTCAGCGGCGTAGATCCCGTGAACGGTGACGTCGCCGAACGTCTCGCGGAGCACCTCCTCGAGCTCGCCGGCCAGGTACTCGCGGGCGTGGTAGCGATTCCAGGGGCGCTGCCCTTCGAAGAGCCGGTACGCACGGTTCGGTGTCGTGATCAGCGCCAGCCCCTCCGGATCGAGCACGCGGCGGATCTCCCGCAGCAGCGGCTGCGGATCGTCGAGGTACGCGATCATCTGAAACGCGACGACGAGGTCGAACGCGCCGTCCGGTTCGGCGATCGAGGTCCCGTCGTAGGTCTCGAAGTACGGGCCGTAGCGGGCTCGCGCATGCTCGACGATCTCGGGGTCGACCTCGACCCCGCGGTAGTCGGCTCCCGACGCGGCGAGGATCTGCGATCCGTAGCCCTCGCCGAATCCGACATCCAGAACGCGAGCGCCCGCCTCGACGAGACCGGCGGCGGTCTCGTAGGCGTAGAGGTGCAGCGCGGCGATGGCGAGCTCGTCGGGCGACGTCGCTTCGCCCGGGACGAACCGGACCGTCGTCGGCTTCAGCGCTGTCACTCGCGGCGTACCCAGTGCTGCAGGCTCACGCGCTTGCCGAAGTCCTTCCGTTCGACGAGCACGTGGTTGCCGAACCCGAGCGGCACACGCTCGGCTCGCGGCAGCCGATGGCCCGTCTCCGACCACGTCAGCACCCACACCGAGTCGCCGGTCGCAGCGCTCGTCGTCGACGCGCCGTAGTACTCCGCGCCGAGGTGCGCCCACCATGGCACGACCACGACGTCGGTGGCTCCGGACTCGGAGCGAAGCGCCGCGACGGCGCTCCTCCAGTCCTCGCCCCGCCAGTTTCCCTCGTCCGTGGAATACCACTGAACGAGCGCGATCGCCGAGACGACAACGGCCGCACCGGCGAGCAGCGGCCCGAATCGACGTCCCGCCCCGATGATCGCAACACCCGCGAGGAGTGCAAAGGCGGGAGCGGCGACGATGAGATAGCGGTCGAGGAACACCGGCGTCACGGCGGTCATGACCAGGGCGAGCGCAAACGGAGCCGCGGCCCACGCGCCGAGCCAGACGGCAAGATCGAGCCGGCCGGTCCGCCACAGGAGAACGAGACCGAGCGCCGCCAGGGCGACCCCGAGCCCCGCCGCGCCCGACACGTCGGCGACCGCCTGCACGACCACCGTGGCTGAAGGCGGCTGGAGCCACGCCATTCCGGCGCCCTGACCCGTCGAGCGCATCGCGACGGTCGCGGCCCAGGGCACGGCGATCGCGAGGACGATGACCGCGGCCAGTGGACCGTGAGGAAGCACGCGCTCGCGTCGCTGTGCGATGAGCACCAGATGCGCGGGGGCGAGCAGGATGCCGGCAACCGCGTGCCCGACGACGACGGCCGCGTAGACGAGCCCGTAGAGCGCCCACGACGAGCGCGTCCCTCGATCGAGCGCTCGCATGAGAACGAGCGTCGCGACCAGACCCAACGCCAGCAGCAGCGTGTAGCTCCGCGCCTGCTGCGACCACTTGACCACGAAGGGGCTCGCCGCGAGCAACACCCCGCTCGCGAGCGCAACCCACCGGTCGAAGAGCTTCCGGCCGAGGACGACCATGAGGGCCGCCGCGATCATCGCCCCGAGAACCGACGGCGCCCGAAGGGCCCACTCCGACGTTCCGGCGACCGCAGCCCAGAGCGCGAGCAGCCCGTCGTACAGGAAGTGGTACTGGTCGTTCGCGAGCCACCACGCCGGTGAGCGCCCGGTCGCCTCCGCCGTGTACGCCTCGTCGAACCACACGGACGGCGCTCCGAGCCGTACGAGCCCCAGGATCAGCGCGACGCCACTCGCGATCGAGATGTCGACTGCCAGCGACGCACTGCGGGACAGCGTGCGAGGGCCGAGCGCGCTGCGCTCGGTGGATGCGACGGTGGCGGACGAAAGGTCAGTCATCGTGCGGGACCGTCAGAACGCTGCCCTTCTCAGGATGCACGGCTCGTCGCCGGGCGCGGGCGCTCCGATAGTGCGGCCGTTCGCCGGTCCATCGGCTAGTCCTTGCCCGAAGCCGCGCGCGGCGGACGATTCAGGCGATAGCCCACGACGGCGAGATCGACGGCCGCCCGGGCCATGCCCCCCAACCCGAGCCGCGAGCCCGAGACGTCGCGCCACTCGCGCAACGGCATCTCCTCGAACTCCTCGAGCGGAACGGGGTCGACCGTGCTCGAGCCACCCAGGAGCCGCCCGATGAGCTCGACGTCGAACACCCACGACGACCGAAACGGCGTCGCGAGCGCCGCCTCGATCGCCGGTGACGCGCGGAAGACCTTGGCGCCGCACTGGGTGTCGTAGACGGGAATTCGGAGAAGGATCGACGCGAAGGTCGCGAAGACACGGCCGAGGTAGTGGCGACGAGCGCGCCTCGTGATGCGCCGTCCGAGAAGCGCAACGCGGGAGGCGAGCACGAACGACAGATCGGGCCGCCCCTCCAGCAAGTCGAGCATCCGGAGGAGCTCCCCCGGCGGCGTTGCGAGATCGGCGTCGAGGTAGCCCAGAGTGCTCGCGCCCTCCCCCAGGCCCTGGAGCAGCCCACGACGGATCGCCTCGGCCTTGCCGACGTTGTGCGGAAGCCGCATGACGCTCACGCCCGCCAAGTCGCCGAGCCGGCGTAGGAGAGCGCCCGTACCGTCGGTCGAGCCGTCGTCGACGAAGAGCAGGCGCACGCGACCGGACTCCGCGAGCGCAGCGAAGCGCGTCAGATCGAGTCGAGCGGCTTCGTTGTAACAGGGGACGACGACGAGCGGACGAGGATCGGTGGTCGTCATCGGCGTGCCCCGATCGCACGCCTGCTACTCCACAGTCCCCGGATCGTCGAGGAGAACGGTCGTCTTCGCGTCCTCCCAGGGAGTGACGGGGCAGCGGAGACGCTCGAGGAGAGTCGCCTTCCGCTCGGCGTGATCGGGCATCTTGTCGTCGTGCCACTCCACGAGCAGTTCCGACACGAGGGCATCGCTGCCGTCCTCGACGAGCTTCTCGAGGATCGGGAACTCGGCGCCCTCGACGTCGAGCTTCACGATCGGCGGCTCCGGTAGACCACGAAGCCAAGACGAGAAGTCGAAGCACGGAACGCGAATGACGTCGCCCGATCCCGTCCACTCACCCTTGGCATTCTTTGCGCGCATCACGGTCGAGTCCCAGCCGCGCAGCCCTCGCACCCGCGCGAACTCGACCTCCCCGTCCTCGATCCACGCCGCCTTCCGCGCGAGCACGACGCGCGTCCCGGCGTGCTCCGTCTCCCCTTCGACGAGCCCCGGCCACGGGTCGAACCCGTACAGGACGGCCGGTCGGTACCTCTCCAGGAGAGGCTCGATCGAGATCTCGTCTCGGTGCGGAAAGCAGCCGAGGTCGACGACGATGCTCACGGACACCTCCATGCCCCAGATTCATCGGCCGTGGCCATTGTCCGGCTGAGAGTGGACGATCTACCGACTCGACCCATGAACGACGTGCCGGCAGACGAGACAGGCCAGAGGTTGCGCCGGGGCGCGACTCGCCCCTTCCTGGTCGAGGCCGCTCTGGTCGTCTGCGTGCTCGCGGTCTTCGTCGCGTACGTCGCTCCCACGCTCGATCGGCCGCTGCTGGAGAAGCACGCCTGGCGCCAGACCCAGACTGCGTTCACCGCGCGGGTGTTCCACGAGCGAGGAATCGACCTTCTGCACCCCGCGCTGCCGGTGTTCGGTGAGCCGTTCGAGGTTCCGTTCGAGTTCCCCCTGTTCCAGGCGGCGGCGTCGGTCGTGATGGACGCCGGCGTCGAGGACGACATGGCGATGCGCGTGACCGGGCTCGCGTGCTTCCTGCTCACGGCACTCCTGCTCTTCGGCCTCGTGCGTCACGTGGCCGGACCGATCAGCGCCCTGGCGGCGGTCGTGGCCTTCGTCATGACGCCGTTCTCGCTCGTCTGGGCGCGCTCGTCGATGATCGAGTACCTCGCGACCGCCGGTGCCGTCGGGTTCACGTGGGCGACGATCGTCTGGCGGGAGAAGCCGCGTCGGCTGCCAGGCGCGCTCGCGCTCGTGGCCGGGCTCGTCGGAATGCTGGTCAAGCCGACGACCGCCCTGCTCTGGATTCTCCCGGCGCTCTTGTATCGACCCGAGCAGGCCTCGGCGCCACGCGACGAGGTTGCCCCGTCGCGCCTGGACGGCTGTCCTCGTCCTCGTCCCCCTGGCTGCCGCCTTGCTCTGGACACGCCATGCCGACGCAATCAAGGCGGCGAGTCCTCCGACGGAGTTCCTGACGAGCTCGCGGCTGCAGGAATGGAACTTCGGAACGCTGGATCAGCGCCTCGACCCGGACGCCTGGCTCGTCGTCCTCAAGCGACTCTCCCAAGCATCGTCGGACTGCTCGGGATCTTCCTCGTCGTCGCGGCGGTCGCGACGTGGCGCTCACCCCAGCGTCGGTTCTGGATCGGCATGTGGCTCGCGGCCATCGGCCCGTTTCTCGTCTTCACGAACCTCTACTTCCAGCACGACTACTACCTCGCGGCCGTGAGCCCGGCGTTCGCGGCGCTCATCGGGTTGGGGGTCGGGTTCACGCTGGCGCCCCTCGCGAAGCGCCCGCTCGCCCTGGTCTCCGCCTCGCTCGTCCTGCTCGTCCTCGTCTACGGCTCGCTGGAGCTCGGGCGCGGGTACTGGTTGCGAATCCACGGCGCCGACGACGATCCGCAGGTGCTTCCGCTCGCACGCGAGCTCGAGTCCCTCACCCGAACCGGCGACCTCGTCGCGTACTCGGGACTTGACTGGTCTCCCGCGGTGCCGTACTACGCCGACCGCTGGGGTCACATGCTCGTGTTCGTGAACGATGCGTTCTCATTCGACCTCGTTCACGAGCAGGGCTACACCTATCTGCTGGTCGGCGACCCGCTCACGGCCGACTTCGCTCCCTTCGAGCGGTGGCGGTGGCTCGGCTCGCTCGGGCCCCACACGTATGCGCTGGCAGACGCGCCACGCGAGCTCGGTGACGCGCGGTTCGTCGCAACGAACGCCCCTCAGCCGTTGGAGTCGGCCACGGGAATCCGTCGCAACCTGCGCATTCCGTGCGACGCCGACGTCCGGATCCCGGCCGGCAGGCGAGGAACCTGGATCCAGCCGCTGACCGACGCGCCAGCCGCCCGGCTCACGGTCTCCGACGAGCTCGCGCCGCTACCGACCCGCCAGTCGCTGTTCGCCGCCCGGGCGCTCGCAACAGACGGCACGCTCACGGTGCGCTGCACGGGCGCACCGAGCCTCGTGGTCGATGTGTTCGACGCCGCCGGCCCCACCGTCGGCGTCTAGCTCCGCTCGTCCGCTCGCGCCCACTCCACCGTTCGCGCGACGCCGTCTCGGAACGAGACCGACGGCGCTCCAGCCGAGCGACGAGAGAGCCGTGGTGTCGGCAGCCGCTCGCCGCTGGTCACCGAGCTGAACGTCCTGCCGCTTGATCTCCCAGCCGTCCCGCGTGTGCCCGAATGCCGCGAGCACCGCGTCGGTGAGCTCGTTCACGGACGTCTCGCTGCCCGCTGCCGACGTTCAGCACGGCGCCGTCGAGCTCGGGTGCGTCGAGCACGCGCACCCACGCCTCCACGACGTCGTCGACGAAGACGAAGTCGCGCGTCTGCTCCCCGTCGCCGTGGATCGTGATCGGCTCGTCGCGCAGGACGTTCCCGATGAAGATCGCGAGGACGCCCTGGTACGGGTTGCTGATGCTCTGCCGCGGCCCGTACACGTTGAACATGCGCAGCGACGTCACGGCGACATCGACGTCCGGCCTGGCCCCGGTCACGTGGACGTAGCGCTCGGCCGCGTACTTCGTGACGCCGTAGTAGGAGACCGGCACGCACGCGACATCCTCGGGCGTCGGAACGAGCTCGGGCTCGCCGTAGGCCGTCATGGAGCTCGCGTACACGAGACGCGGCACGCCGGTCTCGATGCATCCGCGCAGCACGTTCACGGTTCCGACGACGTTCGTCCGCAGATCCACCTCGGGCTCGGCGAACGAGAGCCGGATGCTCGCCTGCCCGGCGATGTGGAGCACGGCGTCGAAGTGCGTCGCCCGCGAAGAGCTCGTCGACGACGACCCGATCGCCCACATCCCCGTGGACGAAGCTCGCGGCCGAAGGAACGCGCTCGCGGACGCCGGTGGACAGGTTGTCGAGGACGGTGACGTCGAATCCCTCGCGGAGCAGGCGATCGGTCAGGTGCGAGCCGATGAACCCGGCGCCGCCGGTCACGAGCGCATGTCTCATCCCGGCGGCCGTGCGAGATCCTCGAAGATCTCGTCGAGGGTCACCGTGACATCCCAGCCGGGGTAGTCGCTCTTCAGCCGGCGGAGGTCGCTGATGTAACAGATGTGGTCGCCGCGCCGCGCCTCGTCGACGTACTCGACGTCCAACGTCGCGCCGATCAGCTGCTCGAACCGCGCGATCGCTTCGAGGATCGAGACCGAGTTCTCGCGACCGCCGCCGATGTTGTAGACGGCCCCCGGGCGCGGGCTGTCCGCGTAGGCGAGCGCCGCGGCGCACACGTCCGAGGCGTGGATGTTGTCGCGGACCTGCTTTCCCTTGTAGCCGTAGATCCGGTACGTGCGACCCTCGCGCACGCAGCGCGCCACATAGGCGAGGAAGCCGTGCAGCTCGGCGCTCGCGTGGTTCGAGCCCGTGAGGCAGCCGCCGCGGAAGCAGACCGTCGGCATGCCGAAGTAGCGGCCGTACTCCTGCACGAGGAGATCTGCCGCCGCCTTCGACGCGCCGAAGAGGCTGTGCAACGTCGCATCGATCCGGCAGCTCTCGTCGATTCCGTCGCGGAGCGCGGGGTCGGCGTAGTCGTACCGCGTCTCCAGCTCCACGAGCTCGAGCTCGTTCGGCGCATCGCCGTACACCTTGTTCGTGGAGAGGAAGACGAAGGGCGACTCCGGGCAGCTCTGCCCGAACCGACTCCAGCAGGTTGAGCGTGCCCACCGCGTTGACGTCGAAGTCGTCGAACGGGCGGCTCGCCGCGAGGTCGTGCGACGGCTGAGCCGCGCAGTGAACGATGAGATCAGGGCGCGTATCGCTGACGAGCGACGCCACTCGTGCCCGGTCGCGGACGTCGACGTCGTGGTGCTCGAAGCTCGTCGTGACCTCCTGCAGGCGACGGAGGTTCGGGGTCGTGTCTCCGTCCGGCCCGAAGAACTCCCGGCGCATGTTGTTGTCGACGCCGTGCACGCGCCAGCCCTGGCCGTCGAGGGTCCGGACCAGCTCCGAGCCGATCAACCCGCTCGAGCCGGTGACGAGCGCGCGTCTTCACGCCGCTCGATCGCACCGCTCGTACAGGCGGTACTGGCCGCGCTCGAGCCGAAGGCAGAAGTCGTCGCGCACGACCTCGTTCGGCTCCGAGGGGCCGTACTTCGACGAGTCGTTCGGCTCGTCCCAGTTGTCCCACTCGCTCGAGAGGATGAGCCAGTCCGCCCGGCGCAGCTCGTCGGCCAGGCCGGAGCCCTCTCGGTTCGCGGTGCCCGGGATTCATCTCCATGTAGTACGACGCCGGCCGGAGCTCGCGAAGCAGGAAGTACATGTAGGTCGGACCGTAGTTCGTGCGGCGGAGGTCTTGCGGGCCGACGAAGAGCGCGTCGCCGGGCGCTTGCGAGGCGTCGCGCACGCTCGACCACCACTCGCGCGCCGGCACTGTCGTCGTCGTAGAAGCCGCGATACCCACCGCGGACGTCACGCACCGTCCGGAAGTGGTCGACCGTGTAGTGACCGTAGTGAGCCGCGCCCCAGACCACTCCGGCCGCAACCAGCAGCGAGGCCGCGACGATCGCTCGCCGGCCGGGCGCCACCCGGCGCAGCACGAGCAGCACGAGCCCGGGAAGGAGGCTCAGCGGCACGATCGCGTACGGCCTGATGTGGAACGGGTCCATCCGGGAGATGGTCAGCGGCAGCAGTGCGAGGCTGAACAGGCCCGCCGAGAGGGCGACGCGCGCATCGAGATCGCGCCGGTTGCGCCAGGCGAGAAACGCTCCCGCGCAGACGAGCCCTGCCGCGGCGAGATTGGCGACGGCGAGCAGATTGCCCGGGTAGTCCCAGATGGTCTGCCGCTGGAGGTACCGACCGGAACCGGCTGCGAGCAGATCCTCCACGACGCGATGTATCCGTGCCGGTCCCACGATCGCGAGATGCACTGCATAGATCGCGAGTGTCGCGAGGAGGCCCGCTCCGAAGCGCACCAGAGCGTGCCTGAACGTGAGCGCCAGGATCGGAATCGCCCCGAGCACGATGGCGAGGCCGAAGTCGAACCGAACGAGCGCGGCAACCCCGCTCGCCACTCCCGCGGCGACCAGGAGCCACGTCTGGAGCCTCGACGAAGCCGCCGCCGCCCCCTCGGCCAGAAGCGCGAGCCCGAGAAGCCCGAACGCGAGCGCCCCGTACGTCGCGTACGCCCAGATGAGATCGTCGGCCATGATCGTGCTGGCCACGAGGGCCGCCGACACGCCGGCGAGGATGCCACCGAGCCGCAATCCGAGCACGAACAGCGACAAGACGATGACGAGGCGATACAGGAGCCCCACCGCGCGCTCGACGCCCACGCTCTCGCCGAAGACCTCGAACGCGCCGCCCACGATCCACAGGTTTCCGGGCCCGTAGAACGTGAGAAAGTCGCGATGCGGCACCGCCCCGTCGAGCACTCGGGCTGCATAGGCATTCGACGGCGCCCTCGTCCATCTCGGACGCCTTGCCGACGGTGGACGGCAGCATGTACGCGAGCGCAAACAGCAGCATGCCGATCGCGCACGCGACGACGACCCACTTCCGCCGCGTCATCTCCGGGCGAAGCGCTTTCGACCGCCGGCGCGCGACGGAGCGCCACGCGTCTCGGTTCCCGACCTCCTGTAGTCGCCGCGACTCAGGTGCCGCTCGAGCAGGACGTAGAGCACGATGAAGGCGTACCGGCTGCCCATCTCCTGAAGGGACAGCTTCGACTCGCCCTCCTTGCGGTTGCGCCACGAGATGGGAATGACCTTGTAGCTGTGCCCACGCACGATCGCCTTCAGCGGGATCTCCACCGTCAGGTTGAAGTGGTTCGAGAGCAGCGGCTGAACCGTGTCGATGACCTCGCGCCGGTACGCCTTGAACGCGTTCGTCGTGTCGTTGTAGCCACTCCGAAAGAGCACCCGGATGCCGAAGTTGACGATCCGGTTCAGCCCGAGCTTGACCTTCGGATAGTCGTGCACCGACGAGCCACGCATGAACCTCGACCCGAACGCGCAGTCGTTGCCCTCCCGAATGACCTCGAGGTAGCGGACGAGATCCGCCGGATCGTCCGAGCCGTCGGCCATCACGATGGCGACGACGTCGCCCTGAAAGAGATCGAGCCCGGCGCGTACTGCGTACCCGAACCCGCGCGGGTTGTGCGACAGGTGGTAGCGGACGCGTGGGTTCTCGGCGGCCAGCGCGCGGACGACGCCCTCGGTGCCGTCCGAGCTCGCATCGTCGACGACGAGCGATCTCGTAGTCGATGCCGCCACCCGCCAGCGCTGTCGGCGATCTCGCCGACTGTGGCGGCGATCGAGCCAGCCTCGTTGTGCGCCGGAATGACGACCGACAGTGCCGGTTGCTCGTCGAATCCACGCGCGGGATGCTAGTTCTCAGATCGGTAGCATCGCGCGTCTTCGCCCTTGCAGGCCAAGTCAGGCGGAGCGAGCTCGACGGAAAACCGAGGAACTTGCGGTCGATGCTTCCGTACTCGACGCCGCCGTAGCGCAGGTCGCTCTCCGCGAGCGGGACTGTGAACACGCGATCGAGCTCGTACAGCGCTGCGGACGTCGGGAACCTTCGCTCGAACGTCTCCCATTCGTCCGGTCGCATGACCAGCCACTCGGGACGCACGACGTCCGTGAAGTCGGCGAGCTCGCTGCGGCGGGCATGGCTCGAGCGTCTCGAGCGCACGAAGCGCTCCACGCGACGTCAGACCCGGAAAGTCGTAGAGCGTGACGTGCGAGTAGTACCCGACGTATCCCGCCGACTCGGAGACAACGCGTTCACCTGGCTCGACGACCTTGTCGAGGTACTCGCCATCGGCATGCGGACGCGATCCTCGATTCGCTGCTGAACCCGCCAGCCCCTCTCGGCGATCGCGCACGAAGAGATAGACCAGCGCCGGAACCACCCAGAGGATGAAGTCGGGCCTCGCGAGAAGGGCGAGGCCAAGGAGCGCCCCTGTGACCACCACTCGCTCCCTCATGATTGCGTAGAGCCCGGCGAGGAGAACCGCGGTCGCGATCTGCGTCTCCATGCCCGCCATCCCATAGAAGATCTGGTTCTGGTCGAAAGCCAGATAGCCGAGCGGGAAGATCATGAGCCACTGCGGTATCCCGAGATGCCGACCGATGCCTGCCGCACAGACGATCGCAACGAGGAAGGCGAGTAGCGAGAGGGCGCGAAGCGCGAAGAAGCCCGCGCCACTTTGAACCAGCTCTCCGAGCAGTGGTACGAGCACCGAGATCGCGGACGTGAACCCGTGCGTGGGAGCCTCGCCAGGATGGTGAGTGAGGCCCAAACCGTTGGCCGCGTTTCTCGCATGAGTGACGGTGATGAGGCCATCCTCGAAGCGACGATCGGTCATCGCCCAGAAGACGATCCGCACGGCCACTCCAGCAACGGCGGCACCATTGCGATCGGGTACGCACGAATGAGTGCGAGCGCTCGAGACGAACATCTGTCGACCTCGGCCGTAGGAGATCAACCGTTGCCTCTGCAGATTCAAGCGCTGTCGACGTGGCATCCATGGATTCGGCGCCTCAGTTCGCGCCGGGCACGCGCGTCACACTTACGTTCGGGTCCGCTTGTGACGGCCGTGAAGGATGACGATCGCAAAGCCGACGATCGCTATCCCGAGCACGGCGTGTCCCACCGCAGGCCATAGCCCAGCGGCGCGTGGTCGAACACCCACGCGGCGAGAGGGACGTCCTCAGGCTTGCAGCAGGCCGGCCCTTCAGGAGCAAGGTCACCTGCATAGAGGCGAGGTCGAGGAAGCTTGTGGGTCAGATAGAAGAGGATCGGGAAGACCCAGAGAACCGAGAAGCGGGGACGCACGATCGCTATCGCAATCGAGAAGGAATGCGTAGTTGTACTCCCAGACGATCGGCGACCCCAGCACGACGGCGAGAAGCGCCACCGAGATCGCCACCTCGTCACGGCCGGTACGACCGATCATGAGTGCCACGCACGGCGAGCACCACGCCAATTCCAACAGCACTCCGGCCGCGTGGGTCGAGGCTACCCCGAGCCCACTCATCACAGTCGCGATCGAGTAGCTGTGCGTTGCATAGAGGTCATCCGCAACGGCCAGCAGGTCGGGGTACGACGAGAGCCCGTCGAAACCGATCACGGCCCAAGGGATCGAGACTGCCGCGATCGCGACCGAGCATCGACGTCACTGCAGCCCGGTAGCGCCGCGTCCCGACGAGCCAGAACACGAGCGGCCACGCGAACAGCTTCATCGCGATCGCGACTCCCACCAGTGCGCCGCACACGTACCTTCCGCTCCCTCCAGCGCCATGCGCCAGCCACGAGCGGCACGAGCAGAAGCGTCAGATTCCCCATCCGCACACCGGCGACCACGGGCAGAGAAACCGCCGCGAACGCGTAGCACCGGCAGATCGCGGACTCCCAGGATGTAAAGGCTTGCGGCCATCGCCGGCCGCCAGGATCACAGCCCAGACTGCGACGCCGATGGACCACGGAGAAGAGTCGAGCGGGGAGACGACCAGCATCGAGAGCGGCGGATAGAGCGCCGGGTTCCCGACCTCGACCTCGGACTCGACTGGCGCAGGGTACGGCGATCGCCCCTCGAGAATCGCTCTGGCCGGATCCCAGAGCGTGCCTTCGAAGTCGAACCCGATCACGTCGTTGTCGAAGCCCGACTTGAACCAGGAAGTACGGCCCATAGCAAGGCGAAGACCATCAGGAGTGCGTAGCCAAGTCTCGGGCCGCCAGCGGCACTGCAGCAGCGAGTCCTCTGGCCGCGATGCGGTGCTCGTGAGGCCGGCGCGACAGGAGGTGGCTGCTCACTGGCGAGTCCCTCGCACGAGTCCCGGATCCTCCACCGAGACGCGCACCGGCTCACTGACGCCGAACCACCCGCGCCCCGGTGACCGGGTCTCGGCTGATGACTTCGCCCGCCGACCCGCACGTGGCACGGCACGAGCACATAGCCGCCGAGATCCGCGGGACGCCCGTCCTCGAGCACCACGCGGCCCGTGACGAGGCGCACCGGAGTCGCCGGAAGCGCCGTACGGCAGCGGTGATCCGAGCTCGTAGACGTTCCCGACGCTGCGGTTGAAGAACTCTCCGACGAAGAGGATCCGATGCCTCGCCTCGAGGTCGACGAACGGCTTCCCGGGCGGTTCGTACCACAGGACGCGACACCTCGTCGCACGCGTCACGACCGCAGCGTCGATCCAGTCCGGATCGGCAGTTCCCCAGGCTGCGGAGCGCGTCCACTCGGAGTGCACGCGCATCGACGAATGCGCCGCCATGCCTACGACGAGCAGAGACGAGAAGGATCGGCGCGACGAACGCCAGCGTCGAGATCGGAACGCGAGCGCCCAGAGCGAAGATCGCACCGAGAGCGACGGTGAACACGAGCACCTCGAGCGGCCACCGGAGCTGTCGGCAGCCCGACCCACGGGAACGAGAGAGATCGCCTGGAAGCGAACATTCCCGTCCAGTTCGCCGAGAGGGATGACGGCCGGAAGGAGCGCGCACAAAGCTGCCGCCGCGACAATGGCGTCACTCCATCGGCATGCGCCGGCGGCTGAAGCCACATCGCGAGGCCGACGAAGAGCATCGGTGCGAGCACGAACGTGCTCCGCCCCTGGAGTCCGACATTCTCCGTGGGCAAGAACCCCGGAAGATCTCGGGAAGCGGATCCGACGAGCTACGCGGAGACAAGCTGCCATCAGAGCACGGCGAGCGGCCAACTGCGACGAACAAGAGCGTCACGCATGGGCGGCGTCGCGACGTACGACCGCGCATGAGCACGCGAGGGACGCCGCCAGCGGAATGACAGCCACGTAGAGATCGAGCTCGGCGAGGTGGAGGAGGGTCCACCCCGGGCACCGCAAGGAGCTCCATGTAGTTCGGACGACCACCTGCATACGACGCCGAGCAGGTCGAGGCTCCGTGCCGACGCCGAGTCAGCGGCGCCGCGCCGCCAGCGACCGCCGATGCGACCAGCCCAGCTCAGTCTGTACGCCCGGCAGCCGAACCTCAGCGCGGCGCTTACCGTGCGTCGAGCCAATGGAAGAGGACGATGCCGACGAGGTAGACGGGAACGAGCACCACGGCTACAGGCTTGATCATCGCGGCGAGCGCGATCGCCCCAAGTGCCGCGACTGCGTCCGCCGGCGCGGGCTCTCCAGGGCCGTTGCGATGGCGAGAAGCGACCGACCATTGCCGGATACAGCGCGACCTCGGTCATCAAAGTCCCCGCGTAGAGCAGCGTGGGCACCGCCACGGTCAGCGCTGCGACGATGAGAGCCCCGGCCTCCGTCGACGAATCGCCGAGCGAGGAAAGTACGCGGGCACCGCCGCCAGGCTCAGGAGGAACGCGTTCAGAACCTTCGCGACCGCGTACGCGGTCTCGACATCGGCGAAAGCGGCCCAGACGGGCGCGAGCAGCAGCGGATAGCCGAGGCCGTAGGCGAACGAGACCTCGCCGCGGATCTTCGGCAGGCCACCTTCCCCCAGGCTCTTCGCGAGCTCTGAGTAGATGAGCTCATCCGGAACGATCCAGATCGACGGGCTCCGGAGCGCAAGCAGCGCGTGTAGTGCGGTTGCCAAGAACACGACCGCGCCGAGGACGTAGCCGAGCGGGCGGGCCGCCCGCGACTGCACGAGCCTGGTGTCGCTCACTCCCTGTGGTCACGAGCTCAGCCATCGCGCGTCAACGGAACGCTGCTCCGCACCAACCGCTCTCCTTCCTCGCCTCGACAAACGCAGCATGCGGTCTGCTCAGGCCGCCCGGATAGGGCATTCGAGCCGTTGACGCTGGACGAATGGCTAGCGCATGGCTGCGACGAAGACCGCCAGAGCCACGCCTCCTGTGCCGCTTTCGTTCGCCCTCGGGTCAGTTACTCATCCCTCGCCAGATACAGCCGCGCATCGTCATACGCCTGCTGCTGAGGCACGGGCACGACCGAGGGGAAGTACGCGTCCTCGAGCGGCGATCCGTGCCGCTCGACGAACGCCGGAAGCTCGCCTGCTGGAGGCATCAGGTCGAGACCGGCGTTCGGGATCGAGCCATGGCTCACCCTCGTGCTCGATGGCGAGCTCGATGATCGCGCGCGTCAGATCGGCTTGGTACTGGAACTGCGTCGCACGCGTCCAGCAGCGAGTTGACGATTGACGGCGATCACCCAGCGAGACGTCACGCCCGATCAGCGCGGCGACCGACTGCCGCTCGACCGTCCCGAGGAGCGCAACATCGCCGTCCGCCTTCCGAGGACAGATCGACGACGCAGAGGATGAGGAGGAACGCGGCGACGTAGACGTACCGGCCCCGCGTCGTGTAGTCGAAGTCGAGCTCCGCGCGCGCGACCCCGATCACCGCATACATCGATGCGACGCCGAGCAGGCAGCCGACCGCGAGCCCCTGCGCGCTGCCCTCGAAGCATTCGTCGAACGGCGATCGCACACAGACAGCGCGAAGACCGCACCCCGACGACGCCGCCCGTCGGGAGCCGGTCGAGGCCGACCATCGCCTCGACCGAGAAGCCGATGCCACGCAGCGCGAAGCGGGTCGACCGAGACCGGGTCGGCGAGATCTCCCGCGTCCCGACGGCATCGCGGCCCAGGACGACGTGCCACACGAGATAGGCGCCGGCGGGCGCGACGACGCGCCAGCACGCGAGGCCGAAAGACGCGGTCGACGAGCGGTTCGACCCGCGACCGCGACGACGAAGAAGAGCCCGATTCCCGACGACATGAGCGAGCCGACCAGCAAGGCAGACGCGACGATCGCTCCAGCGCGCGCCCGGCCGCTCGATGAACACGAGCGCCCACACGCCGAACGCCACGGATCCGACGAACCCGGTCTGGAACGCCCAGAAGAGATTCTCCGCTCCGGCTCCGAGCAGCAGCAACGGCAGCGCCAGCAGCGTCGCGGCGAACGGGCCGACGCGCCGACGCATGAGGACGTACGCGCCCGCTGACCGCGACGAGGTGGAGAACGATCACCTGCGCGAGGTACGGCAGGTACGACCGCAGCTCGACGACCTCGAACGTCGCGCGATACAGGGCGAGCGGCACCGTCGACCAGTGCTCGTTGACGGGTCGGAAGTAGTCGACGAAGCCGCCGTCGAACGTGATCGAGCGCCACTCGTCGTACCAGAAGGTGAGCGACCGGCCGAGGTACAGCAGCAGCGCGCCGGTGACGAGCGCCAGGACGATGAACGGCACGTCGGCTCGCGTCACGAGCGCCGCGTCTCCGATCGGGTGGCTGCTCGTCGTCGACTCGGCGCTCACTGTCACACCGCAGCTATGTCGGCGTCAGGAACCGGCGTTCTGAAGCTCGAGCGCGAGCGTTCGCTGCGTCGAACCTACGCGACGACCGCGCCGCGCAGGAAGTCGACGATCTCGCCGGTCGTCGCGCCCGGGCCGAACACCTCGGCCACGCCCTTCGCCTTCAGCTCGTCGGCGTCGTCCGGCGGGATCGTCCCGCCCACGACGACGAGGACGTCCTCTGCCCCGTTCGCGCGTAGACCGTCCACGATCCGGGGTACCAGGGTCATGTGCGCGCCCGAGAGGATCGACACGCCGACGGCGTCCGCGTCCTCCTGGATGGCCGTCTCGACGATCTGCTCCGGGCGTCTGGTGGAGCCCCGTGTAGATGACCTCCATGCCTGCGTCTCGCAGCGCTCTGGCGATGATCTTCGCGCCGCGATCGTGACCGTCGAGACCCGGCTTGGCGATCACCACTCGTATCGTCCCCGGCACATGGGCAGAATACCGCGGTGCGCCTGACCGTCATCGGCTCCTCGCCGGCGTGGCCGAACCCCGGTAGCGCACATTCCGGCTACATGCTCCAGGCCGACGGGAGCCGCGTCCTGCTCGACTGCGGGCCGGGCGTGCTCGGGCGGCTGCGTGAGCACGCGGAGTGGCCGGACGTCGACGCGATCGCGATCACGCACTTCCACCTCGACCACTGGGGCGACCTCGTGCCCTGGGTATGGGGCAGCTTCTATCTCGCCTCGAGGCGGCCGGTTCCGCGCCCGGCGCTCTGGGTCCAGCCCGGGGGCGCGGAGTTCCTCGCATCGCTCGGCGAGCGGCTCGGCTTCCCCGACATGTTCGAGCGCACGTTCGACCTCGCGGAGTACGCAGCCCGACACGCCGTTCGCGATCGGCAAGCTCGCCGTCACGCCGACCCGCGTTCCGCACTACACGCTCGAGACGTACGCGTTCCGCGTGCAGTCGAACGGCGCTGTCCTGACGTACTCGGGCGACTCGGCGCCGTCCGAGGAGCTCGTGGAAGCGGCGCGTGACGCCGATCTGTTCGTCTGTGAAGCGACGCTCCTCCGAGGCGAGCTCGACGGAGAGCCACGCGGGCACCTCTCGCTCGACGAGGCTGTCGAGGCATTCGAGGCCTCGGGCGCCAAGAGGCTTCTCGTCACGCACCGCCCGCGCGAGCTGCCCACGCCTGACGGGTTCGAGCTCGCCTACGACGGCCTCGAGCTCGAGGTCTAAGTGACTCGCAGCCGGGTGCTCATCGCCCTCGGCGGCATTGCGATCAGTGCCGTCTTTCTCTGGCTCGCGATCCGTGACGCCGACGCCGGCGAAGTGAGGGCAGCGCTCGAGGAGGCGCAGGTCGGGTTCGTGCTGCTCGCAGTCGTCGTGCTCGGCGTCGGGTACTTCTTCCAGGCGCTGCGCTGGCAGAAGATCGCGAACACGCCGCGCCCAGGGATTCGCAGGTTCTACGAGATGGTGCTCGGCGGTCTTGCGTGCAACAACGTCCTGCCCGTGCGAATCGGCGAGCTCCTCCGCGCGCGGCTGGCTCAGCCGCGATGCGCCCGATGCCCGGCGGTCGAGCCCTGGGGACGGTCGCGCTCGATCGCGTATGCGACGTCGTCACCCTCGCGCTGTTCCTCGTCATCGGTATCCAGGCGGTGCCGACGCCTGCGTGGCTCAAGCGAATCGTGATCGGCGCCCTGCTCGCGGTCGTGGTTCTCGGGGCCGCGCTGGTCTTCACGCGTTGGTACGTCCGCAACCGCGAACGCGACCGTCGAGACCGTGGGCGTCTCCGACGGATCGTCCGCGACACGGTCGACATGCTCGGGGAGCCCGTCGGCCGGCGCCGCGCAGCGGTCTGGATGGGGCTGAGCATCGCGACCTGGACGCTCGGTACGGTCGCGGTGTTCCTCGTGGCACGTTCGGTCGGGATCGACCTTGCGCCACTCGACGCGGTCTTCGTCGCGTCCGCCCTCGCCCTCGGCGTCGCCATTCCGTCGTCGCCGGGGTACGTCGGCACGTATCAGTGGCTCGGGGTCGCGTCCCTCGGGCTCCTCGACGTCCCCGTGAACGAGGCGCTCGCGTTCGCGATCCTCATGCAGGCGAGCTGGTACGTGCCGACGACGCTCGCCGGCGGCGCGATCATCGGCTGGCGCGCGCTCAAGATGCGCTGAAGCTGCCGACCTGGGAGGCCGATACCCTCCCTTGACGTGATCTCGGTCGTCGTTCCGCTGCTGAACGAGGAGGGCTCTCTCGAGGAGCTCTACCGGCAGATCGCGGACGCGCTCGAACCGCGGGGCGAGCCGTTCGAGGTCGTCTTCGTCGACGACGGCTCGACCGACGGGAGCATGTCGGTGCTGTCGCGGCTGCACGATCGAGCTGCCGAACGTCGTCGTGATCCACCTGCGGCGCAACTTCGGGAAAGCGGCCGCCCTGCAGGCCGGTTTCCTCGAGGCGCGCGGCGAGGTCGTCGTGACGATCGACGCCGATCTGCAGGACGATCCCGCCGAGATCCCACAGCTCCTGGCGAAGCTCGACGAGGGCTTCGACCTCGTCTCGGGCTGGAAGACCCGGCGCAACGACCCGTTCCTGCGCCGCGCGTTCTCGCGCGTCTTCAACTGGACGACCGGCGTGATCTCGGGCGTTCACCTGCACGACGTGAACTGCGGGCTGAAGGCGTACCGGGCGGAGGTGCTGCAGGACATGCGCCTCTACGGCGAGCTGCATCGCTTCATTCCGGTGCTCGCGTCGTACCAGGGCTATCGCATCGCCGAGGTCTCGGTCAACCACCGGCCGCGCCAGCACGGCCGCTCGCGCTACGGCCCCGAGCGCTACCTGCGCGGGTTCTTCGACCTGCTCAGCGTGACGTTCATGGGCCGCTACCGGTACCGGCCGCTCCACCTCTTCGGTGGCATCGGGATGCTCATGGGTGCGATCGGGTTCATCGTCCTCACCTACCTCACCGTGATCTGGTTCTGGGGGGCGGGGATCGGGACGAGACCGCTCCTCACGCTCGGCGTCCTCCTGATGGTCGTCGGGATCCAGTTCGTCTCGCTCGGATTGATCTCCGAGCTCATCACGTCACAGCACGAGGAGCGGATCTCGGAGCGCGAACGCACGGAGCGCATGGTCGAGGACGTCCTGCGCTGAGCGCGGGCCGGTGAAGGTTCTCGCAATCACCTCGTCGTACCCCCGGTACGAGGGGGACCCGACGGCTCCGTTCATCGAGTCCATCGTTCGGAGCGTCGCGGCACAGGGGCACACGGTGCACGTGCTCCTTCCGCAGCATCGTGAGTGGTCGCGGCCCGCAGAGCGAGGGCTCCGTGCACTACCACCACTATCGCTACTCCCCGCGGCGTTCGTGGACGCCGTGGGGATTCTCGGAGTCGCTGCAGGGAGGGGTGCAGATCCGCAAGCCGCTCTACGCGCTGGCACCCGTCGTCCTCGCGTCCGCGACGCGCGCCGCGCGGACGCTGCTCGCGGCCGGCGGGTTCGACGTCGTGCACGTGCACTGGGTCGTCCCGAACGGGCCGATCGGGGCGCTCGCCGCTCCCGCGCATCGGGTTCCGCTCGTCATCAGCCTGCACGGATCCGACGTCGCGGTGTCCGAACGCTCGCGTGCGATCGGGAGGGCGACGCGCTGGTCGTTCGCGCGCGCCGCCGCCGTGACCGCACCGAGCGACGACCTCCTCGAGCGTGCCGCGCGTCTCGGAGCGACGGGGATGCTCGAGCGTGTTCCCTACGGAGCCGACGTCGGTGCGTTCGAGATCTCTCGGGACGCCGCCGATGCGATGCGGCGCCGCCTGGGCTTCGGCAGCGAGCACGTCGTCGTAGCCGGCGTCGGACGGCTGGTTTCGGTGAAGGGCTTCGAGTATCTCGTCGACGCTCACGCCGAAGCTCTCGCCTCCGTGCCGCAGCTCCGCCTCGTCCTCGTCGGCGACGGCGATCTCAGAGCCGAGCTCGAGGCGCGCGTGCGCGCGCTCGGAGTCGCCGACTCGGTCGTGCTGACGGGAGCGGCCGACCGCAGCGAGATCCCTGTCGTACATGGCCGCGGCCGACATCGTCGCCGTGCCGTCGGTTCGCTTCGGCGGGTACGTCGACGGCCTTCCGAACGTCGCGCTCGAGGCCATGGCCGCAGGGAAGCCGCTCGTCGCGTCCAGGGTGGGCGGGCTGCCCGAGCTCGTGCGCGACGGCGAGAACGGCGTGCTCGTCGCCGAGAAGGACGCACGCGCGCTCGCGGACGCGCTCGTCGTGCTCGCCGGCGATCCGGGCCTGCGCGAACCGACTCGGCGCGAACGGGCGCGAGGAGATCAGGGACGACGCGGAGCTGGGCGACCGTGGCCGAGCGTTTCGTGGCGATCTACGAGAGCGTTGCCGCACTGACGCCGCCAGACCGACCCGACCTGGCGGCTTGCGTTCGCCGTCGGGTTCGTGGCCGTTCTCGCGGTCGGAGTCGGCGCTCGGCCTTCGCGTCATGGTCGACGGCTACTCGCCCGTGCCGTTCGCCGACTTCTGGGCCCAGTTTCCCTTCATCGAGCGCAGCCTTCGCGGCGACCTCGGGCTCGGCGACCTCTGGGCGCAGCACAACGAGCACCGGATCGCTCTCGCACGGTCCAGTTCCTGCTCGACTATCGGTTCCTCGACGGGACGAACGTCTTCCTCTTCGCGGCCATCGCCGCGTCCTGCTCTGCTGCTCGCGGCGACGTTCGCGGTGGCCGTCTGGCTCGACACGCGGGACTGGCTCCTGGCGCTCGGCATGCTCGCCGCAGCCGGGACGGCGACGATGTCGCCGGCAGGCATCGAGAACCTGACCTGGGCGTTCCAGGTGCAGTTCGTGCAGGTGTTCTTGTTCGCCGCGCTCGCGGTCCTCGCGGTCGTGGTCGCCGCCAGGAGCGAGGCGACGTCTCGCCAGAGCCGTTCTGACGGCTGCGGCGCGCGCTCGCCGCGATCGCGGCGACCTACTCGATGGCGAACGGATTCCTCGTGTGGCCGATCGTGGTCGCACTCGCAGTCGTCCTGCGCTTGAAGGTGCGCGTCGCAGGTCGCGCTTGCCGCTCGTCGGGCGTCGCGACGGTGTGCTCGTTCCTCTGGCACTTCGAGTTCAGCACTACCGGGACGCTCTCCGATCCGACCGTCCTGAAGTTCGTCGCCGTCTACCTCGGCAGCGCGGTCTGGGGCGCAGGCGAGACGCGCAGCCGCGCTCGTCGGCGCGATTCGGTCTTGCTGCTCTTTCCGGTGCTCGTGCGTTCTCGCGTGGATGGCAGCGCTCGAGCCAGACCGTGGTCGTCCCGTTCGGCGCCGGACTCGCGACCTTCGTCGTGCTCACCGCCTGCCAGACCGCGGTCGGCCGACTCCACCTCGGAACCGCGCAGGCGCTGGCATCTCGCTACTCGATCGGGAGCTTCGCGTTCTGGCTCGCCCTCATGCGTCGCGGCGACCTCCCGCTGATCCGGGATGGCGTCGGCTCGGTCGTCGCTGGCCGCTCCCGCGTGCTCTCGGCGGCGCGGCGCTCGTCGCGCTCGTTCGTCGGCTACAGGACGCTCCCCGTCGACGCGTTCCTCCCGACGTCCGTGTTCGGCACGAGAGGCTGACGGTGGTCGCGCATACCGCGCCGGAGTCGAGGACGTCTCGGGCTCGGTGACCGGCGTCGAGGGTGGACCGGACGTGACCGTCGGCGCTTCGCTGGATGGAGCGCGAGCGCCTCGGCCCATGGGCGCCGGGCGGGTTGGTCGACGACCCATGCGTGTCGCCGCCCCGAGCGGTACCGACCGCTCGGTCGTGCCTCGGCGCCGTCGAGGTCGACGAGCCCGTGACGGAGCGGGCGGCAGATTGCGCGGCTGGATCGCCGCGCCGGAGGGCGAGGCGGCTTCCCGGAATCTCGTGGTGCTCGGCGCCGACGGACGCGAGGTCGGGCTCGGGCTCGCCGGCGCACATCGACCGGATGTCGAGGAGTCGGGTGCCGTCGACTCGGAGTGGACGGGCTTCGTCGCGTATGTGCGTGGCGAGCCGGCGGAAAAGCTCGACGTGCTGCTCCTCGGCGAGGATCGCCGGACGAGTCTGTGTCGGCTCGAGTCGCGCTAGAAGACCGGCGTCTCGCGCCACACGCCCCACACCTCGCGGAGCGCGTCGCACATCTCGCCGAGCGTCACGTAGTCGCGCGACGCCTCGATGATCGGCGGCATGAGGTTGACGCCATCCTTCGCCGCCGACTCCTTGAGCGTCGCGAGCCCGGCCTCGACCTTCGCCGAGTCGCGCCCGGCCTTCACCGCGGCGAGCCGGTCGATCTGCTTCTGCTCGAGCGCGGGGTCGATCTTGAGGATCGCGATCGGCACCTCGTCCTCGAGGACGTAGCGGTTCACGCCGACGACGACGCGCTTCCCGGACTCGACCTCGGACTGGTAGCGATACGACGCCTCGGCGATCTCGCGCTGGAAGAAGTTCTCCTTGATCGCCGGGATCACGCCGCCGAGCGCGTCGATCCGGTCGAAGTACTCGTACGCCTGCGCCTCGAGCGTGTTCGTGAGGCCCTCGACGTGGTACGAGCCGCCGAGCGGGTCGATCGTGTTGACCGCGCCCGACTCGTGCGCGATCACCTGCTGGGTTCGGAGAGCGATGCGAACGGCGTCCTCGGTCGGGAGCGCGAGCGCCTCGTCGAACGAGTTCGTGTGGAGGCTCTGCGTGCCGCCGAGCACGGCGGCCATCGCCTCGAGGGCGGTCCGCACGATGTTCACCTCGGGCTGCTGCGCGGTGAGCGAGACGCCGGCCGTCTGCGTGTGGAAGCGCATGAGGAGCGAGCGCTCGTTGCGCGCGCCGTAGCGGTCGCGCAGCTCGCGCGCCCAGATGCGGCGCGCGGCGCGGTACTTCGCGATCTCCTCGAAGAAGTCGAGGTGCGCGTTGAAGAAGAACGAGAGGCGCGGCGCGAAGTCGTCGACGTCGAGGCCGCGCTCGACGGCTGCCTCGACGTACGCGAAGCCGTCGGCGAGCGTGAACGCGAGCTCCTGCGCCGCCGTCGAGCCGGCCTCGCGGATGTGGTAGCCGGAGATGGACACCGGGTGGAAGAGCGGCATCTCGCGCGCGCAGAACTCGATCATGTCGACGACGAGCCGCATCGACGGCTCGGGCGGGAAGATCCACTCCTTCTGCGCGATGTACTCCTTGAGGATGTCCGTCTGCGCGGTTCCGCGCAGCTTGTCGCGCGACACGCCCTGCTGCTCTCCGACGCAGACGTAGTAGGCGAGCATGATCGCTGCGGGCGAGTTGATCGTCATCGAGGTCGAGACGTCGCCGAGCGGGATGCCGGCGAAGAGCGTCTCCATGTCGGCGAGCGAGTCGACGGCGACGCCTTCGCGGCCGACCTCGCCGAGCGAGCGGGCGTGGTCGGAGTCGTAGCCCATGAGCGTGGGCATGTCGAAGGCGGTCGAGAGCCCCGTCTGGCCGTGCTCCGTGAGGTAGCGGAAGCGCTCGTTCGTCTCCTCCGGCGTGCCGAAGCCGGCGAACTGGCGCATCGTCCAGAGGCGACCGCGGTACATCGACGGATAGACGCCCGCGCGTGAAGGGGTACTCGCCGGGATAGCCGAGGTCGCGGGCGTGGTCGACGTCGACGCTCTCCGGTGTCGACAGCGGCTCGTTCTCGATGCCGGAGATCGTCGAGAAGAGCTCGTCCGTCCGCTCCGGCGCACGCTCGTAGACGTTCGCGCGCCAGTCGTCGAGCGACTCGGCCGCGCCGCGGTCCTCGGTCGTCGCCATCGCGCCGCATTGTAGGCGCGGCGTCGAGCGGGTCAGCGTCCGGCAGCCGTCCGCCAGCGCTGTCTCGAGCGGACCTGATCGCAAGAACGAGGGATAGGTGGCTGCAGGGGCGCGCCGACGTCAGACGCGTGCGTGCGCGGCCACTTCTCGCGGTCCTTGTCGGCGTCCTGAGCGTCGTCGCGTTCGTCGGCGCCGCGACGACGGCATCCGCCGGCCGAGCGTGTCTCAGTGGCACGCGGGACGGCGGGTACTCCTACGCGGGGCACCAGGCCGCGTACCGCGGACATGGCGTCCGCGCGACGATCGTGCTCACCCGCACCCCGACCGTGGATGCGGGGCACGTCGCGGGCTGGGTCGGCGTCGGTGGCCCCGGCCAGGGCGCGAACGGCGGGGACGCCTGGATCCAGGCCGGCGTCGCGTCGATGCCCGGCACCGACGCCGTTCCTCTATGCGGAGATCACGCGCGAGGGTCGAGACCCGCAGTTCATCCTCGTCGACGAAGGCGTCTCGCTCGGTGAGCGACACACGCGTCGCCGTCCTCGAGCTGGCCGGACGACCCGGGCTGGTGGCGCATCTTGGTCGACGGGAAGCCCGTGACGCGGCCCGTCCGCATGCGCGGCTCGTCGGGGCGCTGGGCGCCGATCGCCACGGCGGAGAGCTGGAACGCCGGCACGCCCGCGTGCAATGCATTCGGCTTCCGCTTCGAGCGCGTCTCCGTCTCCTACGGCGGCGGTGGCTCGTGGCGGCCGTTCGTCTCGGGACATCGCTTCCTCGACGGCACGCACGCGCTGCGCGATCTCGCCGCTGCCCCCGCAGAGTCAGGCGTCTATCGCACCCTGACGAGTGAGGCCGTCCTGCCGTACGCGTTCACCGCCGCCTCGCGCGAGCTAGCTCAGGCGTTCTCGACCACGATCGCCCGGAGCTCCGTGCTCCCCGGCGGAAGCCCCATGACGGTCGGCCAGGCAGCGACCAGCCGCGGGCTCGCGCACGACGGAGGAACGCGCACGCCGCCTGCGAGTCGGGAGACGTAGAGACTCAGCTCGGGGCGCTCGCTCCCGCAGCCGAACGTCAGCGTCGATGCCTCCGGGATTGCGATCCGACCGCCGGCGGGAGTGCGAGCGTCGACGTCGATCGCGCAGAGATCGCCCGTGCAGCGCGCGACGTAGCTGACCCCGGCGAGGTGCCGGCTCTCGAGGCGCGGCAACCCGCTCGACCGCGCGTACACGCTCGCGGTGACAACGACGACGACGGAGACGATCGTCGCGAGGACGAAGGCAGTCTCCGGTGAGACCCGCCCCGTGCTCGGCCGCCGGTTCAGCGCGTGCCAGAGCGCGAGCGCGGCGAGCACGACGACGACGATGGTGGCGAGAAGAGCGGCGAGCAGGAAGTCGCGTGCGAACCCGTAGCGCAGGTGAGGCGAGCCCGACAGCGTGCTGGCGGCGTACCCGACGACGAGACCGCAGGACGCAATCGTCATCTCGACGAGCAGGCGCAGCTCGCGCGTGTGCCCCTCCCAGCTCGACCGACGGCGCACGGCGCGCACCAGAAGCGCTCCCACCCCGACCACGCAGAGCGGGAGAAAGACGAGCGCGGGCAGCTGGACGGCGAGCGGGAGGCTCCAGAGATCGAGATTGCTGCCATCGCCGCCACCCGTCTTGTAGTCCGAGATCGAGCACACCGAGTAGAAGCACGGATCGACGAAGAGCTGAACGAGCTTCGCGGGGACGGTCGCGAGGCTGAGCGTCGGGGTCTCAGCGATCTCCGCACCGAGCACGTCGCCCGACTGGCGGTCGAGGTGGTTCCCGTAGAGGAAGAAGAGGTCACGCTTGCCCGTGGCGACGTAGACGGCGGCAGTGGTCGCGACGAACGCCGCAGCGCCGACGAGGATCCGTCGGGCACTCCACGTGCGAGCGGAGAGGCGCAGCGCCGCGAACACGACCGCCGCGATCCCCCACGCCAGCACCAGAGCCAGGAGCTCGAAGCTCCGCGTCGCCGCGAGCAGCGCGAGCAGCGCACCCGCCAACCCGGCGGACACGAGAGAGGGACGCGCCGGCGCAAACCTCGCGGCGAAGACGGCGACTCCGAGGAACGCCGCGAGGAAGTGGCTCCAGGGAACGTCCGACCAGTACCACGTGCCGGCCGCGAACACGAGCGCGACGAAGCCGAGCTGCGACGTGAGCGAGATCGATCGGCGGGGCCTGCGTCAGGCGTCCGACGACGACCCGAACGAGCAGGAGGCCCGCCGCGACGGAGAGGGCGTACGACGCCCGCGTCAGTGCGACGAGCGAGTCCTCCGGGCTGAGGCCGAAGACCTCGTGGACGAGCGCGGCAGCTCCGATGTAGGCCGGGCCGATCACGCTGTCCGCGATCGCGTCCGCCCTCCCGGTTGCGAGCAGCGACCGAAGCGCCTCGAGATCGCGCTGCTGGTCGAACCACGAGTCGAACATCTCGGACGCCCAGCCGCTCACCGGCAGCAGGAGGTAGAGCCCGATCCACAGGAGCGGGAACGCCCGGTCGAGCGCCGCAACCACCCCGGCGAGCCTCGACTCCGAGCGTTCCGCGACCGCCTCGTTCACGACGACCTCACCGGCGACCGGTTCGACGCCCGAGGCGGAATCCCGCCTCAGCGAACGATCTTGACCGGAGTCCCGAGCGGAACTCGGCTGCGGAGGAACGAGACGTCATCGTTGTGGAGTCGGATGCACCCGTGCGAGACAGCTTGCCCGAGCAGACTCGGCCATGGCGTCCCGTGCACCCCGACGATGCCGCCTCCGGGCCAGTCCGTGAGCTTCGAGTACGCGCTCGTCTCGAACGCGTACGCGCCGAGGATCGACCAGTCGGGGTCGATCGACGGATTGAACTTGTCGGTGACGTAGAAGAGCCCGAGCGGCGTCTCCGCCCCCGGCGCACCGACGGCGATCCTTCCCGGTGCGGACGAGCCGCGCGCCGTCCCAGAACTCGAACTTCCGCGCGCCGCGGTAGATGATCACGCGCTTGCGTACCGGCTGGAGCTCGAGCGCGCCCGCCCGCACCCAGCCGGTGCGCCCGTTCGGACGCCCGGGCACGCTGACCCGGTACCACAGCGGCCTTCCCGTCCTTCGCCCGCACGACGTCGAGCGCGAGGACGTACTGCGGCCGGAAATCCGGGCGGAACTGCTTCATCACCGCGACCCGCGCGGCCCCGTCCTTCGGCTTGGTGAGGACGGCGACCTGCCGCCACGCGATCGTCCCCGATCCGACCACGTCGACCTGCGACGGCTTTGTCGCGCCCGCTCCCGCCTGCGGCGCGATAGCGACCGCAGCTGCGACGACGGTTGCGACGATCGCGGCAAGTGCTGGCGAGGGTTCTGATGTGGGCTCGTCGTCATCTCGGTCTGAGCGTAGAAACAGAGGTCGAGGAGCGACCGCAGCCGCTCCTCGACCCTGGCGTAGCGCCCCCTCTCCCGCTAGCCCGTGAGCGGCGGGAGGAAGACTCCGACGACCCCGATGCGCTTCGGGCCGCAGAGCTGTCTGATTCGACTCGACGACGGTCACCGTGATGATCCCCGGCTTGCGCGGGTTGATCCGGAGGACCGCCACGCCCTTGCCGTTGGTGCGCGCCGCCTTCGAGACGCCGGCCCCACTGACGCTGACCTTGACGCCCTTGACACGCTTGCCTGCCGGCGGTGACCTTCGCCGTGACCTTGTCCGGCTTGCCGTCGGCCTTGATCATCTTCGGCGAGACCGTCAGCGTGAGGCACACCTCGGGCTTCGGCTCGGGCTTCACCGTCGGCGGCTTGAGCGGCGCCGGGACGACCGTCACGGCAGAGTCGACGTTGTCCGCCGGGTTCGTCTCCCGTCCACCGCCACCGGTGACGGTCGCCGTGTTCGTGTGCGAACCGACCGCAGTCGCGCGACCGGTGATCGCGATCGTCACCGTCTGGCCCGCGGCGATCGAGCCGAGGCTGCAGGTGATGAGCGCCGGGTTCAGGCTGCACGTGCCCTGCGACGGATTCGCCGTCAGGTACGTGATGCCGGCGGGTGCCGGGTCGGCGAGCTGGACGTTCGTCGCCGTGTCCGGGCCCTTGTTCGTCACCGTCAGCGAGTAGTTGACGATGCCGTTGAGCGGCGTCGGCGACGTCGCGTCCTTGACGATGACGAGGTCGATGAGCCGCGGCGTGATGTCGACCTTCGCGTCGTCCGACGCCGTCAGCGGGTTGCCGTTCTCGTCGTGCCCGGAGACCGTCACGACGTTCACGTGCGACGTCCCACCCGACGCCGGAGATCTGCGCTGTGAAGGTGCAGTTCACCTTCGCGCCCGGAGCGAGGTTGATCGGAACGTCGAAGCAGCCGTTGCCGCCGGAGTCGTCGAGGTCGCCGAACTTGTCGTCGACGACGTTGTCGATCGTCACGTCGACGTCCGCGGACGTGTTCGTGATCGTGACCGAGAACGTCACCGGACCGCCCGGCTCCTTGATCGTGGTCGGGTTCGCCGACTTCGACACGGAGATCGAGCCCTGGCCGCGCGGCACGTCGTTGTTCGTCACGACGCACGTGGCCGTCCCACCGAGCTCGAGGACGATGTTCGCGCAGCCCGGTAGGTCGTCGTGTAGCCGGCGACTGCAGGCTCCGTGACGTTGTAGGTGCCCGCAGCGACCTCGAGGTCGTTCTGGCCGTCGGCCTGGAACGCCTGCGCCGCGCCCCCGTTCACCTGGAACGAGAAGTCGTCGGCGGTCGCCGTGCCACCGTTGTCGTTGACGACGACCTTCTTGACGATCAGCGTCGCCGGCTCGTCGTCGTTCGTGATCGTGCAGGTGATCTCGTCACCTAGGCCGACCGACACGGTGTCGCCGTCGAGCTGGCCCGCAGAGCAGACCCACGAGCTCGCCGCATACCCGTCCGGGCCACCCGACTCGGTGACGTTGTAGCTCCCGGCGTCGAACCGGTCGGGCTCGATACGGACTGGCCGTCGCCGTCGAATCCGGTCGGGCCGGCCGCCGCGAGCTCCAACTCGCTCGCGAGCGCCGTCCCGCCGCTGTTGTTGACGACGACCTTGACGAGCGTCAGCTTCGGCGCTTCGTCGTCGTTCGTGATCGTGCAGGTGATCTCGTCGGCGAGTCCGACCGAGACCGTGTCGCCATCGACCTGACCGTCGGTGCAGTCCCACGCGCTCGCGTCGTAGCCGGCTGGGCCGGCCTCGGAGAGCTGTACGAGCCGGCGTCGAAGCTCTGCCCGTTGGAGACCGACGGGCCTGCACCGGAGAACGCCGGTCGGGCCTGCCGCAGTCAGTCGTCCATGCGCTTGCCTGCTGCGTCCCTCCGTTGTCGTTCACGACCTCCTTGACCAGTGTCAGGGTCGGTGCGATGTCGTCGTTCGTGATCGTGCAGGTGACGTCGTCCCCGAGCCCGACCGTAACGGTGTCACCGTCGGCCTGCCCCTTCGAGCAGACCCAGGCCGAGGCGTCGTAGCCGGCCGGGCCGGTCTCGGACAGGTTGTAGGAGCCGGCGTCGAAGCCAAGGCCGCTCGAGACCGAGGGCCCTGCGCCGTTGAAGCCGGCCGGACCCGCGGCAGCCAGGTTCCACGCGCTCGGCTGCTGCGCGCCGCCGTTGTCGTTGACGACGACCTTGACGACGTCAGCTTCGGCGCCACGTCGTCGTTCGTGATGGTGCACGTCTTGTGCTGGCCGAGCGCGATCGTCCCGGCGCAGCCAGCGGACGCGGACGTCTGCGTGTAGCCGGGCACCGAGCTCTCGGTTACGCCGTATGAACCGAAGGTCGTGATCGACCTCGTCACGCCGGCCGCGGCGCCAGGGAACGAGTTGCCCCCCGACGCAATCACGCCGTTGACCGTCATCGTGAACGCCGATGCAGCAGCGGTGCCGCCGTTGTCGTTCACGACGGTCTTGATGACGTCAGCGTCGCAGGCTGGTCGTTGTTCGTGATCGTGCACGTCGCCGTACCGGCGAGCGGGATCACGATGTTCGAGCACCCCTGGTAAGCTCGTCGTGTACCCGGCGACGGCCGGCTCGACGACGTTGTAGGTGCCGGCGCCGACGGTCAGATCGTTCTGGCCGTCGGCCTCGAACGCGATCGCCGAGCCACCGTTCACCTGGAACGAGAAGTCGTCCGCGGTCGCGGTCGCCACCGTCGTCGTTCACGACGACCTTCTTGACGATCAGCGTCGCCGGGATGTCGTTGTTCGTGACGGTGCACGTTGCGGTGCCGCCCGGTGCGATGACGACGCCCGAGCAGTTGTCGTACGTCGTTGCGTACCCGGCGACCGCGGGCTCGACCACGTTGTACGTGCCCGCATCGACGGTGAGGTCGTTCTGCCCGTCCGCCTGGAAGGCCTGAGCCGAGCCACCGTTCACCTGGAACGAGAAGTTCTGCGCCTGCTTCGTGCCACCGTTGTCGTTGACGACGACCTTCTTGACGATCAGCGTCGCCGGCTGGTCGTTGTTCGTGATCGTGCAGGTGGCCGACTGGGCGAGGCCCAGCGTGATCGAGGCGCCGTTCTGCGTGCCGGTGCCGGTGCACGACCAATTGCCCGCCGTGTAGCCGGGCACCGCCGTCTCGGACAGTGCATACGTCCCTGCCGAGAACGACGCGCCGCTCGAGACACCGCCCGGGCCGGAGATCGACGTCGGCCCGCTCGCGGTGAGCGTGAAGTTCGACGCGACGGCCGAGCCGCCGTTGTCGTTGACGACCTGCTTCACGAGCGTCAGAGACGGTCCCTGATCGTTGTTCGTGATCGTGCACGTCACGTCCTCGCCGAGACCGAGCGTGATCTTGTCCGGGCCGGCGAACGATCCGCCGCCCGTGCACACCCAGCTGCTCGCGCTGTACGTCGACGGCCCACCGGACTCGGCGAGCGTGTACTGCACGCCTGCCGTCACGGTCTTGCTCGTGACCGCCGCCGTGTTCGCGGTGCCCGAGAAGGATCCACTCGACCCGGTTGCGCCGAGCGTCCATGCTCCGGCCACCGCCGTCCCGCCGTTGTCGTTGACGACGCTCTTCACGAGCGTCAGCAGCGGCTGGCGCTTGTTCGTGTAGGTGCACACGACGTCGCCGAGGAACCCGAGGGTGATGTTCGCCGTCGCGCCCGGAGGCGTGGAAGCGCTCGTCCCGGGTCCGCCAGCGGTGCAGGCGAGGCTCTCGAGCGACCATGCGCTCGGCAGCCCGCTCTCGGTGACCGAGTATGCGCCGGGCTGAAGCTTCGTGAACTGCCTCTCACCGCCTCCACTGAGCTCGAAGCTCGAGAGACCCGAACCGCTCGTCGTGAACGAGAAGGGCCCGCCGCCGCTCGGAGTCGTGACCTTCTTGATCGTGATCGACCCGCACGTGTCGATCGTGCCCATGGAGAAGTCCTTGAGCGTCGAGTCCTCCGAGTGCGAGGAGCGCGTGTTGGACATGAACGTGCTGAAGCACGGAAGCTGGGTGCCGAAGAGGGCGGTCAGGTTGATGCCGCCCTCGACGAAGTACGGGGCGTCGATCGTCCCCGCCCACGAGGTCGAGATCGAGGCGGTGTTTGCGATCCCGCATGCGTTCGCCGTCCCGAGCTTCCCGGATGCACAGCCCGCTTGCGTCTCGCCCTGCAGTGCCCCGCCTTGCCACTTGTAGACCGAGACGCGGGAGACGACGCCGCCGTTGTCGAAGTCGCTCTGGACGAGGACGTCGCCGTCGGCATGGGTGCCCGAGAAGGTGCCGTCCGCGTTCAACGAGATCGGGTTCTGCAGGAACCAGAACCCGACGTCGGCGGATCCCTTCTGGTCGTCGACGCGATCCTGGCCGAAGTAGAGGATGAGGTTTCCCTGCTCGACATAGGCGGCCGCGTAGGAGTGGGCGATGTTGTCCTTGCCAGGTGTGACCTGAGACGTCTCCCACTTCCACGAGCTGATGTCCGTCGTGTCCTTCGTCTGACCGCCCGTGTGCGCCGAGTCCGCGGTGCCTGTCGGATCGTCGATCACGCCCGTCGAGGTCAGCGCCCCGCCCAGCGACTCCCAGTCGGCCGCGCCGCCGCTGGCGGCGTTGCCATCGAGCTCGAAGCCGCTGACGTCCGGATTCGCCGACGCCGCGAGCGGCACGCCGACGAGCACGGCTGTCAGACCTACGAGAAGCTGCGACTCGCGAAAGCCGCTTGAAGGAACCCACCTTCCCCATCTCCGTTGTCTCCCTTCGCTGCCTGAACTCGACTAGACCCGGTGTGCTTCCCCTCGAGCTTCAAGCGCATTCGGGTACCCAATTCCGTGAACCGCGTCTGACGGTAGCCCCCGTTCGGGGCACGGTAAATCCCTGGATCGAGGGTCTAAACGGGCGTGGTTACCGACTTCGCTCCCTCGTTCGGGGGCCCCGCGGATGGCGCGGTCGAGGGAGTGGCGAGGCGGCATCGGAGGCCTGTGCGACACTGACCGCCGTGCGCGTTGTGATCGCCGACGACCATCGCCTCGTCCTCGACGGGATCAAGCGGGCTCTCGAAGCCGACGGCGGATTCGAGATCGTCGGCGAGACTCAGTCGGGGACGCAGGTGCTCCCGCTCGTCGGCAAGACGAGCCCCGACCTCGTGCTCCTCGACGTTCGCATGCCGCACATGGACGGCCTCGCCTGCCTCGACCAGCTGCGCACGAGGCACCCCACGGTGAAGGTCGTGATGCTGTCCGCCTCGGCGAATCCCGAGCTCGTGGAGTCGGCACTGAGGCGTGGCGCCTCTGCGTACGTGATCAAGACCGTCAACCCGGACGACCTGCCGGCGACGCTACGCCAGGCTCTCGAAGGGAACGTGCACACCGCTGTCGGCGGCGACGAGGGCGAGCGCGCGAGCGCAAAGGCCCTCGGTCTGACGGAGCGCGAGCTGACGATCCTCGGAGCGCTCGCCCGCGGCCTCTCGAACGACGAGATCGCGAAGGAGTTCTGGGTCGCGCCGCAGACCGTGAAGTTCCACCTCACGAACATCTACCGCAAGCTCGGCGTGAAGAACCGCACCGAGGCGACGCGCATCGCGTACCAGCACGGGCTCGTGGAGAGCCCTATCTACGCCGAGGAGTAGGTCGTGTCGCGAGCGGTGCGACCGGCGGGCCTGTCCTCTGCGGACGTGTCCCGGGACCTGACCCCGGACCTGACCCCTGGCTTGTCCGATACGGCCACGTCTGCCGATAAGCGCTAGGCCATGAGAGCCGTCCGACGCATCGCCGAGGAGGAGTACATCCTCATCGTCCTCCTGGCCGGGTTCGGCCTGATCTTCCTGCTGATCTTCCCGCCGGCGCTCGTCGTCAACGACAGCTGGCTGAACCTCATGGCCGGGCGCGAGGTCGTGGAGAACGGCTTACCGAGCCGGGACGAGATCACGGTGTACGGCCTCGGTGCGACGTGGACCGACCAGCAGTGGCTCGCACAGGTCTTCATGTACGGCGTCTACAGCCTCGGCGGCTTCGCGCTGCTGTCGCTTGCGACGGCGACCTTCGTCGTCGCGGCGTTCTCGATCGCCGCCACCGCCGCGCGCCAACTCGGCGCGGGAGCGCGGGCGATCTGGGTGATGTTCCTGCCGGTGCTCGTCGCCGCGCCGTGGGCGTGGTCGATCCGCGCGCAGATGCTCGCGCTCCCGCTCTACACCGGCCTGCTCTGGCTCCTCGCCTCGGAGGCGCGGAACCCGACGCGGAGGGTCTGGCTCGCGCTCCCGCTTCTCGTCGTCTGGGCGAACGTCCACGGCAGCGTCGCCCTCGGCGCGTTGCTCGTGATGCTGCTCGCCGCGTACGAGCTGATCCGCAGTCGCGGAGCGACCTGGCCGCGCAGCCTCGCGCTCCTCGCTCCTCGCCCCGCTCGCCGTCCTCGCCACGCCGTACGGCCCGGTCGAGACCGCCCGCTACTACCACCTGCTCCTCGTCGACCCACCGTTCGCGGGACGCGTCACCGAGTGGACGTGGTCGGACCCGGCCGTGGACACGATGTTCTTCTACGCCCTCGCCGTGATCGCGGTCGTCCTCGTCTGGCTGGGCCGCCGCCGGCTGACGCTCTTCGACATCGCCGTGCTCGCACTCACCTTCGCGGGAGCTGTCAACGCGATCCGCGGCATCGTCTGGTTCGCGCTCGCGTGCATGGTCTTCGTCCCCGTCGCGATCGGCCACAGGCTCGAGAGCAAGAACCCGGGCGAGCCGCGACGCGGGCTGAACGTCGGGATCGCCGTCGGGCTGACCGTGGCCGTGCTCGCCGTCGCCGGCTCGCTCTTCCTGCAAGACGAGACCTGGTTCGAGGAGTACTGGCCACGCGAGGCGGTCGAGGCCGTGCGCGCGGAGCTCGAGCCGGACGACCGACTCTTCGCCCCCGACCGCTTCTCGGACTGGATGCTCTTCAAGATCCCCGAGCTCCGCGGTCGCATTGCCTACGACGTGCGCTTCGAGCTCTACGACGAGGCGTTCTACAACGACCTGCAGGACTACAACTTCGAGACCGGCACGAACTGGAAGTCGTTCGCGGACGGCTACCGCCTCGTGCTCGTGGACGAGACGACCAAGTCGCACACGCCGGACTTCCTCGCCGAGCCGGGCACGCGGGTGACCTACCGCGACGACGAGATCACCCTCGTCGTCCGGCCGCGGGCCGACTCAGCCGGATAGCCGGCGGAACACGAGCACGCCCTCGCGCTCGGACACCTTCGACCACGCCGGATCGCTTTCGAGGCGAGCGACGAACGCTTGCACGAGCTCGGGATGCCGCGTGAGGATGGGCGAATCGGGGCTCACGGTCCACGGATCGCCGAGATCGACGACAGCCCACGTCGCCCGACCGAGGTTCGGGACGGAGTAGACGTATCGGCGGGCCGAGAGGTGCGCTCCAGCCGTGTTCGACGCGACGACCGCCGCATCGTCCGGTACCGAGGCGACGGCCGCAGTGAGCGCCGCGACTCGCGGAGCCGGAACGCTCTCGCGCCCACCGAGCGGCGTCGCGCCGACGGCCCGGCTCCAGGGGGCGATCGCCATCGCGAGCATCGCCGAGCAGATCAGCACGCCGGCCGCGGCGAGCACCCTCCGTGACGTTCGTATGCGCGCGACGCCGAAGACCGTCGCGGCGATGAGGAAGGGGATCACCGCTGCGACGCTGTGATAGCGCGGATCCGTCATCGATCGAAAGTCGGACAGCCCGTTCGCGAGAAGCTGCGGGATCGCGACCAGCGCCAACCCCGGCGAGAGCACGAACAGGAAGAGCAGGGGCAGCCCGAGCCAGACGAGGTAGACGAGGTCGTGGCCCTCGAAGAGCGCGGCGAGCACCGCTCCGGGGTCCGAGAACAGCATCCTGATGACGCCCTGCGGCGACCCGCCGACGTGGTCGTAGAAGCCGAAGAAGATGCTGTCCCCGTCGGCGAACGCCGGAACGATGACGTAGACGGCAACGAACGTCCACGCGAAGCCGGCGAGGGCGATGAGCGCTCCGGCCGCACGACGTCCGCGCGCGAACGCGAACCAGATCCCGAGCCCGACGATCGGCAGCCCCATCAGCTCGCCCGTCGACATCGCGAGCACGGCGCAGACGGCGAACGGGACGAGCCGATCGGTGTCGAGGAACCAGATGCAGAAGAGGAACAGCGGGATCGCGAACGTCACGGGATGGATCGCTGCGAACGCGCTCGTCGCGACCCACGGGTAGGCGAGGTACCCAAGCGCGAGCAGCCCTGCCACACGATCGTCGCCGAGGTGGCGCCGGCCCAGCCAGAACACCGGGAGCGCCCCCAGCGACACGACCGCGATCTGCGCGAACGCGAGCGAGAGCGGCGACGGCCAGAGCATCCACAACGGCGCGAGCAGCACGAGAAACGGATCTGCGTGACCACCGAGGCGCACCATCTGCTCGCCGGTGGCGCCGTGCGTCGACTCGAGCGGCCTGCCCTGCGACGTGCTCCACACCGCCTGCACCATGTTCCCGAGGTCGAACCGCCCGACGCGGAAGGTCACGAACGCGTCTCGGGCGAGGGCGAAGAGCACTGCGGTCCATCCGACCATTGCCGCGGCGATCACCAGATCCCACGTCCGGGTGCGAACGAGCCCGGCCGACTCGACCTTCGCGCCCGGCTGCGTCACGGTCGAGCTCGTCATGCGGCTCGCACGGTCGACGATCGGCAGCGACGGTGGCGATCCGAGTGGCATCAGTCTCGCTGACGGCAGCGACGGGCGATCGGTCGGACACCAGCGGGACGGCGATCTCGACAAGACACGACGTGCGCAACGCGAGCGCGATCGTCAGCGCAGCGATGGCCAACGTCGCCCCGGTCTCGAACGGCGTCGGATGCCCGCTTCCCGGCGTCACGACCATCGCGAGCGGGACGAACCAGACGAGACCCAACGTCGGCTGTGCCAACGCGACGACGACGAGGAGCAGAGCGAAGTAGTGCAGCCACACGATCGGGCTGAGCGCCAGCGCCGCCGCCACCGTGAGGATGAACGCGCGAGCGCTCGTCGCCCCGACGACCGGCCCACACGACTGCCGCGAGGAGACCCACGCCGACCGCCAGCCAGAGTGCCCGGGCGGCTGGTGACGGCAGACCGAGGTCGAGCCCGGCGATGTACAGCGTGTACGAGTCGTCACCGACCGCATCCTGGAGCCGACGCATCAGATCCGGATAGTCCGCGAGGCCGACGAAACCGATCGCTGCCCACGAGAGCACGAGCAACAGCCCACCGATCGACGTCGCGATCACGGCCGTCCAGATCCTTCCGCGTGGCCGCGAACCAGACGACGAGCGGCCACAGGAAGAACTTCGCGGCGAGCGTCACGCCGACCGCCACCGAGCTCGCGGATCGCACGTCCCGGAATCGCCAGGCGATCGCGGCCGCGAGACCGAGGAACGAGCGTCATGTTCCCGGTCTGGATCGCGTTCCAGACGGGCGGCCAGAGGAAGACGACGCCGAAGCAGCGCCAGTCGCGCACGCCGAGCAGGTACGGAATCGCGAGAGCAGCGGCGGTGAGGAGCACCATCACGACGACGCCGGCGACGTCGAACGGCACCGCCCGGAACGGGATCGAGATCAGCGCCCCGAAGGGCGGATAGACGTACGGCCCCGTCCACGCGGTCAGCGGATCGTCGGCCGCCGGGTACGGCGTCTCGCCCTCGAGGATCGCACCCGCAGCTCGATAGAACGGGCGAAAGTCGAACGCCAGCGTCCCGTCTCCGGTCATCGTGTCGTAGAAGACGATCAGCGCGACCGCAGGGAGCGCGCCGCAGAACACGATCGACGCGTACCACCTGACCCGTTCTGCGACGAGGCGATTGCGGACGCCCGAGCGCCGCCTGCGAGCCGCCGATCACGTCGCCACCACAGCGCTCGACGGCGCGGCGCGGCCGAACGAGGAGCAGCCCGAGCACAATCGCCGTCACCGCCGCGGGCAGGAACGTCTCGAGGCCGTCGCCATTTCCGGACCGCGGGCACACCCACAGCACTATCGGCAGCAGCCAGAGCGGCGAGAAGCGCGGGCGCGCGATGGCAAGCGGAACCGCGAGCAGCACGAGATAGTGCAGCCACACGATCGGACTCAACGCGAGCGCCGCTCCGATCGCGGCGAAGAACGAGCCGCTCGTCGTCGCCCGCTCGAGCGCAAGCGAGCGACCAGGACGAGAAGCGGCACTCCCACGAGGAGTGGCGCTATCCGGCTTGCAGTCGAGCCGAGACCCAGCGCGGCGGCGAGGTCTTCGATCGAGTAGCTGGTCTCCCGCGTGGTCTCCGAGAGTACCTCCGGGAATGTGCGGAGACCCGCGAAGCCGATCGTTGCCCACGACCCGAGCGTCAGTGCCGCTCCCAGGAGAGCCGCAGCGCCGGCCAAGGCGATTCGTCGCGTGGCCACGGCCCACACGAGCAAGGGCCAGAGGAAGAGCTTGGCCGAGATCATCACGGCGAGAGCCGTCGCCGGCTGCCAGAGCCTGTCGCGAAACCGCCAGACGAGGGCAACGAGCAGCGCCAGCACCGCGGAGACGTTGGCCATCTCGAGGGCGTTCCAGCCCGGCGCCCAGATGACGACGACCGCATAGCAGCGAACGTCTCGAACCCCGAGTACCGCCAGCGCGCCCATGAGCGCGGCGAGCGAGGCGAGCACGGCGATAGCGGCGGCGACGTCGTCCGAGGTTCTCGTGAGCGGTGTGATCGCGAGAGCGAGCTGCGGCGGATAGATGTAGTGCGGGAACCCCGCCGGTGGATTGCTGGGATCCTCCGGATAGGGCGAGCGTCCGTCGACGACGAGCTCGGCCGCCGGAAGGTAGGCGGCACGAAAGTCCGCAGCCGAGGTTGTGCGCATCGCCCGACCCGTACGCGGTGAAGAGGCCGGCGAGAAGTGCGCCCGCCACAGCGACGAGCAGCGCGGCCGAAGCGAGCCACTCCCACCGGGCGCGGGCCCGAGGCTGACGGAGCGTCGCCGTGCCGGCGCTCACGCCGGAGCCTTCACGACCTCGCCGCCGCGAGCGCGGCCGCAGCGAGCAGCACGGCGACGATGATCGCAGCCGCGAGAGCGGGCATCACCGTCGGTAGGCCCTCGGCGTACCCAGGCTTGGGGCTCACCCAGAGCAGGACCGGTAGCAGCCAGAGGGCCGAGAAGCGCGGTCGGAGAATCGCCATCGGAACGAGCAGCGCGACCAGGTAGTGCAGCCAGACGATCGGGCTCAGCGCGAGCGTTGCCGCCACGGCGCACGTGAAGGAGCGGGCGTCGTCGTCGCGCCTCGCAAACAGCACGCAGCCGACGAGAAGCGCACCGCCGACGACGAACACGAGCCCGTTCCCGACGACGGAGCCCAGACCGAGCTCCTCGGCGATCCCCAGGAACGAGTAGCTCCGCTCGGCCTGGATCTTCGAGAGCTCCCGGAGCAGATCCGGGTACGACGTGAACCCGGCGAACCCGATCGCAGCCCAGGACGCAAGGGTCACGACCAGACCCAGCGCCACCGCCAGTGAGAGCGGTCCGAAGCCGTCTCGTCGCGGCGAGCCAGACGAACATCGGCCACAGGAGCAGCTTTGCGGACACGGAGAGGCCGAGCGCCACCGCGGGCGGCCACACGCGATCGCGGTACCGCCAGGTGACGGCGAGTGCGAACGCAAGAGGAATCGAGACGTTCCCGAGCAGGACGCCGCTGATCGACGGCACCCAGAGCAGCGCCGCCGCGTAGCAGCGAACGTCTCGCACCTCGAGCACGCGGAGCGTCAGGAGCAGCAACGCGACGAGCCCGGCTGCGACGAGCGCCGACGCGACGCCCGCCGGAAGCGGCGTGAGCGGAACGAGCACGAAGAGGAGTTGCGGCGGATAGACGTACCCCTTCTGCTCCTCGAGGATCGGATCGTCGAGCGCCGGATACGGGGAATCGCCGGAGAGGATCGCCTCGGCTGCCGGGAGATACGCGAAGCGCACGTCCCATGCGAGCAGGCCCTCGGCCGCGCTCAACGCCGTGAGGCCGACCATGGCAGTCACAGCCAGGAAGACCAGCGCCATGGTCGCGAGCCCGGGACGCGAGGCGCGCCCGTTCTCGGTCCAGGCTCCTGCTGCGTCGGCGGCCGACCTCATGCAGCGCATGATGGCCGCTGCGGCGGCGGGAGCGTGACCCTCGAAGGTCGAGATCGAATCCCTCGTTCGGCCGGTTGGGTCGCGCAGCTCCCGTGCCGACACGTCATGAGCCCTGATCGCCAAAGGGGGTGTCAGCCGCACCCCTCCGACCGGAGGAGGAACCTCCACATGACCGACATCCTGATGCGCCCGATCGTCGCACTGCAGATCGCAGTGCACGATCTGCGGGAGCGTGAGGATGGCCAGACGACGACCGAGTACGCAATTCTGCTCGGCTTCCTCGCTATCGCCATCATCATCGCGCTCTTCTTCCTCAGGAACGTCCTGCGCCAGCTCTTCTCGAGCGCAGCCAGCAGCGTCTCCAACGCGCCGAGCTAAGCCCTAGCCGCTCGAACGTCGATCGAGCGGCCCGCCCCTGGCGGGCCGCACGCCGTTCGAGCACGCCCGGCCGGCATCCTGCGGGCCGTACGCGTGCTGCCGAAGGTCTAGCCCGAACCCACCCATCGGCCGGTTGTGGGAAACGGCACTCGTGAGGAATCTGAGTAGGCCCAGCGAACCTCAGACGGGCAACCAGTCACATGCAGGGGCTGTCTGCCCCTCTGACCGGAGGAGGACCTCCAAGATGACCGACATCCTGATGCGCCCGATCGTCGCACTGCAGATCGCAGTGCACGATCTGCGGGAGCGTGAGGATGGCCAGACGACGACCGAGTACGCGATTCTGCTCGGCTTCCTCGCTATCGCCATCATCATCGCGCTCTTCTTCCTCAGGAACGTCCTGCGCCAGCTCTTCTCGAGCGCAGCCAGCAGCGTCTCCAACGCCCCCGGCTAGTCCGGAGCGGAGATGCCGGCCGTCGAACGCTGACGGCCACGGCAGCAAAGTGTGCACCGGCCCGGTTACCCCCTCGACCGGGCCGGTGCATACGTCTTTGAGACCGCCGTCTCGACCGATGCATCGATCACCCTTTCGGAAATGGAGATTCGGCGGCACAATGAGCAACGACGTCAACCCGCGAGCTGTCGACCGGGGGAGGGAGACAGACACTCATGTTTCGGCCCGATCGTTCCGATAGGAGCACGAGAGAACTCGTGAGACTTCGCGACCTTTCTGCGGCGCGGCGCCATCGTCAGGACCCGGAGAGCGGTCAGGCGATGGTCGAGTTCGCGCTCATCCTGTTCCCTCTGCTCATCCTGGTCGTCGGCATCATCCAGTTCGGCATCGGGCTCAACTACTGGCTCGACATGAACCGACTCGCGAACCAGGGCGCTCGCTGGGCGGTCGTCAACGCGTATCCGGGCTGCACCGAGACGAGCCCAAACAACACTCAGGTCTCCTGCGGCACAACCAACTCACTTCAGCGATACATCGCCTGCCAACGGCTTCCCGACGCACTCAAGCCGACGGTGGACATCTCGTTCCCGAGCGGAGCAACGCGACGTTCGGCGATCCCGTGAAGGTCGAGGTGCGCTCGCCCTACAGCTTCCGCGCCATCATGAAGCTCGGCACCATCACGCTCACCGCGACGCACGACGATGCGCATCGAGCGATCTGCGACCGCGCTACGCAGCCGGTCCATTCACGCCCACGACGTGCCCATGAAGACGGCGGCTGCGATTCAGACGTCGCGACCGCGAGCGCGGTCAGGTCGCTCATGGTCTTCGCGCTCCTCCTTCCGATGGTCTTGGCGCTGAGCGGCGTCGTCGATCGGCATCGGCAACTGGTACGTGCACGGGAAGCACCTGCAGACGAAGGCCGACGCGGGCGCCTTCGGAGGCGGCAGCGCGTGGTCGTTCCCGTGCGTCAACGCCGATCCGGCAGATCATCGACCAGGCGCGCGTCGTACGCGGGACCGCACGACCGGCGAACGCCGACCGGGCGTCAACCCGCAGGTCGGAGGCGTTCCGGCGCGAACATCCACACGGTTCTGAACGCGAACGACTGGTACGACGACGACAACATCCCGCAGACCCGGCCGAGTTCGTCTCGCCGGCCGGGTCCGTCTGCGAGGCGAGGATCCTCGACGTCAAGGTGACCGAAGACAACTCGTTCCCGCTCGCGAGCCTGATCCCGCTCTTCCCGGACATCAAGCGCAAGGCACGCGTCAGGATCGAGCAGAGCGAAGCGCAGTCGGGAGGCCTGCTCCCGATCGCCGTACGTGTCCCGAAGCCCTTGAGCGCGGCGGCGATCTACGTCAACGAGACGCCGGGAGCGACCTACGGGCGGATCCTCGTCCGCGGTGTACTTCAACGACGTATGCGAGCCGCCTCCACCGTCCCCCGGCTTCACCGGATGCATTACGCCCATGCCCACGGCTCTCGATCACTGGACGACGGACGACGGGCTCGGCGGCAACCGGGCCGACATCACGAGCATGCCGTCACAGGTTGGCGTGGTCGTAGGGCTCAGCTTCCGTCCGAAGTGCCCTGGTGCGATGCCGTGCTTCGACATCAACACCGCCACATACCCCACGGTCGACCAGATGTGCAACCAGGGCACCTCCGCGCTCGTGCAGTGCTTCTACACGACGGGGAGCTCGTCGCAGACGTTCCAGTCGGGGCTGCAGTTCATCAGGAGCTACGGCGCTGCCGTCCCAGACCCGAACCTGACCTACTGAGCGTCTGGCTGGACTCGCCCCTCGGAACACAACTGCAACCAGGGTTCTTTCAACGCACCGGTCGCAAACCCGTGCGACGTGGCCCTCCACGCAAACGTCGACCCCGGGCCGGCAACGCCGGGCAACTACGAGATTCGATACAAGCTCGTTTCGGGCAACACGGCTGACCAGACCGACGACGCACCCGGCCCGTGTGGCAACAACTACCAGCCTCAGTGCGTTCTGCCGAGCGGCCTTACCAGCATCCAGCTCGACGAGTCGTACGCACGACACGCGGTCGCTATCTCGGTGCAGATGCGCAACATCCCGAACGCGGTCGCTCTCGGACTACCCCCACAATGTGCGAACGCCGGCTACACGAACCAGTGCACCTGGTACTTCACCGCGGGCCAACGGAGCCAGAACCCGCCCACCGACGCAGCGATCTTCGCCAATCCCGTCCAGCGCGGGTTCATGGGCGACATCAACAAGTCGGGGCCGGTCAAGTTCCTTCACCTCCTGAACGTGGACTGCACCAACGGTGGTCTCCTTCCCGGAGAAGAAGGCAGCGTGCCGGCGGGCCGGCGCTGCTTCAAGATCGAGATGGGTTTACAAGGCGCGCTCGCGAGAGAGCAGGACGAAGAGCCGATCGTGCTCAACATCGGCACAACGAGCCAGAGTGCTGTGGTCGACTGCGATCCCAGCATCTCGAACCTCAAGGACGAGATCGCTCAAGGATGTGGGGGCGACGACGGATTCCCCACGTACAGGAAGCACGACTTCGCCGTGACACCGTACTGCCCGGGCTGGAACGGCATCAACCAGTTCTTCAACCTTCCAAAGCCAGCCCCATGGGACGCTTGGGAGCCCTTCACGTGCCTCGCAACCCAGACCTCCGCGGCCGCGAACCAGGTAGTCCAAGGGTTCAACGAGCGGATCTTTGGAGTTAGCAACAATCCGAACTGCCCATCCGACAACGCCCAGTTCGTGCCCGGCCGTAACTATTGGCATGATCTGAACAACGAATTCTTCGGGGATCCTGACGGCGCAGCTGGCCCCTTGCCTGCGCAGGCGGACTATTGGACGTTCGCGCGGTCAAGCAGAAATCACGGGAACCACCTTCGGAATGACGATCCGCGCTTCGTCCTACTCTTCATCACCCCGTACAACTCTTTTACGGGCAACGGAAACGAGATCTTCCCGATCACAGCCATCGGGGGCTTCTACATCACCGGCTATGGGCGGTTCACCGGATCGGGGAACTTGGTCGACGTAGACCCGTGCGGCACGGGGAACGGCACGGTCGGTGCGGGGAACACGCCGCCGACCGATCTCGACCCGACCAACAACGGTGCTGTCGCTTGGGGTCACTTCGTGGTGCCCGTCAACCTTGGTGCGTCTGGGGGAGGCACCGGCGTACTCTGCGAGCCTTCGACCCCGGGATCATGCGTCGCCGTACTGATCGAATGACGCGGAGCCGTCTCGTCCGAACGATGTGCTGTCGTAGCGTCGAAGCTCATGTAATCCCTCGTTCGTGCCGAAATAGGAGCAGCACCGAAAGGATCTAAGGAGAGGAAGCCATGTCGAATACGCTCACAAGCAAAGTTTCGGGCAGGATGTCGTCGCGCGGATGGGCGATTGCCCTCGGCATCGGCGCCGTCGTGCTCGCTGCGATCCTTCTCGTGGTCTACCTGGATCGCTATCGCGCCCGCGTCGGCGGCGAGAACGCCCCGACGCCGGTGCTCGTCGCGAAGCAGCTCATTCCGGCAGGCACGCCCGGCTCGCTCGTGGCGAGCCAGTCGATGTACGCCCCGACGACCCTTCCGCAGAAGGAGGTCGAGGTCGGAGCGATCTCCGATCCGTCGTACCTCAGCGGACGGGCCGCGGCCGCGGAGATCTTCCCCGGCCAGCAGCTCACGGCGACCGACTTCGCGGCAAGCGACACCGCGTCGGTCGACTCGCAGATCACGGGCGCGCAGCGTGCGATCTCGATCTCGATCGACGGCGTGCACGGAAGCTCGTCGCAGATCATGCCCGGCGACTCCGTCGACGTGTACCTGGCGCTCGCGGGCGGCGTGAAGCTGTTCGAGCCCAACGTCAAGGTGCTGACCACGCCGACGTTCCCCGGACCGGCGGGCGGCGGCAACCTCATCCTCCGGATCGAGACGCAGGAGGCCGCCAAGTGGGCCCTCGCGAACGACAACGCGTCGTTCTGGTTCGTCATTCGCCCGGTGGTCGGCGCGAAGCCGACGAAGCCGTCAGCCGCGACCGCGTCTACGCTTCTCAGGTAGGAGTAGGGAGAGCAACCCAATGCCGAGCCGCCCGGTACAAGCACTTCTCGCTGTCGAGCCCGGTGTCGACGCCGAGGACGTAAAGGACTCGCTGCCCGGCAGCGAGGACTTCACCGTCGTCGCCGTCGTCACCGGCGCCGAAGAGGCGATGAGCTGGCTACGCGGTGGCGTCGCCGATCTACTGCTCGTCGCCTGCGCCGGCTACTCGGACCGCGCCCTGCTGCTCCTCGACGGGGTGGCCCGCCAGAACCCTGACCTGAACGTCATGGTGCTGGGACACGGGTCGCCCAACGGCTTCCTCAGGCGCGCGTTCGAGGCCGGCGCGGACGACATCGTCATGCTCCCGGCGACGCCGGAGCAGATCCGCTTCGAGATCCACAAGCTCATGGCCCGCAAGCAGGGTGCGGACACGCCGCTCCAGAACGAGAAGTCGCGGCTCGTCTGCGTCCTCGGGCCGAAGGGCGGCACCGGCAAGACGCTGACGTCGACGAACCTGTCCGTCAGCCTCGCCCAGCGCGGCGAGAAGGTGGCGCTCATCGACCTCGACCTCCAGTTCGGCGACGTGGCCCTGTGTCTCGGCCTGCCGCCGGAGAGAACCGTGTACGACCTCGCCCAGTCTCCCGGGCGCGCTCGACTGGGACAAGCTCAGCTCCTTCATGGCGCATCACTCTTCCGGTGTGCACACGCTCATCGCGCCGCGCCGGCCCGATCAGGCCAGCGCCGTCGGAGCCGAGCTCCTGCGCGAGATCTACGCGATCCTGCGGCAGAACTACGATTGGGTCGTCGTGGACACGCCCCCGGGCTTCACCGCCGAGGTCATCACGTCGATCGACCACTCGACGGACATCGTCATGGTCGGGATGCTCGACTCGCTCTCGCTCAAGAACACGAAGCTCGGTCTCGAGACGCTCGAGCTCATGAAGTACGACCCCGACCACATCTACCTGCTCCTGAACCGCGCGCACAGCCGCGTGGGCATCAGCCAGTCGGACGTGGAAGCGGTGCTGGGACGGACGCCGGATGTCTTCATCCCGTCCGACCGCGAGATTCCGCGAACGGTGAACGAGGGGATCCCGATCGTCGTGGCCCGCCCGCAGTCGGAGCCGGCCGAGGCGTTCGGTCGCCTGACGACGCTCCTCATCGGCTCCGAGCTCGTCGCCGAGCAGGTGCCTGTCATGGCGGGGGCCGGTTCTGCCGATTCCTCCTCTGCACCCTCCTCCCGCCGTCGGCTCTTCGGACGAAAGGGCTAAGTCATGGAACTCCACGAGCGAATCTCCAGCCAGCGCGGCCCGATCAGAGAGCAAGAGCCGTTCGCCGAGCTCAAGAACCGCGTTCACATGAGCGTCATCTCCGAGCTGGGACCGCAGCTGTTCAACATCGCCGTCGATCCGAACGAGCTCCGCGATCGCGTGACCGCGGACGTGCGCCGGCTCTTGAACGACGAGCCCGGCATCGCGCGTGAGGATCGCGAGCGCCTCACGTCGGAGATCCTCGACGACATCCTCGGCTACGGGCCGCTCGAGCGCCTGCTCGCGGACGACTCGATCACCGAGGTCATGTGCAACGGCCCGGACGACGTCTGGATCGAGCGCGGCGGCAAGCTCTACGAGACGACCGTCCGCTTCACGGACGAGTCGCATCTGCGCCGCATCATCAACAAGATCGTGTCGCAGATCGGACGACGCATCGACGAGTCGTCGCCGATGGTCGACGCGCGCCTGCCCGACGGAAGCCGCGTCAACGCGATCATCGCGCCGCTCTCGCTCTCCGGCCCGCTCCTGACGATCCGGAAGTTCAGCCGCCGACGCCTCTCGATGGAAGACATGGTCAACATCGGCTCGCTCTCCGAGCAGTCGGTCGAGTTCCTCTCCCGCTGCATCGAGGCGCAGTGCAACATGCTCATCTCGGGCGGCACGGGCTCGGGCAAGACGACCCTGCTGAACGCGCTCTCGGCGTCGATCCCGAACAACGAGCGGATCGTCACCATCGAGGACGCGGCCGAGCTCTCGCTCCACCAGCGCCACGTGCTCCGGCTCGAGGCTCGCCCGCCGAACATCGAGGGCGAGGGCCACATCCCGATCCGCGACCTCGTGCGCAACTCGCTGCGCATGCGGCCCGACCGGATCATCGTCGGAGAGTGCCGCGGCGCGGAAGCGCTCGACATGCTCCAGGCGATGAACACGGGACACGACGGCTCGCTCTCCACCGTCCACTCGAACTCGCCTCGTGACGGTCTGCACCGCATCGAGACGATGGTGATGATGGCCGGCTACGACCTCCCGCTGCGGGCGATCCGCCAGCACATCGCGGCCGCGCTCGACCTCCTCGTGCACATCGATCGCATGGAGGACGGATCCCGACGAGTCGTCGCCATCACCGAGGTGCTCCGGATGGAGTCCGATGTCATCCAGCTCCAGGACATCTTCGAGTTCGAGATCGACTCGGTCGCCCCCGACCGTACGATCACCGGCGGTCTCAAGGCGACCGGCCTCCGCCCCGTCTTCCTCGAGAAGTTCCGCAAGCGCGGCATCGAGTTGCCCCAGGCCATGTTCGGCGAGCGCGTCCATTCGCTCGACGAGCGGAGAGGCGCAACGGCGTGAAGCTCGGCCTGCGGATCGCAATTGCGAGCGCGGCTCTGGCCGCGCTCGCACTTCCGGCCCTCGCCGCCGGTCAGGGCGCGTCTCCGACGCTCACGGAAGCGCAGGACTCGGAGTTCCCCGATCGCGTCTACCTCTATCGCACGCCCCAGCAGACGAATCTGCGCCGGCTCGAGGTGACCGAGAACGGTGGGCCCGTATCGGGCCTCGCGGTCGACAGTGGAAGCAAGTCGAGCGGCGCGGTGCTCCTCATCGACGCGTCGAACAGCATGGCGGGCGAGCCCATCGAGGCCGCCATGGCTGCCGCACGAGCATTCATGGCCCAGCGCAAGGACGAGTTGCCGGTCGCCGTCATCGCCTACAACGACGAGGTCACGATCCTCACGGACTTCACGCGCAACGCCAAGGAGCTCACCGCAGCCGTCGCCGAGGCACCTACCACGGCAGAAGGGACGCGGATCTACGACGCGCTCATCGAGGCGGCTCGACTCGCCGAGGCGCAGGGGTACGCACGGACCACGGCCGTGCTCCTCTCGGACGGGCATCGCCGCGGTGTTCAGGCGACGCTCGACGAGACGTTGACGGCGCTCAACGACGCGAACGTCCGGGTCATCTCCGTCGGTCTGCAGTCGCCCCAGTACGACCCCGAGACGCTCCAGAGCGTCTCGAAATCGACGGGCGGCACGTACGTCGAAAGCGCGACGCCGGAGCAGCTCGAGCCGATCTTCACGACGATCGGGCAGCAGCTTTCCAACGAGTACGTCGTGAGCTACCGATCGCTGCTCCCGCCCGACGTCAAGGCGACGGTCGTTGCGGTCGTCGCCGGGCTTTGCTCCGGCGACCGCGACCTATACGACGCCTCCGCTCGACCTCGCGCCCCAGGGCACGTTCGAGCGCAGCTGGATCGACGAGACGATCACGTCACCGTGGCTGATGATCTTCGTCGTCGTCGCGGTACTGGCGCTCGTCGCGTTCGCCATCTTCTCGGCGATCGACGTCCGGAATCGGTCTCTCAGGCGCCGCATGGCGGCCTACGTCACCGTGCCGAGCGAGGAAGAGTCCAAGCTGCGGCGCGCCGAAGTCGCGGCGATCCTCGCCGATACGGCTCAGCGGACGGTCGGGAACCAGCGCTGGTGGCAGCGCTTCGAGACCGACGTCGAGCTCGGCGGCTTCAGCCTCTCGGCACTCGCGATCGCCGGTTGGACGATTGTTGCCGGCATCATCGCGTCCCTCGCTGCAGCCGCGATCTTCCAGTCGCTGTGGTGGCTCTTCATCGGGCTGGCGGCGCCGTTCGTGACGCGTTGGATCGTCTCGCGGCGGGTCAAGAAGATGCGACGAGCGTTCGAGGAGCAGCTGGCAGACAACCTCGACGTGCTCGCCGGCGCGATGCGCACGGGCCACTCGACCATGGGAGCTCTCTCCGTCATGGTCGACAGCTCCATCGAGCCGTCGAAGACCGAGTTCCGGCGTGTCCTCCAGGACGAGCAGCTCGGTGTGCCGCTCGACGATGCGCTCATGGTGATGGCACGACGGATGCAGAGCTACGACGCGGAGCAGATCGCGCTGGTCATGCGGCTACAGCGTGAGGCCGGCGGCAACACGGCAGAGGTTCTCGACCGCGTGGCAGAGGTCATCCGTGGACGCATGGAGCTTCGCCGGCTCGTCGACGTGCTCACGGCGCAGGCGCGAATCTCGCGCTGGATCCTCACTGCGTTGCCGATCTTCGTGCTCCTCATTCTTCTGTTTACGGGCGCCGAGTATCTCCAGCCGATGCTCGACTCCATGGTCGGGAAGGTCATGCTCGTCGTAGGAGGGATCATGGTGCTGATCGGCTCTCTCTGGATCAAGCGAATCTCGAACCTGGACGTGTGACATGGGTCTCGAGCTGATTGCAATCGCAGGCGTTCTGCTCCTCGGAGCCGGCGTGATGATCCTCGTCGTGAATCTCGGCAAGGCTCGAGGCGGATCGTCCGCCACCATCGACCAGATTCAGACGTACGGCTACGTCGCAGAGACCAGCGGCGGCTCGGAGACCGAGTCGGCTGCACGGCGCCCGCTCGACTCGATCGCCGGAAGGCTCGGCGACTGGGCAGCGCGTCGCACGCGACAGGTTCGGCGAGGCGAAGATCCGCGAGAAGCTCGTCTCGGCCGGCATGTACGGCACGACGCCGCGCAAGATCCTGGGGTACCAGGTGCTCGCCGCTATCGCGTTCTCGCTCCTCGTCCTGTGGCTCGTTCCCGCGATGGGCGGATCGATCATCTTCGCGGTCGTTCTCGCCGTCGCTGCCGGTGTCGGTGGTTGGTTCGCGCCCGTGTACTACGTCGAGCTCAAGCGCCGTTCGCGGATGGAGCAGATCGACAAGCAGATGCCGGACATGATCGACCTGCTCGTCGTCACGATCGAGGCCGGCCTCGGCATTCTCGCGTCGATGCGGGTCGCCTCGGAGAGCATGTCCGATCCGCTCGGGCAGGAGCTCCGCCTCACGCTGCAGGAGCAGCGCATGGGCTTGTCGGTGGGTCAGGCGATCGAGAGCCTCGGTCGCCGCGCCGATTCGACGAACGTTCGCATCTTCGTTCGGGCAATCACCCAGGGCGAGCGTCTCGGTGTGTCGATCGGCACCACGATGCGCAACCTCTCCATCGAGATGCGCAAGCGGCGCAGGGCGATGGCCGAGGAACGCGCGCAGAAGATGCCGATCAAGATGCTCTTCCCGCTGATCTTCTTCATCTTTCCGGCACTCTTCATCGTGATTCTCACGCCGATGATCATCAGCATCGTCGACGCGTTGCGGCTAGAGGGGGCCACCATGGCAACGCTGACGCTCCGCCGGGAGGATGGCCGGATCGTCTGCGAACGCGTGGTCGTCGCCGACCGAGCCCACCGGCGCATGCGCGGGCTTCTCGGCCGGAAGTACCTGCGCCAGGGCGAAGGGATGGTGCTCCGCCCCGGCTGGAGCATCCACACCGCTTTCATGCGCTTCCCGATCGACGCGATCTTCCTCGATGCCGATCAGGTGGTCATTCGCGTCGAGCACGAGGTCGGCCCGTGGCGGACGGTGTCGTGTCGCGGTGCGCGTGAGGTGGTCGAGATGGCTGCCGGAGAGAGCCGGCGCCGCGGCCTCGAGGTGGGCGACCGCGTCGCGTGGGCATCGCGCAGCGCAGCGGACGCACGCGTGGAGCGCACGAACGGGACGTTCGACGACGAGCTCGACGAGCCGCGCGCGCGGATCCTCGTCGCGAGCAGCGATCCGCGCTTCCTGCGGCTCGCTCGCTTCCTGCTGGGAGGCCGCGATCTCGAGGTCGAGGAGCTCACCACGCCGGAGCGCCTCCCGGAGGCGATTCTCGAGCCGACGATCGACCTGGCCGTGCTCGACGGCGCCGACGCGGTGGCCGACGCGCTGCGCACCGCCAACGCAACGCGTGCGCGTCGACCCGAGATCCCGGTGATCATCGCGGCCGACACCGGAGGCAAGAGCCCGTCCGGTATCCGGGTGTTCGACCGCTGGAACGAGACCGAGGAGCTGCTCCTCGACGTCGAGCGACGGCTCTCGGAGCGCGTCGCGGGAGCGGCCCCACAAGGACGGTGACCGGTGCCGAGGGGGCAGGAGTGTTGCATTCGTGCGGGAACTCACGAAGATGAGGCGGTAACTCGCACATGACCGAGGCAGGCACGGACATCGGCTCGGGAGGGGCAGCGCCTCTCCCCCGCGCGCCCCAGTCGGAGCGCCACGCGTACCGCGGGCCCGAAGAGCGTCTCGAGCGCCTCCACGCCTACTTCCTCGAGGGCTGCACCGACGAGATCCGGCCCGTTCTCGAGTCCGTTCTTGCCGACGCACGACGCGTTCACGCGGGATACGCGGACGACGAGGTCGGAGACAGCCTGGCGTCGGTCTGGTACGCGGCGACCGCGATCGTCGAGCTGGGCGCGGCGCTCGAGCTCGACGACGCAGACGTGCGTGGTGCCGGCGCCGTCATCGCCGAGGCGTGCGCGATGCCCCTCTCCGCCGCGCGGTACGTGCTGTTCCGCGAGGTCGTCAGGCACCCTCGGCTGCTCGAGCTTCCGCCGCTCATGGCGATCGAGCTCCAGCTCGGACTGCTGCTCGGCCTCGACGTGCTCAGCGACGTGACACTGTGGGTGCGGACGCCCGCCGGGCTCGACTGCATCGTCATCCTCGGCGGCGACGGTCGGCCGAGTCGTCGGACGCGCGCCGAGGCGAAGGCGACCCTCCGGCAGCGCTCGCGGCTCTCGCTCCTCGGAGGATCACAGCTTCGGTCGGCCACGGTGCTCCGCTTCGGTGAGGCGTACGCCGCGATCGTCGGGCGCGTCGGGTCTGCCGAGCAGAGCATTGCGGACGCCTATCTCCAGGAGAGCGCGGCGACGCTGAGCCACGTCATCGAGCGTGAGCATCTCCTCGACTACTCGGCGAGCCGCGAGCGGACGCTCATCGCGTCGGCCGAGCGTCGGCTGATGCGCCTTGGCTTCGACCTCCACGACGGTCCGATCCAGGACGTCCTCGCGCTCGCCGCCGACGTCCAGCTCCTGCAGCAGCAGGTCCACCCGTTCATCCTCGACGACTATCGCGAGCAGACACACGGCCGCTTCGACGACCTCTCGTCGCGGCTCGTCGAGCTCGATCGTCAGCTGCGCGAGATCGCGCACTCGCTCGAGACGAAGAGCGTCATCTCGCGGCCGCTCGGCGAGATCCTGCACCGCGAGGTCGACGGCTTCACCGAGCGGACGGGAATCCAGGCGGAGCTCGAGATCCGCGGCGATCCCGACTCGCTCTCCTCCGCGCAGCGCATCACCGTGTTCCGCGCGATCCAGGAGGCGCTCGCAAACGTGCGCGAGCACGCGAGCGCGACGACGGTCTCCGTCCGCGTGCGAGCGCGCCGGAGCGCGATCGAGCTGCAGATCGTCGACGACGGGATGGGCTTCGAGGTCGAGCGTGCACTTGCGAAGGCGGCGCAGCGCGGCCGCCTCGGACTGGTCGGCATCGGCGAGCGCGTCCGCATGGTCGGCGGCACCTTCGAGCTCGAGAGCCAACCCGGCGGCCCCACCTCGCTCAAGCTCACGCTCCCGCGCTGGGAGCCCCTCAACCCGGCCTAAGCGGACACCTTTGGGGTCAGGTCCGGGGTCAGGTCCCGGGACACGGCCGAAGCAGACACGGCCGCGAGAGACGCCTCGCGGAACCGCATTCGCGAGCATCCTGTCGCAGTGGCTCGCAGGCTCCGAGAGGAAGTTCCCGGCGGCATCTTCCACGCGATCGCCAAGGAAATGCAGGCACCGCGATCGTTGCCGACAATCACGACCGTGACCAGCTGACCCAGCGAATGGGACAGGCGATCGAGCGTCATGGATGGTCATGCCTCGCCTACTGCCTGCTCGACACGCATGTTCATCTAGTCGTCGGAACCCCGCGACCGAACCTGGGTGCCGGGATGAAGTGGTTCCTCGGCCCATACGCGCAGAGGTTCAATGAGAGACACGAACGAGACGGTCATCTCTTTCGCGGCCGCTTCTACTCGAAGCGAATCCGAACACCAGCTCACCTGATCTCGGCGATCACATACGTCGTACTCAACCCCGTTCGCGCGGGGATCGTCGAGCGACCGGAGCAATGGCTGTGGAGCAGCTACTCGGCAACGATCGGCCGCCGACGGGCACCCGCTTACCTTGACGTCTCCGCCATCCTCGAGCTCGTCGACACGGATCCGAGGACGGCCCGCCTCGCGTTCGAGCTAGCTGTCCGAGACGCTCGTGCTCGCGACCGCCCGAACGGTGGGACCTGACCCCGGACCTGACCCCTGCGCTGTCCCTTCGGGACGGTCTAACGACGAAGGAGGCCTCCCGACCTCCTTCGTCTCTTCCCCCTACCGCCGCAACCGGTGCCGCCGCCCCGTTGCGGATCCTGTGCCTCAGCTCACGACGTCGTCTGAGCCTTCGCGAGCTTCGAGACGCACTTGCCGAAAGCGTTCGCCTTGTTCTTGTTCGTCCCGTACTTCTGCTTGAACGCCTCGATGGTCTGTGCAGTGGTGCCGCGCTCCGCCTTGCACTTCTTGGCAGCGTTCTCGCGGGCCTCCTCCTGCTCCTCGGTCTCCTGCTCCTCTTGGCCTTCTTCGCCTTCCCCGAGACGCACTTTCCGAAGGCGTTCGCCTTGTTGGCGTTCGTGCCGTACTTCGCCTTGAACGCGGCCATGCTCTGCGCAGTCGTCCCGCGCTCGGCCTTGCATGCCTTCGCAGCGTTCTTCTCCGCCGACTGACCCGGCGCGGACTGGCTCTTACCGGGCTTCTCGGGCTTGCCCTTGTCTGCCGGCGGGACCGCAAGGGCCGCCGGGACGGAAAGCGTGAGGAACGCGGCGATAACGATGAGTGTCCTGGTCATGTCGGCTCCGTTGTAGGGGAATCGGCGTAACGCTAGGAAGACGCGCCGGCGGCCGAGAACTTGCGCCGGAGAGTGTTAAGAATTCGTGAGGTGGGTTGCGACGCCGTCGCGGCGCGACGACGGTTCAACCATGGCCGTCACCGAATCCGGCCACCTCGCGTCGCGCGAGATAGACGACCTCTATCGAGCGCACGTGGCGGAGGTCTACCGGTACGCGTTCGCCGTGCTCGGAAACCACGCCGACGCCGAGGACGTCACGCAGACGACCTTCCTGAACGCGTACCGAGCCCTCGAGCAAGGCGTGCGGCCCCGCAAGCCCGCCAACTGGCTGCTCACGATCGCGAGCAACGCGATCAAGCAGCGCTTCCGACAGGAGCAGTCGAGGCCGCGCCAGGTCGAGCTCGACGATCGAATCCCGCATGCGGAGAACGGACGAGGACGACGAGGCACCGAGTGTCGGCGAGCTCCTCACTGCGCTGTCCAAGATTCCGCCGCAGCAGCGGCAGGCGATCGTCCTGCGCGAGTTCGAGGGCCGCTCGTACAACGAGATCGCGGAGATTCTCGGCGTGACGACCTCCGCGCTGGAGACGCTCCTGTTCCGCGCGCGACGATCGCTCGCAGAGGAGCTCCAGCACCAGCTCACGTGCACCGAGGCGCAGCTCGCCGTGTCTCAGTCCGTCGACGGCCGGCTCGGCCGAAAGGAGCGTCGACGCCTGCGCGATCACCTGGCCGAGTGCCCGGACTGCGCGCGGTTCGCCCGCTTGCAGCAGCGGCATCGCTCGGCGCTGCGGGGCCTTGCCCTCGTTCCGATCCCGCTCTCGCTCACCCTGTTCAAGGGTCTCGAAGGGAGCGCTTCAGCGGCCGTGCTCCCCATCAGCGCCGGCGCAGGCGCCAGCGCTGTCGCGGTGGGCGCAGGCGCGAGCGCTGTAGCGGTGGGCGCCGGCGTCGGCACGGGCGCGACGGCGGCGGGCACGGGTGGCGTCCTTGCCGGCGGGCTCGGGCTCAAAGTGGCGGCTGTCGTGGCCGCCGCTGGGGTCGCAGGAGGCGTCGGCGTCACGGGGTCGACCAAGGTCGACGGGAAGCCCGCGAAACCGCGTCGCCCTGCAGCCGAGCAACCCGGCGCGCGCCTCGGACAAGTCGCACCACGCGGCGTCACCGTGCCCGGCAACGGCGTCGCGCGTGGGAAGGCATCCGCGCCGGGACAGACGAAGGCCGCAGCGCGAAGCACCGGCGCGAGCGCACAGTCGCAGAAAGCCAAGGTCGAGCCGCGTGGCCAGACCGTGAGCGCGGCGAAGCGCAAGGCCGCTGCGGAGCGGAAAGCGACGAAGACAGCACGCGCATCCACGCCGACCTCGCGCCCGCCCCAGGCAACCCGAGCTCAGGGAGCGCCGCCGAAGAAGGCCGCGAACGCGCCGAAGGCGTCGTCTGCCACGGCCAAGCGGGCGAACAAGGACAAGGCGAATGGGAGCGCGAGCCCCAAAGCCAACGCGGGCGGCCCGAAGGAACGCTGAGCGTGCTCTCGTCCCCTCCCTCGAATGAGGGAGGATCCGCGCCCGGGAACGGCCGATCTCGTTCCCACACATGCGATTCCTCGTTGCACTCGCTGCCATATCGACGGCTGTCCTCGTCACCTCACCCGTCGCCACCCCGAGCCCGGCGCCGACGAAGGTGGAACGCCGCGGCGCGCTCGAGGCCGCAGTCGTCCTCGAGATGAACCGCGTTCGAGTTGCCCGAGGACTGCGTCCCCTTCGTGCTGCGCCCGCGCTTCGCACGGCTGCGCGCAGCCACTCGCAGGCGATGCTCGACCATGGCTTCTTCAGTCACCACTCGGCCGACGGCACGGCATTCAACGTGCGGATCAGGCGCTACTACACGGACCGCGGCTTCACGAAATGGTCGGTCGGCGAGGCGCTCATGGCGAGCCCGGGGCGCGCGGTCGACGCATCGGCGATCGTCGCAGCGTGGCTCGATTCGCCGTCGCATCGCACGATCGTGCTGTCGCCGGCGTGGCGTGACGCTGGCATCGGCGTGCTCTATGCCCCGAGTGCTCCGCAGACGTTCGGAGGCGCCGAGGCATTCGTGGTCACCGCAGACTTCGGTCTCCGGGAGGGGCGAACCGAAACGTCGTGAGGATCGCGAGTGCTTACGCGGCGAGCGTGTGGATCGGCGTCGCGTGCGGATCGATCTCCGACGCGAAGCCGCGATCCCAGGACACCACGACACGGCCCTGCTCGTCGATCTGGTCGACGACGCCACGATCCCCTGCGCACAGGCCGGAGTCGTCCTGCGGCGCCTCGACGAGCTCGATCCTCGCTCCGATCGCTACGCCGGCCCGAAGGCGAGCTGCAAGAAGTCGTGCGCCCTGGGTGTCCATAGAACGCCTATCGGTTTCGAGAGACAAAGGCTTTAACCTCCGAGTGGATGTTCATGCTGAAGGACTCGAACGACCCTCGACGAAGTCGCCCGGTGCCGACGGATCGCTCCAAACTCGACGGCTTAGGATCGATCCGTCGGCACCGCGCGTGACGGCGAAGCACGAATGACCAGCACAGATCAGAGTCGAGACGACGATCGCCGTGGAGGCATCGTGCGCCGCGTGCTCTCACCCGGAACGAATCCGGAGGAGCGGCTCGAGGAGCTCCTGGCACAGAGGCGCCACGAGCTCGACGAGCACGCCGAGCAGCTGCACGCGTCGATCGCCGAGCTCGAGCGACGCGAGGAGCTACTCCGCGACTCACGGGCATCGGTGGAGCGAATGCTGCGTCTCGGCACGTCCGACCTCGAAGCGCGCGAGACCGAGCTCACCGGATACCTGCGCGAGCTGACCGAGCGCGAGAAGGTGCTCGCCGCAGAGGCGGAGGATCTGGGGCGTCGGCGACAAGAGCTCGGAGCGGTCGAGCTGAAGCGTGCTGCGGTCGAGGGCCGCGAGCGGGCCGTCGAGGCGCGCGAGGCGGAGCTCGCCGAGCGCGAGGCAGCCGTGCCGACCGTCCGCACTCGCGCCGAACCCGAGTCGGTCGAGCTCGCATTCGTCCCCGGAGCGAACTACGTGCTCGTGGAGCTCGAGCCTGTATCGCTGGCACTCGGACTGGAGCTCGACGTGGCGGACGAGACCTTCGTCGTCGCGCGGATCGGCCGATCGCCGCTACCCGGCGACAGCCGGCGGTGCGCCTATCTCGTCCGCGGCGTGCGCGGTCGAGAGCCCTCGTCGCCCGGCAGCTCGTAGACGGCGGGGCGGCTGCGGCCGTCGTCCGTGTCGCCCACGATCTCCAGCCGCCTCTCTGCCTGCGCCACGAGGAACTCGGCGACGGCGACGTCCTCTTCGCTGAAGCGCCGAAGGCGCATCTCGTACAGCTCGACGAGCCCCCACGCTCTGCCGCGTACCTGCATCGGCAACATGAGAAGAGCGTTCATGCCGAGCTCTCGGAGAACGAACGCCTCCGACGGATCGACGTCACTTTCGGCGAACGAGACCGTCTTCGGCTCACCAGTTCGTAGCACCTCCGCGGTGAGAGGGAAGTCGGCGATCCGGTAGGACGCCTCGTCTCCGAGCGACACCTCGCGGAGCGCGTGGTCGGTGGCGTCGACGACGTAGTCGCCGACGACGCGCGACGCGGAGCACGCCGTCGCGCCGACGACGAAGACGAGTGTCTTGCACAGCCGGACTGCAGATGCCTTCGACCGAGCTCTCGGCCTCGATCGCCTTCGCGGCCGCCATCGCGTCAGCGAGGACGGCGCCTGATCCGTCGGTCCTTCCGCGCCCACGACCTTCCATCGCCCCGCCGACCTCCGCTCCGCTCCCTGCTGGCGTGGGGCGAGCGAGCTCGCGGAACGAGGCGACGCGATCTTTCCCCGCCTCCTTGGCCGCGTAGAGCGCCTGGTCGCCCGCTCGGAGGAGCGACGTCGGTGTAGCTGCGTCGAAGGGGTACGTCGAGACGCCTGCGGAGATCCTGAGCGGGAAGCCGGCGTCGGTAAGACCCTCCGCCAGGAGCGTTCGAATCTGGCCGCCGAGCGCCTCCGCGAGGTCCGACCCCGCGCCCGGGAACATCACGACGAACTCATCGCCGCCCAGACGCGCCGCCTCGGCACCCTCGGGAAGCGAGCGGCTCAGCACGTCGGCCACCTCCTGCAGCAGCGTGTCGCCGAACTCGTGTCCCGCCCGGTCGTTTATCTCCTTGAAGTCGTCGCAGTCGATGACGAGGAGGCTCAGAGGCACTCTCCGCTCCTGCGCGACGGCGAGCTCGCGGTCGAGCCGTTCCTCGAGGCCGCGCCGATTGAGGATTCGTGTGAGCGGATCGGTCACTGCGCTCAGCCGCTCGCGCTGCAGAGCGAAGGCGGCGTCGAGAGACGCCGCGACGTGCGCTGCGAGCACGGCCGCGGTGTCCAGCAGGGCCGGATCGACGTGCGGCGACTCCCCGCTGATTCCCACCATCGCCCCGAGCTCGCCCGCGTTGGCCCGGAGCGGAAGCCAGACGACCGATCGCTTGCCCGGACCACGCACCGTCCCGAGCTCGAGCACCTGGCAGACGACGCTCGGATCCGTTCCCGCGCGAGCGACATCCAGCTCGTCGGCCGAGAGCGGAGGCCGGGTGCCGCCTTCCGACGTCCAGGCAGCGAGCTCCGTCGGCGTGCCGAGCTCCGTCCAGACGACGATCTGCGTCGCCTCCACCGGCAGAACGCGAGGAAGGGACGCCGCCGCGAGAGCCGCGATGTCGCCTGGATCGCGAAGGCTGCCGAGGTGGACGAAGAGACGCGCGAGCGCCGAGAGGTCGAGTGTTCGTCGCGACCGAAGCGCCTCGGTCGGTGCAGTGAGCGCTCCGACGAGTGGCCGGAGCGCGTCGGCAGCTCCGTCGGGCAGCGCTCGTTCGGATTCGATGTTGAGAATCCCGATCACGGCTCGACCCGAGAGCAACGGGATTGCGAGCTCGGAGATCACGCCCGGGAGGGCAGGGACGTAGTCGGGATCCGTGCGCACGTCGACTGCGAGCTGCGGACGAGCAAGTCGTGCCGCCCGTCCGGTGATTCCGCTTTCGACGGTGATCCCGTCCGGAACGACGGCGTAGCCGCGCTGCGCGACCAGCCAGAGCCGTCCGTGCTCGAGCACGAAGACCGACGGCATGACGCCGGCGACGGCCTCGTAGAGGACGTCGATCGCAGCTTCGATAGCGCTCGCCGGCTCGTCGTTGGTGCCGATCGCGTCCGCGGCGCGCTGCGCAGCAGCAGTCAGCAGACCGGCATCGATCGGCCGGACGCCACGCGCAGCCGCAGAGACACGCTCCATGGCTGCGTTATCGGCGCCGCAAGCCCCCCTCTAGAGACTCGAGCACCGTCGACCCGTCGACGATCTTACGACGTCCCGATCCCCTTGTACCAGTCGAGAATCGCGTCGCCCCAGAAGAGCGCGACGACGCCGCCTAGTGCCAGGAACGGCCCGAGCGGTATTGCAGATTTCCGCGCCTGGCGCCCGTGGCGTGCGAAGAGGACGGCAGCCGGAACGAATGCGACGAAGAAGCCGACGAACATCGCGACGATCACGGACACGCCGAGCCCCGCGCCCAGGAACGCAGACAGCTTCACGTCGCCCAGCCCGAGGCCGCGCGGATAGACGAGCACGATCAGGAAGAGCACGAGGCCTGCCCCGAGCGCGCTCAGGATCCACTCGACGCTCGGATCGTCGATCGTGCGAAGCACGAGCACGATGACCGCTGCCGGGAGCACGACCTTGTCCGGGATCAGGCGATGCTCGAAGTCCGTGCGGGTGATCACGACGAGCACCCAGCAGAAGAGCGTGGCGGCGACTGCCTCGAGCGTGAAGCCGAAGACGAGGCCGCAGGCGCCGCCCAGCGCGGCCGTCCCGAGAAGGACGAGAGCGAGTCGCGACGAGCGCGGGACGCTGCGAAGCAGCGGGTCGTGAAGGGGTGCATTCGTGGCGATCCGGTCCGCGAGTGGGCTCACGAGCACGCCCGCAAGGAGTCCCACGATTCCCGCAGCGACGTCCACGTTCCGAGATTCCGCGGTCGCCCACGAGCTCCTGCCGAGCCGTGCTCGGTTTGGCGTTCACTCCTCCGGGGGATCCCTGTCACTCGTTCTGGGGACGATGAGACCTCGAACCGGCACTACTGTCGGAAAGACCTGCGGCGGCCCCGGCGACGGGCAGAACGGCGAGCGAGTGACGATCAGAACTAGGCGGCGGCAATTGAGAAGCACGTTCGTGTGGGCGCTGTGCCTCGCAGCGCTCGTGCTCAGCGCGAGCCTGTTCACCGCCGTCTTCCGCGAGACACCGGACTACGTCGCTGCCGCCCTCGTCCTGTTCGCGTTCGTCGCAGCCGCAGTCGGCGTGATGCTGAACTGGCGCCTCGAAAGTGCCCATTCGGAGGCACTTCGCGATCCACTGACGGGCCTTCCGAACCGCGTGCTCCTCGACGATCGCATCGAGCAGGCCTTCCGCCGCTCGCGCCGCTCGGGCGAGCCGTTCACCCTGATCGCGATCGACCTCGACGGCTTCAAGGACGTGAACGACGTCCGCGGACATCGCGCGGGCGATCTCGTGCTGAAGTCGCTCGCACGGCGCTTCGAGGCGATCATCCGCGAGACGGACACCGTGGCTCGCGTCGGCGGAGACGAGTTCGTCATCCTCTCGATGGGCACCGGGAGCGACGACCGGGCGGGAGCCCTCGTCGGCCGGCTGCGCAATGCGTTGCGACGGCCGTTTCGCGTCGACGGCGCGGCCGTGGAGATCGACGGCAGCATCGGCTGGTCGGTGTTCCCCGACGACGGCTCGACCGCCGAGGAGCTCCTGTCCCGAGCCGACGGGCAGATGTACGCGACGAAGCGCGACACGAGCGACGAGTCGGTGATGCTGCGCCGCGGCGTCGATGCCGGCATCGTGCGCGACGTCGAGTCCGCGCTCGAGAAGAACGAGCTGATCGTCGTCTACCAGCCGATCCTCGACCTCGCGAGCGGGACACCGCGCTCCGCCGAGGCTCTCATCCGCCGCGCGCTGCCGGACGGAGGACTCGTCCCACCGGCCGAGTTCGTGCCTCACGTCGAGCGCACGCCGCTCGTCCGGGAGCTCACGTTCCTCGTCGTCGCCGACGCGCTCGACTCGGCGCAGCAGTGGGCGAAGGCCGGCCACAAGCTCGGCGTCGCGATCAACATCCCGTATCGCCTCCTCGACGATCCGCAGTTCGCCGAGGGTCTCGCCGAGATGCTCCGCACGGTCGATCCGACCGAGCCGCAGGTCACGTTGGAGGTCGTTCCGTCCGGGCCGGGCGCAGGAATGCAGGTCGACGAGGAGATCCTCGGCCGCTTCGACGCGCTCGGCGTTCGTCTCTCACTCGACGACGCGGGTCGCGCGGCCTCGTTCGCAGCGCTGCGCGTGCTCCCACTCGACGAGCTGAAGATCGACGTCAGCTTCGTCCATGGGCTCGGCAAGAATCCGACGGACGCGGCGCTCGTGCGAGGGATCATCGACATCGGTCACGCACTCGGCCTTCAGGTCGTCGCGGAGGGTGTCGAGACCCGCGAGGCGTGGAACACCCTCGCCGAGTGGGGCTGCGACTACGCGCAGGGCTTCTACGTCGCGAGCCCACGCCGGGCCGACGAGCTCATCGAGTGGCTCGGCGCCAGCTGGCCCGCGGTGGCCTGACGCTTTCGGACTAGCGCTCCCGCCCGGCTTCCAGAGCGGCTCCTCGTGCCCGCCCGCCGCGTTCGCGGCGCGCGCGAGGATGAAGAGGAGATCCGAGAGCCGGTTGAGATAGACGAGCGTCAGGGGATTCAGGGTGTGCGTGCCGGACGCTCCGAGGGCCTCGCGCTCGGCCCGTCGACACACCGTGCGCGCGACATGGAGCCGAGCGGCGGCCTCGCTCCCTCCGGGGAGCACGAAGCTCGTCAGCTCCGGAAGCTCGGCATTGAAGCGATCGCACTCGCGCTCGAGCGCGTCGACCTGCTCCTGCGTCGTGCGCAGCCTCCCCTCGTGCTCGAGCGGGACGGAGAGATCGGCACCCAGGTCGAAGAGCTCGTTCTGGACGCGGACGAGCACGGTCCGGATGTCGCCCGGACAGTCGCCGGCGACGACGAGCCCGAGCGCCGAGTTCAGCTCGTCGACCGTGCCGTACGCGCCGATCCGCGCATCCAGCTTCGAGACACGTGAGCCGTCGCCGAGCGACGTCTCCCCCGCGTCGCCGCCGCGCGTGTAGATCTTCGTCAGCCGAACCGGCTCGTCGCGTTCGCGTGGCACGGGCTACGAGCGGGTTTCCTGCGGAACCGGATCCTCTCGCGCCTGGCGCCCGAGGATCGAGCGTGCGATGACGAGCCGCTGGATCTCGCTCGTGCCCTCGTAGATCTCCGTGATCTTCGCGTCGCGGTAGTAGCGCTCGACCGGAAACTCCTTCGTGTAGCCGTAGCCGCCGAGAACCTGGATGGCCTCGGCGGTCTGCCTCCGCGCCATCTCCGACGCGAAGAGCTTCGCCTTGGCGCCCTCGACCGTGTGCGGGCGACCCTCCTGCTTCAGCCACGCGGCTCGATACGTGAGCAGGCGGGCGGCGTCGATCTCGGTGGCCATGTCCGCGAGCTTCCACTGAATCGCCTGGAAGTCACCGATCCTGCGCCCGAACTGCTCGCGCTCCATGGCGTAGACGCGAGCGACGTCGTACGCGGCCTGCGCGATCCCCAGAGCCTGCGCGGCGATGCCGATGCGCCCGCCGTCGAGCGTCGCCATCGCGATGCGGAACCCGCGACCCTCCTCGTGCAGGAGCCGATCGCGCTCGACATGAGCATCCTCGATCGCGAGATCCGAGGTCGTCGACGAGTTCAACCCGAGCTTCTCCTCCTCGCGCGTCACGCGCACGTGCGCTGCGTCGAGGACGAAGCAGGAGACGCCCCGCGCGCCTGCCGTCGCGGGATCCGTGCGGGCGAAGAGCAGAAACGTCCCCGCGCGCGACCCGTTCGTGATCCACTGCTTCGAGCCGTTCAGGACCCAGCCGTCGCCGTCCGCCGTGGCCGTCGTGCGCAGCGAGCCGGCGTCCGAGCCCGCTCCGGGCTCGGTCAGCGCGAACGCACCGAGCTGCTCACCGCGTGCGAGGGGCGGGACGAAGCGCGAGCGCTGCTCGTCGGTGCCGAACGCCAGGATCGGAAGCGTCACCGCGCTCGTGTGAACGGCGACCGTCACGCCGACGCCGGCATCTGCGCGGGAGAGCTCCTCGAGCACGAGCACGTACGAGAGGAAGTCCGCCCCCGCGCCGCCGTACTCCTCGGGCACACAGACACCCATGAGCCCGAGCTCGGCGAGCTTCGGGTAGAGATCGTCGGGGAAGCGGTGCTCACGATCCCACGTCACCGGCGTTCGGGACGATCTCCGCCTCGGCGAAGTCCCGGGTGAGCGTCCGGATCGCCTGCTGATCGTGCGTGAGCTCGAAGTCCATCGCGACGGACTATAGGTCGTAGTCGAAGAAGCCCCGGCCCGCCTTTCGGCCGAGCCGGCCGGCCGCGACGTACTGACGCAGGAGCGGGCAGGGCGCGTATTTCGGGTCGCCGAGCCCCTCGTGCAGAACCTCCATGATCGCGACGCACGTGTCGAGACCGATCAGATCGGCGAGCGCGAGCGGCCCCATGGGTGCGCGAAGCCGAGCTTCGCGATCGTGTCGATCGCCTCGGCCTCGGCAACGCCTTCCATGAGCGCGTAGGCCGCCTCGTTGACGAACGGCATGAGGATGCGGTTCGAGACGAAGCCCGGAAAGTCGTTCGCCTGGGCCGGTGTCTTGCCCAGATCCTCGGCCAGCGCGACGATCGCCGCGGCTGTCTCGTCCGACGTCTGGAGCGCCCGGATCACCTCGACGAGCTTGAGCACGGGGACCGGGTTGAAGAAGTGCATTCCGATGACCTTGTCCGGACGCCCCGTGACGGCGGCGAGCGACGTGATCGGGATCGAGGACGTGTTCGACGCGAGGATCGCGTCCGGTGGAAGCGCCTCGTCGGCTCGCCGGAAGATCGCCTCCTTCACGCCGATGTCCTCGACGACCGCCTCGACGAGAAGGTCCGCGGCGACGATGTCGTCGACGGGCGTCACGCGGGCAAGGACGTCCTCCGCTGCCGGGCCGCCCTTCTCCGCGAGCTTCGTCGAGGCTCTTCTCCATCGCCGCGAGCGCACGGTCGGTGGCGCCGGCGAGCTCGTCGTGGAGCGACACGCGCCGGCCCGACGCGGCGACGACCTGCGCGATCCCGCCGCCCATCTGGCCGGCGCCGACAACGAGGACGTGCTCGAACTGCATGACGCCGCAGGCTAACGTCCGGGCGATGACGACGGTGCGGCCAGCAACGCCGTTGGACGCGGATGCGATCGGTCGCATCCAGGTCGAATCGTGGCGCGTCGCATACGCCGCGCTGCTTCCGGCAGAGACGATCGCGGCGTTCGACGTGGAGGCGCGGCAGCAGATGTGGCGCGAGGGACTCGCACGAGCTCCTCGGCCCGGGAGCGCGACGTTCGTCGCGACGGTCGAAGAGGAGACGGTCGGGTTCGCCACGGTCGGCGCGTCCTACTCCGAGGACGGCATCGGCGAGCTCTACGCGATCTACGTCCATCCCGTCCAGCTGGGGGCACGGCGTGGGGCGTGCGCTGATCGAGCAGTCCGAGCTGTCACTGCGAGGCTCGGGGTTCCCGAGCGCGCTGCTGTGGGTGCTCGACGGGAACGAACGTGCGGAGCGGTTCTACCGATCCGCCGGCTGGCAGCGTGACGGCGAGAAAGAAGACGTGTTCCAGGGTGCCAACGTGGTCGAGCTGCGGTACCGCAAGCAGCTCTGACGCCGCCTCACTCGGCTCCTACGGCCCTGGCGCGCCGGGCAGCTCGGGGCGCGAGCCCTTGCGCAACCGGCGCAGCGCCCAGAGCAGGACGAGCGCGAGGATGACGATCCCGATCACGACCTTGATCGGTCCGCCGCGCGGCTCGCCGCCCTCGACCACGAGCTGGCCGGGGTTCACCACACTGCAGGCGGTGGCGATCCACGCGCCGTCGGGGGCGCTCGTGAGGAGGAGGCCGACCGACTCGTCGCGCGGCACCTCGACGTCGCAGTCGGTGCCGGAAGGGCTTCGCACCTCGAGCGTCCGCTCGACGTCGCCCTTCACCCGCTGCTCGACCTCGACCGTCAGGAAGAGCTGCGGCAACCCGTTCAGCTCGCCAGGCCGCTCGGCGACAACGCGGCCAACGACGGCTGCGTCCGCATCGTCGAGCCGTTCGTCCATCGGTGCGGCGACGCACACGCACGCCGCCGCGGGGCTCGCGAATGCGAGCGCCGCGAGCGAGATGACGAGGAGCGGTTTCAGACCTCGATGAGGAGCGCGTCGCCCTGGCCGCCGCCCGAGCAGATCGCCGCGAGCCCCAGCCCGCCGCCCGATCGCCTGAGCTCGTGGATCATCGTCGTCACGATCCGGCCGCCGGACGCGCCGATCGGGTGCCCGAGCGCAACTGCGCCGCCGTTGACGTTCACGATCTCCTCGTCGGCGCCGAGCATGCGCGTCGAGTTCGTCGCGACCGAGGAGAACGCCTCGTTGATCTCGACGCGCGCGACGTCGTCGATCGTCTTGCCCGCCTTCTCGAGCGCTTGCTGGCCTGCTCGTGCCGGAGTGCGCGCGAGGTAGGCGTAGTCGTCGGCGACGTAGCCTTGCGCGAGGATCCTGGCGAGCGGCTCGAGCCCACGCCGCGCCGCGAACTCCTCCGAGCAGACGACGACGCAGGACGCTCCGTCGTTGACGCCGGGAGCATTTCCCGCGGTGGTCGTGCCCTCCGGATCGAAGACGGGCTGCAGCGCCGCGAGCTTCTCGAGCGTCGTGTCGCGCCGGACACCCTCGTCGGCCGCGACCTCGCCGACCGGGACGATCTCGTCCTCGAAGCGTCCCGCATCCTGGGCTGCGGCAGCCCGCTGGTGCGAGCGGTACGCCCACTCGTCCTGTTCCTCCCGCGAGATGCCGAGCTCGCGCGACACCATCGACGCCTGCGCGACCATGTGCATCCCGTCGAAGGTCGAGGTGAGCCCGTCCGAGACCATGTGGTCGACGACCTCTCCGTTGCCGAGCCGGTAGCCGAACCGTGCCTTGGGGAGAAGGTACGGCGCGTTCGACATCGACTCCATCCCTCCGGTCACGACGAGCTCGTGCTCGCCCGCGCGGATCATCAGGTCGGCGATCTCGATCGCGCGGATCGACGATGCGCACACCTTGTTGATCGTGTCCGCCGGGATCTCCTTCGGAATGCCGGCTGCGACCGCAGCCTGACGCGCCGGCGCCTGCCCGACGCCCGCCTGGAGCACCTGGCCCATGATCGCGTACTCGACTTCGCCCGGCTCGAGGCCGACTCGATCGAGCGCCGCTCGGATCGCGAGCGCGCCGAGCTCCGTGGCGGGGTACGACGCGAGCCCGCCGCCGAGGCGTCCGAACGGCGTCCGCACCGCGGACACGATGACGGCGTTCCCCACGGACGCAGCGTACCGATGGGACATGGCCCGGGACCTGACCCCGGACCTGACCCCTCAGCTGTCCGTTCGGGACAGGCCTCGACACCCTCCGACCCGCGTCGTAGGATGTCGCCACCGTGGCCGTCACGGTGCAGAAAACGCCCTTCGTCGTGCTCGACGAGGATGGATCGAATCGTCGGGGTCGGTCCCTCTGCCGAAGTCAGTTCGGTCCGCTGGTCGGCTCTCTGATCTGGGACTGTTTTCCGGGGTCGGAGCCTCTCTTCAAGCCGTACTACGACGCTGCCCGGCGATCGGGGGAAGAGCTCGAGTTCGTTCAGTTCTACGACGGGAACGTCGCACGCATCCACGCGGTGCCGCAGTCGAACGGTCACCTCGACCTGTGGACTGGGAGCTGCTCACGCACCTCGACACGACTGACTCTGACACGGCCTTCGTGCAGACGCTCGACGAGTCGCTCGAGCTCTTGGACGAAGAGCACGTCAGCGTACGCCGAAGTCGCGCTCCGCCAGAACCTCCGTCTCATCGAGGGGGAGCGACATGAGCTCGCCGGCCGTCGACGCGCTGCGACACGCCGCTCCCGACGCATACATCGTGCTCGACGCCGACGATCGCATCACGCACGTGTCGGCGCGATCTCCACGACGACTTCGGACGCTGGATCGGGCACGTCCTCTGGGAGCACCTCCCCGGCGCGCGGGACGTCTACGGACCGACGTTCGACGAGGCACGCACGTCCGGTCGCCCGGTGGAGTCGCGTGGTCTTCTACTCGGGTCGGGTGAAGCGTCTGACCGTGATCCCCGGCCCCGACGGGCTCGCCGTGCACGTCGAGCGGCTCGCGCAGTTGGATGTCACGACTCTCGCGACGTTGACAGCGAGCCTGGCGCAGATCGAGGCTGCGCTAGCTGGTCGAGCGTCCGCGCAACCCGATTCACCAGCTCGCGCGTCTCTGCGAGCTCTTCCCTGAGCGCTGCGAGCTCGACGGCGTGCGCCGTTGCGGCGTCCGGGGCACGCACGAGATCGCTCACCGTCGTCTCCGTGATCTCCGCGATCCTGCGGAGCCGGGCGAGCGACGGCGCGGTAACGCCCCGTTCCCAGCGAGAGACGGTGATCGACTCGACGCCGAGCTCCTCGGCGAGCTGCTTCTGGGTCAGGCCGACGCTGCGCCTCGCAGTGCGCAGTCGCCCCCCCACTCCGCCGCTTCGTGGGTCCCCAACCTGCACCTTGATACCAGACCTGGCGGCCGGATGCGTCGCGATCCCCTGACGCAGCGTCAGCGATCGCGCAGGCGCACACGCTTCCCGCACCGCTCGCAGCGCTGGTAGCGCTCGGTGAGGAAGAACGGTCTGCGCCGCCGTGGGAGGCGATGCCCGAAGAGTCGGCAGCGGAGCTTCACCGCGGAGAGCATCACGCGAGCGTCACTCTGCCGGGCCGACCTTGACGAGCATCTTCCCGATGTTGTCCCCTCGAAGAAGGCCGAGAAACGCCTTGGGCGCGTTCTCGATCCCGTCGACGACGGTCTCTCGATACTGCAACCGGCCGTCGCGCACCCACTCGGTCGCCTCGCGAGTGAACTCGCCGAAGCGGTCGAAGTGGTCGCTGATGATGAAGCCTTGGAGCCGGAGGCGCTTCGTGACCACGAGGAACATGTTCCGCGGCCCCGGCGCCGCCTCGGCGTCGTTGTAGCGCGAGATCGAGCCGCACGCGACGACGCGCCCGTGCGTTCGCAGCGCGCCGATCGCCGCCTCGAGGTGATCGCCGCCGACGTTGTCGAAGTAGATGTCGATGCCGTCCGGCGCGAGCTCTGCGAGCGCGTGACGTGGCTTCTGCTCCCGGTAGTTGAAGGCGTCGTCGAAGCCGAGCTCGCGTAGCCAGGCGAGCTTCTCGTCGGAGCCGGCACTCCCGATGACCCGGCAGCCCGCGATCGCAGCCATCTGACCGGCAGCGCTGCCGACGGCGCCCGCCGCGCCCGACACGAGCACCGTCTCCCCCTCCTTCGGCTGCCCGAGCGCGAACATGCCGTACCACGCGGTGAATCCCGGCATGCCGAGCACGCCGAGCGCGGTGGAGAGAGGCGCAGCCTGTCGGATCGAGCCGACGAAGGGCTGCTCCGTCCGAGAGCGCCCACTCGCGCCAGCCGAGCTGATGCAGCACCCACTCGCCCTCTGGATAGCGCGAGTTGCGCGACACCGCGACGCGACCGACGGCACCTCCCGTCATCGCCTCGCCCAGTGTGAACGGCGCGACGTACGAGCGAACGTCGTTCATCCGCGGGCGCATGTACGGATCGACGGAGAAGTACGCGTTGCGGATGAGGACCTGGCCCTCCGCGGGGGTCGGTATCGGCGCCTCGGCCACCTCGAAGAGCTCCTCCGCAGGAAAGCCTTGCGGTCGCGCGACGAGGCGAATCTCTCGTGAGACGTCGTCCATGCGGCGATGATACGGCCGTGGACTCGCTTCGAGGACACCTGCTCATCGCGGGCCCAGGGCTCGTCGATCCGAACTTCTGGCGCACCGTGGTCCTCGTCGGCGAGCACTCCGAGGAAGGCGCGCTCGGCGTCGTCTTGAACCGCACCTCCGAGACTCCCGTCGACGAGGCGGTTCCAGAGCTCGCCGCCCTCGTCGAAGGGATGGGCGACGTGCACGTCGGCGGCCCGGTGCAGCCTTCCGCGATCGTCGTGCTCGCCGACTTCGCCGAGCCTGCCGACGAGGGCGCGTTGGTGGTCGAGTCGGTCGGCTTCCTCCCGGCCGAGGTCGATCCGGACTCTCTCGGGCCGCTGCGTCGCGCGCGCGTCTACGTCGGGTACGCGGGCTGGGGCCCTGGCCAGCTCGACGACGAGCTCGACGAGGGATCCTGGATCGTCGAGCCTGCGCTCGCGGACGACGTGTTCACGGCCGAGCCAGACGCACTCTGGAGCGCGGTGCTCCAGCGGAAGGGAGGCCCGTTCCGCGTCCTCGCAGCGATGCCACCCGATCCCTCGCAGAACTGAACGATCTGCAACGATCAGCTGGGTAACCGGCGAAGGAGGAGAGCGATGACCGTCGTCGAGGAGCGCGTGGATGCGCTTGCCGCAGAGTTCACGGGGACGTTGCTCAGACCGGGCGACTCCGGCTACGACGAGGCGAGGCGGATCCACAACGGTCTGATCGACAAGCGCCCCGCCGTGATCGCTCGCTGCCGTGGTGCGGCCGACGTTGCGCGCGCGATCGGCCTCGCCCGCGAGGTCGGGCTCGAGATCTCCATACGCGGCGGCGGCCACAACGTGGCCGGCCGCGCGTGCACGGAGGGCGGGCTCATGATCGATCTCGCCGAGATGAGGGCTGTCACCGTCGACCCTGAACGTCGCACGGCTCGCGCTGAAGGCGGCGCGAACTGGAACGAGCTGAACGCCGCAACCGCCGAGCACGGGCTGGCGGTGACCGGTGGCGCGATATCGACGACCGGGATTGCCGGACTGACCCTCGGAGGAGGACTCGGCTGGCTGATGGGTCTGTACGGCCTCGCAGCCGACAACCTCGTCTCGGTCGAGCTCGTCACCGCCGACGGCAACGTGCTGATCGTCACTCCCGAGTCCGAGCCCGACCTCTTCTGGGCGCTCCGTGGCGGCGGCGGGAACTTCGGCGTCGCCACGACGTTCGAGTACCGGCTCCACGAGGTCGCGATGGTGACCGGAGGCCTCGTCGCTCACCCGTTCGCTGCTGCCGGCGACATGCTGCGCTTCTACCGCGAGTTCACACGCAGCGTGCCCGATGAGCTAACCGTCTTTGCCGGGCTCGTCCACGCGCCTGACGGCTCCGGAATGAAGCTTGCTGCGATGGTCGTCTGCCACGCGGGGTCGCCCGAGCAGGCCGAGGAGGACCTCGCGCCACTTCTCGAATTCGGGCCGCCCGCCATGACCCAGGTCGGGCCGATGCCGTATCCCGTGATGAACACCCTGCTCGATGATGCGTTTCCCCGCGGCGCGCTCAACTACTGGAAGTCGAGTTTCCTCCGAAGCCTCGACGACGGCTACATCGATGCCGCCGTCGAGGCGTACTCCACCGTTCCGTCGCCGATGTCCGCGATCCTGCTCGAGCACTTCCACGGAGCGGTGACCCGCATTCCGGTCGCCGATGCGGCCGTGCCGCACCGCGAGGAGGGGTTCAACCTCCTCATCCCGGCCGTCTGGACGGATCCGGCAGCCACGGACGAGAACGTGGCTTGGGCACGGACGACGTACGACTCGGTCCGCCCGTACCTCGCCGAGAGGCGCTGGCTGAACTACCTCGACGACGACGATGCGGCCGACGCCGTTCGCGCCGCCTACGGCCCGAACTACGACCGGCTCGTCGAGGTGAAGCGACGATACGACCCGGAGAACGTCTTCCGTCTGAACCACAACATCGATCCGGCCGGATAGGCTCGCGCCGGCGTGGCCGGTGTCGGGGCAACACTTTCGTCCTTGCCGCGCGCAGCCATCCTCCACGCGGCCGAGAGCGCCCGGCTCCAGCGGCTCGTGCAGCAACACGGCAAGCGCGTGGGCGCGGCGCGATTCGTCGCCGGAGAGACGCTCGACGAGTGCGTCGGCGTGCTCCGAAAGCTGAACGACGCGGGGCTCCACGCGAACACGACGCTCCTCGGGGAGGCGATCCCCGACGCCGAAGGGGCCGTCAAGCCGTCACCGACGAGTACGAACGGATTCTCGAACGGCTCGTGGCCGAGAAGCTGAAGTGCGAACATCGCGCTCAAGCTCACGCATCTCGGCCTCGCGTTCGACGAGGAGGTCGCGTATGCGAACGTCGAGCGCCTCGTCGCCCGGGCAGGCGAGCTCGCCACGTTCCTCCGCATCGACATGGAGCAGTCCGACTACGTCGAGGTGACGCTCCGTCTGTACGAGCGCCTCCGCGATGCCGGACACGACAGCGTCGGCACCGTTCTGCAGTCGTACCTCTACCGCACGCCTGACGACCTCGAACGCCTCCTGCCGCGCGCCCCGAACCTCAGGATCGTGAAGGGCGCGTACCTCGAGCCCGACTCGATCGCGTACCCGGAGAAGCAGGACGTCGACCGTGCGTATCTCGAGCTCGTGCAGCGCGGCCTGCGCGAGGGCGCGTACATCGCCGTCGCGACGCACGACGAGTCGATCATCAGACAGGTGCAGGCGTTCGCAGCACGCGAAGACATCCCGCGCGACCGCTTCGAGTTCCAGATGCTCTACGGCGTTCGGCCCGGCCTCCAGCGCTCGATCGCAGCCGAGGGCTACAAGGTGCTCGTCGCCTCACCGTTCGGCCCCGACTGGTACCCGTACCTCATGCGCCGCCTCGCGGAGCGGCCGGCGAACCTCGGGTTCTTCCTGAAGAACCTCGTGCGTCGATGAGCTCGCTCCCGGCGGCCGCCGAGGTCGTCGTCGTCGGAGGCGGCGTCATCGGAACGAGTGTCGCCTTTCCACCTCGCGGAGGCCGGCGTCGACGTCTGCCTCCTCGAACGGGATGTGCTCGCGGGTGGCTCGACGAGTCGGGCCGCGGGCGGGATTCGCGCGCAGTTCTCCGACCCGCTCAACATCGCGATCGGCCTCCGGAGCATCGAGGCGTTCACCCGCTTCGGCGAGCGCCCTGGGGCCGAGATCGACCTCCATCAAGTCGGCTACGTGTTCCTCCTCGACCGGCAAGAGGACGTCGCCGCCTTCGAGTCGAGCGTCGCGCTGCAGAACGAGCTGGGCGTCCCGAGCAGGTTCGTCGATCTCGCCGAGGTCCGCGAGCTGTGCCCGCTCGCCGGGCTCGAGGGCGTGCTCGCCGCGACGTTACTGCCCGCTCGACGGCTCACGCGAGCCCGGAGGCCGTCGTGCACGGGCTACGCCGCAGGAGCGCGAGCGCACGGCGCCTCGATCCTCACCGGCTGCGCAGTGACCGCCGTGCTGCACGACGGCGACGAGATCCAGGGCGTCGAGACGGCCCTGGGCACGATCGAGACCGGGACGGTCGTCTGCGCGGCCGGCGTGTGGTCTCCGCAGATCGCCCGCACGGCCGGGATCGAGCTCCCCGTCGAGCCGTACCTCCGCGAGGTCGGATTCACCGGCCCGACGCCCGGTCTCCCCGACCGGCTCCCCCTCACGATCGACTTCTCGACCGGGTTCTACTTCCATCGCGAAGGGCCCGGACTCCTGTTCGGAATGGCCGACCCCGAGCAAGCCGCCGGCCTCGACGCGTCTACCGATCCCGCGTGGCTGGAGAAGGTGATGCACGTTGCGGAGCGGAGACTCCCGTCACTCCTCGACATGGGGATCGCGGGCGGCTGGAAGGGCTACTACGAGGTGACGCCAGATCACAACGCGCTCGTCGGCGAGACGGCCGAGGTGACGCGGTTCCTCTACGCGACCGGGTTCAGCGGGCACGGCTTCTTGCAGGGCCCGGCGGTCGGCGAGATCGTGCGCGACCTCGTCCTCCGTCGAGAGCCGTTCGTCGACGTCAGGCCGCTCTCGGTCGACCGCTTCGCCAATGCCGCGTCACGCCCGGAGCACAACGTCATCTAGACGATCCGCGCCGCGGACTATTCGACGCGCTCGGTGGTGCGGCTCTGCAGCGTGCCGTTGAAGAGCACCATCCCGAACAGGTTTACCTTGAACGGGTAGGTCGCTCGTACCGTGACATCGCCGCTCGGCACCCAGCTGCTGTCAGCCGAGTTGGGCGTCTTCACGACCCCGTTGACATCTCGGAGCTCGACCGTGATGGTCATCTTTGCTGGATTGAGGTTGACGGCCGCCTTCTGGAGCCGGGCAACGATCGCCGCCTCTCTGGACGACGGTGGCTGCAGAGAGCGCGAGACGGATGCCTGGCGCGCCCCGACGCGCGTCGCGTCCGTCAGCGCGATGTAGTCGCGGAAAACCGTCCCGAACTGAATGATCCCGAGGAGCAGCAGCAGGAAGATCGGCAGGACGAGCGCGAGCTCGACTACTGCCTGTCCGCCCTCCCGTCTCGAACGTGTCCTCACTTGTGCGACTTTCGGCATCGGGGTAGGTCTCCTTGAGTCCGACTGCTGCTACGAGATGAGGTTGGGCGAGGTGCTGTCGATCAGCCTGGCCTTCGTGCCCGCGAGATCGAGGGCGATCGCCTTGAAGATGCCGTCCAGCGTTTGCGGAGTGGGCGCGTAGTAGTAGTTCTTGGGGCTGGTGGGAACACTTGGGTCGGACAGGCTCGCCATCGCGATGAGCGCGTCCTCGGCATCGCAGTTCGGGAGCGTTCCCCACGTCCCGCACACCTCCGGTGTGTTTCCTGTGGCATGCCCGTAGTTGGGCCCCGCCGTCATGTTGGGCCGCCTGCAGAGCTCGGCCACACCGCCCCCGGCGGTCTTGGCGAGGTCGTACCCGATCGTGTAGACGATCGCTCCCGAGCCCTTGGCGTTGGCCGCAGCCTGGACGCCGGTGCCACACGGGGTCGCGACGCTTCCAGGGTTGTTCGTCCAGTGCGTGGCGGGCACGTCCGCGGCGACATGTTCGCCCCACCGTCGGAGAGGAAGATGATGATGTCCTGGACACGCTCCGCGGCCGTTCCGCGCGAGCTCGCGCTGCGCCGACTCGATCGAGAGCGAGTAGCTCGTCAGGCCGTTTGCGCCCGTGCAGTTGAGGCGCTGGACGACGGCGGAGGCGGGATTGACAATCCAGCCGAGGATCGGATCGTTGATCAGGTAGTCGTTCGCGGGCGTGCCGTCCGCGCCTTCGAGAGAGGCGACCACGTAGAACGACGAGTCTTCGCCTGTGGGACTGTCGATCCCATCCGGGTGCCACCACTGGTCGTACCCGTAGTACCTGCCGTTCATGTTCGAGGGCGTCGACGGCGTGAAGGGCGGATTGAGATTCGTGGTGCCGTCCCAAGGCCTGTAGCCGTTCGGGACCGGGCAACTCGTGATCAAGTCGTTGTTGAGCGTCGGCGGGGTGAGCGCGAGACCGACCTTGTCGATCGACGGGTCCATGAAGCTCAGGAAGGTCTTGATGCCGTTGCGTGCCGCGTTCAGGTCGGTGCACATCGACGGCGGCTGGTTCACGGGCGGAACGCCGACCTGGCACATCGAGCCCGTTCGGTCGAGGACGACCATGATGTCCAGCGGCTTCACCGTGCACGGCGAGCATGCCGTCGCCTTCGCGTTCACGGTCAGCTCCTTGATCCCGATGATCCTCCCGAACCACGTCGGAACCTTCGACTGGGAGTTGACGACGATCCCGTTCACTCCGCCGTCGCGCCGGTTACAGCCGGGTACGCCCGCAAGGCACGAGGCTTTGGCCGTCGTCACTGCGTTGTTCACGGTATTGACGGCGTTCTTGCTTCCCGGCGAAGCGCTGTACTGGACTGCGACGCCCTCGGCGACGACTGCGTCGGGAAGGTGCTGCACACCTGCGAGCGCAGCCGCGTCGACCCCGGCCTGAAGCTGGCGCTGGACGAGCATGGCGTGTCCGACGTCGACTACCATGCCGACGCACACGAGCAGCAGGACCATGGGAACTGCAGTCATGATGAGGATCTGCCCGCTCTCGTCCGCCGTCACGGCGACGTATCCGTCGGCCGAACGACGCGAGGCGGCTCGCGGACGTTGGTTGTACGCACCTACGCACTGAACGGCACCGATCGGGGGCATTTCCATGCCTCGAACAGGTGAGTGAGAGCCAAATTACCCCCAGTTGAGGATACAGACCCGAATCCACTCGTTGGCTCGGACGCTCGTCTTCATCCCCGCCTGGAACGAAGAGGCGAACCTCCCTGCGGTGCTCGATGAGCTGCACGCCGGCCTTCCCGAGTGCGCCGTGCTCGTCGTCGACGACGGCTCGACGGACGGCACGGCAGCCGTAGCGCGGGCCCACGGTGCCGAGGTGCTCTCGTTCGGCGAGAATCGCGGGCTCCGGGAGGGAATCGCCGCCGGCTACGCGTATGCATTCGAGCACCGTTACGAGTTCGTCGGCCGCGTCGACGCGGACGGGCAGCACCCGGTCGACGAGCTCGCTCGACTCCTCGCGCTCGTGCGCTCGGGCGAGGCAGACGTCGCGGTCGGATCGCGATTTGCGACCGGAGAGGGCTACGAGGCGTACCGCTACGAGCCCTCCGCGAGCAGGCGACTCGGAACATCGGTCCTCCGCCGCGCGATGCACCCCGCCCTCGGCCGCCCGTTCCTCGATGCGACGAGCGGGATGTACGCGGCAAGCCGCGGCGCGATGCCGATACTCGGCGTCCCGTACACGAGCGGCGCGCCCGAGGTCGAGTCGCTGCTCCGGCTTCGGGACGCCGGCCTGAACGTCGTCGAGGTTCCTGTACACATGCGCGAGCGCGCGAGCGGAGAGTCCAAGCTGCGCGGCAGCAAGGCGGTGAAGCTGGTGCTCACCGTCGCGAGCACCCTCCTGCTCTACGGCGTCTGGAGACGCATGCGGAGGGGGCGATGACGCGGCTCATCGCGGTTCTCGGCTACTCGGACTCCACGACGGCCGACCTCCATCCCGTCTGCGCTGCACGACTCGCGCGGGCGCTGGCCGAGGCACGCACGGATGACGTCGTGCTCTTCTCCGGATGGGGACGCCGCTCTGCCTCGGCACCGGAGGCCGACCTCATGGCTCGCATGTGGACGACCCCGGCGCGCGCCCGTCTCGTCGATCGCCGCGCTCGCACCACCCTCGGCAACGCGATCGGCATTGCGAGGGCAGCGGAGCTTGTCGGCGCGGACGAGGTCGTGCTCGTGACGTCGCGCTGGCACGCGCGCCGGGCGGCCGTGTTGGTGCGCGCCGCGCTGTCGCGCTCCGGCGCGACGCTCCGCGTCGTGCACGACAGACGAACACGTCACGCCGCGTCACGGGCTCCGCGAGGCGGCGTCGTGGACGATCGTTCCCGTTCTCGCGCTCGTGGCGACGCGGAGCAGGTAGGTTCCAGGCCGATGAGGACGCGCATCGCGCTCACGGCCGCCGTCGCGGCACTCGCACTCGTCGCCGTCGGCTGCGGCGGCGATGACGGCGAAAGCGATACGGATCCGACGGCCGCCTGGGCCAGCGACTTCTGCAGCGCGATCACGACGTGGACCGACGAGCTGCAGACGGTCACGTCGCAGTTCTCCGACACGTCGAACCTCTCGCAGGACGGCCTCGAGTCGGCCGCGGACGACGTCAAGACCGCGACGGAGGATCTCGTCGACGAGCTCAGAGGGCTCGGCGCCCCCGAGACGGAGGGCGGCGAGGAAGTCCGGTCGGCACTCGACTCGCTCTCGACGTCGCTCGAAACGGAGTCCGCGAGCATCGAGGAGACCGTCGAGGGCATCTCAGGCCTCACCGGGATCCCGAGCGCGATCACCGCAGTGACGTCGTCGTTGTCGGCAATGGGGAGCGCCTTCGCGTCGACGCTCCAGACGATCGAGGCCGCCGATGCCGGCAGCGAGCTCCAAACCGCGCTCGAGGACTCACCCGAGTGCGCCGACATCTCGAGCTGACGATGCTAGACGCGAGCGTGCGATCGCGCCTCGACGGACTCGAGGTAGCGATGCACGTGCTGGATGACGACCGATCCTTCGCCGACGGCCGAGGCGACGCGCTTCACCGAGCCCGCCCGGACGTCGCCGATCGCGAAGACTCCCGGCACGCTCGTCTCGTAGCTCGGCCCCGCGACGATGAAGCCGCGCTCGTCCCGCTCGATCTCCGGAGGCAGCCAGTCGGCTCTCGGCACGGCGCCGATGAGGATGAACAGTGCATCCGCCGCGACCGTCTCGCTGCCGTCCGGCCCGCGCAGCTTCAGGTACTCGAGGCGCCCGTCGCCTGCGGCGTCGACGATCTCGGTCGCAGCGCGGACGTGGATGTTCTCCTTTCCCTCGATCTCGTCGAGGAGGTACTGCGACATGCTCGACGAGAGCGACGAGCGGCAGAGGAGCGTCACGTTCGCCGCGTAGCGGGAGAGGTGCACGGCCGCCTGGCCTGCCGAGTTGGCACCGCCGACGATGAACACGCTCCCGCCCGTGAACTGTCGCGCCTCGGACGGCGACGATCCGTAGTGGACGCCGACGCCCTCCAGGTCGGCGAGTGCGGGGACATCCAGCCGCCGGTAGTTCACGCCGGTCGCAAGGATCACGCTCCGCGTCTCGACCCGACCGACGTCCGCGATGGCGAGCTCGAATCCCGCGCCGGCTTCGCTGATCGCCTCGACCTCCCGCGGGAGCACGAACGTGGCGCCGAACACCCATGCTTGCTGGTAGGCCCGCTGCATGAGCCCCGCTCCGCTCAGGCCGCGCGAGAAGCCGAGGTAGTTGCGGATGCGGGTGCTCGAGCCCGCCTGCCCGCCGATCGTGTCACGCTCGACGACCAGCGCATCGAGCCCTTCGGACGAGGCGTAGACCGCGGCGGCAAGGCCTGCCGGGCCTGCGCCCACGATCACGACGTCGAACGGGCGTCCCGTGTGGGCGATCTCGGTACGCATGCGCGTCGCGTACTGCGCGAGATCCTCGGGCTCCGGATCCACGAGCGGCGTTCCGTCCGCGAGAACCACGACCGGAACCTCCGCCCCCCGCTGGTCGCAGGCGGCGAGGTACTCCATCCCCTCCGCCGAGTCGGGCGTGTGGAACGCATGCGGCACGCCGTTGCGCGCGAGTTGGTTCCGGAGCGCGTAGCCGCGCGCCGAGCGCGGGTCCGCGACGACCGTGAGCTCACGTCGTCCAGGTGCGTTCTGGCGCCGCCACTCCTCGAGGAACTCCGAGATCAGGCGATGGAACAGCTCGTCGGGCGCGCTGAACGGCTTCAGCGCGTAGTAGTCGATGTGGCCGAGCGCCATCGCGTTGCGTATCGCACTCGCCGTCTCCTCGTCTGCCCACCCGCCCCACGGGATGAGGAGCGCGCGTTTCGCGTGCGGATGCAGGTCGTGCACCCGCTCGAGCAGCTCCTCACCCTTGAGCGTTCCCGTGCCTCGCGCGGCCAGCACGATCGCGACGGCCTCGCCGTGCTCGTGCAACGCCTCGAGCTGGGCCAGCGCGGCCTCGGTCGACGGCCCGCAGATGACGCGGTAGTCACGCTCGTAGCGCTGGAGCTCGCCCGTGATCCGCTCGAGCGCCTCTGCGTCTTCGTCCACCGCGAGGATCAGGGGAAGGTCGGTCATCACTCCGGAACGTACGCGGCGAGGCGCCACTCGCCGTCGAGCCCCTTGAGCTGGTGTGTCCCGCGATCCTCGAACGCGAGCCCAGCCGACGCCGTCAGCGCTCGCGTCAGGTCGGAGACGAGGATCTCGTCGGGGCCAGCTGCCGCCATGATCCTCGCCGCCTCGTGAACGGTGACCCCGCGGACATCCTCGCCCACGACCTCCACCTCGCCGACGTGGACGCCGGCACCGGATCTGCAAGCCGTCCCGGTTCGTCGACGACCCGAATCGCCGCTGCGCAACGCAGCGCCTGCCCGGGGCTGTCGAATGTCGCCAGCAACCCGTCGCCAGTCGTCTTCACCTCGCGACCGCCGTATCGCTCGAGCTCCGCCCTCGCAGCGAGGAAGTGCTCGGAGAGGAGCGCTCGCCACCGGGCATCGCCGAGCTCCGCCGCCTTTGCCGTCGAGCCGACGATATCGGTGAAGAGCAGCGAGGCGAGAACTCGAGTTCGACTCCCGATCAGGAAGCTGGCGAAGAACGGTCGGTTGCCCGCCCAGAAGATCTGGACGCACGGCTCGTCGCCAACGACGTAGCCGTCGTGACCCGGTGGGATGTCCACGATGTCGTCGGGCCCGTATACGACCTCCGTCCCGTCCGGGTAGAGGGTGCCGAGACGACCCGAGATCACGAATCCCACATGATGGACTTGACACCACTCCCCGCCCACGCTCGGACGCACGTGCTCCGACCAGCGCCAGCCGGGCTCGGCGACCAGGCGACTCATGGTGAGCTCGCCCAGCACGACGATGTCCGCCGTGAAGCTTCGGGAGCCGGACGACCTCGTCCGGCGCTCGGAAGCTCTTGACCCCGTCGTCCAGCATCGTGCTAGCGCGCGGCCACCGTGTCGCCGACGTCGGCGATCGCGCGCATCGCCTGGCCGAGCGCAATCGGGATCGTCGCGATGAAGACCGCGACCGGCAGGCCGATGAGCAGAACGCCGAGCGTCTGCCAGAAGCCCTCGACCTCGAACGCCCAGACGATCGCTCCGATCCCGGCGGCGATCATTCCGAAGACTCCGACGAGCGTGGCGATGAACGCCCACGAGCGAAGGGTTCCGTAGTGCGTCATGTCGAACCTCCTTCGACGTAGATGACCCGACGAGCCTAACCCGCACGAGCGTGGATCGTGCGCACGGTGTCGATCGTGTCCGCCTCGCTCGGAGACTTGTCCGGCCGGTAGCCCTTGACCCTCGCGAACCGCAGCGCCATCCCGCCCGGATAGCGCGAGCTCGTCTGCACGCCGTCGAACGCGACCTCGACGACGAGCTCCGGCCGGACGTGGACGACGTGGCCTTCGCGCGCCGTCTGCAGGCCGAGCAGCTGCTCCGTCTGCCAGGCGAGCATCTCGTCCGTCATGCCCTTGAACGTCTTCCCGAGCATCACGAAGGCGCCGCTCACCGGGTCCCGCGCGCCGAGATGGAGGTTCGAGAGCTTTCCCGTCCGCCGACCGTGCCCCCACTCGGCGGCGAGCACGACGAGGTCGAGCGTGTGCGCCGGCTTCACCTTCAGCCAGCCGGCTCCGCGGCGTCCGGCCTCGTACGGTGCGTCGAGCGACTTGACCATGACGCCCTCGTGACCGCGGGCGAGCGCGTCGTCGAGGAACGCCTGCGCTTCCTCCGCACCGTTCGTCACGAGGCGGGGGACGATGTGCTCCCTCGGGAGTCGCGCATCGAGAGTCTCGAGCCGCTCGCGCGCCGGGAGATCGATGAGCTCGTCGCCGTCCACGTGCAGGCAGTCGAAGAAGAACGAGGCGAGCGGCAGCGCATCCGCCGCGACCGCCTTCGTGCCGAAGCGGCTCATCGTCACCTGAAACGGCGCCGGGCGACCGTCGTCGCGAAGCGCGATCGCCTCGCCGTCGAGCACGATTTCGGCGACGTCGAGCCGTCGGATTGCGGAGACGATCTCGGGCACGCGATCGGTGATGTCCGCGAGGTTGCGCGTGAAGATCGCGATGTCGTCTCCCACGCGATGAGCCTGGATGCGCGCACCGTCGAGCTTCCACTCGACGTACGTGGACTCCAGTCGTTCGAGACCGGCCGCGACGTCGCCGGCCGTCTGCGCGAGCATGGGGCCGATCGGACGCAGCGGGGTCAGCCGGAACCGCGCCAGCCCGTCGCTGCCCTCGCGCATCGCGACCTCGGCAACCGAGGGGAGATCGCCGGCGAGCATCGCCGCGCGACGCACCTCCGCGGCCGGTACGCCGGCCGCTTTCGCGACTGCGTCCGCCATCACGCCCTCGAGCGCTCCCTGCCGAAGCTCGCCGAGGAACAAGCCGACGAGAAGACGCTGCTCGGGCTCGGTCGCGCGCGCGAAGAGCGCAGCGAGCTCCTCGCGGCGCGCTCCCTGCGAGCCCTTGCCGCCGATGGACTGCAGGCGCGACACGGCCGCGTCGACCTCGAGCAGCTCGAGCGTCGCCCGGTCGGCAGCGTCGGGCTGCTCGCGGAGCGCCGCCCACCCCACGCCGACGGTTCCCTGCGGCAGCTCGCCCGACAGGTAGGCGACCGCGACGGCGACCTCCTCGGGTGCCGCCGCACGGAGGCACTCGACGATGCGGTCGACCTTCGCGAGGCGCGACGACGTCGCCGCGACGTCAGCCGACGTCGTCGCTATCAGCGCGAGGAGCATCGACGGCATTCAACCCGCTCGGGAGCACGAGCCAGACGTCCGCCCCGCCGTCGGCTGCATTCGCCGCCTCTGCCGTGCCTCCGTGCGCGCGAGCGATCGCGTTGGCGATCGCAAGGCCGAGCCCGGCTCCGCCTCCGCTGCGCGCGACATCCCCGCGACTGAAGCGCTCGAAAGCATGAGATACGAAGTCGGGCGGAAACCCTGCGCCGTCGTCGGAGACGCTCAGCACGACGACGCCGTTCGCCGCGCGGGCATCCATCCTCACCGTTCCCGCGCCGTGCTGCAGCGCGTTGTCGACGAGGTTCTCGAGCGCCTGCTCGAGACGCCGCCGGTCGCCCACGAGCGCGAGATCCGCTGGCGCGGAGATGTCGATCACGCGAGCCGCCGATGCAGCACGCGCGCTCTGCCGCCGCGCGACGTCAGCGAGCAGGTCGCGCGCCTCCAGCCGCTCCGTGCGCATCGCCAGATCGCCCTCGTCCGCACGCGCGAGGACGAGGAGATCCTCGGCCAACCGGACGAGGCGCTCGACCTCCTCGCCAGCCGAACGCAGAACGAGCTCGAGGTCGGCCTGTGTTCGAGGACGACGCGCCGCCAGCTCGAGCTCGGTTTGCAGCGTCGCGAGCGGCGTCCGCAGCTCGTGGCTCGCGTCGGCGACGAAGCGGCGCTCGCGCGCGAGCCCGGAGTCGAGGCGATCGAGCATCTCGTTCAGCGTCTCCCCGAGACGCGAGATCTCGTCGTTCGCTCGCGGGAGAGGGAGCCGATGCTCGGGGGTGTCCGCGGAGATCTCCGTCGCCTGTCGACGCATCGCTTCGACCGGGCGAAGAGCAGCACCTGCCACGAGGTAGCCGATCGCCGACGAGGCCACCAGCGCGAGCGGAAGGATCACGAGAAGCTGCGCCAGGAGCCCGTCGAGCGCTTCGTCGCGATCGTCGAGTGGCTCTGCAACGACGACGATGCGATCGTCGACCGGGGTCGCGAGGATCCGGAGATCGACGCCTGAGATCTCCGTCTCGACCGTGGTCGAGCCCACCCGTGCACGATCGAGCTGCTCGCGCGAGAGCAGTGGCGCCTCGGCTGCGGTGTTGCTTCCGGCCACGATCGACCCGTCCGCCTCGAGCACCTGCGCGAGCCCCTCCTCGCCCGTCGCGGCGGGCAAGGTCGACGTCGAAGCTCGCTGCCAACGCTGTCGTCCTTGCCTCGAGGTCCTCGGCGATGCGCTCGTCGAGGGTGTCTCCCAGCCTGACGTAGAGGATCGCTCCCACCGCGGCGAACACGACGGCCATGACGAGGGCAAAGGCGAGTGCGAGACGAAGGCGAATCGGCATCCGGCTCATGCGGCGCTCTCTCGCCGGAGCCGGTATCCGACTCCGCGCACGGTCTCGATGGAGTTCCGCTCGAACGGCCGGTCGACCTTGTCCCGCAGGTACCTCACGTACACGTCCACGACGTTCGAGCGGTTCTCGTACGCGTAGTCCCACGCGTGCTCGATGAGCTGGAGGCGTGAGAGAACCTGCCCGGGACGTCGCATGAACGCCTCGAGCAGCGAGAACTCCTTCGCAGAGAGCTGCACCTCCGTCCGTCCCCGCCACACCTGATGCGTCGCCGGATCGAGCCGGAGGTCGCCGACCTCGAGGACCACAGGACGCTCGCCGCTTCCCCGCCGCACCAGCGCCCGTAGCCGTGCGAGGAGCTCCGCGAACGAGAACGGCTTCGGCAGATAGTCGTCCGCACCCGCGTCGAGCCCGGCGACCCGGTCTCCCACCGCATCGCGCGCCGTCAGCATGAGCACGGGCGACCAGACGCCGTTCTCCCGTGCACGGCGACAGACCTCGACGCCGTCGATGCCCGGGAGCATGAGGTCGAGCACGATCGCGTCGTACTCCACAGCGCCTGCCATCCAGATCGCGTCGTCGCCCGTCCGAGCGACGTCGACGGCGTATCCCTCCTCCACGAGCCCACGCCGCAGGAGGCCTGCCATCTTGAGCTCGTCCTCGACGACGAGGATGCGCATGAGCACATTGTCGCCACCGAGATGAGAGTGAGATGAGAGACGAGCCCGAGCTGGCCAGGCCCTCGTCCACCGAGTCAGTCGTCGTCGGCGCCCTCGGACGAATCCTCCTGCTCACCGGTGTCGTCGTTCGTCGCCGTCCCGACCTGTTGGAACGTCGCGTCGAGGTGGATCTCGAC
>CAVUTA010000018.1:0-101850 GCA_963744285.1 uncultured Gaiellaceae bacterium | reverse complement strand
CTCCAGCTCATTTCGCAGTCTTCCGAGGCATCGTGCGATGCGGCTCGCGATCGTTCCCGACGGGATCTCGAGCTCGTCGGCGATCGTCTTGTAGCTCTGATCGCGCGCGAAGAAGCGGTCGAGGATGTCCTGACACGCTTCCGACAGCCCGGCCAGCGCCTCGCGTACCTCGAAGGCCTCCTCGACGTCGCTCAGGTCGCTCGAGCCCTCCTCGGTGAGCGCCTCGTCCGCCGGGACATCGCGCCTCGCAGCGATCGCGTCGAGGCAGCGCCGCCGGGTGAGCTGCGCGATCCAGGGCCGGAGCGCGGAGTCGTCGCGCAGGCTGTCGAGCCGCGTGTAGATGCGGGTGAAGACGTCCTGGAAGACGTCCTCGGCGTCCTCGTCGCTCAATCTGAAGCCACGGACGGCGATCGCGTAGACGTACCGCGAGTAGCGCTCGACGAGCTCGTTCCACGCGCCCGCGTCGTCTGCGCGGCAGCGGCGGACGAGCTCGGCGTCGGTGAGGGTCGAGTAGCCGCTCACCGACGGGACTCGAGCAGGCGCGCGGCGACGTCCTGCGCCGCCTGCTCGCTCGCGAGTGCGCGGGCGAGTCGCGGGTCCGCGTTGCGGACGCCGAGGTTCACCCGGACGAGATGTGCCGCTGCGGACGCTCCTCCCGCGGCGAGCGCGGCGGCGGCGGCGGCGTCCGCGCGGTACGTCGCATCGCCGTGCTCGGCGGCCAGGGCTGCGAGGGCGGCGGCATCCGCGCCGAGGGAGGCGATCTCGAGCGGCGCCGCGGCGGCGGCTTCGAGCTTCTGCTCCAGCGCAAAGTCTCGTCTTCGGATCCTCCACGTCTCCCGCCTCCGCATCGCGGAGTGCCGTGAGCGCGTCCTCCCAGACGCGGCCGTCGGTGTGGGCAAGCTCGACGGCGCGCTCGCCGATCGCGTTCGCCTGGGCAGAGACGCCGGCTGCCTCGTCCCACCTCACCGAGCAGCGCGCGACCATCGCGACGAGCCGTGCCGAGAACGCAACCGTGAGTGCGGCGGCCGAGCCTCCGCCCGGTGCGAGCCCGTCCGCGGACAGGCGGTCGAGGAGCTCGCCCAGCCGCAGTTCCAGATAATCGCCGCCCACGCTGCGGCGAGTCTACGGCGGGTCTCTCGACGTTCCTAGACTTGCGGCACATGCCGCTCTATCTCACGGAGTCCGACGTCGCTGCGCTCGTCTCTCCGGCCGACGCGGTCGAAGCCGTCGAGGCGTGCTTCCGCCGCATGGCGGCGGGCGAGGTCGAGATCGCACCGCGGCGCCGTCTTCGACTGCCGGAGGGGCGCTCGCGGACATGGCCGCCTCGGACAGCGGCCTCGGGCTTGCCGGCGGGAAGCTCTATGCGGCGACGCCGAACGGCGCGACGTTCGTCGTCTGCCTGTTCGACGCGGAGTCCTCGGAGCTCGTCGCGGTGATCGAGGCCGACCGGCTCGGGCAGCTCCGTACCGGGGCGGCGAGCGGCGTCGCGGCGCGTCACCTCGCGAAGAGCGGCGCACGCACGCTCGGCGTCATCGGCTGCGGTCATCAGGCCGAGACTCAGGTCGCGTGCATTCGCGCGGCCCTCCCTTCGATCGAGCACGTCGTGGCGTACTGCAGGACGCCCGAGAAGCTCGCTGCCTTCTGCGAGCGCGTGGGCGCCGAGCCCGGGGAGAGCCATCGTGACGCCGCATCGCAAGACGTCGTGGTCACGATCACGAGCTCGCGCGACCCGGTGCTCCGCGGCGAGTGGCTCGTTCCGGGCGCGCTCGTCGCTGCTGCCGGAGCGAACGTCGTGACGCGGCGGGAGCTCGACAACACGGTTCTCGAACGCGCGAGCTTCGTCTGCTGCGACCTGCTCGAGCAGGCCAGGCTCGAGTCGGGTGATCTCGTCGAGCCCGTGCAGATGGGCGTGCTCGACTGGCTCGAGGTGCACGAGCTCCACGAGGTCGTCGCGGGCGAGATCGCCGGGCGGCAGTCGGACGACGACATCGTCGTCTTCAAGTCGAACGGGCTCGCCGCCTGGGACGTCGCGCTCGGCGCCGAGGCCGTGCGGCTCGCGCGAGAACAGGGCGTGGGGACGGAGCTGCTAGGTCGTCACGTGAGGCCTTCGCGGCCTCGACCGTGTCGCCCGAGAAGGTCTCGAGTATCTCCGGCCGGTCGAGCAGGCGCCTCTGCTGCTCGGCCGTCAGGCGGTTCTGGACGTACTTGTCCTCGAGGATCTCGGTGAGCGATCGGCCGCGGTCGTGCTCGCGGATGACGTACCTCGCGACGTGCTCCTCGGCAGAGCCTCGAGAGAAGAGGAACGAGAACATATTCTTGAACCCGGACACGAGACGCGATTGTATCCCGGTTGATGAAACGGAGCTCACGCGAGGGCCGGTACGCGGAGCGAACGCTCGCCGGCGTCGACGACGTCGGCGCCGAGGAGCGCATCGTCATCTGGATCGAGCGACGCCCGGGCGCGGTCTGGGCCGTGGGGCGTGTGGTCAACCCGCAGCTCCGCGAGTCGGACGAGCCCCGGCCGGAGGACGTGATCTTCGAGGGGTTCGAGCTCGACGACGCGCTCGATCGCGCCAACGAGGCGCTCGAGGACGACGTCAGCGTGCTCGAGGGGGACGGGCGACCTGCCGACGCACGGCCGTTCACGAGGAAGGAAGTGCTGCCGCTTCTGGAGCGCTGGTTCTTCAACCGGTAGCCGCGTGGACGGTGCTAGCGTCCCCGCGCTTTGCGGATCCGCGTGGGACACAGCCCGGACCCTGACGACGCGTTCATGTACTGGGCGCTGACGACCGACCTCGTCGGCACCAGGGGGCACACGTTCGAGCAGGTGCTCGGCGACATCCAGACGCTCAACCAGTGGGCGCGGTGCGGCCGCCTCGAGGTGACTGCGATCTCGCTCGCCGCATACCCGTTCGTCCAGCAGGACTACGCGCTGCTGCCGCACGGGGCGAGCATCGGCTCCGGGTACGGGCCGATCGTCGTCGCGCGCGAGGAGATGACGCTCGCCGAGCTGGGCGAGCTCGAGATCGTCGTGCCCGGGACGATGACGACGTCGTTCCTCGCGCTTCGGCTCGTGCTCGACGGGTTCGCGCATCGCGAGCTGGCGTTCGACGAGATTCCCGACGAGGTCGCCTCGGGGCGAGCTGAGGCAGGACTGCTGATCCACGAGGGCCAGCTGACCTTCGAGGACTACGGCCTCGTGAAGGTGCTCGACCTCGGCGAGTGGTGGCTGCTCGAGACGGGGCTCCCGCTGCCGCTCGGTGTCAACGTCGTGCGGCGCGATCTGGGGGAGGAGGTGCTCGGCGACGTCTCACAGGTGCTCCGCGAGGCAATCCAGTGCGGGCTCGACAACCGCGCCGAGGCTCTCGAGTACGCGCTCGAGTTCGGTCGCGGGATCGATGCTGCGGTCGCCGACCGCTTCGTCTCGATGTACGTCAACGAGCTCACGCAGGACTACGGCGACGAGGGGCGCAAGGCCGTGACGGAGCTGCTTCGCCGCGGCGAGGCGCTCGGCGCCTTCCCGGAGCCCGTCGAGATCGACTTCGTCCGGTAACGTCGCCGCGATGGCGCGCGCAGTCGTTCTCTCCGCGGTTCGCACGCCGATCGGGCGCTACGCGGGTGCGCTCTCGGGCGTGCGGCCGGACGATCTCGCGGGGATCGCCATCGCCGCTGCAGTCGAGCGAGCCGCGGTCGACGGCGGCGCGATCGACGACGTCTACTTCGGGTGCGCGAACCAGGCGGGCGAGGACAACCGCAACGTCGCGCGCATGGCCGCGCTGCTCGCCGGCCTTCCGGAGACGGTCGCCGGCGTCACGCTGAACCGTCTCTGCGCCTCAGGTCTGTCTGCGGTCGTATCCGCCTGTCACGCCGTGCTCGCAGGTGACGCGGAGATCGTCGTCGCCGGTGGCGTCGAGTCGATGAGCCGCGCGCCGCTCGTCACGGCGAAGCCGGACGCGGCGTTCCCACGTGGCGACCGGACGATGTGGGACACGACGCTCGGCTGGCGCTTCCCCAACCCACGGCTCGAGGAGATGTTCCCGCTGGAGTCGATGGGGGAGACGGGCGAGAACGTGGCCGAGCAGTGGAGCGTGTCGCGCGAGGATCAGGACGCGTTCGCCGCGCGCTCGCAGGAGCGCTGGAAGCTGGCGAACGCAGCGGGCCGCTTCGACGACGAGCTCGTCCCGGTCGGTGAGGTCGTCGTCGACGAGCATCCGCGACCGGAGACGACGGCCGACGTGCTCGCGAAGCTCAAGCCCGCATTTCGCTCCGAGGGCACCGTGACCGCCGGGAACGCGAGCGGGATCAACGACGGCGCGGCGGCGCTCGTGATCGCGAGCGAGGACAAGGCGCGCGAGCTCGGCGTCGATCCGCTCGGCGCGTTCGTGGGCTCCGCCGTGGCCGGTGTCGATCCGCGGGTGATGGGCATCGGGCCGATCCCGGCCGTGCGCAAGCTGCTCGAGCGAAGCGGCGTCGCCGTGGCCGACCTCGATCTCGTCGAGCTCAACGAGGCGTTCGCGTCGCAGAGCCTCGCGGTCGTGCGGGAGCTCGGCCTCGACGAGGAGAAGGTCAACGTGAACGGTGGAGCGATCGCGCTCGGGCATCCGCTCGGGATGAGCGGCGCGCGCCTCGTCGTCTCGCTCCTGCACGAGCTGCGACGCCGCGACGGCCGCTACGGACTGGCGACTCTCTGCGTCGGCGTCGGCCAGGGCGTCGCGGCGCTGTTCGAGCGCTAAGCGGGCGCCGTCTCGAAGACGCGTTCGCGCTTCGGGTTCGCCCAGACGTTCTGGCCGCGCCAGAAGCCGGCCTCGTCGAACGCATCGCGCGTCATGAGCACGAGGATCTCCGAGCCGTTGGCGTCGTGCAGCTCGACCTTCGCATCTCGCCCGAGCAGTGTCACACGCACGATCATCGCCTCGATCGCACCGTCCACCGGCTCGGTGAGAAGCTCGATGTCGTGCGGCCGCACGAGGACGTCGCCCAGCGGCTGGGCGTCCCCGACGAAGGTCATGACGAACTCGCTCGCCGGGTTGTCGTAGAGCTCGCGCGGGCTGCCGACCTGCTCGAGGCGGCCGTGGTTGATGACGGCGATCTCATCCGAGATCTCCATCGCCTCGTCCTGGTCGTGCGTGACGAAGACCGTCGTGACATGCACGACGTCGTGGAGCTGGCGGAGCCACTCGCGGAGCTCTGCACGAACACGAGCGTCGAGTGCGCCGAACGGCTCGTCGAGAAGGAGCACCTGCGGCTCGGGCGCGAGCGCGCGGGCGAGGCCCATGCGCTGTCGCTGCCCTCCGGAGAGCTGCGCGGGATAGCGATGGCCGAAGTTCTGGAGCTGGACGAGGTTCAGGAGCTCGTCGACGCGCTCGGCGATCTCCGCCTTCGGCCGCTTGCGCACCTTGAGCCCGAATGCGACGTTCTCCCAGACCGTCATGTGCTTGAAGGCGGCGTAGTGCTGGAAGACGAAGCCGACGTTTCGCTTCTGCGGCGCGAGCGCAGTCGCGTCCTTTCCTGCGAGCAGGATCTCGCCCTGATCGGCGGTCTCGAGCCCGGCGATGATCCGGAGCAGCGTCGACTTTCCCGAGCCGCTCGGGCCGAGGAGCGCGGTCAGCGCGCCCGACTCGACGTCGAGCGAGACGTCGTCGAGCGCGACGAAGTCGCCGAAGCGCTTCGAGACGTTGCGAACGAGAATCGACATCTAGGCGGTCTCCTCTTTCGGGCGAATGACGGTCATGGCGACGAGGACGAGGATCGCGATCAGGGCGAGCACGATCGAGATCGCGTACGCGCCGGCGAGGTCGAACGCCTCGTAGCGCTCCTGCACGCGCAGCGTCGCGGTCTCTGTCTCGCCCTGCACGCGGCCGGAGACGACGGCGACCGCGCCGTACTCGCCGAGGCAGCGTGCTGTCGTGAGGATCACGCCGTAGATCACGGCCCAGCGGATCGACGGGAGCGTGATGCGCCAGAAGGTCTGCCAGCCGCTCGCCCCGAGCGTCCTCGCCGCCTGCTCCTGCTCGTCGCCGATCTCGCGCAGCGTCGGAACGACCTCGCGCGCGACGAACGGCAGGGACACGAAGATCGTCGCGATCACCATCGACGGCAGCGCGAAGAGCACCTCGATTCCGCGGTCGTCGAGCCAGCTGCCGAACCAGCCGTCCTGGCCGTAGAGCAGGAACAGTGCGAGACCGACGACGACGGGGGACAGCGCGAGCGGGAGGTCGATGAACGCGTTCAGCAGGCCCTTCCCCCAGAACCGCTTGCGGACGATCGCGAGCGCGCAGACGATCCCGAACACCGTGTTCACCGGGACGGCGATCGCGGTGATGATCAACGTGAGCTTGAAGGCGTTGAGCGTCTCCGGCGTGGTGAGTGCGTCCCAGGCCGGAGCGAAGCCGTCCTCGAACGTCCTCCAGAAGACGATCGCGAGCGGACCGACGAGAATCACGGCGAGGTAGACGAGCGCAACGGCGCGCAGCCCGAGACGCGACACGAAGCTCCTCATCGGTCGTGCCTCGTCGCGAAGTGGCGGATGACGCCGATCGAGAGGAGCGTCAGGAACGAGATCGCCAGCAGCACGACTGCGACGGCCGCTGCTCCGGCGGAGTCGCCGCTCTCGATCCGTCCGTAGATGTGCACCGACGACACCTCGGTCTGGAACGGGATGTTCCCGGTGATGATCACGAGCGACCCGAACTCGCCGACCGCCTTCGCGAAGGCGAGCGCGACCCCCGAGAGAATCCCGGGGAGGATGTTCGGGAGGACGACCCGGCGGAACGTCGTCGTGGTCGATGCACCGAGCGAGTGCGCCGCCTCCTCGAGCTCGTGATCGAGCTCCTGGAGCACGGGCTGGACCGTCCGCACGACGAACGGCAGCGTCACGAACATCAGCGCCAGGACGATCGCGGTCCGCGAGAAGGCGACGTCGATCCCGACCGGCGACGTCGGTCCGTAGAGCGCGAGCAGCGTGAGCCCCGCGACGATCGTCGGCAGCGCGAACGGGAGGTCGATGATCGCGTTGACGACCGTCTTCCCGCGGAAGTCGTCACGTACGAGCACCCAGGCCGTGATCGTGCCGAGCACCGCGTTCAGCGCCGACACGGCGAGCGACGCCCCGAGCGTCAGCTTCAGCGCCGCGACCGCCTCCGGGCTCGAGACGGCGTCCCAGAACGACTGCGTTCCCTCGCTCGTCGCCTCCCACATGAGCGCGGCGAGCGGCAGGCCGACCATGACCATGAGAAACGTCGTGACAAAGCCGAGGGACAGGGCCGTTGCGGCCCTGTCCCTCGAGACCCCGGAGCGCCCGGGACGGCTGACGGCGACCTCGGTCAGCCGGTGCTCCCGCCCACCTGCCGCTGGATGCGCGCCATGATGCTGTTCGAAGGATCGAAGAACCGCTTCTGCACCTTCTCCCAGCCGCCCAGCCCGAGCTGGTCGATCGTGAACAGGCCCGGCCTGGTCGGGAACTTCTTGCGGTTCGCGTTCTCGACGCTCTTCATCACCGGCCGGTAGCCGTAGTCGGCGAACACCTGCTGCGCGCCCGGCGTGCGCAGGAAGCGCAGGAAGCTGTTCGCCGCCGCCTTCTCCGAGCTGGTCTTCGTGACGGCGATCGGGTTCTCGATCAGGATCGTCGCCTTCGGGATGACCCACTGCATGTTCAGGCCCTGCGCGCGGGAGAAGTACGCCTCGTTCTCGTACGCGAGGAGGACGTCGCCCTTGCCGCTGTTGAAGGTCGTGAGCGATGCACGTGCGCTCGCGTCCTGAACGGCGACGTTCTTGAAGAGCTTCAAGAGGTTCGCCTGGGCCTGCTTGTCGGTCTTGCCGGCCTTCCTCCAGGCGCCGTACGCGGCCATGACGTTCCAGCGCGCACCACCCGACGTGAACGGGTTGGGAGTGATGACCTCGACATCCGGGCGAAGGAGGTCGTTCCAGCTCTTGATCTTCTTCGGGTTCCCGTCGCGCACGACGAGTACGACGACCGAGTTCGTCACCATGCCCTTGTACGACTGCTTCTTCCACTTCGCATCGACGATGTCGGGCACGAGCGAGTCGACGTCGGGAGCGAGCGAGAGGGCGACGATGTCGGCGTCGAGGCCGGCCTTGACGGCCCGTGCCTGCTCGCCGGAGGCGCCGTACGACTGCTTGAAGTCGACGTCCTCGCCCTGCGGCGGTCTTCTGGAACATGGGGATGAGCTTTCCGTAGGCCTCGCGTGGCGTCGTATACGCGACGAGGCTCAGGTCCGCGTCGGCGCTGCGCTCGGGTGCGGCGGAGCCGACGCCGGCGGTCGCGGCGAGCGCGGCAGCCAGAAGGCCCAGCGCGGCGCAGAGGAACATGACCTTGGTTCTCATTCGACTCCTCCTGGTTGAATATCTCGACTAACTTTGTCGACTTACTAAAGAGGTTAAGAAGGTAGAGAATGCAACAACGCCTTGTCAAGTGGGAACCAGCCAGGAGGTCTGAGAGATGTGGGTATCGCGACGAACCGACTACGCGACGCGGGCGATCCTCGCGCTGTCGCTCGAGGGCGGCGGACCGCTCAAGCTGGAGGAGCTCGCGAGACGGACGGCCGTGCCGCAGTCGGTGCTCGAGCAGGTGATGCCGACGATGCGGACCGCCGGAGTCGTGCGCTCGGAGCGCGGCCCCTCGGGCGGCTACCGACTCAACAAGGATCCTGAAGAGATCACGCTCGAGCGGATCGTCCGTCTCTTCCAGGGGCCGCTGGCGCCGATCAGCTGCGCGACGCGCCACAACCCCGAGCCGTGTCCGATGATGGTCGGCTGCACGCTGCGCGACGTGTGGGAGGAGGTTCGCGACGCGACCATCTCGCTGCTCGGCGGCGTCACGTTCGTTCCTAGACTTGCGCTTGTGCCGCTCTATTTGACGGAGTCCGACGTCGCTGCGCTCGTCTCTCCTTCCGACGCGGTCGAAGCGGTCGAGGCGTGCTTTCGGCGCATGGCCGCCGGCGAGGTCGAGATCGCTCCGCGGCGTCGTCTTCGACTGCCCGAGGGAGCGCTCGCGGACATGGCCGCTTCGGACAGCGGCCTCGGGCTTGCCGGCGGGAAGCTGTATGCGGCGACGCCGAACGGTGCGACGTTCGTCGTCTGCCTGTTCGACGCGGAGTCCTCGGAGCTCGTCGCGGTGATCGAGGCCGACCGGCTCGGGCAGCTCCGTACCGGGGCGGCGAGCGGCGTCGCGGCGCGTCATCTCGCGAAGCGCGGCGCGCGCACGCTGGGAGTCATCGGCTGCGGGCATCAGGCCGAGACTCAGGTCGCGTGCATTCGCGCGGCCGTCCCGTCGATCGAGCACGTCGTGGCGTTCTGTCGGACCCCCGAGAAGCTCGCTGCGTTCTGCGAGCGGACGGGCGCCGAGCCCGGGGAGAGCCATCGCGACGCCGCGTCGCAAGACGTCGTGGTCACGATCACGAGCTCGCGCGACCCGGTGCTCCGCGGCGAGTGGCTCGTTCCGGGAGCGCTCGTCGCCGCGGCAGGCGCGAACGTCGTGACGCGGCGGGAGCTCGACAACACCGTTCTCGAGCGCGCGAGCTTCGTCTGCTGCGACCTGCTCGAGCAGGCCAGGCTCGAGTCGGGCGATCTCGTCGAGCCCGTGCAGATGGGCGTGCTCGACTGGCTCGAGGTGCACGAGCTCCACGAGGTCGTCGCGGGCGAGATCGCCGGGCGGCAGTCGGACGACGACATCGTCGTCTTCAAGTCGAACGGGCTCGCCGCCTGGGACGTCGCGCTCGGCGCCGAGGCCGTGCGGCTCGCGCGCGAACAGGGCGTCGGGAACGGCGAGCTCTGAGGACTCGTCGACGGAGGCCTTCGCGGCCTCGACCGTGTCGCCCGAGAAGGTCTCGAGGATCTCCGGCCGGTCGAGCAGGCGCCTCTGCTGCTCGGGCGTCAGGCGGTTCTGGACGTACTTGTCCTCGAGGATCTCGGTGAGCGATCGACCGCGGTCGTGCTCGCGGATGACGTACCTCGCGACGTGCTCCTCGGCAGACCCTCGCGAGAAGAGGAACGAGAACATGTTCTTGAACCCGGACACGAGACGCGATTGTATCCCGGTTAGATGAAACGGAGCTCACGCGAGGGCCGGTACGCCGAGCGGACGCTCGTCGGCGTCGACGACGTCGGCGCCGAGGAGCGCATCGTCATCTGGATCGAGCGGCGCCCGGGCGCGGTCTGGGCCGTCGGTCGCGTCGTCAACCCGCAGCTCCGCGAGTCCGACGAGCCCCGGCCGGAGGACGTGATCTTCGAGGGCTTCGAGCTCGACGACGCGCTCGATCGCGCCAACGAGGCGCTCGAGGACGACGTCAGCGTGCTCGAGGGGGACGGGCTCCCGGCCGACGCACGGCCGTTCACGCGGAAGGAAGTGCTGCCGCTCCTGGAGCGCTGGTTCTTCAACCGGTAGCCGCGTGGACGGTGCTAGCGTCCGCGCGCTTTGCGGATCCGCGTCGGACACAGCCCGGACCCTGACGACGCGTTCATGTACTGGGCGCTGACGACCGACCTCGTCGACACGCAGGGGGCACGCGTTCGAGCAGGTGCTCGGCGACATCCAGACGCTCAACCAGTGGGCGCGGTGCGGCCGCCTCGAGGTGACCGCGATCTCGCTCGCCGCATACCCGTTCGTCCAGCAGGACTACGCGCTGCTGCCGCACGGGGCGAGCATCGGCTCCGGGTACGGGCCGATCGTCGTCGCGCGCGAGGAGATGACGCTCGACGAGCTGGGCGAGCTCGAGATCGTCGTGCCCGGGGCGATGACGACGTCGTTCCTCGCGCTTCGACTCGTGCTCGACGAGTTCGCATTTCGCGAGCTGGCGTTCGACGAGATTCCCGACGAGGTCGCCTCGGGGCGAGCTGACGCGGGACTGCTGATCCACGAGGGCCAGCTGACCTTCGAGGACTACGGTCTCGTGAAGGTGCTCGATCTCGGCGAGTGGTGGCTGCTCGAGACAGGGCTCCCACTGCCGCTCGGTGTCAACGTCGTGCGGCGCGATCTCGGGGAGGACGTGCTCGGCGACGTCTCCCAGGTGTTGCGCGAGGCGATCCAGTGCGGGCTCGACAACCGCGCCGAGGCTCTCGAGTACGCGCTCGAGTTCGGTCGCGGGATCGATGCTGCGGTCGCCGACCGCTTCGTCTCGATGTACGTCAACGAGCTCACCCAGGACTACGGCGACGAGGGACGCAAGGCCGTGACGGAGCTGCTTCGCCGCGGCGAGGCGCTCGGCGCCTTCCCGGAGCCCGTCGAGATCGACTTCGTCCGGTAACGTCGCCGCGATGGCGCGCGCAGTCGTTCTCTCCGCGGTTCGCACGCCGATCGGGCGATACGCGGGTGCGCTCTCGGGCGTACGGCCGGACGATCTCGCGGGGATCGCCATCGCCGCCGCAGTCGAGCGAGCCGCGGTCGACGGTGGCGCGATCGACGACGTCTACTTCGGCTGCGCGAACCAGGCGGGCGAGGACAACCGCAACGTCGCGCGCATGGGCGCGCTGCTCGCCGGCCTTCCGGAGACGGTCGCCGGCGTCACGCTGAACCGTCTCTGCGCCTCAGGTCTGTCTGCGGTCGTGTCCGCCTGTCACGCCGTGCTCGCAGGTGACGCGGAGATCGTCGTCGCGGGCGGCGTCGAGTCGATGAGCCGCGCGCCGCTCGTCACGGCGAAGCCCGACGCGGCGTTCCCACGTGGCGACCGGACGCTGTGGGACACGACGCTCGGCTGGCGCTTCCCCAACCCACGGCTCGAGGAGATGTTCCCGCTGGAGTCGATGGGGGAGACGGGCGAGAACGTTGCCGAGCAGTGGAGCGTGTCGCGCGAGGATCAGGACGCGTTCGCCGCTCGCTCGCAGGAGCGCTGGAAGCTGGCGAACGCAGCGGGCCGCTTCGACGACGAGCTCGTCCCGGTCGGTGAGGTCGTCGTCGACGAGCATCCGCGACCGGAGACGACGGCCGACGTGCTCGCGAAGCTCAAGCCTGCATTTCGCTCCGAGGGCACCGTGACCGCGGGCAACGCGAGTGGGATCAACGACGGCGCGGCGGCGCTCGTGATCGCGAGCGAGGACAAAGCGCGCGAGCTGGGCGTCGATCCGCTCGGTGCGTTCGTGGGCTCCGCCGTGGCCGGTGTCGATCCGCGGGTGATGGGCATCGGGCCGATCCCGGCCGTGCGCAAGCTGCTCGAGCGAAGCGGCGTCGCCGTGGCCGACCTCGATCTCGTCGAGCTCAACGAGGCGTTCGCGTCGCAGAGCCTCGCGGTCGTGCGGGAGCTCGGTCTCGATGAGGAGAAGGTCAACGTGAACGGTGGCGCAATCGCGCTCGGGCATCCGCTCGGGATGAGCGGCGCGCGCCTCGTCGTCTCGCTCCTGCACGAGCTGCGCCGGCGCGACGGCCGCTACGGCCTGGCGACGCTCTGCGTCGGCGTCGGCCAGGGCGTCGCGGCGCTGTTCGAGCGCTAAGCGGGCGCCGTCTCGAAGACGCGTTCGCGCTTCGGGTTCGCCCAGACGTTCTGGCCGCGCCAGAAGCCGGCCTCGTCGAACGCATCGCGCGTCATGAGCACGAGGATCTCCGAGCCGCTGGCGTCGTGCAGCTCGACCTTCGCGTCTCTCCCGAGCAGTGTCACACGCACGATCATCGCCTCGATCGCACCGTCCACCGGCTCGGTGAGGAGCTCGATGTCGTGCGGCCGCACGAGGACCTCGCCGAGCGGCTGGGCGTCCCCGACGAAGGTCATGACGAACTCGCTCGCCGGGTTGTCGTAGAGCTCGCGCGGGCTGCCAACCTGCTCGAGGCGGCCGTGGTTGATGACGGCGATCTCATCCGAGATCTCCATCGCCTCGTCCTGGTCGTGCGTGACGAAGACCGTCGTGACATGCACGACGTCGTGGAGCTGGCGAAGCCACTCCCGGAGCTCGGCGCGAACACGTGCGTCGAGTGCGCCGAACGGCTCGTCGAGAAGGAGCACCTGCGGCTCGGGCGCGAGCGCGCGGGCGAGGCCCATGCGCTGTCGCTGCCCTCCGGAGAGCTGCGCGGGATAGCGATGGCCGAAGTTCTGGAGCTGGACGAGGTTCAGGAGCTCGTCGACGCGCTCGGCGATCTCCGCCTTCGGGCGCTTGCGCACCTTGAGCCCGAATGCGACGTTCTCCCAGACCGTCATGTGCTTGAAGGCGGCGTAGTGCTGGAAGACGAAGCCGACGTTTCGCTTCTGCGGCGCGAGCGCGGTCGCGTCCTTTCCTGCGAGCAGGATCTCGCCCTGATCGGCGGTCTCGAGCCCGGCGATGATCCGGAGCAGCGTCGACTTGCCCGAGCCGCTCGGGCCGAGGAGCGCGGTCAGCGCGCCCGACTCGACGTCGAGCGAGACGTCGTCGAGCGCGACGAAGTCGCCGAAGCGCTTCGAGATGTTGCGGACGAGAATCGACATCTAGGCGGTCTCCTCTTTCGGGTCGGATGACGGTCATGGCGACGAGGACGAGGATCGCGATGAGCGCGAGCACGATCGAGATCGCGTACGCGCCCGCGAGGTCGAATGCCTCGTAGCGCTCCTGGACGCGCAGCGTCGCGGTCTCCGTCTCGCCCTGCACGCGGCCCGGAGACGACGGCGACCGCGCCGTACTCGCCGAGGCAGCGAGCGGTCGTGAGGATGACGCCGTAGATCACGGCCCAGCGGATCGACGGGAGCGTGATGCGCCAGAAGGTCTGCCAGCCGCTCGCCCCGAGCGTCCTCGCCGCCTGCTCCTGCTCGTCGCCGATCTCGCGCAGCGTCGGAACGACCTCGCGCGCGACGAACGGCAGGGACACGAAGATCGTCGCGATCACCATCGACGGCAGCGCGAAGAGCACCTCGATCCCGCGGTCGTCGAGCCAGCTGCCGAACCAGCCGTCCTGGCCGTAGAGCAGGAACAGTGCGAGACCGACGACGACGGGCGACAGCGCGAGCGGGAGGTCGATGAACGCGTTCAGCAGGCCCTTCCCCCAGAACCGCTTGCGGACGATCGCGAGCGCGCAGACGATCCCGAACACCGTGTTCACCGGGACGGCGATCGCGGTGATGATCAGCGTGAGCTTGAAGGCGTTGAGCGTCTCCGGCGTGGTGAGTGCGTCCCAGGCCGGAGCGAAGCCGTCCTCGAACGTCCTCCAGAAGACGATCGCGAGCGGACCGACGAGAATCACGGCGAGGTAGACGAGCGCGACGGCGCGCAGCCCGAGACGCGACACGACGCTCCTCATCGGTCGTGCCTCGTGGCGAAGTGGCGGATGACGCCGATCGAGAGGAGCGTCAGGAACGAGATCGCCAGCAGTACGACTGCGACGGCCGCTGCTCCTGCGGAGTCGCCGCTCTCGATCCGTCCGTAGATGTGCACCGACGACACCTCGGTCTGGAACGGGATGTTCCCGGTGATGATCACGAGCGACCCGAACTCGCCGACCGCCTTCGCGAAGGCGAGCGCGACCCCGGAGAGGATCCCCGGGAGGATGTTCGGGAGGACGACCCGGCGGAACGTCGTCGTGGTCGATGCACCGAGCGAGTGCGCCGCCTCCTCGAGCTCGTGATCGAGCTCCTGGAGCACGGGCTGAACCGTCCGCACGACGAACGGCAGCGTCACGAACATCAGCGCCAGGACGATCGCGGTCCGCGAGAAGGCGACGTCGATCCCGACCGGCGACGTCGGTCCGTAGAGCGCGAGCAGCGTGAGCCCGGCGACGATCGTCGGCAGCGCGAACGGGAGGTCGATGATCGCGTTGACGACCGTCTTCCCGCGGAAGTCGTCACGCACGAGCACCCAGGCCGTGATCGTGCCGAGCACCGCGTTCAGCGCCGACACGGCGAGCGACGCCCCGAGCGTCAGCTTCAGCGCCGCGACCGCCTCCGGGCTCGAGACGGCGTCCCAGAACGACTGCGTTCCCTCGCTCGTCGCCTCCCACATGAGCGCGGCGAGCGGCAGGCCGACCATGACCATGAGAAACGTCGTGACAAAGCCGAGGGACAGGGCCGTTGCGGCCCTGTCCCTCGAGACCCCGGAGCGCCCGGGACGGCTGACGGCGACCTCGGTCAGCCGGTGCTCCCGCCGACCTGCCGCTGGATGCGCGCCATGATGCTGTTCGGGTCGAAGAACCGCTTCTGCACCTTCTCCCAGCCGCCGAGCCCGAGCTGGTCGATCGTGAACAGGCCAGGCCGCGCCGGGAACTTCTTGCGGTTCGCGTTCTCGACGCTCTTCACGACCGGCCGGTAGCCGTAGTCGGCGAAGATCTGCTGTGACGCCGGGCGTGCGCAGGAACCGCAGGAAGCAGTTCGCCGCCGCCTTGTCCGGGCTCGACTTCGTGACGGCGATCGGATTCTCGATCAGGATCGTCGCCTTCGGGATGACCCACTGCAGGTTCAGGCCCTGCGTGCGGGAGAAGTAGCGCCTCGTTCTCGTACGCGAGCAGCACGTCGCCCTTCCCGCTGTTGAACGTGCTGAGCGACGCACGGGCGCTCGTGTCCTGAACGGTGACGTTCTTGAACAGCTTCAGCAGGTTCGCCTGCGCCTGCTTGTCCGTCTTGCCGGCCTTCCTCCAGGCGCCGTACGCGGCCATGACGTTCCAGCGCGCACCGCCCGACGTGAACGGGTTCGGCGTGACGACCTCGACGTCTGGGCGGAGGAGGTCGTTCCAGCTCTTGATCTTCTTCGGATTGCCGTCGCGCACGACGAAGACGACGACGGAGTTCGTGACCATGCCCTTGAAGGACTGCTTCTTCCACTTCGCATCGACGATGGCGGCGCGACGAGCTAGTCGACATCGGGAGCGAGCGACAGCGCGACGATGTCCGCCTCGAGGCCTGCCTTGACCGCACGCGCCTGCTCCCCGGACGCGCCGTACGACTGCGTGAAGTCGACGTCCTCGCCCGCCTCCGTCTTCTGGAACGCGGGGATGAGCTTCCCGTAGGCCTCGCGGGGGGTGGAGTACGCGACGAGGCTCAGCTTCGTGTCGGCGCTGCGCTCGGGTGCGGCGGAGCCGACGCCGGCGGTCGCGGCGAGCGCGGCGGCCAGAAGGCCCAGCGCGGCGCAGAGGAACATGACCTTGGTTCTCATTCGACTCCTCCTGGTTGAATATCTCGACTAACTTTGTCGACTTACTAAGGAAGTCAAGAAGGTAGAGAATGCAACAACGGCTTGTCAAGTGGGAACCAGCCAGGAGGTCTGAGAGATGTGGGTATCGCGACGAACCGACTACGCGACGCGCGCGATCCTCGCGCTGTCGCTCGAGGGCGGCGGGCCGCTCAAGCTGGAGGAGCTCGCGAGACGGACGGCCGTGCCGCAGTCGGTGCTCGAGCAGGTGATGCCGACCATGCGGACGGCCGGAGTCGTGCGGTCGGAGCGCGGCCCGTCGGGCGGGTACCGGCTCAACAAGGCGCCGGACGAGATCACGCTCGAGCGCATCGTGCGTCTCTTCCAGGGACCGCTGGCGCCGATCAGCTGCGCGACGCGTCACAACCCGGAGCCGTGTCCGATGATGGTCGGCTGCACGTTGCGCGACGTGTGGGAGGAGGTGCGCGACGCGACGATCTCGCTGCTCGGCGGCGTCACGTTCGCCGACCTCGCGGAGCAGGCCGGCGGCGCCTGGGTCGATCCGGCGCTGATCGCGCCCGTGCCGAATCCGACGCCGTCTACGTAGGAACGACGAACCCGGCCTGCTCGAGCGCCTCCCGCCCGCCCTGACTTCGTAGCGCCTCGACGAAAGCGCGGGCGGCATCCTCGTCGTCCGTTCCGACCACCACCGCCACCTGGTACTCGATCGGCGGTTGCGCGTCGTCGGGAAGCTCGACTGCCAGGACGCGATCGGCAACGGGCGTCACGTCGGTTGCGTAGACGAACCCTGCGTCGGCCTCGCCGAGCGCGACCTTCCCGGCAACACCCTTCACGTCGTCCTCGTTCGAGACGACGTTGTCGAGCGCCGCCGACAGCCCGAGTGTCTCGAGAACGGTTCGCGTGTAGTCGCCGACGGGCACGCCTTCGGCCGCGACGACGAGTCTCGTTCCGGGCTCCAGGACGTCCTCGACGCTCTCGATCGACGAGCGGGTTCCCCCGGGGGACGATGAGCACGAGGCGGTTGGACGCGAACGTCACGGGCTCCTCGACGAGATCCTCCGCGAAGAGCTCCTGCGGGTACTTCGAGCTCGCCGCGGCGTAGACGTCCGCCCGTGCACCCTCGCGGATCTGCGTCGCGAGCTCGTCCGAGCCCGCGAAGCTGAAGCGCGCGTCCGGGTCGATCTGCGGGAAGACCTCGGCGAGAGACGCGGCGGCGTAGACGTCCACCGGGCCGTCACCCGAACCGCTGCCTCCGCACCCGGAAGTGAAGCCTATGAGCATGATGGCGATGCCTATGCAATACTTATGCATGTGAGGTCGACCATATACGAGGTCGCGAGGTGACCGCGGAGCGTGGCCTCTACACGGCGAGCGAGGCAGCCCGTGCCCTGGGGATTAGCCTCGACACGCTGCGCCGGTGGGACAAGGGCGGTCGCATCCGAACCGAACGGGACGCCGCGAACCGACGACTCGTGCCCGCTTCCGAGGTCGAACGTCTGCGCGGCAAGGCCGACGACGAGCTGAGCGCCCGCAACCGGTTTCGAGGCGTCGTGCGGAGCGTCGAGGTCGAGGGGTTCCTGGCGCGCGTCGAGATCGACGTGACCGAGCCGGCGCGGGTCGTCGCGATCATCACGCGCGAGGCCGTCGACGACCTCGGCCTGAAGCCCGGTGTCGGTGCCGCTGCGATCGTCAAGTCGACCTCCGTCATGGTCGAGCGGTGAGACCTCGTCGTCGCGTGTTCGAGGCGACGCTCTTCGTTGCGACTGTGCTCGCGCTGACCTTCCTGCTGCTTCCCCTCGTTGCGATCTTCCTCCGCGTCCCGCTCGGCGAGCTCGTGACGCAGCTCTGGAGCGACGTCGCCGTCGATGCGTTGATCGTCACGCTCGAAACGAATGCGATCGCGCAGGCGCTCATCCTCCTCGTCGGAACGCCGACGGCGTACTTCATCGCGAGCCGTCGTTTTCGTGGCCGAGCGCTCGCCATCACGTTGATCGAGCTCCCGCTCGTGCTTCCGCCGGCCGTCGCGGGGCTCGCGCTTCTTGCCGCGTTCGGCCGGCTCGGCCTGCTCGGGAGCACCTTCGCTGTCCTCGGCGTCACGGTCAGCACGGGCACCAAAGCCGCGGTCGTCCTCGCCGTCGCGTACGTGTCGAGCCCCTTCTACATCCGCGGCGCGATCGCGTCGTTCGAGGCGCTCGACCAGCCGTTGCTCGATGCGTCGCGCACGCTCGGCGCCGGACCGGCGAGGACGTTCTTCCGCATCGCGCTTCCGCTCGCGGCCAGGGGGCTCGGCGCGGCTGCGGCGCTCTCGTTCGCTCGCGGCATTGGCGAGTTCGGCGCGACCATCATGTTCGCCGGCTCGCTTCAGGGCGTCACCCAGACGCTTTCCCTGGCCATCTACGCGCAGTTCGACCTCGACACCGACGTTGCGCTCTCGCTCGGCGCGCTGCTCGTCGTCGTGTGCGCGACGATTCTCTTCACCGTGAAGCTCCTTCCCGCATGGACGCGCTCGAGCTCGACATCGGTCTACCCCTTCGCTCCTTCCGGCTCGAGCTGACCCTCGCGCTCGGTCGTGAGACCTTCGCGTTGGTCGGCCCGTCCGGGGCGGGGAAGACGACCGTGTTGCGTGTGGTCGCTGGACTCGTCCGCCCCGAGCGCGGGCGGGTCGTGCTCGACGGCGAAGTGCTCTTCGACGCCGCGTCGGGAGTCGCCCTTCCGCCCGAGGATCGCCGCGTCGGGTTCGTGTTCCAGGACTACGCGCTGTTCCCGCATATGTCGGTGGAGCAGAACGTCGCGTACGGGTCGCGGAACGGCACCGGCGAGCTCCTCGAGCGCTTCGGGATCGCTCACCTCGCGCGGGCGCGGCCCGGCGAGCTCTCGGGCGGTGAGCGCCAGCGGGTCGGACTCGCACGAGCGCTCGCGCGCGATCCCGGTGTACTCCTCCTCGACGAGCCACTGTCGGCGCTCGACCCGCATACGCGTGCCGCTCTCCGGCTCGAGCTCAAGGAGCTTCTCGACGAGCTCGACCTCCCCGTCCTGCTCGTGACGCACGACTTCCACGACGCAGCCGTTCTCGCCGATCGCGTCGCGGCCCTGACGGACGGCCATGTGCGGCAGATCGGCACGCCGTCCGAGCTCGTCGCCGCGCCTGCCGACGCGTTCGTCGCGAGCTTCACCGGCGCGAACGTGCTCGCCGGAGCCGCGCGAGCCGGCGCGGACGGCCTGACGGAGGTGGCCCTCGCCGACGGCGGGGTCGTCTACTCCGTCGACGATGCGCGAGGAGCTGTCGAGGTCGCCGTCTATCCGTGGGACGTTTCGATCTCGCGCGAGCAGCCGCACGACTCGGCGCTCAACCACGTCCACGGGCCGATCACATCGCTCGTCGTGGTCGGCAACCGTGCCCGCGTGCAGGTGCGAGGGCTCGTCGGCGAGGTAACGGCTGCTTCGGTGGAGCGGCTCGGTCTCGAGGAAGGCGACGTCGTCATGGCGTCTTTCAAGGCGGCGGCGACACGGCTCGTGGAACGGGCTTCGCCGACCGGTCGGTAGATTCCGATCGTGGCCGTCGCGACCGACCGCGAGTACGGGCTCTTCATCGGCGGTGAGTCGACCGAGTCTGCGTCGGGCGAGGTGCGCGATCTCGTCGAGCCGGCGACAGGAGAGCCGCTCGCACAGCGCAGCGATGGCCGGCGAGGCCGACGTCGACCGCGCCGTCGAGGCTGCGCGCGCCGCGGTCGAGGGTGACTGGGGACGCACGCCGGGTACCGAACGCTCTCGCCTTCTGCACGCGCTCGCAGACGCGATCCACGCGAATCGCGCCGAGCTCGCGGAGCTCGAGGCGCGAAATGTCGGCAAGGCGATCTCCTCGGTGAAGGCTGAGCTCCACCAGGCCGTCGAGAACTTCCGCTTCTACGGATCGGCGATCGCGTCCATCTCCGGCCGCTCGAACCCGATCGGCGGCTCGCTCCTCTTCTACTCGCTGAAGGAGCCCGTCGGCGTCGCGGCGCAGATCGTCCCCTGGAACTACCCGCTGATGATGGCCACCTGGAAGCTCGCACCGGCGCTCGCGGCCGGCTGCTCGGTCGTGCTGAAGCCCGATCCGCAGACGCCGCTCACGGCGATCCGGCTCGCCGAGCTCGCGGCCGAGGTCGGGTTCCCGGCGGGTGCGGTCAACGTCGTGCCCGGCGACGGCCCGACGACGGGCGCGTACCTGGTGAAGCACCCGGGCGTGGACAAGGTCGCGTTCACGGGCTCGACGAAGACCGGCGGCGAGATCATGCGCCTCGCATCCGATCCGGTGAAGCGCGTCACGCTCGAGCTCGGCGGAAAGAGCCCGAACCTCGTGTTCGCCGATGCCGATCTCGCGAGTGCCCTGCCGAGCTCGGCCTGGTCGATCTTCTACGCGGCGGGCCAGAGCTGCGAGGCGCGTTCGCGGATGCTCGTCGAGAAGCCGCTGTACGACGAAGCGGTGTCCCGCATGGCCGAGTTCGCCGGCGGCATCAAGGTCGGCGACCCGCTCGATCCCGAGACGCAGATGGGCTCGCTCGTCTCCACGGCGCACCGTGACCGCGTTCATGGCTTCGTCGAGCGAGCCGGCGACGGCGCGGAGGTGCTCGCGGGCGGTGCGCTCCCCGACGGCCCGGGCGCGTTCTATCCGCCGACGGTCGTCGCGGCGACGAACGACGCGGAGATCGCGCAGGAGGAGGTCTTCGGCCCGGTCGTCACGCTGATCCCGTTCGAGGACGAGAAGGACGCGATCCGCATCGCGAACGACGTGCGCTACGGGCTCATGGCGACGGTCTGGACGGGCGATCCCGCGCGCGGCCACCGCATCGCGGCGCGGATCAAGTCGGGCACGGTCGGGATCAACATGCCGTACACGGCCTTCCCGGGGATTCCGTTCGGCGGCTACAAGCAGTCCGGCTTCGGCCGTGAGCTCGGGCTCGAGACGCTCGATCTGTACCTCGAGACGAAGAGCGTGATCGTCTCGACCGGCGCGCGGCCGATCAACCCCTTCGGGCTGTAGCGGGCGGGCGCTACCGGTGGGCGGTGCTCGCCGCCGGGACGCTGGCGCAGGCGAGCTTCTCCGCGCTCGCGATCGGGCTCCCCGTGCTCGTTCCGACGCTTCGCGAGGAGTACGACCTCTCGCTCGCGCAGATCGGCGTGCTGCTCGCGGCGGAGTGGGTCGGCGCGCTCGTGACGATGCTCCCGTGGGGGATCGCGGCGGACCGGTTCGGGGAGCGGATCGTGCTCGGCCTCGGTCTCGGCGGGTGCGCGGGCTTCCTCGTCGGTGCGGCGTACGCGCCTGACTTCGAGTCGCTCGTCGTCCTGCTCGCGCTCGCCGGTGGCGCCGGTGCGAGCGTGAACTCCGCGAGCGGCCGCGCGGTGATGCACTGGTTCGGCGCCGAGGAGCGCGGTCTCGCGCTCGGCGTGCGGCAGACGGCGGTGCCTCTCGGCGGGCTCGTCGCTGCTCTCGTCGTGCCCCAGCTCGTCTCGTCGAGCGATGCCACGGCCGGGTTCCTGTTCTTCGCGGCGCTGTGTGCCCTGGGCGCGGTCGTCGGTGCGGTCGTCATCCGCAGCCGCGCCAGCGCGGAGCACGAGCTCGAGCCGGCGACGCTCGCGCGGACGCTTCGAGACGGCCGCCTCTGGCGCCTCGCGCTCGGCAGCGGCGTCTACGTCTACGCGCAGATCGCGATCATCGGGTTCGGCGTCGTGTTCCTCCACGACGAGCACGGGCTCTCCGAACGCGACGCTGCGCTCGTGATCGCCGCGGCGCAGGTGCTCGCGGTCGGAATCCGGATCGGGACCGGTCGCTGGTCGGACGTCGTCGGCTCGCGCATCGGCCCGCTGCGGCAGGTCGGGGTCGTCGTGGCCATGAGTCTCGGTGTGGTCGCCTTGCTTGCCGGCGGCCCGCTGTGGCTGCTGGTTCCTGCGCTCGCCGTCGCGGGCGGCCTCTCCATGGGCTGGAACGCCCTTGCATTCACCGCCGCGGCGGAGCTCGCCGGACCGGCGCGAAGCGGCGCCGCGATCGGCTTCCAGCAGTCGGTGCTGTCCGGCGATCGCGATCGTCGCGCCGATCGTGTTCGCCGCGACTGTGTCCGGGACGTCGTGGGCGCTCGCGTTCCTGTTGGCCGCGCTCGTGCCGCTCGTCGGGCGGCTGGCGCTGCGGCCGCTGCGCGGCCTCTAGGCTCCGTCGATGCGGATTCTCGAGCGGCTCGACGAGCTGTACGCGATCGGCGGTGGCCCCGGCGCGAACCGTCCGCACCTCTCCGCGGCAGAGGACGAGGCGCACCGGCTCGGCGCGTCGTGGCTGCGAGGCCGCCGGGCTCGAGGTCGAGGTCGACCGGCACGGCAACCTCTTCGGGCACGCCCGGGGTCGGTCGCCTGGACACGTCGTGGTCGGGCTCACATCTCGACACGGTTCCTCGGGGCGGTCGGTTCGACGGCGCGCTCGGCGTCGTTGCCGCGATCGAGGCGGTCGAGCGCACCGGCGCAGGCTCCGTCGTCGTCTTCCGCGGCGAGGAGGTCGGCTGCATCGGAAGCCGCGCGCTCGTCGCCGCGGGTGGGTTGCTTGCCGAAGGCGTTTCTCGAGCTCCACGTCGAGCAAGGCCCGAGGCTCGCCGACGGAGATGCACCGCTCGGGGTCGTCACGTCGATCGTGGGCTACGCGCGTGCGGAGCTCTTCTTCGAGGGAACCGCCGGGCACGCGGGAACGACGCCCATGGAGCGCCGCGACGATGCCCTCGTCGCGGCGGCCGAGCGGATCCTCGCGATCCGCGACGCGGCGCTGAGGCATCGAGGACGCCGTTGCGACGGTGGGCGAGCTCGACGTCGAGCCCGGCGCCGGCAACGTGATCCCGTCACGGGCTCGAATCTCGCTCGACGTTCGCGCCCCGGACCGGGCGCGGCTGGACGCGCTGATCGCTGCGATCGACTTCGAGCCGGGCCACCGAACGGAGCCGGTCGAGCTCGGCGAGCGCTGCCGCTCGGTGCTTCGAGACGCGATCGAGGCGCGTGGGCTGCCGGTCGTCGAGCTCGCGTCGGGCGCCGGCCACGACGCCGGGGTGCTCGCCGCGGCGGGAGTCGATGCCGGGATGCTCTTCGTTCGCAGCCTCAACGGCGGCGTGAGCCACTCGCCGGACGAGCTCTCCTCGGACGAGGACGTCCTGCTCGCGGTCGACGTCCTCTGATGCGCTCGCGCGTCTCTCCGAGGCGAGGCAGCCTCGCCGCTATGACTCGCTGAACGAGATGTCCTGGGCGCCGTCCCAGAGCATCCGCCGGCCGAGCTCGCGCAGGTTCTCGTTGCCGGAGACGATCGTCGCGAAGTGGTTCCCCGCGAGCGCGCCCGCCTTGCTCGCGAACGCGACGTAGCCGTACGCGAGCAGGAGCTCGGTCTCGCTCACGCCGCCGGGGTAGAAGATCAGCTCGCCCGGGCTCGGGTAGCTGGTCGCGTTCTCCGGCCCGATGCCGACGTCGAGGTCGCCCATCGGGATCCACCCGCCCTCGCCCGACCAGCGGACGTGGATGATCTTCGAGTCGAGCGGGAGCATTCGGCGGAACGCAGCGACGGTCTCCGGCGCCGCGTCCTCCTCGAAGCGCGCGGTGAACGCGAACCCGCCTGCGGTGATCTCGAGCATCGGGCGAATCTACCGCAGCCGTATCGGGTCGAGGCTTCCGCCGGACGGTGCTTCTGCCAAGATGGCGTCCGCTCACGGCAGGCTCGTCCGTAGGAGGAGCGCAGCATGAAAGCGACGCACGTAGCCCTTGCCGTCATCGCGGTCGTAGCGACGATCGCGGCCGCGGTGTTCGCCGGCCTCTACTTCTCGAAGGAGTCTGGGAATGAGGCGACGGCGGCCGAGCAATGCGGCGACAGGACGTTCGGCCACGTCTCGTCTCTCACCCGGAAGGACGATCTCTACGAGATGCGGTTCGACCCGGCCTGGTTCACGAGTGGCGTGACGGCGAATGTCGCGGCTGCCGAGGACGGCGTCGTCGAGCCAGGTGAGCCGGTTCCGAACGACAACTACCGGATCGAGGAAGGACACCGCCTCCTCACGTACCTCGTGCCTGCGGACGCGCACGTCACCGTTCTCACCAGGCAGGGCGATCCCGCCAATGTCGGTGCGACCCCCATCACCGTCGCCGAGCTGGCGGAGCTCGTGGACGGGCAGAGCCCGGTGGAGCTGTTCGAGCCGCTCGACACGGGCGTGTGGATCCGGGTGAACGTCGACACGGTCTGCGCGCTCGACCAGCAGTACCAGCCGTGACCGGACCTGCGCCGGAACGGAGGGCGAACGCCTACCGTGACTGCGCGATCCAGGCGGCGAGGAGCTCGCGCTCGTCGTCGGTCATCCCGGTTGCGTTGCCGGGCGGCATCGCCTGGGTCAGCACTGCCTGACGCTCGATGTCGTCGACCCGCGCTTCGATCTCCTCCTGCGTCTCCAGCCGGACGCCGAGCGGAGCCGAGATACCCGAGTGACACGTCGCGCAGCGCGCGGCGATCACCGGCTGGATCTGCTCGAACGCGACCGGGCCGGTCACGTCCGAACCGGCCTCCTCGGGCTGCAGCCAGAACGCGAGAGCGACCACGCCGACGGCCGCGACCGCGGGGATCCACCACTCGCGCCGCCCTGCGTGCCAGTGGTTGAAGAAGACGCGGATGAGCGCCGTCAGGAGCGCGATGGCGACGAAGACGAGCCACGCCTCGTCCGCGCCGAACACGAACGCGAAGTGGCCGGCGAGCATCGTGAAGACGCACCGGCAGCGTGAGGTAGTTGTTGTGCACCGAGCGGTTCTTGGCCTCGAGCAGCGGCGCGGCGTCGGGCTCGCGACCCTCCTCCATCGCGGCGACGAGCTTCCGGTGCGCGGGGATGATCACGAAGAAGACGTTCGCGGCCATGATCGTCCCGAGCATCACGCCGACCTGGAGGTACGCGGCGCGCGGCGCGAAGAGCTCGCCGGCGCCCCACGCGGCGAGGGCGACGAGACCGGTCCCGATCACGGCAAGCGCCACCTGGCTGCGCTGTCCGACCGTGCGGCAGAGAACGTCGTAGACGACCCATGCGAGCGCGATTCCGGCGACGCTCAGAGCGATCGCCTGCCACTCGTCGAGATCGGCCGCGTCCCGATCCACCAGTCGCAGGCCCGCGTCGAAGTAGTAGAGGACGACCATCAGCGCGAAGCCCGAGAGCCACGTCGTGTACGCCTCCCACTTGAACCAGTGGAGCGGCTCGGGCATCTCGGCCGGCGCGAGGCGGTACTTCTGCGAGTGGTAGAGGCCGCCGCCGTGGACGCCCCAGAACTCGCCGGCGACGCCCGCCTCCGCGTCCTCCTTCCGCTTCGGCGCGCGCAGCGCGAGGTCGAGGCGGACGAAGTAGAACGACGCGCCGATCCACGCGATCCCGGCGACCACGTGGAGCATCCGCAGGAGGACGTCGAGGACGTCTCTCAGGTACGGGTCCATCGATCCCTCGCGATCGCGACGAGCTCGCGGCAGCCGGTGTCGAGCTCGTCCTCGCGCGTGTTCGCGATGCGCGTCGCGGAGCACCTCGAGGATCTCCGCCTTCGGCCGTCCGTTCACGAAGACGACGAAGCGGAAGCCGAACTTCTCCTCGTAGACCTGGTTCAGGTAGGCGAGGTCGGAGAGCACGACCGGATCGCTGTCGGCGCCCTGCTCCCCGGCTGAGCGCGCGGACAGACCCGATCGCTGCCCGATCGCGGGATGCGCGGCCAGGGCCTCGACCTTCTCGGCGTCGTCGAGCGCTGCGACCACGTTGTCGGCCTGCTCGAGGGGATTCTCGAGCTCCGCCAGGCGCTCGACCAGGCGCGTGCGGCCCTCGAAGAGCTCGCTCAGCTCGTCGACGGTCAGCTGCCGCGGTAGCTCGCGCATCCGTACGGCGAGACGAGGAGCGGGATGTGATGGTGGCCTTCGCCGAGCTCGATCTCCAGCTCGACGCGAGTGAAGAACGGCGACGGTGGCCAGAACATGAGCTCGTAGCGGCCGGGCTCGAGGTCTCGGGCGAGGTCGGCGATACGGCCGTCGCCGTCGGTCTCACCCGACGCGACGACTTCTCGCTGCTGAGCCAGCTCCACGCGCACCCCTGCGGCCGGCTTTCCGGCCGCGGTGTCGAGCACGTGCGTCGAGACGGAGGCGCTCATGCGGCGAATCTTCGCGCCTGCACCCGATGGGCACGCGCGATCTCGTCTTCGTCCGCATGGACGAGAGCGCCGCCGCGCACGACGTCCTCTCCCTCGACGACGAGCCGATCCACCCGGTGCGGAGCCGAGAAGACGAGCCCGGCGACCGGGTCGTCGGCTCCGCCGAGCTCGAGGCCGTCGGTGCGCCAGACCGCGAAGTCGGCGCGCTTCCCCGGCTCGAGCGAGCCGATGTCGTCGCGGCCGAGGACGGCTGCTCCGCCGCGTGTGCCGAGTCGCAACGCCTCGCGTGCGGTCAGCGCCCGCGGCCCGCCGCGACCGCGCGCCACGAGGAGCGCCTGCTTCACCTCGTTGAGGAGGTCGCTCCGCTCGTTCGACGCCGAGCCGTCGACGCCGAGGCCGACGCGAACTCCGGCGTCGAGGTAGTCGCGGACGGGAGCGACGCCGGCGCCGAGGCGGAGGTTCGAGGTCGGGCAATGGGCGACGCCCGTCTTCGAGGCGGCGAAGTCCGCGGTGTCGTCAGGCGAGAGGTGGACGCAATGGGCGCACCACACGTCCGGGCCGAGCCAGTCCAGGTCGGTCAGGTACTCGACGGGCGTGCAGCCGTAGAGCTCCATGCAGTACGCCTCTTCCTCCACGGTCTCGGCCAGGTGCGTGTGGAGCGTCAGGCCGAGCTGGCGGGCAAGCGTCGCCGACTCGGTCATGAGCTTCTTCGTGACCGAGAACGGCGAGCACGGCGCCACCGCGATCTGGACGCGCGCGCCGGGCTCCTTCTCGTGCAGCTCGGCGACGAGGCGCTCGGTGTCCGCCAGCACCGCGTCGATGTCCTCGACCAGCTCGTCGGGCGGGAGCCCGCCGTCGGACTCCCCGAGATCCATCGAGCCCCGCGAGGCGACGATCCGGACGCCGAGCTCGCGCGCCGCCTGTACCTCGGCCTCGATCAGGCCCGTGCGGCCGCGCGGGAAGACGTAGTGGTGGTCGAAGACGGTCGTGCATCCGGAGAGCGCGAGCTCGGCGAGGCCCGTGCGGGCTGCGGCGTACTCGGACTCGGCGTCGATCCGCGACCAGACCGGATAGAGCTCGCGAAGCCATCCGAAGAGGTCGGCCTCCTGCGCGCGGGCGCGCGTCAGGGTCTGGTAGAGGTGGTGATGCGTGTTGACGAGGCCGGGAGTGACCACCGCGCCGTTCAGGTCGACGCGCTCGTCGGCCTCGGGCTCCGCTCCCCCGCCGATCGCTGCGATCACGCCGTCCTCGACGAGGAGCCAGCCGGACTCGTGCTCCGTTCCAGCGTCGTCGCAGGTCACGACCCAACCGGACGCGTACAGAACGGTCATCCGGTGTCAGACACCGTGTCAGACACCGCGAGCGGGACGAGCTCGAAGCGGTCGACGTCGACGAGGCCGCGGTCCGTGATCTTCAGGTGCGGGATCACGGAGAGCGCGAGGAAGGCGAGCGTGAGGAACGGCGTCGCGCCCGTCCAGCCGAGGCCGTGTGCCGCTTCGTTGCAGGCGCGGCTCTGCGCGATGACGTCGGCGAGCGGCGCATCGGAGAGGAGCCCGGCGACCGGCAGCGGGCACTCGGCGAGAACGCGCAGTCCGTCCACGGCGACGATCCCGCCTCCGATCTCCACGAGCCGCTCGACGGCGAAGGCCATGTCCCGATCGGACATGCCCACGACGACCAGGTTGTGCGCGTCGTGTGCGACGCTCGACGCGAGCGCTCCGCGCTGCAGGCCCGAGCCGGAGACGAAGCCGAGCCCGACCCGGCCCGTCGCGAGGTGACGCTCGACGACGGCGATCTTCGCGAGGTCGTGCTCCGGGCTCGCGACCGCCTGGCCGCCTTCCACGACGGGCTCGCGCTCCAGCGACTCGGTGACGACCTGATCCTCGACCAGGCCGATCGCTCGCGCCGGTCCCCCGCTCCACGGGATCTGCGAAGTCCCCAGGCGAGAGAGGCGCGACGCGAACGGACTGCCGCACCCAGTCGGGGATCTCGACGCGCGGCACGTCCTCGATCGCCTGGCCCCGCTTCAACACCGTCGTCGGCTGGAAGCCGACGAGGTCGGGCAGCACGAGCAGGTCCGCGACATACCCGGGCGCGATCGCGCCGTGCCGCGAGAGGCCGTGCCACAGGGCCGGGTGATGCGAGGCCATGAGCACGGCGTCCTCGGGCGAGATACCCGCCGCGACCGCCTCGCGGACCATCCCGTTGACGTGGCCCGAGTCGGCGATGTCCTCGGGATCGCGATCGTCCGTGCAGAAGGCGATGCGCCACGGGCCGTACTCCTCCACCAGAGGCAGCAGCGCGTGCAGGTTGCGCGCCATCGACGCCTCGCGGATGAGCAGCCACATCCCGGCCCGCAGGCGCTCGCGCCCCTCCTCCACCGTGAGCGCCTCGTGGTCCGAGTAGATGCCGGCGGCCGCGTATGCCTGGAGCTCGCGCCCGAGGAGTCCGGGCGCATGCCCGTCGACGTGCCGAGCGCCGTCGAGCGCGAGCTTCTCGAGCTCGCTGGGAGCACCGGCGACGACGCCGGGGAAGTTCATCATCTCCGCGAGCCCGAGCACCCGGCGCCGGCGCATCAGCGACTCGAGGTCGCCCGGCGTCAGCGCTCGCCGCGGAGACTCGAACGGCGACGCGGGCACGCACGACGGCGCCATGAAGTAGACGTCCAGCTGGAGCTCCGAGCTCGCGTCGAGCAGCCAGTGCACGCCGTCGACGCCGAGCACGTTCGCGATCTCGTGCGGATCGGCGACGACGGCGGTCGTTCCGAGCGGGAGCACGAGTCGCGCGAACTCGTCCACCATGAGCTTCACCGACTCGAGGTGCATGTGCGCGTCGATGAACCCGGGGACGACGTAGCTCCCGGACGCGTCGAGCGACTCGCGCCCCTCGTACGCTCCCGATCCCTGCGACGACCCCGTCGACGACTGCGATGTCCGCCTCCAGCCACTCGCGCGTGAAGACCGACAGGACGCGTCCGCCTCGCACGACGAGGTCGGCCGGCTCGTCCCCACGAGCGACTGCGAGACGGCGTTGCAGCCCATCCATCGAGGGGAGCGTAATGCGCTGCGGCCTGTCGTATAGTCGCCGGGTCAGGTCGGGCAGGTCGGACAGGAGGAGCAGATGAGGAAGAAGTTCGTTGTTGGCGGGCTCGTGCTGGCGCTCGCCGTAACCGCGCTCGCGCTCGCGGGCGGCAGCGCGGCCAGATCCGAGCAGGATCCGTTCAAGGTGGCGTTCATCTATCCGGGGCCGCACAACGACGGCGGCTGGTCGCAGTCCCACGACCGGGGGCGCCTCGCCATCGAGAAGGCGCTCGGGAACAAGGTCGAGACGACCTACAAGGAGAACATCTTCTCGAACGCGCAGGTTCCGCAGGTCGTCGCGGGCCTCGTTCGCGAGGGCTACGACATGATCTTCGGCTGCTCGTTCGGCATGTTCGAGAACGGCGTCAACGGCCAGCTCTACAGCAAGTACCCCGACGTCAAGTTCGAGCAGGCGACCGGCCTGCAGGTCAAGAAGAACCAGTCGGAGTACTTCGGCGCGGGCGAGGACACGATCTATCTCTCGGGCATGGCCGCAGGCGCCGCGACCAAGAACGGACAGATCGGCTACATCGTCCCGTTCGGGATTCCCGAGGTCGTGCGGCACATCAACGCGTTCGCACTCGGCGCGCAGGTGATGAACCCGAAGGCCAAGGTGAGGCTGCTCTGGACGAACTCGTGGTTCTCGCCCCCGAAGGAGACGGCCGCCGCGAAGAACCTGATCGCAGCGGGTGTCGACGTGCTCGGTCAGAACGTGGACAGCCCCGCGGCCGGCGTGGTCGCCGAGGCGAAGGGCGTCCCGTGGGTCGGCTACGACTCGGACGCCCGCAAGTCGGCCCCGAAGCAGTGGCTGACGGCGGCGACGTACAACTGGGGCCCGTACTACGTGAAGCGCGTCAAGGCCGCGATCAACGGAAGCTGGAAGTCCGGGCTTCTACTACGGCACGATCAAGGACGGCTTCACCGGTCTCGCTCCGTACGGCCCGAAGGTCACGGCGAAGACGAAGGCGGCCATCGCCGCGAAGCGGAAGGCCATCGTCTCGGGCAAGTTCAACGTCTTCACAGGGCCGCTGTACGACCAGAAGGGCAAGCTCGATGGTGCCGGCGGGGAAGACGCTCAAGGTCCTCCCGGATCTCTACTCGATGCAGTGGCTCGCCAAGGGTGTCGATCGGGAAGGTCTCGACGGTCGCGCCTCCGGGCTAGCTCCGTGGGGCAGGTCCCCGCATCCTCGGTAGACGAGAGAGGCGCCGGTTCGCCCGGCGCCTCTCCTGCTCCCGCCGTGCGCATGGCGGGCATCACGAAGCGGTTCCCCGGTGTCGTCGCGAACGACGGCGTGACCTTCGAGGCCGCGTCCGGCGAGGTGCACGCGCTCCTCGGCGAGAACGGCGCGGGCAAGACGACGCTCTCGAACATCCTGACCGGCCTCTATCGCCCGGACGAGGGCGAGATCGAGCTCTACGGAGAGCCGGTCCGGTTCCACTCCCCGCGCGACGCCATCGACGCAGGGATCGGCATGGTGCATCAGCACTTCCGGCTGGTCGAGCCGTTCTCCGTGGCGGAGAACGTCGTGCTCGGCGATCACCGCAGCGAGGGAGGTCGCGCCATTCTGCGCCCGTCGGCGACCGAGCGGCGCGTGGAGGAGCTCGGTCAGCGCTACGGGCTCGCCGTGAGCCCGAAGGCCAAGATCTGGCAGCTCTCGATCGGCGAGCAGCAGCGTGTCGAGATCCTGAAGGCGCTCTATCGCGACGCCCGGGTTCTGATCCTGGACGAGCCGACCGCCGTGCTCACGCCACAGGAGGCCGAGGGGCTCTTCGAGACGCTCCGTGCCATGGCCGACGAGGGGAAGACCGTCATCTTCATCTCGCACAAGCTCCACGAGGTGAAGGCCGTCGCCGACCGCGTGACCGTGCTGCGCGGGGGCAAGACGGTCACGACCGTCGACGCCGCTCCTTCCACACTGCGCTCGCTCGCAACGCTGATGGTCGGGCGCGAGGTCGACTTCGCACCACCGCTCGAGCAGGCGCGGCGGCTGGCGGACGTGCAGGCGCTCGAGGTGGACGGGCTGACGGTGTCGGGCGACCGCGGCGAGATTGCCGTGAACGACGTCTCGTTCGCGATCCGCGAAGGCGAGATCGTCGGAGTCGCCGGCGTCGCGGGCAACGGCCAGCGCGAGCTGGCCGAGGCGCTCTCGGGGATGCGCGACATCGATGCGGGGAGCGTTCGCATCTCCGGTCGGCTCTTGCGTGGCGGCGATCCGCGCGAGGCGATCCTCGCCGGGTCGCGCACGTTCCCGAGGATCGTCTCGGCACGGGGCTCGCCCCGAGCCTGAGCGTCACGAGCAACGTCGTCATGAAGACCTACCGGCGGCGCTCGCTCTCGCATGGGCCGCTCCTCGCGCTCCGACGCATGCGCGAGGTCGCGGTCAGGATCGTCCGGCGCTACGACGTGAAGACCCCTGGGCCCGAGACGCCGGTGCGCAATCTCTCCGGCGGGAACCTCCAGAAGCTCATCCTCGGCCGGGAGTTCGACGACGACCCGCTGGTCCTCGTCGTCGCTCAGCCCACCCGCGGGCTCGACGTCGGCGCGATCGAGACGGTGCACTCGTACCTTCGCGACGCCGCTGCGCGGGGCGTCGCGATCCTGCTGATGAGCGAGGACCTCGACGAGATCCGCGCGCTCGCCGACCGGATCCTCGTCGTCTACGAGGGCGAGATCGTCGGCGAGCTCCATGCCGGCGCCGCGTCGATCGAGGAGATCGGGCTGCTCATGGCGGGAGGAGCCGGCGCGTGAAGCTCGAGCGTCGCCTCAGCCAGCCGCGGTGGCTGTCGGTCGCCGTTCCGGTGGGCTCGCTGGTCGTCGCGTTCGCGATCATGGGCGTCGTCCTGGCGCTCACCGGGCACTCGCCGGGGGACACGTATCGGAAGATCCTCGAGGCGGGCTTCACGGGGAACGGCGCGCTCTCGGCGACGCTGATCTCCGCGACGCCGATCCTGTTCACCGGTCTCGCTGCCGCAGCCGCCTTTCGCATGCAGCTGTTCAACATCGGCGCGGAGGGGCAGCTCTACCTCGGCGCGGTCGGTGCGTCCTGGATCGCGCTGCAGCTCGGCGATCGAGATGCCACGTCGACGCCGCTCTTCGTCGTCGCCATGTGCGCGGCGGCAGCCGTGCTCGGCGCGCTGTGGGCGCTCATCCCCGGCGTCCTTCGGGCCTTTGCGCGGACGAACGAGATCATCACCTCGCTGATGCTCAACTACGTGGCGGGGCTGCTGCTCACGTACCTGATCTTCGACAGCTCCTCGTACTGGCGCGACACGTCGACGCTCCAGGCACGTGCCTTCCCGCAGGGGAAGCCGATGCCGGAGGCGTCCAACTGGTCCACGTTCGGCACGTCGGTCGTCGTCCCGCTCGGGTTCCTGATCGGGATCCTCACCGCGCTCGTGCTGTGGGTCCTCTACACGCGGATGCGGTTCGGCTTCGAGGTCGGCGTCATCGCCGACTCGCCACGCGCCGCGCGGTATGCGGGAATGCGGACGCGCCGGAAGATCCTCGCCGTGATGGCGCTCTCCGGAGCGATCGCGGGTATCGGCGGCGCGAGCCAGATCGGCGACTTCACGCACACGCTCGACGGCAGCCCGACGGGTCTGCAGGCGGCGGCGTTCGGCTACACGGGCATCGTCGTCGCCGCGCTGGCGCGGTACAACCCGTTCGCGGTCTGCCTCGTCGCGGTGCTCATCGGCGGTCTGCAGAACGCCGGCTACACGCTGCAGGGTCCCGACTTCCCCTCGGGGCTCGTGGGCGTGATGCAGGGAATCATCCTGTTCTGCGCACTCGGCGGCGAGCTGCTCCTTCGCTACCGGGTGCGGATCACGCGAGTGCGGGCCGGGAAGCCGATCGCGGAGGGCGCCGCATGAGTGTCAACGACAGCCTGATCGTGATCGTGCTCGCGCAGGCGGTGCTCTACGGGACGCCGCTCCTGTACGCGGCGCTCGGGGAGCTTCTGGCCGAGCGCTCGGGAGTCCTCAATCTCGGCGTCCAGGGGATGATGCTCTTCGGAGCCGCGGTCGGCTTCTGGGTCACGCAGCGGGTCGACGGCTCCGGGGCCGCGGTGCTGTTCCTGGCCGTCGTCGTCTCGGCGCTCGCGGGAGGGGCGCTGGCTGCGATCCACGCGTTCCTGGTGATCACGCTCCGCGCGAACCAGATCGTCTCCGGGCTCGCGCTCACGATCTTCGCCGGAGGGCTCGGCCTGTCCGCGTACGTCGGAACGGAGCTGGGTCTCGCCGATCTTCCTGCGATCCATCAGTTCAGCGAGCTCGACGTGCTCGGGCTCGGGGATCTGCCCGTGGTGGGCCCGATCCTCTTCGATCAGTCCGCGCTCGTGTATGCGTCGTGGGTCCTCACGCTCCTCGTCGCCCTCTACCTCGGTCGCACGCGGTGGGGTCTCAACGTCCGCGCCGTGGGCGAGGCGCCTGCGTCGGCCGACGCGATGGGTGTGAACGTCACCCTCTATCGATACGTCCACGTCGTCGTCGGAGGCGCGTTCTCCGGTGTCGCCGGGGCCTGCTACAGCCTCTCCATCACGCCCGGCTGGACAGCCGGCGACACGCTCGTCGGCGGTGCGGGCTGGATCGCGATCGCGCTCGTGATCTTCGCGTTCTGGCGGGCCGACCTCTGTCTCGTCGGCGCGTACCTCTTCGGGGCGCTGTCGGCGCTCCCGTTCGCGCTCCAGGCTCGCGAGGTGGACGTGACTCCCGAGTTCCTCTACGCGCTCCCGTACGTGATGACGATCATCGTGCTGGTGCTCGTCTCGACCGGCCTGTCGAGGCGCAGGCTCGGCGCGCCGGCTGCGCTCGGGGTTCCGTACGTGCGCGAGGAAAGGTAGAACGATCGCGTGGACGTCCTCACGCCCCGCTCGCTCGACGAAGCCCTCGCGCTGAAGGCCGAGCACCCGGACGCGCTTCCGATCCAGGGCGGGACGGACGTCATGGTCGCGCTCAACTTCGATCGCGCGCGACCCGAGGCCATCCTCAATCTGAACGAGGTGGCCGAGCTCCGCGGGTGGTCGCGCGAGAACGGGACGCTCAGGCTCGGCGCCGGTCTCACCTACGCCGAGGCGATGCGCGGCGAGCTCGCGGAGGCGCTCCCGGCGCTGGCCGAGGCGTCGCGGACGGTCGGCTCGCCGCAGATTCGCAACCGCGGGACGATCGGCGGGAACCTCGGGACGGCCTCGCCCGCCGGCGACGCGCTTCCGCCGCTCATCGTGGAGCGAGCCGACGTCGAGCTCGCGAGCGTGCGCGGCGTGCGCCGCGTCGCTCTCGAGGAGTTCCTCGTCGGCGTGAAGCGGAACGCCCTCGAGCCGGACGAGCTGATCGTCTCCGTGCTCGTCGAGCCGAGCGGCCAGCCGCAGACGTTCATGAAGGTCGGGCCGCGCAACGCCATGGTGATCGCGGTCTGCTCGCTCGCCGTCGTGGCGGATCGCGAGCGTGGCGAGCTGCGGGCCTCGTTCGGGTCGTCCTCGCCCGTCGTGCGGCTCGTCACGGCGCCGCTCGAGGACGCGGCGGCTTTCCCCGAGCGCGTCGCCGATGCCGCGAGCCCGATCGACGACGTGCGCGGGACGGCCGCGTACCGCCGTCACGCGCTGCGCGTGCTCACGCAGCGCGCGCTCGACAGGTGTCTCGCATGAGGATCGAGGTGACCGTCAACGGCGAGCGGCGCGAGGCCGAGGTCTGGGCGGGCGAGAGCCTCCTGACGACGCTTCGCGACCGGCTCGAGCTGCCCGGGTCGAAGAACGCCTGCGAGCAGGGCGAGTGCGGCTCGTGCTCGGTCCTGCTCGACGGCGAGCTCGTGTGCTCGTGCCTCGTCCTCGCCGTTCAGGCCGACGGGCACGAGGTCGTCACGGTCGAGGGTCTCGGCGGCGAGGCTGCCCTCCACCCGGTGCAGGAGGCGTTCGCCGACACCGGCGCGGTGCAGTGCGGCTTCTGCACGCCCGGCTTCGTCGTCGCCGCGGCCGATCTCCTGCGGCGAGTCCCGAGCCCGACGGACGACGAGATCCGCGAGGCGCTGTCCGGGAACCTCTGCCGCTGCACCGGGTACCAGAAGATCCTCGACGCCGTTCAGCTGGCGGCGGAGCGGTGAGCACCGCGACTCGCACGCTTCGTCGCGGGCACGCGGCGACGAGCACGCGCCGCGCCGACGCCGTCCCGAAAGTCACGGGCGAGTTCGCCTACTCGAGCGATCTCCACGCAGCCGGGATGCTCTGGGGTCACACCGTGCGCAGCCCGCACGCGCACGCTCGCGTCATCGCGATCGACACGACCGAGGCGCGCACGATGCCCGGCGTCCACGCGGTTCTCACGCACGAGGACGTTCCCGGCGCGAAGACGTACGGCCTCGAGTTCGCGGATCAGCCCGTGCTCGCGATCGATCGCGTCCGCTACTTCGGCGAGGCGGTGGCGATCGTCGCGGCGGAGGAGCCCGAGCAGGCACGGCGCGCGGCCGCTGCCGTGCGAGTCGAGTACGAGCCGCTCGAGCCCGTCACCGATCCCGAGCGCGCCACGGAGATGGAGCCGCTCCATCCCGACCGCCCGACGATGGGGCACGGCTACCGCGACGACCCGCGTCCGAACGTCGTGCGCGCGATGGTCGTCACGCGCGGCGATCCCGACGCCGACGGGGACGTCAGCGTCGAGGGCGTCTACGACGTCGGCCAGCAGGATCAGGCGTTCCTCGGGCCCGAGTCCGGCATCGCCATCCCGGACGGCGAGGGTGGCGTCGACATCCACGTCGCGACGCAGTGGCTCCACGTCGACCGCGACCAGGTCGCGCCCTGCCTCGACCTCGAGCCCGAGCAGGTGCGGGTTCACCTCGCAGGCGTCGGTGGCGCCTTCGGTGGGCGCGAGGACCTCTCCATGCAGATTCACGCGGCGATGCTCGCGCTGCGCACGGGGCGTCCCGTGAAGATCGTCTACAACCGCGAGGAGTCGTTCGTCGGCCACATCCACCGCCACCCGGCGCGGATCTGGGCGGAGCACCGGGCGACGCGCGAGGGCCGCCTCGTGGCGGTGCGGATGCGGATCCTCGTCGACGGCGGCGCGTACGCGTCGAGCTCGACCGCGGTCATCTCGAACGCGTGCTCGTTCGCCGTCGGCCCGTACGCGGTCGACAACGTCCTGATCGACGGCCTCGCGGTCTACACGAACAACCCGCCGTGCGGTGCGATGCGCGGATTCGGCGCGGTGCAGACCTGCTTCGCGGCCGAGGCGCAGATGGACAGGCTCGCCGCCGCGCTCGACATCGACCCGATCGAGCTGCGGCTCCTGAACGCGCTCGAGCCGGGAGGCACGCTTGCGACCGGGCAGGTCGTGACGGGCTCGCTGCCGACGCGCGAGGTCATCCGGCGCGCGGCGGCTCTTCCGCCACCCGAGCCGGAGGAGCTTCCTCGCGAGGCGATCCGGCTCCCGGGCGGCGCGGGGAACACGACGCGCGGCGAGGGCGTGCGCCGCGGCGTCGGCTTCGCGGTCGGCTTCAAGAACATCTGCTACTCGGAAGGCTTCGACGACTTCTGTGCCGCACGCGTCGTGCTCGCGGAGGACGGCTCGGCGGAGGTGCACTGCGCGGCCGCCGAGGTGGGTCAGGGCGTGAGCGAGGTGATCCTGCAGGTGGCGCGGCTCGAGCTCGGGACGGAAGACGTCACCGTCACGTCCGGATCCACGGCAGACGTCGGATCGGCAGGCTCGTCGTCGGCCTCGCGGATGACCTGGATGGCGGCCGGTGCCGTGCAGACCGCGTGCCGCGCGGCACTCGAGGAACGCGACCGGGCGGGAGGAGGCGCCGTCGACGTCGAGCGCGTCTACCGGCACCCGCGCACGTTCCCGCTCGACCCGGAGACGGGCCAGATCACGGAAGGCCAGGCACACGTCGCGCTCGCCGTCGCGGCGATGCGTGTCGTCGCGGAGGTCGACGTCGAGCTCGGCCTCACGCGCGTCGTCTGGATCGGCACAGCGCAGGACGTCGGGAAGGCGTTGAGCCGCACCGCGGTCGAAGGGCAGATCGAGGGCGGAACCGCGCAGGGCCTCGGCCTCGCGCTGATGGAGGAGATCCAGACGCGCGACGGCGTGATCACGAACGCGAGCTTCACCGACTACCTCATCCCCACCTTCCTCGACATGCCGCCGGTCGTCTCCGAGCTGATCGAGGATCCCGAGCCGGACGCGCCGTACGGCCTGAAGGGCGTCGGCGAGCCGCCGACCGTGGTCTCGACCGCGGCGATCGTCGCCGCCCTGCGTGACGCGACCGGCCGCGAGCTCGCGCGCGTCCCGGTGCGGCCCGACGACATCGTCGGGCTCTGACTGCGCGAGAGACGCGAGAGAGGAGCCTTCCGGCTCCCTTCTCGCGACTCCCCCACTCGGATGGAGGGCGAACTAGCGAAGCTGCGGGCGGAGCAGCGAGATGCGCTTCGCCTGGGCGACCTGCACCAGGTGCCTCTGGACGGAGACCGCGGCCTGCGACACGCTGGACCTTCGCGACCTGAACGCCGACGACCTGTGCCTTCACCTGTGGCTTCGACTGTGCTGCGACGTTCCCGGCAGCGGCGACCGAGGGCGCTACTGCGAAGGCGGTGACGATGGCTCCGATGGTGGCGATGCGCTTCATGGTGTTCTCCCGTCTCGTGATCCTCATGTCCCGAGAGTACGAGCGCCGCCGCTCGGTGTCGTTCGCGCTCGTGACGTTGCGAATGTCACCGCCGTTACACAGACTGGCGTCGTGGAGTGGCCGCTGCTCGTCGATCTGCCTGCCGAGGACGTGCGTCGGCTGCTCGCGATCGCGCGTCGGCGGACGTTCGCGAGGGGCGAGGTCGTGTTCCACCGCGACGATCCCGCCGACTCCCTGCACCTCGTCGTGCGCGGTCGCTTCGGCGCACGGGTGCTGACGCCGCTGGGCGACAGCGTGCTCGTCGACGTCCTCGGGCCGGGACAGAGCTTCGGCGAGCTCGCCCTCCTCCTCCCGGACGCTCGCCGCTCGGCCACCGTCGAAGCGCTCGAGGCCGGCGAGACGCGCTCGGTGTTCCGCGACGACTTCGCCGCGCTCCAGCGCGAGCACCCGGGCGTGAAGGACGTGCTCCTGCGACTCCTTGCGGAGCAGCTCCGCCGCTCGACGGATCGCGTCGTCGAGGCGCACCACGTCGATGCGGAGACCCGGGTCCGTCGGAGGCTGCTCGAGCTCGCCGCGACGTACGAGGACGGTGTCGTTCCTCTCACGCAGGAGGACATCGCCGCGATGGCCGGCACCTCGCGGGCAACCGTGAACCGCGTGCTTCGCGAGGAGGAGAAGGCTCGGTGCCGTCGCGCTCGCGCGGGGACGCACGAGCGTTCTCGACGCGGCTGACCTCGAGCGGCGCTGCCGCCGGCCAGGTCTAGCGCCGAGCAGGTCCTCGAGCAGCGCGCCGAGCAGCCGGTAGAAGCGCTGTGTGCTCGAGATGCGCACCCGCTCGCCGGGCGCGTGCGGGCCGACGATCTCCGGCCCGATGGAGACCATCTCGACGCCCGGGAGCCTCTGGCCGAGAACGGCGCACTCGAGGCCACCGTGGACGACCGTGAGCGCGGGCTCGGTTCCGAACAGCCGGGCGTAGGTCGCCTGCGCCGTCGACAGGAGCGACGAGTCGAGGTCGGGCTCCCACGGCGGGTACGAACGCCGGACCTCGATCTCGGCTCCGCCGAGCCGGGCGAGGGCGTGCATCGTGGCGAGGACGCCGTCGAGTGCGGCAGCGTTCGAGCTTCGCGTCATCGACCCGAGCACGAGGGTTCCGTTCTCCGTCGCGGCGGTGGTGAGGCTCGTGCTCGTCTCGACGACACCGGGTAGGCCCGCCGTCATCGCCACGACGCCGGTCGGGATCGCCTGCACGAGATCGATCGCTCGGCGTGACGCGTCGATGCCGGCCGCATCGCTCCCTTCCCCGTGAGTGAACGAGAGCGCGAGCTGGTCGTCCGTGCCCGCGAACTCGCGGACGATCGCTTCGAGCTCGGCCTCAGCGGCCGCGCGGAACCCGGTCTCGTCGCTCTTCGAGACCGCGACGGTGGCGGAGGCGTCGCGAGGGATCGCGTTCCGGCTGACACCTCCACCGAATGCAGCGAGCCGCACCGGAGTCGCCGCGAGCACGCGTCCGAGCGCCTTGATCGCGTTCGCGCGACCCGCGGTGATGTCGCCGCCGGAGTGACCGCCCTTCGCTCCGGAGAGCTCGATCCGGAGCACGACGTGATCCGGCGGGACGGGCTCGGCTCGGAGCGGGACGCGAAGGAACGTGTGATCGCTCCCGGCGCACCCGATCGTCAGTGCACCGTCGCTCGTCCCGTCGAGGTTGATCAGCATCCGCCCGGAGACGAGCGACGCGTCGAGCGCCTTCGCGCCGTCGAGCCCCTGCTCCTCCGAGACGGTGAAGAGGAGCTCGAGTGGCCCGTGCTCGATCTCCGCGTCGTCGGCCACGGCCATCGCCGCAGCGACGCCGATCCCGTTGTCGGCGCCGAGCGTCGTGCCGTCGGCACGCACCCAGTCCTCTTCCACGCGGACGTCGATGCGCCCCTCGCGCGGATCGAACGGGCTCGTCGGATCGCGCTCGCACACGATGTCCAGGTGCGCCTGGAGGACGACGACCGGCGCACGCTCGCGGCCGGCCGACGCGGGAACGCCGACGACGACGTTCCCCTCGGCGTCGACCTGCGCGTCGAACGAGCGAGCCGCGGCCCAGGCGAGGACGTGCTCGCGCGCCGGCCCCTCCTCCTTCGAGGGCCGCGCGATTCGCGTCAGCTCCGAGAAGCGCTCCCAGAGGAGTCCCGGCTCGAGCGAGTCGAGCGCGCTCAACGCCTGAGGGTCAGCGCGGCCCCGGCGGCGAGGAGCGCGAGCCCGATCACCCGGGGCCAGCTCACTGCGATCCGCTCCACGCCGAACCAGCCGTACCGGTCGATGACCGTCGCGAGCGTGAACTGGGCTGCGATGAGCACGGAGGTCGTCGCGACGATGCCGATGCGTGGGCCGGCGATCGTGATGGCGAGGATGATGAGCGCGCTCATCGCGCCGCCGAGCAGCATCCACTTCGGAGCGCCGAACGCGTCGCCGATGCCCGAGAGCGACCGGCGGGCAACGAGAAGGACCGCAAGCGCGATGACGGCGCCGATCAGCGAGGCAGTCGCCATCGCCTCGAGTGCGCCGACCCGGTCGCCGAGCCTTCCCTGAACCGCGATCTGGACAGCTCCTCCGAGGCCCGCCGCGAATGCGAGCGACGCTGCGACGGCGGTCGAGTTCACCGCGAGGACGCTATACGCTCCCCGGCGTCCCCGACGAAGGAGCACACGTGATCCGCGCGATCATCCAGTACGAGTCCGAGCCCGATCCCGATCGGTACCAGCAGCACCTCGACGAGTTCACCCGACCTGTCGAGTGCTCGGCGTTCCGGCACGGGAAGGTGTTCGGCTCGCCGTTCGGCGATCCCACCTACAAGTACCACGCCGAGTTCGAGTGGGACGACATGGACGCGTTCAAGGCCGCGGTCGGCTCGGAGGCGTTCGCCGCCGCGGGCAAGGACGCGATGGCCATGGGCATCCCGTTCACGGTGAACTTCGCGTCGATCGAGTGACCGAGCCGACGCATCCGCGCCCGCTCGATCCGGCGCAGCTCGGGTTCGAGACGATCGTCTACGAGAAGGCGCCGCCGCGCGCGACGATCCGGCTCAACCGACCGGACGTCCTGAACGCGTTCGACTTCCAGATGCTCCGCGAGATCGCGCGGGCGTGCGAGGACGCGTCGTGGGACGACGACGTCCGCGCGGTCGTCGTCACCGGAACCGGCCGCGCGTTCTGCGTCGGCGCCGACCTGCGCTCCTGGGGCGAGGACCTGCTCGGCAACTCGAGCGAGTACTGGAAGTGGTTCGGCGCGTTCAAGGACATGCACGACCGGCTGCGCGAGATCGGCAAGCCGACGATCGCGCGCGTGAACGGGATCGCGGTCGGCGGCGGCAACGAGCTGCAGATGGCGTGCGACCTCTCGGTGATGGTCGACACGGCGTTCATCCGCCACGTCGGGCTCCAGCACGGCTCCGTGCCTGCGGGCGGCGCGACGCAGTGGCTCCAGCTCATGGTCGGCGATCGCCGCGCGCGCGAGATCGTCTTCCTCTGCGACGAGATCCCGGCGGCGCAGGCCGAGGAGTGGGGGCTCGTGAACCGCGCCGTGCCCGAGGCCGAGCTCGACGCGGCCGTCGACGAGTGGGTCGAGAAGCTCGCGGCGAAGCTCCCGCAGACGACGCGCTACGCGAAGCAGCAGCTCAACGTCTGGCGCGATCTCGCGTGGCATCAGACCGTCGGCCACGCCCGCGACTGGCTCGCGATGTCGATGCTCGGCGAGGAGGCGCAGGGCGCCGTCCGTGCGTTCCTCGACCGAGACAAGAAGGGAGACACGACGTGACCGAGGTTCTGACTTCGCGCGACGGCGCCGTTCTGACGATCACGCTCAACCGCCCGGACGTCTACAACGCGATCAACCGCGCGATGCACGAGGGGCTTGCGGCTGCGCTGGCGGAGGCATCCGACCCGGCGATCCGCGCAGTCGTCCTCACGGGAGCGGGCCGCGGGTTCTGCTCGGGACAGGACCTCCGCGAGTTCGAGTCGCTCCCCGGAGGCGTGCGTGACGCGCTCGAGCAGACCTACCACCCGAACGTCCGCGCGATCCGTGCGCTCGAGAAGCCCGTGATCGCAGCGATCAACGGCCCCGTCGCAGGCGCCGGGCTCTCGCTCGCGTGCGCGTGTGACGTCCGCATCGGCTCGGCGAATGCGACCTTCGTGCCCGGCTTCATCGGGATCGGCCTCGTGCCCGACGCGGGAAGCACGTGGTTCATCCATCGCCTGCTCGGGTTCACGCGGGCGTTCGAGTGGATGGTCTCGAATCGGCGATTGAGCGCGGACGAAGCGCTGGACTGGGGCCTCATCTCGGAGGCGGTTCCGGCGGATGGATTCGAGACGCGGGTCGCGGAGCTCGCGTGAGTGGTACGCGGCGCTTGCCGACGCGCGCGGTCGCGATGACGAAGCAGCTCTTCGAGCACGCCTACACGGCGTCGCTCGACCGGCAGCTCCAGCTGGAGGCGGAGCTCCAGCAGGCGGCGACGCAGACGGAGGACTTCGCCGAGGGCGTGCAGGCGTTCCTCGAGAAGCGGCCGGCCGACTTCAAGGGAACGTAGGAGTCGATCGCGCTGTGGAGATCCGCACAGCCGACTACCACACCGCCGGCGAGCCCTTCCGGATCGTGACCGACGGGGTCGAGCCGCTGCGCGGCGCGACGATCCTCGACAAGCGCCGCGACGCGCTCGATCGGCTCGACCACGTGCGCCGGCTGCTCGTCCACGAGCCGCGAGGGCATGCGGACATGTACGGCTGCTTCGTCGTCGAGCCGGACGACGAGGGCGCGGACCTCGGCGTCGTCTTCTTCCACAACGCGGGGTACTCGACCGCGTGCGGGCACGGGACGATCGCTCTCGTCACGTGGGCGCTCGAGGAGGGCGTGCTCGAGCGGCACGACGGGGAGAACCACGTCGTCGTCGACGTGCCCTCGGGCCGGCTCGATGCCTGGGCGCAGGTGGAGGACGGCCGCGTTCGCTCGGTGCGATTCCGGAACGTCCCGTCGTTCGTGCATGCCACCGGGCTCGAGATCGGCGAGCACGAGCTCGACGTCGCCTTCGGCGGAGCGTTCTACGCCTCCGTGCAGGAGCACGTGACGCCGAGCGAGCTTCCCCGACTCATCGAGCTCGGGCGCGACCTCAAGCGATCGATCGAGGAGTGGCAGGACGTCGTGCACCCGCTCGAGCCCGAGCTCCGCGACGTCTACGGCGTGATCTTCTGGCAGGAGGAGGGTGAGGATCCGCTGACCCAGCGCAACGTCACGGTCTTCGCGGACGGCGAGGTGGATCGCTCGCCGTGCGGGAGCGGCACGTCGGCGCGGCTCGCCCTGCTCGACCGCTCGGGACGGCTCCCGCGTGGCGCGGAGCTTCGACACCGGAGCATCGTCGACACGGAGTTCCGCGCCCGCGTGGTGGGCGACACGGATGTCGCGGGCATCCCGGCGGTGATCACCGAGGTCGAGGGAAGCGCGTATCGCACGGGCACCCACGTCTTCACCCTCGACCCGCACGATCCGCTCGCCGACGGCTTCCTCCTTCGGTAGTCGCAGCGAGGACGCGTTCCACGCGACCGACGACGTCCTCGGTCTCGAGACCGCGGTAGAAACACGTCGTCCTTCTGCGCAGGACGTCCTCCGCCGTGCGCGCCCACTCGTGTGTCGCTGCGTACAGCACCTGCGCCACGATGTCCGGCCCGTCGGGGTGGAGGCGCTCGAGCAGCGAAGGATCCTCCGCGGCCGGCGCGAGCACCTCCTGGGCCAGACCTCCGTACAGGTGGAGGAGATGACGTCGGATGTCCGGCTCGACGCTCGGGGAAGCGAGACGGCTTCGAGCCCGATCGCGCCGGGAAGCGGCCACGGGCCGGGTGTCGACCTTGCGGATCCCGAGCTCCGGGCGAAGACGGTCGAGCGCCTCGAGTGCGATGCGCCGGTAGGTCGTGAGCTTTCCTCCGGCGACGTTGAGCATCCCACCGGGACTGCGGCTGAAGACCGTCTCGCGTCTCGCGCTCGCGCTCTCGCCCGTCCCGGCCGGCAGAACGCGCAGACCCGCGTACGCGGCGCGCACGCGGGCAGGTGCGACGAGCGCAGGGTCGAGTGCCACCGACGCCTCGGACAGAATCTGCTCGACGTCGGCGGCGGTGACAGCGATGTCGCGGGGATCGCCGTCGTGCGGTGTGTCGGTCGTGCCCAGGAGGAGCATGTCTGCCCAGGGCACGGCGAAGGTGACCCGCACCTCGTCCTGAGCGATCGTGAGCGCCGCCGTCCATCCCTCGCCGGCAGGGACGCAGGACGTGGGCGCCCTTGCTCAGACGCACGGATGTTCCCGCCCGCGGATCCTCGAGGCGACGGACGTGGTCGACCCACGGCCCGGCCGCGTTGACGATCACGCGGGCGTCGACGGTGACGATCTCGCCGTCGATGCGCACGTCGGCGCCCTGCAGGCGACCCCGAACCGAGCGGAAGCGCGACGACCTCGGCGCCGTTCAAGACGACGGCTCCCGCGTCGGCCGCCGCTCGCACGTTGAGGATGCAGAGGCGGGCGTCGTTCGTGGTCGCGTCCGCGTAGAGGGCGCAGGATCGCAACCCCTCGAGACGAAGCGACGGCACTCGCGCTGCGGGCCTCCTCGGGTCGACGAGCCAGTTGAGCCGCGAACGGGCGAGGGCGGAGTACAGCACGATGCCGCTCTGGACGAACGCGGGGCGGAAAGGCCCGTCGCGGTAGAGCGGGAAGAGGAACGGCGTGCGCCGCACGAGGTGCGGAGCGACGACCTTCGTCAGGATGCGCCGCTCGTGGTGCGCCTCCCGAACGAGGCCGACGTCGCCCAGCCGGAGGTAGCGCAGGCCGCCGTGCACGAGCTTCGAGGACGCGCTCGAGGTCGCGCCGCCGAAGTCTCGCGCGTCCACGAGCGCGACGGCGAGCCCCAGGCGAGCAGCGTGCGCCGCCACCGCCGCGCCGATGATTCCGCCCCCGATCAACGAGGAGGTCGAAGCGGCGCGAGGCGAGCTCCTCGATGGTTCGACGCGCGGTCGAGCACATGCGGATCGTGCCCCAATCTCGGCGGAGTGGTTGGATAGCGGCTGCGGATGCCCGCTACGGCACTTGCCCTCGCACTCGGCGCGGCGTTCCTGCACGCGTTCTGGAACCTCCTCCTCGCGCGGGCGCCGAACATCGAGGCGACGACGGCCGTCGCGCTGGTCGTCGGCGTCGTCGCCTTCGCTCCCGTCGCAGCGCTGGCGTGGGAGGCCGAGTCCGAGGTCGTGCCCTTCCTCGTCGTCACGTCACTGTTGCAGCTCGCCTACTTCGTGCTGCTGACCGCCGCGTACGGCCGGGCGGAGCTGTCGTTCGTCTATCCGATCGCGCGGGGCTCCGCGCCGGTGATCGTCCTCGTCGTCGCGCTCGCCGTGCTCGGAGAGGCTGCGTCGGTCGCCCAGGTTGCCGGCGTTCTCGTCGTCGCTGCCGGCGTGCTCCTCGTGCGGGGCGTGAGCGGACGCGCGACCGCTGCCGATCTCGGCCTCGCACTCGCGGTCGGCTGCTGCATCGCCGCCTACACGCTGGTCGACTCGAGGGGAATCCAGTACGCGTCGCCGGTCGTGTACCAGGAGCTGTCGATGATCCCCGCGACGCTCGCCTTCCTGCTGCTCGACGCTGCGGCGCCACGGCCGACCTGCAGTCCGCGCGGCGGTCGGCCCGGCGTCCATCGCTGCAGGGCTCGCGACCTACGGCGCGTACATCCTGGTCCTGGCCGCGCTCGCGCGTGCGCCTGCGGCCCCGGTCGCCGCCGTGCGCGAGACGAGCGTGGTCATCGCGACGCTCCTCGCCGTGCCGCTCCTCCACGAGCGCGTCGGCCCACAGCGGATCGCCGGCGCGGTGGTTGTCGTCTTCGGCGTCGTCCTGCTCGCGATCTAGCCCAGCCCGATCGGCGCGGCCCGCGCTCTCCGGCCGGGCGAGCGCAGCGTGAGCTCGCGTCGCCGCCGCAACGCCGGCGCCGAGAGGGTCGCGCATCGGCCCTGCGCGCCCCTCCACCGTGTCCACGTGCAGCGAGAAGGTGCTCACCCGTCGCGAGCGCCGTGCCGTCACGGCCGTGCTCGAGCGTGTGAAAGAGGTGCAGCCGCTTCTCGTCGGAGCCGAGGACCTGGGTTGCCACGACGACCGGCTCGAGCGGCGCGACCTCGTGCAGGTACCGAATGTGCGTCTCCACCGTGTACAGGCTGTGACCGCCGGCGAGGTACGCCGGCGTCGAGCCCGACGTGGCGCAGGAATGCGTCGGTCGCGTACGCGAAGAGGTCTCCGTACCGCGCCTCGGTCATGTGACCGTTGTAGTCGACCCAGGCCGGGTCGACGGCGGACTCGTAGAGCCGGAGCGGCATGGCCGGGTCGGGCTCAGGTACGGTCGTGGCCTCGCCGAACATCCTCGCTTCGTGCGAGCGGACGACCTCGCCGGCGGCATAGTCCCGCGCGCGAAGCGCCTGCAGGATCGCGACCAGGTTCTCGTCGCGGATGCGCTCGAGCTCGCGGACGGACAGCCCGGCCGCCTGCTCGTCGGACTGGGCGGCGATCTTGTCGATCAGCTCGCGCGTCAGCTCCGGGACGTCGGTCAGCTTCGTCCACGGCCACGCGAGCGCCGGGCCGAACTGCTCGAGGAAGTGGCGCATGCCGTCGGTCCCGCCTGCGATCCGGTACGTCAGGAACGTCCCCATCTGTGCCCAGCGGAGGCCGGCACCGAAGCGGATCGCATCGTCCATCTCCTCGACGGTCGCGACGTCGTCGTGCACGAGCCACAGCGCCTCACGCCAGAGCGCTTCGAGGAGTCGGTCGGCAATGAATCCGTCGACCTCCTTGCGGACGAGGAGAGGCTTCATTCCGAGCGACCCGTAGAAGTCGAGGGCGCGGGCGACGGAGCTCTCCGATGTCTGCTCGCCTGCGACGACCTCGACCAGCGGTAAGAGGTAGACAGGGTTGAACGGGTGCCCGACCACGAATCGCTCGGGCCGCTGCATGTCGGCTTGGAGGCGGGTCGGCAGCAGGCCCGACGTCGAGGAGCAGATGAGCGCGTCCGCCCGAGCGCTGGCGTCGATCTCGGCCAGGAGGCGGCGCTTGAGAGCCTCGTCCTCGGACACGCTCTCCTGCACGACGTCGGCGTCGCCCACGGCGTCCGCAAGTGAGGCGACGAACGAGACCGATCCACGAATGCGTGGCGCCAGCGTCAGACGTGCCCAGGCGCGCTCGGCGTTCTCCAGCGTCTCACGCATGCGCTCCTCGGCCTGCGGCGCGGGGTCGTAGACCGTGACGTCGACGCCGTTCTCGACGAGCCGCCCCGCCCAGCCGCCGCCGATGACGCCGCCGTCGGGCGACCATCGCAGTAACCTCGCGCGAATTCCAACCGCGCATCAAGGCGGCGCTTCGCGACCGCTGACTGCTTCATCTCAAGCTCTTGCAGTCCCAGCTTCTCGCGCGTCTCCGCGGGCCCAGGACGCGGACGTTCATGGCGTCGAGAATCGTCACCGCCCGCGCGACGAGCTGCGCGTTCGTCGCCTTCACACCGCGCTCGAGCCAGAGGTTGTCCTCCAGCCCGACGCGCACGTTGCCGCCGACGAGAGGGGCGAGCGCGACATACGGCAGCTGCATGCGACCGATCGCGAACGCCGAGAAGACGCAGTCGGGCGGAAGCTGATTCACGAGCGCCAGCAGCGTTCCGGGGTCGTCGGGCGCCCCGTACGGAATGCCCATGCACAGCTGGAGCATCGCCGGCTCGTCCACCAGCCCCTCGGCGATGAGTTGCTTCGCGAAGACGAGGTGTCCCGTGTCGAAGACCTCGATCTCGGGTCGGACGCCGAGCTCCCGTATCTGGCGAGCCAGCTCGCGCAGCATCGAGGGCGTGTTCGTCATCACGTAGTCGCCCTCGGCGAAGTTCATCGTCCCGCAGTCGAGGGTGCACAGCTCGGGGCGGAGCTCGGCGACATGCGCCAGCCGCTCGGTCGCGCCGGCCATGTCCGTACCCAAAGGATTCGGTGGGAGCGGGGATTCGATGCCGCCGAGCACGAGATCTCCACCCATGCCCGCGGTCAGATTCAGGACGACGTCGACATCGGCGGAGCGAATACGCTCGACCACCTCGCGGTAGAGCGCCGGGTCGCGTGACGGCCCTCCCGACACGGGATCGCGAACGTGAATGTGGACGATCGCCGCGCCCGCCCGCGCAGCCTCGATCGCCGCGTCCGCGATCTCCGGAGGCGTCACCGGAACGAGCTCCGAGCGCTCGGTCGTGGCGCCGACGCCGGTGACCGCGCACGTGATGAAGACCTCGGTGTTCACCGGCAGTCTGCCGCTCTCACGAGGGTTGCGCGGGAAAACGGGACTGCCGGTCGCGAAGGGCGACGTCCATGGTGTTCCGGGTGTACTGCCTGGCTGCGGCTCGCGAGGGCTGGAAATCCCACGGATATGTCACTCCCTGCTGCAGCGCTCGAAAGACGGCGAGCCGCGCTTGCTGGCTCGCACGGACGTCCCGCTCGACCGCGTCGAGATCCCACCGCTCGCCTGCCTCCTCCCGGAGCTCCCGCACGAGGCCGGCCTGGTCCGGCGCTTCGGCGAGGTTTACGAGCTCGAGCGGATCGTTCTCGAGATCGAAGAGCAGGTCCGGATCGCTCGGGGTGTGGATGAACTTCCAACGCCCACGACGAAGCATGACCATCGGCGCGAGCGCGCTCTCCGCCAGGTACTCAGCAGCCACGGTTCGGTCAGGCTCGGCGCCCCCGGCCAGCAACGGCAGCAGGCTGCGTCCGTCCACCGGCGCCGAGAGCTCGTCGGAGGAACCCGGGCGAGCCAGATCCGCCAGAGTCGGCGTCACGTCCAGGAGAGACACGGGCTCTGGCACCCTCCGGGCTTCGAACCGCTCCGGCGCGTGCACGATCAGCGGGACGTGTGAGGCGTGCTCGAGGAAGGACATCTTGTAGAAGAGCCCGTGCTCGCCGAGGAAGTCTCCGTGATCGGACGCGAAGATCACGATCGAGTCCTCCGCCAGCCCGCACGCCTGGAAGGCGTCCAGCACGTCGCCGATCCGCTCGTCGACGTACGACAGGCTCGCGTAGTAGCCGTGGCGCGAGGCGCGCACGTCCGCCTCCGTGATGTCGACGTCGCCCATCGCGAGGTCATCGAAGAGTCTTCGGCCATGCGGGTCGCGCTCCGCGTACGGCAACCCGGGCGCCGCCGGCAGGTCGACGTCGTCGTCTGCGTACAGGTCCCAGTACCGCTGCCTCGCCACGTACGGGTCGTGCGGGTGTGTGAAGGAGACGCACAGCATGAGCGGAGCGTCCCCTTCGAAGCGTGCGTAGTCGTAGAGGCGACGGACGGCGTGGAACGCGACCTCGTCGTCGTACTCGAGCTGGTTCGTGATCTCGGCCACGCCTGCCTCCTTGACCGAGCTCATGTTGTGGTACCACCAGTCGATCCGCTCGCCCGGGCGGCTCCAATCGGGCGTCCAGCCGAAGTCGCCCGGATAGACGTCGGTGGTGAGCCGCTCCTCGAACCCGTGTAGCTGATCCGGCCCGACGAAGTGCATCTTGCCGCTGAGGCAGGTCCGGTATCCCTCGAGTCGCAAATAGTGCGCGAACGTCGGGATCGACGAGGCGAACTCGGCCGAGTTGTCGTAGACGCCCGTGCGACTCGGAAGCATTCCCGTCATGAGCGACGCGCGTGCCGGTGCGCAGAGCGGACTGGGCGTGTACGCGTTCTCGAAGACGACGCCCGTCTCGGCGAGTCGGTCGATCGTCGGTGTCTTCGTGACCTGATGTCCGTAGGTGCGGAGGAACGGGGCGGCGAGCTGATCGACCATCAGCACGAGGATGTGCGGCCGTTCGCGCATCGCGAGCGACGCTATCGCACAGGAGAATTGACTGCGCCCCGCGGCGTCCGCCCGGCGAGTACGTCTCGGACCGACTCCACGGTACGCTCGAACACGATCTCCTCCGCGTGCTCGCTGTACCAGCCGGCGTGCGGCGTGACGATGAGCCGAGACGAGGAAGGCGCCTTCGCGGCCGACGTCGGCGGCTCGACGTCGAGCACGTCGAGCGCGAGACCGCCGAGGTGCCCCGACCCGAGCGCTTCGAGAGCCGCTCGCACGTCGAGGAGCGGCGCGCGCGCGACGTTGACCACGAAGGCTCCTTCGGGGAGCTGCGCGAGCTCGCGCTGCGCCGATCAGCCCTCGGGTCTCGGCAGTCAGCGGGGCGTGGAGGGAGACCGCGGTCGAGCTCGCGAGCAGCTCATCGAGACGCAGGGGCCGGACGCCCGTGGCGGCGATCTCGTCGTCCGCGAGGAGCGGATCGTGCGCGGACACCTCCATCCCGAGTGCCAGTGCGCGCGTCGCGAACGCTCTGCCGATCCGTCCGAACCCGATCACGCCGACCCGTACGTCCGACACCCGCTGCAGCGCACCTGCTGCCGCGTAGTCCCAGACGACCCGCCGCGACGCTGCGGTCGAGCGCGACGATGCCGCGCACGAGCGCGAGGAGGAGTGCGAGTGCGTGGTCGGCCATCTCTTCGACGCAGTAGTCCGGGACGTTGCAGACCCACACGCCCTGCGCCGTCGCGGCAGCGACGTCGATGTGGTCGAACCCCACGCTCGGTGTCGCGACGACGCGCAGTGCCGGCAGCTGCTCGAGCTCCTCGGCCGAGACGGGCTCGAACGACACGAGCGCGACCACGTCGTCGCCGGCCCACGGAGGCGCGGCCACCTCGACGACGACGTCCGGGAGCGCGAGGGCCTCACGAACGCGGTCCGGCGGGAACGACGAGTCGCAGAGGACGCGTGGCAATCCGTCAGGCCCTGATCGCAGTGAGCGCCCGGCGGAGCTCTCTGCCGGCGAGCTCCATCAGCGGCGCGGGCCCGACCGTCACTCGAAGGTGTCCGGGCAGTCCGATCTCCGATCCGGCGCGGACGAGGACGCCGCCGCGCGCCGCCTCGTCGCGCGATCAGCTCGTCGTCTCCGTCCACGCGAGCGAGAACGAAGCTCGCCTCCGACGGATAGCGGCTCGACGCCGGCGTCGCGAAGGCCTCGCTCCAGCAAGGTGCGCGCCTCGGCGACTTCGCGGCGCCGTCTCCGCCGCGGCTTCGGTCGCCCGGAGCGAGGCCATGCCCGCGGCGAGCGCCGCGCAGTTCACGTTGCAGGGCTCCTCGACCACGCTCAGGTACGCGGCAGCGGTTCGTCGACGACCGCGTACCCGAGCCGCAGACCCGCGAGGCCGTAGAACTTCGAGAAGCTGCGAAGCACGACGACAGCGCGGCCCGGCATCGACGTCGCGCTCGCGGCGGATACGACGCTCGGGTTCCAGGTAGTCGGCGTACGCCTCGTCGGCGACGACGACGCAGCCCTCGGGCAGCGCGGTCGAGGAACTCGTCCCATTCCGCCTGCTGCAGAGCGGCGCCGGTCGGATTGTTCGGATCGCAGATCCAGACGATCCGCGCCTCGACCTCGCCAGCAGCGGTTGCGAGGGCTTCGAGATCGAGGCTCTGGCCCCGCATCGGCACGCGGTGCACGCGAGCGCCCCGCGCGACCGAGACGAGCTCGTAGAGGTAGAACGTCGCGGCCGGCTGCACCACGCGATCGCCCGGCTGCAGGAAGGCGCTCGCGAGCGTGCCGATGAGCCCCTGCGTCCCATGGCCGGGGACGATGCGGGCCGGGGTCGTGCCGACGAACCGGCCGACCTCGATCCGGAAGTCGTCGTATGCCTCGATCGGATACAGCGCCGCGTTCGCGAGCTCGTCGCGCACCGCGTCGAGCACCCCCGGCAGCGGGCCGAAGAGGTTCTCGTTCCAGTCGAGCTTGGCGCCCTGCGTCGTGGTCGCGGAGCGCTCGTACCTGGGCGACGGTTCCCTCGACGTCGAACGGCTCGAGCTCGCGTACGCCGGGAACCACGAGGCTGCTCCACTCGGCCACGCGGCAACTCTACGGTCGTCGAGCCCGGTTAAGCGATGCGAGGTGCTTGTGTTTCGTCCCGCGCTGGAGTTGAATGGCCCCTGGACGACCTCGGCGAGGTCGTGGATCCCACGCACGAGGAGGGCAGCGGATGATTACGGCCGACGAAGCACTGAGCCGCGAAGTCGAACGCGGCATGACCCGCCAGGATCTTCTCAAGCGCGCGGGCGCACTAGGGATCGTCGTCACGGGAGGCTCGTTCGGGCCGCTCACGGAGGCGGCGTTCGCATCGACGCAGATCAAGCGAGGAGGCACGTTCCGCCAGGCGACGTCCGGCGGCACGACCGACTTCATCGACGGCCAGCACATCGTCGCGAAGTCGGACATCGCGCGCCTCGTCGCCGGCTTCGACGGCCTTGCGCGCTTCGACGAGACAGGGCAAGATCCGGAACCACCTCGCCGAGGAGCTCAAGGCCGAGAAGGCCAACCAGTACCTCATCCGCGTTCGCAGCGGCGATCGAGTTCCACAACGGCAAGACGCTCGACATCGACGACGTCATCTACTCGATCCAGCGCACGAAGAACCCGAAGCTGAAGCTGTTCGGCAACGCGGCCTTCGGTGCGATCGACCTGAAGCGGATCAAGAAGCTCGACAAGCGCACGTGCCGGCTCACCCTCTCCCGCGCCGACGTGACGCTCCTGGAGGCGTTCGCGCAGTACTTCCAGGGCGTCGTCCCGAAGGGCTACCAGCCGAACGCTGTCGGGAAGGGGCCGCTGCAGTACATCGGGACGGGGCCGTTCAAGGTCAAGAGCTTCACGCCCGGGCGCGAGAGCGTGCACGTGAAGAACGAGAACTACTGGATCTCCGGCCAGCCGTACTTCGACCAGGTGCGGATCATCAACTTCCCCTCCGACGCGGCCAAGGTGAACGCGCTGCTCTCCGGCCAGATCGAGGCGATGGCCGACGTGCCGTTCGCCCAGGTGCCCGTCGTCAGGCGGCCGCAGCGACCTCCGCATCTACACGGCCCAGACGGGCGCGTGGACGCCGCTCTGCATGAATCTGACGACGCCACCGTTCAACGACGTGCGCGTGCGGCGGGCGTTCCGCCTGCTCATCAACCGGCCCCAGGTCGTGCAGCAGGGCCTCTCCGGGTTCGGGCGCGTCGCGAACGACGTCTACTCGCCGTTCGACCCGGCGTACGCGGGCGACGAGTTCCCGCAGCGCCGCTACGACCCCGAGCAGGCACGGTCGCTCCTCCGCCAGGCGGGCCAGGAGAACCTGTCGGTCGAGCTCATCACGAGCCCGGCGGACACCGGAATGGTCGAGGGCGCGACGATCTTCGCCCAGAACGCGAAGGCCGGCGGCGTGAACGTCACCGTCAAGAACGTCGACGGCGGCACGATCTACGGCGACCAGTACCTGAAGTGGCCGTTCTCGGCCGACTACTGGGGGACGCGCAACTACCTGCTCCAGGCGGCGACGGGCGTCCTGAAGACGCGCGCCGTTCAACGAGACGCACTGGGACGCGTACCCGGGCTACGCGAGGTTCGAGAGGCTGTACCGCCAGGCGCTCGCGACCGTCAACGACAAGAAGCGCGCCGAGATCATCAAACGAGATGCAGCGCATGGAGTACAACGACGGCGGGCTCATCATCTGGGGCTTCAAGAACCTCACGGACGGCTACTCGGCCAAGGTCGGCGGCTACAAGGTCGACCGCGGCACCCTCAACCTCAACAAGTACGGCAACGGCTTCCGCACGATCTACTTCGTCTGAGCCGACGAGGGTGCCGGGCTCCTGTCCGGCACCCTCTCGCTCTCCCTCTCCGTGCACGGACTGACCGGGTTCGTCGTCCGGCGGCTGCTCCTCGGCCTCGTCACGCTGTGGATCACGTCCGTGATCATCTTCGCGGCGACCCAGGCGCTGCCAGGTGACGCCGCCCGCTCGATCCTCGGGCGAAGCGCGACGCCCGAGTCGCTCGCCGAGCTGAGGCGGCAGCTCGGGCTCGACAAGCCGGTGCTCACCCAGTACTGGGAGTGGATCTCCGGAGTCCTCACCGGCGACCTCGGCACCTCGCTCGCCAACAGCCTCCCGGTGACGGAGGTCATCGGCGAGCGGCTCGTCTACTCGCTCTTCCTCATGGTCCTCGCCGCGGTGATCAGCGTGCCCTTCGGGATCGCCCTCGGCGCCGCGAGTGCGCGACGCCGTGACAGCGCGTTCGACCAGACGACGTCCGTGACGACGCTCGGCCTCGCGGCGCTGCCCGAGTTCGTGGTCGGCATCACGCTCGTCGTCCTGTTCGCGACGACGGTGTTCGAGTGGCTGCCGGCCGTGGCCGTGACCGAGCCCGGCGTCGGACCGTGGAACTACCCGAAGGAGCTCATCCTCCCCGTCGTCACGCTCGTCATCGCCGTCGTGCCGTACACCGCGAGGATCATGCGCGCGTCGACGGTCGAGATCCTCGAGAGCGACTTCGTCGAGATGGCACGGCTCAAGGGCCTGCCGGAGCGCCGTGTCCTCTGGCGGCACGCGGTGCCGAACGCGCTGGCGCCGACCTTTCAGGTCGCCGCGCTGAACCTCGCGTACCTCGCGGGCGGCATCGTCGTCGTCGAGGCCGTCTTCAACTACCAGGGCATCGGCCTGCTCCTCGTCGACTCGGTGCGCGCCCGCGACATGCCGGTCGTGCAGGCGGTCGCGCTCCTGATCGCAGGCGATGTACGTCGTGCTGAACCTGCTGGCCGACCTCGCGACGATCCTCGTCAGCCCACGCCTGCGGACGTCCCTGTCATGAGCGGCATCGCCGTCGCCGACGAGCCGGTCGAGGTCGATCTCGACGAGGCGCCCGGGCGCCCCTGGCGTGCTCCTCTTCTCCACCGCATGGTCGCAGCACCGCACGAAGATCGGGCTCGGCATCACGCTCCTGATCGTCGGGATCGCGTTCATCGGGCCGTTCGTCGCACCGTACGAGCCCGACCAGGGCGTCGAGGGCCAGTTCCCGTTCGCACCGCCGTCGAGCGACGACGTGGTTCGGCACCGACGACCTCGGCCGCGACGTGCTCAGCCGCTTCCTCTCCGGTGGCGTCTCCGTGCTCGTCCTCGCCGGCCTCGTCGACCGCGCATCGGGCATGGTCACTCGGGGTGGCGGTCGGCCTGGTCGCGGCCTACTCGCGGGGCAAGCTCGACGACCTGCTCATGCGGAGCATGGACGTCCTGCTCTCGCTGCCGCAGATCGTCTTCGCGCTGGTGCTGGCCGCGACGGTCGGCCCGGAGCTGTGGCTGCTCGTGCTCGCGGTCGGGCTCACGACGATGCCGCGCGCCGCCCGCGTCACGCGAGGCGCCGCTGTCGAGGTCGTCGAGAAGGACTTCGTGCGCGCGGCCGAGGCGATTGGCCTCCCGCGCCGGCGCATCCTCATGGGCGAGGTGCTTCCCGAACATCGCGAGCCCGCTCATCGTCGAGACGACGCTGCGGATGACGTTCAACGTCGCCGTCGTCGCGGGGCTGAGCTTCCTCGGCTTCGGCCTGCAACCTCCGGCGGCCGACTGGGGGCTGATGATCAACGAGAACCGGAACGGCCTCACCATCCAGCCCTGGCCGGTGCATCCTGCCCGTGATCGCGATCGCGCTGCTCACGATCGGGACGAGCCTGATCGGCGACGGCATCTCGCGCGCGATGATCGGCATCGAGCGCGGGCGGACGGGGCGCGAATGAGCACCGCACGCTCCGGCGCTCGAGGTCGTCGACCTCCGCGTCGAGGTCGACTACGGCGAGCACGAGGACATCGTCGACGGCATCACGTTCGCAGGTCGCGCGCGGGCGAGGTGCTCGGGCTCGTCGGCGAGTCGGGCTCCGGGCAAGACGACCGTCGGCCTCGCGATTCTCGGACACACGCGCCGCGGCGCACGGATCGCCCGCGGCGAGGTGCGCATCGAGGGACGCGACATCCTCACGCTCCCGCCGCTCGAGCGCCAGCGGCTGCGCGGCACGCTCGTCTCGTACGTCCCGCAGGACCCGGCGTCTGCACTGAGTCCCGGCGATGCGGATCGGCAGGCAGCTCGACGAGGCGCTCTCCGAGCACGGGTTCGGCGCATCGGACGACGAACGCCACGCACGGATCGTCGAGGTTCTCGGCGAGGTGCTGCTGCCGAGCGACGACGTGTTCCTCAAGCGCTACCCGCATCAGCTCTCGGGCGGGCAGCAGCAGCGCGTCGCGCTGGCAATGGCATTCGCGAACCGGCCGCGCGTGATCGTGCTCGACGAGCCGACGACGGGACTCGACGTCACCACGCAGGCTCATGTGCTCGCGACGGTGCGCGACCTGTGCGCCGCGCACGGCGTCGCGGCCGTGTACGTGAGCCACGACCTGGCCGTGGTCGCGACCCTCGCGACCCGGGTGGCAGTCATGTACGGCGGCCGGCTGGTCGAGGTCGGGCCGACCGGGACGCTGTTTCGCCGAGCGCGGCATCCGTACACGCGGCGGCTCGTCGAGGCGATCCCGGAGCTGTCCGGCATCCACGCGCTCGTGGGCATCCCCGGGACGGCGCCTCGCCCGGGCCAGCGCCCGACCGGCTGCTTCTTCGCGCCGCGCTGCACCTACGCGCAAGAAGCGTGCCGTGCCGCCGAGCCTCCGCTCGAGCTCGTCGCAGAGGAGCACGTCGTGCGGTGCATCCGGCATGCCGTCGTCCTGGCCGACGCTGCGGCGGCTCGGCCGGGAGCGGTGCCCGCGCCCGAGATCGAGGTCGACGAAGCGCTCGTCGCCGTCCGCGGGGTTTGCGCCTCGTACGGGCACTCGGCAGGTGCTGTTCGACGTCGACCTGGCGATCAGGCCGCGCGAGTGCCTCGCGCTCGTCGGCGAGTCGGGCTCCGGCAAGACGACGCTCGCACGCTGCGTCGGCGGGCTCCACGCGGAGTACACGGGCGCGATCTCCTACCGAGGGCAGCCGCTGCCGCCCGGCGCGCGTGCCCGCGACGCCGACACGCGTCGGGAGATCCAGTACGTCTTCCAGAGCCCCTACAACTCTCTCAATCCGCGCAAGACTATCGGGCAGATCATCGGAGCAGCCGTTGCGCCTGTTCTTCGGAGCCGGCGGCTCGGAGGGCCGGCGACGTGCGACGCAGGCGCTCGATCGCGTCCAGCTCTCGTCGAGCTGCCTCGAGCGGTACCCGCACCAGCTCTCCGGCGGCGAGCGCCAGCGTGTGGCCATCGCCCGGGCGCTGGTCGCGGAGCCGCAGCTCCTCGTGTGCGACGAGGTCACGTCCGCTCTCGACGTGTCCGTACAGGCGGCGATCGTGGACGTGCTCGCCGAGCTTCAGCGGGAGCTCCACATCGGCCTGCTGTTCGTCACGCACAATCTCGCGCTGATCCGCACCATCGCGCAGGAAGTCGCCGTGATGAGCGAGGGCTGCATCGTCGAGCATGGCGCCGTCGACACGGTGCTCGACATGCCGGACGCGGAGTACACCAAGCGGCTGCTCTCCGACACTCCGAGCCTCGAGGCGGCGATCGCGGCCTCGGGGTAGTCAGGTCAGAGCACGCGGTAGGCCCACACGCGAACGAGAACGTCTGGCTCGCCGATCGGCAGCGCCTGGAACTCCTCGCCTTCCTCGACGAGCTGCCACCGGCTGGCGCTCACGAGCTCTGCCATCTTCTCCTCGAACCCTCTCGGCCTCCCTTCGTCCGAGCGCAGCGTGAAGACGACGTGCCCTCCTGGGCGCGTGATCCTGACGAGCTCGTCGAGCGAGGCTGCCGAGGCATGTCCCGTTGTGAGAACGCCCGCTGCGACGACTCCGTCGTACCGCCCGCTCTCGTAGTCGAGCTCGCCGCCCAGCCTGCCCTCGCGGAGATCTCCGTAGACGCCCTTGCGACGGGCTTCGGCGAGCATGCGGGGCGAAAGGTCGAGCCCGTCGAGCCGCGAGAACCCTGCGGCCGCGAGCGCGACGCCGACAAGCCCCGTGCCGGCGCCAACGTCGAGAATGCGTGCATCTCGGGGAAGAAGTCGCGCGACTGTGCGAGCAAGCGCGCTCGGCGACATGTATCCCATCTCGTCGAGCAGGGCCGTGTCGTATGCCTCCGCGATCCGGTCGTACTCGGAACGCAGCTCTTCGAGGTCACCCGCTCCGTAGAGCCGATCCAGGTCGACTCTGGCTTCCCGTGGTCGTGCCCGCGAGCCCGTGACGAGAAGCCACCCGCCGACGAGCGCGCAGAAGCCGATCATCACGGCGTACGCTGCTCGGTCGCCAGCCGCGTCGGCGATCGCGCCCGCGACGAGCGGTCCGACCGTGGACGCCGCCGCCCACCCGAGCATCACCAGCCCCATGACCGAGCCACGGCCGATCGCCGAGCGATGGGCTCCCGCCGCAGCGAGCGGGTAGATGATCGTGTCCATCGTCGACCATGGAGGCGCGCGCAGAAGGACGAAGGCGACGGCGGCGATGGTCGAGTCGCTGATGAGGACGAGCACGACCGTCAATCCTGTCAGCAGCGCCGCGTACCCGCCGACGCGAAGCGTCGCGGACCTCGCGCCGAGCCTGGCCACGACCGCGCTCACGACTGTGTACACGGCCGACGCGGCCGAGAAGAGCAGTCCGATCTTCGCGGCGCTGATGCCGTTCTCGCGCAGCTGCAGCGGGACGAGAAGGTTGACCGCTCCTCCCACGAGGCCTATGAGCACGATGATCGCGATACCCGCGAGCACGAGCTCGTCGGCCCGAGCGAGCCTGAGCACGTCGGAGAGCCGCTGCTGCGTCGACTCGGCCCTCGCAAACGGGGCGGCAACGAAGAGGGCCGCGGTGACGAATGCCGCCGCGACGGCGAGAACGAGAAACGGCGTCCCGGTGTCGTAGCGGTCGGCGAGAACACCGGCCAGGACGGGACCGACCGTGAAGCCCAGACCCGCGACCGTCGTGGCGAGCCCGAGCGCTCCGGCCCGTCGCTCGTCCGAGAGTGAGTTCGAGAGCCACGATGCCCCCGCGCCCCAGAGCGCGCCGAAGGCGATCCCGAAGGCCGCGCGCGCCGCGAGCAGCGTCCAGAACTCGCTCGCGAGCCCCTGGCCGAGCGTTGCAAGCGTGAACAGGCATGCCGAGGCGATCGTCACCCCGCGGGCTCCGAAGCGGTCGGCGAGGACGCCCAGCGGCAACGCGACGACGAGTGCTGCGAGGCTCGAGGCACGCGAGCACCATCCCCGTCTGCACGCCCGAGAGCGAGAACTCGTCTGCGAACGCTCGGGGCAAGCGGGACCATCGCGATCCAGACGAGGGTCTCCAGCAGGAAGAGCGCGTAGATCGGCAGGACGGTGCGGCGCATGGCCCGCAGGATCATCCCACCGCGAACAGCTACAGCCGCTGCTCAGTCGAGATTCAAGACGACGGTCTTCGGCTCCGTGAACGCCTCGAGCACGGAGCTCCCGCCGACCCGTCCGACCCCCGAGCTCGAGCCTGCTCGCCCGCCGAACGGCAGGTGGCTCTCCCAGTAGTTGGTCGACTCGTTGATGTTCACCCAGCCTGCGTCGACCGCCTCTGCGAAGCGCAGGCCGCGGGCGAGGTCGCGCGTCCAGACAGCAGTGAGCAGGCCGTATGGCGAGGCGTTGGCGATCTCGAGCGCCTCCTCGTCGCTCGAGATGCGGACGATCGGAACCACGGGGCCGAAGGTCTCCTCGCGTGCGACCTCCATCTCGCCGGTCACGCCTGCGAGCACCGTGGGCTCCCAGTAGAGGTCGGTCGGGTAGCCCGCCGCACGCGCGCCGCCGGCCACGAGCTGTGCGCCGCGCTCGAGCGCGTCTCGAACGTGGCGATCCATCTTCGCCGCCGTCGGCTCGTTGTTGAGCGGTCCCATCGTCGTCTCCTCCGAGAGCGGGTCGCCCAGCCGCACCGAGCTCTCGACCACTGTGCGAAGCCGCTCGACGAACTCGTCGTAGACGGCGTCGTGCACGAGGAAGAGCTCGCCGGCCGTACAGCTCTGTCCGGCGCACAGGAACGACGCCGCGATGCTCGCCTCGAGCGGCGGCCTCGACGTCGGCGTCGTCGAGCACGACCATGGGGCCGTTTCCGCCGAGCTCGAGCAGGGTCGTCTTGCCGGCGGCTCGCGCTGCGACCTGGAGCCCGGTCGCGACGGAGCCGATGAATCCGACTCCGTGAACCCCGGAGTTCGAGGCGACCTCGTCTCCGACTACGGGCCAGGGCCGGTGACCATCGAGAACACTCCGGCAGGAAGCTCGGCATCGACGATGCATTCGGCGAGCTTCACGGCGCAGACCGTCGTCGAGGGCGCCGGCACCCAGACCACGGCGTTCCCGGCGGCGAGTGCAGGAGCGATGAGCTCGGCGGGCATCGTGTAGGGCCAGTTCCAGGGCGTGATCACGCCGACGACACCTCGCGGGACTCGGTACGCGAGGATCCGCTTCGTCGCGTCGACGGAGGGCGGCATGGATCCGGCGAGACGGGTCGCATCCGCCGCGGCCATCCGCCAGTAGACGACGAGCTCCTCCACCTCGCCGTAGGCCTCGGCGTGCAGCGGCTTGCCCTGGTCGAGCGTGAGCGTCAGCGCGAGGTCGTCACGCCGTTCCTCGACGAGATCGGCGACGCGGTTCATCGCGGCGGCCCGCTCGAAGGCTGACAGCGCCGCCCAGTCGCGCCGCGCGGCGTTCGCTGCGGCGATCGCGCGTCGGGCATCCTCTCGCGTCCCCTCGGGGACCGTTCCGAGCGACTCGTCCGGTTGCCGGACTCGTTGCCTCCATGCGCTCGCCCGACTCGGACTCGGCCCACGCACCTCCGACGACCATCGAGTAGTCCTGCATCTAGCGGGCGCCGGCAGCAACGGCGAGGCGATGCTGCCGCCAGTGCTCGGTGTCGGCCAGGTCGTTGAACGTGAAGACGTGGAAGCCGGCGATCTTGCGCTCCGGGTCGATGAGCCCGGGTGCGAGCCCCTCGATGAGCGGATCCGGACTGAAGCCTCCCGGCCTGACCGCATGGCTCACCCAGCTCCGATGGCGCCGCAGGAAGCGCATCGACGCCCCGAGCCCGACCGACGACGAAACGCGCAGGAGCTTGGTTCTCGGGACGGCGCCCGGAATGCCGACGAAGATCGGCAGGCGCGTCCCGCGCTCCCAGACGCGCTCGACCCAGTCCGAGAGTGACGCGCGGGTCGAAGCAGATCTGGCTGACGATGTACGTGGCGAAACGGGCCTTGTCGAACATCGCCTGAATGGTGGTCTCGTCGTCGATGAGCGGGTGGCTCTCGGGGTAGCCCGTGATCCCGACGTTCTCGAAGCGGTGCCCGAGCTCGGCGATCGACTCCAGGAGCGAAGCTGCGCCGGCGTACTCGCCTGCCGGCTCGTCCGCGTCCCCCGCCACGACGAACACGTCGTGCGCGTCGATCTCGTCGACCCGGTGGATGATCTCCGCGAGATGCACGCGGTCGCGCACGAGCCGAGCCGAGAGATGGGGGACGACGGAGTAGCCGTGCTTCGTCAATCGCTCCGCGAGGTCGAGCGTGTGCTCGATGCCCTTCCTCGGTGAGACGGTGACGGTGAGGGTGACGTCGAGCGGGACGTGCTCGAGGACGGCCTCCTCCACGCTCCCGAACGGAAGCACCTCGTAGCGAGGCGAGGCGAGCAGCTCGGCCACACGATTCTCGGCGACCGAATCGCTCATACGTCCGAGTCCGGGAACGACGCCTTCCTGCGCTCGATCCACTCGCCGAGCTCGGCGCCGACGGCGTCGTCGAGCGGCGGCTGCTCGTACTCCGCGAGAGCACGCTTCCACATCGCGTTCGCGCGCTTCGCGGCATCCTGTGCACCCTCGGACTCCCACTGCTCGAAGCTCGAGCTGTCCGCGAGCGGCGAGCGGTAGAACGCGGTCTCGAAGTTGGCGAGCGTGTGTGCGTGCCCGAGGAAGTGCGTTCCCGGCTCGTTCGTGAGGAAGGCGTCGAGCGCCTGCCCGTTCTCCGAGAGGTCGACGCCCTTGCAGAACGCGTGCCACATGCCGAGCTGATCGGCGTCGAGGACGAACTTCTCGTAGCCCATCGCGAGCCCGCCCTCGAGCCAGCCGGCCGCGTGCAGGACGAAGTTCGTGCCGCCGAGGATGGTCGGCTGCATGGTGTTCGCCGACTCGTACGCCGCCTGCGCGTCCGGGATCTTCGACGCGGTGAGCGCGCCGCCTGACCGGAAGGGAACGCCGAGCCGGCGCGCGAGCGACGCCATCACGTAGAGGACGAGCGCCGGCTCCGGCGTGCCGAAGGTCGGCGCGCCCGACTGCATCGACATCGAGCTCGCGAACGATCCGAGCACCACCGGCGCGCCGGGCCGGACGAGCTGGACGTAGGTCATTCCCGCAAGCGACTCGGCGAGCGTCTGCGCGCACGTTGCCGCGACGGTCGCGGGGCTCATCGCACCGGCGAGGATGAACGGGGTCATCATCACCGCCTGGTTCGCCTCGGCGTACGCGCGCGCGGCCCCGAGCATCGTCGCGTCCCAGACGAGCGGCGAGTTCGCGTTGATGAGGCTGAAGACCACCGTGTTCTGCTCGACGAACTCCTCGCCGAAGACGATCCGCGCCATGTCGACCGTGTCGCGCGCCCGCTGAGGGTGGGTGACCGAGCCCATGAACGGCTTGTCCGAGAGCCGCAGATGCGCCTCGACCATGTCGTAGTGGCGCTTGTTCACCGGGAGGTCGACGGGCTCGCAGACCGTTCCGCCGGAGTGGTGGAGCCAGGGCGAGACGTACGCGAGCTTCACGAAGTTCCGGAAGTCCTCGATCGTCCCGTAGCGCCGCCCGTCGTCGAGGTCGCGCACGAACGGCGACCCGTACGCGGGCGCGAAGATCGTGTTCTGCCCGCCGAAGACGACGCTGCGCTCCGGGTTTCGTGCGACCTGCGTGAACTGGCGTGGCGCCGTCGCCTGGACGAGCTGACGGCACATGCCCCGCGGGAAGCGCACGCGCTCGCCGTCGACGTGGGCGCCTGCGTCCTGGAAGAGCTCGATCGCATCGGGCGCGTCGCGGAAGTCGATCCCGACCTGCTCGAGGATCGTGTCCGCGTTCTCCTCCAGCAGCGCGAGTCCCTCTTCGGAAACGACCTCGAGCGGCGCCAGCGTTCGGGTCAGGAACGGCACGCTCTCGATCACGGCGCCGAGCCGTGCGGCCTGGCGGGCGGCGCGCCCGCCGGCTCGTCTTCCTCGCGTCTCGCTCATACGGGCTTCCTCTCTCGGCGACGCCCTCGCGTCGGCCTCTCGTTCGATGCGATCCGGCGGCCGGGAAGGCGGACCTTGCGCGCGAGCCGCGCGTACGGATCGACGTCGTGCGGGATCGCCATCGCCTTCACGAAGAACTCCTGGAAGCGCGGCTCGACGGCGGTCTCCACCTTCTCGACGCGACGCACGACGTCCTCGATCTCGGCTCGCGCTCCCCGGTTGAGGAGCGCGATCCGAGCACCTGTGCCCGCGGCGTTGCCCGCGGCGGTGACCTGGTCGGGGTCGCAGTCGGGAACGAGCCCGAGCACGAGCGCGTGAACGGGGTCGATGTGCGTCCCGAACGCTCCCGCGAGCCGGATGCGATCGACCGTCTCGATCCCGTACCGCTCCATCAACAGTGCGCAACCCGCGTAGAGGGCCGCCTTGGCCAGCTGGATCTGCCGCACGTCGTTCTGCGTGATGACCAGCTCGGGCTCGCCCGCCCAGAGAACATAGGAGAAGGTGCGCCCGTCGGCGACGATGCGCTGCGAGCGGTTCGCGAGCGCGCCGTCGATCGTCCCGTCGGTCGTGAGCACGCCGGCGAGATGGAGCTCCGCGATCGCCTCGATGATCCCCGAGCCACAGACGCCCGTGACCTGCGTGCCGGCGAACCCGGGCTCGTCCGACCACGCGTCGCACCCGATCACGCGGATGCGCGGCTCGAGCGTCTCGGGATCGATGCGGACGCGCTCGATCGCACCCGGAGCGGCACGCTGGCCGCACGAGATCTGCGCGCCCTCGAACGCAGGCCCGGTGGGGCTCGAGGCGGCGAGCAGCCGGTCGCGGTTGCCGAGGACGATCTCCGCGTTGGTCCCGACGTCGACGATGAGGTTCACCTCGCTCACCGAGGTACGGGCCCTCGGAGAGGATGACGCCGGCCGAGTCGGCGCCGACGTGCCCCGCGATGCAGGGCAGCACGTACGCCCGCGCGCCGCGGTGTACGGGCAGGCCGAGGTCGCGAGCCGGGAGTCGGACGGCCTCGTCGATCGTGAGCGCGAAGGGTGCGCCGCCGAGCGGCGTCGGATCGATCCCGAGCAGGAGGTGGTGCATGATCGGGTTCCCGACGAGCGTCACCTCGAGGATGTCCGTGCGGTCGATCTCGGCTGCGGTCGCGAGCTCGGCGGTGAGCTTTGCGAGGCAGCCACGAACGACCCTCGTCAGCTCCTTCTCCGAGCCGGGGTTGAGCATGACGTAGGAGACGCGGCTCATCAGGTCCTCGCCGAAGCGGATCTGGGGGTTCATCTCGCCGGCGGAAGCGAGCACCTCGCCGGTGAGCAGGTCGCACAGATGACCTGCGACGGTCGTCGAGCCGATGTCGAATGCGATGCCGAATGCACGGTCGTGCAGCCCGGGCCACGCAGCCGTGATCGTCGAGCCGTCGTGCACCGCGACGGTGATCGCGCCGGAGTCCTTCGAGCAGCGCGCGCTGCAGCTCGGGGAGGACAGCCGGGTCGGCGTCGAGGTCGTCGAGCTCCCACTCCGCCGCGAGCGCGTCTCGCACGCGTCGCAGGTCACCTGCGGCGACCCCGAGCTCGGCACCTGCGACCTCGACGTAGTAGAGGCGCACGACCGGGTCGATCTCGATCGGGTGTGCATCCGCCTCCTTGCGCACGACCTGGCGGTAGAGCTGGCTCTCGGGCGGCACGTCGATGACGAGGTCGCCGGCCACGCAGGCGGTGCAGCCGAGGCGGCGGCCGTCGGCGAGCCCGCGGTCGGCCGCGTATCGCGCCTCGACCTCGGCGGCCGGCGTCAGGTGCGAGGCGGCCGACACGATCCCGTGCTTCGCGTGCTCGCCCTCGGAGACCTCGATCTGGCAACGGCCGCAGATGCCGCGGCCGCCGCAGACCGAGTCGAGGTCGACACCGAGTCTCCTGGCTGCCTCGAGCACGGTCGTGCCGTGCTCGAACCGTCCTCGCCTGCCGGACGGCGTGAAGACGACGAGTGCGTCGGGCGCCGTCACGACGCAGCTCTCCGGCGACCCTCGCGGCCACCGCGCCGGCCGCGCGTGACTTCGCCGCCCGGCGAGTCCCCGTTCCGGGCGATCCAGTTCGCGCAGTGCGCGTCGTTCCCCATCAGCACGTCGGCCGCCTTCACGGCTTGCAGCATCTCCGCGTGGAGCGGGCTCGTGATGGCCGAGGTGAGGCCGGACGCGATCGCCATCGGGAGGAACGCCGCATTCAGCGCGGGCCGGGCGGGAAGGCCGAAGCTCACGTTCGACGCGCCGCAGGTCGTGTTCACGCCGAGCTCCTCGCGCAGACGCCGAACGATCCGGAACACCTGGCGCCCGGCGCTGCCGATCGCGCCGATCGGCATGACGAGCGGGTCGACGACGATGTCCTCCTTGGGGATCCCGTGGTCGGCGGCGCGGGACACGATCCTGCGCGCGACCTCGAAGCGCTCGTCCGGGTCCTCGGAGATCCCCGACTCGTCGTTCGTGATCGCGACGACTGCGGCCCCGTGCTTCGCCACGAGTGGGAGCACGGACTCGAGCCGATCCTCCTCGCCCGTCACCGAGTTGACGAGCGCCTTGCCCTGGTAGACGGCGAGCCCGGACTCGAGCGCCGCGACGATCGACGAGTCGATGCAGAGCGGAACGTCCGTCACGCTCTGAACGAGCTGGATCGCCTCGGCGAGGATCGCCGGCTCGTCCGCGAGGGGAATCCCGGCGTTGACGTCGAGCATCTGCGCTCCCGCCTCCACCTGTCGGATGGCGTCTGCGATGACGGTGTCGAAGTTCCCGGCCGCCATCTCCTCTGCCAGCTTCTTCCGCCCAGTCGGGTTGATGCGCTCGCCGATGATCACGAACGGTCGCTCGAAGCCGATCACGACTTCCTTCGTGGCGCTCGAGAGGAGCGTCTCGGTCACGAGTCGCGTCCGTTCGAGGCGACGAGCCGCTCGAGGACGTCGTCACCGTATGCGCCCTCGAGCCACGCGACCTCCTCGGCGACCTCGGACTCGAGGTCGTCGCCGCACGCGCGTGGCTCGCGGCGCCACTCTTCGAGGTAGGCATCCGTCCCGATCAGACCCGCACGCATCGCCGCGGCGTCGATCGCCTCCTGGAAGCGGCCGGAGAGCTCGGCGCGAGCCGACGAGCGCCCTTCCTTCGCCACCACCTGCGCGGGAATGTCCCGCCACCAGATCACGGTCAGCTCAGGCAACCGGGGTCGCCTCCACGAAGCGGGTCAGCGACGGAACGAGGTCGCCGTAGCCGGTGCGACGCTCCTCGTACGCGAGCCCGAGGCGCTCGGCGGCTGCGCGTGCGCGGGCCCGCAGGTCGTCGTCGTCGGTCTGTGCCAGATACAGAAGCCGACGGTAGTTCCCGAAGTAATCGGGCAGAAGCTCCGGGATGGCGGTCGAGCCCGAGACCGCGGATCACGAGCGCGTCGAAGTGCCGCGCGAGGAAGTCCGTCAGGTAGAAGGTCGCGGGCTCGGCGTCGTGCAGCTCCTGCCAGGCGTCGTTGCCGGTGAGGAAGCCGTAGCAGTGCGCGCCGGGCAGCCGCTCGACTCCGTGCAGGTCGAGCACCTTGTCGAGCTCGCCGCCGGTGCCGCAGTCCGCGTACGCGACGAACACTCGCTCGTAGCTACCCGCGAGCTCCTTCAACTTCGCGTCCACGGCGGGCGCGATCAGCTGCGGCCGGGAGTGGAGCTGCGCGGGGAGGCAGCGGACGGTCACGTTCTGCCAGCCGTTGAGCCGGACGACTGCGAGCACCTCGCGCGCGAGCGCGCCGCAGGCGAGGACGAGCACCTCGGGCCGCTCGGCCTCGAAGACGCGCTCCTCGTCAGGATGCAGTAGCTGCTGCACGGCGAGCCAGGACGAGGGCCTGGGCGGTCTCGGCGGCCACGGCCGCATCGCGACAATACGCGTCCGCGCCGATCGCCTTGCCGAAGTCCTCGTTCAGCGGTGCGCCGCCGACGAGGACGATGTAGTCGTCCCGGATGCCTTTCTCCTTCAGGGTCTCGATGACGACCTTCATGTACGGCATCGTCGTCGTGAGGAGCGCCGACATGCCGAGGATGTCCGGCTCGTGCTCCTCGAGCGCGGCGAGGTAGTTCTCGACCGGGTTGTTGATGCCGAGGTCGTAGACCTCGAAGCCGGCGCCCTCGAGCATCATCGCGACGAGGTTCTTGCCGATGTCGTGGATGTCGCCCTTGACGGTGCCGATCACGACCTTGCCGACGCGCTCGGCCCCCGTCTCGGCCAGGAGCGGCCGGAGTATCGCCATCCCGGCTTTCATCGAGTTCGCCGCGAGCAGCACCTCGGGCACGAACAGGATCCCGTCGCGGAAGTCGATGCCGACGATCCGCATGCCCTCGACGAGCGCGTCGTTCAGCACCTTGTCCGCACCCCAACCCCGCTCGAGCAGGATGTTCGTACCCTCGACGATCTCGTCCGCGAGCCCGTCGTAGAGGTCGTCGTGCATCTGCGCGACGAGCTCGTCGTCTCCCAAGGTCTTCAGATCGAGGTCGTCGTCAGCCATGATGGTGTTCCGTATCGTGGAACGATGCTGTATCGTGGAATTCTAGGAGATCCTGGAAGATGGTGCAATCGCTCGAGCGTGCGTTCGCGATCCTCGACGAGGTCGCCCAGCGGCCCGCCGGCGTAACTGCCATCGCCGAGCGCGTGCGGCTGCCGAAGTCGACCGTCGCGCGCCTCCTCGCGAGTCTCGAGGACGTCGACGCCGTCGAACGCTTCGGCGGAGCTCGCTGGCGGATCGGGCCGGGCGTTGCGGCGCTCTCGGCCGCGGCGTCGCCCGAGCGCGGGCTGATATCCATCGCGCGCCCGTTCCTCGCCGATCTCGTCGCCGAGCTCGGCGAGGACGCAGGGCTCGGGCTTCCCGATGGCAACGAGATCGTCTACGTCGACCAGGTCGAGTCCGACAACCCCGTGCAGGTGCGCGACTGGACGGGGACTCGGGCGCCGATGCATGCCGTGCCGTCCGGGCTCGTCCTGCTCGCAGAGTGGCCGGAGGAGGCTCTGTCCGCGTACCTCGCCCGTGAGCTCGCTGCGCCGACGCCCCGCACCGTGACCGACCACGGCCGCATTCGAAAGCGGCTCGGCGAGGTGCGTGCTGCGGGCTACGCGTGGGGTCTCGAGGAGTTCGCCGAGGGAATCGACTCGGTCGCTGCTCCGATTCGCGACGCCCGCGGGCACGCGATCGCAGCCCTCCACGTCCACGGCCCGTCGTACCGGTTCCCCGTCCCTGGCGACGAGGCTCGGGTTGCGGGTGCCGTCGCCGCCGCAGCCGCGGAGGTCAGTCGGCTACTCGGTCGCGACGAGCCGCTGACCGCTTCGTCAGCCCTGCGACTCGTGACGATAGAAGGGCGCTGGCGCCGGAGGTAGCTCGCGACCGGCGATCAGGTCGGCGGCCTTCTCGGCGATCATCATCACGGGGGCGTAGATGTTCGCGTTCGTCACGAACGGCATCACCGATGCGTCGACGACGCGAAGGCCGTCCAGGCCGTGCACGCGCAGCGTGTTCGGGTCGACCACCGCATCCGCGTCGATCCCCATCCGGCAGGTGCACGACGGATGGAGCGCAGTCTCCGCGTCGCGGGCGACCCACTCGAGGATCTCCTCGTCGGTCTCGATCTCCGGGCCCGGCGAGAGCTCGCCGGCGTCGTACTCGGCGAAAGCGGGCTGACCGAGGATGTGCCGAGCACAGCGGATCGCCTCGACCCACTCGCGGCGATCCTGCTCGGTCGAGAGGTAGTTGAACCGAGCGCGGGATAGACGACGGGGTTCCGGCGATGTGATGCGCACCGACCCGCGCGCGTCCGAGTTCATCGGGCCGACGTGCACCTGGTAGCCGTGATCCGCCGGCGGCTTCGTGCCGTCGTAGCGGATCGCGAGCGGCAGGAAGTGGAACATGAGGTTCGGGTACGCGACCGTCTCGTTCGAGCGACGAACCCGCCCGCCTCGAAGTGGTTCGTCGCGCCGGGGCCGCGGCGGAAGAGCAGCCACTGGAATCCGACCCACGGCCGGTTCGCGCCACTTCATCGCGGGCGCGACGGACAGCGGCTTGCTGCACGCATGCTGGACGTACACCTCGAGGTGGTCCTGGAGGTTCTCGCCGACGCCCGGTAGCTCGTGGACGACATCGACGCCGACCGACGTCAGGTGCGCGGGATCGCCGACGCCCGACAGCTGCAGGAGCTGCGGCGAGTTGATCGCACCGCCGCAGAGGATCACCTCGCCGGCTGCGATGCGCTCGAAGCCGCCTCGCTGCGAGACCTCGACTCCGACTGGCCGCGTGCCCTCGAAGAGGACCCGCTTCACGAACGCACGGCAGCGGATCTCGAGGTTCGGACGGTGCGGACACCGGGTGCAGGTACGCGCGCGCCGCGCTCCGGCGCCGCCCGTTGCGAATCGTGCGGTCGAACGTCCCGAACCCCTCCTGCCGATAGCCGTTGACGTCGCTCGTTCGCTCGTAGCCGGCCTGCGCCGGTCGCCTCGAGGAACGCCCCGAAGAGCTCGTTCGTCGCCGGGCCGCGCTCGAGGACGAGCGGGCCGCGGTCGCCGCGGTAGTCGTCCGCTCCGGCGACGCAGGTCTCCATCCGCTTGAAGTAGGGCAGGCAGTGCGGCGTAGCTCCAGCGCTCGAGCCCGGGCTCGGCCGCCCACTTCTCGTAGTCGAGCGCGTTGCCGCGCTGGAAGATCATCCCGTTGATCGAGCTCGACCCGCCGAGCACCTTGCCGCGGGCATGGGAGACGCGGCGCCCGTCCATGAACGGCTCCGGCTCGGACGCGTAGCACCAGTCGTAGCGCGGGTTGCCGATCGGAAACGAGAACGCCGCCGGCATGTGGATGTACGACGTCCCACCAGGAGTCGGTGCGCCCGGCCTCGAGCACGAGCACGCGCGTTCCGGGATCGGCGCTGAGCCGGTTGGCGAGCACGCAGCCGGCGGAGCCTCCGCCGACGATGACGTAGTCGTAGCTCGTCATGCTCTTTCGACGCTCTCGAGGAGGAGCGTCGAGACGTCGGCGACCCGCAGAGCCGCCCCCCGTCTGCCGCACGCCGTCGTCGAGCATGACCGTGCAGAAGGGGCAGGCGACGGCGAGCGTCCGGCACCCGTGGCGGCGGCCTCGCGCGCTCGCTCCTCGTTGATCTGACTTCCGCGCTCCTCCATCCACATGTGCGCGCCGCCGGCACCGCAGCAGAACGTTCGCTTGCCGCTCCGCGCCATCTCGAGCGGTCTCCCGATGCTCGAGACGAGCTCGCGTGGCGCCGCCAGCACGTCGTTGTGCCGCGCGAGGTAGCAGGAGTCGTGGTACGTGATCGTCTCTGTCCCCTGCGACGGGCGCCAGGCGACCGTCGCGTACGAGCTCCGCGAGGAGCTCCGAGTGGTGCACGACCTCGTAGCGCCCACCGAAGTCGGGGTACTCGTTCGCGAGCGTGTTGAAGCAATGGGGACAGCTGGCGACGATCTTCGTCACCCCCGCCTCGTCGAGCGTCGAGACGTTCGCCTGGGCGAACGACTGGAAGACGTACTCGTTGCCCGCGCGACGTGCCGGATCTCCCGTGCACGACTCGCGCGGCCCGAGGATCGCGACGTCGAGCCCTGCGGCGAGCAGGAGCTTCGCCGTCGAGATCGCGGAGGCGCGCGCGCGCTCGTCGAATGAAGCGGCGCAGCCGACCCAGTAGAGGATCTCGGGCGGCGGATCGCCCGGCTCGAGGACGCGAACGCCGAGCCCGTCCGCCCACGACGCACGCTCGGTCTGCGGCTTCCCCCACGGGTTCGACCCGCGCTCGACGTCGCGCAGCATCGTCTCGGTCTCGGCGGGGAGGCGTGACTCGACCATGACGAGATTTCGGCGGAGGTCGACGATGTGGTCGACGTGCTCGATCGAGACGGGGCACTCGTGAACGCACGCGCCGCACGTCACGCAGTCCCAGACGACGTCGTCCGTGACCGCGTTCGGGACGAGCGGGCTGAGCTCACCGCCGGCGAGCGACGCCTGCCCTTCCGCGAAGAGCTGGTCGCGGATTCCCATGATCAGGAGCTTCGGGGAGAGCGCCTTGCCCGTCGCGTACGCCGGGCAGACGTCCTGGCAGCGGCCGCACTCCGTGCACGACATCGAGTCGAGCATCTGCTTCCACGTGAGGTCGGCGACCGTCCCTGCCCCGAAGCGCATGGCTGCCTCGTCCTCGGTCTCGAAGTCGAGGGTCTCGAGGCGCCCGGCCGCACGCGTGCGGCCGAAGAAGACGTTGATCCCGGCGGTCGCGATGTGCAGGTGCTTCGAGTGTGGGAGATAGGCGAGGAAGCCCAGGATGATCAGCACGTGCGCCCACACGAAGACCCGTTCGAGCGCCTCCGTCGTCGAGTCGTCCGCGAAGATCCCCGAGAGCGCATCCGCGACGGGTGACCAGTCCGCGGGCCAGGGATTCAGGCCCAGCGCGATCTGCGTCGCGTGCCAGAGGAGCAGGGTCGTTGCGATCCCTGCGATGAGTGCCAGGATGAGGTCGGCCTCGCCGAGGTGGGAGCCTTCGAACCGCGCCGGCCGCTGCACCTTTCGGATCGAGAACGCCGACGCCACGCCCACGAGCACCAGGACGGCGAACACGTCTACGAGGAGCGCGTACCAGCCCTGGTGCTCGAGCCAGCCCAGCGGCGAGCCCGACGGAAGAGACGGCTCGCGGTCGACGATGGCCACGATCGCCATGAAGATCGTCGGGAAGAGGACGACGAACCCCCAGAAGATGAAGGCGTGCACGAGCCCAGGGACGAGGCGCTGGAGGAGCTTCCGCTGCCCGAGGACGATCGTGGCTTCGTTCCGAACGCGCGCTGGGAGGTCGGACGAGCGGCTGACCGGCTTTCCCGAGCGCACCAACCGCGTGAGGAAGAGCGCGCGGCGCGCGAAGAGCCCGCCGGCGATCGCAACCGCGACGACGAGCGCGACCGCGGAGCCGACGCTCGCAGTCGTGCTCAGCTGCCTCGCGCCTTCCTCAGCTCGGCCGAGATCGCCGGCACGACCTCGTGCAGGTCGCCGATCACGGCGTAGTCCGCGCTCGCGAGGATCGGCGCTTCCGGGTCGGTGTTGACCGCAAGGATCGCCTTCGCCCCCTTGCAGCCCGCCATGTGCTGCGTCGCGCCCGAGATGCCGCAGGCGATGTAGATGTCGGGCGCGATCTTCGTCCCCGTCTGGCCGACCTGGTCCGTGTGCGGGCGCCAACCGGCCATGGTGACTGCGCGGGAGCAGCCGACCGCACCCCCGAGCAGGCCGGCGAGCTCCTCGATGATCCCGAACCCCTCGGGAGATCCCGCGCCGCGGCCGCACGACACGACGACCTTCGCTTCGGCCAGCGACACACCGCCTGCAGCGGCGCCGACTCGCTCGCGGACGCGCACCACGAGGTCGGCCTCCTGGAGCGCGGGCGTGAAGTGCTCGACGGGAGGCGCTTCACCGCCGGGTGTCGCGCCTGCGATCGCGTGCGGCTGAACGGTCATGAGCCTCGGCTCGCCGTGGAGCTGCGCTTCCTCGAGCAGGCTTCCTCCCCAGCGCACGCGGGTCACGAGCGGGCCGGCGACGGCGATGCAGTTCGCGGCGAGTGGAAGGTCGGTGATCGCGGCGACGCGCGCGAGCACCTCGTTGCCGCGGGCTGTTCCCGCCGCGACGATCGCCGACGGCGACAGCGTCTCGGCCAGCTCGACGAGCGCCCGGGCGATCGCCGCGGGCGCGAAGCTCGAGAATGCGTCTCCCTCCGCGACGTGGACGATCTCCACGCCCGAGATCGGCACGGCCTCGCCGACGCAGACCGCATGGAGGGGCTCGCCGAGCAGGCCGGCGAACGCGAGCGCTTGCTGCGTGAGCTCGCCCGGCTCCTCGACGTAGACGAGCACCATCAGGCGACCCCGATCTGGCGGAGCACCTCCACGACGGCGGGCGCTGCGTCCGGCCCGTGGCCGAGGATCTCGGCCTCCTTGCCCTGGCTCTCGGGCACGACGAGCCGGAGCTTCTCGAGCCTCGGGTCGGGCCTCGCAGGGGAGCTCGAGTCGACCGGCTTGCGCTGCGCGCGGAGCTTCGCAGGCACCGACGGATAGCGCGGCAGGTTCAGGCCCTCGAGCACGGTGACCACCGCCGGGAGCGGGAGCACGTACACGTCGCGGCCGCCGGCGACCTCCTGCTCGCAGCGGACGGTCTCGCCCTCCACGGCGACGCCCTTGAGGCCCGGTCGCCACGGGCCGGCCGAGTGCATACGCCACCCGGATCCCGACCTGGAAGCCACCCGAGTCCGCCGACTCGTTGCCGAAGAACACGAGGTCGAACGCACCGTTGGCCGCCTCGTCGGCCCGGATCGCCTCGACGATCGCGCCGGCGGTCGCCTGCGGATCCCACTCTTCGCCGTCGGAGATCAGATGGATGGCGCGGTCCGCGCCGAGCGCCATCGCGTCGCGGAGCTGCTCCTCGGCCTCGGACGGCCCGAGCGTGAGGACGACCGACTCGCCGCCGTGCGCCTCGATCAGCCGGACGGCCTCCTCGACGCCGCACTCCTCGTGCGGGCTGATCGTGAAGCCGAGGTGCTTCGTCTCGATCGCCTGCGCGTCCTCGGTGAGGACGATCTTCCCGCCCGTCATCGGCACCCGCTTGACGCAGACGAGGATCCTCACGACCGGATTCTCGAGTTCTCCGGGTCGAAGATCGGGGCCGAGCCGGCGACGTCGACGGTCACGGGGTACTGCTCGCCCATGTACTCGACGGCGAGCCGAGTGCCGACCTGCGCCTGCTCCGGCGGGAGATACGCCATGAGCACGTGCTTCCCCACCGAGGGCGCCGCGCCGGCGCTCGTCACGTAGGAGCGACGACCCTTCGCGTCGACGATCGGCGCGCCGGCACGCGTGAGGATCGGCTCGCGCCCCATCGGGAAGCGCGCGACTCCCGAGGACGACGCATGGTCGTCGACCGTGAGCGTGCAGAGGATCGCGGCCGGCGCCTCGCCGCGATGCGAGACGTGCGCCTCCTTGCCGACGAAGTCCTGCTCCTTGACCTTGCCCCAGGCCATGTCCGCCTCGACGACCGTGTACTCGCTCTCGAGCTCGGCTCCGTAGGCGCGGTAGCACTTCTCGAGCCGACCGGTCGTCCCGTAGACGCCGATTCCGCAGGGCACCGCAGCGTGCGCGCGTCCGGCCTCCCAGAGGATGTCCCACAGGCGGGCGCCCTGCTCGATCGGGACGTACAGCTCCCAGCCGAGGTCGCCCACGTACGAGATCCGCGACGCGAGCACCTGTACCGACCCGATCTCGATCGTCGTGCAGGTCGCGAAGGGGAAGCCCTCGTTCGAGACGTCGTCGCTCGTCGTGGACGCGAGGATGTCGCGCGCGCGCGGCCCCCACAGGCCGATCGTCGACCACGCGGACGTCAAGTCCGCGAGCTGCGCGGAGCCGTCCGCGGGGAGATGGTCGCGGAGCCACTTGTGGTCGGCCATGCCATGCGCGCCGCCCGTGACGACACGGAAGTGCTCGTCGCCGAGCCGCATGATCGTGAGGTCGGACTTGAAGCCACCGCTCGCGGAGAGCCACGGCGTGTAGACGACCCGTCCGACGGCCACGTCGACCTGACGCATCGACACCGTCTGCAGAGCGTCGAGCGCCCCTGGCCCCGACACGTCGAAGATCGCGAACGCCGACAGGTCGAAGATCCCCGCCCGGTCGCGCATCGCGAGGTGCTCGGCGTTGATGATCGGAGACCACCAGCGCGCTGTCCCACTCGGCCTCGCGGCGGCCCACCCGGTCGCCGTACTCCTCGAGCAGCGGCGCGTTCGACTCGTACCACTGCGGCCGCTCCCAGCCGGCAGCCTCGAAGAAGACCGCGCCGAGCTCCTGCTCCCGCTCGTGGTACGGCGAGAGGCGCACGTCGCGGTTCGAGGCCCACTGCTCGAGCGGATGGACGATTCCGTAGGTCTTGTTGAACCCTTCCGCCGTCCGCGCCTTCACGTGTGTCGACGTCTTCTGGTGCTCCCAGAACCGCGCTGCGTCGGAGGAGTGGAGGTCGATGTGCGACTCGCCGTGCACCATCCACTCCGCGAGCGACTTCCCGACTCCGGGTCCCTCCTTGATCCAGACGGCCGCCGCCGACCAGAGGCCCTTCACCTCCGGCAGCTCGCCGAGGATGGGCATCCCGTCGGGCGTCAGCGAGAGGATCCCGTTGATCGCGTGCTTGATGCCGACGGTCTCGTCGCCGACGATCGACGGCATCAGCTCGAGCGCCTGCTCCATCTGCAGGTTGAAGTCCTCCTGCGTGAACGGGAACTCGGTCGGCGAGAGCGACGCCTCCTCGACCGAAGGCAGCTCCTCGGGGTCGTACAGGATCGCGCGGTGCGCGTACGAGCCGATCTCGAGGCCCGACCCGTGCTGCCGCTCGTACATGTTCGTATCCATGTCGCGCACGATCGGGAACTCGATGTCCCCCTTCGCGTCGGCGAACCAGTGCGTCGGGCCGATGTCGATCATCTGGTGCACGGCAGGCGTGAGCGGGATCGACGCGCCGGCCATGCGCGCAAGCTTCGGGCTCCAGACGCCGCAGGCGATCACGACCACCTCCGTCTCGATGTCCCCGGCGGTCGTTCGCACCCGCCGAACGCGGCCGGACTCGACGTCCAGCCCGAGCACCTCGGTGCTCGCGAAGACCGAGAGCCTGCCCGACTCCTGACCGCGCTCGCGCATGATCGTCCCGGCCCGCAGGGAGTCGACGACGCCCGACCGACGGGCGTGTAGAAGCCGCCCAGGATCACGGTCTCGTCGATGAACGGGACGAGCTCCTTCACCTCCGCCGGCGTGACGAGCGACACCGGCTCGATCCCCCAGGCCTTCGCGGACGCGACGCGGCGGGTCAGCTCCTGCATGCGCTCCTCCGTGCGCGCGACCTCGACGCCACCGCACTCCGTGAACACGCCCATCTCCTTGTACTGGCGCATGCTCTCGAGCGTGAGCTGCGTCATCTCCTTCGAGTGGTCGACCGGGTAGATGAAGTTCGAGGCGTGCCCGGTCGAGCCGCCCGGGTTCGGCAGCGGGCCCTTGTCGAGCAGGACGACATCCGACCAGCCCTGGTCGGTGAGGTGGTACGCGACGCTAGTTGCCGACGATCCCGCACCCGATGACGACGGCGCGGGCATGGCTGGGGAGGGTGCTCATGCGGCCCTGCTGATATATGAGTACGGAGTCAGAAATATATAAGCGGTCAGAGCACGCGGCGAATGGCCTGCTCGAACCCCTCGACGTGGCGGCGCATGACGTCTTCTGCGCGCTCTCGGGTCACGATCGCGTATCGCCTCGAGCAAGCTCCCGATGCTCCTGGATCGCGTCTCCGAGGCGGACGACGCGATCGAGGACGAGGAACCAGATCCGCAGCGTCAGCATGTAGTACTCGTTGAGGGTCGCCTCGAGAAACGGGTTGTGCGCGCAGCGGTACACGTGGCGATGGAGACGCTGGTCGAGGTCGATCAGGGAGCGCTCGTCGCTGTGCCGAGATCCCGTCGAGCTCGGCGAGAAGTGCGTCCGTCTCGGCCCGCTCGGCGTCGGTCGCCCGCTCCGCGGCCAGTCGCGCCGCGTGGCCCTCGAGTGTCATCGCGCACTTCCGAGAGCCCCGCCAGGTCGCCGACGTCGACGGGCGAGACGAACATCCCCCGCCGCGGATACACGTCGACCAGGCACTCGCGGGCGAGCGTGCGGAGCGCCTCCCGCACCGGCGTTCGTCCGACGCCGAGCCGCTCCATCAGCTCCCGCTCGCTGACGAGTGAGCCGGGCGGAAGCTCGAGCGTCACGATGAGCTCACGGATGCGGTAGTAGGCCTGGTCCGCGAGAGAGCGGGCGTCGGCCGCCTCGGGCTGGTGGATGGCAAGCGCTGGGTGTTGTCATGTGCGGTCGAGGCGGCGGCGGGGACGGGATCGTCCCCGCCGCGCGCCTCAGCTCACTTCAGCCAGGCGTTGACCTTGGCCTTGTTGGCCTTCACCCACTGCTCCGCTGCCTTCTCCGGCTTCAGCTTCTTGCCGGCGATGAGGTTGGCGACGAAGTTCTGGTCGGCCGAGGTCCAATTCCAGCGCTTGACGAACTTCAGTGCGGGAGAGCCGCTCGTCGCGAACTTCCCGCTGATCAGCTTGTCGAGCCCGTACGACGGGTACTCGCACGCGTGCTTTCCAGGCTGCTTCTCGTCGTCCAGGCAGCCTTTGAAGCGCTGCGGGAGCTTCACTCGCACGAGGTCGTACTGCGCGTTCAGGTACTGCGGGTCGTACCAGTAGAAGAGAACGGGCTTCTTCTGCTTGTACAGCTGACTCCAGCGCGCAACCTGAGCCGGCTCGGCGCCGGCGACGACGTGCTTCAGGTTGAGGCCGAGCTCCTTGATGAGCGCACGATCCTTCTGGACGTACGAGGGATCGCCGCCGAGGAACATGCCTTGCGAGCCCGACTCGGGAGACTTGAACACGGTCTCCTTGCCCTTGATGCCCCTCCACGACTTCATCGCCGGGTACTGCTTGAGCAGGTACCGCGGGATGTACCAGCCGATGACGCCGGTGATCCCGTTCGAGCCGATGACCCGGACCGACTTGTCCTTGATGTACGGCCTGCGCAGACGTGGCCAGCGTGTTGTCCCAGTCCTCGAGGGCGACGTCGATCTTGCCGTCCCGCATCGCCTGGAAGTACGGCGTCCCCTCGGTGACGTTCGTGATCTTGACCTTGCAGCCGAGGTTCTTCTCGAGCACGTACTTCGCGACGTACGTGTTCGCCGTCGACCCCGACCACGACTGCTCGTTGATGGTGACGGTGCCGCAACTCTGCGCGGCTCCGCCGAATGCACTCCCCGATACGGTGAGCGCGGCTACTGCGACGAGCGCGATGCCGACGGCACCGGAGCGACGCCGCCAGCTACCACGAAACGACATTCGATCCTCCTTCTGGTTTTGCGCGCGAGGTGCACTCACGCGATGCCCTGCCTTCTCGAGCCTCTCGATCCCTGCGTGACGCGATCGAGTGCGATGCCGAGGGCGAGGATCGCAATCGACGCGATCACACCCTGCCCGAACTGCCCGCGAACGAGGCCTTGCGCGACCTCGTATCCGAGCCCTCCCGACCCGACGAGCCCGCCGATGACCACGACGGCGAGCACCATGACGATCGCCTGGTTCACGCCGAGCATCACGGCGTCACCGGCGAGCGGCAGCTTGACCTTCGTCAACACCTGGCGGCGCGAGGCGCCGAACGCGCTCGCGGCCTCGACCGACGCCGGCGCGACGTCGCGCACACCGCGCTCCACCAGTCGGAGCGTCACGGGGAACGCATAGAGGACGCCCGCGACGATTCCCGGGACGATCGAGACCGGCATGAGGTAGATGAACGGGATGATGTAGACGAGCTGCGGCAGCGTCTGCAGGACGTCGTTCACCGGCCTCATCGTCTTGGAGAAGCGGTCGTTCTCGGCGGCGAGCACGCCGAGCACGACACCGAGCACGACGGCCATGGCCGTCGCGACGAGCACCTGCGAAAGGGTGTCCATGGCCAGTGCCCAGACACCCATGACTCCGATCAGGCCGAGCATCGCGAGCGCAGTCAGTGCCGGTCGGAGCCCGCTGACGACGAAAGCGATCAGCGTCAGCCCTCCGAGCGTCGTGAACCACGGAGCCTCGACGAGGAATGCCTGCATCGGCAGCAGGAGCTGTTGGAGGATGAAGATCCCGATCCGCTCGGTGACGGCGAACACCCACGTCGTGGGGTCCTGCACGTAGTCGAGGACGACCTGGATCTTCGACAGCAGCCACTCCTCGATGGTCGCGCTGCGTGGTGGATCTCCGACCTCGTCGGGGTAGATGGCGTTGGCGCCGAACGCCTTCGAGATCCCGATCGCACCGAGAATCGCGGCCAAGGTCGCAAGCGACTGGAGGCGCAGTCGCTTCCTCCTCGACTCGTCGAGGTGGCGGTGTGCAGGGTCCGTCCGCGCCGCCATCGCCTCGGTCGAGCGGTCGAGCGCGGTCGCCAGGATCACGATCACGAAGCCGGCGAGGATGGCGAGCGCGGGGTTGGAGTAGAGACCGCTCGTCACGACTGCGCCGAGCCCGCCTCCACCGATGAGGCCCGCGATCACGACCATCGAGAGCGCGAACAGGATCGTCTGGTTGACCCCGAGGAGGATCAGCCGACGAGCGAGCGGAAGCTGGACCTTGCGAAGCAGCTGCGACCGCGTCGCGCCCAGCGAGGTCGCCGCCTCGACCGTGTTGACGGCCACTCCGCGAATACCGAGAGCCGTGATCCGGATGGCCGGCGGAATCGCGTAGATCAACGTCGAGACCACCGCCGCGGCCGGCCCGATCGAGAAGAGGATGACGACCGGGATCAGGTACGCGAACGCGGGAACGATCTGCATGGCGTCGAGGACGGGCGTGATGGCCTTCGCGAAGCGATCGGAGCGGCCGGCGGCGATGCCGAGCGGGATGCCGATGAGGAGCGAGAGCCCCACGGCGACGAGCATCAGCGCGACCGTCTGCATGCTCTCCTCCCACAGGCCCGTGAGCGCGAACGTCGCGAATGCGACGAGCATGATCAGCGCGGCGCGGAGGCCGCCGAACCGTGCGACCACGAGCACACCGGCGACCGTCGTCCCGATCCAGGTCATCCAGAGAAGCAACCGGTTGAACCAGTCGACGAAGTGGTCGATCGACGTCGAGAAGCCATCGAAGAGCGCGAAGACGAAGCTTCTGTCGGCCTCGCCTTTCTCGGTGAGGAGCCACACCTGGAAGGTGTCGAGGTGGCCGGAGAGCGGGTGCCAGATCAGCGAATCGGGCCACGGGAACCGGATCGTCTCCTGACCGCTCGCATCGACGGTCACGCCCCACGCCCGGTACGCGAGATACATCAGGGCGATGATTCCCGCGGTCTGGACGATCTTCCCTCGCCACCACGGCACGTGCGAGAGGACGGGGGTGCTCGGCGCGACGACCTCGGCGACGACCGACATCAACCACTCCCCTCGCCCGCGATCGCCGTGAGCACGGCGACGCGGTCGACCACTCCGACGACTCGGCCGTTCTCGACCGCGCAGACCGGCTTCTCGCTCTGCGCGACGACGGGGATCGCGTTTCGCACTGTGGTCGTGACGTCGAGATACGGCCCGTCGGTCGACTCGCCCGGCTCGGGCTCCCGCATCACCCAGCGCAGCGTCAGGACATGGCTGCGCGGGACGTCTCGGACGAAGTTCTCCACGTAGTCGTCGGCGGGAGCGCCCACGATCTCCTCCGGCGTTCCGAGCTGCACGATCCCTCCGTTGCGCATGATCGCGATGCGGTCGCCGAGCCTGAGCGCCTCGGAGAGATCGTGCGTGATGAAGACCATCGTCGTGCCCGTCTCCTCCTGGAGACGACAGACCTCGTCCTGCATGTCGCGGCGGATGAGCGGGTCGAGCGCGCTGAACGGCTCGTCGTAGAGCATCACCTGCGGGTTGCCGGCGAACGCGCGCGCGACGCCCACTCGCTGCTGCATCCCGCCCGAGAGCTGATCCGGGAACTGGTTGGCCGCGTCCTCGAGGCCGACGAGCTTCAGGACCTCGGCCGCTCGGGCAAGGCGCTCCGCCTTCGCCATGCCCTTGACCTCCAAGCCGAACGCGACGTTGTCGATCACGCGGCGGTGGGCGAGCAGCCCGAAGTGCTGGAACACCATGGACACCTCATTCCGGCGAAGCTGGCGGAGCTCTGCAGCTCCTGCCGCGCACACGTCATGGCCCGCGATCTCGATCTGTCCCGCCGTCGGTTCGATGAGCCGGATGAGCGTGCGGACGAGCGTCGACTTGCCGGAGCCCGAGAGACCCATGACGACGAACACCTCGCCCGGCCACACCTCGATCGAGACGTCCCGCACCGCGACGACGCAGCCGGTCTTGTCGCGAAGCTCGCCCCGAGGGAGGAGTGCGTCCGGCGATCCGACGAGGCGATCGGGGTTCTGCCCGAAGACCTTCCACACCCCGTCGGCACGAATGACCGGAGGGCTCGTGTAGTCGATTCGGTGCTGCGTCGGCGCGGCAGCAGTCTCGGCCGTCTCCGTCATGCGCGCGTCGCTGATATATCACTCGGCCTCGTCGATGTCTACCTCTCGGCGCTCGCGAAGGCTCGGAAGCGCGCTGATCGGGTACACCTCCCCCGTGTCCGAGCGGATCCTGCCGTCGCGCTACTCCGCCGTCAGCCCTCTCGCGAGCGGCGGGATGGGAGACGTCTACCGCGCGACCGACGGCCTCCTGAGCCGAACCGTCGCGGTCAAGGTGCTCGCCGAGCGGCACGCGCGCAACCCCGACGTTCGCGCCCGCTTCACGCGTGAGGCGCGCGCCGCGGCGCGTCTCTCGGCGCACCCGAACGTCGTGACGGTCTTCGACGTCGGCGAGCACGACGGCCAGCCGTTCATCGTCATGGAGTACCTGGACGGAGGCTCCGTGCACGATCGAGTCCGATCCACCCCTGTCGCCCCGGGCCGAGCGATCGAATGGCTCCGTCAGGCTGCCGCGGGTCTGGACGCCGCGCACGCTCAAGGCATCGTGCACCGAGACGTGAAGCCCGCGAACCTTCTGCTGGACGACGAGGACCGCGTGCACGTGACCGACTTCGGCATCGCGTCCGCGGCCGGCTTCGACACGCTGACCCTGCCGGGAACGGTTCTGGGGACGGCCGGGTATCTCTCGCCCGAGCAGGCTCGAGGCGAGACTGCGACGGCGGCGAGCGACCGCTATGCGCTCGGTGTCGTCGCGTACGAGCTGCTCACCGGGCGGCGGCCCTACGCCGCCGAGACTCCGGTGACGGAGGCGTTCGCGCATCTCAACGCGCCGATCCCGAGCGCGGCACAGGTTGCGCCGGCGCTTCCCGCGCGGCGTCGACGCCGTCTTCGAGCGGGCGCTGGCAAAGGAGCCGGGCGCTCGTCCTGCGAGCGCGGGCGAGCTCGTCGAGGAGCTCGGCGACGTCTTCCGCGACGCCGAGCCGGTGACCGCTGTGCTGCCGCCACCGCACCCGACAGCCGCGCCACCGGCGCGGCGACGGCTGCGCTGGCTCGCGCCTCTCGCGTTCGTCGTGCTCCTCCTCGGCGGGCTGACCGCTGCAGCCTTCGTCTCGAACGGAGACGAGCCCGAGGTCCGCACGATCACGCGCGTCACGACGACGGTGTCGACGGTCTCCGACACCGAGTCGACCCTCACGGTCACCGAGACGGCGACCGTTCCCGAGGACGAGACGTCCGCCCGAGCTCGGGCGTCGAGCGGCTCCGAGCTCAACGACGCGGGCTTCGCGCGCATGCAGGCCGAGGACTACGAAGGCGCGCTCCCGCTGCTCGAGCAGGCGGTCTCACAGCTCGCCGGGCTCGGGGTCGCTGGCCGAGGCGTACGCGAGCTACAACCTCGCGTTCACCCGCCTCGCGCTCGGGAGCTGCGACGGCGTGCTCGAGCTCCTCGACCGCTCCGAGGAGGTGCAGGGCGACCGATCGGAGATCGACCGGCTCCGTCGCGAAGCGGAGAAGCAATGCGGCGACGGGCCCGGCAAGGGCAACGGGAAGAACGAAGAGCGAGACGACTAGCGCAGCAGCGTAGAGTATCTCGCCGTCCTCGGGGAAACGGCCCTTCGCCTGCTTCGAGAAGACGAGGCTGCCGTCAGCCAGCACGTCGAACTGCGACCTCGCACCCGGCGTGGCGATCGCGTCGATGTCGAGCTTCTGCGGAGATCTCGGCCGCGAGACTCGCGGCCCGTTTGTCGTACCCGCTTCAGGTCGGGCAGTACAGGATCTCGACGCTCACGGAATCACAGCCTACCCTGGTGGTTCGGTGCGACCGGGCCGCGAAGCGGCCCGCTTCAGGGATCTGCGCGAGCCGCGATCTGCTCTTGCAGATTGCGGGTCTGCGCAGCTCAGATCGTCTTGAACTGCTCGAACGGCTGGCGGCAGCTCTCGCAGTAGCGGATCGAGCGGCACGGGGTCGGGCCGAAGAGGTTCTCGAGCTTCGTCTCCGTCGAGCCGCAGTACGGGCAGCGGAAGCCGCGCTGGAGCTGCACGAGCTCCAGTCGTCCGGCCGGCCTCGGGGTGGGCGGCGCGAAGCCGGCCACACGAAGCTTCTCGCGTCCCTCGGCTGTTATGTCGTCGGTCGACCACGAGTCGTCGAGCCGGACATGCACCTCGGGCACCGCACCGAGCTCGGCGATCTTCTCCTCCATCGCGCGCTGCATCACCTCGAGCGCGGGGCAGCCCATGAACGTCGGCGTGAAGTCGACGCGCACCGTTCCGTTGTCCACCGCGACGTCCTTCACGACGCCGAGGTCGACAAGCGAGATGACCGGGATCTCGGGATCCGGGATCTCCGCGAGCACCTCCCACACCTGGTCGGCGGTCACCATTGTGCGCCGGGCGGTGCGGAACGTCGCACGGAGGTCATCTCCTCCCACAACTCGGTGAGCTCCGCCTCGTGGACGCCGCGCGGCTTCGCCTCGACGTCCGGGAGCGCACGTCCCAGGCGCTCCTGCGCACGAGCCTTCAGCTCCGGCCGGAGCTCTTCGTCGAGGACGCCCAGTGCGTACGGCCACAGCTCGTCGACCGCTTCGTCGAGGCGCGTGTGCCCCTCGTCGGTCGAGAGCAGGCGGTCGATCCACATCTCGGCGTGCATGCGGTGGTACGCCTCCTCGCGGTCGATCTTCGCCGCGAGGCCCGCGATCTCCTGATCGTCCGAGGCCTTGAGCGCGGCGAGCCGGATCTCGTCCGCCGTCTCGTACAGCCAGTGCCGCGCGATCGTTCGCGCCCACTCCAGGCGACGAAGCTCGACGAGCGGGGCCGATCGGTACTCCTCCGGCTTCCGGTCGAACGCGAGCTGGTCCGCCGTCGTGCCGAGCTCGGCGGCGGCAAGCTCGTACAGCGCCCGCGCGTGCCCGATCTCGTTCTGCGCGATGGAGGAGAACGCGACGTCCTCTTCGAGAAACGGCGCGATCCCGGTCCACTCCGAGTTGCGCCAGCCGAGGATCAGCTCGTCGTCGGCGAGCGCGAGCAGGAGGTCGGTGCGGTCACTCATTCGCTGCGCCCGGTGCCATGTCGAGCGTTCCGGCGCGCTCCCGCGCCTCGTGCAGCCGCGCCTTGATCGAGTAGCCGTCCACGCGCCGGTACTTCATCTCGAACTCGTCGGGGAACTCGTCGATCTCGCTCACGGCGTCGCGCGGAACCAGCCAGAGCGCCACCGACTCCTGACGCCGTGCGTACTGCTCGCGGGCGTAGATCTCGGCGAACGTCTCGTCGGGTGCGGTCACCGAGCCCGCATGCTGAAACGGCTGGCCCTTGCGTTCCCGGCGGAAGACCTCGAAGACCACTACGCAGCCTCCGCGAGCACCACCCGCTCGACCCAGGCCACGTCCTCGCGTGACAGCCGCCTGAACGCAAGGCGCTCCGCCGATGCGGGTCCGTGTCCGGTGACGACCGAACGCAGTTCTTCCCAGTCGGGCTCGGTGTAGAGCCACGTTCCCGTCTCCTCGTCCTTGCGCAGCGCGGGATCCGGAATGGTCGAGCCCGAGCTCGCGGATCTGCGGCACGTAGCCGTCGAGGAACTGCTGGCGCGCCTCCTCGTTGGCCTGGCTCTTGATCCGCCAGACGAACATCGGATCCTCCTCGGCCGGGATCTGGTTGCCGTGGAACTGCATCAGCGGCGCCCACCAGCGGTCGAGTGCCTCCTGCACGAGCGCGAACTGCTCGTCCGTGCCCGTGACCAGCGTGAGGATCACGTCGCGGCCGTGGAGGATGTGGAACGACTCCTCCCAGCAGATCTTCTTCATGATCCGCGCGTACGGCGCGTACGAGCACTTGAGGAGCGCCTTCTGCGAGACGATCGCGGCCGCGTCGACGAGCCAGGCGATGACGCCGACGTCGCCCCAGGTCTTCGTCGGATAGTGGAAGACGTTGTGGAACTTCGACGTGCCCGAGACGAGGTCGTCGAGGCAGGCGCTCCGCGGCTTGCCGAGGTCCTCGACGACGCGGTAGATGAGCTGCGCGTGCCCGACCTCGTCCTGGATCTTCGCCGTGAGCGCGAGCTTTCGCTGCAGCGTCGGTGCGCGGAGGATCCAGTCGCGCTCCGGGAGGACTCCCATGAGCTCGGAGTTCCCGTGCATCTCGATGAACTTGATCAGCCGAGCGCGGTACTCGTCGGGCATCCAGTCGCCCGTCTCCACCTGGCCTCCCGACTGGACGTACTCGAGAAACTCCTGCGTTCGCGCGTCCACGACTGTGGCCTCCCTACCGAACGGTCGTTAGCATCGAGTGTAATGGCTACGAGACGAGAGGCGCTGACCCGCGAGGCCGCACGGCTGTTCGCCGAGCGTGGGTTCCACGGGACGTCGATGGATGCGCTCGCGCAGGCGCTCGGCGTCCAGAAGGGCTCGCTCTACTCGCTCACCGGGTCGAAGCAGGAGCTCCTCTACGAGACGATGCGTGAGGGCGCGCGCGCGTTTCACGCCGCCCTGGACGCGGTTCCCGAGGACGGCGCGGCCGTCGAGCGCGTGCTGGTCGCGCTGCGCGGGCATCTTCGGGTCGTCTCCGAGCAGCTCGACGTCGCGACTGTCTTCACGCGGGAGTGGCGCTACCTCGAAGGCGAGCACCGCGACGAGATCGTCGCCGAGCGGCGGCGGTACGAGGAGCGCTGGCGCAGCCTGTTTCGCGAGGGCGTCGAGTCGGGCGGCCTCCGCACCGACCTCGACGCCGCTGCGGCGACGCTGCTCCTGCTCTCCGCGGCGAACTGGGCGTACACGTGGCTCGAGCCCGGCCGCGACACCGACGAGCTCGCCGATCGCTTCCTGGCGATCCTCGTCGACGGCATCCGCGGGTACGCGACCCCGCGGTGAGCCGCCTCCTCATCGTCAATCCGTTCGCGTCAGGAGTCGACGAGCACCGGCTTGCAGCCGTGCAGGCGGCGCTTCCCGCGGGCACCGAGACCCGGCTCACGACCTCCGCCGGCGAAGCCACGGAGATCGCGCGGGCGGCAGGCGAGGTCGAGGCGATCTACGTCCTCGGCGGCGACGGGACGTACAACGAGGTCCTGAACGGGATCCAGGTGGATGTCCCGCTCGGATTCCTCCCCGGAGGCGGCACGAGCGTGCTCCCGCGTGCGCTCGGGCTTCCGCGCAATCCCGTCGATGCCGCGAAGCGCGTCGTCCCAGGGCCGCACGCGACGAATCGGGCTCGGTCGCGTCAACGGGAGGCGCTTCGGATTCAGCGCCGGCCTCGGCTTCGACGCGGAGCTCGTCCGCCGCGTGGACGAGCTCGGGCGGAGCCCCGACGGGCGCCGCCCCGGCGACATGACCTTCATGCGGGTCGCCGCCTCGGTGCTCAGAGAGCGCCACGCGCGCTTCGACGAGCAGGTCGAGATCGACGGAGCCGGGCGTGCGGCGTTCGTGCTCGTCGCGAACTGCTCGCCCTACACGTACTCGGGCTCGGTCGCGCTCGACCTCGTGCCGGGCGCGAGCTTCGACGACGGCCTCGCGTACCTCGCGCCCGTGACCGTGCGCGCGCGCGATCTCCCGCGGTTCGTCGTCCACGGCGTGCGCGGCAGCGGCCTGAAGGAGGGCAAGGCGCTCACGGCACGCGACCTCGACCGCATCGTCGTTCGCTGCGACCGGCCGCTGCCGCTCCAGGTCGACGGCGAGGACGCAGGCGACGTCGTCGAGGCCGTCTACGAGGCGGAGCGCGACGCGGTGACGGTCCTCGTCTGACCCGTAGACTGCGATCCCGATGAGCCGGGTGCTCCCCGCCGAAGGAGACCTGCGCCGCGTCATCGGCGACGGCGAGTCGATTCCGGACGGCGAGGTCGACGGGCTCGGCGCCGACGAGCTTCTCGCTCTCTATCGCAACCTCGTGCTCCTGCGGACGTACGACGAGCGCTCTGTGATCTACCACCGGCAGGGCCGGATCGGCACCTACGCGATCTTCTGGAACCACGAGGCGATGCAGGCGGGCTCGGTGTTCGCGCTCGCCGATCGCGACTGGATCTTCCCGGCCTACCGGGAGTCCGCGATCGGGCTCCTCCGCGGCATGCCGGTCTCGACCGTGCTGTCGTGGTGGCGCGGGCACCCGGCGGGCTGGTGGAACCCGCGGGACTTCAACGTCGCCTCGATCTGCGTGCCGATCGCGACGCAGGTTCCGCACGCCGTGGGGTTCGCGTGGGGCTCGCGTCTGAAGGGCGAGGATCGCGTCGCGCTCACGCTGTTCGGCGACGGCGCGACCTCCGAGGGCGCCTTTCACGAGGCTGCGACCTTCGCGGGCGTGATGAAGGCGCCGGTCGTCCTCCTCTGCAACAACAACCACTGGGCGATCTCGACGCCGCTCTCGAAGCAGACGGCCGCGGAGACCCTCGTCGCCAAAGCTGCCGGCTACGGAATCCCGGGCGTCCGCGTCGACGGAGGTGACGTGCTCGCGGTCTACGAGGCGACGCGCGACGCGGTCGAACGAGCGCGAGCGGGCGACGGACCGACGTTCATCGAGGCGGTCTCCTACCGTGCGGCGCCGCACGCGACCGCCGACGACCCGTCTCTCTACGTCGACGCGGAGCGCGTGGAGGAGGAACGGGAGAACGAGTGCGTGGGCCGCTTCGAGCGATATCTGCGACGGCTCGGCGTCCTCACCGACGAGCACGCGGAGGCCGTGAAGTCGGAAGCGCTCGAGCTGATGCGCGCCGGAATCGCCGCCGCGGAGGCCGAGCCACCCGCGGACCCGTCGCTCGTCTTCGAGCACGCCTACGCCGACCCGCCGCCCTCGCAGGCGCGCGATCTCGCGGAGCTGAAGAGGATCCTCGGCGCGTGACCGAGCGATTCCTCGTCGAGGCCGTCAACGACGCGCTCCACGTCGAGATGGAGCGTGACTCCTCGGTCATGGTCATGGGCGAGGACGTCGGTGTGCTCGGCGGCGTCTTCCGGGCGACAGCGGGCCTGCAGGAGCGCTTCGGTGCCGACCGCTGCGTCGACACGCCGCTCGCCGAGGCCGGGATCCTCGGCACCGCCGTCGGCCTGTGCATGGCCGGCTGGCGGCCGGTGTGCGAGATGCAGTACGACGCGTTCAGCTATCCGGCGCTCGACCAGCTCATCAACCACGTCGGCCGCTACCGCTGGCGGACGCGCGGGGGGATGGAGTTCCCGTTGACGATCCGCATGCCGTACGGCGGTGGCGTGCGTGCGCCCGAGCTGCACGACGACTCGCCGGAGACGTACTACGTGCACACCCCGGGCGTGAAGGTCGCGATCCCGTCCACGCCCGCGGACGCGAAGGGGCTGCTCGCGGCGGCGATCCGCGATCCGGATCCGGTCGTCGTTCTCGAGCCCAAGCTCCACTACCGCACCGCGAAGGAGGAGGTGCCCGACGGCGAGCACGTCGTCCCGCTCGGGCAGGCGCGGATCGCGCGAGAGGGCTCGGACCTCACGATCGTCGCCTACGGCGCGATGGTGCACGTCGCGCTGGCGGCCGCGGACGCCGTCGGCGGCGAGGCTTCGTGCGAGGTGCTCGACCTGCGATCGCTCAAGCCGCTCGACGAGGACGGTCTGCTCGCCTCGGTGGCGAAGACCGGACGTGTCGTCGTCGTCCAGGAAGCGCCTCGCGTCTGCGGATTCGCCGCCGAGGTCGCTGCCGTGCTCGCGGAGAGGGCGATCTTCGACCTTCGAGGGCCGGTGATCCGCGTCACCGGATACGACGTCCCGTATCCGTACTGGCAGATCGAGGACGCGTACATGCCGTCGGTCGAGCGCGTCGTCGACGCCGTGCGTCGCGTGCTCTCCGCGTAGTGGCACGACCACGAGATCCCGCTCGAGCGGCGCACGCTCCACGGCCATTTCTCGCGAGACCTCGAGCCGATCCTGACGGTCGATTCGGGCGACTCGATCGCGTTCGCGTGTCTCAATGCCGGCTGGCGCACGGCCGAGCACGAGCTCTTCCGGAGCGACGCCGAGGGGGCGAGCTCGACGCGGGCCACGCGCTGATCGGGCCCGTCGAGGTGCGCGGCGCACGGGCCGGTCAGACGCTCGAGGTTCGGATCGACGAGGTGCGGATCGGCGCGTGGGGCGTCACGCAGGCCGGAGGCTGGAGCACGCCGCTCAACGAGCGGCTCGGCGTCGCACGAAGGCGAGACGCTCACGCTGCATCTGGGCGCTCGACGCGGACGCCGGCAGCGGAGTCGATCCGAGTCGGGGCGCGCGGTCGCGCTCCATCCGTTCCTCGGCGTCATCGGGATGCCGCCGGACGAGCCCGGCATCCACTCGACCGCGCCTCCGCGGCCATGCGGCGGGAACATCGACTGCAAGGAGCTCGTCGCCGGAACGACGCTCTACCTCCCGATCGCGGTCGACGGAGCGCTCCTCTCGGCCGGCGACGGGCACGCGGCCCAGGGGGACGGCGAGGTCTCCCAGCTCGCGATCGAGGCGCCCGTGGAGCGGGCGCAGCTCACGCTCTCGGTGCGCGACGATCTCCCGCTGCGGAACCCCGATCGCGTGGACGCCGGACGCCTGGCTGACGTTCGGCTTCGACGAGGACCTCGACGAGGCGGCCGCACTCGCGATCGACGGGATGCTCGAGCTCATGGGTCGCGAGCACGGGCTCGAGCGGCGTGAGGCGCTCGCGTTGGCGAGTGTCGTCGTCGACCTGCGCGTGACGCAGCTCGTGAACGGCGCTCGCGGGATTCACGCTCGACTCGCGCACGACGCGCTTCGCTAGACGACAATCCGACGCGATGTCCACCTGGGTCGTGCAGGTCGTGGTCGTGGCGCTCTTCGCGCTGACGTGTGGCGCGCTCGCCGCGGCGTGGATGCGCGGTCGGCTGGGTGTTGCGGCGATTGCGCTCTTCGTCGTCGCCCTCGCCGTCTGGATCGTCGCGTTCGCGGCCATCGCCGCGGAGCTCGGCGACGCGAACGGCTTCGCGACGTGCGATGCCGACTGCTCGACCGTGCACTACGTCTCCGCCGTCGCATTTCTCGCGCCGCCGCTGCTCATCGCGCTCGCGGCGCTGGCCATGCTCGTCGCACGCGGCGACAGGTGGCGTCTCAGGCGCGCGAGCGGACACTCACGGCTAGTGGCGAGCTCGTTCAAGCTGCCCGACCTCGGCGAGGGGCTCACGGAGGGCGAGGTCGCCCGCTGGCTCGTCGCCGAGGGGCAGGAGATCGCCGAGGACGACCCGCTCGTCGAGATCCAGACCGACAAGGCGACGGTCGAGATCCCGTCGCCGTACGCCGGCACGGTGCTGAAGATCCTCGTGGCGGAAGGTGACATCGCCCCCGTCGGCACGGAGCTCGTCGTGATCGGCCAGCCGGGAGAGGCGGTGCCCGTGATCGCTTCGACGACCGCAGCCGTACCCTCGCAAGCCGCCGCCGCTCCGGTCGCGGATGCGGGGCGCGTGCAGGCGACTCCGGTCGTCCGTCGGATCGCGCAGGAGCTCGGTGTCGACCTCGCCGAGGTCGCGGGCTCCGGGCCTGGCGGCCGGATCACGGAGGACGACGTGCGAGCGTCCTCTGCGGGCGCGAGCACCGAAGGCCGACGCGAGCCCCTGCGAGGCGTCCGCCGCGTGATCGCCGAGCACATGACCCGGGCGCATCGCGAGGTGCCACCCGTGACCTGGGTGGAGGAGTGCGACTTCGAGGACGTTCCGCTCGAGCGCCTCCTCCCGACGGTCGTGAAGGCGTGCGCCGACGCGCTCGTCGAGTTCCCGGAGCTGAACGCGCGCTTCGACGGCGACGCGATCCTCTACCTCGACCGCTACGACATCGGGGTCGCCGTGCAGACCGACGACGGTCTCGTGGTGCCGGTCGTCCGCGGCGCGAACGAGAAGTCGGTCGACGAGCTCGGAGCGGAGATCGCGGCGCTCGCCGAGCGCGCTCGCACGGGCTCGCTCGGAGCCGAAGATCTTCGTGGCTCGACGTTCACGGTGTCGAGCGCGGGCAAGCTCGCCGGGCTCTTCCAGACGCCGATCGTCAACCACCCGGAGGTCGCGATCCTGAGCATCGGTCGCGTCGCTCCGCGTGCGGTCGTGCGCGACGGCGAGATCGTCGTCCGACGCACCGGGACGCTCGCGATCACCTTCGACCACCGCGTCGTCGACGGCGCGCGCGCCGCGGCGTTCGGCCTCGCGGTGATCGCGCGGATCGAGCAATCCGGCGGCTAGGCCTGCCGGGCTCGTACTTCCTCAGCGTACTCACGATCATCGAGTGGTTGCGTCGTTGATCTGCCCGCGAATCTCGCCGGCCGGGACTCGTCGAGTGGACGTTCGCGTACGCCCGACCGCACGGATGGCGGCGACGAGCTCGTCGAACTCGCCGGCTGCGATGCCCTGCCCGCAGGCCCGACCACGTCAGGCGGCTCCGCGACCGTGCCGGTGCACGGCCCGGACTGCCGGGCACGCGGGCTTGCTTCGCTCCGTCGCAGAGAACATGCCGCGACGCCGCCGTTGACGCTCCGCTGTCCGAAGTGGATGTGTGCGAACAGCACCTGCACTTCGAGGCCCGCGTACGTCAGCGCGCAGTCGATCGTCCGACGCGGCGTCGTCGATGGTCGCCTCGAACGAGCCGCTGGCGGCGGCGTCGAGACGGTCCGCGCAGGAGCTCCTTCGAGGTGACCCGCTCATCGCGCCCTGTGCTCGACGTTCTTCTTGCCGCTGTCGGCGTCGCGTAGGAGCGCGATCGCCAGACGGCAACGCGCACGAGACAGCGTGACGACGACGCCAGTCCCGTACGTCCTGGCGCGATGGTCCGCGGCCACCTCTCCGAAGGTTCTGAGTGCAGTGACGAGCGGCCGGGGCGGTTCGGTCTCCCGGCCTCTCTAGACTGCGCCTCGTGGGCAGCTGGTACACGATCGGGCTCTGCCTCGGGCTCGGGCTCGGACTGTCGGTCGCGATCACGGGGATCCTCGGGTCGCACGTCCTCGGCATCGGCGCGGCGGCGGTCGTCGGCGCCGCGCTCGGTGGCGCGATCGGCCTGCTGATCGCGAGGCACCCCGGAGACGATCGCGGGCGTCGTCGGAGGCATTCTCGGCGCGCTTTCCGCGGCAGCGGTCGTCGTCGGCGCGCTCCGCCGCGGCGCCACGCGCTTCGGGGTCGGCGCCTACATGGGCGCGCTCGGCGTGCTCGTGTGCCTCGTCGCGCTCGTGCCGCTTGCGGGCTACGTCCTCGCCGTCGCGCTCCCGCTCCTGGCTGCGCGCATGCGCGGACGCCAGGCCGCCCGCTTCGCCGGGCTTCGCACGCTCGCGAAGTGAGCTCGCGCGTCGGCGCCGCCGAGGCGCGGGCGCGCATGGTCGAGCGGCAGCTTCGTCGACGCGGGATCACCGACGAACGCGTCCTCGACGCGATGGCTCGAGTCCCGCGTGAGCTCTTCGTCCCCGAGAGCGTTCGTTCGTACGCGTACGACGACGGCGCCCTTCCCATCGGGCATCGGCAGACGATCTCGCAGCCGTTCGTCGTCGCGACGATCTGCTCGCTCCTCGCGCTCGAAGGCGACGAGCGCGTCCTCGACGTCGGCACGGGCTCCGGCTACCAGGCCGCCGTGCTCGCCGAGCTCGCGGCGGAGGTGGTGACGATCGAGCGCATCCCGGAGCTCGCCGAGACCGCGCGCGAGGCGCTCGCAGAGGCCGGCTACGCCAACGTCGAGGTACGGATCGGCGACGGCTCGCTCGGCGTTCCCGAGCGCGCGCCGTTCGCCGGGATCGCCGTCGCGGCGGCCGCTCCCACGGTTCCATCCGCGCTCTATGCCCAGCTCGGAGATGGTGGCCGCATCGTCGTCCCGCGCGGCACGCGCCGGGGACAGGACCTCGTGCTCGTCGCGCGCACGCCTGCTGGGCCGGTCGAGCGCACGCTCGATCCCGTGCCGCTTCGTGCCGCTCCTCGGCGATGAAGGGTTTGGGCAGGACTGACCGTATGGGGGGCGGTGACGACTCGGGCCACGACTACCCTGCGATGACGGTGGAGTCCTCGCACGCGCAGCCCGTCCACGGCGAGTACTCGCCTGCTCGCGTGCGCGCCGGCCTGCGCAAGCGGAAGAACTGGGAGCAGCTCTTCAAGTTCGGCGTGGTCGGCGCGAGCGGCTACGTCGTCAACCTCGCCGTGTTCGCGCTACTCCTCGACGTCGTCGGCCTCCACTACATCTCGGCCGCGGTCGGCTCGTTCCTCGTCGCGGTGACGAACAACTACAGCTGGAACCGTCTCTGGACGTTCCGGGCCGAGCGCGGTGGCGTCGCCTACCAGGGGATGCGCTTCTTCGTCGTCTCGACGATGGCGCTCGTGGCGAACCTCGCCGTCCTCCACGTCCTGGTCACGCTCGGGCTCGGCGAGTTCATCGCGCAGGCGATCGCGATCGTGCTCGTCACGCCGGTGAACTTCGTCGGCAATAAGCTCTGGTCGTTCGGACCTCGACGCTAATCGCGCTCGCCGCGCTCGCGGCCTTCTCGCTCGCTCTTGCCTTCGCCGGCCGCGGCGCAGTCGCCGGACGATCTCGCGCGGCTCACCGAGGACGAGGCGGTCGAGATCGCGCTCGCGCATCCCAAGGTCGAGGCCTGGCTCGAGCGGTATCCGCCCGACCCGACGACGGACGCCGACTTCCGATCCGAGTCGCGGACGTGGCTCGTCAAGGCGTGGTCGGGCGAGGCCGGGCAGATCGCGGAGGCGACGGTCGAGGACACGACCGGGCGCGTGACGGAGGCATGGACGGGGCCGCAGGTCGCGTGGAAGATGGCGCGAGGCCGCGAAGGCGCGTTCGGCGGGAAGACGCTCCTTCGCTGGTACGTCTGGCTCGCCTTCTGCCTCGTCTTCCTGCTCGGGCTCGCCGACCTGCGCCGGCCGCTCTCGGTCCGGAACCTCGACCTCGTCGCGCTCCTCGGGTTCACGGCTTCGCTCGCCTTCTTCGATCGCGGAGAGATCTTCCGCAGCGTCCCGCTCGTCTACCCCGTTCTCGCGTACCTGCTCGCGCGCGGGCTGTGGGTCGGGTTCGGCCGGCGCGGCAAGCCGCTCGCGTCCGTCTGGCCGACGTGGGTGCTGGCTGCTGCGGCCGTCTTCCTCCTCGGGTTCCGCGTCGGGCTCAACCTCGAAGCGCCGCGCGGCGTGATCGACGTCGGGCTCGCGGGTGTCGTCGGCGCGAGCAGGATCCTCGACGGCGAGGCGCCGTACGGGAACATGCCGCAGCGCGGCGACCTCGAGCCGTGCGGGCCGAAGGACGCCGAGGGGCAGGTGCGCGAGCGCATCCAGACGAACGGGCGCTGCGAGGCGGGGATCGAGCGCGGCGACACGTACGGCCCGGTCTCGTACCTCGCCTACGTGCCGGCGGTCGCGCTCTTCCCGTGGAGCGGGAAGTGGGACTCGCTTCCGGCGGCGCACGCGACGTCGATCGCGTTCGACCTGCTCGCGGTGCTCGCGCTCGTCCTCGTCGGGCTGCGGTTCGGCGGCCGCCGGCTCGCCGTGCTGCTCGCGTTCGCGTGGGCTGCGTATCCGTTCACGGCGTACACGCTGAACGCGAACACGAACGACGCGATCATGCCCGCGTTCCTCCTCTTCGGCTTCTGGCTCGTCACGTCGGACTGGGCGCGCGGCGCGTCGGTGGCGCTCGCCGGGTGGACGAAGTTCGGCGCGCTGCTCGTCGCGCCGCTCTGGGCGACGTACCCGGTCTTCGAGCTACGCCGCGTGCTCCGCTTCGCGGCGGCGTTCGTGGGCGCGAGCGCGCTCGCGTTCTCGATCCTGCTCCTCGAGCCGTCGCTGTGGGAGGCGGCTCGCACGTTCTGGGAGCGCACGATCGGGTTCCAGTCCGGGCGCGACTCGCCGTTCTCGATCTGGGGCTGGGGTCAGTACCACGCGCGCGGGATTCCCGACCTCGGATTCCTCCAGCCCGTGGTCGTCGTCCTCGCGGTCGCGCTCGCGGCGCTCGTGGCGGTCGTGCCGCGGCGCAAGAGCCCGCTCCAGCTGGCCGCGCTCACGGCCGCCGTGCTCGTCGCCTTCCAGCTCACGCTGACCCACTGGTTCTACCTCTACCTCCCGTGGGTCGTCCCCTTCGTCTTCCTGTGGCTGCTCCTTCCGGAGCGAGGCGATCAGGAGACGGGAACGCGGAGCGCTTCGATCGAGGACGCCTTGCCGGTCGCGGCGTCGCACTCGACGACCGCGCCCTCGATCCGCACGCCGCCCTGAGCCGTCTCGAAGCGCACGGGAAGGCCCGTGCGCATCCGGCGAATCGCGAGCTCCGCCTCCACGCCGATGACGGAGTCGTGCGGGCCGGTCATGCCTGCGTCGGTGATGAACGCCGTGCCCTTCGGGAGCACGGTCGCGTCCGACGTCTGGACGTGCGTATGCGTGCCGACGACTGCGGTCACGCGCCCGTCGAGCCAGCGGCCCAGCGCAGCCTTCTCGCTCGTCGCCTCCGCGTGGACGTCGACGAGCACGACCGGCGTCTCCTTCCGCGCCTCCTCCACGAGCTCGTCGATCACCTCGAACATCGACGTCGCCGGGTGCAGGAAGAGCGAGCCGAGGACGTTGATCACGGCGAGGCGGGTGCCGTTCGCGGCGGGGACGACCACGAGCCCGCGTCCCGGAGTCGAACGAGACGTGTTCGCCGGCCGGATGACGCGATCGGATGCCTCGAGGTACGGGCCGATCTCGGTCCGCCGGAACGCGTGGTTGCCGAGCGTGATCGCGTCGACGCCCATGCCGAGGAGCTGATCGGCGAGGCGCGGCGTGATCCCGATGCCGTCCGCGGCGTTCTCGCCGTTGACCACGCACGCGTCGATCTCGTGCTCGCTCCGAATCGCCTGCAGGCGCTGCTCGAGCGCCCGCCTGCCCGGGGCTCCAACGACGTCGGCGATGAAGAGGATGCGCAAGGTGCGGGAGCTCTGAGCCAGCGACGCGGCTGCGAAGCAGCCGCCTTCAGGGATCTGCCGCGCGACCGGAGATCCGCGCGAGCGGATCTCCGGTCTTGCGCACAAGACTGCTTACGGCACGCCGAGCGTCGCCGACGGGTAGACCTGGATCGCGACGTTGTTTCCGCCCTCGGCGGCGTAGCGCGCGAGCGCCTGCCGCTCGTAGCGGCTGATGTTCGTCACGACGCCGAGCTTCGAGGCTCCGGCTGCGACGTTTCCACCGACCGTGAGCTCGGGGTCGGGGCGAACGTTCTGGATCGAGACGACGAGCGAAGGCGCCGAGCGAAGGCCGCAGCTCGATCTCCGAGCCGACGACGTTGCCGGAGACGACCTGGTCGCGGATGGCGACGACGGTTCCGTCGACAGGTGCGTAGACGTCCGTTCCTGCGACGGCGCCGACGTCGAGCGTGCGGAGCGGCCCCCCGGAGAGCTGGTACCACGCGAGGCCGCTCTTCGACGCGCCCGTGATCCGGCGCCAGAGTCGCGCGAGCAGCCCTTCGTTTCGCTGCGGGCCGACCGGCTTCAGCTCGAGCGCGCCCTCGGCGCTTCCGTGAAAGCCGATCGCCGTGACGCCACCCTGCGCCACGGGGGACTGGACGCGAAGGTTCCCGACCGTGGCGAGCACCTGCGAGTCCGGCGGCGCGGAGGTCACCGGCAGCGGCGCGGGCCGGCTGACGGCGGGTGGGGAGCTCTCGCCGTCGAACGCGGTCAGCGCGAGCGTTGCGACGGCGAGCACGGCGATCACGGCCGCAACCGCGAAGCGCCGCGCGCGGGCCTGCGCTCGCCGACGATCAGCCCGTAGGCGAGCGGCATGACGAGTACGCGGAGTCGCCATGTTCGGACCGTAGCAAGGTCTCTCCCGAGCGCCCGCATCCCTCCGCGGTACGATCCCGCGCATGGCCGGCTCCGGCCCGACGATCCAGATCCCGAGATGGATCCAGCTGGTCGTCCTGCCCGTTCTCCTCGTCCTCGCGTTCCTGCTCGCGGCGAAGCTCGGGCACGTCCTCTTCCTCTTCCTGACGGCGAGCGTCATCGCGTTCACGCTGAACCCGCTCGTCCGCGACCTCACGCGCCTGAAGGTGCCGCGCGCGCCTTCGGTCTTCATCGTCTACACGATCTTCGCCGCGGTCGTGATCGCGCTCCTCATCGCGATCGGCGTCGTCGCGTTCGACCAGGCGCGCAACGCCGCGGATCGGATCGACGAGTACGTGACCGACGAGCTCGACACCGGCCAGACGGCCGCGGAGGTGGACATCGACCGCCTCCAGGCCTGGCTCGACGACAACGGCCTCGAGGACATCCAGGTGCGCGAGCAGATCAACGAGTGGCTCGACTCGCTCAGCGCGGGCGAGATCTCGGGCTACGCACAGGACGCGATCTCGTTCGCGCAGGGCGCGGCGTTCTCGTTCGTCCTCCTGCTGTTCTCGGCGATCCTGATCGTCGTCATCTCGATCTACATGCTCCTCGACATGCAGCGCCTCGAGCAGTCGATCGACTCGCGCTTCCCGCCGCACGGCGGCGCGCCGCTCACGCAGCGGATCGAGAGTGCGCTCTGGGGCTATCTCAAGGGGCAGGCGATCCTGTCGACGGTCATCGGCACGAGCGCCGGCGTCGGCATGTACATCCTCGGCGTCACGGGTCTCGTCGAGGGCGCGCAGGAGTACGCGCTCCTCTTCGGCCTGTGGACGGCCTTCATCGAGGTGATCCCGTACATCGGCCCGTGGCTGTCGGCCGTTCCGCCGGCGATCTTCGCGCTGTTCGCCGACCCGCCGTGGGGCGTCGTCTGGGTCGGTCTCCTCTTCCTCTTCATCTACCAGGTGGAGGGCCACATCGTGGTGCCGAACGTGATGGCGAGCGCGCTGCGGCTCCATCCGCTGCTGGTGATCTTCGGGCTGCTGGCCGGTGGGGCGCTGTACGGGATCGCGGGAGTCCTGGTCGCGCTGCCGACGATGGCCGGCGGACGCGCCATCTGGGAGTTCTTCCGCGAGCGGGTGAAGCTCGAGAGCTGGGAGGAAGGCGGCGGTGAGGTGCCCGTCGAGGTCGAGATCGAGCCGCCGAGAGCGGCGAGCGGCTAGCGCGGTGTTCGACGCGATCGTCGAGGCGGCTGCCGCCGAGAGCCCGCTCTGGGGCGAGGCTGCGCGTCCGCCTGAGGAGCAGATGCGCGAGCCGGTGTTCTCGACGCTCGCGCCGGACGGCCACGCGCTCGGGCTCGAGACGATCTACGAGGGCTACCTCGTCCACTACGGCCGCTCGCGCCTGTTCGCGCCGGACGATCGCGACACCGCGCTCCTGCTCGGCGACTACCTCTACGCGCACGGGCTCGTGCGCGTCGCGGAGACGGGCGACGTGAAAGCCGTCGCCGACCTCGCCGAGCTCATCTCCCGGTGTGCGCAGCTGCGGGCGGACGGCCTCGGCGGCGACGGCGACGAGTGGGCGGCAACGTCGAGGTCGCTCGGGAACGGCGCCGGCTCGGCCGCGACCGACGACGAGGTGGCCGCCGCCCTCGCCGCGCACACCCGGCTCGTGGGATAGAGTCGCCGCGATGCTGGCTGCGTTCATCGAGCTTCTCGCCCAGGCGCCGGTCGAGGAGGCGCACAAGACGGCTGCCGAGGAGGGGCGCGACATCATCCTCGCGATGCTCGTCGTCGGCCTGATCTTCGTCGGAGTCGCGCTGCTCGGCGACCTGTACCAGCGCGGCGCCCGCAAGCGGCACAACAGCGCGGCCACTAGACCCGCGCGCGCTGTCCGCGCATGATTCGGGCCGCATGCGGCCCGATCTTCCGTCCGGCACCGTCACCTTCCTCTTCACGGACGTCGAGGGTTCGACGCGGCTGCTGCACGAGCTCGGCGCCGAGGGGTACGCGAGGCGCTCGCCGAGCACCGCGCGTGATCCGGCAGGCGTGCGCCGCCGAGGGTGGTGTCGAGGTCGACACGCAGGGAGACGCATTCTTCTTCGCCTTTCCGACCGCGCCTGGCGCACCGCCGCGGCCGCGGCTTCACAGAGCGCTCGCCGAGGGCCCGATCCAGGTGCGGGTCGGCCTGCACACGGGCGCACCCTCGTCACGAGCGAGGGCTACGTCGGAGACGACGTCCACTTCGCCGCGCGAGTCGCCCCTCGGCCCATGGCGGCCAGGTGATCCTCTCGGCAACTGCGGATTGTCGCCGAGAGCTCATCGACCTCGGCGAGCACCGGCTCAAGGACATCGAGCCGGTCCCCATCTTCCAGCTCGGCGACGGGACCTTCCCCCGCTCAAGACGATCTCGAACACGAACCTGCCGCCTCCGGCCTCGCTTCCTGGGCCGGGAGGCAGAGCTCGAGCGGAGCCGTTCTGCAGGAGACGCGCCTCCTCACGCTCACCGGACCGGGAGGCACGGGCAAGACCCGCTTCGCGCTCGAGGTCGCTCGACCAGCGCTTCAGTGACTACAAAGCCGGCGTCTTCTGGGTCGGTCTCGCCTCTCTGCGCGACCCGCCCTCGTCTACCGACGATCGCGCAGACCCTCGGCGCCGGAGAGCCGGGCCAGACGCGCTCGAGGCCTCGCGCCATCTGCAGGGCAAGATGCTCTTGCTCCTCCTCGACAACCTCGAGCAGGTGATCGCCGCGCCCCCGAGCTCTCCGAGCTCTCGCGGCCTGCCCCAACCTCACGCTCCTCGTCACCAGTCGCGAGCTCTGCGCATCCAAGGCGAGCAGTTACGCCGTCCCTCCGCTGCCTCGAGCCGAGGCCGTCGCCCTCTTCTGCGAACGCGCTCGGCCGAGCCCTCCCCCGAGATCGCCGAGCTCTGCGCGCGCCTCGACTCGCTCCCGCTCGCCGTCGAGCTCGCCGCGGCACGGACCGAGCCTCACCCCCGCCCAGATCCTCGAGCGTCTCTCGCAGCGCCTCGACCTGCTCAAGGGCGGCCGCGACGCCGACCCCGCCAGCACACCCTGAGAGCCACCATCGAGTGGTCCTACGAGCTCCTCTCCCCCGAGAGCAGGAGCTCTTCGCCCGCCTTTCCGTCTTCGCCGGCGGCTGCACGCTCGAGGCCGCCGAAGAGGTCGGTGACGCCGACCTCGACACCTGCAGTCGCTCGTCGAGAAGAGCCTCCTTCGCTTCACGGACGAGCGCTACTGGATGCTCGAGACGATCCGGGAGTATGCCGGGGGGCAACTATCGCCACCAGCCGGGCAGCGACCGTTCAGGCCCACGCTCGCCACTTCCTGGAACTCGCTGAGTCGTCGGAATCGGCTCTCTGGGAGCAGCACACGGAAGTCTGGCTCCCTCGACTCGACCGCGAGGAGTCGAACCTCAGGGCGGCGCTCGGCTGGACTCTCGCCGAGGACGCCGAATGGGCACTCCGGATGTCGGGCGCCCTGTACCCGTACTGGGAGATTCGCGCGCGACAGAAGGAAGCACGATTTGGCTCGAGCGCCGCTGGACTCGGCGGCGTCCTCGCGCTCGAGCTCCGAGCGAAGGACTTAATCTCGGCCGGCCGCGTCGCTGGGTGGGACTCCGACTGGTCGGCTGCGACTGCGCTACTCGACGAGGCGGTCGATCTATGCGGGCAACTCGGCTGGCAAGGTTGAGATTGGATGCACTCACCCGATCCTCTTCTGTAAAGCACGGCCGGTAGTCGCGCGCATCGCCCTCATTGGCGGTGAACAGGTAGGTTCGCCCGTCGATGATGCCCGCCTCGATGCCATCGGGCTGGTACATGCCGAACACGTTCCGGTGCATCCGACGGTCCGCAACGCCATCGTCTTTCCGTCCAGGGTGTTCTCGGGCCTGCAATGGTCCTTGTAGCGTAGCGCGACGATATCGGTGACCCGGGGCGGGTTGTGGAACAGGTCCAGCACCGCGATGGCGTTGTTCTCCTGCAAGGTCACCCAGGCGCGCATGCCGAAAGGGCCGACGGCAATGTGCTCGGGCTCCAGGTCCTGCGCGGCCGTCGCACCCGGCCCGTAAATGCGCACCCCCTCGTCGATCAGGTCCTGTTCGTGGCCGTTCTGGGCCGCGAAATCGACCGTACCCGCGGGATACGCGATGCCGTGGTCGAGGTTGATGACGCTGATTGAGCCCTCGGGATCGACAAAGGTGTGGCTGGCGCCCTCCACCCGGCACTCCGGCTCGCCTTCGTTGGCGACCAGGAGCTTGTTGCCGAGTGAGCTGAAGGTGAGCATATCTGGGCCGGCGCCGACCGGCAGGTCCTGTGGCGGCTCCGTGCCGAAGGGGAAGCGATAGATCAGCACCCAGCCGTGCTCGGTCTTGTCCTCACCGTCGGTCACCGAGACGGCGACGAGGTCGCCGTGTGCCGCGACACTGGTGATGACACCGAAACGCACCGTGTCGATCTCGACCTCGCCCAGCGACGTCCCGTAATCGAGATCCAGCGCCTGCAGTTGGTGCCGCTGGCGACATAGGCTCGGCCGCCCGCATGGGCAATCGAGTTGGTGCCGGGGCTGTGCTGAATTGACCAGCGTACCATGGAATTGAGCTCGACCGACGCCGCAGGGCCGCTGAGCAACCCAACGCCGATCACACCGAATAGGACTGGGCGTCCACGCATGGATTGAATTTCCTCCGATGTGTGCTACCTTTCGAAATGCAGGCTAAATCATAACGGGAAAGACTAGGCAAGCGATAAACGTCAGTCTCGTTCTACCGTCAGTCGATCCATCGCCGGTTGCGGGCGCCGCCATGGCGGCCCGGGCTATGGTCAATCTTGGTGTTTGGTTTCAAGCAGCGGCCTGGTCCTCGGCCTCCTGAACGGGTTCGCCGTCGCGGAAGTGCACGCCCTCGATCACCTGGGCGAGACGCTCCGAGCCGTCCAGCCGGCGCCAGTGCCGCTCGGCAGAGCTTGGCGAGCTTGAAGACCATCGGCCGAAGGCCGATCCCTCGGAGAGATGTCGGCAAGGCCGACAGGGCGAGCGCGGTCTGGCGTGACAGGCAGCCCTTGGTCTTGTCGGTCCGCAGCCGGACGGTGGCGAAGGTGCTCTCGATCGGGTTGCTGGTCCGGACGTGCTTCCC
>CAVUTA010000017.1:0-76513 GCA_963744285.1 uncultured Gaiellaceae bacterium | reverse complement strand
ACATGCTCTACCGAGGTGACGGGCGCCCGGAACGTGGGCCGTGGGATGCCTGGTCGATGCTGGCGGCGTTGGCCGCGTCGACCGAACGGGTACGGCTCGGGCCGCTCGTCGCATCTACCGCATTTCATCCGCCAGGTCTCGTCGCGCGTATGGCGGCGGCCATCGACGAAGTATCCGCGGGACGGTTTACTCTCGGCGTGGGCACAGGCTGGAACGAAGCGGAGTTTCGCGCGTTCGGGATCGCGTTCGAGAACAAGGTGGCGCGATTCGAGGAGCGTTCACGATCATCCGGCGACTGCTCGCCGGAGAGCGCGTGAGCTTCGATGGGCGCTTCTACCGCGTCGATGATGCTCTGCTCCTACCGCCGCCAAAGCGCCGGGTACCACTAATGATCGGTAGTTCCGGGCCGCGAGTGCTCGCGGCGACGTCGCCTCACGTCGAATGGTGGAACAGTTGGTACTCGTGGTATGGCAACACGCCGTCGGGGTTCGCAGCGTTGAGTTCAAGGTTCGAGGGTGACTTCAAGCGGAGCGCCTGTGTGCTCGTGGCCGTTGACGGAGGCCAGAGCGAGCGAGCTGTCGAAGAGGGATCTCCACCTATCGAGTCGCGCGAACTGCGTAACCACCTGAGCGAACTCAGCGACGCCGGAGCCGACGAGGCGATCCTCGTGCTCGATCCGATCAACGAGCACTCTGTCGTCGCGGTAGCCGATGCGCTTGGGCTCGATCCGCATCGGCTCGGTGACTAGGAATCCGGGCGGTCTCGCCGAGCATCGGGTCGGGCAGCCGCAACGCATGGAACCTAGCGGCTCGCCGTTGTCGTTCAGATCCCTATGCGTGGCGGCCAGCGAATTGACCCAATCGTGTCCTATCGGGCGAGCCGAGAACAGGACACGCTTCCTCGCATGGCTCGCAAGCAGCGCGACATCGTTCGCAAGCAGATCACCGAGGAGACGATCCACCGCCTCAAGGTGAGGGGCGTCGATACCGATTCGGATGGATACCGGTGAGGCTAAGGGCATACATCGCGAAGGTCGCGGATCATGAGGGCGCTACCCACAGGTACCTCTTCGACGCGAGAACGCGCAGAGGCGCGCGGCGTCAGGCGCGCAAGTGGGTCGCAGGGACGAATTGGGACGCGACCCTCGTCGGGATTGCACCGGGCTGGAAACCGGAAGTCGGACATCGTCGATTGCTCGCTGTTGCGGGCGTCACTCTTGGCGTGGCTGGGATCACGATCTCCGCGCTGATGATCATCGGGCTGAGCCTCGCTCTCTAGCGAGGCGGCTTTCTCGTCCACGCCACTTCCCAGGAGCGTGGAAGCGGTGGGCAACAAATGGGCAACAAGACCCACCGAGATCAGCCGAGATCGCTGAACCTAGCCTCGCGGTGAAACGCGAGAACTGAGCCAAGACGCCAGATCGGCCGAGACCCACCGAGACCCGCTGGCCCAACTCAAAATCCCGTGTCCTTCGGGACGTGTGGGTTCGACCCCCACCTCCGGCATGAGATCCCGCTCACGGTTGCGCATGACGACGAGAGGGCAGATACTCTCGGCACGCCGGCGAGCCGGCGCGCTACCGGGTGAATCGACGTGAGGAGGACAGGTTGACTGCAAAGAAGAGTGTGCTCGCCGCGCTCGGGCTGCTCGATTGCCGCGCTCGCACTCGTCGCGGCCGGTTGTGGTGGGGACGACGGCGGCACCGAGGTCGTTGCGCTGCCGTCCTCATCGTGCACGGCTATCGAGTACGAGGGCGAAGGTGATCCGGATGTGCTGATTGCGTCCGACCTGCCGATGCAGGGCCCCTCGCGCGTGGTGACCGAGCAGATGGTCGCGGCAGTCAGGCAGGTGCTCGCAAACTACGAGTGGAAGGCCGGCGACTACAACGTCGCCTATCAGGCCTGCGACGACTCGACGGCGCAGGCGGCCAACTACGACACGGGCAAGTGCTCGCAGAACGGCAATGCGTATGCCGTCAACGACTCGCTCGTGGGTGTGCTAGGCACGTACAACTCGCCGTGCGCGGCGATCATCATCCCGCTCCTGAACAAGGCCAAGGGTGGCGAGGACGGGACGCCGAATCCCGAAGCGATTCCGCTCTTCTCTGCGGCGAACACGTGGCCGTGCCTCACCGTCAATCTGGCAGGGCGCGTGCGAGGCGAACGGGACGGACAAGTACTACCCGACGACGACGCGCAACTACCTGCGCGTCGCGCCGTCGGACGACTACCAGGGCGCCTTCGTTGCCGAGTACGCGAAGAGCAGGGCGTCAAGAAGGCGTACATCCTGAACGACAAGGAGTCGTACGGCGAGGGCGTCGCCGGAACCACCAGGCGTGCCATGGAGCATGTCGGGATCGAGATCGTCGGCGACGAGGCCTGGAACCCGAAGGCATCGAGCTACGAGGCCCTGATGAACAAGATCAAGGGCACGGGTGCAGACCTGGTCTTCCTCGGAGGGCTCATCGCCGAGAACGGCGGTCAGGTGATCAAGGACAAGGTCGCGGTGCTCGGACCGAACGACGGCGCCGTGAAGCTGTACGCACCCGACGGATTCCAGTCGCAGTCGTCGATCGACGAGTCCGGAGGGGCGGCGGCAGGCGGGTTCTTCTCCAACGCAGGTGCACCGGTCGACAAGATCACCGGGGCGGCGGCGGCGGAGTTCAGCGAGCAGCTGAAGGCCGGCGCACTCAAGGACGTGCCGCTGCAGGCGTACGCGATGTACGCCGGGCAGTCGGCCGAGATCATGCTCGACGCGATCGCCGCCTCCGACGGCTCGCGGGAGAGCATCCTCGAGCAGCTGTTCGCGACCGAGGTCACGGACGGCATCGTCGGAACGTTCGGCGTTCAACGAGAACGGCGACCCACGGACGCATCGGGCGCGGTCGTCGCCTTCACGATGTACAAGGCGACGACGGAAGTGATGGAGAGCGTCTTCACCGACTCGCCGAGCCCCGAAGCGGTCCTAGCGGCACAGGGCTCGTAGTACTTCCGATGGACGAAGTGGCGGGGACATTGCTCCCCGCCACTTCGTGTTTAGAGTCACCGTCCCATGTCGAGCACGGCGACCGCTGCGCTCCACCGCGTCCGGGCTTCGAGCCTGCTCGACGCCATCGGGCTGCTGCTCGTCGCCGCGCTTCTCCTCTGGCTGCTCGTCAAGTTCTTCCAGGATCCGACGCGGTTCCTCGACGTCACCGTGATCGGGGTCACGGTCGGCGCGACCTACGGCCTCATCGCACTCGGGTACACACTCGTGTACGGAATCCTGCAGCTCATCAACTTCGCGCACGGCGACGTGTTCGCCTGTCCGGCCTCGTGGCGTTCTCGATGATCATCTGGCTCGGTCTCGATACGGACACGAGCGTCGCCGGTGATCATCGGCGGCCTCCTGCTCGGGCTCGCCGTCACCATGCCGGTCTTCGCGGTCGCAAATGCGTTGATCGAACGCATCGCGTACAAGCCGCTCCGCAACGCCCCGCGGCTCGCCCCGCTGATCACGGCGGTCGGCGTGTCCTTCATCCTCCAGAACATCGGTCGCTTGCCTCTACGGGCCGAGCTTCCACTCGGTCCCGAACTTCATCCCGCGGACGGACGCGATCGAGATCGGGGGCGTCGCGATCCAGTGGAACAACATCGCGGTGTTCGCGGTCGTGATCCCGGTGCTGCTGGTGCTCACGTGGTTCGTTCGGTCCACGCGCCAGGGCAAGTCGATGCGCGCCGTCGCGCAGGACACGGACGCCGCCGCGATGATGGGCATCGACGTCAACCGGACGATCTCGGTGACGTTCTTGCTTGCGGGCGCGTCTGGCAGCCGTCGCCGGGCTCATCTACCTCCTGCAGTTCAACATCCGCTACGACACCGGCTTCGAGCTCGGCCTGATCGCATTCACCGCCGCGGTGCTCGGCGGGATCGGCAACCTCCCTGGCGCGGTGCTCGGAGCGATGATGATCGGGATGGTCCAGGCCTACAACGAGGGCCTCGACGGAACTCCGGGCGGCGACTGGACTCGGACGATCGTGTTCGGGATCCTCATCGCCATGCTCGTGTTCCGGCCGCAGGGTCTCCTCGGCGAGCGGACCCCGGAGGGCGCATGAGCTCGGTGCGCCGCGCTCGCTCGATCCACGCCGGATGGAGCACGGCCGCATCGCAGCGATCGTGCTCGTGACGGTCGGACTGCTCTATCCCTTCATCGTCGAGTACCTCGTCAGGACATCCCGCTGATCGGCGACTTCGTCCCGGGACCGGCTCGATGGTCGTAATGCTCGTCTTCACGATGATGGCGCTCGGCCTCAACATCGTCGTCGGCTATGCGGGCCTGCTCGACCTCGGCTACGTCGCCTTCTACGCCGCCGGCGCGTACACCGCCGGCTGGCTCGCATCGCTCAGCACTTCGAGGACATCAAGTTCCACCTCGTCTCCACGGCGCGGGAGGGGCTTCCGGGAATCCACATCTCGATGTGGCTCGTCCTCGTCGCCGCGGGCGCTCTTCACGGCGATCGTCGGCATCGCTGATCGGCCTGCCGACGCTTCGCCTCCGCGGGGACTACCTCGCGATCGTCACCCTCGGATTCGGGGAGATCGTCCCGCAGTTCGTGCGGAACGCCGACGAGCTCGGGCTCGGCTTCAACCTGACGAACGGCGTCAACGGGATCAGCCCGATCGACTCGTTCGGGTTCGGCGGCTTCGTGTTCCGGAGCAGTCGAACAAGGACGACCTACTACTGGGCGGCGATCGGGCTCGTTCTGTTCACGGTCTTCTGCTGCGTCCGGCTCCGCGACTCGCGGCTCGGCCGAGCGTGGATCGCGATCCGCGAGGACGAGACCGCCGCTGCCGCGATGGGGGTCCCGCTCATGCGGACGAAGACCTGGTCGTATGCCATCGGGGCCTTCTTCGGCGGCATCGCGGGCGCCTTCTTCGCGAGCTCCAGGCTCGGGGCGTACCCGGCCGACTTCTACTTCAACTTCTCGATCTTCCTGCTGTGCATGGTCATCCTCGGCGGGATGGGCTCGATCTGGGGCGTCGTTCGCGGCGGGCATGATCCTCGGCTACCTGAACATCGAGGGTCTCGCGAACATCGGCTCGAAGATCCAGGAAGCCGGCGTCGACTTCGATCCGACGAAGTACCAGTTCGGCATCTACGGGTTCATCATCGTCGCGATGATGCTCTTCCGCCCGACGGGGTTGATACCCGAGCGTCGACACAAGATCGAGCTCGAGGAGGGCGTGCACGACACGCCGTTCTACGACGTCCAGACCGAGGGCACGCTCACGGACCGCGACACGAGCGACGACTGATGGCGGCCGCCATCGACAATCTGCTCGTCGCGGACAAGGTGCGGAAGGAGTTCGGCGGCCTCGTCGCGACGGACGACGTCGACTTCACCATTCCGCGCGGCTCGATCGTCGCGCTCATCGGGCCGAACGGCGCGGGCAAGACGACGTTCTTCAACCAGATCACCGGTGTCTACGTTCCGACGTCCGGGTCGATCGTCTTCGACGGCACCGAGGTCGTCGGCAAGCCGCCGCACGCGATCGTCGAGCTCGGCATCGGGCGGACGTTCCAGAACATCCGGCTCTTCGCGCAGATGACCGCGATCGAGAACGTGCTCGTCGGCATGCACTGTCGGCTGAAGGGTGGGATCTTCGGGTCGATCCTGCGCACGCCGCGCGTCAAGCGCGAGGAGACGGAGGGGCGTGATCGCGCGCGCGAGCTCCTCACCTACTGCGGGCTTCCACGCAGGCACGAGGAGTACGCGGGAACGCTCCCGTACGGCGATCAGCGACGGCTCGAGGTAGCGCGTGCGCTCGCGACCGATCCGAAGCTGATCCTCCTCGACGAGCCGACCGCCGGCATGAACCCGCAGGAGACGGCGGACTTCACCGCGTTCACTCATCGCGTCCGCGACGAGAAGGGCCTCACCGTGCTCCTGATCGAGCACGACATGAAGGTCGTCATGGGCGTGTCGGAGCGCATCACGGTGCTCGAGTACGGCGAGAAGATCGCCGAGGGGACACCGGCGGAGATCCAGGCGAACGAGCGGGTCATCGAGGCGTACCTGGGGCGGGGAGCGGCTGCGTGACCACCACCGCAGGCGACCGTCCGGGAACATCCTCGAGCTCGAGGACGTCCACCTCTACTACGGCGCGATCCACGCGCTGAAGGGCGTCTCGCTGACCGTCGGCGCAGGAGAGATCGTCACGCTCATCGGCGCGAACGGTGCCGGGAAGTCGTCGACGCTCCGCGCCATCAACGGCATCAACAAGCCACGGCAGGGGCGGATCCGCTTCCAGGGAGACGACATCACGGGCGGTGCGCCGCACACGATCGTGAAGAGCGGGATCGCGCAGAGCCCGGAGGGACGCCGGCTGTTCCCGCGCATGAGCGTGACCGAGAACCTCGAGATGGGTGCCTTCCAGCGCGACGACAAGGAGAACTTCGCGGACGACATGGAGCGCGTCTTCGAGCTGTTCCCGCGCCTGAAGGAGCGGCGGACGCAGAAGGCCGGGACGATGTCCGGCGGCGAGCAGCAGATGTGCGCGATCGGCCGTGCGCTCATGGCGCGGCCGAAGCTCCTGCTCCTCGACGAGCCGTCGATGGGCCTCGCGCCGATCTTCGTCGAGCGGATCTTCGAGACGGTCATCGAGGTCAACAAGCAGGGCACGCCGGTCCTCCTCGTCGAGCAGAACGCGCTGATGGCGCTCGACGTCGCGCAGCGCGGCTACGTCATGGAGACCGGACGCATCGCCCTCGAGGGCCCCGCCGCCGAGCTCAAGACGAACGAGCAGGTCCGCAAGACGTACCTCGGCGAAGGCTAGGACGCGAATCCGCCGCGAGCGGGATTCCCGTCTTGCGATCAGCCCACCAGCAGCGGCGCATACGGCGGGGCGAGCAGGATGCCGACGCGCGCGCGCCCACCCGCGACGCCGTGCGCCATGTCGAGCGCGCTGGACACGGAGTGACCGGGTACGAACCCGAGCGCCCGCGCGGCGTTCGCGTCGCGGCTGCCGGCGACGATCACCCGGCCGAGCCGCGAGAGCGCCGGCTGGCAGCCCGCCCAGTCGGCGTACGGGAGCAACGGATGGCACGCACGCCCTGCGCGGTACGCGCGGAGCGCCCGTTGGTCGGTGGCCGCCGCCGTCTCGGCGTCGGCCAGCAGGCTCGCGTCGCCGACGCGCAGCGTGTCGAAGAGCGAGCGGTACGGATTCTGCGTCCCGTGGGCGAACGAGCGCGTCAGCGAATGGACGAGGACGAGCGTCCCGCCGTCTCGGACCGGGAATGCGTCGCGCCACTGCCGGAGCGCGAGACCCAGCACGACGCCGGCCGACGTGATCGGGTTGAGCGACTCGCGTGGCACGTGTGCACCGACCCACGGGACGCCGACGACGATCGCGTCGAGCGGCTCGTCGAGGCGCGTCCCGCGGAGCTCGACCGCCCGAACGAGTGCCTCCGCGTGTGCGACCGACGGAGTGCCGGCGAAGACGGCGGTCGTTGCGAGGACGCGACTCTGGTCGCTCAGGACGCCGCGCCGCACGGCCCCGGGAAGCAGGGAGTAGAGACGCCGGAACGGCGAGCGCGCGACGTGCTCGAGAGCCGCCTCCTCGTGGGGGTAGCCGCGGAACCGTCCCGCGAGTCGCGGGTGGTCGAGCACGAGCGAGACGGCGAGGAGGCCGACCCGCGAGGCGACCGCCGCCTCGATCGCGAGTGCCAGCTCCCACACCGGTTCGCGGGACGCCTGCACGAGCGAGCGGGCCACGGCGGCGCGTCGGATCGTCGCCGCATCGCACGCCGCGAGCAGCGCGCCCGGGCCACCGTGAACGACGGTCTCGGCTGACGAGACGACGAGGACGAGGTCGGCCTCGACGACGGCCGGATTGATCCGCGCGTCGGCCGAGATGGCGACGAGGTCGGCAGCGGCGGCGTCGTGGACGATGACGCTGCCGCGGAACGCGCGCGCCTGGGGAGGAGGAAGGAGCCGCTCGAGCTCCCTTCTCCCGACCCGTCGAGCGAGCCCTCCTGCGACGAGGAGCGTGACGTCCTCGTCAGCGACGCCGTGGCTCTCGAGCTGGTCGAGAACGGTCGCGAGCGCAAGCGGTCGCGGATCGACCTGCGCTCCCGGCAGCGGGAGCGCCGGAGGCTCGACGACGACCGTGACGCGCCTGCCTCGGCGCGCGAGCGCGGCGAGCGGAGGACCGGAGAGCGGGAAGGCGAGTGCGTCTCGCACCGCGGCGGCCACGTCGACCACGCGCGTGGGCGGCGGAGGTGGGCGCAGGATCACGTCGTCGGCGCCGACCGGGACGGTGACGATCCGCGAGCCCGAGAGGAGCGGGACGCCGGCCACGGGACCGCGGACGATAGCGTTGGCGTCGTGAGCCCGAAGACGCTGACCGGGGAGGAGCTCGTCCTCGACGACGGCCCCGTGCGCGACTCGGAGCTCTTCCTCGTCGACGGCAACAACCTCGCCTATCGCGGGTTCTTCGCACTCCCGGAGGAGCTCCAGACGACCGACGGGCAGCCGACGAACGCGCTCCTCGGATTCACCAACATGCTCTTCAAGCTGCTCTCGGACTACCGGCCGCGCGGCGTCGCCGTCGCCTGGGACACGCGGCCCGTGCACCGCAAGGAGATCGACGCCGAGTACAAGGCCGAGCGGCGGCCGATGCCGGATCTCCTGCGCGAGCAGTTCCCGCACTTCCGGCCGATCGTCGAGGCCTTCGGCTACCAGAACCTCGAGTTCGAGGGGTGGGAGGCCGACGACGTGATCGCGACGCTCGCGACGCTCGCCGACGAGGCGGGCATCAAGACCTGCGTCGTCTCGACCGATCGCGACGCGTTCCAGCTCGTCTCCGAGAACGTCTGCCTGATGATGACGCCGCGCGGCGTCGCGGACGTGCAGGTCTACACGCCCGAGCGCGTGGAGGCGCGGTACGGCATCCGTCCGCTGCAGATCCCGGACTTCATCGGCCTGAAGGGCGACACGAGCGACAACATCCCGGGCATCCCCGGCATCGGGGACAAGACGGCGGGGCAGCTGATCGCGCAGTACGGCTCGCTCGAGGACGTCGTCGAGCACGCTGCGGAGCTCTCGCCCGCGCGATCGAAGGCGATCGCCGAGAACGCCGAGCAGGCGCGGGCCTCGAAGCTCCTCGCGACGATGCGGCGCGATCTCGACCTCGGCGTCGATCCCGCCGGGCTCGTGCTTCAGCCTCCCGACCGCTCCGAGCTCAAGGAGATCTTCCGGCGGTTCGAGTTCCGCGGGCTGCTCGGGCGCGTCGACACGCTCGACGAGGCGCTGCCTGCAGCGGAGCGTCCCGAGACCGAGTCGGAGACCGTGTCCTGGCGCGAAGGCGACCTGCAGGGACTTCGCGGGCGCGTCGGTGTCGCCGCCGACGCGGAGCGCGTCGCGCGTCGCGGCCGGGACGGGAGAGGTGATCCTCGCGCCGGCGCCGCTGCCGCGAGCGTCGGGCCTCGACGTCGTCGCGCACGACGCCAAGGCGCTGCGGCTGGGAGAGCCTGCCGCGGACGACACGATGATCCTCGCGTACCTGATCGATCCGGGCCGCGCCGAGTACGAGCTCGACGACCTCATGGCCGAGTACGGCGTCGAGCTCGAGCCCGACCCGCCCGCCGAGGAGGAGACGGCTGCACTCGTGCGGCACGCCGAAGCGGCATGCCGTCTCGCCGGGCCGCTCGCCGCGAAGGTCGCCGAGCGCGGCTCCGAACGCCTGTATCGCGACGTCGAGCTTCCGCTGAGCGTCGTCCTCGCCGCGATGGAGGACGCGGGCGTTCGCATCGACACGTATCGCATGGGGGAGATCACCGCGCGTCTCAGCGATCGCATCGAAGAGCTCGAGGCTCGCGCGTACGACCTCGCGGGCGAGGAGTTCGTCCTCGGCTCGCCGCAGCAGCTCGGCCGGGTTCTCTTCGAGAAGCTCGAGCTCACGCCAGGGCGCAAGGGAAAGACGGGCTACTCGACGGACTCGAAGGTGCTGCAGCGGATCCGCGACGACCACGAGATCGTCCCGGTGATCGAGGAGTGGCGCGAGCTGACGAAGCTCGTGAACACGTACCTCGGCCCGCTGCCGACGCTCATCGGCGAGGACGGCCGCCTGCACACGACGATCAACCAGACCGTCGCCGCGACCGGGCGTCTCTCGACGACGAATCCGAACCTGCAGGCGATCCCGATTCGCACCGAGCTCGGGCGCGAGATCCGCTCGGCGTTCGTCGCCGAGCCCGGACACCGGCTGCTCTCCGCCGACTACTCGCAGATCGAGCTGCGCATCCTCGCGCACGTCTCCGGCGAGCCGAAGCTGCGCGAGGCGTTCGCGCGCGGCGAGGACATCCACACGGCGACGGCCGCCGAGGTGCTCGGGAAGGATCCGGCGACGCTGACGAAGGACGAGCGAAACGTCGCGAAGATGATCAACTTCGGGATCGTCTACGGCATCTCGGCGTTCGGGCTCTCGGAGAACCTCGACATCCCGAAGGAGCAGGCGCAGGCGTACATCGACGCCTACCTCGCGCGCTTCCCGCACGTGCAGGCGTTCATCGCGCGGACGATCGTGCAGGCGTCCGAGGACGGCTACGCGACGAGCCTGCTCGGCCGGCGCCGTCCGGTCCCGGAGCTCCGCGCGATGAACCGGCAGACGCGGGGCTTCGGCGAGCGCGTCGCCGTGAACTTCGTGATGCAGGGCTCGAACGCCGACATCATCAAGGTCGCGATGGTCGCGATCCACGAGCGTCTGCGGGCGGAAGGGCAGAGGCGCGCGCCTCGTCCTGCAGGTGCACGACGAGCTCCTGCTCGAGGTTCCGGAGACCGAGGTGTCGAAGGTGCGCGAGCTCGTCCGCGAGGAGATGGTCGGGGCGTACCCGCTCGATCCGGCGCTCGCCGTCGACATCGGCGTCGGCGACGACTGGGCGGAGGCGAAGTCCTAAGCGGCGATGCGGCTGCGGAGCAGCCGCCTTTAGGGATTCCCGCGATCCGAGGATCCGCACTCGCGGATCCTCGGATCTGCGTAAACAGCTGGGCGGAGGCGAAGTCGTAGGGGCGAGGCTTGCCTCGCCCTCGTCCCTACAGCTCCAACGTCTCGCCGTCCTCGGGCACGAGCACGCCGGGAACCGCGCGGCGCAGCGACTCGCGCTCGAGGAAGCAGTGGTTCAGCGCCTCCATGTGCACCGCGATCACCGTCGGCACGCGCGTCACGACCTCCCGAACGTCGTCGGCTCCCATGACGATGAGCCCGCCCTCGACGAACTCGGCTCCGCCGGCGTTCACGACGGCGACGCGCGGCCGGTGCCGCTCGATCGTCGCCTCGACCTCGTCGTACCAGACGGTGTCGCCGGCGAGGTAGAGGTCGTCGAGGACGAATCCGCTGACGGGCGCGAGCAGCTCGGCGACGCGTCCGCTTCCGTGGCGCGCCGGCGTTCGCGTGATCGTCAGACCGTCCCAGTCGAGCTCGTCCGCGATCGCGCGAGCGTCGAGCCCGAGCTCGCGGAGCGCCTCCTCGTCCTCGGGCTGGCAGAAGACCGGAACGTCGCGCGGCAGCGAGCTCCTCGCCGCGCGTGTCGAGATGGTCGCGGTGACGATGCGTGACGATCACCGCATCGAGACCGCGAACGACCTCCTCGGCCGGGAACGGCAGCGGCACGGTCGGGTTCGCGACCTGGTTCCGCGTGTGCTCGATCGGCGGTCGTGCGCCCACGTCGTCGAGCATCGGATCGACGAGGATCCGCTTGCCCGCGATCTCGACGATCACGGTCGCGCTGCGAACGAGAGTGATGCGCACGACGGGGTTCTAGCGGACCGGACAGAGGGTCTCCGACGCGCACGAGCGGTTGGCCGGAATTTGCGCTGCATCCGGCTATACTCCGCGATCCGATGGCGAACGACATCGCCGAAAAGCCTGCTGCCGCCGAAGAAGGCGTCTGGATAACGGGCCCCGACGGGGATCTCATCCCCGACTACGACGCTGCCTTCCCGGAGATCAACGAGGGCGAGGTCGTGCACGGCACGGTCGTGCGCGTGGACAAGGACGAGGTGCTCGTCGACATCGGCTACAAGTCGGAAGGCGTCATCCCCGTTGCCGAGCTGACGATTCGCCGGTCGGTGAATCCGGCCGACGAGGTAGCTGTCGGCGAGGAGATCGACGCGCTCGTCCTCACGAAGGAGGACGCCGAGGGGCGCCTCATCCTCTCGAAGAAGCGCGCCCGCTTCGAGCTCGCGTGGAAGCGCATCGAGGCCGCAGCGGAGTCCGGCGAGCCGGTCAACGGCAAGGTGATCGAGGTCGTCAAGGGCGGGCTCATCCTCGACCTCGGGGTACGCGGGTTCCTGCCTGCGTCGCTCGTCGACATTCGGCGCGTGCAGGACCTCGACGAGTTCCTCGGCAAGGAGCTTCGCTGCAAGGTCATCGAGCTCAACCGCTCGCGCAACAACGTCGTCCTCTCCCGTCGCGCCGTCCTCGAGGACGAGCGCAAGGAGATGCGCCAGGCGATCCTCGACCGCCTGAGCCCGGGCGACGTCATCGAGGGCCAGATCTCGAACATCGTCGACTTCGGCGCGTTCGTCGACCTCGACGGGATGGACGGCCTCATCCACATCTCCGAGCTCAGCTGGAGCCACGTGAACCACCCGTCCGAGGTGCTCGACATCGGCCAGACGGTCAGCGTGAAGGTGCTCGACATCGACCGCGACCGCCAGCGGATCTCGCTCGGCCTGAAGCAGACCCAGACGGATCCGTGGCAGCAGGTCGTCGAGAGCTACCGCGAGGAGGACGTCGTCGAGGGACGCGTGGCGAAGGTCGTCACGTTCGGCGCCTTCGTCGAGATCCTTCCGGGTGTCGAGGGACTCGTGCACATCTCCGAGCTTGCGCCGCATCACGTCGAGAACCCGCGCGAGGTCGTCTCGCAGGGCGACGCGGTGAACGTGCGCATCCTCGAGATCGACGGCGATCGCCGGCGCCTCTCGCTCTCGCTCAAGCGCGTCGAGGAGGGCGACCAGCCCGTCCCGCGTGCGGACGGCGCCGAGTCGGTGCACACGATGCCCGACCTGAGGCTCTCCGAGGAGGCGTTCCCGACGACGTCGGCGGCCCCGGTCGAGCTGGAGGTGGCCGAGGAAGCCGAAGCCGAAGTCGAGGTCGCCGAGGCGGACGAGATCGTCGCCGAGGTCGAGGAAGCCGAGGCCGAGGAGGCAGCCGAGGAGATCGTCGCCGAGGTCGCGGTCGAGGAGACCGAGGCGGAGGAGGCGGAGGAGGTCGCCGAGGAGATCGTCGCCGCGGTCGAGATCGACGAAGCCGAGCTCGAGGACGCTTCGGCCGAGGAAGCAGAGGCCGAGCCCGACGCCGAGCCCGCGGTCGAAGTCGCTGCCGAGCAGCACACCGACTCCCGCTAGCAATCGTCTCGTGACCCGCCCGCTCGCGGTCGCCATCACCGGCGGGATCGGGGCCGGCAAGTCGACGGCGCTCGAGTCGTTCCGCAGGCACGGCGCGGCGACCGTGTCGAGCGACGAGATCGTCCATCACCTCCTCGCGACCGACCCGGAGGTCAAGCGCGCGCTCGTCGAGCGCCTCGGCGACGAGATCCTCGGCGAGGATGGCGCGCCCGACCGCGAGCGCATCGCGTTCCGCGTGTTCCGGGACCGCGAAGCGCTCGACTTCCTCGAGAAGCTCCTCCACCCGCTCGTCTCGCGCGAGTACATGGCCTGGCGCGAGCAGCTCGCAGACCTTCCGAGCCCGCCGCAGGTCTGCGTCACCGAGGTGCCGCTCCTCTACGAGGTCGGAGCGGAGACGCGGTTCGACAAGGTGGTCGTGGTCACGGCGCCCGCCAAGCTCCGCGAGGCTCGCCGGGGCCGCGCGGACGACCGTGAGGCACGGCTGCTGCCCGACCGGGAGAAGGCGAAGCGCGCCGACTTCACGTACGTCAACACCGGCACCCCCGAGCAGCTCGACGCGTGGGTGGCAGAGGTGATGGCTACGCTGACCCAGGCTTCCTGAGCCACTCCCCATGCGGTTCCTCGTCGCAATCTCCGTTGCGCTGCTCGCGTTCGCGGGCGTCGCGGCCTGGGTCGTGGAGGCCGAGCCCGACTGGTACCTGCGTGCGCGCTATCCGCTCGAGTACGAGCACATCGTCAGCGCTCATGCACGGAACTACGATCTCGACCCGGCGCTCCTCGCGGCCGTGATCTACGCGGAGAGCCGTTTCGATCCGGACGTGGAGTCCGAGGCGGGCGCGGTCGGTCTGATGCAGCTCCTGCCGGACACGGCGAAGGGCATTGCGCTGCGCACCGGCGGAGACGAAGTTCGTCCTGTCGGATCTCCGCGATCCGGAGATCAACGTGCGCTACGGCTCGTGGTACCTCGACCACCTCCGCGATCGCTACGACCGCGACACGCGGCTCGCGCTCGCCGCGTACCACGCCGGCCAGGGGAACGTCGACCGGTGGCTCGCGGACGGCGGTGGCATCGCGTTCCCGGAGACCCGGGCGTACGTCGACGAGGTCGAGCGCGTCCGGCGCGTGTACGCGAAGGCGTACCCGGACGAGCTCAGGTCGTAGAGGCTTGATGTGAAATTGGCGCGCAGCCGGGGACGGTCACGACCAAGCCGGGCGACGCCGGCCGCTGCAGGCGACCTTGCGGGCGCGCGGTGGCGATCCGGCGCAGTGTCGTGGCCGTCATCCGGCCCGCGGGAATTTCACATCAAGCCTGTAGCAGGCGGACCGACCGCGCTTCGCACGAACGCGACGAGCGTGTCGACGTCGCGGATCGGCTCGCCGCTTCCCAGCTGCACCGCGATGCCGTTGCGACGATGCTGACGAAGCCGGCGATCTTCTCGGCCGGCACGTCGTCGCGGAGGTCGCCGCGTGCCTGCTCGTCTCGCACGTGCTCGATGAGCGCGGGTGCGACGCTCGGAGCCGGTGCGCTCGTGGGAAGCCTCGTCGCCGTGTTTGCGGTGCGAAGGATCTCGCCTCTGCGGCTGGCGGCGCTCGGCATCCTGGCATTCGCAGTCCCGCTGTGGGTACTGCCGTTTCTTCCTCCGTGGCCGGTCGTCTTCGTCGCCCTCTTCGCAGCGACGTTCTTCACGCCGCTTGTGAACGGGCCGACCCTCGCCGTCCTCACCGCTCGCACGCCGGCGAACCTCCGGGCGAAGGTGATGACCGCCGTCATCTCGGTCAACACGCTCGCCGCGCCGCTCGGATTCATCGTCGCCGGCCAGGTGCTCGAGAACTGGGGCGTCGTGCCGCTCTTCACCGCCGTCGTCCTCGGAATCACATGGATGGCGATCGTCTTCGCGGCGATCACGTGGCGGCACAGCGACGGCGAGCCCGTGACCGAGCTCGCCGTGACGTAGAACGACCGCCGGCGCGGAGGGGCGGATTCCGCGCCGGCGGTCGTTCGACCTCCCCCGTCTAGCTCACGGCTGGAGCGTCGCCGTGTAGGTCTTCGCTCCGCTCGCGCACCGGTACCGCGTGCCGCCGGAGGTAAAGTCGGCCGTACCGGTCACGGTGCCCGTAACCGTCGTGCCGTCGATCTTTCCGGTCACCGAGTCCGTGAACTCGGCAGGCTCGTTGTCGACGGTGCCCGTACCCGAGCTCGACACCGAGAACGTGCCGTCGGCCGCGATCGGGAATCGACTCGTGCCCCACTCGAGCGTTCCGTAGATGTAGACGTTGTCGTTGCAGTCCTCTCTCAGGTAGTTCGAGCGGAACCCCGTGACCGTTCGGTCGGCGAGGATGGTGAAGAAGACGAAGTTGCCGTCGAGCAGACCCTGGTAGTTGCCCGGTGTCACCGGCGTGACCGGGGGCGGAGGTGGAGGGGGAGGCGGCGGAGGAGGCGGCGGGGGAACCTTCGGAGGAATCCCCTTCACGACCTCGCAGTCGGCTCCGGCCTTGTCCTGAGCGTCGCCGCGAACCGTGTCGCGACCCGCGCCGCACGTGAGCCGATCGGCGCCGGGCCCTCCGACGAGGAGGTCGTTCCCTGCTCCGCCGAGAAGCACGTCGTTACCAGCCGCGCCGTACAGCTTGTCGTTTCCGCCCTTCCCGTCGAGCCTGTCTGCTGCGCCGCCGCCGCGAAGCGTGTCGTTGCCTGCGGTGCCCTTGATCGTGGCCGCGCCGACGGTTGCGGTCGCGACCAGGAGCGCGAAGCACACGAGAGACGCGGCGAGTGTTGAGCGCTTCGTACCGTTCATCGTCGAACCTCGCTTCCATGCGCCGACCGTTCGGTCGGCATTCGTAGTGACCAGAGGAGCTTCGGAGCCATCGCTCAAGAAACGCTCAAGAGCGCACTAGGGCGTCGTCGCGGTGACGGTGACCCTGCCGAGCGCGCCCTTGCGCGTCACGCGGAGGAAGAGCGAGCGCTCTCCGCAGAGTGTCCGCGTCAGCGTCTTCCTCGTCGTCGACGACCAGAGGCCCTTCTGCAGCACGGTTCGGCGATCGGCCGACAGGAGCGCGACCTCGTGAAGGCCGCCCCGCGGAAGCGCGACCTGAACGTCGACGATGCCGTCGAGCGGCGTCGCGAGCGGAAAGAGCCACGTCGCAGCGCCACGCTTCGCGAACGTGCGGCGGAGCACCTGACGCCGGCCGGCTGTCCACGGCTGGAGCACGTCGCGCTCGGCTGCCTGGAGGGCGGTCTCGCTCGGATAGAAGCTCGAGTCGATGATCTGCCATCCGGATCCAACGGCGCCGGCCTTTCGCTCGTCGAGGAGACGGTAGGTCTCGGCCCACGCCTCGCCGGGATTCAGCGAATAGTGGTCTCCCTCGTCACCGGGATAGGCGGTTCGCGCGTCCGCGCGCTTGCAGACGTCGATCGCCGACGACCAGTTCTTCGGGCCCCAATCGATCGCGAGCCAGGGCACGTTCGTGCGATGGAAGGCGATGTGGTGGCCGTACTCGTGGCGCACGACCTCGGCCGCGGTCACGCCGAACGTCGTCTCGCCCATCGAGACCATGCGGTCGCCTCCGTAGCAGCCGAGCGCCCTCGAGCCGCACACCTCCTGCATCTCGTCGAAGGCCGCGATGTACGCCGTGAGCGCCGCGAGCTCCGGTCCGTGGACGAGGCCGGCGAGGAAGTCGGCCCACGTCTGCGGCGTTCCCAGATCCGCAGGCAGCGCCGCCGAGACGTACACCGTCACGGACTCCCCTGTGCTCGCCGTGGTGGCGCCGCCCACCCAGGCGATCGAGCTCTGCGCGAGGCGAGCCGACGAGAGCGGCACGCCCGAGTGAGCCGTCAGGCGCGCCGTGACGGTCGTCGGCTCGGGCTGCGGCACCTCCGCCGCGCGCGAGGCGCCACCGGCGAGAGTCACCGCGGCTGCCGCGAGGAGCAGCAGCAGCCAGCGGTGACTCGACCACATGAGCGCGACCTTCACCTGCGCTACCTCAGACAGACGGCGTAGAGGCCGCCCGACTGTGTCCCCGGGCTGTCGGAGGTCGTCAGGTACACGCGCCAGCCCGATACCGTCGGGCGTGGGGCGGTCGTCCCAGCCGTGCGCCCAGCCGCCCGGATCGTCCCAGCCTCCGCCGATCGCCTTCTGACCCGCGTCGCACGAGACGATGAAGTCGCTGCTCCCATCGGCGGCGAGCGACCAGCTGCCGGTCTTGATGCTCACGAGCCCTGCGGCCGTGCTCGCCGGCCCGGGTCGCGTGGCAGCGGCGGCCGCGATCTGTGTCGGCGTCTGACCGCCGACCTTCTTCGCGTTGTCGGCGACGAGCGCCCGCTTCGCGAGCGGAACGGCTGCCGTGACGACCGCGCCTGCCGATCCGCCGAGCGCGACGAACAGGGCGATGGTCGCCACGACGAGCGCCGGGCTCGGTCGCCGCATCTTGAGTCCGTTCATTGCCGAACCTCCCTCCTGTGCGCCGTCCGTCAGGTCCGGCGCGTCGCGTTGCATGGAGGTGACCTTGCGAGACGCGTCTCAAGAAACGCTCAACGAATCAGGGCTCGACGAACTGGATCGCCGCGCGGCTCGAGAGGATCAGGCGCCCGCCGTCGTACCAGCGCCCGGTGAAGTCGTGCCAGCCGGCGGGAAGCCCGTTGGGAAACTCGGCGATGTTCGTCTTGCGCACGGGAATTCCGGACTCCGTGTGCACATCGGTGAGCATCGAGACGGGCTCCCCGTCGACGTCGAGCTCGAACCGCGTGTGACGTCCTCGAGATCGGCTCCTCCGACCGAGTCGGCCGCAAATCCGTAGCCCACCCAGAACGGCGTACTCGCGGGATACATCGTCGTCGTCGCCCCGCCGGGAAGATCCCGATACGCCCCTCCTTGTCTCGACAGTCCGTTCGCGGGCGAGACGGTGACGACGAGGGCAGCCATGGGAACCTCCTTGGTTGGGGTCTTCGCATGGCTGCAGCGTGCGCGCGGCCTCTCAAGAACGGCTCAAGACGGGGATGGAAATTCCCGGACAACCGTGAGAAGGTGCGACGGCACACCAGATCGAGGGACGACGAATGGACGGAGCGAGCGGGGCAGGCACCCCAGAGCTCGACGTACGGCTCCTCGGCCCCATCGAGGCCGAGCGGGACGGCGTCCCCGCCACACTCGGAGGGCCGAAGCCGCGCACGCTCCTCGCCGTGCTCGCGCTCGAGCCGGGCCGCGTCGTCTCCGTCGACCGGCTCGTCGAGGCGCTCTGGCCCGGCGACCCGCCCGAGACCGCCGCGCACGCCGTCCAGGTCTACGTCTCGCAGCTCCGCAAGGCGCTCGGGCCGGTCATCGCCACGCGCGCGCCGGGCTACGAGCTCGAGCTCGCCCCGGAGCGCGTCGACGTCCACCGCTTCGCCCGGCTCGCGCAGGACGGACGGGCAGCGCTCGAGGGCGGAGATCCCGCAGCGGCCGAGGGCGCGCTCCGCGAGGCGCTCGCGCTCTGGCGCGGCCCGGCGCTCGCCGACTTCCTCTACGAGCCGTTCGCCCAGACGGAGATCGCGCGGCTCGAGGAGCTCCGCACGGTCACGCTCGAGGAGCGGATCGAGGCCGACCTCGCGCTCGGGCGCCACGCCGAGCTCGTCTCCGAGCTCGAGGCGCTCGTCGCCGCGCAGCCGCTGCGCGAGCGCCCGCGCGCGCAGCTCATGCTCGCGCTCTACCGCTCGGGCCGGCAGGCCGATGCGCTCGCCGCCTACCGCACCGCGCGCGAGACGCTCGTCGAGGAGCTCGGCATCGACCCCGGCCCCGAGCTCCGCGAGCTCGAGGCCGCGATCCTGCGCCAGGACGAGTCGCTGCTCCTCGAGGAGACTCCGCTCGCCAGGCCGGCGATGCAGTTCCGCCGGCTCGTCACGATCCTCTTCGTCGACGTCGTCGAGTCGATGGCGCTTGCGGAGGCGCTCGACCCGGAGGCGCTCGGACGCGTCCTGCGGAGCTACTTCGAGACGGTCTCGGCGGCGATCACGCGCCACGGCGGCACGGTGGAGAAGTACGCGGGCGACGCGGTCATGGCCGCGTTCGGCATCCCGGTCTCGCACGAGGACGACGCGCTGCGCGCCGCGCGCGCCGCGCTCGACATCCGCGTCGGCATCGCGGCGCTCAACGAGCAGCTTCAGCGACAGCACGCGGTCGGGCTCGAGATCCGCATCGGGATCGAGGCCGGCGAGGTCGTCGCGACGCCGACCGACGCGCGGCAGCGCCTCGTCACCGGCGAGGCGGTCGGGATCGCCTCGAAGCTCGAAGCTGCTGCCGGTGCGGACGAGATCGTCGTCGGCGCGCTCGCGGGGCGGCTGATCGACCACGTCGCGGTGCTGGATCCGCTGGGCGAGGTCGCGATCAAGGGCAAGCGCGAGCCGGTGCTCGCGTATCGGCTGCTCGAGCTGAGCCCGATCGCGCCGGCCTTCGAGCAGCGCCAGGACGCGCGCGCTCGTCGGCCGCAAGCGCGAGCTCGCGGCGCTTCGACAGGACGCTCAAGCGCTCGGTCGACGGCGCGGCCGTGCGCGTCGCGGTCGTCGTCGGCTCGCCCGGGGTCGGGAAGTCGCGCCTCGCCGCGGAGCTGACCCGGCGCGCGAAGGGCGTGCACGACGCTCTGGGGCCGCTGCCTCTCCTACGGCGAGGGCATCACGTACTGGCCGCTGCGGGAGGTTCTCGACCAGGCGGCGGAGAGCGAGGAGCGCAACGCCGTTCTCGCCGCGCTCGACGCCGAGACGCCGCCGCCGGCGCCCGAGCTCGCCTGGCTCTTCCGCCAGTTCTGCGAGGCGAGCGCGCGTGAGCGGCCGCTCGTCCTCGTCTTCGACGACGTCCACTGGGCCGAGCCGACCTTCCTCGAGCTCGTCGAGCACCTCGCGGACAAGGGGACGGGGCCGATCGTCGGTCGTCTGCCTCGCGCGCGAGGAGCTCGCTCGAGGAGCGGCCGGCGTTCCTCGAAGGACGCGCGAACGCCGACACGGATCCTGCTCGACGCGCTGTCCGCGGAGGAGACCGACGCGCTGCTCGAGGGTCTCGGCGGGACGACGCTCGAGTCCGACCAGCGCGCCCGCATCGTCGAGACCGCCGAGGGCAACCCGCTCTTCCTCGAGCAGCTCCTCGCGCTCGCGCTCGAAGGCGGGCCTCGCCGAGCGCGCGCTGCCGGAGACGATCCAGGCGCTGCTCGCGGCGCGCCTCGACCGGCTCGGCCCCGGCGAGCGGGCCGTGCTCGAGCGCGGCGCGGTGGTCGGGAAGGAGTTCACCGCCGACGGATGTCGTCGCGCTGCTCGACCGGATGCGGCGCCGACCGCGGAGTCGCACCTGCAGACGCTCGCCGGTCGCGGCTTCGTTCGGCCGCGCGGCGACGGGCGCGTTCGGCTTCCGGCACGTCCTCGTGCAGGAGGCGGTCTACCGCGCGGCGCCGAAGCGGCTGCGCGCGGAGCTGCACGAGCGCTACGCCGACCGGCTCGACACCGAGTCGCCGGATCTCCCCGAGCTCGACGAGTTCGTCGGCTACCACCTCGAGCAGGCGTACCGGCTGCGGACCGAGCTCGGCGAGTCGGATCGGCGTGACGGAGCGGCTTGCGCGAGGACGCCGGCCGGCGGCTCGGCGAAGCAGGCGTCCGCGCGCTCAAGCGCGGCGACATGCCCGCGACCGTCGGCCTGCTCGGCCGCGCGGTCGACGCTGCTTCCGCACGGCGACGCGCACGTCAGAGCTCCTGTCCGAGCTCGGGATCGCGCAGTGCGCGCGGGAGACATCGAGCGGTCGCAGCGACGCCGTGGAGCGCGATCGCCGGCGCGCGAGGGCGCGGGCGACGGCGAGTCGAGCTCCGTGCGCGGATCGAGGCGGCGTACCTGCGGCTCTACCGAGCCGGAGGCGCGGCGCACGACCTCCTCTACGCATCGCCGAGGACGCCATCCCGGTGTTCGAGGCGCTCGACGACGATCGCTCGCTCGGCCGTGCGCTGGCTGCTGATCGGCTACGTACGTGGCGGAATTCACGGCGACCACGCGGCCTGGGAGGAGGCGGAGGAGCGCGCCCTCATCTACTACCGGCGCACCGATTCCCGCCGACGACTGCATCGGCCAGATCGCGGCGGCGATCTACTGGGGGCCGACACCCGTGCCGGAGGCATCGATCGCTGTGACGCGCTGCTCGGGACGAGGCACTCGGACCGCTACGGACGAGCCGCATCGCGGTCCGTACCTCGGTGGTCTCATCGCGCAGGCGGGCGATTCGCCGAGGCGCGCGAGCTCGTCGCCGAGGCCGAGCCGACGTATCGAGGAGCTGGGCACGACCGGCGGCGACGTTCATTGCGGCGACCGTGCGGCAGACGTCGAGTTCCTCGCCGGCGACCTTCATCGCGGCCGAGCGGACGCTGCGCGAGCACTGCGCGATCTCGAGCGCTTCGCGGACCGGCGCATCTGGCAGTCAGCGCGGCCGAGCTTGCCGAGGCGCTCTACAGGCAAGGGCGCTTCGACGAGGCTCGAGCACTGGGCCGTCTGTCGCGGAGCGAACGCGGCCGCCGATGACGTGAGCGCACAGCTGATCTCTGGATGCCCGTTCGAGGCGAAGCTCCTGGCGCAGCGGGGCGCGTCTCACGAGGCCATGCGAGCTGGCCGAGGAGACCGTGCGGCTTGCGCGACGCGACCGACGCGCTGAATCAGCATCGCGGCAGCCGTGCTCGCTCTGGCTGAGGTCTTCGCACGTGCCGGGCGATCAGTGAAGCGCAGCGCGCGATCGATCGAGGCAATCGAGCTCTTCGAGCGCAAGGGTAACGTCGTCGGGCCTCGCCAAGCGCGCGATCTGCTCGAGTCTCGAGGTGTCCAGCATAGAAGACAGGCCCGCTGGACGCGGGCCTTCGTGTGACATCGATCTCGGACATCGACTACCCGCTCTGGGGCCGGGCCGTCCGCATATGCGACGCAGCGGAGCCGCGAGCGCGAGCAGACCGACTGCGAGCACGACGAGCGTGCGGTGCAGTGAAGTGACCTGGCGCATGGTTCCCTCCTCTCGGGATTCGTGTGTGCGCCGGTCACGCTCGATCCGACCCCTAACCGCCCGACCACGGGCGGCCAACGGGTCACCAACGAGCCGCGCTCCGAGCCGCTGTGTGAGCGCGGCGTCAGGACGCCACGAGGGCGAGACCACAGCTCGCGAACAGCTCCTTGAGCGGGTCTTGAGCGCATTCGAGTGATCTGTGGCCCGGATGCTGGACACAGGCCTGCGCGGCGTTCTAAGGTCGCCCGTGACGCTCGAGTTCCGGATACTCGGCCCGCTCGAGGTCTCAGACGAGACCGGGCACGTCGCGCTCGGAGGGCCGAAGCAGCGCGGGCTCCTCGCGATCCTCGTGCTCGAGGCGGGCAGGGTCGTCCCGACCGACCGGCTCATCGACTCGCTCTGGGGCGAGGAGGCGCCGAAGACGGCGACCGCGTCGCTTCAGAACGCCGTCGGACGGCTGCGTCGAGCGCTCGGGAGCGACGTCCTCGACACCCGCGCGCCCGGCTACGTGCTCAACGTCGGCCCCGACCAGATCGATGCGCGTCGTTTCGAGCAGGCGCTCGCCGACTCGCGGCGGCTTCCCGCAGAGGAGCGGCGCGCGCTGCTGCAGTCCGCGCTCGCGCTGTGGCGTGGATCGGCGCTCGCGGAGTTCGCGTTCGACGACTTTGCGCAGGCGGAGATCCGACGGCTCGAGGAGCTACGGCTCGTCGTGATCGGCGAGCGGATCGACGCCGAGCTCGAGCTCGGGCTGCACGGCGACGTGATCGGCGAGCTCGAGGCGCTCGTCGGCGAGCACCCGCTGCGCGAGACGTTCCGCAGGCAGCTCATGCTCGCGCTGTATCGCGCGGGCCGGCAGGCCGAGGCGCTCGAGGCGTACCAGGACGCTCGCGCCCGCTTCATCGACGAGCTCGGGATCGAGCCGGGCCCGGAGCTCAAGCGGCTCCAGGCGGAGATCCTTCGCCACGAGGCGGGGCTCACCGTGTCCGGCGGGCCGGCGCCCACGGACGAGGAGGGAGAGATCGTCAAGGCTCTGCTCTCAGGTCGAGTCGTGCCCGTCATCGGCCTCGACGGAGCGGGCGACCTCGCGGAGCATCTCGCCCGGGCGTTCGCGGTTCCCGACGATCGTCCGGTCGACCTCGCGCGCGTGTCCCAGTACGTCGCGACGATGCAGGGATCGGGCCCGCTCTACGACGAGCTGCACGCCCGGTTCGAGGCGGCCGTGGAGCCGGGGCCGCTCCAGCGGTTCCTCGCCCGGCTTCCCGACGCTCCTACGAGAGCGACGGTGCGCCCCACCAGCTCATCGTGACGACGAACTACGACCTCGCGCTCGAACGCGCCTTCGAAGAGGCCGGCGAGGAGCTGGACATCGTCTCCTACGTCGCGACCGGGACCCACCGCGGGCGCTTCTGGCATCGACCGCCGGGAGAGCCGCCACGCCCGATCGACGTTCCGAACACGTACGCGACGGAGCTCGATCTCGACCGGCGCACCATCCTGCTGAAGCTCCACGGCGCCGTCGATCCGCTGCCAGAGCGCGAGTGGGAGAGCTTCGTCATCACCGAGGACGACTACATCGACTACCTCGGCCGCTCCGAGCTGACCGCGGTCGTCCCGGTCGCGCTCGCGGCCAGGCTTCGCCGGAGCCACTTCCTCTTCCTCGGCTACGAGATGGCCGACTGGAACCTGCGACTCATCCTCAATCGCATCTGGGGCGAGCGACCGGTCGCGTACCGCTCGTGGGCGGTGCAGCGCTCGCCGAGCCCGCTCGCGCAGGCGTTCTGGCGCCGGTTCGACGTCGCCGCGCTCGACGTCGATCCGCTGTCGTACGTCGAGCTGCTCGAGCGACGGCTCGAGGCCGCGTGAACGAGAGCCCGATACCCGAGTCGCCGTACAAGGGGCTCACCGCCTTCGAGGATTCCGAGCTCGACGCACTCCTCTTCTTCGGGCGCGAGCGCGAGACCGAGATCGTCGTCGCGAACCTCATCGCATCGCGGCTCACCGTCCTCTACGGGCCGAGCGGGGTCGGCAAATCGTCGCTGCTCGGCGCTGCAGTGGCGCGCTCTCTCCGCGCTCTGCCCGAGCGGCCGCTGGTCGTGGTCTTCTCGAGCTGGAGCGACGACCCGAGCGTCGGTGTGGCAGAGGCGGTCGCGGAAGCCACGGGTGACACGTCGAACGGCTCCGCCGTCGCGGCGCTTCGACACGCGCAGTCGGAGCGCGACGTCTACCTCGTTCTCGACCAGGCAGAGGAGTACTTCCTGTACCACGCCGACGACGGTGGTCCGGGGTCTTTCGCGGAGGCTCTTCCGTCGATCCTCGCCGCGCCGTCGCGTGTCAACGTGCTCGTCTCGCTGCGAGAGGATTCCCTGGCGAAGCTCGATCGCTTCACCGGGCGCGTGCCGGGACTCTTCGCGAACACACTCCGACTCGATCGGCTCGACCGTCAGGCCGCCCGGGCCGCGATCGTGGGGCCTGTCGATCGCTACGGCGAGCTGGCCGGGGTGCGAGTCGAGATCGAGCCCGAGCTCGTCGAGCGCGTGCTCGACGAGGTGGGCGCCGGTCGGATCGAGACCGCGCTCGCGGGACGCGGCTCGATCGAAGGCGTCGAGGACACCGCGCGCATCGAGGCGCCGTATCTCCAGCTCGTGATGCAGCGCCTGTGGGAAGAGGAGCGGAGAGCGGGCTCGAGCATCCTTCGTCTGTCCACGTTCGAGAGCCTGGGCGGCGCGCAGCGCATCGTCGAGGAGCACTTCGAGAGCGCCATGGACGCCTTGTCGCACGATCAGAAGGACATCGCCGCACGGCTCTTCGACCATCTCGTCACGCCGTCGGGCACGAAGATCGCCCACGAGCTGTCGGATCTCGCCGACTTCGGGCGCGTCCCGCTCGACGAGCTTCGGCCGGTACTCGCGATCCTCGCCGATCGAAGGATCCTCCGGTCACTCGACGAGGGCGGCGCCGTCCGCTACGAGATCTTCCACGACGTCCTCGCGGAGCCTGTGGTCGCCTGGCGCGCGAGTCACGAGGCCGAGCGGGAGCTCGAACGGCAGCAGGAGGCATCCGACCGACGACATCGGCAACTGCTCGCGATCATCGTCGTGGGCGCCGTCCTGCTCGCGGTGATGGGTGCCGTGACGGTCTATGCGCTCTCGCAGCGGACGGAGGCGCGCGAGCAGGCGCGGGAGGCGAAGGCGAACGAGCTCGTCGCGAGCGCCGACGCCGAGCTCGATCGCGACCCTGAGCTCAGCCTCGTCCTCGCACGCGAGGCGGCTCGCGTCGTCCCGAGCGAGTCGTCCGAGCAGGCGCTGCGGCACGCGCTGCTCCAGTCACGCGTGCGAGGCGTCGTGGAGCTCGGCGCGCCGGTGCTCGCTGCCACCGTGCGCGGACACGAGGTCGTCGCGGTCACGGAGGAAGGTGAGGTGATGATCGTGACGCCGGTCGACCGGGCTGTCGTCGACACGTTCTCGACGGGCGCTCGGGCGCGCGGGGCGGCGTTCGCCGACGACGGGACCTCCGCGATCACGGGCAGCGACGGTCTCGTGCGCGTGGTCACGGCGGGCGGCGCCGTCTCCACTCTCGCCGGTGTGCGCGACGCGGTGGCGGCCGCGATCTCGCCCGATGCGACGGTGGTGGCAGTCGTCCAGCCCGGTGGCGTGCGCCTCGTCGAGGTCTCGACCGGGAGGACCCTCTACACGTACCCACACCCCGGCGCGCAGTCCGCCGCGATCTCGCCCGACAACCGACGCGTCCTGACAGGAGGCGTCGACGACACGGTGCGCGTGTGGTCGGGCCAGAGCGGGCGGAGGGTGCACGTCTTGACGGAGCACGCCGGCAACGCGGTAGCGGTCGCGTTCAGCCCCGACGGGAAGTTCGTCGCGAGCGCGAGCACGGACGGGACCGGCCGCGTGTGGCGCACGGCCGACTGGGGGCTGGCCTCTGCGCTCACCGGCCACACGAACGCTCTCAAGAACGTGTCGTTCAGCGCCGACGGCGAGCACGTCGTCACCACCGGGAAGGACAACACCGCGCGCGTGTCCCACGCGGAGACCGGCGACGAGCTGTTCGTGCTCTCGGGACATCGCGGCTGGGTCGAGTCGGCCGCGTTCAGCGGAGGGGCGGGCAGCCCGATCGTGACCGCGAGCCAGGACGAGTCGATCAGGATCTGGGACGGCGTGTTCCAGCCGGAGCTGACGGAGCTCGCTCGAGTCGGCGCGCCGGTGACGGCTCTGGCGGTGGACGATCGCGTGACCGTCTGGACGAGCGAGGGTAGGAAGCTCGTTCTCGACCCCGCGACCGGAGACGAGGTGAGCACGGAGAGCGCCCCGAGGCGGAAGCCTCGCCGCGTGACCGGCCCCGACGGCAGCAGCGCGACGATGCGCGGGCGGGTCGTGATCGTCCGGCAGGACGGTGAGGCCGAGACGCTGACGGGGCACCGCGACCGAGTCACGTCCGTGGCGTTCTCGCCATTCGGCACCCTCCTCGCGACGACGAGCCTCGACCACGTCGCCCGCATCTGGAGCCTTCCGGCAAACGAGCTCGCTCGCGCTCTCCAGCACAACACCGCGGTGAGAGACGCCGCCTTCAGCCCGGACGGTCATTGGCTCGTCACCGCCGCGAATCGCGCCAGCCTCTGGGACGCCACCGACGGCGAGTTGATCCTCCGGCTCCAGGGCCACGAGGGAACCGTGACCGCCGTGGCGTTCGACCCGTCCGGGCGGATCATCGTGACCGGCGGTGCCGATGGAACTGTCCGCACCTATCGATGCGACCCCTGTGGAGACGTCGACGAGCTCGTCGAGCTCGCCGATCGCCGTCTCGCAGGGACGCGTCGCGAGCTGACCGAGGCCGAGCGCGAGCGCTATCTCCGTTGACCGGCCCCTGCGTGACGGGCTTACAGCGGACTCAGTCCTTCACGAGCAGCTGCGCGTAGCCGCTCGCGCTCGGGCTGGCTTCCCTCGTGCCGACGAAGAACGCGCGGACGCGCCAGCGTCCCACCGTCGGCGGCGACCACGAGGCGGCTGCCGGGCCGACGCTCCCGACACGTGCAACGAGCACTCGGGCGAACTGCCAACCCTCGATCGGGTCGAAGCGATCGATACGGAACTGCACCAGCCCTCCGCTCGCGGCGCCGGGTGTCACCCGAGCCGACAGCCGGAGAGCTCGTCCCCGCACCGCCGTCGCTTCCGCGACCTCGTCGATGAGTGCGATCGTCGCGGTGATCTCGCGAATCAGGAGCGCGACGCGGTATCTCGCAGCGGTCCGCCCGCGGGCTCGCACGACGATGAAGTACTCGCCCTCGTCGAGCCGCGCACGAAGCTCCGAGCGCTTCGACGAGGCGCACGCGCACCGTAGGCGGTGGCCGGTGCCAGACACGAGAACGAGCTCGAGCTGCGCCTTGGACGAAGCGGCGAGACGTGCCGTCACATCGGTCCGATGGTCGACGTCGAAGCGGTAGAGATCGACCACGTCGATCGAGCGGCCGGAGACCGAGCCTCCGCGCGTCTGACCGTCGCGAATGAGCAGGCCTGGAGCGGTGTCGTCACGCCCGGCTCGTGCGACCTGCAGGCGATAGCGCTGTGTCTCGCCTCGGTTTCCCTGCGCGCGGACGAGCAGGCTGTAGCGTCCGCCCTCGTCGGGTCCTGGCGTGAGCACGAGGTATCCACCGCAGGCGCTTCCGCGGATCGCCCGCTCCTGGGCGAAGGAGGACGTCCCGGGCTCGAACACGGTCAATGACAGGCAGCGGCCGCGGTCCGACGCGAGATTCATCCGATAGGTGCGTCCGACCGCGAGCGTGACGGACCAGGCCGTCTCCGGGCGGGTCAGCGGATCCAGCTCGATGCGATACCACGTGCCGGCAGACGCGCCCCCGGGGCTCGTGCGAGCGGCGGGGCGAACAGCTCGAGGCGGAAGGTGCTGGACGCGGAGCGGTCGCGCTCGCCGACGACGATGACGTAGCGGCCGCCGCGCAGCGCCTGAAAGGCGATGCCGCCAACGCCCTTCTCGTCCGTGGGCACGCAGCCGAGCGGATTGATCTGCGAGCGCACGAGACGAAAGACCGCGACGACAGCGTCGAGCTTCCCGCGTGCGCGCACGCGAACCGCAATTCGTCCGCTCGATCGGGCGGCAAGGCTGTACCAGACGGTGGAGCCGACGTCACCGCAGCTGGTCTCGGGATCGGAGTAGTCGGTCGTGGCGCCGACGGTCGTACCGTCCAGGGCCGACGGTGGGCGCGCGGAGGCTCGTCGCGTTGCGGCGTCCGTCGTTGGCCGGAGTGACGTAGATCTCGACGCGACCGGCCGTCGGGTTGTGGGTCTCGCTCCCGAGGTACGCCGCGGCGACGACGTGCGTTCCGTTACCGATGGCGTCGGGTGCATATGTCGAGGCGCACGTCGCCGCGGCGGCGGCGCTCGTCGCCAGCGTGCAGCTCTCCGGGTCGAAGGAGCCGGGAGCAGAGCTCGAGAACGCAACCGCGCCTGTCGGAGGCGTCTTCTTACCCGATCCCGTGTCGGCGACCTTGGCGATGCAGACGCTCGATCCGCCGGGAACGAGCGTGTCGGGCTTGCAGGTGACGGTCGTCTTCGTGAGCCGGAGCGCGAGCTGCGCCTCCTCGGCCGCGGGTGTCGAGCCGGCCGGTGCGGCGGTCATTGCCACGGCCAGCGTTACGAGCAGAGCGAGAGACGTAACACGGGAGAGCTTCATCAGCACACCTCCTTCGGGTGTGCGGATCGTTCGCGAGAGGCCTCAAGAATCGCTCAAGACCGCGGCGGCTACGCTGGGCGTGTGCGCCCGTTCAAGGCTTCCGATCTCTACTCGCCGCTGGGCGATCAGGCGCGCGCGATCGGGGAGATCGCCGACGTCCGTCTCCGCCGGCAACCGCTTCCAGACGATCCTCGGCGCGACCGGAACCGGCAAGACGGCGACGATGGCCTGGACGATCGAGAAGCTCCAGCGCCCCGCGCTCGTCATCGCGCACAACAAGACGCTCGCGGCGCAGCTCTGCAACGAGTTCCGCGAGTTCTTCCCGGACAACGCGGTCGAGTACTTCGTCTCGTACTACGACTACTTCCAGCCCGAGGCGTACATCCCGCAGGCCGACCTCTACATCGAGAAGGACTCGTCGCGGAACGACGACATCGCGCGGCTCCGGCTGTCGGCCACGTCGTCGCTCCTCACCCGCCGCGACGTCGTCGTCGTCGCCTCCGTCTCGTGCATCTACGGCCTCGGCTCGCCCGAGGAGTGGCGCGAGCGCGTGCTGATGCTCGAGGTGGGGGAGACGCACGACCGCGACGAGGTGCTGCGCAAGCTCATCGAGAGCCAGTACGTGCGCAACGACACCGTGCTCGGTCGCGGCCGCTTCCGGGTGAAGGGCGATCTCGTCGAGATCCAGCCGGCGAACATCGAGACGGCCTATCGCGTCTCGTTCTTCGGCGACGAGGTGGAGCAGATCACGCACTTCGACTCGCTCACCGGCGAGGTGTACTCGCACCTCGACAACCTCGTCATCTGGCCGGCGACGGAGTACGTCACCTCGAGCCCGACGATCGAGCGCGCGGTCGACGACCTGCGCGCGGAGCTCGAGCAGCAGGTCGCGAAGTTCGAGGCCGAGGGGCGGATGCTCGAGGCGCACCGGATCCGCCAGCGCACCGAGTACGACCTCGAGATGATGAAGGAGCTCGGCTTCTGCAACGGGATCGAGAACTACTCGCGAGCGCTCGAGGGCCGTCCGGTCGGCTCGCACCCGTTCACGCTCATCGACTACTTCCCCGACGACTTCGTCTGCTTCGTCGACGAGTCGCACCAGACGATCCCGCAGCTCGGCGGCATGTACGAGGGCGACCGCTCGCGCAAGCAGACGCTCATCGACTTCGGCTTCCGGCTCCCGTCGGCGCTCGACAACCGCCCGCTCCGCTTCGACGAGTTCCTCGGGAAGGTGAAGCAGCTCGTGTTCGTGTCCGCGACGCCGAGCGCGTTCGAGCTCTCGCGCTCGAAGGTCATCGCCGAGCAGCTCATCCGCCCGACGGGCGTCGTCGACCCCGAGATGGAGCTGCGCCCGACGAAGAACCAGATCGACGACCTCCTCAACGAGATCCGCCATCGCGAGGAGGCGGGCGAGCGCGTGCTCGTCACGACGCTGACGAAGAAGATGTCCGAGGACCTGACCGACTACCTGCTCGAGGCCGGCGTCCGCGCGCGCTACCTCCACTCCGAGATCGACACGCTCGACCGGATCGCGATCATCCGCGAGCTCCGCCTCGGCGACTACGACGTCCTCGTCGGCGTGAACCTCCTGCGCGAGGGGCTCGACCTGCCCGAGGTGTCGCTCGTCGCCGTGCTCGACGCCGACAAGGAGGGCTTCCTGCGCGGCAAGACGGCGCTCATCCAGACGACCGGCCGCGCCGCCCGCAACACGGCAGGGAAGGTCATCCTCTACGCCGACAAGCGCACCGAGGCGATCATCGGCGCCATGGAGGAGACGTCACGTCGCCGCGCGATCCAGGTCGCCTACAACGAGGAGCACGGCATCACGCCCGAGTCGATCGTCAAGGGCGTCTCCGACATCTCCGAGCTCCTCTCGCTCGAGTCCCCACACGTTCCGTCGTCGCGGCGTCGACGCGGCAAGGCCGAGGTCGAGGGCATGTCGCCCGACGAGCTCGAGAAGCTCGTCATCACGCTCGAGGAGGAGATGTACCTCGCCGCCGAGGAGCTCCGCTTCGAGTACGCCGCGAAGCTCCGCGACGAGATCAAGGAGCTGCGCCGCGAGCTGATGCGCGTTCGCACGAGACGACGTAGCCAAAGGAGGACACCATGTGCCGGAACATCAAGACGCTCCACAACTTCGAGCCGCCTGCGACCGACGAGGAAGTCCGCGCCGCCGCGCTGCAGTACGTGCGCAAGGTGAGCGGCTCGCAGAAGCCGTCGAAGGCGAACGAAGCCGTGTTCGAGCGTGCCGTCGACGAGATCGCCCACGTCACGCAGCACCTGCTCGCCGACCTCGTCACGGCCGCGCCGCCTCGCGACCGCGAGGTCGAGGCCGCACGCGCACGCGCTCGCGCCGAGAAGCGCTTCGGCCAGGCCGCTAACGCGCTACGGCAGGGTTGACGATCGTCGGCCTCGTGCCGATACATCGTGCGGTGCGCGACTCGCCGATTCCGCTCCTGCGCTGCGGCTGCCTTCGCGGCCATCGTGCCGGCTGCGCTTCTCCACTTCGTCGGCCGCGACAAGGTGCTCATCGGCGGCTGGATCCACTTCGGCGGCGTCGCGCTCGGCGCCGGGATCGCGACCGTCTGCGGCCGTCGCGCTGACGATCGCCGGCGCGCGCCAGCGCGACGGCTATGCCGTGCTCGTCGGGCTGTGCCTTCTCGGTCATGGCGGCGCTGCTCTGCCTCCACGGGCTCGCGACACCGTGCGTCGTTCGTCGACGACGACGGCGTCGTCGGCGTTCACGGGCGGCGCGACGCTCCCGATCGGCGGCGCGATCCTCGCGCTCGGCGCGCTCTCCGCGCTTCGCCGGCCGGCTGCCGTGCGCCCGCTCCTCTGGCTGCTCGGCGCCGGCGTCGCCTTCGATCCTCGGGCTCGGCGTCGCGGCGCATCGTCGAGCCCGGCGCTCGTGCCGTCCGTGCCCGAGCCGCGGAGCCCCGCGGCGTGGATCGCTGCTCGTCGGCGGGGCTCGCCTTCTACGCGCTCCTCTTCTGGCGTGCGCTGCGCACGTTCCGGCTCACGCAGCGCCGCGCCGATCTCCTCGTCGCCGTCGGCATCGTCGTGGCTCGCCGCTGCTCTTCCGGCCGCGCTTCTGCTCGACTACCGGAATCTCGGCTGGTGGCTCGGTCACGCCTTCGAGATCGTCGGGATCGCAGCGGTCGGCTTCACCGTCGCGCTCGACCTTCGCCGCGGGGTCGCGCGCTCGCGGCCGCTGCTCGGAGACCTCGCGGGCGCCGACCTCGTCGCCGAGGCCGAGGCGTTCCTCGGCTCGCACATCCGCGCGCTCCTCGTCGCGCTCGCCGAGAAGGACGCGTACACGGAGGAGCACACGCGCCGGGTCGCGCTCCGCGCGGCGCAGGTCGGCGACGAGCTCGGCCTCGCGCCCGAGCGCCTCCGCGACCTCGCGCTCGGCGGCCTCCTGCACGACATCGGCAAGCTCGCGGTGCCGGACGAGATCCTGAAGAAGCCGGGCCGCTCACCGACGCCGAGTTCGCACGTCGTCATGCGGCACGTCCACTCGGGCGTCGCGCTGCTCCGCGAGCTCGGAGGCTTCTCCGACATGGTGCACCGGCTCGTCCGCGGCCATCACGAGCGGCTCGACGGATCGGGGTATCCGCGACGCCGTCGCGGGCGATCCGATCCCGCTCGGACGTCCGCATCCTCGCCGTCTGCGACGTCTACGACGCGCTCATCTCGGAGCGCGTGTACCGCGCGGCCTGGACGCACGAGCGCGCGATCGAGCACCTTCGCGACGGTGCGGACAGGCTGTTCGACGCGGTCGTGCGTCGAGGCGCTCGGCGGATGTGCTCGCGCGCGAGCGGCGCGGCGACCTCGCCGTCGCGGTCTAGCTTGCCGTCCCGAGCTTGTCGCGGAGATATGCGAGGTAGGGCTGCGGGTCGATCGGGCCGCCGACGACGCGCTCGACGGTCTCCGCCGGCGTGAGCTTGCGGCCGAGCGCGTAGATGTTCTCGCGCAGCCACGCGTGCAGCTGGCCGAACTCGCCGCGCTCGATCTGCTCCTCGACGTCGGGTATCGCCGCGCGCGCCTTGTCCCAGATCTGGACGGAGAGCACCGTGCCGAGGAGATAGGTCGGGAAGTACCCGAAGCCGCCTCCCGACCAGTGCGCGTCCTGGAGGACGCCCAGCGAGTCGTTCGGCACCGAGATGCCCATGAGCTCCTCGAACCGCGTGTTCCACGCGTCAGGCAGATCCGCGACGGAGAGCCGCCCCGAGATGAGCTCCTGCTCGAGCTCGAAACGGAGGATGACGTGGAGCCCGTAGCTCGTCTCGTCCGCGTCGACCCGGATGAACGAGCGGCGCACGCGATTGACGGCGCGGTGGAAGCTCTCGAGCGACACGTCGCCGAGCGGGCCCGGGAACGTCTCCTGCAGTCGCGGGTAGAACCAGCGCCAGAACGGAAGCGAGCGACCGACGACGTTCTCCCAGAGCCGGCTCTGCGACTCGTGCAGCGTCGCGGAGACTCCAGCGCACAAGCGGCGTTCGCTCGAGTGTCGGGCTGACGCCCCACTCGTAGATGCCGTGCCCGGTCTCGTGCATGGCGGTGAAGAGCGAGAGGAGGTCGTCCTCCGCGTAGCGGCTCGTCAGGCGAATGTCGCCGAGCCCGAAGGTGACCTCGAACGGGTGCACGGTCTTGTCGAGGCGGAACTGGTCCCAGGTCGCGCCGAAGGCTTCGACGAGCTCGCGTGAGAGCGCCTCCTGGGCCGCGATCGGGAACGGCCCGCGCATGAACGCGTCGTCCTCGTCGGTCGCGTGCTCGGCGACGAGCGCGCGGAGCTCGGGGCCGAGCACCGAGAAGACCTCGCGGATCTCGGATGTGCGCATCCCGGGCTCGTAGTCCTCGAGGAGCACGTCGTACGCGTCGTCGTACGGCGCGAAGCACTCGATGTACTGCCGGCGCAGATCCACGATGCGCTCGAGCGCAGGGCCGGAACGAGGCGAAGTCCGACTCCTCGCGCGCCTTGACCCACACCTCGTACGACTCGGCGCTCGCCTTGGCGAACTCGACGGCGAGCTCGGAGGGCACGCGGCGCGCCCGGTTCCAGTCGCGCTGCGCGACCCGGATGAGGGAGGCGTCGTCGGAGTCGTGCGGAAGCGAGCTCGCGTACGGCTCGAGCTCCTCGAACAGCTCGCCGAACCGCTCGTCGACGACGTGCGCGTGGACGATCTCCTCGAGCGTCCCGAGCTGCGCCGCCCGGGTCGGCGCCCCGCCGGGCGGCATGAACACCGTCATGTCCCAGAGCAGGACGGCCTCGGTGCGGCGGAGGTCCGTGAGCTTGCCCAGGCGCTCCTTGAGCTCGGCGAGGGCTGCTTCCATGGCGCCGCGGCGCGCACTGCGTCACCGCCGGCGCCGGAGTCGGGAACCGCGCGGTCACCGCCGAGGCAGGCTATACACTCGCGCCGTGGCCGACGAGTCGCCGGAGCTGTTCGACGACATCTATCTCGGGCTTCGGGCCGGTGGAGCGGCTCGGAAGCAGAGGCGTGGCGAGCCCCTCTCGAACGAGGACGAGGAGGCGATCAGCCGCTGGCGGCGCCTGTCGCTGTGGCGCAAGACGATCGCCGTCGGCGCATTCTCGCTCGGGACGTTCGGGCTCGGCTTCACGGTCGGCGGCCTCGTGTTCGGCCGCTGGCGCAAGGCCTGACAGCACGCTTCTCCAACGCAGCCGCGTTGGGTTCGAGCCGATCCGGGGTGCTTTGCCGCCGGGCGTGCGGTCTCACTCAGAGGCAGACTTCGCCCGCGAAGTCCTGGTGCCCGCGGCCTTCGTGGCAGCGCAGCTCGCGCAGCGCGCCCGTGAGCGCGTAGACGCCGTCGTCGGCCTCCTCGAACCCGAGCGTCCAGCGCTCCGTACGAACCGAGTCGTCGGCAATGCCGTCGAGCGTGACGACGACGGTCTGGCCGCCGCCTCCCTCCGGGCCGGCCTTCGCGTCGATCGTCGTGCGTACTGCCTTGCGCTCGTCGAGGCGCAGGAACACGCCTGCAGCCATCGCGGGCGAGCGCTCCCACTCCTCGTCGACCTCCTGCTGGAAGCCCGAGAACCCGTCGGTCGAGACGGCGCCTCCCGTCGCAGCGTCCGGCGGTCCGCCCAGACGAGCTCGACGTCGACGTCGGAGCCGCAGCCCGCGAGCGCGATCAGAACGGCGAGACGAGCACGGCGCGACGCGCACGCCGCCCTTGTCACGCGCATCCGCCGCTCTACGCGCGTTCGAAGCGACGCTATCGTCGCCGTGGAAAGCACGCAGCACCGGGCCGGAGGCGAGGCTCTGCCCGCCGGGAGGCCCGACCTGCGGTCGCGTGAGTGCACGCGAAGAGGAAGAGGGCGCGTCGCTGAGGGGAGCATCGTTTCCCCGCACGAGAATGCTATCGAACGTCTGTTCGCCTCGGTACAATGACGCGCCTATGAGCCAGGCCGAGCAGCTGGTCGTCCACGGCGCCCGTGAGCACAACCTGAAGAACGTCACCGTCCGCATCCCGCGGAACGCGCTCGTGTGCGTCACGGGACTGTCCGGCTCGGGGAAGTCCTCGCTCGCGTTCGACACGATCTACGCCGAGGGTCAGCGGCGCTACGTCGAGTCGCTCTCCGCCTACGCGCGGCAGTTCCTGCAGATGATGGAGAAGCCCGACGTCGACTCGATCGACGGGCTCTCGCCGGCGATCTCGATCGACCAGAAGACGACCTCGCGCAACCCGCGCTCGACGGTCGGCACGGTCACGGAGATCTACGACTACCTCCGCCTGCTGTACGCGCGCATCGGCCGGCCGCACTGCCCGATCTGCGGGCGGCCGATCGCCGGGCAGTCGCTCGACCAGATCGTCGAGCAGGTGCTGCGGCTCGACGAGGGGACGAGGTTCACGGTCAACGCGCCGGTCGCGCGCGACCGCAAGGGCGAGTTCAAGGACGTTCTCGAGGAGCTCCGCCGCGACGGCTTCACGCGCGTGAAGATCGACGGCGAGCAGCGGCTGCTCGAGGAGGAGATCGTCCTCGACAAGAAGTTCAAGCACACGATCGAGGTCGTCGTCGACCGGCTCGTGATGAAGGCGGACCTCCGGCAGCGGCTCACGCAGTCGGTCGAGACGGCGACGTCGCTCGCGGAGGGCCTCGTCGTCGTCGACGTCGTCGACGGAGAGTCGATGACGTTCTCGGAGAACTTCGCGTGCCCCGAGCACGGCGTCTCGCTCCCCGAGCTCGAGCCGCGGATCTTCTCCTTCAACTCGCCCCACGGAGCGTGCCCGCGCTGCACGGGACTCGGCGCCCAGCTCGAGATCGACCCCGACCTGCTCGTCCCGGACACGTCCCTCTCGATCGAGGAGGGCGCGCTCGTCCCGTGGACGATCGGAAGCCAGAGCTTCTACGACTCCGTGATCGAGGCCATCGCCGAGCGCTACGAGATCCCGGTCGACGTGCCGTGGCGCGAGCTGACCACCGAGCAGCAGAACCGGTTCCTCGAGGGAACGGGCGGCGAGCGCATCTTCGTGACCTACCGCAACCGGATGGGACGCAAGCGCCAGTACACGATGGCGTTCGAGGGGCTCGCGAACAACCTGCAGCGGCGCTACCGCGAGACCGACTCGTCGCAGCAGCGCGACCGGATCGAGGAGTACATGAGCTTCCGTCCGTGCCCGGAATGCCACGGGGCGCGCCTCAAGCCCGAGGTGCTCGCGGTCACGATCGGCGACCTTTCGATCCACGGGTTCACGAAGATGTCGGTCGCGCGGGCGCTCCGCTTCGTCGACGAGCTCCAGCTCACGAAGACCGAGGAGCTGATCGGCCGACGCATCCTCAAGGAGGTGCGCGAGCGGCTCATGTTCCTCGAGAACGTCGGGCGTCGGCTACCTCCAGCTCGACCGCGCGGCGAAGACGCTGTCGGGCGGCGAGGCGCAGCGGCTCCGGCTGGCGACGCAGATCGGCTCGCAGCTCGTCGGCGTCCTCTACATCCTCGACGAGCCGTCGATCGGGCTCCACCAGCGCGACAACGGCCGGCTCATCGACACGCTCGAGAAGCTCCGCGACGTCGGCAACACCGTGCTCGTCGTCGAGCACGACGAGCAGATGATGCGCGCGTCCGACTGGGTGGTCGACCTCGGGCCCGGAGCCGGCGAGCACGGGGGAGAGATCGTCGCCGAAGGGATCGCCGAGGACGATCGCGACGACGCCGGGCTCGGTCACCGGGCGAGTTCCTGAGCGGCAAGCGGCACATTCTCGTTCCGCCGCGGCGCGACGACGACGAGCGCGGCTGGTTCTCCGTGCGCGGCGCGGCGATGCACAACCTGAAGGGGATCGACGTCGACTTCCCGGTGGGTCGCTTCATCGCCGTCACGGGCGTGTCCGGCTCGGGCAAGTCCACGCTGGTCAACGAGATCCTCTACAAGGCGCTCGCGAATCGACTCAACAAGATGCGCACGAAGCCCGGCGACCACGACTCGGTCGACGGAATCGACTGCTTCGACAAGGTCATCGACATCGACCAGAGCCCGATCGGCCGCACGCCGCGCTCGAACCCGGCGACGTACACCGACCTCTTCACGCACGTGCGCGAGCTCTACTCGCTCACGCCGGAGTCGAAGATCCGCGGCTACAAGCCGGGCCGGTTCTCGTTCAACGTGCGCGGCGGACGTTGCGAGGCGTGCAAGGGCGACGGGACGATCAAGATCGAGATGCACTTCCTGCCGGACGTCTACGTCCCGTGCGAGACGTGTCACGGCAAGCGGTACAACCGCGAGACGCTCGAGGTGCGCTTCAAGGGCAAGTCGATCTCGGACGTGCTCGAGATGTCGGTCGAGGAGGCGCTCGACTTCTTCGCGAAGATCCCGAAGATCCGCCGGCGCCTGCAGACGCTGCACGACGTCGGCCTCGACTACATCAAGCTCGGCCAGCCGGCGACGACGCTCTCGGGAGGCGAGGCGCAGCGCGTCAAGCTCGCCTCGGAGCTCTCGAAGGTCGCGACCGGGAAGACGCTCTACATCCTCGACGAGCCGACGACCGGGCTCCACTTCGCCGACATCGAGAAGCTGCTCGAGGTGCTGCAGCGGCTCGTCGACAACGGCAACACGGTGCTCGTGATCGAGCACAACCTCGACGTGATCAAGCAGGCGGACTGGATCGTCGACCTCGGCCCCGAGGGCGGCGACGAGGGCGGCGAGGTGATCGCGACGGGGACGCCCGAGGACGTCGCCGAGGTCGAGGAGTCGGCGACCGGGCAGTACCTGCGCGGCGTGCTCGCGGAGCGCGCCGCCGCAGCAGCCTGACGTCGCGGCGGTCGCGGATGCGTGACTACGCTCCCGACGTGACCGCGGAGACAGCTGTGGCGCGTGAGCTGAGCCCCTCGCGCGCCTGGTGGCTGCGCGTCCCGGCTGTTCTGCTGAGCCCGCGCTCGGTGTTCTTCGCGCTCCGCGAGGACGACGAGGACGACGTCGCCGCCCGCTCGGAGCCGCTCCTCGCGATCATCTTGCTCGCCGGCATGGCCGCCGTGCTGGCCACGCCGACCGCCGCCGACATCCTCGACAACCCCGAGTACGACGCGGTCCTGCTCGCGATCTGGACGTTCATCGCGGGTGGGATCTACGGATCGCGTCGGGTACTTCGTGATCGGCTTCGCGGTGTACTTCGGCGTGCGGCTGCTCGGCAGCCTCGGCGACTTCCGCCGCGCGCGGCAGACGGTCGGCTTCGCGCTCGTGCCGCTCGCAGCCTCGATTCTCCTGACGCTGCCGCTTCGTCTCGCGCTCTACGGCGGCGACACGTTCCGCGGCGGGGGCGCCGACGAGGGCGCGGGCGAGGTCGTCCTGCTCGGGCTCCAGCTCGGCGCGGCGGCGTGGTCGCTCGCCTTGCTCGTGATCGGCGTGCGCGTCGTGCACGGCTGGAGCTGGCTGCGCAGCCTCGCCTCGCTCGTCGCGGCCGTCGCGCTCCTAGCGGCGATCGTCGGCGTGTTCGCGATGATCTGAGGCGGCAGCCTCGAACAGCGCGAGCTCGTCGTCGGGCATCGAGTACGTGTGCTGCTCCTCCGGGAAGCGGCGCTCCCGTACGTCGGCGGCGTACTCCGTGAGCGCATCGCGAATCGTGTCGCCGATCTCCGCGTAGCGCTTCACGAAGCGCGCCGTGCGGCCCTCGTAGAGACCCAGGAGGTCGTGCCAGACGAGGACCTGACCGTCGCAGTCGGCTCCGGCGCCGATGCCGATCGTCGGGATCGTGAGCTCGCGCGTGATGCGCGCGGCGACGGGTGCCGGAACGGCCTCGAGGACGAGCGAGAAGCAGCCTGCGGCTTCGAGCGCGCGCGCGTCGTGAAGCAGCGCGATCGCCTTCTCGGCCGAACGCCCCTGCGCCCTGTACCCGCCGAGCATCGTCGCCGACTGCGGCGTGAGCCCGATGTGCCCCATCACCGGAATCCCCGCGCCGACGATCGCGCGGACGCGCGAGAGCATCACGCCTGCGCCTTCGAGCTTCACGGCGTCCGCGCCGGCCTCCTTCACGAAGCGGATCGCGTTGCGGACGGCGTCCTCGTCGGTGACCTGGAACGAGCCGAACGGCATGTCGGCGATCACGAGCGGCCGGCTCGCGCCGCGCGTGACGGCGCGGGTGAGGACGAGCATCTCCTCCATCGTCGCGGGGACGGTCGAGTCGTGGCCGAGCATGGTCATCGCGGCGGAGTCCCCGACGAGCACGAGGTCGGAGCCCGCTTCGTCGGCGAGGCGGCCTCCCGGCGCGTCGTACGCGGTCACCATCACGATCGGCTGTCGCCGCGCCTTCATCTCCGCGAGCTCGGTGATCGGGAGCCTCCCGGGTGCGGGCGTGGCGGGTGCGGGCTTCTGCGGGCGGATGCTCATTCGGCGTCTCCTTCCAGGACGACGTTGTCGATGAGGCGAGTCGAGCCGACGCGGACGGCGCCGGCGAGAACGGGGGGATCGAAGTCGGCGACCTCGACGTAGTCGACCTCGAGGCCGTTCGACGCACGCAGGAGCGCGAGCGCGGCCTCGCGGTCGCGCGTCGCGAGCGCGCGCGGGAGCGCGAGAGCGGCGTCCCGCTCCTCCGGCGAGAGGAGCGCGTTGCGCGACGAGAGCGCGAGTCCGTCGGCGTCTCGAACGGTCGGCACGGACGCGGAGCTCGACCTCGAGGGCGAGGTCGCGGATCATCGTCCGGATCACCTCCGCCTGCTGCGCGTCCTTCTGCCCGAAGTAGGCCCGGTCGGGACGAACGATCGTGAAGAGCTTGAGGACGATCGTCGCCACGCCGCGGAAGTGGCCGGGACGGAAGCGTCCCTTCGAGGATCGAGCCGAGCTCGGTGACGTCGACCCAGGTCTGGAAGCCGGGCGGGTACATCTCGTCGGATGACGGAGCGAAGACGAGATCGACGCCCTCGTCTCGCGCGAGGGCGAGATCTCGCGGCCTCGTCGCGGGGGTAGCGGGCGAGGTCGTCGGGCTCGCGCGAACTGCGCAGGGTTCACGAAGAGGCTCATCACGACCGTGTCGTTCTCCGCGCGGGCCGCGCGCAGCAGCGCGAGATGGCCGTCGTGGAGCGATCCCATCGTCGGCACGAGCCCGATCGACCGCGCTGCGGAGGGGCGCGAGCGCGTCTCGGATCTCGGCGATGGTGCGACAGACCTTCACGCCGGAACCTCGTGCGGATCGCGTCCCGCGATGCGCGCAGTCGCGGCCGCGAGGACGAGGTAGAGCTCCTCGAGCTCCGGGCGTTCGGCGCGGATCACGGCGAGATGCCGTTCGACCGTCTCCCAGTCGCCCCGCGCGATCGGACCGGTGAGCTCGAAGCCCGAGTCCATGACGCCGCGGATCAGCGGATCGAGCGCCTCGGGAGGTGCCCCCGCCGCCTCGAGCAGCGACTGAGCCGCGGCTCGAAGGGTGACGAGGTAGTTCGAGGCCATCGCGGCGCCCGCGTGGTAGGCGGCTCGTCTGTCGTCGTCGAGGTCGAACGCACGCAGCCCGAGGGTCTCGGCAAGCCGGCGTCCGACCGAACGAGCCTCGTCGGACTCGGCGGTGACGGCCCCCCAGACGCCGTCGAGCTGCTCGGGTCCGAGGTCCTTCGAGAACGACTGCAACGGATGCAGGCCGAAGCGCCGGACGTGGGGGTCGAGGGCGTCGAGCGGGGTGGCGCCGCTGACGTGCGCGATCCACGGGCCGAGCGGCGTCGCGGCGGCGACCTCCGCGATGGCGCGGTCGGGGACGCACAGCAGGACGAGCTCCGGCGTCGCCGCGTCGAGCACGACGCCTCGCTCTGCGAGCCGTGCGCTCACCGCCGAGCCGACGCGCCCGCGCGCGCCGACGATCTGAACACTCTCGATCATCTTCTCGTTGCTCCAGTTCCCTTCGGGATACCGGGCACGAGGAAGTGTGCCTCGCGCAGCTAGCGCTCGGCAAGCCTCGCTTCGAGTTCGCGCGCGAACGCCAGGCCAGTCGTCGTCGGTCACCGCGTACCACGCGCTGTCGCGGTTCTCGCCGTCGCGGACGAGCATGTGGTTTCGGTGGATCCCCTCGAAGGTCGCGCCGAGCGCTTCGAGGGCGCGACACGAGCGCTCGTTCTGCGCGTCCGTCTTCCACTCGACGCGCCGGCAGCCCCACGCATCGAACGCGTGCTGCAGCTGGAGGAACTTCGCCTCGACGTTCGCGCCCGTGCCCCACACGGAGGGGTGGAGCCACGTCCAGCCGATCTCGACCGAGCGGTGCTCCGGCCGAAGGGCGAGGAAACGCGTCGAGCCGACGACCTCGTCGTCCCTGATCGTGACGAGCGGTAGCTCCGTCCCTGCGTCTGCCGCGGCGAGCGCCTGCGCGACGAATGCACGTGCCACTCCTCACGCGTCTGCGGTTGCACGACGCTGAGCCAGCGCCACGTCTGCGGATCGCGCGACGCGAGCCAGAGCCCCTCCTCGTGCTCGGCGCGAAGCGGCTCGAGGCGGACGATGCGCCCCTCGAGGGTCGGTGCCGTCCACGCCTCCACCGCACGCGACAGTACACTCGGCCCGTGCCGATCTACGAGTACGCGTGCATGGAGTGCGAGTCGCACTTCGACGAGCTCGTCCGCTCGAGCGATCAGGCGGTGACCTGCCCCGAGTGCGGCGCCGCGAAGGTCCTGAAGCAGCTCTCGAGCTTCGCCGTCCACGGCGCAGCCTCGAAGCCGGCGTTCAGCGGTCCGTCGGGTGGCGGCGGCGGTTGCTGCGGCGGCTCGTGCGGCTGCGGCCAGGGCTGAAGCTTCTCCCGACGTTGCATCCGGGCGACGCCGTAGACTGACCTCCCGATGGACGCCGTCGAGCGCGCCTCCGCACTTCGAGCGTACGCCGAGGAGACCGCGAGCTGCACCCGCTGCGCGCTCGCGCAAGGCCGCACGCAGGTCGTGTTCGGCTCCGGGAGCCCGGACGCCGACCTGATGTTCGTGGGCGAGGCGCCCGGGTTCCACGAGGACCAGCAGGGCGTGCCGTTCGTCGGGCAGGCGGGGAAGCTGCTCGACACGCTCCTCGCCGGAATCGAGCTGACTCGAGCAGACGTCTTCGTGGTGAACGTGTCTGAAGTGCCGACCTCCGGGAAATCGGGATCCACTTCCGGAGGAGATCGCGTCCTGCGAGCCGCACCTCTTCCGGCAGATCGAGCTCATCGAGCCGAAGCTCGTCGCGACGCTCGGGAACTTCGCGACGAAGCTTCTCTCCGGCAAGCCCGCGGGGATCACGAAGGTGCACGGGTACGAGCAGGAGGTGACGCTCGGCGCGCGGTCGGTGCTCCTCTACCCGCTCTACCACCCAGCAGCCGCGCTCTACACGCCCTCGATGCTCAAGGTGCTCGAGGAGGACTTCGCGCGCATCCCGGCCTTGCTGGAGAACGCGGTCGACGAGCCACCGGCGCCGAACGAGCTTGTGACTGCCGAGCTCGAGCCCGACCCCGAGTCGGTCCAGCTCGGCCTGTTCTGACGTGCACATCGAGCTCGCCAGCGCCTCGGCGGGCGAGACCGAGCGGATAGCGGCCGCCCTCGCCGAGCGCCTCACCGTTGGCGACGTCGTCACCGTCTCGGGCGAGCTCGGGGCGGGGAAGACGACATTCGTTCGGGGGGCGAGCCGGGCGCTCGGAGTCACCTCGCCGGTGACGAGCCCGACGTTCACGATCGGTCATCGCTACGTCGGCGCGGTCGACGTCTCGCATCTCGACCTGTATCGGTTTACCGAGGTGTCGGCCGCCGAGTGGGGAGACCTCGAGCCGTATTTCGACGACGCGGTGGTCTTCGTCGAGTGGCCGGAAGCGGGTGCGTCCGCGCTTCCGCCGGCGCGGGTCGCGGTGTCGCTCGAGCACGCGGGAGACGACCGGCGCCGGATCGTGCTCGCGTCGGCCGAGACGGCGCTGCTAGAAGGCATGCGCTGCTAGAAGGCACAGCGTAGTGCTTGTCCTCGCCTTCGACACCGCGACCGATGTCGCGACGAGCGCGCTCGTCCTGGACGGCCGCGTCCTCGGCGAGCGCACGGGCACGGCGCGCGGCCTGGTCGGTGACGTCGACGACCTCCTCGCGGGCGCGGGATCGACTCCAGCCGACCTCGATGCGCTCGTCGTAGGAACGGGCCCGGGGAGCTTCACGAGCACGCGAATCGGCCTGGCGTTCGCGCGGGGGCTCGGCCTCGCGCTCGAGATCCCGGGCGCGGGCGTGTCCACGCTCGACGCGCTCGCGGCCTCGTCGCCAGGGGCCTATCCGGTGATCGACGCGCGCCGACAGGAGGTGTTCGTCGCAGGGCCCGCGCGCGCTCTCGCCCGACGACCTCGAGCTCGAGCCCGGGACGCTCTGCGTCGGGAGCGGAGCCGTCCGCTACCGCGCGACGCTCGAGCGTCGCGGCGCGGTGGTTCCCCCGGACGACGACGACCGCCATCTCCCGCACGCCCGGCTACACGCCTCGCTCGCACGGACTACGCCGAAGTCGAGCGCCTCGAGCCGATCTACGTGCGCGTGCCGGACGCGGAGCTTCCGCGGACGTGAACGTCGAGCTGCGCAGGCTCGAGACGCACGACCTCGCCGTCGTCGAGGAGATCGAGCGCGAGGCCTATCCGACGCCGTGGTCGCGCTCGATGTTCGACGCCGAGCTCCGCAAGCCCAGCTCGCTGGCGATCGGGGCGTTCGCCGAGGACGACGTCCTCGTGGGGTACGCCTTCGTGTCGCGCTACGTGGACGCCTGGCACGTCATGAACGTCGCCGTCGCGGACGCGTACCGCCGGCGCGGGATCGCGTCGGCCCTCCTCGAGCGGCTCTTCGACGTGACCGCGACGGACCCACGACGTGGGTACACGCTCGAGGTGCGCGTCTCGAACACGGGTGCGATCCGGCTCTACGAGCAGCTCGGATTCGAGGCCCGCGGTCTCCGCCGCGGCTACTACACGGACAATCGCGAGGACGCCGTGATCATGTGGCGCGAGCCGGCGCCCTCCGAGCAAGCATCGTGATCCTCGGGATCGAGACCTCGTGCGACGAGACCGCCGCAGCCGTCGTGCGAGACGACGGGCGCGTGCTGTCGTCGGTCGTCTCGTCGCAGGCCGATCTCCATGCCCGCTTCGGCGGAGTCGTGCCGGAGATCGCGTCGCGCAGGCATCTCGAGCTCGTCTCGCCCGTCGTGCGCGACGCGCTCGCCGCGGCCGACACTCCGCTCGACGAGATCGAGCGAGTCGCGGTGACCCAGGGCCCGGGCTCGTCGGCGCTCTCCTCGTCGGCATCTCGGCCGCCAAGGCTCTCGCGTGGGCGCGCGGGGTGCCGCTCGTCCCTGTCGATCACCTCGAGGGGCACGTCGCGTCGCTCTACCTCGAGCCCGGCGCCCGTCGAGCCGCCGTTCACGTGCCTGCTCGCGAGCGGCGGGCACACCCTGCTCCTCGCCGTGCGCGAGCGCGGCCGCTCCGAGCGGCTCGGCACGACCCTCGACGACGCGGCGGGGGAGGCGTTCGACAAGGGCGCCCGACTCCTCGGGCTCGGCTATCCGGGCGGTGCGGCGATCGATCGGCTCGCGCAGGAGGGAGACGCGAGCGCGTTCGACTTCCCGGTGGCGCGCGTTTCCGGCCTCGACTTCTCCTTCTCGGGGCTGAAGACCGCGCTGCTCTATGCCGTGCGGGATCTCGGCCCGGTCGACACCGAGGCCCGGCGAGCCGACCTCGCGGCGTCGTACCAGCGCGCGATCGTGCGGGCTCTCGTGCGGCGTCTCCACGAGGCGGCCGAGGTGACCGGTCTCGAGCGGCTCGCAGTCGTCGGTGGCGTCGCCGCGAACTCGGAGCTCCGCGCAGCGTTGCCCGACGCCGCGTTCGCTCCGCTCGAGCTGTGCACGGACAACGCCGCAATGATCGCTTCATGTTCACGGTACGTCGAGCCGCTTCCATACCCTCGTTACCGTGACCTCGATGCGTATGCGTCCATTCGCTAGACCCCTGCCGCTCCTCGCGACGGCCGTCGTCGCGCTCGCGCTCGGCGTCGCGGGAGGGAGCGCGCAGGAGCAGCCGGCGCAGTCCGTCGACGAGGCGGGCTGGCAGGGCGTTCTCGGGGTGCGCGCGTCCGTCTCGGCGGCGCAGCGCTACATCGTGCTGCTCAGGCCTCCTTCACTGGCGGCGAGGGTGCGAGGCGCTGGAGGACGAGCGACGGAAGCGGAGATGCGAGCGTGGTCGGCCGCTGCGGTCGCGCAGCAGGAGCAGTTCCTCGCGCGGCTCGCTGCCGTCGGAGCGCGGATCGCTCCCGAGTACCGCTACACACGCGTGCTCAACGGCTTCTCGGCCCGCCTGGATCCCACGTCCGCTGCGTTGCTCGATCGCGACCGCGAGGTCGTGGGCGTCTACCCGGTGCGGATCGCATATCCAGCGCAGGCCGCCGAGTCGGAAGGTGGCGTGCTGCCGTCGGCGGTCGCCGATCTCGAGATTGCGGGTCTCGACGGCTCCGGCGTCACGGTCGCGCTGCTCGACACGGGCGTCGACCCGTCCCATCCGTACCTGCGCCGCCGCGTGCTCTCGGGTGTCGACGTCATCGACCCCGGCAGCGGCGGAGTCGCGCAGCCGCACCCGACGATTCCGGGTCGGCCGGAGCGCCATGCGACCGAGCTCGCCGGGATCATCGCCGGCACCGAGGGCCCGGACGGGCTGCACGGGATCGCGCCGGGCGCCTCGATCCTCCCGGTCCGCGTCGGCGGCTGGCAGCCGAACGCGGAGGGCGGCTACAGCGTCTACTCGCGCACGGATCAGATCCTCGCCGGGCTCGAGGCGGCCGTCGATCCCAACGACGACGGCGACGTGCTCGACGCCGCGCGCATCGCCCTCATCGGGATGGTCGAGCCGTACGCGTCGTTCGCAGACGGCCCGCTGCCACGCGCGATCGCCGGGGCGGCAGATCTCGACATGCTCACGATCGTCCCCGCCGGGAACGACGGGCAGGCAGGGCCCGGCTACGGGAGCATCGCGGGACCCGGCGGCGCGATCGACGCCGTGACGGTCGGCGCCGCGGACGGCCGCCTCGCCGCGCCGACCGTTCGCGTGCACGTGCGCGCCGGCCTCCGCGTGCTCTACGAGGACGACGTCCCGCTCGGCGGCGCGCCGACGGAGACCGTGACCGCGGACGTCGTGCTCGTCGATCGTCGGACGGCAGCGGGCGGCATCGCCGGGCTCTTCTCCGAGGACGGCGTGAGCTCCGTCGCCGGGAACGCCGTGCTCCTCCCGCGTGCCGCGCTCTCGGACGACACCGTGGAGGAGGCGACGTCGGCCGGCGCGCTGTCGGTGCTCGTCGACGGCCCGCTTCCCGCGGGCGCCTTCAGTCTCGACGTCCCTGCAGGCGTGCCGGTCGTCGGCCTCGCCCAGGGTGTCGTGGCCGAGATCAGGGCGATGCTCGCTGCGGGGATTCCCGTGACGGTGGCCATCGGCAACGTCGAGGTGGCGAGCCGCGAAGCCGGTGGGTCGATCGCTGCGTTCTCGTCACGCGGCCTCGTCCTCGACGGCACGCTCAAGCCCGACCTCGCGGCTCCGGGCGTCTCCGTGCCGACGTCCGAGCCGGGGCGCGGCGACGACGGCGAGGTGCGGTTCGGGACGATCAGCGGGACGAGCGCCGCCGCCGCCGTGACCGCCGGCGTCGCAGCGGTGCTCGCGCAAGGGCGGCCGGCGCTGGGCGCCCGTTCGCTCCACGGGCTGCTCGTCGGATCCGCGCAGCGTGCCGACCTCGACCCGACGGCCTCGGGGGCCGGCCTGGTCGATCTGCGCGCCGCCGTCCAGCAGGAGCTGCTGGCCGAGCCGGCGCTGCTGTCGTTCGGCGCGGTCTCGGGGCCGTTCGGCGCTGAGCGCAGGATCCTCGTCACGAACGTCTCGACGCGCCGCCTCTCGGTGACGGTCGGAATCGACCGCGATCGCGCCGAAGGGCGTGGAGATCACCATCGATCCGCAGCGCTTCCGCCTGCGGCCGGGTCGAACGGCGACCGTGGTCGTTCGGGCGGACACCGGGGAGCTCTCCGAGGAGGCGGGCGCGGCCACGGGTGAGCTCGTCCTCGGGGTCGGAGACTCGCCGGAGGTGCACGTTCCGTGGACCGTCGCCGTGCCTCCTCGCGTCGACCTCGTTTCGAGGCTGGCGCTGGAGACGACGGGGACGCGCATCTCCGACGCCACGCCGGCGGCGCTTTCGTTCGTGGCGGGCTCCGTGACGGCCGCACCCGATCCGCAGGTCCGGTCGGTCGAGCTCCTCGAAGTCGAGCTGTGGCGAGGCGGAACCCGGATCGGCCTGCTCGCGCGCCGGCGCGAGCTCCTTCCCGGCCGCTACACGTTCGGGCTCACCGGGCGAGGCCCGACGGGCGAGCGCCTCGGGCGCCGAGCCTTCACGATCCGCGTCGTGGCCTATCCGGGCGACGGGACACGACGGCAGGCCGACACGATCGAGTATCGCGTCCGTTGAGCCGGTCGTATACTCGCGACCGTCCAGTCGAGCTAGGGAGGCGCACCTCGATGTCAACCGCCGAGGCGGAGTCTCATCTCCGCGAGAACCCCTTCGATCTGGCGAGAGCGCAGCTGCGTCGAGTCGGCGAGATCTTCGCCCTCGATCCGAACCTGATTCGCGTCCTCTCGCAGTGCAAGAAGGCCGTCGAGGTCTCGATCCCGGTCGCGATGGACGACGGGTCGATCGAGGTGTACCAGGGCTACCGCGTGACGCACAACATCGCGCGCGGCCCGTCGAAGGGGGGCATCCGCTACCACCCGGACGTCACGCTCGACGAGGTCAAGTCGCTGGCGATGTGGATGACCTGGAAGTGCGCCCTCATGGGACTTCCGTTCGGCGGTGCGAAGGGTGGCGTCGTCTGCAACCCGAAGGCGCTCTCCGCGGGCGAGCTCGAGCGGATGACGCGCCGTTTCACCAGCGAGATCATCAACGACATCGGCCCCGAGCGGGACATCCCCGCGCCGGACGTCGGCACGGACGGCCGGGTCATGGCGTGGATCTTCGACACCTACTCGATGAACAAGGGGTACTCCGTGCTCGGCGTCGTCACCGGCAAGCCGCTCTCGATCGGCGGCTCGCTCGGTCGCGAGGAGGCGACCGCCCGCGGCAGCCTCTACTGCATCCAGGCCCTGTCCACGAAGCAGGGACGGCGCCTCAGCGAGTACTCGGTTGCGATCCAGGGCTTCGGGAACGTGGGCTCGAACCTCGCGCGAATGCTCCACTCCGAAGGCGCGAAGGTCGTCGCCGTGTCGGATTCGCAGGGCGGCGTCTACAACGCGGCGGGACTCGACATCCCAGCGGCGCTCGCGCACAAGCAGGAGCACGGAGTACTCGCCGGTCTCGGCAATGCAGATGCCGTGACGAACGAGGAGCTCGTCGAGCTTCCCTGCGACATCCTCGCGCCGTGCGCGCTCGAGCAGGTCGTCACCGAGGCGAACGCCGATCGCGTGAAGGCGACCGTGATCTGCGAGGGCGCGAACGGCCCGGTAACGCCGAGCGCAGACGCGATCCTCGAGGAGCGCGGCGTCCTCGTTCTCCCGGACGTGCTGGCCAACGCCGGCGGGGTCGTCGTCTCGTACTTCGAATGGGTGCAGGGACTGCAGGAGTACTTCTGGCGCGAGGACGAGGTCAACGCGAAGCTCCACGACATCGTCGCTCGTGCCTTCGAGGACGCCTGGCACACGCGCGAGAGCCGTGCGACGAGCCTTCGCATGGCCTCGTACGGGATCGCGGTCCAGCGGGTCGCGGAGGCGACGACGACGCGGGGGCTCTATCCGTGATTTGTCCGCAGACCGGAGATCCGCTAGCGCGGAGTCTCCGGTCGCACGAGATCCCTGAAGGCGTCCGCTTCGCGGCCGCGGCGGTGTGACTCACAAACCAGCTCCGCGAGTCGTCGTCTACCACGCGGCCGACTGCAGCCTCTGCGCACGCGCGCTCGAGGTCGTCGCGGAGCTGCACGACGAGCTCGCGTTCGAGCTCGAGCTGATCGACATCGGCGGGCGGCCGGAGCTCGAGGCGCGGTATCGCGAGCTGCTGCCGGCGGTCGAGATCGACGGTGAGCTGGCGTTCACGTACTTCGTCGATGCCGACGCGCTCCGGGCACGCCTCGTGTAGCGGTTCTCTCGGCGCAGCCGGAAGAGCCGCTGGCACAATCGTGACGCTTTGTCACAAACTTTCGACAGGGGGAACACGTGACCGAACGCCTCACCGTGGGAGTCGCGGCACGCCTGAGCAGGTACCTGCAGGTCCTGACCCAGGCGCGCAAGATGGGCAAGGAGCGGATCTCGTCGCAGGAGATCTCCGAGTACACGAACATCAACGCGACGCAGATCCGGCGCGACCTCTCGGCGTTCGGGAAGTTCGGGAAGCGCGGCGTCGGCTATCGCACGGACGCGCTGCTCGAGGAGATCAGGCAGATCCTGCGGACGCAGGGCCAGCACAACATCGCGCTCGTCGGCGCCGGCCGGCTCGGGAGCGCGATCGCGAGCTCGCCGATCTTCGCCGAGCACGGCATCACGGTCGCCGCGGTGCTCGACAACGATCCCGACAAGATCGGGCAGCGCGTCGGCGACCTCACGATCAGCTCGATCGGCGACATCGGCGACATCGCGCGGGAGCGCAACATCATCGTCGGCGTCATCGCGGTTCCCGCGGACTCGGCGCAGAACGCCGCCGATGCCCTCATCGGCGCGGGCGCGAAGATCATCTTCAACTACTCGGAGGCGCTGCTCGACGTGCCGGCCGACGTCAACGTCCACACGTCGAACCCGGCCGGGGATCTGCTCTACGCGCTCTACTTCCATCTGGCGTAGCCGAAGCGTCGCCGGCCAAGACTTCAACTACTGTAGTGCGCCGATGGGCGACGAGCAGCGTCTCTCCGCCGACGAGCTGATCGCGCAGGCGCGGGCTCAGTTCGAGTCTGCGACCGACTTCACGGTGGCCGTCGAGGAGGAGTTCGCGATCCTCGATCCGGAGTCGCTCGATCTCACGAACCGCTTCGAGGACGTGCAGGCGGCCGCGCGCGGGACGGCGCTCGAGGAGCATCTCGTGGGCGAGCTCATCGCGTCCGAGGTGGAGGTGCGCACGGGCAAGCAGGAGACGTTCGCGGACGTTCCAGCCGCCATGGCGGAGCGCCGCGCGCAGCTCCAGGGGCTCGTCGAGCCGATGGGGCTCCTGCTCGGCGCGACGGGCACGCACCCCTGGGCCGACTGGAAGAAGCAGCGCATCATCGACACGCCGCACTACCGGCGAAACGACGAGCTCCTGCGCTACGTCGTCTGGCGCAACAACACGTTCGGCCTCCACGTCCACGTCGGGATCAACGGGCCCGACCGCGCGATCGCGGTCGTCGCCGGACTGCGGAACTTCCTTCCCGAGCTGCTCACGCTGTCGGCGAGCTCGCCGTTCGTCGAGAACGTGAACACGGGGCTCCACTCGGCGCGCACGCAGATCTTCACGCGGTTCTTCCCGCGCTGCGGCGTCCCGGACGCGTTCGGGTCGTGGGCCGAGTACGAGAGCTTCGTGCGGTTCCTCTACGAGACGGGCTCGATCACCGAGCACACGCAGCTCTGGTGGAGCGTGCGGCCGCACCTCGCGTTCCCGACCGTCGAGATCAGGATCTGCGACGGGCAGCCCGAGCTCGCCGAGGCGCAGTCGCTCGCCGCGCTCGCGGCGTCGCTCGCGGCGCGGATCGCGCGGGCCTACGACGAGGGCGCGCCCGTCGAGCCGCTCCCGCACCGGCTCATCGAGGAGAACGTCTGGCGCGCGATCCGCTACGGCCTTTCCGGCGACCTCATCGACTTCGCCCGCGGCGAGGCCATCCCCGCGCGGCAGCGGATCGAGGAGCTGATCGAGTGGGTGCTGCCCGTCGCCGAGGAGATCGGCGCCGCGCCGTATCTCGCCGTCCCCGAGCAGAACGCGGCGGAGCGCCAGATCGAGCGCTTCGAGGACGGCGCGACGCTCGAGGAGATCTACGCGGAGCAGGTGCGCGCGACCGAGACGATCGGTGGCTGACGAGCCGCAGGTCCCGACGGAGGAGGAGCTCCGCGAGGCGCTCGACAAGGTCGGCGTCGCGGACATCCTCCTGAACGCGCTCTCGGCGGTCGCGTCGATCGGCTTCCGCCGCGTGTCGCCCGAGGCGCGCGACCTCGAGCAGGCGCGCCTCGCGATCGAGACGCTGCGCGCGCTCGAGCCGGTGCTGCGCGAGGGCGGCGTGGACGACGCGATCGTCCGCGACCTCGAGCAGGCGCGCACGAACCTCCAGCTCGCGTACGCGACCGCAATCGGCGAAGCGAGTGGCGGTTGACGCCGAGGCGTCCTCGCCGCTTGTGATACATAATCCGCCGCGCCTGGGTAACCGGGCGTCTCACTTTGTGAACGGGGGCGGGAGAACCGGAGGACCATGGACTTCTTCGTAGATCACGCCGTCGGGTTCGCGCTTGCGTGTGCGGCCGTGGCGGTTCTGTACGGGCTGTACCTCACCTGGTGGCTGCTCAAGCAGCCGGCCGGCAACGAGAAGATGCAGGAGATCGCGCGCGCGATCCAGGAGGGCGCCGCTGCGTATCTCCGCAAGCAGTACACGACGATCGCCGTGGTGGCGATCGTGCCGTTCTTCCTGCTCGGGTTCTACAACCAGCTCGGGTGGGGCACGGCGTTCGGCTTCCTGATCGGCGCCGTGTTCTCGGCGCTCGCCGGCTTCATCGGGATGAACGTCGCGGTGCGCTCGAACGTCCGCACGGCCGAGGCTGCGCGCGAGGGCCTGCAGCCGGCGTTCAAGGTCGCCTTCCGCGCCGGCTCGGTGACGGGCCTCCTCGTCGTGGGGCTCGGCCTTCTCGGCGTCGCCGGCTACTACTGGGTGCTCACCGACTGGATCGGGAACAGCCCGGAGTCCGCGGTGCGCGACCTCATCGGGCTCGCGTTCGGCGGCTCGCTCATCTCCGTGTTCGCGCGTCTCGGCGGCGGCATCTACACGAAGGCGGCCGACGTCGGCGCCGACCTCGTGGGGAAGATCGAGGCCGGAATCCCCGAGGACGATCCGCGCAACCCGGCGGTCATCGCCGACAACGTCGGCGACAACGTCGGCGACTGCGCCGGCATGGCGGCCGATCTGTTCGAGACGTACGCGGTCACGGCGGTGGCCGTGATGCTGCTCGGGATCGGCTTCGGCCAGGCAGACCTCTGGCTCTACCCGCTCGCGCTCGGCGGCATCTCGATCCTCTCGTCCGTCGATCGGGACGTTCTTCACGCGCGTCGGGAGCGGTCAGAACGCGATCATCAACGCGCTCTACCGCGGCGTGATCGTCGCCACGATCCTCTCGGCGATCGGGTTCATCCCGGTCACGATGGCGTACGACAGCGGCGCTGTTCAGCTTCTGGAACCTCTACGGCGCGGCGCTGATCGGGCTCGGCGTGACGTTCCTGCTCGTCGCGATCACCGAGTACTACACGGGCACGCGCTGGAAGCCGGTGAAGGACATCGCGAGCGCATCCCAGACCGGCCACGCGACGAACATCATCTCGGGGCTCGCCGTCGGCATGCAGGCGACGGCGTTCCCCGTGATCGTCATCGCGGTCGGCGTCGTCGGCGCCTACTACGCCGCAGGCGAGAGCCTGTACGGCATCGGCGTGGCGGTCATGGCGCAGCTCTCCATGGCCGGGCTCATCGTCGCGCTCGACGCGTACGGCCCGGTGACGGACAACGCGGGCGGCATCGCGGAGATGGCAGACCTTCCCGAGTCCGTGCGCGGGATCACCGATCCGCTCGACGCCGTCGGCAACACGACGAAGGCCGTCACGAAGGGCTACGCGATCGGCTCGGCGGGGCTCGCGGCGCTGATCCTCTTCGACGAGTACGGCCGCGGCCTCAGGGAGGAAGGGCTCGACACCCTCTTCTCGCTCGACAACCCGTGGGTGATCGCCGGGCTGTTCATCGGCGGGCTCATGCCGTTCCTCTTCGCGTCGCTCGCGATGCAGGCGGTCGGGCGCGTCGGCGGCCAGGTCGTCGAGGAGGTGCGCCGCCAGTTCCGCGAGAACCCGGGGATCATGGATTACACGGCCCGGCCGGACTACTCGAACGCGATCGGCATCGTCACCGGCTCGGCGATCAAGGAGATGATGGCTCCGGCGCTCATCCCGGTGCTGATCCCGATCGTCGTCGGGATCATCAGCGTCGAGATGCTCGGCGGGCTCCTCATCGGGACGATCGTCACCGGCCTCTTCCTCGCGATCGCCATGACCTCCGGCGGCGGCGCGTGGGACAACGCGAAGAAGATGATCGAGGACGGGCTCTACGGCGGCAAGGGCTCCGACGCCCACGCCGCGGCGATCACGGGCGACACGGTCGGCGATCCGTACAAGGACACCGCCGGCCCGGCGATCAACCCGATGATCAAGATCGCGAACATCGTCGCGATCCTCATGATCCCGGTGCTCGTCTCGATCCACGGGTAGCACCGCTGACAGAACTACGGGCTTCGTCCACGGTCGGCCCGGACTGGTCGTACCGTCGCGCGAGGCGCTCAGGCAGGCATGCCGCGCTCCCGGCTCGGCGCATACGTCCGACGATCACGATCGACCGCCCGAGCAGCAGTCGGAGTCGATCTGACGGACGAGCCGGCGCAAGCCGGCCTCCGCCTCCGCAGGAGTAGGCTTCGCCGCCGTGCCCGGACGCCGCCGTAGGCGTGAGGTCGAGATGGAGCGGGTGCTCGGCACGCCCGCGCTCTTCGCGACCGCCTACGGCAACGTCGGCTCCTCGATCTACTACGCGCTCGGCCTCACCGCCGTCTACGCGCTCGGGCTGACGCCGCTCGTCTTCGTCGTCGCGGGCATCGTCTTCGCCGCGACGGCGGCGACGTACGCGGAAGGCACCGCGCGCTTCCCCGAGGCGGGCGGCTCCGCGAGCTTCTCCCGCCACGCCTTCGACGAGCTCGTGAGCTTCGTCGCCGGCTGGGCGCAGATGCTCGTCTACGTCGTGACGGTCGCCGTCTCGGCGTTCTTCGTCCCGCACTACCTCTCGATCTTCTGGGAGCCGCTCAACACGAACCCGTGGGACATCGTCGGCGGCGTGATCGTCATCGTCGTCCTCGTCGCGCTGAACGTCGTCGGCGTGCAGGAGGCCGCGAAGCTCTCGATCTCGCTGGCCGTCGTCGACTTCGCGACGCAGGTCCTGCTCGTGATCGTCGGCTTCGCGCTCGTGTTCAGCCCCGAGGTGCTCGTCGACAACGTGCACTGGGGCGTCGCGCCGACGTGGTCGAACCTCGCGATCGCGATTCCCGTGGCGATGCTCGCGTACACCGGCGTCGAGACCGTCTCCAACCTCGCCGAGGAGGCCCGCGATCCCGCTCGCACCGTGCCGAACTCGTACAAGCTCGTCGCGGGAGCGGTCTTCGCGATCTACTTCACGCTGCCGCTCGTCGCGCTCTCGGCGCTTCCGGTGACGATGATCGACGGCGAGCTGACGACGCTGCTCGCGCTTCCTCCCGAGGAGGGCGGCTACGCGAACGACCCGATCCTCGGCGTGGTCGAGAACATCGGGCTCGAGGGCATCCTCCTCGACGGCGCCGAGATCTACGTCGGCATCCTCGCGGCGACGATCCTGGTCATCGCCACGAACGCGGGTGTCATCGGCGCCTCGCGCATCACGTACTCGATGGCGACCTACCGGCAGCTGCCCGAGGCGCTGCGGCGGCTGCATCCGCGCTTCAAGACGCCGTGGCTGGCGCTCGTCCTGTTCGCGGGAGTCGCGCCGATCCTCGTGATCCTCCCGGGCGACGTGAACTTCGTCGGCACGCTCTACTCGCTCGGCGCGACGCTCTCGTTCACGATCGCGCACGCGTCGATCGTCCGGCTGCGCATGCAGGACGCGCGTCGACGCGGAGATCCCCTACCGCGCGCGGCCGAACCTCCGGATCGGCGCCGTCGCCTGGCCGCTGTTCGCGCTCCTCGGCGGGATCGGCGACCGGCGTCTCGTTCCTCGTCCTCGTCGTGCAGAACCCGCTCACGCGCTGGGTCGGCCTCGGCTGGATGGTCGCCGGGCTCGTCGGGCTACGCGATCTACCGGCGTCGTTTCCTGCACGTCGCCGCTGCGTGCGGTCGAGAAGGCGCCGCCCGCGCTCGGGGCGGCCCTGGCGCTCGAGTACCGCAACCTCCTCGTCCCGGTCATCGCGGGGCAGTCGTCCGACGCCGCGATGGACGTGGCGTGCAGGCTCGCCGCGGAGCGCCGCGCGCGGATCGTCGCGCTGAACGTCCTCGAGGTTCCGCTCGACCAGGCGCTCGACGGATCGCTCTCCCGGAGCTCGAGGCGGCCGCCAACCGCGAGCTCGACGAGGCGGTCGCGATCGGCGACTCGTACGGCGTGCGCGTGCTCACCCGCCTCGAGCGCGCGCACGCCGCCGGGCCGGCGATCGTCGCCGAGGCCGACGCCCGAAACGCCGAGATCATCGTCCTCGGCTCGCCGCGCCGGAAGCTCACCGCGCGCCAGGCGGCGGTCTTCGGCAAGACGGTCGACTACGTGCTCAAGCACGCGAGCTGCCGCGTGCTCGTCACGGCTGCGGAGGCCGCATGAAGCCGTACTCGCTGGCGGTGATCGTGCGTTCGCTGCGCTCTTCGTCGTGATCGGCGTCGCGCTCCTCGTGCGCACGGCCGTCGGCGGGAGGCGGCGTCGTCGGCTACGTCCTCGGTGCGCTGTTCGTCGCTCTCGGAGTCGCGCGCTTCACCCTCGAGCGCAAGAGGGTCCGGTCGTGGCCCGCAAGCTCCGCGGCTTCGAGCGCGTCCTCGACGCGCCGTCGCTCTTCGCGGTCGCGTACGGCGAGATCGCGTCGTCGCTGTACATCGCGCTCGGGATCGTCGCGGCGACCGCGCTCGGCCTCACGCCGCTCGTCCTCCTCGTCGCCGGCGCGGTGTTCGTCCTCGTCTCGCTCTCGTACGCGGAGGGCACCGCGGCTCTCCCGGAGACCGGCGGCGCGGCGACCTTCGTGCGCCGTGCGTTCAACGACCTCGCCGGATTCGTGACCGGCTGGGTGCTCTTCCTCGACTTCCTCATCGTCATGGCGCTCTCGGCGCTCTTCGTGCCCGCACTACCTCGCGCGGCGCGGTCGGCCAGTCGTCGCTTCGCGAGTCGCCGTGGGACGCCGTCGTCGGCTGCGCGCTCATCGCCGCGATCGCAGGCGTGCGGCTCGCCCGGCGCACGCGTCTCCACCTCGGCGCGCTCGCCGTCGCGCTGCTCGACCTGCTCGTGCAGGGCGTCCTCGTGGTGCTCGGGCTCGCGTTCCTGCTCTCGCCGGAGACGCTCGGCGAGGGCCTCGGCTTCGCGAGCGGCCAGGACTGGAGCGACCTCGCGTTCGCGCTGCCGCTCGCGATGCTCGCGTACACCGGTCTCGAGACCGTCGCGAACCTCGCAGAGGAGGCGACCGAGCCGGGTCGCACGCTGCCGCGCTCGCTCTTCTCCGCGATCGGGCTCGTCGTCGTCGTGACCGTGCTCATCGGCGCGATCGGTCTCTCCGCCTACCCCGTGTCGAACGGCGAGACCGCGCTCGGAGAGGAGTGGCTGGAGGCGCCGCTCGTCGGCATCGCGGCGGCGTTCGACGGGTCGCTCCCGGCGCTCCTCGTCGACGCGCTCGAGGTCGCCGTGGGGATCTCGGGCGTGCTGATCCTCGTCGGTGCGGCGACGACGTCGTTCTCCGGGCATCACGCGCCTGACCTACTCGCTGGCCGAGCACGGGTCGCTGCCGCGCGAGTTCGCGCGCCTCGAGCGCCGGTCGCGTCGTGTCGAGCGAGGCGATCGCGATCGCCGCGGCGCTCGCGATCGGGCTCATCGTGCTGACGGAGCTCGCGGCGGGCGGCGACCCTGCGTTCCTCGCGAGCCTCTACTCGTTCGGCGTCCTCATCGCCTTCACCGCCGCCCAGCTCGCCGTCGTCCGGCTCCGGATGCGCGAGCCGGACCTCGAGCGCCCGTTCCGCGCCCGGCCGAACGTCTCGATTCGCGGGCACCAGGTTCCGGTGGCGGCGCTCGTCGGAGCGCCGCTCACGCGCGGCGATCTGGGTGCTCGCGATGATCACGCACCCGGGCGCGCGCTACGCCGGCCCCGTCTGGCTCGCTCGCCGGGCTCGCCGTCTTCGTCGCGGTGCGCAGGACGCAGGCGGCGGGGCCTCTTCGAGCAGGTCTCGCCGGTCGGAGAGCTTCCGTCCGGCACGGAGTTCGAGCGCATCCTCGTGCCGATGAAGCTCGGCGACATCGGCGAGGAGATGGTGGCGACCGCGATCGCGCTGGCGAAGGAGCGCGGCTCGGCGATCGAGGCGATCACGGTCGTTCGCGTCCCGCGGAAGTTCGCGCTCGAAGGCGAGCTCCCGCCCGAGGTCGCGGCCCGGGTCGACGCGTCGCTCGAGGAGGCGCGCGCGCTCGGCGCCGATCACGGAGTGGAGGTGCACGGGGACGTCGTCCGCGCGCGCTCGATCGGTCACGCGATCGTCGAGGAGGCCGAGCGTCGCGGACGCCGACCTCATCGTTCTCGGCTCGTCGCCGCGCTGGCGTCGGCAGTCGCGGTTCTTCTCGCCGACCGTCGACTTCGTCCTCCGCAACGCGCCGTGCGAAGTCCTCGTGGTGGCGTTCCCCGACGGAGTGTTCGAGGAGTAGGCTGCGCAGCCGTGAACGCCGTCGTGATCGGGTGCGGCCGCGTGGGATCCTCGGTCGCGAAGGGTCTCGCGGCCGACGGCTGGGATGTCACCGTGTCGACGAGAGCGAGGATGCGCTCGGGCGGCTCGGCCAGGGCTGGCGCGGCGGCTTCGTCGTCGGGCACGGCATGGACGTCACGGTGCTCGAGCGCGCCGGCATCGAAGACGGCGGACGCCGTCGTCGTCGCGACCAACGGCGACAACACGAACATCGTGATCGGCCAGGTCGTGCAGAAGCGGTACGACGTCGGCACGCGTCGTCGTCCGCATCCTCGACCCGGCGCGCGCGAAGCTCTACGCGGATCGCGGGATGAGCATCGTCTGCCCGACTCAGACCGCCATCTCGGGGCTCCTCGAGACCGTGCGTGCGGCGGCGCCGAAGGAGACGCCGGCCTGATGTACGTCGTCGTCGCCGGTGGGGGGAAGGTCGGCTCGAACGTCACGCGGTCGCTCCTCGACCTCGGCCACGAGGTCACGATGATCGAGCAGCGTCCCGACCGGTTCGCGCGCCTCGAGGAGGAGTTCGGCCCGGTCGTGATCCGCGGCGACGCAACCGAGATCGCCGTCCTCGAGCGTGCCGGCATCGCGCGTCCTCCCGAGCTTCTCCTCGCGGTGACCGGAGACGACGAGGACAACCTCGTCATCTCCCAGATCGCGAAGGAGACCTACGGCGTGCGCAAGGCGATCGCGCGCGTGAACGACCCGCGCAACCAGCAGCACTTCGACCTGCTCGGCATCACGCAGACCGTCTGCGCGACGACGAGCATCCTCGGCCTCGTCGAGCACGAGGTTCCCGAGCACGGGCTCGTTCGCCTGCTCGAGCTGCAGAAGGAAGGCCTCGTCGTCGTCGAGGTGCAGGTCGAGGGCGGCTCGCCGGTGGCGGGGAAGAAGGCCGGCGGGCTCTCGCTCCCGGCGGGCTCGCGGCTCGTCTCCGTCTGGCGCCAGGGCCGCTCGGAGCTCGTCGAGCCGTCGACCGTGATGCGGCCCGGCGACCAGGTGCTGGCGGTCGTGCCCGACAGCGGCGGCGGCCGATCTGCGCCGCGTGCTCCTCGGCGCGCTCGAAGTAGTTCGCCTAGACGCGCCAGTAGTGGCGCGTCAGCAGGACGACGACGGGGATGATCTCCAGCCGCCCGACCCACATGAGCCCGATCATCGTGATCTTCGAGACGTCGCCGAGCGGCGCGAACGAGCCGAACGGCCCGGTGATGCCGAACCCGGGGCCGACCGTTGCCGAGCGCGCTCGCCGACGACGGCGAGCGTGTCGAGCGCGCCGAGCGGCACGTCGGAGATCGCCGAGTCGATCGCGATCACCGACGCGCCGACCGCCCAGAAGCCGACGTAGAGGAGGATGAACGCGGCGATCGCGCGCAGCGTCCGCTCGTCGACCGGCGGCGCCGTTGAGGCGGATCGGCATCACGACCTCCGGGCTGACGGTCTGGCCGAGCTCGCGCCGGAGCACCTTGCCGACCAGGAGGTGACGCACGACCTTGATCGACCCGGTCGTGGAGCCCGCCGACCCGCCCGACGAACATCAGCGCGAAGAGCGTGAGCAACGAGATCACGCGGCCAGAGCGCGAAGTCGGTCGTCGCGAACCCGGTCGTCGTGATGATCGAGATCGCCTGGAAGACCGCGGTTCGGACTGCCTCCTCGCCCTCGGCGATCCCGTACCCCCAGAGCTGGACGAGGAGCGCGATCGACGCGCCGACGACGATCACCGACGTACAGCCGGAGCTCCTCGTCGCGCACGAACACGCGCGGCCGGCGGCGGACGAGCCCGCGGTAGAGGAGCACGAAGTTCATGCCCGCGAGGAACATGAACAGCGCGATGATCCACTGGGCACCCGGCGAGAAGGCCGCGATCGAGTTCGGCCTGCGTCGAGAAGCCGCCCGTCGGCATCGTCGCGAACGCGTGTGCGAGCGCCTCGTACGGCGTCATCGCGTCGTCGAGGCCGAGCCAGCCGAGCGACGCGAGGAGCAGCGTCAACACGATCGTCAGCCCGACGTAGAGGACCCAGAGCATGCCGCGCGGTCTCGCGGATGCGCTCTCCGAGAGCCGCGATCTCGGGTCCCGGGAGCTCGGACTCCATCATCTGCCGTCCACCGACACGAAGCCGCGGCAGGATGGCGACGGCGAGGATGATGATTCCCATGCCGCCGAGCCATTGCGTGAACTGGCGCCACATCGAGAGCGAGCGCGAGAGGTCGTCGAAGTCGGTGACGACGCTCGCACCGGTCGTCGTGCGCCGCGGACATGCCCTCGAGGTACGCGTCGATCGGGTGGTCGAGCTGCTCACCGCCGACGAAGAGGTAGGGGAGGGACGCGAACGCTGCCGTCATCAGCAACATCGCCGAGACGACGAGGAAGCCCTCGCGGACGCCGACGTGGCTGACGCGCTCCTGCGGTGAGCCGCTCGAGCCCGAGCCCGAACGCGCTCGTGCCGAGGCCGGTCACGAGGAAGGGCCACACCGGATCGCCGTACCAGAGCGCGACGCCGATCGGGAAGACGACCACGAGGCCGAGGTACTTCGCGAGCGTCCCGACGAGGTTCGCGACGGCGCGGACGTCGATCGCGAAGCGCCGTGGGGGCCCGATTCGCGCGGCGCCCTGAGTCACTCAGAGGGCCTCGACGACCCAGGGAGCGTTCGCTGCTTCGGTGAAGATGATCACGCGGTCACCCGCTTCGAGGACGTCGTCGCCGTGCGGGAAGATCGCGTCGCCGTTGCGCACGATCGCGCCGATCAGCGAGCCGTGCACGGGCATGTCGCGGAACGCCATGCCGATGTAGCGGCTCGACGGCCTCGTCGTGACGTCGAGGACCTCGTAGCGGTTGCCTTCGAGCATCGCGACCTGCTGCATCCGGGGGTCGTGAGCGAATCGCACGATCTCCTCGGCGGTCACGGCGCGGGGGTTGATGGAGACGTCGATCCCGGACTGGTCGAACGCCTTGACGGAGACCGCGTCGTGGGCGATCGCGATCGTGAACGGTATGCCGTGGACGCGAGCGAGGCTGGCCGCGTACTGGTTCTTCGCGTCGTCGCGCATGGCGAAGATCCCGGCCTGTGCCTGGCCGATGCGCTCGCGCTCGAGGAAGTCCGGCTCGAATCCGGTGGCGTTGAAGACGCGTGCCTTCGGCAACACCTCTGCGGCGCGAAGTGCCTGCTCGCGCGAGGCTTCGATCATCCGCACGCTGATCCCCTGGTCGATCAGCACGCGTGCGATCGCGGTGCCGACGCGGCCGGCGCCGTAGAGCACGACGTCGCGGACGGCGCCGCCTCCCGGCCAGAGCAGCGAGCTCCACGCCTTGAGGGCTCCGGGCGAGCCGATGACGACGATGCGATCGCCGGTCGTGATCTCGTCGTCGCCGCCGGGAAGGATCGTGTCGTCGCCTCGGATGATCGCCGCCACCTTCGAGTCGGGCGGGATGGGGGCGTGGCGGAGACCGACGCCGAGCACGTCGCTGGACGCGTCCTCGTCGACGTCGAACTCGCCGAGCTGCACCTGGCCGTCTGCGAAGACATCCGTCTGTCGCGCTGCCGGGATACCGACGATCCGGCTGATCGCGTGGGCGGTCTCGAGCTCGGACGAGACGACGAAGTCCACGTCGAGCTGGCCCTCGCGCCAGAGGTCGACGTACTCGATGCTCGATGTGCGGATCACCGTCGTCGCCCCCTCCGCCTCGCGTCGCGCGAACATGCCTGCGACGAGATTCACCTCGTCTCGCGACGTGCACGCGATGACGAGATCGGCGGCGTTGATCCCCGCCGCTGCCATGTCCTTGCGGCTCGTCCCGTCGCCCTCGAAGACGGCGACGTCGAAGCGGGCGCTCATCGCCTGAAGACGGGATGCCTCGGTGTCGAGGACCGTGACGTCGTGATCGTCGTGGAGAGCCTCCACGATGGTGGAGCCGACCTGCCCCGCCCCGATGACGAAGACCCGCACGAGCGCGTAGCGTACTGCGGCTCACGGCGCGCTTACAGTCGTTGGCTACCGTGGTCGCGTGCGGCTCGTCCCTGTCCTCGCTGCTGCCCTCTCGGTGATTGCCCTGGCCACCGTCTCCGGCTCCGCGTTCGGTGCGGAGAGCGCGTTTCGCAAGGCAGTGTTCGCGCGAGGATTCGATGCTCCGGTGCTCCTCACCTATGCGCCGGGAGAGCCGAGAACCGTCTACGTGTTGGAGCAGCCGGGGCGCGTGATCCGCCTCCGGGCGGGACGGCGAACCGTGTTTCTGGACATCCGCAACCGGGTCGAGTACGGCGGAGAGCAGGGGCTTCTCGGCCTCGCATTCGACCCTGGCTACGCCAGCAACCGCCGGTTCTACGTCGCGTTTACGTCTCGCAGCGGCCGCAACACCGTGGAGCGATTCCGATCCGACGGCGCGAAGGCCGTGCCGTCGAGCCGAAGGCTTCTTCTGGCCGTTCAGGATCCGTACGGGAACCACAATGGCGGCCACCTCGCGTTCGGTCCGGACGGTCGTCTCTACACGAGCATCGGAGACGGTGGTTCCGGAGGCGATCCCGAGAACAGATCTCAGAACATGCAGTCTCAGTTCGGGAAGCTGCTGACCCTCGACGTCTCGAAGCCGGCAGCGGGTTGGTCGATCGCGGCGCTCGGGCTTCGGAATCCGTGGCGGTTCTCGTTCGATCGCGCGACCGGAGATCTCTACATCGGCGACGTCGGCCAGGGGGAGATCGAGGAAGTGAGCTTCACACCAAGGGAGAGCCCTGGTCTCGAGAACTACGGCTGGGATCTCTTCGAAGGGTCTCGACGCTACGAGGAGAAAGTCGCAGGCCCCGGGGAGCTCGTCTTCCCTGTGGCGGAGTACAACCACGACCGTGGCTGCAGCGTCACCGGCGGCTTTGTCTACAGGGGCCGAACGCGCCCGAGCGAACGAGGCCGTTACATCTACGGCGACTACTGCAGTGGCACCGTGTGGAGCTTCCGGCTCGCCAATGGTGCCGCGACCGATCTTCGCGTCGAGCCGTTCCGGGTCGACAGCCTCAGCTCCTTCGGCGAGAACGCAGCCGGCGAGCTCTTCGCTCTCTCCCACGGCGGCACGATCTACCGCGTGACGTAACGTGCGTTAGCTGGCGCGGCGCCTGACGCGAGGCGGCGCCTGCCCGAGCGCCGCGTACGCGAGTGCGTTCAGCGACTCCTGCAGCTCGTGGAGCTCGCGCGCCACGAGGATGAAGCCCTCCTGACGCTCGGCCGTGCGGTTCATGCGCTCGAGCTCGTCCGCGATCCGGTCGAGGCGCTCCAGGAGTGCGTCGAGCTGGCGATCTCCGACGTCGTGCTGTTCCACGGACCCGCATCTTAGAGGCGGTTCAGGAGGTCAGCACGTGTTCGAATGACCTCGGCGCCGGTGCCCACGGTCTCGAGCAGGCGCTCGAGGGCACCGGCTCCGGTCTCGACCGCCGAGATGCGCCGCGTCGCGCCGAGCTGGGAGAGCGCAACGCGTGCGAGCGGCTCGGGTGCGTCCGTGAACACGCCGAGCGTCGCTCCTGCGCCGGCGAGCGATTGCAGCGCCGCGCTCGTTGCGGCGTCCCGCCGCAGGTACGCGGGCGCGTGGTCCTCTGCGAAGCGCTCGAGGAGGACGCGCCAGTTCCCGACGCCCGCGTCGTCGAGCGCTCGAGGCCGCGGCGGCTCGGTCGTCCGGAAGCGTGCCGGGGTCGACGTCGAGCACCGCGCGTGCAGACTCGAGCCATGCCGCCCAGAGCGGACGTGTGTCGCCGATCGCATCGAGCTCGATGGCGAGCGCGCGACGCTCCGTCATGCGAGGCGTCGTGCACGGACCGACTGCCAGAGGACGACCCCGGCGGCGACGCCGATCGCGTCGATCGCGACGTCGAGGGGCGAGCCCAGCCGGCCGGGGACGAACGACTGGTGCACCTCGTCGCTGATCGCGTAGAGCGCGCCGAGCGCGAACGCCAGGCCGGCGCGTCCGGTCGCGCGGACGAGGAGCGCACCGAGGATCGCGTACTCGGCTGCGTGAGCGATCTTGCGCAGGACGAGATCCCACCCGCCGAGCCCCGTCCCGAGGTCTGGCACCGACGAGAGCGCGAAGATCAGCGCCGCCCACGCGACGACGGGAAGCCAGAGGCGGACGAGAGACCCGGACACCGTCCGATGATAGGCTCGCCCGCAATCAGGAGCACGGTGAGGGAACCCGGTGCGAATCCGGGACGGTCCCGCCGCTGTGAGGGGAGACGCTCCTCCGCCACGAAGCCACTGGCGCGAGCCGGGAAGGCGGCGAGGGAGGGAGCCCCGAGTCAGAAGACCTGTCGGGCTCCTCATATCCAGAACCCCTCGCGGAAGGGAGGATTCAGGTGCTTCGCTCTCTCGTCCTACTCGCCGGAACGGCCGTTGCTGCACTCGCCGTCTCCGTCGCCGGTGCGTCCGGCGGCGCGGCCGCCTCGGCGGCGTTCCCGGTCACCGTGATCGGCTCGAACGGCAAGGTCACGGTCTCCAAGCGCCCGGCACGCATCGTCTCGCTCTCGCCGACGGCGACCGAGACGCTCTTCGCCATCGGCGCCGGCTCGCAGGTCGTCGCCGTCGACGACCAGTCGGATCATCCGAAGTCCGCGCCGCGGACGTCGCTCTCGGGCTTCACGCCGAACGTGGAGGCCATCGCCGGGTACCGGCCCGACCTCGTGGTGATCGCGTACGACCCGAAGGGCCTCTCCGGGGCGCTCGGACGCCTCGGCATCACCGTGCTGCACCAGGACGGCGCCAAGAGCTTCAAGGGCGCGTACCAGCAGATCCGGCAACTCGGCCTGGTCACCGGTCGCGAGGCTCGCGCATCGAAGCTGATCGCGGGCATGAAGGTGAAGATCGCGAGGATCGTCGCCGACGCGCGGAAGGGGAGACAGGGTCTCTCCGTCTACCACGAGCTCGATCCCACGCTCTACTCGGCGACGTCGAAGACCTTCATCGGCCAGGTGTACACGACGCTCGGTCTGCGCAACATCGCCGACGAGGCCGACGCGCTCGGCTTCGGGTACCCGCAGCTCTCGTCCGAGTACGTCGTCGCCGCGAGCCCCGATCTGATCGTCCTGGCGGACACTGTCTGCTGCGGCCAGAAGGCGTCGACGGTCGCCGCCCGGCCGGGCTGGGATCGCGTCAGCGCCGTGCGCACGGGCTCGATCGTGCGGATCCACGACTCGATCGCCTCGCGCTGGGGCCCTCGTCTCGTCGACTTCTTCCGAGCGATGTCGTCGGCACTCGCCCGATTGCGTCAGTAACCAGATGAGCGTCGCGGCGGAGCAACCCGTTCCCGACGTTCGGGCTCGCGGGCTGAGCCCGCTGTGGGCGTGCTCCGCCGTGGCGTTCCTCCTCGTGTCGCTCGTCGTCGGCGTCCTCGCGGGGCCGGTCGACCTCGGCGTCGGAGCGGTGCTCGAGTCGACGGCCGCGCGCTTTCACGTTCCCGGCTTCTCGACGTCGCTCTCGCCGACCGAGGAGGCGATCCTCTGGGAGATCCGCGTGCCACGCGTGGTGCTCGCCGCGCTGGTCGGCGCGATGCTCGCGCTTGCCGGCGCGACCTACCAGGGCGTCTTTCGCAACCCGCTCGCGGACCCGTACCTCCTCGGCGTCGCTGCCGGGGCGGGGCTCGGCGCGACGATCGCGATCGCGTACCTGCCCGGACGGCCTGCGAGGCCAGCGGATGCTCCCGGTCGCCGCGTTCGTCGGAGGCTCGATCGCGGTGATGCTGACGTACGCCGTCGGCCGCTCGGCGCGGCGCGAGCGCGACGCCGCGACGCTGATCCTTGCCGGCGTCACCGTCACGGCGTTCTTCACGGCCTGGCAGACGTTCGTCCAGCAGCAGAACTCGGAGACGCTGCAGGAGGTGTACTCGTGGATCCTCGGGAACATCCCGAGCTCGGGCTGGTCGGACGTCGTTCTGATCCTCCCGTACCTCGCGGTCGCGATGGTCGTGATCCTCGCGCTGCGGCGCGTGGTCGACGTGCTGAACCTCGGCGACGACGAGGCGGCGAGCCTCGGGGTCGACGTCAAGCGTGTGCGGCTCGCGCTCGTGGTCGCCGCGACGCTCGGGACGGCGGCAGCGGTCGCCGTCACCGGGCTCATCGGCTTCGTCGGGATCATCGTTCCGCACACCATCCGCCTCCTGACCGGCGTCGGCTACCGGGCGTTGATCCCGCTCTCGGTCGTCGTCGGGTGCCGGGTTCCTCGTGCTCGCGGATGTCATCGCGCGTACGGCGCTCGCGCCCGCCGAGATCCCGCTCGGCGTGGTGACCGCGTTCTTCGGCGCGCCGTTCTTCGCGCTCGTCCTGCGCACGACGCGGGGAGGAGCGGCGTGATCGACCTGCGCGCGGTGACGGTCGAGCTCGGCGGCAAGCCGGTCGTGGACCGCGTCGACGCCGTCGTCGCGGACGGCGAGTGGCTCGCGCTCATCGGCCCGAACGGCGCCGGCAAGACGACGCTCCTGCGCGCCATCGCGCGGCTCGTCCCGTTCACGGGCGAGATCGCGCTCGCCGGCCGCTCGGTCGACGACCTCCCACGCGCGGAGCTCGCGCGCCTCGTCGCCGTCGTCCCGCAGGAGCCCTCGACTCCGCCCTGGATGACGGTCGCGGAGTACGTGCTCCTCGGCCGGACGCCGCACCTCGGTCCGCTCGCGAAGGAGGGTGCGCGCGATCGGGCAGCGGCTGCGCGCTCCCTGGCGCGGCTCGACCTGCTCCCGTTCGCCGACCGCCGCCTCGGGACGCTCTCCGGCGGTGAGAAGCAGCGGGTCGTCGTCGCGCGCGCGATCGCGCAGGAGGCGCGGATCGTCCTCCTCGACGAGCCGACGGCCGCACTCGACATCGGGCATCAGCAGCAGGCGCTCGAGCTCCTCGACGGCCTGCGCGAGGAGTCCGGCCTCACGCTCGTCGCAGCGATGCACGATTTGACGCTGGCGGCGCAGTACGCCGATCGCATGCTCCTGCTCGACGCCGGCCGCGTCGTCGCCGACGGGCCGCCCGCGGACGTCCTCACGGAGGCGCTGATCGCGACGCACTACGGCGCCTCGATCGACGTCGTCCAGTGGAAGACCGGATCGCCGTCGTGCCGCGCCGAGTCACGCCGCGCGATCCGTAGTCCTTCGCGACGCTGCGCTTGGAGCGTGCCTCGCTCAGAGGCTGTGTGCGATCGGGTGGCGCGGCTCGTACACGAGGATGTCGCCCGCGCCGGGGAGTTCGAGGCTCGTCCCCAGGCCGAAGCCCATGTCTTCGACCGGGCTCGTGAACCGCGCCCCCTTCGCCTCGAGCTCGGCCACCGTGGCGGCGATGTCGTCGCACATGAGCGAGATCGAGTGATGGCGAGGGTGGGCGTACTCCTCGCCTTCCCACGTATACGAGGTGGGGTGCACGCCGAGCTCGCTCGGCCCGGTCTTGAAGATGAGCCAACCGGGCGCCGACTCGGGGTGCTCGAGGTACGGCCAGCCCAGCACGTCGCGGAAGAACTCGCGCGTCGCGACCGGGTCGTCCGAGTAGATCAGCGTGTGGACGGCTTCGATCATCGGTGAGCAATCGTAAGCGACGGCTAGCATCGGCCGGTGACCGTCGCAGCCCCCGAGAGCTACCTCGCGGACCTCAACGAGGCGCAGCGCGAGGCCGTTCTCGCGACCGAAGGGCCGCTCCTCGTCGTCGCCGGAGCAGGCTCCGGCAAGACGCGCGTCCTCACGTATCGCGTCGCTCATCTCATCCGCGCGTGCGGCGTGAAGCCGAACGAGATCCTCGCGATCACGTTCACGAACAAGGCGGCGGGAGAGATGCGCGAGCGGCTCGAGCGCATGCTCGGCCAGACGGCGCGCGCGATCTGGATCCTCACCTTCCACGCCGCGTGCGGCCGGATGCTGCGGCGCGAGGCGCAGCGCCTGGGCTACACGTCCAGCTTCACGATCTACGACGACCAGGATCAGGTGCGGCTCGTCAAGGCGTGCCTCGAGGAGCTCGGGAAGGACCCGAAGCGCTTCTCGCCGCGCGGCATCCACGCGCAGATCTCGCGCGCGAAGAACGAGCTCGTCTCGCCCGAGGAGTACGCGGCGCGAGTGGCGTCCTTCTGGGATCAGACCGTCGCCGAGACCTACGAGCTGTACCAGCGCCGCCTCCACGCCTCGAACGCCGTCGACTTCGACGACATGCTCATGCTCACCGTGCAGGTCTTCGAGCGCTTCCCCGAGGCGCTCGAGCGCTGGCGGAAGGCGTTCCGCTACATCCTCGTCGACGAGTACCAGGACACGAACCACGCGCAGTACCGCCTCCTGCAGCTCCTCGGCGGCGAGCACGGGAACGTGTGCGCAGTCGGGGATCAGGACCAGAGCATTTACTCAGTTCCGGTAGTGCGGACATCCGCAACATCCTCGAGTTCGAGAAGGACTTCCCGGGCACGCAGGTCGTCACGCTCGAGCAGAACTACCGCTCGACGAACACGATCCTCCGCGCCGCGAACGAGCTGATCGAGCAGAACACCGAGCGCAAGCCGAAGCGGCTCTTCTCCGACCTCGGCGAAGGCGACCCGGTGCGGGCGATCGAGGTCGAGGACGAGCACGCGGAGGCGCGGTTCGTCGCCGCGGAGATCGCGTCGCTCATCGGCGAACGGCTACTCGGCGAGCGAGATCGCGGTCTTCTACCGGATGAACGCGCAGTCGCGTGTGCTGGAGGACGTGCTCGTGCGCCAGGACGTGCCGTACCAGGTCATCGGCGGCCCGCGCTTCTACGAGCGCGCGGAGATCCGCGACGCGACCGCGTATCTCGCCGTCCTCGTGAACCCGCAGGACGCGACCTCGCTCCTCCGCATCGCGAACCGCCCGCGCCGCGGGATCGGCGACACGTCGCTGCAGCGCCTCGTCGCGCATGCGGAGAACACCGGCCGCACCCTCTTCCAGGCGATGGCCGATCCCGAGGCGGCCGGCGTCACCGCGGCATCCTGTCGCGCCATCCGCGGCTTCCACGCGACGATGGAGTCGCTCATGGCGCTCTCGCAGGAGCTCCACGCCGACGAGCTCCTCGAGCGCGTCCTCGAGAAGTCGGGCACGCTCGACGCCCTCGAGGCCGAGCGGACGATCGAGGCGCGCGGGCGGATCGAGAACCTCCAGGAGCTCGTCGGCGTCGCACGGGAGTACCGCCAGCAGGCGGAGGATGCTTCGCTCGCCGGCTTCCTGCAGGACATCTCGCTCGTCTCCGACCAGGACACGATCCGCGACGAGCGCGGCCTCGTCACCCTCATGACGCTCCACAACGCGAAGGGCCTCGAGTTCCGCGCGGTCTTCATGATCGGGATGGAGGAGGGGATCTTCCCGCACTCGCGCTCGATCGAGGAGCAGGGCGTCGAGGAGGAGCGGCGCCTCTGCTACGTCGGCATGACGCGCGCGATGGAGCGGCTCACGCTGACCCACACGCTCGCGCGCACGCTCTTCGGCCGGCGCGAGTACAACCTCGCCTCGCGCTTTCTCGACGAGCTGCCGCAGGAGGTCGAGCGCGACCGCCTGCGGCCCGCGTCCTGGAGCGGCTACGGATCGCCCGCAGCCGCCGCGATCGAGCCCCGACCCGGTATCGCGCTGTCGACCGGCGACGCGGTGCGGCACGGCTCGCTCGGCGAAGGCATCGTCACCGGGATCGAGCCGGGCGGAGTCGTTACGGTTCGCTTCGCCGCAGACGGAACCGAACGGAGGCTGATGGTGGAGTACGCACCGCTGGAGAAGATCGCGTGAGCTTCAAGGTCAAGCCCTGCGCGAACCTCGACGAGTTCGGGCAGGCCGTCTTCGCGATCGGGCAGTACTTCGGCATGGAGCCGACCGAGGAGCGCATGGAGCGCTTCTCGAAGAATCTCCCGATCGAGCGCATGCACGCCGCGAGCGAGAACGGCACGATCATCGGCGGCGCCGGCGCGTTTCCGTTCCAGCTGACGGTTCCCGGTGGGGTCGTGCCCACCGCGGGCGTGACGGTGGTCGGAACGTTTCCGACCCATCGACGCCGCGGCGTCCTCCGCGCGATGATGCGCGCCCAGCTCGACGACGTGCACGCGCGCGGCGAGCCGCTCGCCCTCCTGTGGGCGTCGGAGGACACGATCTACGGTCGCTTCGGCTACGGGATGGCCTCTCAGTGCGCGGATCGTGAAGATCCCGAAGGAGCACTCGGCGTTCGCGAAGCCGCTCGAGCGGGAGGGATCGCTGCGCATCGTCGACGCGGCAGAGGCGCTGAAGCTCTTCCCGCGCGTCTGGGATGCCGTGCGCCGGCGAACGCCGGGGATGCTGCGCGCGGACCCGGAACTGGTGGGAGCTCCGCATCCTCTTCGAGCCTCCCGGCGGTGGTGGGGAGGGCGGCCCGAAGCGGTTCGTCGTCCTCGAGAAGGACGGCCGGCCCGAGGGTTATGCGATCTACCGGCACAAGCCGAAGTGGGACGAGGGGACTGCGGACTCGGAGCTCCAGGTCGTCGAGGCCGTCGCGCTCGACGGGCGGCCCACGGCCGAGATCTGGCGCTACCTTCTCGACATCGACTGGGCCGCGCGCATCACCGCGTCACTCATGCCGGTCGACCACCCGCTGTGGTGGCTGCTTGCCACGCCGAGGAGCATGCGGCCCAGGATCGGCGACGGTCTCTGGGTGCGGCTGGTCGACGTGGGCGCCGCACTGTCGGCGCGCCGCTACGTCGTCGGACGGCGCTGTCGTCTTCGACGTGATCGACGAGTTCTGCCCGTGGAACGCCGGTCGCTGGCGCCTCGCGCGCGGCCGGGCCAAGCGCACGACGTCTGGCGCACAGCTTCGCCTGGACGTGAGCGCGCTCGGCAGCGCGTACCTCGGAGCGTTCTCGTTCTCCGGCCTCGTCCGAGGCGGGCAGGGTCGAGGAGCTGCGGCGCGGTGCCGCCGCGCGCGCGGACGCGATGTTCGCCGCCGAGCGCGCCCCGTGGTGTCCCGAGATCTTCTGAGCCCGTAGACCGTCCGTCGCAGCGTTGAGACTCACGGCGTGCCGCTGGCCGTCGAGTTCCCGCCGGTGTCCGCCGAATGGACGTTCTTCGTGGCTGCCGTCGTGCTGCTCGCCGGACCCGTGGTCGCCGAGCGCTTCCGGCTCCCGGGGCTGGTCGGGATCGTGCTGGGCGGGATGCTGGTGGGGCCGTTCGTCCTCGACTGGGTTCATCGCGAGGGCGTCGTCGAGTCGCTGGGCGAGCTCGGGCTGCTCTTTCTCATGTTCCTCGCGGGGCTCGAGCTCGACCTCGACGAGTTCCAGCGCAACCGCAAGCCGGCTCTCACCTTCGGCGCGCTCACCTTCACGCTGCCATTCGTCCTCGGCCTGCTCCTCGTCCTCCCGTTCGGCTACGGGCTCGCGACGGCCGCCCTCTACGGGTCGCTGTGGGCGTCGCACACCCTGATCGCGTATCCGATCGTCCAGGAGCACAAGCTGACGCGACATCGCGCCGTCGGGATGGCGAGCGGCGGCACCGTCATCACCGACACGCTCGCGCTCTTCGTCCTCGCGGTCGTCGTCGGCTCGGTCGAGAGCGACGACCGCTCCGCGGTGATCCTCGTGAAGCTGCTCCTCGGGCTCGTCGTGCTCGCGTTCTATTGCGCGTTCCTCCTGCCTCGGATCGGCCGCTGGGCGCTCGCGCATCTCGGCCAGGGCCCGGTGCCGACATTCCTCTTCCTGCTCGCGGCGCTCACCTCCGCCGCGCTTCTCGCGGATCGCATGGGCCTCGAGGGGATCGTGGGCGCGTTCTTCGCCGGGCTCGCTCTCAACAGGCTCGTGTCCTCGCGTGCGGAGGACAAGGAGCACTTCGAGTTCATCGGGGCGGCACTGCTCGTGCCGTTCTTCCTCCTCTCGACCGGGATGCTGCTCGACCCGAGACAATTCACGGAGCTCACCGTCCTCGCCCTCGCGGGTGCGTCGCTCGCGATCGTCCTCGTGGGCAAGGCGGCCGCGGCGTACGTCAGCGGAAGGCGTTCGGGATTCGGCCGCTCGGAGATCAAGCTCGTCTTCGGCCTCACGGTCGCGCAAGCGGCCGCGACGCTGGCGGCCGTCACGATCGGCACGGAGGCCGGAATCTTCGACGAGAACCTGCTCAGCGCGACGCTCGTCGTCGTGCTCGTGACGGTGATCGTCTCGAGCATCGTGACGCGAATCGCGACGCGCGAGCTCGATCCGTCGTCGGCGCCGTAGCGGCTACAATCGCCGCCCCGAGGGCGGTTAGCTCAGTTGGGAGAGCACCAGCTCGACAAGCTGGGGGTCACTGGTTCGAGCCCAGTACCGCCCATCTGATATCGCTTAGCTGAGCCGATTTGGCTTAGTTATGCGGGTCAGGTGTGCCATCCGCGTCACGTCTGCTTGCACGATGCTCCCTCCGCGTCCCCCTCGTTGTGGAGGGTGGATTTGTCGCGTCGGCCGTCGCTCGACCGCTAGCGTGGCGGGGTGCCCCATGCGGCGCTGACCACAATGGTTTTCGACCTGGGCGGCGTCCTCATTGATTGGGACCCCCGCCACCTATACCGGCAGCTGTTCGATGATCCCGCAGAGATGGAGTCGTTCCTCACCGAGGTAACCAACGCGGAGTGGAACGCGCACCTGGACGCCGGACGACCCTGGGCAGAAGCCATCGACGTCCTGGTTGCCGAACATCCCGAGCGTCGAGAGCTCATCGAAGCGTTCCACCGACGATGGCCCGAGATGCTGGCGGGGGAGATCCCGGGAACGGTCGATGTGCTCGCCGACCTGCGTGCCTCAGGCGTCGCGGCTGGTCGCCCTCAGCAACTGGTCGGCGGAGACCTTTCCGCTTGCCAGGGAGCGGTTCGAGTTCCTCGCTTGGTTCGAGGAGATCGTCCTCTCGGGCGACGTCGGGGTCAACAAGCCTGACAGGCGGATCTTCGAGTACCTCGCGGAGCGGTTCGACATCGAACCCAAGGCGACGCTCTTCATTGACGACTCGTCCGCAACGTCGACGCGCTAAGTCCCTCGGGTTCCGCGTGATCCAGTTCATCGACGCGACGGCATTGCGACTCGAACTCGTGCGACTCGGACTCCTTCCTGATGCTCGCACCTAAGAGCTGGGGCCAACGTTCAGTCGTGCAACGCCAGGGAGCGTCGCACCTGGTCGGGTCCTGGGAACGACTCTTTATCGGCGTTCGAGAGCGATTGCCCCCTGTCGTCGGGGAACAGTCCACTCATCGTTACTGGCGACCGATCGGCACCCGCCGCAGTGGTTGCCATGGCGATCACCGCGACTGCCACAGCACTCGCGAGCGCGAGTACCAAACGCCGCACTTACCTCCCTCCCATAGGCCGCCTCCGCAAACCGGGCGCAGTCTATGCGGGTGTAATGCGGTCTCCTTCTGGCCGATGTGCTGGAACGAGACGTCTTGGAGTAGCTGGCTGCTGTTAGTGCCATACGCAACTTCGCGGCCAAAGCGGCGCACTCGAGCTAACCGAGGCACGCGAGTACGGCGAGATCGAGGTCGAGTAGCGCCCGCGCGGCGACGCCCATCGCGGGCAACCTCTGTCGGTTTGCAGCCTGCTCGGTTTACGCGTCTCGTCTGGATTCGACGCGCGCCTGCAGGCGCGTGCCGTAGCCGACGACGAAGCAGAGCAGAAGGACCGCCAGTGCCGCAACTGGCCAGATCATGGGCGTGGTATCGACCCGGCGCGCACGACCTGAATCCCTCGACGGCGCGCTCGGGTTAGCCTCTCCGCGATGAAGATCCGCGCCGCAGTGCTCGAGGAGTTCGGGCAGCCGCTCGTCGTCCAGGAGATCGACCTCGCCGAGCCGAAGGACGGCGAGGTGCTCGTGCGGCTCGCCGCGTGCGGTGTGTGTCACACCGATCTCTACACGGCCTCGGGCGCCGACCCGACCGGCTACGCGCCGTGCGTGCTCGGGCACGAGGGGGCCGGAGTCGTCGAGCGAGTCGGGCCGGGCGTCACGCTCGTCGCGCCTGGCGACCACGTCATCACGCTCTTCGCGCCGGAGTGCGGTCGAGTGCGTCCACTGCCTGAGCGGGCGGACGAACCGCTGCACCGCGATCCGCGACATGCAGGGGCAGGGCTATCTCCCGGACGGGACGACGCGGCTGTCACGCGACGGCGAGCCGATGCGGCACTTCATGGGCACGTCGACGTTCGCCGAGTACACGGTGATGCCGGAGATCGCCCTCGCGAAGGTCTCGCCCGGAGGCCTCGCTGGAAGGCTGCGCGCCGTTCGCGTGCGGGCTCGCGACGGGGATCGGCGCCGCGCTCTACACGGCCGACGTCCAGGCTGGATCGACGTGCGTCGTCTTCGGCTGTGGGCTCGTCGGGCTCGGCGCTGTCATCGGCTGCCGGCTCGCCGGCGCCGGGAGGATCGTCGCGATCGACCTCGCGGAGGGTCGCCTGGAGAGCGCGCGCCACCACGGCGCGACCGATACGCGCATCGCGGCCGAGGACACCGTCGACTGGATCCGCGCGGAGACGGACGGCTTCGGCGCCGACTACACCTTCGAGGCGACCGGCAACGTGCACGTCATGCGGCAGGCCGTCGAGGCCGCGCGGGAGGCGTGGGGGCTTGCGACGATGGTCGGCGTCGCGGGCAAGGGCGAGACGCTCGACATCGTGCCCCGATTCCTCATCACCGGCCGCCGCGTGACCGGATCGTCGTTCGGAGGCGTGAAGGGTCGAACGCAGGTGCCGCAGCTCGTCGACCGCTGGCTCGCCGGCGAGATCGACGTCGAGTCGCTCCTGAGCCACCGGCTCACGCTCGACGAGGTCAACCGCGGATTCGAGCTCATGGAGGCGCAGGACGGCATCCGCAGCGTGATCGTGTTCGCCTGACGTAGGTCTTCACCGCCTGGTCACCGGTCCGTAACCCAGGGGCGCTTTGGGACAAGCGAGCATCGGCCTCAATCGAACCGGGGAGGGTTTTGCATGCGGTATCTGCCTGTGCTGGGTGTGATCGCGCTCGTCGTGGCCGCGCTCGGAGCGGCGACATCGTCGACCGCGGCGGCCGGAAGCGCGACCGTGACGACCTCGAACGATGCTGGAGCAGGCTCGTTCAGGGCCGCCGTCGAGCTGGCCAACGGCAACGCAGCGATCGGGAATATCGTCTTCGTGGGGAACCTCGACCCGATCGAGCTGCAGAGCACGGTGCTCTACAACGGCTCGCAGTCGCTCATGATCGTCGGCAACAACGCCGTCCTCGATGCGAATGCGCTTGTGGGAACGGCTGACGCGTTCCGGATCGAGAACGGCGCGGATCTCTCCGTCAACGGGCTCACGATTCTCAATGCGCCCGGTGAAGGGCTCGAGTACCAGGTGGCGGCCGGTGCGACCGGCACGAAGCACGTGTCCTTGAACGGCGTACCCGCTTTGGGCCCCCGAATCCGGCTCTCGCCAAGCGCGGAGGGCACGGCGTGCTGGGCAATGATCAGGACGGATCCAGAGGAGCCACCGCCGTCCGGCCGGCTCGGCGGCATCGCTCGACGTCAAGGTGACTGAACTCGGAGTTCGACGGGAACGGCTTCGGCGGGTTCGATCGCGACGGGCTGGGCGTGGACGAGGGAGAAGTCGGCGCCTGAGCTTCGTCGCCCGAAACACGCATCGTCGACAGACAACGGCGCCGACGGGATCGAGCTCGACGAGCGCGGCCCGGCGACGCGGTGTTCGACGTCACCGGCACCCAGAGCACCGGAACGGCGGCTTCCACGACTGTACCCGCCGATCCGATCGACCTGGACGACGGCATGGACGTCGACGAGTCCCAAGACGGCGACCTGATCGGCACGGGTCGCGGCGAGCGCTGCCAGCAACAACCTCGAAGAGGGCTGGGACCTGAACGAGAACAACGCCGGCAACTTCAAGGTCGACATGACCAACGTCGAGGCCAGCCGGAACCCCGAGGAAGGCATCGACTTCGAGGAGGACGACGACTTCGCCGGTGGCGGCAACCTGTTCACGGTGCTGATCGGTATCAAGGCCGACGGGAACGGGGGGGGGACGCGGGTCTCAAGATCCGCGAGAAGGGCGTCGGCGACCTCGACGCCAGCGTTCGCGGCGCACAGCAAACGGCAACCTCGACGACGGAATCAACATTCGGGAGGACCCCGACGGCAACCTCAGCGCGAGCGTCAGCCACTCGACGGCGGACGACAACAGAGGCGACGGGATCCACTCGAGGAGAACGACGCCGGCAACTTTGACTTCGTCCGCAGGCCACGGAAGCGCGTCGGGGAACGCCCAGTGTCGGGGTGCTCGGCGACCAGGCCGGCGCCGCGGACGTCGGCACCCTCGACGTGGTCTTCATGTCGCTCGTCGGGAACGGGGTCGACGACGTGGCGGTCGCGGGGAACGTCGCCGCTCACCCAGACGCCATAGACCGAGCGATGGGTAGTTGCGCCCCGGCCGGGGCGCAACT
>CAVUTA010000016.1:0-74875 GCA_963744285.1 uncultured Gaiellaceae bacterium | reverse complement strand
CTTGGCGAGGCCGAGCTCGGCGCCGACGGCGACCGAGACCGCGAGCGTCTCCCGTGCGATCCAGTCCTCGTGCTCGAGCAGGTCTGCGTCAGCCTCGGGAATCGTGAGTCCGATCCGATCGGTGAGCTCGAGGCCGGCTTCCTTGCGCATCGTGTTCACACCGTGGATGAGGTCGTAGACACGCCCGGCGCGAACGAGGTCGTCGTCGAGGTGGAGGTCGAGCGCGACGGTGAGCCCGTCCGACGCGGCGACCGCCCAGCCGTCCTTGCCGTGCCTCTCCACGAGCACCTCGTCGCGCGTCAGCTCGTAGCCGGCAACGCGGATCCCGCCCTCCGGAAGCTCCTCGAAGTCGCCGCCCTGGAGCGCCGCGCGAACGGCGCCGAGCTCCTTCCCGAGCTTCGGACCGAGCAGCGGGAGGTTCGGCTTGACGCGTAGCTCGCTCGCTTCGACGTTCCCGAACGAGACCTCGCGAACGCGGAGCTCGTCCGCGATCTCGTCCGCGTGAGCCCCGGCAAGCGGCGCACCTTCGACGACGAGCGCGCGCAGCGGCTGCCGGAGCTTCAGCCCCGAGCTCGCCCGCGCCTGGCGCCCGAGCTCCACGACGCGACGGAGCTCCGAGATCTCGGAGAGCAGCGCGGCGTTCGGCTCGACCGCCTCCGGCCAGCCCGCGAGGTGAACGGAGGCGGGCGCGCCTTCGCACGGAGCGGTGAGCACGCGCCAGAGGTGATCCGTGAGGAACGGCATGAGCGGCGCGACCACGCGCAAGCCCTGGGCGAGGGCGTACCAGAGCGTCCGCAGCGCCACCGGGTCGCCATCCCAGAACCGGCGGCGGGAGCGCCGGATGTACCAGTTCGAGACGTCGTCGACGAACGCCTCGTACGCGCGCACGACGTCGACCGTGAGCCAGCTCTCGTACCCGGCGGTCGCCTCCGCGACGAGCGCGCGCGTGCGCTCGACGAGCCAGCGGTCGAGCGGCTCGAGCTCGCCGCTCGGCCCGGACGCGAGATCGTCCCAGTCGGGCTTCCAGCCGTCGATGTTCGCGTAGTCGACGAGGAACTTGCAGGAGTTCCAGAGCGTGAGCAGCTTTCGCTGGATCTCGTGTGCGGGTCCGAACCCGAAGAGGAGGTTGCGGTCGGGCGGCTGCGAGCAGTACTGCCAACGCATGACGTCTGCACCCATGCGCGCGAACGCGTCCGGCGCGTCGATCGTGTTCCCCCACGAGCTGTGCATCTCACGGCCGGTTTCGTCGAGCATCTTCTCGTAGCCGAGGACTCGCCGATACGGCGCCTTCCCGGTCAGAGCGACCGCCATGAAGTGCTGCGAGTAGAACCACAGCCGGATCTGCTCGCGCATCTCCGACACCCAGTCGGCGGGGAACCACTCCTCCCAGTAGGCGTGGTCGGGGAGGTCGGCGGTCGTCAGCCCCTTCGCCGCACCCGTGGCGTAGCCCTCGGGTACCCGCTCGGGGTTCTCCCAGCCGAGCGTCGAGAACGGGACGATGCCGGCGTCGAGCCAGACGTCGCCGACCTCCGGGATGCGCCGCACGGTCTCGGCACACGCCTCGCAGCGGATCGGCACCTCGTCGATCCACGGCCGGCGGAGCTCCTCGAGCTGCTCGAGCCCGGAGACGGCACGCTCGGCGAGCTCGGCCTTCGAGCCCACGACGGTGACGTGGCCGCACTCGCACTCGTAGATCGGCAGCGGCAGCCCGTAGTAGCGGCGCCGCGAGATGTTCCAGTCGCCCATGTTGCGGAGCCAGTCGTCCATGCGCTTGCCCATGTACGCCGGGCGTCCACTCGACCGTGGCGTTCGCGTCGAGCAGCGGCTGGCGGAGCTCGTCGACCGAGATGAGCCAGTCGTCCGTCACCCGCCAGATGAGCGGCGTGTCGCAGCGCCAGCAGTGCGGGTAGCGGTGCTCGTACGTGTCCGGCCTCGAGGAGGAACCCCGTCTCGGCGAGGCGGCCGACGATCTGGTCGGCGGATTCCGTGGTCGAGAGCCCGTGAAGCCAGCCGTACGCGTCGTAGAAGTGGCCTGCCTCGTCCACCGGGGCGAGCACGGGCAAGTCGTGGATCCGGCCGAGCTCGAAGTCCTCCTGGCCCGCTCCCGGCGCGATGTGCACGATGCCGCTTCCCTCCTCGAGGGACACGTCGTCCCAGGGGATGACCCGGTGCTCGACCTCGGAGCCCGGCCCGAGCTCGTCGAACGGCCCGTGGTACCGAAGCCCGACGAGGTCCGAGCCCTTGACCGTCCGCACGAACGTCGTCGTCCGGGTAGCGCGCGACCGCGACCCACTCGCCGATCTCGCGAAGCCCGTAGTCCGCATCGGGCTGGACGGCGGCCGCGACGTTCGCGGGCAGCGTCCACGGGGTCGTCGTCCAGATGACGAGCGACTCGCCGGGATGGTCGAGGAGTGGGAAGCGAACGTAGAGCGACGGGTCGGTGCGCTCCTGGTAGACGCCGCTCTGCGTCAGCTCGTGCTGCGAGATCGACGTCCCGCAGCGCGGGCACCACTCGGTCGAGCGGTGGCCCTTGTAGAGGTAACCGCGCTCGTACATCTCGCGCAGGAACCGCCAGATGTACTCGATGTTGGTGTCCGAGAAGGTGAAGTAGTCGCGTCCCCAGTCCATCCATTGGCCGAGACGAACGGATCCTTCGGTGAGCGCGCGCGAGGACCGCACGACCACGTCGCGGCAACGGCGCGCGAACTCGGCCAAGCCGTACTCCTCGATCTCTCGCTTCGAGTTCAGCCCGAGCTCGCGCTCGACGCCGACCTCGATCCAGAGGCCCTGGCAGTCGAACCCGTTCTGATACCGCTGATGGAACCCCCGCATGGCCTTGTAGCGCTGGAAGACGTCCTTGAGCGTCCGTCCCCAGGCCGTGTGCACACCGAGAACCATTCTGTTCGCGGTGACGGGCCCGTCGACGAAGCTGAACCGCGGCCCCCCGGCGTTCTGCTCCCGCAGCCTGGCGAACGTCTGCTCGCGCTCCCAGAGATCGAGAAGCTCGAGCTCGAGCGCGTTGTGATCCGGCTTGTCCGGCAGAGGTGTGAAGATCGGCGCCACGAGGAATCAGTCTAGGGAAGGGTTTCGGCGGCCTTCTCGTTGAAATCCGAGGCATTCGCAAATGACACGTATGAAAGGAATGAATGAGTCTCATGGCACTTGACGTCACAGAGCAGACCTTCGAAGAGGAAGTCCTGAAGTCCGAGACACCCGTCATCGTCGACTTCTGGGCCGAGTGGTGCGGTCCCTGCCACGCCGTCGCTCCCGTCCTCGAGAAGATCGTGGAGGAGCGCAAGGACGAGGTCAAGCTCGTGAAGGTCAACATCGACGAGGAGCAGGGTCTCTCGCAGAAGTACGGAGTCATGTCGATTCCGACGATGATCCTCTTCAAGGACGGCGAGCCCGCCGCCGCCGCAGTCGGCGCGCAGCCGAAGTCGGCGCTCGAGCGCTCGTTCGGCTTCGCAGCCTGAGCGCAACGCGGCTCTTCCCCTTCGGGGCGTAACCTGATAGGAAGCTCTTTGCGGCAAGTTTCGTTCGAGGCTTCCCCCTCCCCCTCCCCTAGCTGAAGGGCCGGCTCGCCGGCCCTTCGGTGCATCTGAGTACGGTTCGCCGCGATGTCGCCGCGACACGTACCCGCATCCGTGACCGAGCTCGGCCGGATCGGCCTGTTCGCCGATCTCCCCGGTGAGACGCTCGGCAAGCTCGCCGACCGGATGGAGCGCGAGGAGGTGACGTCCGGAACGGTGCTCATCCGCGAGGGCGAGCCGGGCGATCGGTTCTTCGTCCTCCTCTCGGGCGTCGCGGGTGTCTCGCAGTCCGCGCTCGGCGAGCGGCGAATCCTGAAGGCCGGCGAGTTCTTCGGCGAGGTCGCGCTCACGATGCACGTGCCACGGACGGCGACGGTCACGGCGATGACGCCGTGCGTGGTCGCGAGCTGCGACGAGGCGACGTTCGACGAGCTCGTGCGCCCGCTCTTCGCGGACGACGGCTAGTCAGTTCGTCACGCAGGACTCGGGCACGACCGCGGCCACGATTTCGGTCCGCACGTCGAAGTGCCGCAGCGAGATGGTCGAGCGCCGTCGAGCCGCGCACGAACTCGGCGTCCGGAATCTCGGCCGCGGCTCGCCGCGCCTGGTCGAGGAAGTCACCGTCGCCCGCGCCGAGGTAGATGAGGCACGGCACTCGCCACTCGCGCAAGCGAGTCGACATGTCGCCCGAGGCCAGCATGGCCTCGAACGCCGCCGCCACGGACGGCGCCGTCCTGCCCGAGGTACACGTTCCGCTCGAACGCGGGATGGGTGCTCCCCAGTGCGCCTCCAGCGCCTCCACGAAGCGCACCGCGCCCTCCCGTCGCGTGGCATCGGTCGCGCTCGCGAGAGCACTGTACCAGCGGACCGTCTCGGTTCATCGCGTACGGCTGCTGGCCGCCGATCGACCAGCGAGACGCGACGTGCTCGGCGAGCGTGCTCGCCGACGCCGAATGCGAGCCGTCCGCCATACGACCGGCCGACGAAGTGCGCCTCTCGACACCGAGTGCCGCCGAGGACGGCGACGAAGTCGGCCACCTGCAGCGGCATCGCGTACGCCGCAGCCTCGTGGGCTCGGTCGCTCCGCCCGAGTCCACGGTGGTCCACGAAGACGAGCCGGAACTCGCGTCATGCCCTGGAGCGCTCTCGCGAGCTGCGATGTCCGGACGGACTCGACCGAGTCGAGAATCCCGCCGTATAGAACGACGGGCACGCCAGACCCTCCGTCGTCCTCGAAGTACACGGACGTTCCGTCCATCGCGTTCTGCGCGCAGACGGCACGCAGCGAGCGTACGCCGTACCGTGGTCGAGCTAGGCGTGTGCCTGCAGCTCGTCCAGCACCGCATCGGCGAACCGCGGCCACGCCTCCTTCGCCCACTCGTCGAACTCGCGAGTCGTGAGCGCTGCGCAGACGACGCGCGCGTCCGGGTCGACCCAGAGGAACGTCCCCGAGCCGCCGAAGTGCCCGTAGGTGCGCGGCGAGGTGCGCGTGCCCATCCAGCTCGGTGGCCGCGTGTTGAGCTGGACGCCGAGTCCCCAGTCGAGCGGGTCGAAGCGGCCGTAATCCGGGAGCACGCCCGAGAGCCCCGGGAACTGGACGCTCGTCATCTCGTCGCGCGTCTCGTCCGCGACGAGGCGCGGCGAGAGCAGCTCGCGTCCGATCGCGAGCACGTCCGCGAGTGACGCGTGCATCCCGGAGCCGGGGTCGCCGCTCGGGTCGAGGTCGATCCCGAGCGGCGCGCAGACCGCCTCGCGCACGTAGTCGGCGAAGGGCATCTCGGCGCGCTCGGAGACGTGATCGCGCGAGCACGCGGAACGCCTCGTTCGAGTAGATGCGGCGGTGCCCGGGACGCGCGATCGGCTCCGTCCCCTCGAAGGGGAGGCCGGACGTGTGCGCGAGCAGGTGGCGAACCGTCGAGCCGGGCGGGCCGGCGGGCTCGTCGAGGTCGACGACTCCTTCCTCCGCGGCGACGAGCGTCGCGAGCGCGGTGACGGGCTTCGAGACCGAGGCGAGTCGAACCGCCCGCGATGCGTCGCCGTGGGTCGAGACCTGCCCGTCCGGATCGACGACACCGGCGGCCGCGAACTCGACCGGCCAGCCGTCGATCTGGCGGAGCGCCTGCACGCGCGGCGATACTAGTCGCGGATGGAGCGGCGGAACATCTCCGGGACGGGAGCGTACGAGCCGATCGTCGGCTACTCGCGCGCCGTCGTCGTCGGCGACCGCGTGCACGTCTCGGGCACCGCGGCGAATCCGGCCGACGGCTCGCCGCCGCCGGAGGACATCTACGACCAGACGCGCGTCTGCCTCGAGCTCATCGGCACCGCGCTCGAGCAGGCGGGATCGAGCCTCGAGCACGTCGTGCGCACGCGGGTCTACCTCGTGAACGCGGACGACTTCGACGGCTTCGCCCGCGCGCACGCCGAGGTGTTCGGCGACGTGCGCCCCGCGAACACGACCGTGCTCGCCGGCCTCTTCGATCCGAGATGGAAGGTCGAGATCGAGGTCGAAGCCGTTCTGCCATGACGGGGAAGCAAGCGTTCCCGTCCTCGATCACCGGCAACGGCTCAGAGCCGGCCGGAAGCGTCCTCGACCACACGTTCGGAGCAGGCGACCCGTACACGCTCGGTGTCGAGGAGGAGTACCAGCTTCTCGATGCCGAGACGCTTCGACCTCGTCCAGCACATCGAGACGATGCTCGCCGCGGTCACCGGCCACGAGCTCGAGGCGCGGATCAACGCGGAGCTCATGCAGTCCGTGCTCGAGATCGCGACGCCGGTGTGCCACAACGCGGGCGACGTGATGCGCTGGCTGACGACGCTACGCGGCTACGTCACCGAGATCGCGAGCGAGCAAGGGACGCGCGTCGGCTCGGCGGGCACGCACCCGTTCAGCCTCTTCGAGCGCCAGCGGATCACCGCGAAGGACCGCTACCGCGCGCTCATCGACCAGCTCCAGTACGTCGCGCGGCGCGAGCTCATCTTCGGGATGCACGTGCACGTCGCGGTCGACGAGCCGGAGAAGGCGATCCAGGTCGTCAACGGGCTGCTCCCGCACCTCGCGCCGCTCCTCGCGCTCTCCGCGAGCTCGCCGTTCTGGCGCGGCGAGCCGACCGGGCTCGCGTCGAGCCGGCAGATGGTCTTCTCGGCGTTCCCGCGCTCGGGGCCGCCGCCGCGCTTTCGCGACTACGCCGACTACGCGTCGGTCGTGGGACAGCTCGAACGCTCGGGCTGCATCGCCGACTACACGCACATCTGGTGGGACATCCGTCTCCACCCGCGGCTCGGCACGATCGAGATCCGCATCTGCGACGCCGTCACGCGCGTCGAGGACGCCGTGGCGATCGCCGCGTACTGCCAGGCGCTCGTCAAGCAGCTGTGCGAGCAGCACGAGGCGGGCGAGGAGATCCCCTCGTATCACCGCATCCTCACGAGCGAGAACAAGTGGCTCGCCGCGCGCTACGGGCTCGAGGCGCCGGTGATGGATCTCGCGAGCGCGAGCCGGAACCGCGTCCCGGTCGCGCGTCTGATCCGACGCACGGTGAAGGAGCTCCGGCCGCACGCACGCGAGCTCGGCTCCGAACGGGAGCTCGAAGGGGTTCTCGCAATCCTCGGTCGCGGCTCCTCGTCGGATCGCCAGCTCCGGATCTACAACGCCAACCGCGACATCGTCGAGGTCGCCCGCGAGATCGCGGACGCGACCGAGGCGCTACCCGCTCCTGTCCCGATCGGGGCCTAGCTCTCCAACTCGCGGCGTGCTCACTGCTCCCGTGGCTAGTGCGTGGTCGAGAGTCCACGCCGGAGATACGCGGGCAGGTCTAGGGCTGCTTTTCCTGAGCGCGGGTGGCTAGGCTCGCGACGTGCTCGAATCCGGGGGCGTACCCGACGCGCAGGTCTGGGCAGCACCACGCGAGGAAGCGAGGCCACTGCGGGACGCTCTCGGTGAGGGGTGGACGCTCCTCTGCTTCTATCTCTACGACTGGTCGCCGACTTGAACGAACGAGCTGCTGCTCCTGCGTGACAGGAGCGACGACCTCGCCGCCGCAGGAATCCGACCGGTCGCGATCTCGCGCGACTCACCGTGGTCGCACCGCGCATGGGCGCAGACGCTCGGCGTCGACATCCCGCTCCTCTCGGACTGGAACGGCGATGCGACCCGTGCGTTCGACGTCGCGTTCGAGCCGCTGGGTATGAGCGACGTCGCCGTGCGATCGGCGTTTCTGATTCGCGATGGCGAGACGATCGAGGCGGCGTGGCTGCTCGGCGGCGAGCTGCCCGACATCGACGCGGTCATCGCCGCTGCGGGAGACCTCAGCGCCTGATCTGCATGCGGCGCTTCAGCATTCGCCGGCCGTACCTGAAGGCGAACCAGCCCAGCAGCCAGTAGAGGCGTCGCATGTCCTCTGAGTACCCGGCGCAGCCTCGACCGAAACGACTCCGTGGTCGTGCGGTACCGAGCCCCCCGTTACGGGACGATGACGAGCTTCGTTCCGGCGCCCTCCGCCTGACGTCGCCAGGCATCGGCGACCGAGTCGAGCGGCACCCGCTCGACCTCGAGCCGGATGTCGCCGGCCACCGCGTGCTGCACGAGTCGCCGGTAGTGCTCCGCGAGCTCGTGAGCGGGGACGAGATAGTTCGTGTGTCCGAGGATCGAGAGATTCTTGAAGCGAACCGCAGCCGAGGCGAGCTCTGACGTTGCACCAGCCGACTGGCCGAGGTTGACGATGGTGGCGCGCGGCGCAGCAGCCTGGATCGCGGCCGCTGCCGGCTCTCCCCACAATGCGTCGAAGACGTAGCTCGGGCCCTCGCCGCCAAACGCTTCCTTGAAGGCCGCCACGAGGTCGCCAGGCTCGTCAAGGCGGAGCGTCGCGTCAGCGCCGTGAAGCGCCGCGCGCTCGAGCCCCGCGGCACTGCGACCCGCCGCGACGACCCGGGCGGCACCGAGGAGCTTCGCCGTCTGGACGGCGACGAGGCCGACGGATCCCGTAGCGCCCAGCACGAGAACCGTCTCACCGCCCGTGAGCGGCGCGCGCCACGCGAACGGCAGCCAGCCGGCGAGGCCTGCGATCCCGAGCGCCGCGGCGAGCGCAGGATCCGTGCCCTCGGGCACGTCGATCGCATGCGCATCCCCGATCTGCGCTCGCTCGGCGATCGCGCCGGGCGACGTCCGTCCGAGCGACCCACCGAAGATCCAGACCACTCTGCCGTCGCCGGTACGACCGACGGCCTCACAGCCGGGGACGTAGGGCAGATCGGGATGGCCGGTCGCGAGGATGCCGCGCGAGACCGCGAGATCGATCGGGTTGATCGGCGCCGCGAGCACTTCCACCGACTCGCCTGCAGGTTCGGCGACGTCTCCGACCTCGGGAGCGCCGCCGACCTCACGGATGAGCGCAGCCCTCACTCGACCTCGAAGATCGCCTCGATCTCCACCGTCATCCCGAACGGCAGGCTGCCGACGCCGACCGCCGAGCGAGCATGGCCCTCGCCGAACACCTCGACGAAGAGGTCGGAACAGCCGTTGATCACCTTCGAGTGCTCGACGAAGTCGGGCACGGCGTTGACCATCCCCAGCAGCTTCACGACCCGGCGTGCGCGATCGAGGTCGCCGAGCTCATGCACGGAGCACGGCGAGCAGATTGATGCCGACCTGGCGGGCGTGGGCCGCAGCCTCCTCGGTCGTCACGTCCGCCCCGACCTTGCCGGTCGGCGTCGAGGTGCCCGGCGTCGTCGGTCCCGCCCCGAGAGGTATACGAGGTTGCCGGTGCGCACGGCGTTGACGTAGCTCGCCGCAGGTGGCGAGACCGGCGGCAGCTCGATCCCGAGCTCGACGAGGCGCTGCTCGGCCGACATCGCCGCTACATGCCCATCGCGTGGTACCCGGCGTCGACGTAGAGCGTCGTACCGGACACGTTCGCGGCGTCGTCCGAGAGGAGGTACGCCGCGGCGCCGCCGCAGTCTTCCGACTCGATCTGGCGGTGCAAGCGGAGCGCGCTCCTCGAACATCGTCTGCATCGTCGTGAAGCCCGGCGATGGAGCGCGCGGCGAGCGTGCGCACCGGGCCGGCCGAGATCGCGTTCACGCGGATGTTCTTGTGTCCGAGATCCCAGGCGAGGTACTTCACGCTGGCGTCGAGCGTTGCCTTCGCGACGCCCATGACGTTGTAGTGCGGGACGGCGCGCTCGCCGCCGAGGTAGGTCATCGTCACGATCGAGCCGCCGCCGCGGGACTCCATCAACGGCTCGGCCGCGCGCGAGCACGCGACGAGCGAGTAGGCGCTGATGTCGACGGCCATCCAGAAGCGGTCGCGGGGAGTGTCGACGAAGCGGCCCTCGAGATCCTCCGCCGCCGCGAAGGCGACGGAGTGGACGAGGACGTCGAGTCCTCCGCCGAACGCGTCCGACACCTCGGAGAAGACACGCGAGACGTCGTCGTCGGAGCGCACGTCGCACTCGGTGACGAGCGGGCTTTCGATGGTCGCCGCGAGGTCGCGCACGTTCTTCTCGATGCGCTCTCCCTGGTAGGTGAAGGCAACGGTCGCGCCCTCGTCGGCGAGGCGCTTCGCGATCGCCCATGCGATCGAGCGCTGATTCGCGACACCGAGCACGAGCGCCTGCTTGCCTTCGAACCTGCCGGCCACGCGGCGATCCTAATCGGATAGCGTGGCCCGCCGATGGCCGGGGAGCGAATCGCGGTGGTCACAGGTGCTTCCTCGGGCATCGGGGAGGCGATCGCGCGCGAGCTCTCCCGCACGGGCTGGCGCTGCGTCCTGCTCGCGCGACGCGCGGACGAGCTCGAGCGGATCGCAGCGGAGATCGAAGGCGAGTGGGAGGTCTGCGACGTCTCCGACCGCGCGCAGGTCGACGAGGTCGCCGCGCGCGTGCTCGACCGGCATCCGTCGATCGGGCTGCTCGTGAACAACGCAGGCATTCCGGCGCGCGGAAGCTTCCTGGACATCGACCCGGAGCTCGTGGAACGCGTGACCGCGGTCAACTACCTCGGCGGGGTCTGGTGCCTGCGCGCATTCGCGCCCGGGCTGCGCGCGTCAGCGCCGCACGCGCATGTCGTGAATCTCGTCTCGGTCGCCGGAACCGTCGCCTTCGCCCCGGCGGGCGCGTACTCGGCGTCGAAGCACGCCCAGCTCGCCTTCTCCCGCTCGACCGCCGCGCTGCTCGGGCCGAGCGGGATCCAGGTCCACACGATCATGCCCGGCTTCGTCGAGACCGAAGGCTTCCCGCAGCGCGCAAAGCTGCGCAGCCCGCTGCTCCGGCGCTACGTCATCGAGGCGGAGGACGTCGCGAAGGCCGTCGTCAACGCCGTCGACAAGGGCAAGCGCGAGGTCACGGTGCCGTGGTTCCCGTATCGCCTTGCGACGATCGGGCAGGCGCTCGTCCCGGGGATCTTCTCGCGGCTCGTCGCGCGCCGCGCCGGGCAGCACCGCGACGAGTAGCGCTACGGGCCCGGCTTCCGGGAGACGTACCAGCCGACCTCGATGTCGTACGGCGTCGGCGGGAGCCGGCCCGCGGATGCGGATGCGCTCCTCCTCGTCGAACCCGGCGAGCTCGAGGCGCTCCTCGAGGTCCACGCGCTCGTGCGTGACCTCGGACGAGATCAGCACGAGGTCGTTGGCGTCGAGGTAGCCGCGGATGTCCGCTTCGGGGAGCAGGCGCTGGTGTGTCGCGTCACGCAGATGCTCGAAGCGATCCTGCTCGAGGCTCAGAAGCGGGTCGACGGAGCCGAGCTGATCGGCGATGAAGACCTTCCCGCCGGAACGCGCGACGCGCGCGAGCTCCGAGACGGCGAGCTCTGGCCGGCGCACGTGATGCAGCACGCGGTGGCAGCAGACGAGGTCGAACTCCGCGTAGCCGAAGGGGAGGCTCATGACGTCGGCCTCCTCGAAGCGGACGTTGGACGGCGCCGCCGAGCGGCCGGCCTCGAGGTAGTCCACGCGCGTATCGACACCGACGACCTCCGCGACGTTCGGAGCGAGTGCGAAGGCGACGGCACCGGTACCGCAGCCGGCGTCCAGCACCGCTTCGTTGCCGGTGAACGGCCCCAGCAGCCGCCGAACCCGCTGCGCGAGGTCGTCGCTTCGCCGCTCCTGGAGAGCGAGCCGCAGCTCGACGCTCACGTACGCGCTCCTCCTCGGCGAGCCCGCGCGCGAGTGCGAGCGCCTCGTCGCGCGTGGAGATCGTTCCCGCTGCCCGTTCCTCCTCGATGACGGCGAGGATACGTCCGATCTCCGGGCCCGGCTCGAGACCCAGCTCGTCACCACGGACGAGCGGCGCCGGAGGATCGGCGAGTCGAGCTGCCTCGACGACCCCCACGAGCTCGAGTGCACCGACGAACGCGAGCGCGTCGAGGGCCCACGGCTCGGTGTCCCGGCGGAACCGATGGATCGAGCGCGGTGAGGGATCCTCGGGACGGCGCGCACGGCGCAGCGCAGCCGAGTAGCGCTTGAGCTCGTTCGAGATCGGCAGTCGCGCGAGGTTCTCGCGGAACACCACGACGAGCCTGAAGTCCGGATCGTCGAGCGCGTCCAACCGATCGTCCAACGTGCCTGCCAGCCCCGCGAGCAGGCCGACGTCGTCGAGGCGGCGATAGCCGGTCGGAGAGAGCCGTTCGAGCTCTGCGAGCGTCCGCTCGCCGGCCGGCTGCGTCACGAGCGCGGCCGACGTGCGGAGCAGGGCCTCGGTGCGCTCGTCCATGCCGAATCCGAGCTCGTCCTCGAACCGCACCGCACGCAGGAGCCTGAGCGGGTCGTCGGCGAAGATCGACTCGGAGACCGCCCGGATGACCCCCGCAGCCAGATCGGCGCGGCCGTCGTGAGGATCGTGCGTCTCGCCGGTACGCACCGACACGGCGATCGCGTTGAACGTGAAGTCGCGCGTCGCGAGGTCGGCGTCGATTCCCTCGCCGACCGGCGTGAAGTCGACCGTCTCGTCGATGCCGTCCGCGACGACCCGCCAGGCTCCGTGGCGCTCGGAGAGCGGGAAGACCGACCCGCCGAAGCGACGGGCAAAGCGATTCGCTGCGTCACGCGGCTCCGCGCACGCGACGTCGAGATCGAGAACGGGCCGCAGGAGAAGCTCGTCTCGCACGGCCCCGCCGACGACCCACGCGTCCTCGTCACCGAGGATCTCGCGGAGTCGCTCATCCATCGGTCGCGACCCGCCGGGCACGCCCCGAGCGCGTGTTCAAGCCTGTCGCGATCTCGTACGCGATCGTGCCTGCGACGCGTGCGTGCTCCTCGATGAGGATTCCGTCGCCGAGGAGCGTGACGGGAGTGCCCGACGCGACCGGTACGTCGAGCACGACCGCGAGCGCGTCCATCGAGATCGTGCCGACGACGCGGCGTCGCTCGCCTTCGACGCGAACCTCCGTGCCCGTCATGTCGCGACGGAACCCGTCGGCGTAGCCGACCGGCACGACGCCGATCCAGGTCGGCCGGTCGGCGACGAACCGACGGCCGTAGCCGGTGCTCTCGCCCGGCTCGAGCTTCTTCACGAGCGCGACGTACGACTCCCAGCGCAGGGCGGGCTCGAGCCCGTCGGCGGCCGGATCCGAGCCGAACGGCGAGATGCCGTAGAGCGCGATGCCGCAGCGCACGGCGTCGAAGCGCGCCTCGGCAAAGCGAAGCGCGGCGGCGCTGTTCGCGAGATGGCGCGTGAACGAGCTCAAGCCCGCGGTCGCCTCCCGGAAGCGCTCGACCTGGAGCTGGGTGAACGCCGGATCGGCTTCGGCGGAGGCGAGGTGGCTCATGACGCCGACGACGTCGCGGGTCGGCGCGGGAAGCTCGGCCACGCCCCACCGGCCCATCCCCGTGTCGAGCTTGAGATGGACCCGGACACCCTCGGGGATTCGCTCGTCGGCGGCCACGAGCTCGAGCCGGGCGACGCGCGCCTCCCCGATCTCGCGCTCGGACACCGGCCCCATCACGATGATCCGCGCATTGCGGAGCGCCGCGCGCAAGTGGAGCGCCTCGGGCAGCGTCGCGACGCAGAGGGCGGATGCGCCTCCGTCGAGCGCCGCTTTCGAGACGTCGACCGCGCCGTGCCCGTACCCCTCCGCCTTCACGACCGCCCAGAGCTCGGCCCCCTCTGCGGCACGCAGCAGCGTGGCGGCGTTCCGGCGAATCGCCCCGAGGTCGAGAGTGAAGCACGACCTCTCCACGTTTTGATTCTCGCAAGACCGAGATCCCCGAGTGGGGATCTCGGTCGCGAGCAGATCCCTGAAGGCGGCCGCGTTCGCGGCCGCGTCGCGAAGGTCCAGCTACTGGATCTGCGTCTCGCAGGACGAGTGGAACGTGTCGGTGCCGAGCCGCCGATGCAGACGTCCGTGCCGCCGTCGCCGCGCAGCGAGTCGTTGCCGGCGCCGCCGAGGATGCAGTCGTTGCCCGTTCATCCCCCGGATCGTGTCCACGCCCGCACTGCCGAGCACGAGGTTGAGGCTGGTTCGTGTCGTTGAACGTTCCCGAGCCCGTGACGGATGCCTGCCAGCGCGAGCGCCGAGCACGCGCTCGGCTTCAGCTTGTTCGCGGTGACGGCGTCGGTGTCACGCCCCGCCTTGCTCGCAGGAACGACAGTCGACGCCGTGAGCACGACGCCGAGGAAGACCACGAGCGGAACGAGCGGGAAGGCGGCCGATCGTGACAAGCAGCGTCTCATCCGCTCGGCGCTTCCTCCGCGGTGAGCGGCTCGAGCGGCACCGCCGCCGGCCAGCGCGACGATCGTCAGCGCGAACGCGAGCAGCGCCGCGTGGAGCGGCTGCTGCAGCCAGAAGAGAACGGACCCGGCTCGCGGGATCGAGAACCAGTACGCGCCGATCACATCCGAGGGACGCGGTCGCGCGTCGTCGACGAAGTCGTTCGCGTCACCCTGCAGGACGAGCCTGCCGTCCTCCTTCGCGATCACGCGGTGGAGAACACGGACGCCCAGCGTCGGATCGCGGTAGAGCACCGCATCGCCGACGTCGGCTCGCCTCCCCCGCGCACGAGCACGAGGTCGCCGCGACTCAGGCCCGGCTCCATGCTCGCGCCCTCGACGACCGCATAGCGCGTCGCACCGCCGAGCTCGGCTGGTGCGAAGAGGAGCCACGCCGCAGCGATCAGGACGAGACCGGCGACGATCGTCGGGGCTGTGACGAGGATCTTCTTCATGTCGAGGAGAGGAGACCGGGGAGCGCCGCACACTCCCCGGTCTCCGTGCCGCTACTGAGACGGCGACGACCGAGAGCTCGTCGGCCGAGAGAACGGCGACGTCCGGGCTGAAGTTGCACGAGACGTTCGTGCCGCCCGTGACCGTGCAGTCGGTGTACGTCGAGCTCGACTGGACGACCTTGGCCTTGACGGTCGTCGCGGACGCGCTGAGCGTGAACGCGACGCTGTCGATGTTCGCCGGGTTGGCCGTGCTCAGCGTGTAGGCGACGCCGGAGACGGTGTAGCCGGTGATGGCGCCCTCGCCCTTGCCGGCCTTCGTGCCGGGGACGGTGTTCGACGCGGTGAAGGCGTAGGTGGCGAGCGCGAGCGCCGCTGCAAACGCAACGACGAGCACCATTCGCCGACGGACTCGAGGCATGGACGAGACTCCTTCGTGTCGAGAAGCTGGGGATGACGTGCGGACGGAATCTCGGCAGTCGCCCGCGCGCGCTCTCTCACCCGTTCGGGGTAGATCGTTCGGGGTAGTCAGGGGGTGTACAGCGAGCGATCTCGTACTGAGGAGAACTGACGTCGAGTCAGCGCTCGAGCGCTTCCGGGAGGTACCGGAGGAGATCGCTCGCGACGAGCCCCGCCTGCTGCGGCGCGGCAGCGGCGGCGAGCCCGTGAGCGACGGACTGCGGCGGCGGCGGCGGTCATCGGCTCGACGCCCTTCGAGAGGAACGCAGCGACGATTCCGGTGAGCACGTCCCCCGTCCCCGCCGTCGCGAGGGAGGGCGGCCCGAGGTCGCACACGATCGCCGTCCCGTCGGGGGAAGCGACGATCGTGTCGGCGCCCTTGAGCAGGACGATCGCCGAGAAGCGTTCCGCCGCACTCGCGCGCGGCCTCGAGCCGATGCGCGTCGACCCACTCGCGAGTCGCGGCCCAGGAGCCGGCCGAGCTCGCCTGCGTGAGGCGTGAGCACGGTCGGCGCGGCGCGAGCGACCGGCTCGAGCTCGAAGAGCGCATCGGCGTCGACGACCGCGGGGAGGTCGACCTGCTCGAGCAGCGCGCGGACGAGCGCGCGCCGACGCGGGCCCCTGCCGAGCCCGGGGCCGAGAGCGAGGGCAGTCGCACGCTCGGCCGCAGCGACGATCGTCTCCACGGCGTCGTCGTCGCTCCACGCGAGCTTGACCGGCTCGAGCGCGATGACCTCGGCAGCTGCGAGCGAGCTCTCCGGCACCGCGAGCGTCACGTAGCCGGCGTCAGCGCGCAGCGCTGCCATCGCGGTCAGGCAGGCCGCGCCGGTCATCCCTGGCTGGCCGCCGACGACGAGAACGGCGCCGGCCTTGTACTTCGTGTCGCCCGCGCTCCGGCGAGGGATCACGTCGAGAAGTGACCGCGTCGCGCGTCGAACGGCGGTCGAGGTGTGCTCGAGCCCGATGTCGGCGACGACCACGCGGCCCGCGGAGAAGCGACCTGGCGCAACGGCCAGCCCGACCTTCGGTGCATGGAAGGTCACGGTCAGGTCGGCCTCGACGGCGACTCCTGCGATCTCGCCGGTCGAGGCGTCGACGCCGGAGGGAACGTCGACCGAGACGACCGGGGCCGCTGCGTCGTTCATGCGCCCGATCAGCTCGGCGGCGTCCGGGCGTGGCTCACCCCGGAATCCCGTGCCGAAGAGCGCGTCGACGATCACGTCGTACCCCGTCGGGTCGTCCGTCTCGTCGGCGACGTGCCCGGCCTCGCGAAGAACGCGTGCGGCGACACGTCCGTCTCCACCGTTCGAGCCGCCGCCGCAGACGCATGCGAAGCTGCGTGCCGCCGGAAACGCGAGCATGGCCTCGCGTGCGACCGCCGCACCCGCGCGCTCCATCAGCTCGGGAATGCTGTCCGGATAGTTCGGGTAGCGCTCCTCGGCCGCGCGCATCTCCGCAGCCGAGTAGAGAGGCTCGAAGCGCTCAGCCATCCTCGACGCGGCGCGACGACCGCGATGGCAGCCGCGATCTCGCGCGAGTGCGTCATCGACAGATCGATCGGCCCGGCCTGGACGCGCTCGGCAAAGGCGGCTGTCCGCCCCGACAACCGCACTCCCGGCTTCGGCCGGCCGACGATCTCGATCTCCTTCCACGTGAATCGCACGCCGCAGCCGAGCGCCTTCCCGACCGCTTCCTTGCCGGCGAACCGTCCCGCGTAGCTCTGCGCGGGGCGGGCTCGCGAGTCGCAGTACTCCCGTTCGGCGTCCGTGAAGCAGCGTTCGCGAAACCCCGGCCGCGAGAGCGCGCGCTCGATGCGCTCGATCTCGATGATGTCGACCCCGACCTTCACGGAGTCCAGCCGCCGGTGAGGTCCTCCTCGAGCAGCGCGGGGAAGTGGCCGAGCGACGAGACGACGATGTCGGGCGACGTGTCCGCCGACTCGAGCGCCTCGGGACGGAACTTCCCGGTTCGCACGAGCGCGGTCTTCATCCCGAAGAGCTGCGCGCTGCGCACGTCCGCCTCGACGTCGTCCGTGACGAGCCAGGTCAGCTCGGGCTCGGCGGCGAGCGCGTCGAGCGCCGCGGCGAAGTAGGACGGGCTCGGCTTCCCGAGCACGACGGCGTCGACCCCGGTCGCGTACTCGAGCCCCGCGACGAACGCGCCCGAGTCGAGCATCGGGCCACGGCTCGTCTGCCACCACTTGTTCTTGTGCAGGCAGTAGAGCGAGGCGCCCATCTGGACCTCGTCGAACGCACGCGCGAGGTTCATGTAGCTGAAGACCTGGTTCGGCTCGAGCGTCTCGTCGCAGCCGCCGATCAGCACGGCCTCCGCGTGATCGCCGACGAGCTCGAGGCCGTCGAGATCGGGAACGATGTCGGCCATCACGAGCGCGAGGACGCGCTTGCCGGCGAGCTCACGCGCGGCTGCCCCTGGCGTCGTCTGGATCTCCTCGTCCTCGAGCGTGAAGCCCATGTCGCGAAGCTCTTCTGCGAGGCGGGATCGCGGCCGCGTCGAGTTGTTCGAGACGAACCGGAGAGCGTGGCCCGCGCGACGGAGCTCCGAGACGGCGTCCGAGGCGCCCGGAATCGGGTCTCCGGAGACGTGCAGCACGCCGTCGATGTCGAGCAGAATGCACGCCATGGAGCGTGAGTCTATGAGCCGTAGGCTCGACGGAGGCGACATAGCGAGGTGCGGCTTTGCCGGCCCGCAGCGGATCCGGTCACACGCTCCGTCCTTTGCCCGTCTCGGAGATCGAGCTGCGTGTGTCGCGCTCGAGCGGACCGGGCGGGCAGCACGCGCAGAAGTCCTCGACGAGGGTCGAGGCGCTGTTCGACGTCGAGGCGTCGAGCGCGCTCACGGACACGCAGAAGCGCCGCGTCGGCGGCACGCGTCGGGCCCGGTGCTGCGCGCAGTCGCGCAGGACGAGCGCAGCCAGGCGCGCAACCGCGAGCTCGCGGTCGAGCGGCTGGTCGAGAAGCTGCGCGCCGCACTCGCGGTTCCGCGCCGACGCGTGGCGACGAACCGTCCGCCAAGTCAGCACGCGAGCGCCGGCTCGAGGGAGAAGCGCCGCCGCGCCCGGACGAAGGCACTCCGGAGGCCTCCGGGCGCCGAATAGACTCGCCGGGGTGGACGTGCTCCGGCTCGCATCGCTGCTTCCCGAGCTCCCACGCGAGCGGACACGCCTCCTCGACAACCTCGGGCGCGTGCGCCGCGAGGTGGGGCCGATCACGATGGAGCTCTCGGACGCCGTCGCCGACCACATGAACATCCGCCGCGGCGAGGTGCACGAGGTCGTCTCGTTCTACTCCTTCCTCGAGGTACCGACCGACGCGGTTCGCGTCTGCACCGGGCCGGTGTGCGACTGCTTCGGTGCGCGGGAGCTGCTCGAGCGGACGCCGGGCGCGATCGAGGTCGCGTGCCTCGGCCACTGCGACCTCGCGCCCGCGATGACGCGCGGCGACGAGATCGTCCCGGCGGTGACGCACGCGACGAACGACGGGCCGGCTGTGGGGCTCGGCGTCGGGCGACGCGACGCTTGCGGACTACGAGGCGCGCGGCGGGCTCGCGCTGCTCCGCGATCTGCCGTCCCTCGAGCGGGTCGTCGAGGAGCTGAAGGCATCGGGGCTCACGGGCTACGGCGGGGCGGGATTCCCGACCGGGCTCAAGTGGGAGGCGGTCGCGCGCGAGCCGGGGCCGCGACACGTCGTCGTGAACGCCGACGAGGGCGAGCCGGGGACGATCAAGGATCGCTACGTGATGGAGCTTCGACCGCATCTGATGATCGAAGCGACCGTGCTCGCGATGCGGTTGCTCGACGCGTCGGAGGGCTACGTCTACCTCCGCGAGGAGTACGCGACGTCCCGCGTGCGGCTCCAACAGGCACTCGACGAATTCCGTGGGGGAGGTCTGCTCGACGGCCTCATGCTCGAGCTGGTCGTCGGCGCGGGCGCGTACATCGCAGGCGAGGAGACGGCGATGCTCGAGTCGATGGAGGGCAGGCGCGCGATGCCTCGGCTCAAGCCACCGTTCCCGAGCCAGTTCGGCTATCTCGGGCGCCCGACGCTCATCCAGAACGTCGAGACCCTGGCGCACATCCCGGCGATCCTGCAGAACGGCGGCGAGTGGTGGGCCGGGCTCGGAACGCGCGAGATGACGGGCACGCGACTGTGGTCGGTGACCGGTGCGGTCGGCAAGCCGGGCTGTTACGAGGCGCCGAACGGCGTGACGACGCGAGAGCTCGTCGATGAGTACGCGGGCGGCTTCGTCGGCGAGGTCGGCGCGATCGTCCCGGGTGGCGCCGCGAGCGGGATCCTGCCGCCGGCTGCGCTCGACGCGCCGCTCACGCGCGACGGCCTGCGCGAGTACGGCGCCGGCCCGGGCTCGGCCGCAGTGCAGGTGTTCCCCGCGACGTACTCGCCGCTCCGCCTGCTCGCCGAGACGATGCGCTTCTTCGCCGAGGAGTCGTGCCAGAAGTGCACGCCGTGCCGGATCGGCAACCGCGCGCTGCATCACGTGGCGGAGGAGCTCCAACATGGCGAGGCGGCGATGACGCGCGAGAAGGTCGACGAGTGGCTCCTGGCGATGGAGAAGACGTCGATCTGCGGCCTCGGCCAGGCATCGCCCTTCCCCGTACGCGGCGCGATGGCGCACTGGCCGGAGCTGTTTGCCCCGCTGGAGCAGGGTGTAGCGTGACCGACGTGGTCGCGTTCACCCTCGACGGCCGGTCGGTCAGCGCGCCCGAGGGCGAGCTCCTCGTCCACGCGGCCGCGCGCCACGGGACGTTCATCCCCACGCTCTGCCACGACTCGAAGCTCGATCCGTACGGCGGTTGCCGGATGTGCGTCGTCGACGTCGAGGGCGCGCCGCGACCGCTGCCTGCCTGCGCGACTCGCGTCGCCGAGGGCATGGTCGTCTCCACGAACGGCCCGATCACCGACTTCCAGCGGACGCTGACCGAGATGCTCCTCTCGGAGCACCTGAACGAATCTCCCGGAGGCCGCCCGAACGAGCTCCGAGACCTCGCGAACGATCTCGATGCGACCGCGCCGCTCGTCCTCCCCGACGCGAAGCGCAAGGAGTACGACGACCGCAACCGGCTCATGGGCTACGACCCGGACGCGTGCATCCTCTGCAACCGCTGCGTCCGCTACACGCAGGAGGTCATGCAGTGCTCGGCTCTGAGCCTCGAAGGGCGCGGCGGGCACGCGCGCATCGTCCCGACGTGGGAGCTGAGCTGGCTCGACACCGAGTGCGAGCTCTGCGGCGGCTGCCTCTCCGTCTGCCCGACCGGCGCGATCTACGAGAAGTTCGAGGAGGGCACGTCACAGCCCGAGCACGCGCTGGAGCAAGTCCGCACGACCTGCACGTTCTGCGGCGTCGGCTGCCAGATCGACCTGAACCTCGACCCCAAGACGAAGCACATCGTGAAGGTCACCTCGAAGGACGAGTACCTCCCGAACGAGGGCAACCTCTGCGTGAAGGGCCGCTTCGCCTTCAACTTCGTGCACCACCCGGACCGGCTCACGCAGCCGCTCGTCCGCGGCGAGGACGGCGAGCTCCACGCGACGACGTGGGAGCACGCACTCGAGACGGCGGCCACCGGGCTCAAGAAGGTGATCGCGGAGCACGGCCCGCAGTCGGTGGGCTTCCTCGCGTCGGCCCGCCTGACGAACGAGGAGAACTACCTCATCCAGAAGCTCGCGCGCACGGGAGTCGGGACGAACTCCGTCCACTCGTGCGAGTCGACCTGACACGCTCCCACTCTCTACGGCCTGGTCAGGTCGTTCGGCAGAGGAGCTAGCACCAACTCGATCCCGGAGATCGAGAACGACCGCTTCCTGTTCGTCATCGGCTCGAACACGACCGAGGCGCACCCGGTGCTCGCGCTGCGGATCAAGAAGGCGGTCCGCAAGGGCGCGACCCTCGTCGTCGCCGACCCGCGCAAGATCTGGCTGACGAAGCTCGCGAAGCGCCACCTCCAGCTGCGGCCGGGAACCGACGTCTGGCTCCTGAACGCGATGATGCACACGATTCTCGAGGAGGGGCTCCAGAACGAGGAGTACATCCGCGACGTCACCGACGACTTCGAGGCCGTGCGCGAGATCGTCATGCGCTACTCGCCCGAGGACGCGGAGAAGATCACAGGAGTTCCCGCCGAGGACATCCGCGCCACCGCCCGCGAGTACGCGAGCGAGAAACACGCGGGAATCTTCTACACCCTCGGCATCACCGAGCACGCGTGCGGCGTCGACAACATCTGGTCGCTCTCGAACCTCGTGCTCATGACCGGGCACCTCGGCTACGAGTCGACCGGGCTGAACGCGCTCCGCGGCCAGAACAACGTCCAGGGGCTCAACGACTCCGGCGCGAACCCGTCGTATCTCCCCGGCTACCAGTCGGTCGACGATCCCGAGATCCGGAAGAAGTTCTCCGATGCGTGGAGGGCTGAGGTTCCAGAGCGGCCGGGCTACCGCCTCGACCAGATCGTCTCGGGCCTCCACGACGGGCGCATCAAGGCGCTCTACCTCATCGGCGAGAACCCGGCGCAGACCGAGCCGAACGCGCGCCACGTCGAGGAAGGTCTCGAAGGCCTCGACTTCCTCATGTCGCAGGACATCTTCCTGAACGACTCCTCGCGGAAGTACGCGCATGTCGTCCTCCCCGCGTCGAGCTTCGCCGAGAAGGACGGCACGTTCACGAACACCGAGCGGCGGATCAGCCGCGTCCGGGCTGCCGCACCGCTTCCCGGCGAGGCAAGGGTCGACCGCGAGATCGTCATCGAGATGGCCAAGGCGCTCGGCGCCGAGTGGCCCGAGTACCCGGACGCGGAGTCGGTGTGGAACGAGCTCGCCGACCTCTCGCCGAACTGGTTCGGGATCCGCTACGACCGCATCGAGGAGAACGGCATGCAGTGGCCGTGCACCGATCTCGACCATCCCGGCACGCCGTACCTGCACGCACCGCGTCCGGCGCTCGCCAGCGGACGCGGCCGCTTCTTCCCCGTCGAGTTCCAGCCGCCCATCGAGGAGCCGGACTCCGAGTACCCGTTCGTGCTCACGACCGGCCGCACGCTCTACCACTACAACTCGGCGAACATGACGATGCGCGAGCCGGGAGTGACCGACAAGCAGCAGGCACCGTTCTTCGAGATCCACGCGGAGGACGCAGGTGCACTCGGCATCGCCGATCGCCAGGTCGCGCGGCTCGTCTCACGACGAGGGGCACTCGAAGCGGAGGCCCACTACTCCGAGCGCGTCTACCCGGGGCTCGTCTGGATGTCGCTCCACTTCGCCGAGCAGAAGGTGAACTGGCTCACCCATGACGTCGGCGATCCGCTCATCGGAACGCCGGAGTACAAGGTCAGCGCCGTTCGCGTCGAAACGCTCGTGATGCCGGTCGACCGTTTCGGCCCGGAGGTGGCGGAGCGCTACGACGAGCGGTACGCGTATCTCGAGAGCCCGGACGTCGTCGACCCGATCGTCGACTTTCTCGCCGAGCAGGCACAGGGCGGTTCTGCGCTCGAGCTCGGCGTCGGGACGGGCCGGATCGCCTTGCCGCTTGCCGCGCGCGGTGTAGCCGTACATGGCATCGACCTCTCGGAGGCGATGGTCGCCGAGCTGCGGACCAAGCCGGGCGCCGAGCGGCTACGAGTAACCATCGGCGACTTCTCCGCGACGACGATCGACGGCACGTTTTCGCTGGCGTACCTCGTCGCCAACACGATCATGAACCTCACGGAGCAGGACGATCAGGTCGCGTGCTTCCGGAACGTCGCCGCGCATCTCGAGCCGGGTGGCCGCTTCGTTATCGAGGTACTCGTGCCAGGGCTGCAGCGGCTGCCGCCCGGGACCACGTTCCAGCCGTTCGACGTGAGGCCGGAGCATCTCGGATTCGACGAGATCGACGTCGCGACGCAAAGGCTCGTCTCGCACCACTACTGGATCGAGGACGGCGCGCTGCAGGTCGTCGCGCCGCCGTTTCGCTACGTCTGGCCGTCCGAGCTCGACCTCATGGCTCAGCTCGCCGGGATGACGCTCCGCGAGCGGTGGGGCGACTGGAAGCGCGAGCCGTTCACGAGCGAGAGCACGAAGCACATCTCCGTGTGGGAGAAGCCGTGACGCTCGGCGAGCCGCGCCTCGACGTCGAGTCCTGCGAGTCCACGCAGCTGCTCGTCGACACGTCCCTGCCGGAAGGCGCGCTCGTCGTCGCGGATCACCAGACGGCGGGACGCGGCCGGCTCGGCCGCAGCTGGGAGGCGCCGGCCGGAACCGCGCTGCTCTTCTCCGTGCTGCTGAAGCCGCCGCCCGAGCGACACGCGCCCGAGCTCTCGCTGCTCGCCGGAATCGCGGTCGCGGACGCGCTCGAGCGCATCCTCGGTCTGTCGGTGCAGATCAAGTGGCCGAACGACGTCATGCTGAGGCGCCACAAGATCGCGGGCTGTCTCGCAGAGGCGCGTGACGCCGCGGTCGTGCTGGGCATCGGCGTGAACGTCGAGCAGACGAAGGACGAGCTCCCGCCGAACGCCGGATCCATCCGCACGCTCACCGGGCGCGGCTGGGACCGGGAGGAGCTCCTGGCGACGGTGCTCGACGATCTCGGCAGCCGCTACGCCGCCTGGCGCACCGGAGGACTCGACGCCGTGTTCGACGGTCTCGGCCCGCGCGACTTCCTCCGTGGCCGCCAGGTCACCGTGAACGGCACGAGCGGCGTGGCGACCATGATCGACCGGGAGGGCCGGCTCGAGATCGCAGTCGGCCACGGGGAGAACGTCAAGGTCGAGAGCGGCGAGGTCGTCTATGCCCGCTGAGCGCGAGTGGCCGGATCCCGACATCCCTCAGGATCCGGGCATCCCGGGGCTGAAGACGCCCGAGCAGCTGCCGCCCGAGGACGAGCCGGAGGTCGAGCGCGTTCCGGACGCCGAGCAACCGGACGCCGACGGCGAGGGCCACATGGCTCCGCCGCGCTCCGACGAGCGTCGCCTAGCCGCCGTCGCGGTTCGCGAGCGCGCTGATCAGGATGTAGAGGACGACGCCGATCGGGACGATCAGCGACGCGAGGCGCTGCCAGAGCGGCTTCGGGGGCTCGGCCTCCTCATCCACCGCCTCGTCGACGGCGCCGGGCGGCTCGGGGGCGTCGTAGACCTCCGGCTCGGCGTAGTCGACCTCGACCACGTCCGGCTCGTAGAGCTCGGGCGGCGGCGCGCTCACCTGCGGCTCGCTCTCGAGCGTCGAGCCCTCGAGCTCGAAGAGGCTCGGCCAGCGGCCGCAGGTCCGGCAGGCGTTCGCCACCGGCTCGTTGACCGTGCCGCATTGCGAGCAGCGCCAGGGAGCGTCGGCCACGAGCAGAGAGTACGCCGCGCGCCCTACGGCGCCACGGTCAGCGGGATCTCGACCTCGTTCATTCGCGAGCCGTCCTCGGCGGAGTTCTCGAAGACGGTCAGCGTGATCTCCTCGCCGGAGTCCGCCGTGAACGACTCGCTGAACTCGAACGTGCCTCGCGTTCCGGTCCCGGAGGTCGCGGTGACGAAGTTCTCGGCGAGCAGCGTCCCCTCGGAGTCCGTGATCGTGAAGGCGAAGGTCGCCTCGAACGTGTTCGCCGTACCCTCGGCGCGAAGCGGGCTCGACGACCTCCTCGAACGAGCAGCGGCGACTCGACGAGAACGGATGGCGTCTGCTCCTCGAAGTCCGCACGCGTGTAGCTCGCGGCAACGGAGCTCTCGCCGCTGATCGTGACCGACAGCACGCCGGGGAGCTGCGTCAGCGTGTAGACGATCTGAGCAGAGCGCTTCCGGTCGACAGGTCGACTGCCTCGTCCAGCTCGACGGTCGCAACACCGTTCTCGACCGTCACGTCGGGCGTGGCTCCGGCTGGGAATGGCCGTTGTGAGACTCGAGCTCTTCTGCTCCTGAGGGCTTGGCCCGGCGATGAGGTCGTCCATGACCGCCGTCGCCGCGTCGCCCGACGCCTGCACCTCGCGGAACACCGGCCACACCTTCCCGTCGCGCAACCAGTACACCCGGCCGTTGCTGGATGCCGGCAGCGTGACTCCGTATCGGTGGTCTCCTCGGCAGCGCTCGTCATCGCCCGCACATCCGACGAGGAGCAGCGCAGGTCAGGACGAGGAGCACGAGCCCGTTTCACGGTCAGAGCGTAGCCCCGTGCCTCGGATCGCGGACGACCTCGGAGACGCGGCGCCTCAGGTCGGCGTGATCGAGCTCGATCACGAGCCCGAGCCGTCGCGCCGTCTCCTCCTCGAGGCCCTGGAAGAGGTCGATCGTCTCCCACAGGGCGCGGGCGACGTCGCGGAGGTCGTAGTGCGCGTACGCACGCTCGAGCGCGGCCAGCGCGCCCGGGTCGGCCCAGCGCTCGAGGTAGCGACCTTCGTGCCACGTGTCGACCGCCGGATCCACGGCGCGCGCGTGCCACTCGAGCAACGTCACGAGCCGCACCTTCAGGTACCCGTCGAGGCACTCGATCGCCGTGAACACCTCGCCGCGCCGGAGCTTCTTCGCGGTCCAGAGCGCGTGGTACCAGAAGTCGCTCGCGAGCTGGCGGAACGCAGCGGCGTCGGGAGAAGCTGGTGCAGCGGGAGGCTTCAGCCTTCGCAGCGCGTCCTCCAGGCCGAGCTCGTCGTAGAGGACGCGATATCCGCGCCCGAGCACGCCCGTTGCCGTCGGGAGCAGATCGCGCCACTTGGCGGCGTCCACCAGCGGGAAGTCGACGTCCTCGCCGTGCTCGTAGAGGACGCGGCGCTCGACCTGTTCGCCGATCGCGGTCGGCTCGAGGAAGGTGAGAACCGGCGCGCCGAACTCACCGACCCAGCGCTCGTCGTCGACGAGTCGCGCCGGCTCGTCGACGAAGAGGACTGCGTCGAGGTCCGACCAGCGATCGGCCGGCATGTCGGTACGCGCCTGCGACCCGACCACGAGCACGGCGCGCACGTCCTCGCGCTCGCGCGCCCAATCGGCGATGGCCGCAGCGAGGAGGTCCATCCGCGTGTTGACGTTGAGGAGCAGCTTCTCGTCGACCTCCAGCACAGCCGGGTTCACGCCGCGCAGCGAGAGCTCACCGCGCGCGACGCGAGACTCCAGCTCCGGAAGCATCGTCTTCGCGTACACGCCCGGAAGCGGTCCCGTCTGCGGGATCGCGCGGGCTCCGGCCAGCTCACGGAGGAGCTCCGGGGTGACGAGCGGCGCGTCGACCGGCAGGACGACACACGTCTCGTGCGTCGCCGCGCGAAGTCCCGCGATCACGCCGAACACGGCCGCGCGCTCCACCGTCCCGTCGTCGAGGACGGGGAACGGCAACTGTCCGTCGTCGGCCTTTCCGACGGCGACGACCTCGTCGCAGGTGTCGCTCAGGATCCGCCATGCGCGCTCGCCGAGCGTCTCACCGCGAAAGGGCGCGAGCGCCTTCGGCGAGCCGAACCGCTCGGAGGCGCCGCCGACGAGCGAGCACGCCGTCGGGTCGGCCAGGCCTGACCCCGTCACGATCCGCCACGGCTCCGAGTAGACCGTCACCCGGCCGTCGCGCACCCAGCCGCAGAGCGTGACGCCACGATCGGAAGCGAGCTCCACCGCGAGCGACGACGGCGCGCCGACCGCGACGAGCACCGGGCAGCCGGCGACGGCGGCCTTCTGCACGAGCTCGAACGACAGCCGTCCGCTCACGCACAGGACGTGCGCCGACAGCGGGAGCACGCCCTCGGAGAACGCCCAGCCGACGACCTTGTCCATCGCGTTGTGCCGCCCCACGTCCTCGCGCACGCACAGCAGCTCGCCGGCGGCGTCGAAGAGGCCCGTCGCATGGAGCCCCCCGGTCGCCGCGAACGCGCGCTGCGCCTCGCGGAGTCGACCGGGAAGCGACGCGACCACGTCCTGCGCGACCTCGAGCGAGCTCTCCACGCGCGGCGCGCTCACCTGCACGGCCTCGATCGCTCCCTTCCCGCAGACGCCACACGAGGACGAGGTGTAGAAGTGCCGGCGGAGGCGCTCCGGGTCGAAGCCGCCCGCCTCGACCTCGACGGCGTTCGCCGCGAGGTCGTCGGGCACGCGCGCGGACACGGGCTCGAGGCCTTCGGTGATGCAGAACCCGAGTGCGAGCTCCTCGTCGTGTCCCGGTGTCCGCATCGTCACGGCGACGGGCTCGCCGCCGATCCGGATCTCCAGCGGCTCCTCGACCGCGACGACGTCGGTCTCGGTGAAGCCGTCCGGCAGGCGAAGCGCGTCGACCACCCTCGTCGAGTACGGAGGCACCTCGCTCGGCTCGCGGCTCACGCGGGCAAGCGTACGTTCAGCGCGACGCGGCCCTGCGCTCGGCCTCGGCGCGCACGGCTTCGAGCGACGCCGCCACGGTCGCCTCCCAGGTCCGCGCGACGGCCGCACCCCACAGCGACCCGAGAAACCAGAGGTCCGTCCCCAGCTCGCCGGTGTACTCGAGCTCGGTCTCGCCGTCGAGCTCGCGCAGCTCGAAGGTCTCGACGACGTGCGGAACCGGGCCGCGCACGAGCCGGAAGTGCACGCGGTCGGGCGGTTCGAAGCGCACGGTCTCGACGGTCGTCGCGGTCAGCCCGTACGCGCGCGTGTAGTGCGCGGCGAGCACGACGTCCTCACCGCGCTCGAGCACCTCGAGCTTTCGGCTGAGCGCACGCGGGGTGCGCCCGAGGTACGGGCCGGACACGACGTCGAACACGACCTCGCGCGGAGCGGCGATGCGGAACGTGAGAGGCCCGAGCCGCCGGTGGCGCCGCCCGATCCCGAGATCGGGGGCGAGCGAGCCGCGGACGACGAGCGCCCAGAGCAGGATTCCCCCTCCCGTAACCCACGCGAGCGCGCGGATCCTCATGATTCGTCCTTCGTGCGCAGCGTCCGCCTCATCACGGCCTTCGGGCTCGGGTACCTCCTCGGCACCGTACAGTCGGCCGACATCGTGTCGCGGATCACGACCGGTGGCCGGGTGAACCTCCGCACGAGCGGAAGCCGGAACCCGGGTGCAGTCAACGCCGGCAGGGTCCTCGGGCCGACGGCCGGGCGCGCCGTGCTGATCGCGGACGTCGCGAAGGCGTACGCGGGCTGCGCGAGCGGACGGGCGATCGCCGGCGACCTCGGCGCGCACGTCGGCGGCGTGGCAGCCGTGGTGGGTCACTGCTATCCGGCGTGGAACGACTTCGACGGAGGGAAGGGCCTCGCGACGAGCTTCGGTCAGTGCCTGTACACGTTCCCCGTCGCGGCGCCGATCGATCTCGGGCTCGCGATCGGCGTCGCCAGGATCCCGGGGTTCCGTCGTCCTGGCCTGGTCTCGACCGCGGCTGCGTCGAGCGGCTGGCTGCTCATGAGCCTCGTGTGGTGGCGTCGGCGGCTGCCGAACTCGTGGGGGCCGAAGCCGACGGCCGCGCTGTTCGTCGCCAACTGCGTCACCGTGGGCGTCGTGGCCTCGCGCTTCGTCGTCGCGCACCGGCGCGGCGACCCGGACGAGCTGGAGCTGCCGACCTGACCCGCGTCGCGCTCTGCACGGACTCGAGCTCGCTCCTCTCGCCCGTTGCAGCAGCGGCGCTCGACGTCAGCGTCGTTCCCGTTCCGGTCGCGCTCGACGGCCGTCCGTTCGAGGGATCGGTCGACGCCTTCTACGACCGGATGCGCGCGGGCGCAGCCGCGACGACGTCGCAGCCGAGCCCCGCTGCCTTTCTCGCCGCGTACGAGAACCTGGCGAGCGCATGGTGCGACGAGCATCCTGTCGCTGCACCTCGACGGCCGCGTGTCCGGAGTCACCGCATCCGCGGAGATCGCGGCGCGCGACGCCTCGATCCCGGTGACGGTCGTCGATCTCCCGACGGTCAGCTACGGCGTCGCGCTGTGCGTTCGCGCAGCGCGCGGTGAACTCGTGGACGGCGCGACGGCGACGCAGGCCGCCGCCATGGCGAGGCAGCTCGCGGTCGAGCTCGACAACGTCTTCGTCGCGCGCGCGGGACCGCGCGGGCGCATCCCCGCGACCGACGAGTGGACTGTCCTCCGCTTCGCTGACGGCGCGGCAACCCCCGTGTCGAGCCACACGACGATCGAGGACGCCACCGAGGAGATGGCTCGTCGCATCGCCGGATCCGGCGCGCCGAGCCAGGTGGCCGTCGGGCACGCGAGCCGGGAGGTCGAGGCTGCTGCGGATCGGCTCGCACACGACCTCCTCCGCGCCGGCGTTGCACCGGTCGGGCGGTATCGGGTCGAGCCGAGCGTCGGGGCCCATACGGGCCCCGACAGCTTCGGTGCGTTCTGGCGGCCCGCGGAGGCGAGCGTCAGCTCGTCGTCGCGCAGATCGAGTACACGGTGAGCGTCCAGTTCGACGCCGTGGCCGTGGTCTCGGCCGCGCTCGCGCGCCAGATGTTGTCGTTGTCGGGATACGAGGTCAGGATCGCGACCCTCGGGCTCCCACCCGTGACCCGGGCTCCGCCCCCGATGAGGCGCTTCCCGGCCGGGCAGGCGAGAAAGACCGACTTCGACGTCGTGGACGTGTTCGCCGACGTCGTCTCGACCCGCTCGACGCCGCTCAGTCCGGCAGGCCCGGCCGGGCCGGCGGGGCCTGCGGGGCCAGCGGGACCTGCCGGAACCGAGCCCGACCGGAAGTCGGCGGGAAGGAGTGAGCCGTTCGGCACCTTCGCAGAGGTCACGGCGTTGGCGGCGAGCTTCTTGTTCGTGACCGCTGCAGTCTTCAGCTGGGCCGGGCCGACGCTGTTCCTCGGAACCTGCAGCACGGTCGCGTAGCTCGTGCCACCGAGCGCGATCGCGAGAGCAACGCACGAGATCACGAGTGCAGGCGAGGGTCGGCGGATCGGAATCCTCATCGAGAACCTCCTGTGGTCGTCAGGTGAGCCCCGACCGTACCCAGCGGGTATGACGGCTCTGTTAGTGCGCTACGCGGGAACGGCCGCGCGGTCGAGCACGTCGAGGAATGCACGCGACCACTCCGCGAGATCGCCCCAGCCGCGACACGAGACCATGTTGCCGTCGACGACCGCGGCGCCGTCGACGAACTCGCCACCGGCGAGCTCGATGTCGGGAGCGAGCGGCGGGAAGCCCGAGGAGCGCCGCCCGCGCAGCAGGCCGAGTGCGGCCGGCACCTGCGGCCCGTGGCAGAGCGTCCCGACGGGCTTGTCCTCGGCGAAGAAGTGCTCCACGATCCGGCGCACCTCCGGGTCGACGCGGATGTACTCCGGCGCACGCCCGCCCGGGATCACGACCGCCGCGAAGTCCGCCGGATCGACATCGGCGAACGCGATGTCGACAGGGCACGACCGCCCCGGCTTCTCCACATAGGTGTCGAAGTCCGGCTCGAAGTCGTGCACGACGAGCTTTATCGGCCGCGTCGTCGGCGCGGCCACGTACGGCTCGTGCCCTGCCTCGACGAGCCGGTACTTCACGAACATCGTCTCGAGGTCCTCGGCCGCATCCCCGGCCAGGATCAACACCTTCGCCATGGTGGCGAGGTTATTCGACGGTGACGGTCTTCGCGAGGTTGCGCGGTTGGTCGACGTTCAGACCGCGCAGGCGCGCGATGCGATACGCGAGCAGCTGCAGAGGAAGGATCGCGAGGACGACCTGGAGGAAGGCCGGCGTCTTCGGCACGTAGATGACGTCGTCCGCGTGGTGCTGGATGTCCTCGTTGCCGTCGGTCGCGATCGCGATGACGTGCGCGCCGCGCGCGCGGACCTCCTGGATGTTCGAGACGATCTTGTCGTAGACGTGGATGTTCGTCGCGACGACGACGACCGGCGTCTGCTCGTCGAGCAGCGCGATCGGCCCGTGCTTCATCTCCCCCGCCGAGTACGCCTCGGTCGGGATGTACGAGATCTCCTTGAGCTTGAGCGCGCCCTCGAGCGCGACCGGAAGCCCGATGTGCCGGCCGAGGTAGAGGAAGAAGTGCGCGTCGTGGTAGCGCTGCGCGATCTCGTCGATCGGGTGGTCGCCGTCGAGGAACTGCTGGATCTTGCTCGGGAGCTTGTAGACGAAGTCGAGGATGAACTCGATCTCTCCCGGCGGCAGCGTCTCGCGGATCTGCGCGAGCTTCAGCGCGACGAGGTAGAGGAGAGCGACCTGCGCGGTGAACGTCTTCGACGCTGCGACGCCCATCTCGATGCCGGCGCGCGTGTAGAGGACGGAGTCGACCTCGCGCGTCACCTGCGAGCCCATCATGTTCGTGATCGCCACCGTGCGTGCTCCCGCCTCCCGCGCGAGCTTCAGCGCCTCGATCGTGTCGCGCGTCTCACCCGACTGCGTGATCCCGATGACGAGGTCGTGCTCGTTGATCACGGGGTTGCGGTAGATCCACTCGCTCGCGATGTCGAACTCGACGGGGACGCGGGCCCACTCCTCGATCACGTAGCGGCCGACGACGCACGCGTGGTACGCCGTGCCGGCGGCGAGGAGGACGATCCGGCGGAGCTCCTTGACGTCCTTGCCCGACATGTTGAGCCCCTCGAGGACGAGGGTTCCATGGCGAACGCGATCGCCGATCGTCTCGGCGACGGCCTCGGGCTGCTCGAAGATCTCCTTGAGCATGAAGGTCTCGAAGCCCGCTTTCTCGGCGCCTTCGTCGTCCCAGTCGAGCTCGACGGGCTCGTGCTCGATCGGGCTTCCGTCCGCGTGCTGGAAGCTCGCACCTTCGGGCCGCAGCGCGACGATCTCGCCGTCGCCCGGAAACTGCACGTTGCGCGTCTCGCGCAGGAACGCGGCCGCGTTCGACGCGAGGAACATCTCGTCGCGAGCCGATCCCGACGACGAGCGGCACCTGGTGGCGTGCGCCGACGAGAAGTCCCGGGTGGTCGTGATGGATGACGACGAATGCGAAATGGCCCTCGAGCTCGTTGAACGCGCGGCGCACCGCCTCGACGAGATCGCCTTCGTAGTGGCGCTCGATGAGGTGCGTGACGGTCTCGGCGTCGGTCTCGGAGGTGAACGTGTGCCCGTCGTCGACGAGGCTGGCCGTGAGCTCGCGGTAGTTCTCGACGATTCCGTTCAGGACGATCGAGAGCTTCGACGGCTGGCAGCCCGCGAGCGGATGCGCGTTCGCCTCGGTGACCGCGCCGTGTGTCGCCCAACGCGTGTGGCCGAGCCCGGTCGTCGCGGTCGAGCCGTTCGAGCCGGCGCGGGCCTTCAGATTGCCGAGCGGCCCGACGGCGCGAACGTAGTCGAGCCCGTCCGCCTCGAGGAGCGCGATGCCCGACGAGTCGTAGCCGCGGTACTCCAGGCGCTCGAGGCCCTGGAGCAAGCAGCGGCTTGCACTCACGCGACCCGACGTATCCGATGATTCCGCACATGCGAGCGTCTCCTTAGAAATGCGAAAGAGCCCGGCAGCGCCCTCCGTCGGGCTCAACCGAGCTCTCGTTCCACGAGCGCGGCGATGCTAGCACACATTGTCTCTGCATCTTGGGCATTTTCCATCTCCACGAGGACGCGCACGAGCGGCTCGGTACCCGACGGACGGACGAGGATACGGCCGCCCGTGCCGAGCTCGGCGTTGAGGCGGTCGACCTCCTCGAAGATGGGTTGCGAGAGCTCGCGCCGCGACACGGCGACGTTCCTCTTCGCCTGCGGGAACCGCGGCATCGCCGCGGCAGCGTCGCTCAGCGGACGGCCCGCGAGCGCCCGGCAGAGCAGGAGCGCCGCGGCGAGCCCGTCACCCGTCGGATGGTTTCCGAGCCAGATGACATGACCTGATTGCTCGCCGCCGAGAAGCCCGCCTTCACGGGCCAGAGCCTCCGACACGTAGCGATCGCCGACCGGCGTGGTGACGACCCGGACGCGGTTCTCCGCCATGAGCCGGTGGAAGCCGAGATTGGTCATGACCGTCACTGCGACCACGTCGACGCCGAGGGCCAGCGCGAGGATCGCGAGGATCTGGTCGCCGTCGACGACCTCGCCGCGCTCGTCGACCGCGAGCATCCGATCGCCGTCGCCGTCGAACGCGACTCCGAGATCGAGTGACTCCCGCGTGACGAGCTGTTGCAAGGCCGCGAGGTCGGTGGCGCCGAAGCCCGTGTTGATGTTCTTGCCGTCGGGCTCCGTGCCGATCGCGTGCACCTCGGCGCCGAGCGCGGAGAACGCGTCCGGCGCGAGCTCCGAGAACGCCCCGTTCGCGCAGTCGATGCCGATTCGAATGCCCGCGAGATTCGAGCCGCACCGCGCGATGACACGCGCGAGGTACACGTCGCTGCCGTCGTCGAGCTCCTCGACCGACCCGCCGCCGGTGACGCTCGCGTCGAACAGGCCCTCGACCTCCTCCTCCTGCTCGTCGACGAGCTTCCCTCCGTCGCGGAAGAGCTTGACGCCGTTGTATTCGGGCGGGTTGTGCGAGGCGGAGATCACGAGGCCGAGCTCGTCCGCCAGGTAGGCGACCGCAGGAGTCGGGAGCACACCGCCGAGAACGGCGGTTCCTCCCGCCGACACGATGCCGCGCACGACTGCCCGCTCGAGCTCCGGCCCCGACTCCCGGGTGTCGCGGCCGACGAGCACGCGCCCGCCGCCGGCCCACAGCGTCGCGGCCTTGCCGATCTGCTCGACGAGGTCGGGCGTCAGGTCGACGCCGACGATCCCGCGGACCCCATCGGTCCCGAAGTAGCGCCGGCTCATTGCGCCGCGACCCTATCGGGCGAGGCTAGCCTCGCCCCTACACCAATTCGCGAAGCTAACGCTTCGAGAACTGGGGCGCCTTGCGCGCCTTGTGGAGGCCGGCCTTCTTGCGCTCCACGATCCGCGCATCGCGCGTGAGGAAGCCCTGGCGCTTGAGCGGGATGCGCATCTCGGGATCCGCCTCCACGAGCGCGCGGGCGATGCCGTGTCTGATCGCGCCGGCCTGGCCCGACGGGCCGCCGCCTGCCACGCGAACGCGAAGGTCGTAGGTCGAGGCGGCTTCCGCGACCTCGAGCGGCGCGAGGATCATCTTGCGATGGAGCGGGCGCGGGAAGTACTCGTCGAGCGTGCGTCCGTTGATCCACGTCTTGCCGTCGCCGGGCCGCAGGATGACGCGGGCGATCGACGTCTTGCGCTTTCCCGTCCCGAGGTACTGGGCGATCTCGCTCACGAGAGCTCCAGCTGCTTCGGCGCCTGGGCGGCGTGCGGATGGTCGGGACCGGCGTAGATCTTCAGCTTCGTGATCTGCGCCGACGCGAGCTTGTTCCTGGGGAGCATCCCCTTCACGGCCTTGCGGATGACCTCCGTCGGGCGGCGCTCGAGCTGCTCGCGCAGCGTGCGCTGCTTGATCCCGCCGGGATATCCGGTGTGCCGGTAGTAGATCTTCGTGATCGAGCTTGGCGCCCGTGACGGCGATCTTCTCCGCGTTCACGACGACGACGAAGTCACCCGTGTCGACGTGCGGCGTGTAGGCCGGCTTGTTCTTGCCGCGGAGCGTGTCTGCGATGCGGGTCGCCAAGCGCCCCAGCGTCTGCCCCTCGGCATCGACGAGGAACCACTCGCGCTGGATCTCTCCGGGCTTGGCCGTGTACGTCTTCATCACAGAAAGAGGGCGGACTCGCCGTCCGCCGGCGGGGGATTGTAGCAATGAATCGGCGCTATCCGGCCGGCTCGGGCATGGGTGTGGCCGTACGGCGGGAGAGCGAGATGACGATTGCGGGAGCGATCACCGCGACTGTCGCGCCGACGGCGAGCGCGACGACGCCCAGCTCCGAATAGGCGAGCCCGCCCAGCAGTGCGAACGCCGCCGCGGTCAGCCCAGCGACGAGATCCGTGAACCCCACGAGACCTTGACGCTCGACGGGCCTGGCGTGCGTGACGAGCTCGGCTGAAGCCGCGACATACGAGACGTTCCAGCCGAGGCCGAGCAGATAGAGCGAGAGCGAGAGGGCCGGGATCTGAACGACCCACGCGAGCATCACGGTCGACACCGCCATGATCACGAGCCCGCCGATGAGCGCTCGGTGCCGCCCGACGCGGTCGACGAGCTGACCGACGACGAGAACGAGACCGAACATCCCAATGATGTGCACGCTGATGACGGTGAAGACGTCCGCCTGCTGGTGGTCGTGCCCGACGACGATGTAGCCGCTCAGGTTCATCACGCTGGCCATGACCGCCAGGCTCGCGACAGCAGCGATGGCGGCGGCCGGAACTCCAGGCCGGCGCAGGATCTGGCGGAGTGGGGCTGCCGGTTCCGTCGTCGGCGCAACGCCGGGCGCAACGCCCTCGCGTTCGAGCTCGAATGCGATCGTGCGTGGATCCGGGCGGATCGCGAGCGTGAGGATGAGCCCCACGACGCACATCGCCGCCGCGGCAAACCACGGAACGACGAGCGTGTCGAGCTCGAGCTCCTTCCCGGCGAACAGCGGCCGGAACACGAGTGGCCCGAGCGCGGCACCGAACAGCGCGCCGAACAGCACATACGAGATGGCCCGCGCCTTACGCGACTCCGGGTACATGTCGGCAACGGCTGTCCGCGCGAGCAGCACGGCGCCGTTCATCCCGCCGACTCCGAGGAAGCCGAGTACGACGAGCGGCGCCGAGTCCACCACGCATCCAAGCGCGGTCAGCACGCAGCCCACCGTGCCGATGACAAACCCGCCCGAGAGGACGGGAACGCGCCCGTGGCGGTCCATGAGACGGCCCGCAGGCAAGGCAGCGAGCGCCCCTGCAGTGAGGAAGATCGCAGGCCCGAGACCGAGGACGGACTCGATCCCGGTGACGAGGACGAGCGTGATCGTGGCGACGGCAGCGGCGAGCTGCAGCACGCCCGAAAGCGTCACAAGACACAGCGCCAGGAGCACCGTATTTCGCCGAATCTGCCGAGGGCTCGTCACTTCGCGAGCCTAGCCGCCCGGTCGTCAGCCGCCGGCCGCCTCCACCGTGATTCGGAGGTCTAGCTCGCATCCCCCATCCGGGGGGTCCGAGCGGATACCCACTTGACTCCGCAGGCCAACGGAGTAATGGATCGACTCGGTACCCCGATCGGGGTGCTTCAAGTCAGGGGAGGGACATCTAGGGGAGAGGTCCTAACCGGGGGGAGCGCCGCTGCGGCAGCTTCGGCCTCCCTCCACTGCGGTTTTCCGTGGCTCGACCCGGGCGAGGGGCCGGTTGTGCGTGCGGACACACCGACAACGCCCCACATACGGGGAAGGAGGAACGAATGAGGCGGATCACACGCTTCAGGAAGAGGACACTCGTTGTCTTGGGCGTCGTCGCCGTGATCGCCGCGATGGCATCGGTCGGCGCCTACGCCTACTTCACGGCCACGGGCGAGGGCTCGGGCTCAGCGACCGTTGGAACCTCGACCGACTGGGACGTCGACACGGCGGCCGAGACCGGCGGCCCGATGTACCCGGGCGGAGGCGCACTCACGTACGTCGACGTCGACTACACGGTCACGAACCCCAGTCAGGGCAATCAGAACCTGGCGAACGTCAACATCAAGATCGCCGAGTCTCGACGGCACTCCGTGGGTCGTCGGCACATGCAACGCGTCCGACTTCGAGCTCTCTCTAGATGGGGGCACGACGTTCGCGGCAGCAGGTGCTGCAGTCGATGACACCGAGCTCGCCGCGAACTTCGATCCGGGCGAGGTCAGTGCAGCCGCCACGGTGACGATCCGGATGATCGACACCAACGACGACCAGGACGACTGCAAGGACGCAATCGTCCCGCTCTACCTGTACGCGACCTAACACGACGATCGGAGGAGCGGGCGCAAGCCCGCTCCTCCACCTGGAGGCGACGAGAAGACACGTGAGACGACCCGGGAAGAGATGGCTCATCGGATTCGCTGCGGCGCTTGCTGCGCTGGCACTCGGCGTCTCCGCTCTTGGCTACTTCACCGCTTCGGGCTCGGGTAGCGCATCGTCCACGGTCGACGACACGGATCCGGTCTCGTTGGATGCGGGCGACCCGGTGGAGTTCCTGTATCCGGGCACGTCAGCCGATGTCGCCGTCACGATCACGAATCCGAACCCAGGTCGCGTGTTCATCGGCAGCCTGGTGATCGACCCGAGCTACGGCGATGACGGCTTTGCGGTCGACGGAGCGCACGGTGACTGCGATCTTTCTGCGCTTGCGTATGTGACGCAGGACAACAACGGCGACGGCTGGTTCGTCCCAGGGAGCAACGACCCGCCGGCGGAGCTCGAACTCGACCTCGCCGACGCGATCAGCATGGACACGTCGGCGGCGAGCGAGTGCCAGGGCGCCGAGTTCACCGTCTATCTGGCGGTCGGGACGTGATGCGCCACGGAACAGCGGGGACGACACGGAGACGACTCCTTGTCGTGCTGGGTGTTCTGGGCGCTGCCGCGATCGTGGCGGCGGTTGCTTCAGCAACTGGATCGCTCGCCGCGCCGACGATCACCGCGAAGCCGACGAACCCGACCTCGTCGACAAGCGCCTCGTTCTCGTTCACCGGGCCGACCGGAGCGACATTCGAGTGCAAGCTCGACTCGAGCTCGTTCTCGTCGTGCTCGAGCCCGAAGCCCTACTCGAGCCTTTCCGCAGGCAGTCATACGTTCCGTGTGCGCGCGAAGAAGTCCGGCGTGACGAGCCCCGAGACAACGTGGACGTGGGTGATCGACTCGCAGGCCCCGACGGCCGCGTCGATCAATCGCGCAGGAACGTCACCCACGAACGCTGGATCCGTTCAGTGGACCGTCACGTTCAGCGAGCCTGTGAAAGGAGTCGACGCTGGTGACTTCGCGCTCGTCAAGAGCGGACTGGGCGGAACGCCCGCGATCACCGGAGTCACTCCGAACGTCTCGGCGCTCAGCACGAGCTTCACCGTCACGGCGTCGACCGGCATCGGCTCCGGAACACTCGGACTGAACCTCGTCGACAACGACTCGATCCTCGATGCGGTCGGAAACAAGCTCGGCGGGAACGGTTCCGGGAACGGCAACAAGACCGGGCAGATCTTCACGATCGATCGAACGGCGCCGAACGCTCCGGTGATCTTCCTCGCGCCGCTGCCGCAGCCGCCGTTCGGCTGGCCGTTCACGTGGGCGTTCTTCAGCTTCTCGAGCTCGTCGTCCGACGTCGCCTCGTATGGGTGCAGGCTCGACGGCGGCGCGTGGCTTCCGTGCTCGACACCCCACACCTACACAGGGCTCGTCGACGGGCCGCACACGTTCCAGGCACGCGCCATCGACGAGGCGGGGAACGTCTCCGCGTCGTCGATCACGTGGCCGTTCCTCGTCGACACCGTGCCACCGAGCCAGCCGGTGCTGACGCAGACGCCGCCGGCGTCGACCTCGTCCGACACCGCGACCTTCGACTGGACGTCCACCGACCCGCCTCCGGGCAGCGGCATCGCCACCTACCTGTGCAAGCTGGATGACGGCATCTACTGGCCGTGCTCGCGGCCGAAGACCTATTCGGGGCTCGACCTCGGCGAGCACACGTTCACGGTCATCGCGGTCGACTGGGCTGGCAACTTCTCGGGAGCTGCGACCTACACGTGGACGATCGGGGAGGCGGGGATGCCGTTCACGATCTCCGGTGACGCCGACGGACTTCTCTACCCAGGTGTCTGGCGCGATCTCGCCCTCACGGTCACGAATCCGAACAGCGTCGACATCTTCGTGACGGCGCTGACTGCCACCGTGACGAACGACCCGGCGGGGTGTGCGAACGGCCCGAACGTGGAGCTACAGCAGTCCTCCGCCGCACCTGGAAACGAGCTGCTGGTCCCGGCCGGCGCAACGATGGCCGTTCCGCCATCGTTCCTACCGCGGATCCGTCTCGAGGAGACGAACGCGAATCAGGACGCGTGCCAGGGGCAGCAGTTCGATCTCGACTATGCGGGGAGCGCGCACTCGTGAGCGGCCTCTTCAGCGCACTCAGGCGCTTCACGTCCGTGCTGACGGGAGTCGCGGGCACGATCGTCTGGCTGACGAGGTTCAGCTCGGCCGTCACGGTCGAGCCTCCGAGCAGCGCCGAAGAAGAAGGCGAGGCGCCGGCCGTCGAGCCTCCGACGCGCGAGCTGGGTTTGCCCCTGAAGGCTGCCCCGCCACGACACGCCGCGCGTCGGAAGCTCGTCCAGCTCGAGCGATCGCAAGCGACGGGTGCTCCTTGCCTTCGGGACCGCGGTCGCGACGCTGGCGATCGTCGGTGGCGTCGTCGCGTTCTTCACCGCCGGCTCGGAGGCTGGGGACGGAGGCGCAGCGCAAGCGGGGACGCTCGATGAAGGAAACCAGCCTACGGGGCTGGCGAGCGATCGCGACGTCTCGGTGTCCTGGGCTCAAAACTCGCCCGCGTTCCTCGCCGGCTTCCTCGGTGAGGAGACGACGCGGCGGCTATCTGATCAAGCGTTACGCAGAGAGTGGCGGCGGCGCAATTACGCCGGGTGCGTAGTGTGCCGGGCTCCGGCAGGGCTCCGCCGACCCGCTCTCGTGTACGGAGAGCGCACTTCCCGACAGGGCATTGGCAGTACACCGGTGACCCCGAAGTACTACAACTGGCTGGGCGCGGAGAGCAGCAACAGCGCCTCCGCGATCGTCGCGCCCGAAGCGCCAGTCTCGGTGACGCTCACCAACGGTCTCGGTCAGAGCAATGCCTACGTGAACAGCACCAACGAAGCCAGCGTCAACGTGGCAGTCGCACTGCCGGCAACATCACTCGCGAGCGACGAAGTGCACCTGACGATCTCCGACGGGTTCACGGACGTGTCGGCCAGCGAGAACCCATCCGAAGACGGCGCCACGACGGTCGACTTCACGGGCCTCGATCTGAGCGGGCTCCTCGACGGACCGCTGACGTTCACGGCCCGGGCGATGAGTTCGTATGGAGACGACTCAGACGACACCATCAACACGGCGTATTCCAAGGACACTGTGAACCCCGTCGTGAACATCGCCGCTAACCGGCCGCCGGATTCGGAAGGCTGGTACAACCACACGGTCACGTTCTCGGCCTCGACGAGCACGGACACCGGTGGCAGCGGGATCTTCGAGTGCGACGACGACGTGGTGTACCCGGGGCCGGACACGTCGACCGGTTCGCTCGACTTCTCGTGCGAGGACAACGCGGGTAACACAGCGACGGACTCGGTCGCCTTCAAGTTCGACGCGACGACGCCGGTTAGCACGGCTACGGGTCACGACTCGAGCTGGCACAACAGCGCTGTGACGGTTCACCTCTCTGCGACCGACCCGAACGGTATCGACGGCTCAGGCGTAGACCACATCACGTATTCCGTGGACGCCGGCGCGCCGCAGACCATTACGGGAGACGCGGGAGACGTCGTGATCGCCGCGCCGTCCGACCACAGCAACGACGGCCAGCACACAATCGAGTTCTTCGCGACGGACAACGCAGCGAACGACGAGGCACCGTCGAACACGGTGACGGTCAAGATCGACACGACCAAGCCAGAGACAGCGGCGTCGGGCGCGGACAACGACTGGCACAACGCGCCGGTAACGGTGCATCTCGCGTCCAGCGACCCCGGGTATCCGTCGACGGGCTCCGGTGTCATCAATCTCCGCTACCAGGTCGACGCCGGTGCGCCGGTCGACATCGCTGGCGCGAGCGGAGTTGCAGACGTCGACGTCACGATCCCGGCGCCGGCGAATGGGTCGAACGACGGCGTGCACACGATCAGCTACCACGCCACGGACGACGCAGGCAACATCGAATCCTCGGGCTCCGTCACCGTGAAGATCGACGCGACCAAGCCGACGATCGTCGCGAGCGCCAAGAATGCAGACAACAGCGTGTACGTCGCCGGCACGTGGACGAACCAGAACGTCACCGTGCAGTACACGTGCAACGACCCGGGCGCGCCGGTCACCGGATCGGGAGTTGCCTCGTGCGAGGCCGATCAGAGCTTCACATCCGAAGGGGTCACGGCGTCCACGAGCGGTACGGCGTCGGACAATGCCGGCAATAGCGACTCGACGAGCTTCGGCCCGATCAAGATCGACAAGGCCGCACCATCGGTGACGATCACACAAGTCAACGGCTCAAGCGTCAGCTTCCCGTTCGTAACCAATGTCAACGTCACGACGATCAGCGGTACGTGTGGCACGGCTGCGGACGGATCAACATCGGCGGACGCAGGGACCGTTCAGGTTTCGATCATGGGTGCTGCGAGCCAGTCGGGCGCGGCGACGTGCACGGGCGGCGGCACCTGGACGTATACGACCTCGCCCGCGCTCAGCGCCGACGGCGGCTACACGGTCAACGCATCGCAAGACGACGGCGCCGGCAACACGGGGCATGCAGCGTCCAGGAGCATCACGATCGACAAGACCGCGCCGGTCGTGACGCTCACGAAGGTGAACGGGGCAGTTGTGACCTTCCCGCACACCACCGGCACGGGTGCGGTCACGTCGATCGGCGGAGCATGCGGCACGCTGACCGGAGACTCGGCGACGGTCAGCTGGTCCGTGACCGGGGGCTCGACGCAGTCCGGAACCACGGCGTGCTCGGCCGGCTCGTGGGAAGCGACGCTGACGACGCCACTTGGCTTCGCAGGATCCTTCACGGTGGCCGCGACTCAGTCCGACATCGCGGGGAATACCGGCACCTCCGGAAACAAGTCGATCACCGTCACCAACACGACGGTTACGAGCAATGCGGCCAACACATACACGCTGACCGTTCCGGCTCACGTCACGTCGTTCACGTTCACGATGCGCGGAGCCGGCGGTGGCGGCGGAGCAAGCGGAGCGGTAGGCGGCACTGGCGGCATCGTGTCCGGCACGATCACGATCCCCGATAGCGCCACCAGCACCACGTTCACTGTGGTCGTCGGCGCCGGTGGTGGCGGCGGCATAGCAGGTACTGGCGGCACCGGCGGAGCAAGCGGCGTAGCCGGATGCTCAGCCGGCGGTGTAGGCGGAGCGCCCGAACTCGGGCGGCGGCGGTGGCGGTGGCGCGACGTGCATCTATCTGCAGGGCGCCCCTGGAGGGACCGTAGTCCTGGTGGGCGGTGGAGGAGGAGGCGGCGGCGGCGGAACGCCCGGTGTCGGTGGCGCCGGGGGCGGTGGGCCGACGTCGAATCCGGGAACGAACACAGCGGGCAACGGTGCGAACGGAGCCACTCCCGTCTCCAGTGATGGGCTCGGCGGCGGCGGCGGGTCGACCACGACAAGCGGAAGCCCGCAGTACGTCATCGTCAACAACCCAGGTGACGGCGGCGGTTCCGGAGGTGGCACTGGTCTGGCTGGAACCGACGGCGGGGAATGCATACCTGGCAGCTGCCAGCCCGGCGGCGCAGGCGGACGAGGTGGTAACGGAGCCTCCGGCGGTGGCGGTGGTGGCGGTGGTGGCATGGCTGCCGGCGGTGGCGGTGGCGGCAGCGGTAACGGCAACAACGATGGTGGCGGTGGTGGTGGTGGGTCGGCCTACACCGGAGGCACTGCGACGATCTCGGTGACCGCGATAAGCGCGAACAACGGCGGTGGCGGTGGTGGCGGCGCGGCCGGTGCGACCGGCACGGCAGGCAGCGTGTCCTTTACCGGCGTCGGCCTCAGCATCTCGCCGTAGCAACACCGCTAGGATCTCGAAGACGTAACGGGGAGCTCGGGCAGCCGGGCTGAGAGGGCGGACTGAAGCGCCGCCGACCCGCAGAACCTGATCTGGGTAATGCCAGCGGAGGAAGGCGTGTCGGAAGAGATCGTGGTGGTGGTGTCGGGCGGAGAGCCGCCGGACCCTCGTGCGGCGCTTGGCTGTGCCACTCGGCGCACCCGTCGTCGCGGCGGACAAGGGGCTCGAGCACGCGCTCGCGCTCGGCCTCGAGGTGACGGTCGCGGTGGGCGACTTCGACTCCGCGTCGCCGGAAGCCGTCGCGGTGGCGGAGGCCGCCGGAACCCGCGTGGAGCGACATCCGCACGAGAAGGACGCCACCGACCTCGAGCTCGCGCTCGACGTGGCCGCCGCCATGAGCCCGGAGCGCATCCTCGTGCTGGCCGGAGACGGCGGACGGCTGGATCACCAGCTCGCCGCGCTGCTGCTCCTCGGCTCGGACCGCTACGCGGGCTCGCAGGTCGATGCGCTCGTCGGCCGGGCACGCGTTCACGTCGTCCGCGGCGTGCGCTCGTTCGACGGAGCGCCCGGCGAGCTCGTCACGCTGCTCGCCCTTCACGGTCCCGCGGAAGGTGTGACGACCGAAGGGCTCACGTACCCACTCCGAGGAGAGACGCTCGCTGCGGGATCGAGCCGCGGCGTCTCGAACGTCTTCGCCGCCGGGACTGCGCGTGTCTCGGTCGAGCGCGGCGTGCTGCTGGCGATCGTTCCGGGAGACGTCGGTTGATCCGGCTCTGCACCCTCGCCTGCATCGCGCTCGCACTCGCCGGCTGCGGGGGTAGCGACGAGACGCCCACCGAGGTCGTGCTCGTCACGCACGACTCGTTCGCGATCTCGGACGAGGTGAAGAAGGCGTTCGAGGACGAGAGCGGCCTCACGCTGCGGATCCTCAAGGCGGGCGACGCCGGCGAGATCGTCACACGCGCGCTGCTGACCGCGGGGAACCCGGAGGGCGACGTGCTGTTCGGCGTCGACAACAACCTGCTCGCGCGTGCCCTCGAGGGTGACGTCTTCGAGGCGTACGAGTCGCCGGAGCTCGCGAGCGTCGACCCGGCGCTCGTCCTCGACCCGGAGCACCGCGCGACGCCGATCGACCGCGGCGACGTGTGCCTCAACTACGACAAGGCGTGGTTCGCCGAGCGCGGTATGCGCGCCGCCGCGACGACTCTCGCCGACCTGATCCTCGCCGACGCTACCGCGGCCAGCTCGTCGTCGAGAACCCCGCGACGTCGACGCCCGGGCTCGCGTTCATGCTCGCCACGATCGCGCAGTTCGGCGATGAGCGCTGGCAGGGCTACTGGCGCAAGCTGCGCGCGAACGGCGTCCTCGTCGTCGACGGCTGGGAGGACGCGTACTACGCGCGCTTCTCCGGCGCGGCGGGCAGCAAGGGGAGCCGGCCGATCGTCGTCTCCTACGCGTCGAGCCCGCCCGCCGAGGTGATCTTCCGCGATCCGCGGCCGGCCGAAGCGCCGACGGGCGTCGTCGAGGAGAGTCTGCTTCCGGCAGATCGAGCTCGCCGGCGTCCTGCGCGGCGCGAAGAACGAGGACGGCGCGCGCGAGCTGATCGACTTCATGCTCTCGAAGCGCTTCCAGGAGGACATCCCGCTGCAGATGTTCGTCTTCCCCGCACGGCGCGACGCGGCGCTTCCCCCCGAGTTCGAGCAGTTCGCGGTCGTCCCCGAGTCGCCGCTCGAGCTGCCGCCCGAGGAGATCGAGGAGAACCGGGAGCGCTGGGTGGACGAGTGGACGGACATCGTGGTTCGGTGAGCGGCCGCGCGTGGCGGCTGCTCACGCTCGGGGTTCCGCTCGCCTTCCTCGCTCTGTTCTTCCTCTATCCCGTCGCGGCGATCGTCGAGCGGGGCCTGCGTGGCGCAGGCGACGCGCCGCTCGACGTCCTCACGGATCCGCTGACGCGCGAGATCGTGTGGTTCACCGTGTGGCAGGCGCTCGCGTCGACCGTGCTCACGATCGCGGTCGCGCTTCCCGCGGCGTACGTGCTCGGTCGCTACCGCTTCAGGGGCCGGAGTGTGGTGAGCGCGCTCGTCGTCGTCCCGTTCGTGCTCCCGACCGTCGTCGTCGCGCTCGCGTTCCTCGCGATCCTGCCCGACGGCGTCGAGCGCGGATGGGCGCCGATCCTGATCGCGCACGCGTTCTTCAACGTCGCCGTCGTCGTGCGGATCGTCGGGACGTTCTGGGCGAGCCTCGATCCGCGCCTGAACGAGGCGGCAGCGACCCTCGGCGCGTCACCTCGTGCGCGCCTCCGCGAGATCACCGCTCCGCTCCTCGCGCCGGCGCTCGCGGCTGCCGCCGCCATCGTCTTCCTGTTCTCGTTCACGTCGTTCGGCGTCGTCCTGATCCTCGGCGGCCCGCGCTACGCGACCATCGAGGCCGAGATCTACAACCAGGCCGTCCGCCTCTTCGACCTCCGAGCCGCGGCCGTCCTCTCCCTCGTGCAGCTCGCCTGCGTCGTGGCTGCGGTCTGGGTCGCGATGCGGCTCGAGCGGCGACTCACTCCCACAGGTCAGCTCCGCCCCGAGGGCGACACGCTTCGCGCTGTCCGGACGACACGCGACAAGCTCGTCGTGGGGGCGAGCCTCGGTGGGCTCGCGCTGTTCCTCGGGTTGCCGCTGGCCGTCCTCGTCGAGCGCTCGCTCGCGGTCGGGGACGGCTACGGGCTGGATGCGTACGAGGCACTCGGGCGCCCGACGAGCGTGCTGCTCGCCGCGCCGTGGGAGGCCGTCGTGAACTCGATCGTCTACGCAGCCGCGGCGACGCTGATCGCCGTCGTGGTCGGGGGCCTCGCCGCGTTCGCCGTGGCGGACTCCCGTGGGCGACTGATCGACAGCCTCGTCCTCCTGCCCCTCGGGGTGTCGGCCGTGATGCTCGGGCTCGGCTTCCTGATCGCGTTCGATACGCCGCCGCTCGACTTCCGCGCGGCTCCGTGGCTCGTCCCGGTCGCCCAGGCGCTGATCGCGATCCCGTTCGTCGTGCGGATCCTGGTACCGACGCTGCGCTCGATCGACCCGCACCAGCGTGAAGCCGCGGCGCTGCTCGGTGCCTCGCCCGGCCGCGTGCGCCGCGAGATCGACCTGCCGATCGTCTCGCGCGGGATCGCCGTCGCCGCCGGCTTCGCCTTCGCGATCTCGCTCGGCGAGTTCGGCGCGACGGTGTTTCTCGCGCGGCCCGATCGGCCGACGCTTCCCGTCGCGATCTTTCGCTTCCTCGGGCGACCCGGGGAGATCAACGTCGCGCAGGCCTACGCGCTCGCGGTCGTGCTCATGGCCGTCACCGTCGTCGCGGTGCTCCTCGTCGAACGGGTGCGCGTGCGCCGCGGCGGGTGGTTCTGATGCTCCGGGTCGACTCCGTGACGGTCGCGTTCGACGGCGAGAAGGCCGTCGACGCCGCGTCGCTCGACGTCGCGGACGGCGAGATCGTCACCGTGCTCGGCCCGAGCGGCTCCGGGAAGACGACCCTGCTGCGCGTGATCGCCGGCCTGCAGGTTCCCGACGGCGGCCGCGTCCTGCTCGACGGGATCGACCTCGCCGGCGTTCCGCCGCATCGGCGGGGCGTCGGCCTCGTCTTCCAGGATCACGCGCTCTTCCCGCATCGCGACGTCTTCGGCAACGTCGCGTTCGGCCTGCGCATGCGCGGGGACTCGCCGGACGTGATCGAGTCACGAACGGCCGAGCTGCTCGCGCTCGTCGGCCTGGCCGGACTCGAAGGGCGCTCGGTCGCCACGCTCTCGGGCGGCGAGCAGCAGCGCGTGGCTCTCGCGCGAGCACTCGCACCCGAGCCGCGCATCCTCCTCCTCGACGAGCCCCTCGGGTCGCTCGACCGCCGCCTCCGAGACCGACTCCTCGACGACCTGGAGCGCCTGTTCGACGAGCTCGCGGTGACGGCCGTGTACGTCACGCACGATCAGACCGAGGCGTTCACGCTCGGCGACCGCGTCGCCGTGATGCGAGACGGGCAGGTCGTGCAGGTCGCGACCCCGGACGAGCTGTGGGCGCACCCACTCGATGAGGACGTCGCGCGCTTCCTCGGCCTCGCCAACGTCGCGGACGACGAGATCGTGAGGCCCGAGGCGGTGCGGGTGCGAGCCCGCGACGGGCGACGGTCAGGGCGTCGTCGAGCGGGTCGTGCGCGTGGGGCCCGTCGTTCGTATGCGCGTCCGGCTCGACGACGGGCGGACGCTCGAGGCGGCCGTCGCAGCGCTCGCCCATCCGCGCGCCGGCGACCGGGTGGACGTCGAGATCGACCCGAAGGGCATAGTCCGGCTCCGATGACTCGCCGCCGCGTCGTCGTTCACGGGCACGTCCAGGGCGTGTTCTTTCGCGACTCGGTGCGTCGTCACGCCGTGAGTGCAGGCGTGAGCGGATGGGCGCGAAACATGCGGGACGGCACGGTCGAGGCCGTCTTCGAGGGAGAGCCGGACGCCGTGGAGCGACTGGTCGCGTTCTGCCACGAAGGCCCGCGCGGTGCACGCGTCGATCGCGTCGACGTGATGGACGAAGCGGCCGAAGGAATCAGCGGCTTCGCGATCCGCTAGCCGCGGCGTCAGTCGCGATCGCGCTCGAGATCAGCGCTCTGCCTCGCAGATCCTGTCGCCTGCCATGACCTGATCGAAGAGCGCGTTGAACTCGCCGTCGCGCTGCGCGTCGGCCTTCGTCAGGCCCGGGATCTCCACCTGCATGATCGGCAGCACGCCAGGTCCGCCGACGGTGATCCGGTGCCTCTCGCCCGCAGCGGGCGGTCGGACCTCCTGGCTCGGGTAGCCCGCGAACGGCTTCTGCGGGACGAAGCTGTGGCAGAAGTCCCCGTGCCCTTGTGCGTGAGGATCGCTCCGACTCGCGCTTCCACCCGGAGCCGTACGCGGAGTTCAGCGTGTCGATGTAGAGGTTGCGGCCGTGCTTGTCCTTCGGCACGCCCTTCGCGTGTCGAGCCGAACCCGTAGATCGGCTGGCCGAGGTACGTGTACCGGCCGAACACTCCCTGCCAGCGCCCACCGTACGTCCAGTTCGGATACGCCTCGAGCTTCGGAAGCTCACCGGAGAAGTGCGCGAGGTGGAGCTCCATGTTCGAGTGGTGCGGCAGCCAGGGATCGAAGCCGAGCAGCGGGAGCCTCCGCTGCCAGGCCTGCAGCGTCCAGTAGCTGCCGTTCGGCGCCTTGCAGGCCGCGACGAGCATCGGGAGCGACGGCCCGTCGTACGGACGGCAGCGATTCTTGAACGTGCGTCCAGTACTTCCCGTTGCGGTACTTCCCCCAGCCGCCCGCGTAGTCCCAGCGAAACCGCACCTGCGGGATCTCCGCCGACGGCGGACGAGCGTTGACCGCGCCCCACGCGAGCACGCGTCGGAGGCGGCCGTCGGCGCGGCGGTAGGTGAGCAGCGCCTCGCCCTTCGCGTTCACCTTCAGCGAGAGGAGCGCCACGTTCGGGTCCTGGACGAGCTCGCTCCCGCTCGCCGGCGCGATGACCGCGAGCGACATGACGAGCAGCGGCGACGGACAGCACGCGGATGCGCATCACGGCTGAGATCGGCGTCGGCTCGCGCAGCCGTGCTCCCTCGCCCGGGTGACGCGCGGGAACGGGGTTCATCGCCGGAAGTGCGCCGTCACCGAGCGGGCGCCGCTCATCGTCAGCCTGCATGGCTTCGTTCCCTTGCAGCCGCCCGTCCAGCGGACGAGCCTGGCCCCTCTTCGCCGGGACTGCGCGGAGCACGACCTGCGTGCCTCGGCGCAGCGACGCGGAGCAGCGCGGCTTGCAGCTGACGCCCGCCGGCGTGCTGACGACCCGTCCCGGCCCGACGACGGAGACGCCGAGCTTCTCCAGTCGGATGCTGGATGTTCCGCTCGAGATACGGGCTCTCCGCAAGCTCGCGGCAGCCCAGGATGTGCGCGTGGTAGTAGTCGTCCTGTCCCGACGTCGAGGACGGCGGGGCGCCACGGCTCGTCTCCCGCGTACATGACGTCTCGCGGATCGTCGGACACGTGGCCGTCCCGCGTGTGGTGCGGAGCGCACCTCGGGACGAAGCCCATCGTGTGGAGCACCTCGTGCAGGATCGCGAAGTCCATGATCTGGAGGCCCGCGCGCGAGAACGCGGGCTGGTAGCACGGGAACCCCGCAGCGAAGGTGGCGCGCATGTACACGGCGGCCACGGTTCCGGGAAGCGTCGGCGGCCACGCGCCGCCTCCGCAGGCCGCGGTCGTCGAGCCGTCGTAGTACACGGCGTAGATCCTGTCCGGTCGGTTGAATCCGGCCGCACGGAGCTCCTCCTCGATCGCATCGCGGAGGAAGACACCGCGCGCCGCGAGGGTCGCGTCCGTCCGGGCGAGCCGATGGAACGACACGTCGAGCTCGCCTCCCGAGGTGTCGATCCGCAGCCCTCCACCGAGCGTCTGGCTCACGAACCAGCGCTGCCAGTTCGCGACCGACGCGGCGATGGTGCCGTCGGTGTCCAGCGCGCGGTCGGCGCCGTCGGCCGGGAGGACGTACACCGCGTGGATCTGCGGCCCGCTCACGTCGTCGGGCCGATCTGCCGTCGCACGCGGGAGCGCGTCCGGAGCAGCAGCCACGGGGGACACGGCGAGCAGGAGGACGATGATCGAGCCCGCTCCCGCGGCTCGAGCGGTCACTCCCACTCGATCGTCGCCGGCGGCTTCGAGGAGATGTCGTAGACGACGCGGTTGACGCCGGGGATCTCGTTGATGACGCGATTCGAGATCGCTTCCAGCACCTCGTACGGGATGCGGGCCCAGTCCGCAGTCATGGCGTCCTCCGAGGTGACCGCCCGGATGACGATCGGGTACGCGTACGTGCGCTCGTCGCCCTGGACGCCGACCGAGCGGATCGCCGGCAGCACGGCGAAGCTCTGCCACAGCTCGCGGTAGAGGTCGGCGCGCCGGATCTCCTCGAGCAGGATCGCGTCGGCTCGTCCGAAGAACGGCGAGCCGCTCCTCGGTCACGTCGCCGATGATCCGGATCGCGAGGCCGGGACCGGGGAACGGCTGGCGCCAGACCATGCGCTCGGGCAGGCCGAGCTCCTCGCCGACCCGGCGCACCTCGTCCTTGAAGAGAAGGCGCAGCGGCTCGACGAGCTCCATCCGCATGTCCGCCGGCAGGCCGCCGACGTTGTGGTGCGACTTGATGAGCGCGGCGACGCCGTCCTCGCCGCCACCCGACTCGATGACGTCGGAGTAGAGCGTTCCCTGGACGAGGAAGCGGACGTCTCCGAGCTCGCCCGCCTCCTCCTCGAAGACGCGGATGAACTCCTCGCCGACGATCTTGCGCTTCTCCTCCGGGTCGGAGATGCCGGCGAGCCGCGTGAGGAACCGCTTCTGCGCCTGCACGTGGACGAGCGGGACGTGGAAGTGGCCGCCGAAGGTCTCGACGACCTGCTCGGCCTCGTTCTCGCGCAGCAGGCCGTGGTCGACGAAGACGCACGTGAGCTGGTCGCCGACCGCCTTGTGCACGAGAAGCGCGGCGACCGCGGAGTCGACGCCGCCCGAGAGGGCGCAGAGCACGCGCTCCGAGCCGACCGCGGCGCGGATTCGCGCGACCTGCTCCTCGATGACCGCGGCGGGAGTCCACGTCGGCGGCGTACCGGCGACCTCGTAGAGGAAGTTCTTGAGGATGTCCTGCCCGTGCGGCGTGTGCGCGACCTCGGGGTGGAACTGGACGCCGTACAGCCGTCGGGCCCGATCCTCGAAGGCGGCGATCGGCGTCGACGGCGAGCTGGCCGTGACCTCGGCTCCCGCAGGTGGAGCCGTCACCGAGTCGCGATGGCTCATCCACACGGTCTGCTCGGGCGGGAGGTGGTGGAAGAGCTCGGAGTCGTCCGCCTCGAGCTCGGCCTTGCCGAACTCGGAGGCGCCCGTGCGCTCGACGGTGCCGCCGAGGTCGCGCGCCATGAGCTGCATGCCGTAACAGATGCCGAGCGTCGGGATCCCGAGCGAGAAGATCTCCGTGTCCATCTCGGGCGCGCCGTCCGCGTAGACCGATGCCGGGCCACCGGAGAGGATCAGCGCAGCGGGGTGGCGCTCGGCGACCTCCGCGGCCGACAGTCGGTGCCCGACGAGCTCCGAGTACACGCGCGCCTCGCGCACACGACGCGCGATGAGCTGGCTGTACTGCCCGCCGAGGTCGACGACGAGGACGGGACGTTCTTCCGGTGTGGGCTCGGGAGTCGGAAGCGGAACGACCTTCGCCATCTCAGCGCCGGTAGTTCGGGGCGTCCTTCGTGATCGTGACGCCGTGCGGGTGGCTCTCGTGGAGACCTGCCGGCGTGATCCGCGTGAAGCGTGTCCGGGTCTTCATGTCCTCGATCGTCGCCGCGCCGCAGTAGCCCATCGACTGGCGCAGCCCGCCGACGACCTGATGGACGATCGGCGCGAGCGGGCCCTTGTACGGGACGCGACCCTCGATGCCTTCGGGAATGAGCTTCTCGACGTCCTCGACGTCGCCCTGGAAGTAGCGGTCCTTGGAGAACGAGCGCGCCTTCATCGCACCGAGCGAGCCCATGCCGCGGTACTCCTTGAAGCGCTCGCCCTGCGCGACGATGACCTCTCCGGGCGCCTCGTCGGTGCCGGCGAACATCGACCCGAGCATGACGACGTCGGCGCCCGACGCGATCGCCTTCGCGATGTCGCCCGAGTTCCGGACGCCGCCGTCGGCGATCACGGGGATGGCGTGGCCGGCGAGCGCCTGCACGGCGTCGTAGACGGCCGTCACCTGCGGCACGCCGACGCCTGCGACGACACGGGTCGTACAGATGCTCCCCGGGCCCTGACCCACCTTCACCGCATCCGCCCCCGCATCGGCAAGCGCGAGCGCGCCGTCGCCGGTCGAGATGTTCCCCGCGATCAGCTCGATGTCGTGCGCCGCCTTCAGCTCGCGGACGACGTCGAGAACGCCGTGCGAGTGGCCGTGCGCCGTGTCCACGACGAGCACGTCCACCTCCGCGTCGACGAGCGCGGCTGCGCGATCCATCGCGTCAGGCCCGACGCCGACCGCCGCGCCCACTCTGAGGCGGCCTTGCGAGTCCTTCGTCGCATCCGGGTACTTGATCCGCTTCGAGATGTCCTTGACCGTGATGAGCCCCGTGAGGCGTCCTTCGTGATCGACGACCGGCAGCTTCTCGATCTTGTTGCGATGGAGGATCGCCTCGGCCTCCTCGAGCGTCGTGCCGACCGGAGCGGTGACGAGGTTCCTGCTCGTCATCAGCGCCGAGACGGGCTGCGAGGTGTCCGTCTCGAAGCGGAGATCGCGGTTCGTGAGGATGCCGACGAGGACGCCGTCGTCGTCGATGATCGGAACGCCGGAGATCCGGTAGCGCTCCATGAGCTCGAGCGCGTCGGCGACGAGGTCGGTCGCGCGGAGCGTCACGGGCTCGACGATCATCCCCGACTCCGAGCGCTTCACCTTGTCCACCTCGGCGACCTGGTCGGCGATCGAGAGGTTGCGATGGACGATCCCGAGCCCACCCTCGCGCGCCAGCGCGATCGCGAGGCGCGCCTCGGTGACGGTGTCCATCGCCGCCGAGATCAGCGGGATGTTCAGCGAGATCGACGGTGTCAGCCGCGTGATCGTCGAGACGTCGTTCGGGAGGACGTGCGACTCGGCCGGGAAGCAGCAGCACGTCGTCGAACGTGAGCCCTTCCTTGCCGAACTTCCGCTCGAGCGCGATGAGGCGCTCGATCTCCTCCTGCCGGAACTCGGTCTCCATCCGACGACGTTAGCAGTCGAGCCCGCTCCCGCGGCCCGAGCGGTCACTCCCACTCGATCGTCGCCGGCGGCTTCGAGGAGATGTCGTAGACGACGCGGTTGACGCCGGGGATCTCGTTGATGACGCGATTGGAGATCGCTTCCAGCACCTCGTACGGGATGCGGGCCCAGTCCGCAGTCATGGCGTCCTCCGAGGTGACTGCCCGGATGACGATCGGATACGCGTACGTGCGCTCGTCGCCCTGGACGCCGACGGAGCGAATCGCTGGCAGCACGGCGAAGCTCTGCCACAGCTCGCGGTACAGGTCGGCGCGCCGGATCTCCTCGAGCAGGATCGCGTCGGCTCTCCGAAGAACGGCGAGCCGCTCCTCGGTGACATCGCCGATGATCCGGATCGCGAGACCGGGACCGGGGAACGGCTGGCGCCAGACCATGCGCTCGGGCAGGCCGAGCTCCTCGCCGACGCGGCGCACCTCGTCCTTGAAGAGAAGGCGTAGCGGCTCGACGAGCTCCATCCGCATGTCCGCCGGGAGGCCGCCGACGTTGTGGTGCGACTTGATGAGGGCAGCCACACCGTCTTCACCCCCACCCGACTCGATGACGTCCGAGTAGAGCGTGCCCTGGACGAGGAACCGGACATCTCCCAGGCCGCTCGCCTCCTCCTCGAAGACACGGATGAACTCCTCGCCCACGATCTTGCGCTTTTCCTCCGGGTCGGAGACGCCGGCGAGCCGCGTGAGGAAGCGCTTCTGCGCCTGCACATGGACGAGCGGGACGTGGAAGTGGCCTGCGAAGGTCTCGACGACCTGCTCGGCCTCGTTCTCGCGCAGCAGCCCGTGGTCGACGAAGACGCAGGTGAGCTGATCGCCGACCGCCTTGTGCACGAGGAGCGCGGCGACGGCGGAGTCGACGCCTCCCGAGAGCGCGCAGATCACTCGCTCTGACCCCACCGCGGCGCGGATTCGCGCAACCTGCTCCTCGATCACCGCTGCGGGGGTCCACGTCGGCGGCGTCCCGGCGACCTCGTAGAGGAAGTTCTTGAGGATGTCCTGCCCATGCGGCGTGTGCGCGACCTCGGGATGGAACTGGACGCCGTACAGCCGCCGGGCCCGATCCTCGAAGGCGGCGATCGGCGTCGAGGGTGAGCTGGCCGTGACCTCCGCCCCTGCTGGTGGAGCCGTCACCGAGTCGCGATGGCTCATCCACACGGTCTGCTCGGGCGGGAGGTGATGGAAGAGCTCGGAGTCGTCCGCCTCGAGCTCGGCCTTGCCGAACTCGGATGCGCCAGTGCGCTCGACGGTGCCGCCGAGGTCGCGCGCCATGAGCTGCATGCCGTAACAGATGCCGAGCGTCGGGATCCCGAGCGAGAAGATCTCGGTGTCGAGCTCCGGCGCGCCATCGGCGTACACAGAGGCGGGGCCGCCGGAGAGGATCAGCGCCGCAGGGTTCCGCTTCGCGACCTCGGCTGCAGAGAGCCGGTGCCCGACGAGCTCCGAGTACACCCGCGCCTCGCGCACGCGGCGTGCGATGAGCTGGCTGTACTGCCCACCGAGGTCGACGACCAGGACGGGACGCTCTTCCGGTGTCGCCTCGGGAGTCGGAAGCGGAACGACCTTCGCCATCAGCGCCGGTAGTTCGGGGCGTCCTTCGTGATCGTGACGCCGTGCGGGTGGCTCTCGAGGAGACCCGCCGGCGTGATCCGCGTGAAGCGTGTCCGGGTCTTCATGTCCTCGATCGTCGCCGCGCCGCAGTAGCCCATCGACTGCCGCAGCCCGCCGAGGACCTGATGGACGATCGGCGCGAGCGGGCCTTTGTACGGGACACGACCCTCGATGCCTTCGGGAATGAGCTTCTCGACATCCTCGACGTCGCCCTGGAAGTAGCGGTCCTTGGAGAACGACCGCGCCTTCATCGCACCGAGCGAGCCCATTCCTCGGTACTCCTTGAAGCGCTCGCCCTGCGCGACGATGACCTCGCCCGGCGCCTCGTCGGTGCCGGCGAACATCGACCCGAGCATGACGACGTCGGCGCCCGACGCGATCGCCTTCGCGATGTCGCCCGAGTTTCGGACGCCGCCGTCCGCGATAACGGGGATGGCGTGGTCGGCGAGCGCCTGCACGGCGTCATAGACGGCGGTCACCTGCGGCACGCCGACGCCTGCGACGACACGGGTGGTACAGATGCTCCCCGGGCCCTGACCCACCTTCACCGCATCCGCCCCGGCATCGGCAAGCGCGAGCGCTCCGTCGCCGGTCGAGATGTTCCCCGCGATCAGCTCGATGTCGTGCGCCGCCCTGAGCTTGCGGACGACGTCGAGCACGCCGTGCGAGTGACCGTGAGCCGTGTCCACGACGAGCACGTCCACCTCCGCGTCGACGAGCGCGGCTGCGCGCTCCAGCGCGTCGGGCCCGACGCCGACCGCCGCGCCGACTCTGAGGCGGCCTTGCGAGTCCTTCGTCGCATCCGGGTACTTGATCCGCTTCGAGATGTCCTTGACCGTGATGAGCCCGGTGAGGCGTCCTTCGTGATCGACGACCGGCAGCTTCTCGATCTTGTTGCGGTGGAGGATCGCCTCGGCCTCCTCGAGCGTCGTGCCGACCGGAGCGGTGACGAGATTCCGGCTCGTCATCAACGCCGAGACGGGCTGCGACGTGTCGGTCTCGAAGCGGAGGTCGCGGTTCGTGAGGATGCCGACGAGGACGCCGTCGTCGTCGATGATCGGAACGCCGGAGATCCGGTAGCGCTCCATGAGCTCCAGCGCGTCGGCTACGAGGTCCGTCGCCCGAAGCGTCACGGGCTCGACGATCATCCCCGACTCGGAACGCTTCACCTTGTCCACCTCGGCGACCTGGTCGGCGATCGAGAGGTTGCGGTGGACGATCCCGAGCCCGCCCTCGCGCGCGAGCGCGATCGCGAGGCGCGCCTCGGTGACGGTGTCCATCGCCGCCGAGATGAGCGGGATGTTCAGCGAGATCGACGGCGTCAGCCGCGTGATCGTCGAGACGTCGTTCGGGAGGACGTGCGACTCGGCCGGAAGCAGCAGTACGTCGTCGAACGTGAGCCCTTCCTTGCCGAACTTCCGCTCGAGCGCGATGAGTCGCTCGATCTCCTCCTGGCGGAACTCGGTCTCCATCAGACGACGTTAGCAGCGTGCGCCGACGACGATCAGGCGACCTCGATGCCGAGCGCATCGAGGCGCTCCCGAGCACGAGCAGCGCCCGTGATGTCGCCCTTCTCGTCGAAGAGCCCGAGGGCGAACGCTGCCGCACGCGACGCCGTCTCTGCCTCATCCGCAGCGGACAGCGTCTCGGCGTGGAGGAGCCGCACGTCGGCCCGCGCGAAGAAGAAGTCGGTCGTCTCGACAGCGTCGACGGCCCGTCTGATGGACGCTTCGGCCTCCTCGTGCCGACCCTCCTGTGACAGGAGGCAGCCTTCGATCGCGTCGGCGAAGACGAAGTTGATGAGGTCGTCGGCGGGGCTTGCCTCGCGGACGACGGTGCACATGTCTCTGGCTTCGTCAAAGCGACCCTGCAGGTACAGGACGTGAGCGAGGCGGACGGCCACGGTGGAGAAGAACGCCTGATTACCGAGGGCGCGAAGCTCCGCGACGCCCCGCCGAAGGTGCTCCTCCTCAGCCGCAGGATCGCCCGCATGATGCTCGATCCATGCCCCGTGGAGCGTTACGCCCGCAGCGCTGACAGCCATCCCAGCGGAGCGGTAGAAGTCCTGGCCGAATGCGAGCAGCTCCCGCGCCTGCTCGAAGTCACCTTGCATCGCGAGCAGACGCCCGAGCGTCGTGGCCGCGCCTGCCTGGAGCGTCATCGAGCCTCCCGCCTCACGCTGGAGCGCGCGCACGCGCTCGATCGCCTGGGGCACCGGGGTAGGCCCGAAAACGTAGGCCGAGCGGATCCACCACACGAGGTCGTCGGTGCGGCGGTGCAAACCGGCACGCCGGAAGTGCCAGAGCCCCTGCTCACATGCCGCGACGGTCTCGGCGGCGCGCAGGCTGACCCACTTCTCGCCGCCAAGGTCCCACCAGTAGTACGCCAAGCCCTTCGTCGTGGTCGGCGGCCTCGAGGACCTTGCGGGCCTCCTCCCGCTGTGCGATGCGTTCGTCGCGCGATAGCGAGCCCGCGCTCATGAAGTCGATCGAGATCTCGACGATGCTGGCGATCGCTGCCGCGCACTGGATCTCCGGTGATGCGGGCATGTGCGAGTGCCCGTTGAGCCTCGGCAAGGTCCTCGGACTCCCAGAGAGCGAGGGCCAGATCAGGCGCAAGCGCCGCGCGTTTGGGATCGTCTTCGGGGAGAATTGCAGTCGCTCGCCGGATCAAGGAGCGCCCCGCGTTGAAGTCGCCGCGGTCCATGGCTCCGCGCCCCGCAGCAGCGAGATGGTCCGATACGAGCGCCGCCAGGCGAGAGAGCGCCGGATCCCCAGGATCGAGCTCGGCTCGATAGCGATGGGCCTGCTCGAAGTGGTACCCGACGATCTCGTCACCCTCGACGAGGTCATGCGTCGAGAGCCAACTGCGAAACGCTCGTGCAGCTCCGCCCGTGTCGCCTTCGGGAGCGACTCGTACGCAGCGTCGCGGATGAGGAGATGGCGGAAGCGGAATCCTTCGTCGGCGGGGAACATCGTCGAGGTCGAGCGGATCAGCTCCTTCCGAACGAGGGTCGCGAGGTGCGACTCGACCGCGGGCCGCACGAGATCCGGCGAGAGCTCGGCAACGGCGCCACGATGGAATACCTCGCCCTCGACCGAGCCTCGCTCCATGACGACCCGGACGTCGCCCTCGAGGGAGTCGATTCGCGCCTGCAGGAGCGCATGGATCGTCGGCGGCACCGCGATCTCGCCGTCGCCGTGCTCGCGCACCATCGCGAGCATCTCCTCGACGAACAGCGGGTTGCCGGCCGACGCAGCTGGTGATCCGCTCCCGCAACTCGGCATCGAGCGGGGCATCGGTGACCAGACGCTCCATCAGCTCCTCGCACTCGGCTGTCCCGAGCGGCTCGAGGAGGAGGGCGAGGTCTTCATCTTCCCGCCTCCCCAGCCAGGGCGTACGTCGAGAAGCTCGGTGCGCGCGACGCAGAGCAGGAAGATCGGCGCGTCGCGCGAGAAGTCCGCGACGTGCTCGACGAGGTCGATGAAGACGGGCTCCGCCCACTGCAGGTCGTCGATCACGACGACCTGCGGCCGCTCGGCGGCGCGGGCCTCGAGCAGCCGTCGGAAGGCGAGCTGCGTCTCGGGCGGCGACGTGCCGATCACCGAGTCCGGCTCCACGCCGGCCGCGATCAGGATCTCGACGAGTGGCCAGTACGTGATCCCCTCGCCGTACGAGAGGCAGCGGCCGCGCAGCACGTCGGCCGAGTCGCCGACGCGCTCGAGGAAGTCAGCCACGAGCCGCGACTTCCCTATGCCAGCGGGGCCGAGAAGCGTGAAGAGCCGGCACGTGCTGTCGGCGACGGCGTCCTCGTAGTCCCGCCAGAGGCGCTGGCGCTCGCGCTCGCGCCCGACGAGGGGCGTCTCCGGGTGCCGTGCCAGCGGCGCTGCGTCGGTGAGCACCTCGAGGAGCCGGAACGCTTCCACGGGCGCCGACTTCCCCTTCAGCGTCAGTGGCTCGACGGGCTCGACCCGAACGGCGTCGCGCACGAGCGCTCGCGTCTCGGCTCCGATGAGCGTCTCGCCCGCCACGGCCGCCTGCTCGAGCCGCGCGGCGACGTTGACGGCGTCGCCGGTGACGAGCGTCTCCGACTCACCGCCGACCACGACCTCGCCCGTGTTGATGCCGATGCGCGCCTCGAGACCGTGCTCCGCGATCGCCGCCTGCATCTCCGCTGCGGCACGAACCGCACGGAGCGCATCGTCCTCGTGCGAGACCGGGATCCCGAAGACGGCCATGACCGCGTCTCCGACGAACTTCTCGACCGTGCCGCCGTGGCGCTCGAGGATGACGCGAAGATCCTCGAAGTAGCGGCGCATGCGCGCACGCAGCGCCTCGGGATCGGTCGACTCGCCGAGCGCGGTCGAGCCGACGAGGTCGCAGAAGAGGACGGTGACGACCTTGCGCTGCTCGCGCGCGGGCTCAGCCGCCGCGAGTGCAGCTCCGCACGCGCTGCAGAAGCGCGCATCGTCCGCGTTCTCGCGCCCGCAGCTCGGGCAGGCGGGCACGCGCGGAGTCTACGAGGGCGGCCCTGTAGCCCGAAGACCGTCCAGCGACGGAGCTCGAGCGCGCCCGCGGACACGACGTTGCCCTTCCGCTCGTAGAAGACGACGGCCTGCTGCACGGCAGCAGCGGCGTCCTCCTGGCGGCCGACGCAGTACGAGCGCCTCCCCGAGTACGTCGTACACGTAGCCCTTCAGCTCGAGGAAGTCGATCTGCGCGACGAGCTCGACCGCTTCGCCGAGCAGCTCGAGCGCCTCGTCGATCGTGCCGCGGCTCGCGAGGACGCGAGCGCGCGCCGCGCGCCACCGTGGCTGGGCGTCGAGGTCGTCGGGAGCGGCGATCGCGCGACTCTCCTCGGCCAGCTCGAGCGCCTCGTCGTGCCGCCCCTGGAGGAACAGGACGTCGCTCAGGACGCCGTCGACCGTGGATCGCACGCCCACGTCGCCCATCTCCAGCGAGCGCGTCGTGCCCGCGTTGCAGAACGAACTCGGCCCGGTCGAGATCGCCGGCAATCAGCTCAGCGCACCCGACGTCGCAGCGAGTAGATGCCTTTCAGCGAGCGCTCAGGTCGAACTCCTCGATCAGGTTCCACGCGTCCTCCGCAGCGCGACGAGACGGCTCGAACGTCACCGCGCATCGCCCGCAAGAGCGCGAGGATCGTGGAGAGCCTGGGCCCTGAGCAACGCGTTCGCATAGTCGCGCCGCGAGGAGCTCCTCGCACGAGAGCGACGCCCTGCAGGGCGGGCATCGGCCCCCAGCCGGCCGGGCGAAGGCGAGCTGCCATCGTGTCGCGCAGCAGCGCGTCGTCGCCAGTTGTCGAGCGCGATGTCGAACGCGCGCTCGAGGTCGTCCTCTCCCTCGCCCGCACGACCGAGCATGAACTTGCACGTGCCGATCTCCCGGTGCACCGTCACGAGTGCCGCGAGCTCCTGCGAGCCCTCGAGCGACGCGGCGATCTCCATGGCCTCCTCGAGCTCGGCCTCGACGGATCGCGTCCGAGTCGACTCGCGTCTGGAGCGAGTTGTATCCGAGGCGCGCCCGGGCGAGGACACCCTCGTCGCCGGCGGCCCTTGCAGCCTCGATCGACAGACGCCAGGAGGTCGTTGGCCCGTTCCAGCTCGCCGCGCCGGACGAGAACCTGTCCGAGCGCGAGCATCGCCTTGACGTGCGTCCCGTCGGTGCCGTCCCCGCCGAGGTCGACTGCACGTTGGAGGAGGCTCGTTCGCGGCTGGGAGATCCGCGCGGCCGAGGGCATTCTGGCCCGCGATGAAGAGGCGTGCTCGCCGCCCGTCCCGCCAGCTCCGGATCGTCGCGTACCCGAGCTCGTGGCGCAGGACGAGCGCCTGCTCGAGGTGGTAGCCGACGATCTCGTCGCGCTCGAACGCCGTCTCGACATCAGCCTGCTCGAGCCAGTCGCGCGAAGCGCTCGTGGAGCTCCGCGCGGGTCGCCTTCGGCAGCGACTCGTACGCCGCGTCGCGGATGAGGAGGTGCCGGAAGCGATACGCGTCCTCGTCCGCGGGCCGAGCGACGCTCGGTCCGGATGAGCTCCTTGCGGACGAGCGTCGCGAGCTGCGCGTCCGACGTCGCCGTGTCGCCTCCGGAACGAGCGCCGCGACGGCGCCGCGATGGAAGACCTCGCCCTCGATCGCGGCGCGCTCCATCACGACGCGGACGTCGCTCGTCGAGCGAGTCGATGCGCGCCTGCAGGAGCGCCTGGATCGTCGGCGGGACGGCGATCTCCTCGCCACCCCGTCTCGCGGACCATCGCGAGCATCTCCTCGACGTACAGCGGGTTGCCGGCCGATGCAGCCGTGATCCGCTCGCGCATGTCCAGGTCGAGCGAGATCTTGCCCAGCAGCGTGTCGATCAGCTCCTCGCACTCGCGCTCCGCGAGCGGCTCGAGCAGGAGCGACGTCGCGTTGAGCTTGCCTCCGCCCCAGTCGGGTCGCGACTCGAGGAGCTCGGTGCGCGCGACGCAGAGGAGGAAGATCGGCGCGTCGCGTGAGAGGTCGGCGATGTGCTCGACGAGATCGACGAAGACGGGCTCGGCCCACTGCAGGTCGTCGATGACGACGACCTGCGGGCGCTCGGAGGCCCGCTCCTCGAGGAGCCGGCGGAACGCGAGCGCGTCTCCGGCGGTGTCGTGGCGACGATGGCCTCCGGCTCGACCCCGATCGGGAACAGGATCTCGACGAGTGGCCAGTACGTGATCCCCTCGCCGTAGGAGAGGCAGCGGCCGCGCAGGACGTCCGCCGAGTCGCCGACGCGCTCGAGGAAGTCGGCGACGAGGCGCGACTTCCCGATCCCGGCCGGCCGAGCAGCGTGAACAGGCGGCACGTGCTGTCCGCGACCGCATCCTCGTAGTCGCGCCAGAGGCGCTGGCGCTCCCGCTCGCGTCCGACGAGCGGTGTCTCGAGACGGCGAGCATGCGCGTCGTCACCGAGGACCTCGAGGAGCCGGAACGCCTCGACGGGCTCCGACTTCCCCTTCAGCGCGAGTGGCTCGACCGCCTCGACCCGCACGGCGTCGCGCACGAGGCGTCTCGTCGCGTCGCCGATGAGCGATCTCGCCACTGTCAGCCGCCTGCTCGAGCCGCGCGGCGACGTTGACGGCGTCGCCGGTGACGAGCGTCTCGCCCTCGCCGCCGACCACGACCTCGCCCGTGTTGACGCCGATGCGCGCCTCGAGGCCGTGCTCCGCGATCGTGCGCGCATCTCCGCCGCGGCACGAACGGCGCGCAGCGCATCGTCCTCGTGCGAGACCGGGATGCCGAAGACGGCCATGACCGCGTCGCCGACGAACTTCTCGACGGTGCCGCCGTGGCGCTCGAGGATGACGCGGAGATCCTCGAAGTAGCGGCGCATGCGCGCGCGCAGCGCCTCGGGATCGGTCGACTCGCCGAGCGCGGTCGAGCCGACGAGGTCGCAGAAGAGAACGGTGACGACCTTGCGCTGCTCGCGCGAAGGCTCCGCCGAGGCGAGCGCCGTCCCGCACGAGCTGCAGAACCTCGCGTCGTCCGCGTTCTCGCGCCCACAGCTCGGGCATGCCGCCACGCGCGGAGTCTACGAGCGAACCGGGTGGAGCTCGGCGAGCTCGATGTCCGCCGCGAGCGTCGCCGCGTACGCCGGATCGAAGCGACCGGCGCCGACCTCGCGCACCGACGCAGAGCCGGCGGCGACCGCGGCGCGGATCGAGTCGTCCGGCGCACGCTCGTCACCGAGCGCAGCGAGGAACTGCGCGAGCAGGACGTCTCCCGACCCGACGCCGGACACCGGATCCACATGTGGTGCGAACGCGCGGATCCGCCTGCGTCTTCCGGCCGACGCGCATGAGCGCGAAGCACCCGTTCTCGAGCGTGATGAGGACGTTGCGCGCACCCATCTCGGCGATCGCGTCGAGCGCCATGAGGAAGTCGTCGTCGTCCTCGAGCTCCTGGCCGACGAGCTGCTCGGCCTCGCGCTGATTCGGCGAGACGAGAAACGGGCCGGCCTCGACGGCGAGGCGGAGCGGCTCGCCCTCCGAGTCGAGGACGACGCGGACGTCGCGCCGCGAGAGGTCGCGAACCGCGTCGGCGTAGAACGTCGTCGCGACCTTGCGCGGAAGCGACCCCGACAGGACGACGAAGTCGGCGCCGCGCGAGAGGTAGTGGAGCTTCTCGACGAGCGTCTCGAGCTCGACCGCGCCGACCTCGGGGCCCCACTCGTTGATCTCCGTGTGAGTGCCCGCCGTCGGATCGACGACCGCCGTCGACGTCCGCGACTCGGCGGCGATCCGGACGAAGTCGTTGAGGATCGCCTCGGAGGTGAGCTCCTCGATGATGCGCGTCCCCGTGCGGCCGCCCGCGAGCCCGGTGGCGACCACCGGCACGTCGAGGATCTTCAGCGCGCGGGCGACGTTGATGCCCTTGCCGCCCGCGAGGGTGAGCACCTCGCTCGAGCGGTGTCGGAAGCCGATCTGGAACACGGGCACCGTCAGCGTCCGGTCGAGCGCGGCATTCGTCGTCACCGTGACGATCACGTGATCATCCCCCAGAGGTTGCGTGCGGTCTCGGACGCGTACCACGTCGCCTTCGCGAAGAAACCTGCCTCGGCGACCGACTCCGCGGCAACGAGATTGGACGCCGCGACCAGCCGGTTGCCGTCGTAGACCTCCACCCGGCCGAGGCGTTCTCCCTTCGCCACGGGAAGCGCGAGCGTCGTCGGAGCGATCGACGCGCTCGACGAGCGGCTTCCCGTTCCGCAGCGCCCCCACGATCGAGCGCGGCGCGACGAGCTGGACGGCGGGCTGTCCGTACCCCGTCGTTGCCTCCGCATACACGCGACCGTGGTCGATCACCTGCACGCGCCGATACTGGTCGAGGCCGTATGCGAGAAGCTCGCGGAGCGCCTCGTTGCGCGCGCCGCGCGAGTCGCTTCCGAGGACGGTGCCGTACACCGTGACGCCGCGTCTCTCGGCGGCGGCCGCCTGCGACCAGCCGGCGTCGCGCGTGTGCCCGGTCTTCCCTCCGACGAGTGGCGCCCACTCGTCGAGCAGATCGTCGGTCGTCGGGAAGGACCTGCCTCCCGGCAGCGCAACGGTCGAGCGAGACAGTGCGTCGCGGACGAACGGGACTCCGAGCGCGTAGCGCACGAGCGTCGTCGCGTCGCGCGCGCTCGAGACGTGGCCCGGCTCGTCGAGCCCGTGCGGGTTCTCGAAGTGCGTATCGGTGAGACCGAGCTCCTCGGCTTTGACATTCATGAGCTGGACGAAACGATCGGCAGAACCGCGGCCGACGTGAAGCGCGAGCGCCTCCGCGGCGTCGTTCGCGCTCGGGATGAGCGTCGCGCGCAGCAGATCCGCGACCGTCAGCTCCTCCCCCGCACGGAGGTACACGGTCGACTCGCCGATCGCTCGCGGCGCGTGGGCTCACGCGCACGACGTCCGTGAGCTGCGCGCTCTCGAGCACGACGACGGCCGTCATGAGCTTCGTGATGCTCGCGATCGCGCGCTCGCGGCCGGCGTCGCTGCGCGCGAGCACGGAGCCGTCGTCGCCGACGAGGTACCACGACGCGGCCGCGATCTGCGGCTCGGCAGTCTGAGCGCCGGCACTCGATGCCTGGACGGACGCCGCGAGGGCGAGGAGCGAGACGACGGCGAGCAGGGCTCTGCGCATCACCGGCGGCGAACTATAGGGCGTCACCACCCCGCCGCCGCCCACACCTGCGTCGCGAGCCGCTCCGCCTCCGCGCCGGCCGCGGCGCGCCAGTCGGCCTCGGAGTCGCGGTACGCGTAGATGACCGAACGGGACGCCGTCACGAGCGCGCTCGCCTGCCCTGCGGAGAACGCACGGGCGACGTCGGCAGGCGTCGCGCCCTGCGCGCCGACGCCGGGGAGCAGGATCGGCGACTGCGGGAGAAGTCGCCGCGCCTCGGAAACGGCGCGCGGGTGCGTCGCACCCACGACCGCGCCCACGCTCGACAACCCGTTCTCGCCGAGGAGCGGCTCGCCCCACTCGCGCACGAGCTCGGCGACGTGGTTCCACAGCGGGCGCCCGTCCGAGAGCGCGAGATCCTGGACGTCGGCCGCACCCGCGTTCGACGTGCGGACGAGGAAGAAGACGCCGGAGCCATGGCGACGACAGGCGGCGAGGAAGGGCTCGACCGAGTCGAGCCCGAGGTAGGGGCTGGCCGTCATCGCGTCCGCGAGCGGCGGGCCGTCGTCGCGCGGCTCGAGGTACGCCGCGGCGTACGCGCGGGACGTCGAGCCGATGTCTCCGCGCTTCGCGTCGAGCACGACGAGGAGACCGGCGGCACGCGCGTACGCGCAGACCTCCTCGAGCGCGCGGAAGCCGTCGGAGCCGAGCGCCTCGAAGAACGCGGACTGCGGCTTCACGGCGACGACGTAGGGCCCGACCGCGTCGACGATGCCCTTGCAGAAGCGCGCGACCGACGACGCCGCGGCCGCCCGTCCGAGCACAGCCTCCCCGCGCAGCTCCATCGGCAGCAGGTCGAGCCGCGGGTCGAGGCCGACGACGAGCTGGCTCCGTTTCCGCGCGACTGCCTCTCCGAGCCGGTCGGCGAAGGTGACGACATCGGCCACGTCCCACAGGCTACGCGGCGAGGATCTCGGCGAGCCGCAGTCCGACCACCCGAACCTCGGGCGGCGGCTTGCGGAGAACCCCGGACATGACGAGGAGGTCGGCGGCGTCCTCCGGCGCGAGCGACGGCTCCACGCTCGACGCCGTCGCGAGCGCGGTCTCCAGCTCGAGCCGCCCTGCCGCGCCTCGCGGGATGGTTCGGGCAGCGACCCTGCCGCGCGCGACGACGAACGCGCGCCAGAAGCTCGGCTCGCGGGCGGGCGCGAGCACGCACAGCTCCGCCGCCCGCATGCGTTCGAGCTCCTGAACCCGCGCGGCGACCTCCTCGAGCGCCGCGACGCGATCTCGCAGCCGCGCGGCGTCCTCGAAGCGCAGGTCGCGTGCGAGGCGACGGAGCTTCGCGCGAAGCGGCGCGAGGGCATCGGCGAGGTCGTCGCCTTCGAAGTCGCCCAGCGCGCGTGCCGCCAGCTGCGCGCGGCGCTTGCTCGCGATCGGCCCGAAGCAGGTCGGCTCGGCGACGACCACCCAGCGCTCTCCCCGCCGCCGGAGGTACGACTGCGGACGAGCGCCGCGCGCATTCGCGGGCGGACGGAGCTCGCGGATCAGGCGAAGCTCCTCGAGCGAGGCCTCGAGCTCCGACCCGAGCTCGCGCCACTCGACCCGCTCGAGCGCGCCGAGCGCAGCCTCGACCGCCGGCCGCTGGCGATCGCCCGCGAAGTACGAGCGGAGCCTCGCGCGCAGATCGCGCGCCTTCCCGACGTACAGGACGGTGTCGTTCCGATCGCGGAAGAGGTAGACGCCCGGCGTCGTCGGCGCGCCGGCGACGAGCGCTCGCCTCCCGTGGAGGCGGCGTGCCCTGGGCGCGGCGAGCTCGATCACCTCTGCGAGCGTCCGCGCCCCGCGCTCCTGCGCGAGGCCGAGGAGCGCGATCAGGATCTCTGCCGTGGCGAGCGCGTCCGGGAGCGCGCGATGGCACGGATCGGCCGACGTGCCGAAGAAGTGCGCGAGCTGCGCGAGCGAGAAGCGCTCGCTTCGCCGGTGCAGGAGCCGCCGCGCGAGCCAGACGGTGTCGACGACGGCCGCGGCGACGCGCCGGCCGGTGAGCCGCTGGACGGCGTGGTCGAGGAAGCCCACGTCGAAGCGGGCGTTGTGCGCGGCGAGCGGTGCGTCACTCGGCGAACGCGAGGAAGCGACGAACGGCGAGCTCCTGACGAGGCGCGCCGCGCAGCTCGGCGTCGCGCAGGCCGGTCAGCCGGGCGATCGTCTGCGGCAGCGCGACTCCGGGGTCGACCAGCGTCTCGAACGTCTCGGCGATCTCGAGCGCCTTCACGCGCACCGCGCCGATCTCGCACATGCGATCGCGCGAGGCCGAGAGCCCGGTCGTCTCGAGGTCGAAGACGACGAGCTCGGCGTCCTCGATCAGCGTGTCGGGCTGCGCGCCGTCCGCGAGGCCCGACGCGAGCGCCGAGCCACGTCAGGCGGGCGTCACCGTCGACGACGTCGGCGAGCAGGGAGTGGGCGAGGCTCGCCGGCGCGCGCTCGAGCGCGAACAGCACGCGTGCCGCCTCCTCCGACGCGACCGCGCCCCGGCGCGCGTGGATCAGCTCGACGAGCCGGTCGGCGGCATCGAACGACAGCTGCATCGCGCTCTACCGTAGTCGAACGTATGTTCGTGTTCAAGCGCCAAACGAAAGGCCGCCTCGTGCTTGCTCGGGCGGCCCTTCGTAATCCTCCGTTCGGAGTCGCTCAGGCGCTATGCGCTCGCGCCGCCCTTGACTGCCGCCTTGAGCGCGCTTCCTGCCTGGAACTTCGGGACGGTCGTCGCGGCGATGTGCACCTTCTCGCCCGTCCGCGGGTTGACGCCCATGCGCGCCGCGCGCGCCGAGGTCGAGAACTTGCCGAAGCCGGTGAACGTAATCGAGTCACCGTTCTTCAACGCATGCGTGACTGTGTCCAGCATGGCGTCGACCGCAGCGCCAGCCTCACGCTTGGACATGCCGGCCCGATCGGCTACGGCGTCCACGAAATCCTGCTTGGTCACTGTTCTCCTCCTGACGTGGAATTCGAGTTCACGGAACCGGAGGACACTAACATCCTCTCGGTTTTGGCTCAACCATGCCGCTTTCCGGGGATTTTTCGCATCTCCAGCAGCTCGCTCGCGCGAAACAGCGGCCGGAGGCGCACCCCGAGGCGGGCGAGAGCGTCCGAGCCGCCCTCCTCCCGGTCGACGACACAGACGGCATTGCGGACGACGAGCCCCTCGTCCCGGACAGCCGACACTGCCTCCGCGAGCGCGCCGCCGGAGGTGACGACGTCCTCGAGGAGGCACACCAGCTCGCCCGGCTCGAAAGGGCCCTCGATCCGTTTTGCCGTGCCGTATTCCTTGGTTTCACCGCGCACGATGATGAACGGCAGGCCGGACGCCATCGCTGCCGAAGCTGCCAACGCGACGGCCCCGAGTGCCGGTCCGGCGAGCCGGACGGCATCGGGCTCGCATTCCCGGACGGCCTCCGCGAGGGCGTCACCCAGCGCGCGCAGGATCGCGGGCTCGGTCTCGAAGCGGTACTTGTCGAGGTACCACGACGAGCGGCGTCCCGACCGCAGGACGAAGTCCCCTTCGAGCAGCGCCCGCTCGACGAGGAGCGCGCCCAGCTCGTCGTGCGTCACGGCCGAAGCGCGGTGCGGGCGATCGACGCGAGGCGCTCGAAGCCCGGCGAGCCGGGCTCGAGGACGACGGCAGAGCCGTCCGCGTACGAGATGCCGGCGCGCTCCTGAGGGCCGGACGAACCGAAGAACGTCCGCCAGGCCCAGACCGCGAGACCGACGAGAACGGCGAGGCGGACGAGCTTCCTCACTCCGCCTCCTCCTTCGGCTTGCGCGCTCGTCGCTTCTTCGGCTCCGGCGGCGCGATCGCCTGCGCGCACGTTCTGAGGTCGTAGACGACGAGACCGGACGTCGGATCGGGCCCCGTCGTCGCGCCGACGGTGTGGCCGCCCTCGCGCACGACGAAGAACGCTCCGCCGTCGAGCTCGACCTCGACGCGGGTCACATCGCGTCCCTCGGCGCCGAGATCGGCCGCGGCCGCCACGAGCTCCTGGATCGCCGCGCCGAGCGCCTCCGTCCTCGCCGAGTCCACGGACGACGAGGCGAGCACGGCGCCATCCTCGCCGAGGACGACAGCCGCGGTGATCTGGGACGAGAGCTCCATCAGCTCCCCGAGCGCCTGCGCCGCATCCATCGGCCGAACCTACCGATTCGCGAGGCGCCCGTGCGAGGGCGCGAGCGGCCTGCGCGCGGTGCGAGTGCTCCGCCTTCCAGGCGTTGCCGAGCTCGGCCACGGTGCGCGTCTCGCCGTCCGGAACGAAGATCGGGTCGTAGCCGAAGCCCTCGCTGCCTCGCCGGCGCGTCGGCGATCTCGCCCGTCGAGCGTTCCTGTCGCGTGTATCTCCGCGCCGTCGGGAGCGAGCACGACGAGCTCGCACACGTAGCGCGCGCGGCGATCCGCCTGCCCGTCGAGCTCGAGGAGAAGCTGCGCGACGCCGTCGTCTGCCCACCGGGCCGAGTGCACGCCGGGCCGTCCACCCAGCGCGGCGACCTCGATCCCGGAGTCCTCGCCCGCGACCCACGCGTCGGCGGGAGCAAGCGTCCGGCCGTGTCGGGCCTTGATCCGCGCGTTGTCGAGGAACGTCGCGCCGTCCTCGACCGGCTCGTCGGGCAGCTCCAGGAGCGCGATCTCCCACGCCGGGAGCGCGGTGCTGAAGCTCGCGGAGCTTGTTCTCGTTGTGGGAGGCGAGAAGCAGCTTCACGCAGGAGGCGTCGCGGCAGCGTGCGCCTGCGCGGCCGCGAGCTCCTCGATCCCGCCCGCCGCGAGATCGAGCAGCGCGTCGAGCAGCTCGCGCGAGAAGGGATCGCGCTCGGCGGTCGCCTGCACCTCGACGAGCCTCCCGTCGCCGGTCATGACGACGTTCATGTCCGTCTCGGCGCTCGAGTCCTCCTCGTAGTCGAGGTCGAGCACGGCCTCGCCGTCGACGATGCCGACGGAGACGGCGGCGATCGTGCCCGGCAGCGCCTTCGAGAGCCCGAAGCGGTCGAGCGCGCGGCGGGCGGCGATCCACGCGCCCGTGATGGACGCGCAGCGCGTGCCACCGTCGGCCTGCAGCACGTCGCAGTCGAGCCACAGCGTCCGCTCGCCGAGCGCCTCGAAGTCGCAGACGGAGCGCAGCGCGCGGCCGATCAGCCGCTGGATCTCCACCGTCCGCCCGTCCGGCCGCCCGCGCGAGACGGCGCGCTGGGTTCGCTCGCCCGTCGACGCGGGAAGCATCGCGTACTCCGCCGTCATCCAGCCGCGGCCGCTCTTGCGGAGCCAGCGCGGCACCTCCTCCTCCACCGTCGCCGTGCAGAGGACGATCGTCTTCCCCTGCGCGTAGAGGACGCGAGCCGTGCGGCTGCTCGAGGTAGTCCGGCTCGATGTCGAGCGCGCGAAGCTCGTCCGCGCGCCGCCCGTCGTGCCTCATGCGACGCTCTCGAGCGCGGCGACCTCGACGTGCTCGGCCGACTCGATCGGGAGCTGGAGGAAGCGGCGCCCCAGCTCGTGGAACAGCTCCGGGTCGCCCGTGGTCAGGAAGCGATACGAGCCCTCGCGGCCGACCTCGTTCTCGATCCCCTTCCGCGCGAGCGTCTCCGCGACCTCGCGGGCTGTCTCCTCCGCAGAGAAGACGAGCGTGACGCCACGGCCGAACACGCGCTGGAAGATCGGGCGGATGAGCGGGTAGTGCGTGCAGCCGAGGATGACGGTGTCGACGTCCGCCTCCTTGAGCGGGGCCGCGTACTCGCGCACGGCCGAGGTGATCTCCTCGCCGAAGAGCTCGTCGTCCTCGATGAGCGGGACGAGCCGCGGGCAGGCGACCGAGACGACCTCGGTGCCCGCGTCGAGCGAGCGCACGAGCGCCGGGTAGCGGCCGCTCGCAACGGTGGCCTCGGTCGCGAGCAGCCCGATCCGGCGATTGCGTGTCGCGAGAACGGCGGCGTGCGCCTCCGGCGCGAGCACGCCGATCACGGGGACCGTCAGCTGCCGCTGGAGATCGGGCAGCGCCGCCGCCGTCGCGGAGTTGCACGCGGCGACGATGAGCTTGACGCCCTGCCGTTCCAGGTACGCGGCGATCTCGGCGGCGAAGCGGCGGATCTCGTCGAGTGGCCGCGGCCCGTACGGAAGCCGCGCCCCGTCCCCGAGATAGACGAAGTCCTCGTGCGGGAGCGTGACGAGGCACTCGTGCAGGACGGTCAGCCCGCCCATGCCCGAGTCGAAGACGCCGATGGGTCGCGGATCCATCCGCAGGATTCTAGGAGCCAGCCCGGCCCGGTACCCTTCCGCGTCGTGGTGAAGGTCTGGCTCGCGGCGCTCGCAACCGCTCTCGTCCTCGTCGGCGGCGACTGCGAGCGGCTCGACCGCAGCCAGGCAGGACGTCTCCATTGCGATGGACGACGGCGTCTCGATCGCAGCGACGCTCTACGTTCCCGACGGCGCCGCTCCGGCAGGCGGCTGGCCGGCGCTCGTCTTCCTCCACGGGCTCTCGGGCAACCGGCAGCAGATGAACGCGCTCGTCGAGGGCTACGGCTTCACCGGGCAGGGATTCGCCGTCCTCACGTTCGACGCGCGTGGGCACGGCGAGTCGGGCGGCCTCGTCGGGATCGACGGCCCGCGCGAGGTGGCCGACACGCGCGCCGTCCGCGACTGGCTCGCCGCGCGACCCGACGTCTCGGACACGAAGATCGGCGCCTGGGGAATCTCCTACGGCGGCGGCGGCGATCTTCAACTCGCTCGTCGCCGGTGTTCCGTGGGCGGCCGTCTTCACCGTCGAGACCTGGACCGATCTGTACTCCGCGCTCATGCCGCAGGGCCTCGTGAAGTCCGGCCTGGTCGCCGGCCTCGCCGGCTCGATCCCGCCCGAGAAGCGCGACCCGTCGCTCGTCGCCGTGCAGGCAGCCGCGTTCGCCGGGAACGCCGCCGCGGTGAAGCCGTGGGCCGACGCGCGGTCGAGCCTCTCGAAGCTCGGCTCGGTGACGACGCCCGTCTTCATGGCGCAGGGCCGGCGCGACTTCCTCTTCGGGATCGACCAGGGCGCGCGCGCATTCCAGCGGCTGAAAGGTCCGAAGACGCTGTACGTCGGGCTCCACGGCCACGCGCCGTCGACGTTCCCGGCGGCGGACACGGGCTACCTGATGAACCAGGCGCGTGCGCTGGTTCGGCTGCTTCGTCGCGAACGCCGGCTGCGGCGTGAGCTCGGTCGTCGCCGTCGCGCTCGGAGAAGCTCGGCGGCCCGGTCGCGGTCCGAGGGACGCCGCCGCCGGTGTCGCCGACGTTCGTCTCGTTCCCGGGCGTGACCACCTTCGCGCGGAGTGGCAAGGCCGCGCGAACGTCTGCCCCGCTGCGCCAGGCGATCGAGGTCTACGGCACGCCCACGGTGCAGACGTCGATCGCGGCGAGCGGCGGCTGGTCGCGGCTGGTCGCGGTGCTCACCGCGCGCACGCCTGCGGGCAAGGAGATCGTCGTGAGCGCCGGCGGGGTCCCGACCAAGCCGGGCGCGCAGAAGGTCACGATCCAGCTCTCGAGCCAGGCGACGTTCATCCCGAAGGGCTCGCGGCTCACGCTCACGCTCGCGTCCTCGTCCACCGCCCAGTCGAGCTCGAACCTCCTCTACCTCGATCTGCCCATGGCGCCGACTGCTCGCGCTCGGGTGGGCACGGCGGTCCTCAAGCTGCCCGGCCTGCGCACCCCGGTCACGAAGTGACCGCGCGCGCCGCGGCCGTCGCGCTCGCCGCGCTGGCGCTCGTCGCGACGGCAGGCGCCGCGCCCAGCGGCGGATCCCGGCGTCACCTCGACGAGCGTCCTTCTCGGCGGAACCGTCCCGCTCACGGGCGAAGCCGCGGCGTTCGGAAGCGTCGGCCCGGGCGCCAGGGCCTACTTCGACTACGTCAACGCGAAGGGCGGCGTGAACGGCCGGAAGATCGAGTACCGCTACTACGACGACGCGTACAACCCGGCGCAGACGGTCCAGCTGACGCGCAGGCTCGTGGAGCAGGACAAGGTTCTCGCGGTCTTCAACTCGATCGGGACGGCGAACAACCTCGCGGTGCGCGACTACCTGAACGCGCAGAAGGTGCCGCAGCTCTTCGCCGGCGACGGCTCGCAGTCGATCGGACGGAGCTTCGCGCGGTATCCGTGGACGATGGGCTTCCTCCAGAGCTACCGCGGCGAGGGGGGCGTGTACGGAAGGACGATCCTGAAGTCGAGGCCGAAGGCACGCATCGCGGTGCTCTACGAGAACACCGAGCTCGGGCTCGACATGCTCACGGGATTGACGCGCGCGATCGCGGGGAAGGGACCGCGTGTGATCGCGAAGCAGTCGTACGAGTTCACGAGCGCCGACGTCACGTCCCAGATCGGCACGCTCAAGGCATCCGGCGCCGACACGCTGATGCTCTTCGCCACGCCGAAGTTCTTCATCCAGGCGATCACCGCGACGCACCGGCTCGGCTGGAAGCCGCAGGTCTACATCGCGTCGGTCTCGATCGAGCCGACGATCATGGGCATCGCGCGCTTCAACGCGCCGGAGCTGACGAAGGGCGCGCTCTCGATCGCGTTCGTCAAGAACCCGAACGACCCGATCTGGGCGAAGGACCCCGCTGTCGCGCTCTACCGCTCGATCATGCGCAAGCACAACCCGAGCGGGAAGCCGACCGACGTCTACAACTGGTACGGCATGACCGTCGCGTGGACGATGGTCGAGACCCTGCGCAAGGCAGGCAAGAACCTCACGCGCGCCGGGCTCCTGAAAGCCGCGCAGAGCCTCGACACGACGGCGAATCCGTTCATGCTCCCGGGGATCCGCCTGAAGACGTCGCGGACGGACTACCGCCCGATGGAGCAGGTGTACCTCTATCGCTACGACAACAAGCAGTGGGTGAGGGCGAGCGGGATCCTGCAGGCGAGGGGATGACCGCGCCAGATCGCTTTGGCAGACTCGACCAATCGACGAGGAGGACAGATGAAGAGACGAATCTGGACGATCGCCGCCGGCCTGGCGGCACTCGCGGCGCTCATCGCCGTACCTGCCGCGATGGCCGCGTACACGTCGGCGAAGCTCGAGGTGACGCAGGACGGCGACCGGCGTCGTCGTCAAGGCGTCGCTCGAGCCCGAACGACGATCCGACGGCGCGAGTCGCGATCAACGCGCCGGTCGGCACGCAGCTGACGACGAGCCAGGCGCCCGGGACCGTGCTCGGGCCCGTGCAGCGCGATCGTGAAGGCGCTCGACCTCGCCGGAGCCGACCTTCCGCTCGAAGGCCAGCTCGTCGTCGCCGCACCGGGACAGATTCCGGCGGCGTCGCAGGCGGCGTGCATCGGGTCGACGGTCCCTCTCGCGACCTGGGTGATGGTCGCTGACGCGCAGCCGGACAGACGCTGACGGTGCCGACGTACCTCCTCACGCAGCGCAGCCGCGCAGCTCGGCCCGGCGTTCATCGCGATCTGCCTGCCGCCTCCCGACGTGCCCGCAGGCACGCCCGGACGGGCGACGTTCGGCGCGAAGGTCTACAGCGCCGAGCTCACGATCAACGGCGTGTTCAGCACGCGTCGCGTCAGGGCGCTTGGATCTCCTCCTGGGTGCCGTACAACCCGGGCGTGGGCACGGCGAACGTCGCCGGCGCCGTCGTCGCACCGGCGGCAATCGCCCCCGGTGCGGTGACCCTCGCCGCGAAGAGCTCCGGGGACGGGGCGCGACGCTCACCGGGTCGCGTCACGCAGGGCGGTCAGGCGCGGCGCTGCGACCGTGACGATCTTCGGCGGCCTCGAAGGCGACCGGCCTCAAGTCGGTCGGACGCGCGAGGGTGGCCGCGAACGGCGCATTCACGTTCAAGGCGCAAGATCGGGACGTTCTTCCGCGCACGAGCGGTCGCGGCACCCGGCGCAGCGGCCCGCGGTGTGCACCAGCTGCGTCCGCTGATCGGCACGGTCCCGTGCGTCAACCCGACGGCGAACGGGTTCACCGTGCAGAGCAAGGTCGTTCGCAAGAAGGTAGCGCCTGCGCTCGTAGGGGGCCGGCTCGCGCCGGCCCCCTACGCTTCTCCGATGCCCGCCACCGTCCGGCTCGGCACGTGCTCGTTCGCGGACGAGGGGCTCGTCAAGACCTGGTACCCGCGCGGCATCTCGACTCCGAAGGCGCGGCTCGGCTACTACGCGGAATGGTTCGACACCGTCGAGGTGGACTCGCCGTACTACCACCTCCCCGACCCGGCCGTGACCGGACGCTGGGCGCAGCGCACGCCGCCCGAGTTCACGTTCCACGTCAAGGCGCACGCGTCGATGACGGGCCACGAGCCCGCGGAGCAGACCGACGGCGTTCGCCGAGTTCCGCGCGTCGCTCGAGCCGCTCGAGCTGTCCGGGAAGCTCCGCGGGATCCTGCTGCAGTACCACCCGCGGTTCGTCGAAGTCGGCCGAGGCGAAGGCGGAGCTCGAGGCCGTCCGCGACCTCCTCGACCCGCTCGTCCCGCTCGTCGAGTTCCGGCACCGCTCGTGGCTCGAGGAGGACGAGCGCGCCGACACCTTCGCGTTCCTCGAGCGCAACGGCCTCGCATACGTGTCCGTCGACGCGCCGCGCACGCGCGCGTCGAACGTCGTGCCGCCCGTCGCGGCGGCGACACACTCCGTCGCGTACGTGCGCTTCCACGGCCGCAACGCGAAGACGTGGAACATCCGCTCCGAGAAGTCCTGGCACCGCTTCGACTGGATGTACGCGGAGGAGGAGCTCGCGGAGTGGGTCGACGACCTCGGCCGACTCGCGGAGCGAGGCCGACGAGGTCTACGCGCTGTTCAACAACAACCGCGACGACTTCGCGCCGCGGAGCGCCGCGATCCTGCGCGGGCTCCTCGACGAGGCGGGCGTCGCCGCTACCGGAGGCGTTGAGCCACCGCCGCTCGCTCCGACACTCTTCTGAGGCTCGGCGCATACGCGTTCGAGGCAGTCAGCGCGCGGCGCGTCTCGACCGCCGGGCGCGCGAACGGACGTCCGCGAACGAACACCCGCTCGAGCTGCTGCTCGTGCTCGATGCACAGCGGCCCCATCGTCAGCGTCTCGCAACCGAGCGCGGTGCACTGCATGACGATCGGCATGGGCGATCGTTACCCCCTCGTAGTCAGTTCGTAACGCTTTCGGCACACTTCGTGCCTGGCACTGGACTGTCACAGTTTCGTGCCCGTTTGTCCACAC
>CAVUTA010000015.1:0-86643 GCA_963744285.1 uncultured Gaiellaceae bacterium | reverse complement strand
AGGTCGACGCTCCCAGGCGTGCGAACCGCCGGGAAGGTGCCTGACCCGAGCTGGTAGAGCCGGATGGCGCTGTCGAAGTCCTTGAGGCGATGGAGACCCAGCTCGCGGAGCTCGTGCCCATCGAGAAGCGCCACGGTCGGGGGTGAGCAGACGATTTGGCCGCCGTGCGCCAACGCGCCGACACGCGCGCCGCGGTGCACGTCGACGCCGACGTACCCCTCATCGGTGACGGTCGGCATCCCCGTATGCAGTCCCATGCGAACGGAGATCGGCCCGGACCCGAGCTCGTCCTGCGCCATGCACGCGGCGTCGGCCGCGCCGGTCGCGGTCGGGAAGGCGACGAAGAAGGCGTCGCCCTGGGTGTCGACCTCGACACCGCCGTGTGCAGCGAAGGCGTTCCTCAGGAGTCGGCGATGCTCGGCGAGCGCCTCCGCGTACGCATCCGGCCCGAGCCCGTGCAGCAGTCGCGTCGACCCCTCGATGTCGGTGAAGAGGAACGTGACCGTGCCGGCAGGGAGACCCCGGCGCATGGCCGCGTTATAGACGGTGCGATTGCTAGCTGCGCGTCCGGATGAGCTCATTGAGCGGCTGAGCCCGGGGATCGAGAACGTTCGCGGCCTGCTCGGCGCCTGTCACCGGCAGCCCGGCTGGATCGAGCAGCCCGATCTGGACGAGGAGCGAGGCCTGATCCCAGTAGATGTGCTCATGCGCGACCTTGCCGTCGTCGAATCCCACGACCACGCAGAACGCCAGCCGCACGTGCTTCCCCGTCGGTGAAACCCCCGGCAGCAGCTGCGGCATCTCAATGTCGTGCGTGAACGAGAGGACGAGCTCGTCGACGACCTGATCCTGGCCGATGGTCCGCGACACGGGAGTGATCTCGATGTCCTGCGGCCACTTCCCGATGAAGTGGTCTCCGTAGAATCGGCGCACGTCCTCGACCCCGACACCGCCGGTCATCGCCGGGAGGTGGTAGACGTACGGCGCGTCGGTCATCGTTGCCATCGTCGCGTCGAGGTCCATGTCGACGAACTCCGCGGCCACGTGATCGTCGAACACTTTCCCGATGTCCGGAACGTCGCGTCGAGCTTCCATGCCGCCACGGAACCTATCGCGAACCGACCCCGCTTGACATGTCACGGCACCGTGTGACTGAATCTCGTCATGCTCCTGCGCGAGGTCGAGTACGCACGCCCGGCCACGGTCGAGGAGGCGATCTCGGTGCTTGCGACGTACGACGGCGCGCGCCCGCTCGCCGGCGGGCAGACGCTCGTGAACGTCATGAAGGCGCGTGCCGCTGCGCCCGACGTGCTCGTCGACCTCACCGATCTGGACGAGCTGCGCACGATCGGCTTCTCCTCGGACGGGATGCTCCAGATCGGCGCGATGGTCACGTGCACGCAGCTCATGGGCTCCTCGGAGGTCGAGGTCGCGCGGCCGATCCTGGCCGAGGTCGCCTCCACGATCGCCGACGTCCAGGTGCGCAACCGCGGCACGATCGGCGGCAACGTCTGCGTGAGCGACCCGACGAACCACTTTCCGGTGCTGCTCGTCGCGCTCGACGCGACGTTCACGATCCGCGGGCAGGCCGAGCGAACGGTGCCTGCCGCCGAGTTCTTTCTCGGCGTGTACATGACCGCCGTCGGTGAGGGCGAGCTGCTGACGCGGATCGACGTTCCGGCGTCGAGCGGGGCCGGCGACGGCTTCGCGGGCGTGACGATCGGTGCGCACGGCACCTACATCGTCAATGCAGCGGCGACGGTCACGGGAGACGCCGCACGGGTCGCGATCGGGTGTGTCGCCGCCTCTCCCGTGCGCGCCACGACGATGGAGGAGCGGCTCAGCGGCGACTTCTCCGAGGAGGCGGTGCGCGTTGCCGCAGAAGGGCTCGGCGCGTCGCTCGACCCGCCGTCGGACGTCCACGGCTCGGCCGACTATCGTCGTCATCTCGCAGAGGTCTCGGCGGTGCGGGCCGTGCTCCAGGCAGCCGAACGGAGGAAGTCGTGAGCGCCCCCGTGACGAGCCGCGCCGTGTCGGTAGAGGTCAACGGCGAGCAGATCGAGCTGGAGGTGCCTACTCGCAGGCTCCTCGTCCACTTCATCCGCGACGACCTCGGCCTCACCGGGACACACATCGGCTGCGACACGGGCAACTGCGGTGCGTGCACGGTGCACGTGAACGGCCAGGCCGTGAAGAGCTGCATGATGCTCGCGGTCCAGTCCGAGGGGACGAAGATCGCGACGGTCGAGGGTCTCGCTGCCGACGGCGAGCTCACGGCACTCCAGCAGGCGTTCAACGAGCATCACGCACTTCAGTGCGGCTACTGCACGCCCGGGATGCTGATGAGCGCTACCGCTCTCCTCGCTCAGAACCCGCACCCGTCCGAAGAGGAGGTGCGCGTGGCGATCCAGGGAAATATCTGCCGCTGTACGGGCTACGTGAACATCGTCGACGCCGTGGTCGCGGCCGGAGGAACGGCATGACGACGACGGTCACCGAGCCCGGGAAGACGCTCGAAAGGGGATTCGTCGGGCAGTCGATTCCACGTAAGGAGGATCGGCGACTCGTCCAGGGCCAGGGCACCTTCTTCGACGACGTGCGCCGCCACGGGATGGGCTACGTCCACTTCGTTCGCTCGCCCTACGCGCACGCGAAGATCATCTCGATCGACGTCGCGAAGGCGCTCGAGCTCGACGGCGTCTACGGAACCATCACCGGCGACGAGGTCGCGATCCACACCGATCCGTTCTTCGAGATGTCCGTGGAGCCGGGCGGGAACATCAAGGACTACGCGCTCGCGGTCGGTCGCGTGCGGCATATGGGCGAGCCCGTCGCCGCGGTCGCCGCCGCGACGCGGGAGCTGGCGCGCGACGCGGCCGAGCTGATCGAGGTCGTGTACGACGAGCTGCCGGTTCTCGTCGACGCGGCGGAGTCGCTGAAGGACGACGTGATCCTCCACGACGAGGCCGGTTCGAACGTGGTCTGGTCCGGCGTCTTCGACTGGGGTGACGTCGACGCCGCGCTCGCCGAGGCCGACCACGTCGTGAAGATCGACAAGCTCCACTTCCACCGCTTCTCGTCGACGCCGCTCGAGTGCGCCGGAGCGCTCGTCGAGTACGACAAGGGCACCGGCGAGTGGACGCTCCACTGCAATCACCAGATGCCCGGCGTCGGCGCGATCTGGATGGCGCCTGCACTGCGCACGGGGATCGACAAGCTCCGTTTCGTCACACAGGACATCGGCGGCGGCTTCGGCAACAAGATCTGCCTACACCCGCAGTACGTCGTGTTGTGTCTCATGGCCCGCAAGCTCGGGCGGCCGGTGCAGTGGACGGAGTGGCGCACCGACCAGCACACCGCGAACGCGCATGGCAACGAGCGCTGGTTCCTCGACGTCGAGGTCGGCGTCATGGCCGACGGGACGATGACGGGGTTCAAGGTCAGGGCGCTCGACGACTGCGGCGCGTTCCCGCGCTACGAGCCGCTCGGCTGCATCATCTGGGCGCAGGTCACCCCGGGGCTGTACGGGTGGCGGAACATCCGCGTCGACTTCACGCAGGTCTGCACGAACAAGTCGCCGGTGTCGCCGAACCGCGGCTACTCGCGGATGCAGCACCTCTGGCTGACCGAGCGGATCATCGACATCGTCGCGACCGAGCTCGATCTCGATCCCGTCGAGATCCGCAAGCGCAACTACGTGAAGACCGAGCAGATGCCGTACGAGACGCCGAACGGCTGCTTCTACGACTCCGGCGACTACGCGGCGGCGCTCGACATCGCGCTCGAGCTCATCGACCACGGGTCGATCGAGGCGAGGCGCGCAGAGGCAGCCGGGCGCGGGAAGCTCCTCGGCCTCGGGATCGGCTCGACGCTCGACTCGGGGACGAACAACTTCGGGCAGTCGACGCTCCTCAACCCCGATCTCCAGTTCTCGGGGAACAACGAGGCGGCGTCGGTGAAGCTCGACATCTTCGGCGAGGTCGTCGTCACGCTCGGCACGGTCCCGCAGGGACAGGGCCACGAGACGACCGCCGCGCAGGTCGTCGCCGACATCCTCGGCTGCTCGCCCGACCAGGTGAACGTGAGGCGAGGCCACGACACGTGGTTCAACTCGCACGCGGGCTTCTCCGGCACGTACGCGAGCCAATTCGCGTTCACCGGCCTCGGCGCGGTGAAGGGCGCGGCCGAGCTCGTGCGCGGAGAGATGATCCAGCTCGCCGCGGCGGTTCTGCAGGCGCCGCCGGAGGCGATCGAGCTCGCCGACGGGTTCGCGCGCATCAAGGACGGGCCCGAGGAGGCTGCGCTGCCGTTCATGGCGCTCGGCGCGATCATCAACGCGAACAACGCGTTCCTCCCGCCCGAGTTCAACCCGACGCTGAACCACCGCTACGTCTGCCGGCCGTACTTCGGGATGGTCGACACGGAGAAGAAGACCGGCCAGCTGACGCTCACCTACGCGACGCAGATCCACGCCGCAGTCGTCGAGATCGATCCCGAGACGGGGGAGGTGGACGTCGTCGACTACGCGGCCGTGGACGACTGTGGCGTCCGGATCAACCCGCAGATCGTCGAGGGCCAGGTGCACGGCGCGACCGCGCATGCGATCGGCGCGGCGCTGCACGAGGAGTTCGTCTACGACGAGGACGGCACGCTCCTCACCGCGAACTTCTACGACTACCACGTGCCGCACGCGCTGGACATGCCGCCGCTCAAGACGGGAGCGATGGAGTCGCCGTCGCCTGTCGCCCCGCTCGGCGCGAAAGGCATGGGCGAGGGCGGCGGGGGCGGGATCCACTGCATCTGCGCGGCGATCCAGGACGCACTGCGCGCGGCGGGAGGCGCCATCGTCTACGACAGCTGCAACCCAGCGCATAGGGTGTGGTCGATGCTGCAGAACCCGGAAGCCACACGCGCGAACGTCTCGGTGACCTCGAAGTGATCGTCTCGGGGACGAAGGAGCTGTCGGCCTCGCGCGAGACGGTGTGGAGCGTCATCAACGAGCCGTCCGAGATGGCAAAGCTCATGCCCGGCGTGGAGAGCTTCGAGATCCAGGACGAGAAGCACTGGACGGCGAAGGTCAAGGTGCCACTCGGGCTCGGCGGCCTCAAGATGACGATGAACTTCGAGAAGCTCGAGGAACGCGAGCCGGAGTTCGCCGAGATGCGCGCCAAGGGCCAGGGTGTCGGTGCGCTCATGGACATGAAGACGTCGTTCACGCTCTCCGAGGCGGGAACGGGGACGTCGATGGCATGGGAGGCCGACGTCAAGATCGCCGGCCCGGTCGGCGCGATGGGCCAGCGCGTCCTGCAGCCGATCGTGAACCAGCAGGTCACGCAGGTGCTCGAAGCGTTGGAGACTCGTGTTTCCGCTGCCGCCTCGACGGGCGGGGCGGAGCAAGGGATTCACCCCGCCTCGCCCGAGGCATACGAGGCCGAGCCGGAAGGGCCGACGCACTCGACGACCGAGTCCTGACGGGAACTGCAGTGCCGCCTCCGTTTCGCGTCGGCGTCATGCAGCTGACGATGGAGCCGCTCGACGAGATGCTCGAGTCGGCGCGCGTCATGGATCGCGCCGGGATGGACACGATCTGGCTCGCGGAGGCGTATCCGTGGTGGCGTAAGCATGGGATGGAGGCACGCTCGTCGACGGTCGTCTCCGCGCTCATGGCTCGCGAGACCGAGCGGCTCACGATCGGCTGGGGGATCATCTCGCCGTTCACGCGTCACCCGGTGCAAGTTGCGATGGATGCAAGAGTGGTGCAGGAGGCTGCCGGGCCGGGCCGCTTCCTGCTCGGCTTCGGGACGTCGAAGATCTTCCTCAACAACATCCGCTCGCAGACGTCGAAGACGCTCGGCCCGATGCGCGACGCGGTGACGATCGTCCGCGGCGTGCTCGGCGGCGAGCCGTTCTCAGTACGACGGCGACACGTGGAGCGCCGACGTCCCGGGCCTGAGCGCCGAGGCGCACACGCCGCGCGACGTGCCGCCCGTCTACGTTGCTGCGACTGCGCCGAAGATGCAGGCGCTCGCGGGCGAGATCTCGGACGGGTGCCTTACACCGTCGATCACGACTCCCGCATTCGTCCGCTACACGTGTGAGAACGTGGCCGCGGACATCGACATCGGCTGCACCGTCGTCGCGTCGATCCACGAGACCGATCGCGATGCCGGACGTGACGGCGCCCGTGAGATCGCAGGCATGTACCTCGCGAACAAGGTGCAGAACATCCAGGGCTCGGCCGACACGCTGCTCGACCTCGCGAACCTCGAGCAGGACGAGATCCGGCCGGTCGCCGAAGCGATGGAGCAAGGCGGCAGGCTGGCCGCGAAGGCGAAGGTGACGGACGCGATCCTCGACAAGTGCAAGCCCATCGCCGGTACGCCCGCAGACTGCATCGCGGCGATCGAGGAGTACCGCGACGCCGGCTGCACGCACGTCATGCTCGAGCTCTGGGGCGACCGGCGCCACGATCAGATTCGCCTCTTCGGCGAGAAGGTGCTCCCACACGTCCGTGACTGAGCTCCGCATCGATCAGGATCGGCTCGTCGACTGGGCGACTCGCGCGATCGGCATCCCGAGCTTCACGGGCTCGGAGGAGGCGATGGCCGAGCTCATGCGCGAGACGTTCCTCGACCTGGGGCTGCAGGTGCAGTGGCAGCAGGTGGAGGACGGCCGCGCCAACGTGCTGGGAACGCGGCCGGGCGCGGGAGGCGGGCCGAGCCTCATGTTCAACGGGCACCTGGACACGTCGTACTCGGGTCGCGAGCCCTGGCTCGCGCACGTCCCCGGCTTCCAGCCGAGCGCGTTCGTCGAGGACGGGCGCCTGTACGGCCTCGGGATCTCGAACATGAAGGGCGCACTCGCCTGCTACGTGGAGGCGCTTCGCGCGTTGAGCGACGCAGGCGTGCAGCTCCGCGGCGACGTCATGATCGCGGCCGTCTCCGGCGAGATCGAGAAGACGCAGTACGGCGACGCGCAAGGCGCCGAATACCGCGGGTACGCAGCTGGCTCGCGCTACCTCGTCTCGCACGGAGGCGTCGCCGACATGTGCATCCTCGGCGAGCCGACCGAGTCGAAGGTCGTGCTCGGACACTTCGGCTCGCTCTGGCTGCGAATCTCGACGAAAGGCCCCTTCGTCCACACCGCGTTCAGCGAGGGAAAGCGCGACCAGAACTCGATCGTCCGCATGCGCGACGTGCTCGATGCGGTGCTCGAGTGGATCCCGAGCTGGGAGGACGATCCGTCGAACACGTACCGCGGCGCCAAGGCGATCGTGAACGTCGGCGCAGTCGAGGGCGGGTTCGGCTGGCGCGTCTCGCGAACGCCCGCATCGCACGGATCTCTTCCTGGACGTGCGCGTGCCGCCGACGAAGGAGATGGCGACCGCGCGCTCGCAGGTGCTCGAGATGGTGCGGGGCCTCGCCGAGCGCTTCCCCGAGCACGGGATCGAAGGTGAGGTGTACGTGACGGCTCCGGGCGCCGAGATCGCCGAAGACCATGCACTGGTCGGCGCGATCGACGCCGCGCACGCCGAGGTGTTCGGCGCGCCGCCGGCGCGGGACGTCACGCGCTGGTTCTCCGACGCCTCGGTTCTCACGCGCTACGGGATCGCGACGGTGAACTACGGGACGTCGACCGGGCTCCTCGACACCGTGAAGGGCGAGAACCTCGAGATCGACGGGCTCGTGAAGACCGCGGAGGTCTACGCTCGGGCCGCGGTGAACGTCTGTGGAGTCGCATGAGCCTCTACCAGCTTCCCGCCGATCTTCCCGTGCCCGTTGACGACGGCGCCGCCGATCATCTCGTCGGGCTGGAGCTGCCGACGGTCGAGCTCGATTCGTCGGAGGGGCGCGTCGACCTCACGGAGCTCGGCTGCTCGGCGCGCGGTGCTGTACGTCTATCCGGCGACCGGCGTTCCCGGTCGACCGAGTCCCGATGGCTGGGACGCGATCCCCGGCGCTCGTGGGTGCACGCCACAGTCGTGCGCCTTCCGCGATCACGCCGCAGAGCTCGGGGAGTTGGGCGCCCGGGTCGCGGGCCTGTCCGCGCAGTCGCTCGAGCAGCAGATCGAGTTCGCTCGTCGCGAGCACATGCCCTTTCCGGTCATCGCCGACCCCGAGCTCAGGTTGCGTGACGCGCTCGCGCTTCCGACCTTCGAGTTCGGCGGCGTGACGCTCTACAAGCGCATCACGCTTGTCGTCGAGGCCGGGCGCATCGAGCACTGTCTTCTACCCGGTGTTCCCGCCGGATCGAAACGCGGAGGACGCCGTTGCGCTGGCTGCGATCGAGAGCGAGCGACTAGTGCGACCGCTCGACGACTTCCTCCCCGGATACGAGTTCTCCGAGCGGCACTCGCTCGCGATCGAGGCTCCCGCCGCCGGCCATCGACCACGCGTTTCGACCGTCTCGATCGCCGACATCCCGCTCGCCCGGGCGCTGCTGGTGGCTGCGCCGGCTCGGGCGGCCATACGGCGACTCCACGAAGCCGTTCGTCGGAGGCGAGCTGCCCGGCATCGTGCTCGAGGACGTGCCCGGAGAGGGCATCGTTCTGGGATTGACCGGGCAGTTCTGGCGTGTGCTCGGCGGCGAGCGCGACCCCGCGAGCCCGAAGACCGCCGAGGAGTTCCTCGCCTATGCGCGGCCGGACACGTGCAAAGCAGTCGTCGACTTCCGGTCGGCGACGGCTCGCTTACGACGGAGACGCGCGTGCATGTGGCGGACACGGCATCGCGCCGCAAGTTCGGCCGCTACTGGCTCGTCGTCAGCCCGTTCAGCGGGCTGATCCGGATTCGTCCTCCTGCGCGCGGCGCGCCGACGGGCCGAGGCGCTCGCGTGAAGCTCGTCACGTTCGACTACGACGACCGGGTCGGCTTCATCGACGGCGAGGAGATCGTCGTTCTCGACGTTCCGTCGATGCGGGAGCTCTTCGAGGAGGGCGGCGCCGAGCCGACCGGCGAGCGCGTCCCGCTCGCCGAGACGGACCTTCGCGCACCGATCGTCCCGAAGAAGTTCTTCCACACGGCCGGGAACTTCCGCGAGCACGAGGAGGAGTCGAAGCAGGTCGGCTGGTCGCACGAGATCGCGCCGTGGATCGTGTTCTTCCAGAACGTCGACGCGATCGTCGGCCCCGACGAGCCGGTCGTCTACCCCGAGCACCTCACCGAGGAGCTCGACTACGAGCTCGAGCTGGCGGTGGTGCTGCGCCACGCGGGCTCGTGGTTCCCGCCGGAGGAGGCGACCGACTACATCGGCGGCTACGTGATCTTCAACGACATCACGGCCCGCGACATCCAACGCCGCGAGATGCGTTCCGGCGTCTTCAGCTTCTGCAAGGCGATCGACACGTTCTGCCCGCTCGGGCCGTGGATCGTCACGCCGGACGAGATCCCCGATCCCGCACGACCTCGCGATGGAGCTGCGCGTCAACGGCGAGGTGCGCCAGACGTCGCACTCGAGCCGGATGAGCGTGACGATCCCGGAGATCCTGAGCCACTACTCGGCGCTCGGGTACTCGGCCGGCGACGTGGTGTCGACGGGAACCGTCTCCGGCGTCGCAGGTTTCTCGCCCGATGCGGCGTCTCTGTATCTCAAGCCAGGAGACGTCATGGAGTGCGAGATCGAGCGGATCGGCGTGCTTGCGGAATCCCGTGATCTCGTGGGAGGAGGCGCACGGCGAGCCCGCGCCGCCCCGCGTGCGCTGGTGAGCTGGCCGCGCGACGACGCGAAGCTCGAGCGCGTGCGCGCGCTCATGGTCGAGCACGAGCTCGACGCGCTCGTCGTGCGCGCGCCCGACAACGTCCTCTACCTGACGAACTTCTGGGGGATGAAGGGGTACGACGCGTGTGTCTTTCCGCGCGAGGGCGACCCGGTGCTCATCTGCCTCGAGGCGTCCGAGGAGGACGCGGCGCGAATGGCGTGGACGAGCGACGTGCGTCTCTTCAAGGGGTACGACCCGATCGACCCGCGCCCGCCGGCGCGCGCGTGCTCGAGCTCGCGCGCGAGGCTGCGAGCGAGTTCGGCCGTGTCGGCCTCGAGCTCTCGCTCGGCACGCAGGCAGCGGATCGCATGGTCGGTGAGCCCACCACGTTCACGCGCGACTGGTTCACGGCGTTCGGCGAGGCCGCAGACGCGACGCCGCTCCTCGCAACCGCACGCGGGCTCAAGACCGAGCAGGAGATCGAGCGTATGCGTCTCGCGAACGACATCGCGGCCGCGGCGATGGAGCATTGCAAGCTGATCCTCGAGCCAGGCATGACGGAGGCGCAGATCGCCGCGGAGTGGGAGGGGTTCGTCCACGGCGAGGGCACGGGCTGGGAAGCCAAGGTCGACCTCGCGCTCGGCTTCTCGCTCGTCTGGTCGGGCGTGGGGATCAAGACGTTCACAGCGACGACGTCGCGGCCCGTCGTCGAAGGCGAGCCGACGCTTTTCGAGATCTGGGTGTGTGCGGACGGCTACTGGTGCGACCACACGAAAAACCTGGTCGCGGGGGAGCTGACGCCGGAGTACCGCGAGCTCGAGGCGGGGCTCATGGCCGTCTACGCCGACGCGATCGCGTTCGCGCGGCCGGGTGCGAGCCTCGCCGAGCTCGACCGTCGCGTTCGCGACGGGATCGACGCGATGGGCTTCCCCGGCCAGCCGTCGCATCCGATCTGCCACGGCGTCGGCGCGCGTGCCCACGAACCGCCGTACGCGCACCAGGCGGGCGGGGGCGAGGTCGCCGCCGGCATGGTTCTTGCAATCGAGCCAGGATGCTATATCGAGGGTGGCGGCGGTCTCCGCGTGGAGGACAACTTCCTCGTCACGGATGCCGGTGCCGAGAAGCTCTCGTCGTTTCCGGATGGGATAGTCCGGGCGTGACGCTCGACCGCTCGAAGGTGTGGACCGGCGATCTGAACGCGAAGGCGCTCGAGCCGCAGCCGCGCGTCACGGTCGGGCTGTACGACACGACGCTTCGTGATGGCGAGCAAACGGTGGGAGTCGTACTTACGCCAGAGCAGAAAGTGGAAATTGCAAGCGCACTGTCGGCCGCCGGGGTCGATCGCATCGAGGCCGGCTTCCCGCGCGTGTCCGCCGACGACGCGAAGGCGATCTCGCTCATCCTCGAGGCGGGCCTCGACGCGGAGATCTGGGGCTTCTCGCGTGCGGTGCGGGCGGACGTGGAGGCGCTCGTCGAGCTCGGCCTTCAGGCGTCGGTGATCGAGAGCCCGATCTCGGACGGGAAGCTGGCCGCGCTCGGCGTCTCGCGCGCGACGATGCTCGAGCGCATCACGGCCGCGGTCTCGTTCGCCGCGGCGGAGGGCATCAGGGTCGCCTTCTTCGGCGTCGACTCGACCCGTGCGGATCTCGAGTTCGTCCGTCAGGTGTACGAGACGGCCGTCCAGGCCGGGGCGCAGGAGGTCGTCGTCGTCGACACGCTCGGCATCGCGACCCCGGAGGCCGCCGCCTTCCTCGTGACGGAGGTCGTCGAGCGGCTCGACTACGAGGTACCCGTCCACTGGCACGGCCACGACGACTTCGGGCTCGCGACCGCAGCGGCCGTCGCCGCCGTGCAGGCGGGCGCGACCTGGGTGCAGGGCACGGTGAACGGGATGGGCGAGCGAGCCGGCAACGCCGATCTGGTCGAGATCGCTCTCGCCCTCGAGGCGCTCTACGGCATCCCGACTCGACTCCGTCTGGACCACGCGCGCACCCTGAGCGCGCTCGTGCAGGAGCTGTCCGGGACGCCGCTCGCGCCCTGGAAGCCCGTCACGGGCGACAATCTCTTCACGCGCGAGTCGGGGGCCGTCGCCGCGCAGTTCCACGACCCGCCTGCGATCGAGCCATACGCGTCGGGGCTTGTCGGCGCCGAACGCGGCATCGTGCTCGGGAAGAAGAGCGGGATCGACTCGATCCGGATCAAGGTAGCCGAGCTCGGGCTCGACGTTCCGGAGGAGCGGTTCCCTGCGTTGCTCGAGGCGGTCAAGCGCGCGGGGACGAAGAAGCGAGGCCTCGTGACGGACGCAGAGTTCAAACGGATCGCTCGGAGAGGAGCAGCCAGTGCACCATCGTGAGCTCGTCAATCCGCCGGAGCTGCATCCGGCGCCCGGCTTCAGCCACATCGCGATCGCGTCGGGGTCGAAGGTCGTGCACGTCGCGGGACAGGTCGCGCTCGCACCGGACTTCTCGATCGTGGGCGGCGGCGACCTCTACGAGCAGACGCGCGCAGCGATGCAGAACGTCGAGAGGGCGATAGCGGCCGCGGGCGTGGGGTGGAACGACATCGTCCGCCGCACGATCTACACCGTGCATCCCACCGAGTACGAGACGATCACGCGTGCGATCGACGACGTCACAGGCGGCGCGGACCATCCCGCGCAGACGATCCTCGGCGTGACGGGACTCGCCGTGCCGGGTCTCCTGGTCGAGATCGAGTGCACCGCGGTGCTTCCGGGCTGAGCATGCCGATCTCGAGGCAGGCGTTCTTCGAGATCATGGCGTCGTTCCCGTCGGGAGTCGCCATCGTGACGACGCTCGGCCCGGACGACGTCCCTCGCGGTCTCACCACGACCGCCGTATCGAGTGTGTCGGCCCACCCGCCGACCATCCTGGTCTGCGTCGATCTCGGATCGCGAACCCTGGAGGCGCTGAGGGCTCGCAGGAGCTTCGTCGTCAACTTCGTGCGCCAGGGCTGCAGTCAGCTCTGCATGCTGTTCGCCTCGAAGGCGGACGACAAGTTCGACCACGTGTCGTGGCAGCCGACGGCCTCGGGCTTGCCCCTCCTGTACGAGGACGCGGTTGCTTGGGCCGAATGCTCGACCGTCCACGAGCTCGAGGTCGGAGACCACGTGATCCTCGTCGCGCGCGTGGAGAGCGGCGACGTCGCCGCCGAGCCGGAGTCGCCGCTCATGTATTACCGGCGCTCGTGGGGGGTCTGGTCACCGGTGCACGAGGCGAGCGAACCCGACCCGGTTGCGGTGCCTGCGATCGAGGTGAGCGCGCGCGATCTTCGCTGGCAAGGCGCGGAGCTGTGACGCGCCGTTGACCCCTCTGCGGGGCGGTGAAATACTCGCCGTATCTGACATGTCACGGGAGGTGCGCGCATGAGGTTCGGGCTGTACACCGAGATCCAGCTCCATCCGGGGAAGTCGCCGGAGCAGATGTACGGGGAGGTCCTCGAGCAGATAGTGAACGCCGATCGGCTCGGCTACGACGTGTACGCGGCGATCGAGCACTTCTTCTTTCCCAAGTTCTCGATCTCGGCCAACCCGACCGCGCTCTTCGCCGCCGCCGCACAGCGCACGAAGCAGATCCGGTTCCGCACGATGCTGCACGCGCTCCCGTACCACAACCCGACTGTCCTGGCGTCCGCGATCGCCGTGACGGACATCCTCACCGAGGGCCGGTACGAGTTCGGCGTCGGACGAGGCCACGGCTGGATTCCGGAGAAGGCGGGAGTCCCGCTCGACGAGCATGCGCGCCCACGCTACGAGGAAGCTGTCGACCTGCTCTTCGAGGCGCTCGCGAAGGAGCAGTTCGCGCACGACGGGACGTACTTCAACGTAGCGGGCTCTCAGATCGTGCCGTTCCCGACGCGGAAGTTTCAGGTCACTCTCGGAGGGACGTCCGATCGCACCTACGAGCTCGCGGCCGAGAACGGATGGAGCGTCGCCGTTCCGCCGCTCCTGCCGTACGTCGCGCTCGAGAAGCAGCTCGACCTCTACCGAGAGCGCTGCGCGGAGCACGGGACGACGCCCGACATCGTCTGGATCCATGCCTGCCATCTCGACGAGGATCGCGACACGGCGATCCGTGAGGCGCGGGACTGGGCCGTCGGCTTCATCCAGGGCAACTGCTCGCCGCTGACCGAGTACGAGAAGCCCTCGACCGAGGGGCTCCTGAAGGCGGACTACGGCTTCTACACGGCCGGGATCATGGAGCAGCTCGCCGAGATCCCGTACGAGCAGCTGATCGAGGAGGACTACATCTGGGTCGGCACGCCCGCGGACATCGTCGAGCGCATCGAGCAGACGCTCGAGATCTGTCCAGGCATCGGGGAGATCGCGATCACCTGCAACGCAGGCGGGATCGACCACTGGATGGCGATCAAGAACCAGGAGCTGTTCATGTCGCGTGTGGCGTCGCACTTCGGCGCGTCGGCGCGCAGCGAGGCCGTGGCGGCGACCGCGTGATCGAACGGGTCTGCATCGTTGGAGCGGGCGTCATCGGGAGCCTCTTCGCGGGTCATCTGGCTCGCGTGTGCGAGGTCTCGGTGCTCACGCGCCGGCGCGAGCACGCGGATGCGCTGAACGAGCACGGGCTTCGTGTGAGCGGGAAGACCGAGTACCAGGCGGCCGTGACCGCGACCGACGATCCGCGACGGGGTCGCGCCGTTCGACGTCGCGATCGTCGCGACCAAGGCGGCGGGCCTCGAATCGGCCGTCCGGCAGCTCGAGGGACGCTTCCCGGACGCCGCCGTCGTCACGGTCCTGAACGGCATCGGCGCAGAGGAGGTCGTTCGTGCCCACGGCACCTGGCGGATCGTCTCCGGAGTGACGTTCATGAGCGGAACGCGCCACTCGGACACGCACGTCGAGTACATCCTCGACACGGAGACCTGGCTCGGACCGTACGAAGACACGCCGTTCACGGTCGTCCAGGACATCGCCGACACCATCGTCGCCTCGGGCCTGAAAGCCGAGGCGCTCCCGGATCTGCGTCCTGCGCAGTGGTCGAAGCTGATCTTCAACGCATCGGTGAACGCGACCGCCGCGCTGACGGGGCTTCCGCACGACTTCCACTTCGCGCAGGAGGCGGAGCCGGGCGAGCTCGGGCACCTCGTCCGCGGGCTCGTCGACGAGGGGAAAGCCGTGGCGGCCGCTGCCGGGATCGAGCTCCATGACGACCCGTGGGAGATGAACGTCCTGGCGACGCAACGGGGCTCCGCGCACTACCCGTCGATGCTCGAGGACGTCGACGCACGTCGTCAGACCGAGATCGAGCTCATCACGGGGTCGCTCGTTCGCGAAGCTGAGAAGCGAACCGTTCCCGTGCCCTTGCACGCATTGCTGTACGCACTCGTCAAAGGCAAGGAAGCATCGTGGCAGGTATCACCGACAGGAGGGCAGACATGACGAAGGTAGTGAGAGCGACGCTGGCTCTGGTGGCCGTGGCGGTTGCGGCGGTCGCCGTCGTCGGCGGCGGGACGGCCGCGTCGGAGCAGGCGAAGACCGTGACGATCGGCTGGGCCTACGACGGCGTCGGCGCGATGGCGCCGTTCGACGGGCCGGCTCTTGCGGCCGCGAAGACACGCATCGCCCAGGTCAACAGGGCGAACGCGATCAAGCTCCGGCTGATCACCTGCAACACGCAGAACAACAAGCCCGCGATCGCGAAGGCATGTGCTTCGAAGCTGCTGAGCCAGGGCGCCGACATCATCATGACCACCTGCGACGTCGACTTCGCGGCACCCGTCGTGCAATCGTCGATCAACGCGGGCAAGCTCACGGTGGCGGCGTGCATCGGCACCGACCAGATGGGCCCGAAGCGCTTCGGCGCCAAGGGACGGCTTGCGTTCTCCTACGGCAACGTCGCGCAGGACGAGGGCTCGGCCATGGCGGAGTACGCGTGGAAGCGTGGCTGGAGGACGGCATCGCTCGCGACCGATACGGTCATCGTCTACTTCCGCAACGTCGTGCAGGCGTTCAAGGCGCGCTTCACACAGCTCGGCGGGAAGATCGCCGCGGAGGAGACGTACCAGTCGCTCGGCGGCAACCCCGCGTCGTGGCAGAGCACGGTGACGCGGCTGAACGGCGAGGACGCCGACGTCATCGTCACCGTGACGGCCGCAGCGTTCGGCGCCCAGGTGCCGATCATCAGCGGCCTGCGGACGCTGGGCAACAACACGCCGATCCTGAACTCGTGGGCCGGCGACGGGAACTACTGGTACACGCCGGAGCCGAAGGTCTCGAACTACTACTACGTGACCTATGCCTCGGCGTTCGGGAACGATCCCGTCAGGGCGGTCAACGCGATGGCAAGGTTGAACAAGGCGGCGATCGCCAAGGCCGGCAGCACCGGCGGGTTCGTCACCGGGCCGGCGGCGATCGACGGCATCCTGGTCGCACTGAAGCGGACGGGCGGAAACACGAACGGAGCCGCTCTCGCCGCACAGATGGAGAAGTTCAAGAACGTGCCGACGCTGTCTGGGCTCGTGAGCTTCTCGCCCAGCTTGCATTCGGTGTTCGGCAGGCAGTACCGCGTCATCCGTGTGACGAACAACACCCCGAGGGTCGTCGGAACGATCAAGGCCAAGGTCGTCCCGAAGATCTAGTTGGCGGAGAGACAACCTGAACAGAAGCGGCGGTCCGGAGCATCGCTCCGGGCCGCCGCCGTCTCGCGCGCCTTCGACGGCGTGCAGGCGCTTCGCGGCGTGACGCTCGAGCTGCACCGGCATGAGGTCGTGGGGCTCATCGGCCCGAACGGCGCCGGGAAGTCGACGCTCGTGAACGTTCTCACCGGTTTCGACTTCCCGGACGAGGGTGCCGTGGAGCTCGAAGGGCGCGATGTCACCCGCTGGCGGCCGCATCGCCGTGGCCGCGCTGGGCTTTCGCGAACCTTCCAGCACAGCCGCTCGTTCCGCGGGCTCTCCGTGCGCGAGAACGTCGAGGTGGCGGCGCTCGGCGTGGGAGCGTCGCCGCGGGACGCTCGTCGGCGCGCCGGCGCGCTGCTCGAGTCGCTGCAGCTGGAGCCCTACGCAGAGTCGCCTGCAGGCTCGCTCCCACACGGCGACGAGCGCAGGCTGGGGGTCGCTCGCGCGCTCGCGACGGAGCCGCGCTTCGTACTCATGGACGAGCCCGCGGCCGGCCTTCCCGAAGCGGAGGTGCCCGCGTTCGCCGAGGTCGTGCGATCGGTGCGCGACGACCACGACGCAGGCGTGCTCCTCATCGATCACAACATGGCGCTGATCATGGACGTCTGCGACCGCATCCAGGTTCTCGACCAGGGGACGACCCTGGCCGAGGGCTCGCCGAGCGAGATCCGCGGCAACATCGACGTCGCCGCTGCCTACCTCGGAGAGTCGGCGGTCGTCGAGTGACGCAAGCTCGAGCTCGTCGATCTCGAGGTCGCCTACGGCGGTGTCGCCGCCGTTCGGGGGCTCTCGCTCACGGTGGAACCGGGCGAGATCGTGGGGCTCATCGGCCCGAACGGCGCCGGCAAGTCGACGACGTTGCACGCGATCATGGGCTTGATCCCGCCGCGTGCCGGTGAAATCCGCCTTGGCGATCGATCGCTCCGCGGGCGCAGTCCCGAGTCGATCGCGCGGAGCGGCGTCGCGCTCGTCCCCGAGGGCCGCCGGCTCTTCGCCGAGCTGAGCGTGGAGGAGAACCTCAGGCTCGGGCTCGCCGCCCGCGCGACGTCGGAAGGCGTCGCCGAGGATCTCGCCGAGGTCTTCGAGCTCTTCCCGGTGTGTGAGGAGTTCCGTCACCGCCATGCCGGGGCGCTGTCGGGCGGGCAGCAGCAGCAGGTCGCGATCGCGCGCGCGCTCATGGCGAAGCCGTCGGTACTCCTGCTCGACGAGCCGTCTCTCGGGCTCGCGCCGACGATCGTCGACCTTGTCTTCTCGACCCTGCGGACGATCGCCGAGCGCGGCCTCGGCGTCCTTCTCGTCGAGCAGCGCGCACAGCGAACGGTCGCGCTCGCCGCACGTACGCATGTCCTGGCCAACGGCGAGCTGCGGTTGACGCTGACGCCCGAAGACGCCGCCGACACGGATCGCATGGTCGCCGCCTACCTCTCATGATCGCGAGCGGCCTCACCGACTTCCTGCGCGACGCTGTCGATCTCCAGGTGCAGGTCGACGCAATCGGGCTCGGCGCGATCTTCGCGCTGATGGCCGTCGGGATCGGGCTCGTCTTCGGCGTGATGCGCCTCGTCAACTTCGCCTACGGGCAGCTGATCATGGCCGGCGCGTTCGCGATCGCGTTCGCATCGGATCGCGACTGGCCGGTCGGTGTGGGGATCGCGCTCTGCTTCGCCGTCGTGCTCGCGCTCTCACTCGCGATGGAGCGCGTGGTGTTCCGCCCGCTCCGCGGCCAGTCGGCGGCGGTCATGCTCATCGCGACCTTCGCGGTCGCCTTCCTGCTCCAGTCGATCGCGCTGCTGTGGTTCGGCCCGCTCGGCAAGACGGCGTCGTCGCTCGTCCAGCTCAATCGTCCCGTCGAGATCGGCGGCCTCGACATCAGGAAGATCACGATCGTCGCGATCGTCACCGCCGCGGTATGCCTCCTGCTGCTCGTCGCCCTGCTGAACCGGACGTCGATCGGCCTCCACATGCGCGCGGCCGCGATCGACTCGCAGACGGCGCGGCTGCTCGGCGTGCGCGCGAACCTCGTCAGCACGGTGTCGGTGCTGATCGCGGGAGCGCTGGCCGCGGTGGTCGCCGTGATGCTCACCGTGCAGTTCCCGACGGTCACCCCGACGTTCGCGCTGCAGGAGACGATCCTCGTGCTCGCGGGCGTCGTCGTCGGAGGTATGACGCGGCTCCTCTCGGCGACGCTCGGCGGCTTCCTCATCGGATACGTGTCCGGACTCCTGGGCGGAGCTCTGCCGTCCGCCCAGAGCCAGTACCTGCCGTCGCTCATCTTCGGCCTCGTCATCCTCGTGCTCCTCCTGCGACCGGACGGGCTGTTCACGCGGCGGCCGCGGGCTCGTGGAGCGCGTATGAGAGCCCGCCGCGCCGTCGCAGAGCTCCTCGCGCCTGCGGTGCTCGTCGTCGCGGCCGGAATCCTCGGCACGTTCGTCTCGCAGGCGACCGAGATCTACTTCGTCACGGCGCTCATCTCCGTCGCGACCGTCGTAGCGATCTACGTGTTCGTCGGGAACTCGGGCGTGCTCTCGTTCGGGCACATCAGCTTCTTCGCAGTGGGTGTTTGGGCCGCCGGCGTGCTCACGATTCCCGAGGCCGAGAAGCCGGCGACGATGCCGTACCTCTTCGATTTCCTCGGCTCGACGACGGTGGGGAACGTGCCGTCGCTGCTCATCGCCGCGGCCGTCGGAGGGGCGTTCGCCCTCCTCGTCGGGCTTCCGCTCATGCGCCTGTCGGGGCTCGCGGCGGGCATCGCGACGTTCGCCGTGCTCGGGATCACCAACAACATCCTCCGCTACTACGAGAAGATCGGGCCCGGCCTGAACACCTTCTCCTCCGTGCCGGAGACGACTGACCTTCTGCAGGCGACCGTCGGTGCGGTGCTCGTGATCGTCGCCGCCTTCGCGTACCAGCGAAGCCGCCTCGGGCGTCAGCTGCGCGCGACGCGCGAGGATCCCGCCGCCGCTCGCGCGGTCGGCGTCTCGATCTACCGCCAACGGCTCGCCGCGTTCGCGTTGTCCGGATTCCTCGCCGGCTTCGCAGGCGGCCTGTACATCCACTTCATCCCGATCAACGTCGACGCGGTCTACCTCGACCTCACGTTCATCACCCTCGCCATGCTCGTGATCGGCGGGACGACGAGCCTCTGGGGAGCGGTCGTCGGGGCGCTCTTCGTCAGCGCGCTCGACTCGGTGCTCGCGGAGATGGAGGACGGGATGACGCTGCTCGGGCGCACGATCGACCTTCCGTCGGGCTCGCGGATCGTCGTCGTGAGCGCGGTCATGGCGCTCGTGCTCATCGTCCGGCCCGGCGGGCTGACCGGCGGGCGCGAGTTCTCCTTGCCGAAGCTGCGGCCGGCGGTGGCGAAGTGAGGGTCTGCGTCGTGGGTTGTGGCGCGGTCGGGTCGCTATTCGCCGCGAACCTCGCGCAACTCGACGACGTCGAGGTGTGGGCCTACGACGTCTCCCGGGCGCACGTCGACGCGATCAACGCGAACGGTCTCAGGCTGACGGGGGCAGGGGACGTGCTCGGCCACCCGCGTGCGACGACCGACGCAGCCGAGCTCCCCGAATGCGACTTCGGCATCGTCGCGACGAAGGCGATGCATACGGAAGGGGCGATCGCGGCCACGGCCCACGCGTTCGTGGACGGCGCGGTCGCGACCGTGCAGAACGGGGTGGGCAACGAGGAGGTCGTCGCCGCACATGTCGCGCGCGTCATCCGCGGAACGACGTTCCCGGCCGGGAAGATCCTCGAGCCCGGCGTCGTGCAGTGGGACGTGAAGGGCGACACGACGCTCGGCCCGTTCGAGCCGAAGCCGGCCGGCGCGGACGAGATCGCGCGGCTCGCGGACGCGTGCACGCGCGGTGGGATGCCTGCGTCGGCCGTCTCCGACGCGCGACCCGCACAGTGGCGCAAGGTCATCTTCAACGCTTCGACGAACCCCATCGGCGCGCTCACGGGGCTCACGCACGGGCGCGTCTGCGAGCGACCCGACCTGCGCGCGATCGTGAGTGCGCTCGTTGACGAGGGCAAGGCCGTCGCCTCCGCGCAGGGGATCGTGCTCGACGCCGATCCCGAAGACCTCATCGACCACGCCGCGAAGCCGGAGGTCGCCTACGACCACAAGGCGAGCATGCTCCAGGACGTCGAGGCCCGGCGGGCGACCGAGATCGACTTCCTGAACGGCGGCATCGCACGCTTCGGGCGAGAGCTCGGCGTGCCGACCCCGCTCTACGGACGCCATCACTCGACTCGTCAAGGGACTGGAGGCCTCATGGGTGGAACGCTGAGCGCCGAGCTGGAGCGGCGGCACACGAATGGCCGCGCCGCGATGGCTGCGCACGACCTCGACGCGCTGATCGTCTCCGGCAGCGAGTACTCGGGGTTCGAGGGCGCCGTGACGTACATGTCCGGCTTCCAGATCGTCCATCGGTACGCGTACGTCGTGGTGCCCGCGGACGGCGACGCCGCATGTCGTCTTCCCGTCCGAGGCGCGCTACGTCGGCGAGCACGGGACGTCGGAGCTCGAGCAGGTCTTCCACGACCGGCCCGGCGAGCTCATCGCGTCGAGGGCTCGCGACGCCGGGTGGCGGCGCGTCGGCGTCTTCGGGCTCGACTACATCATGGCCGTGCGCGACTACCGCGCTCTCGACGGGCTCGACCTCGTCCCGTTCGACGTCGAGTTCGACCACGCCCGTGCGGTGAAGAGTGAGGTCGAGCTCGAGTCGGTGCGCGACTCGGTGCGCATCAACGAGCGGGGCTTCGAGATCTTCCTCGAGGCGTACGCGCCCGGGAAGACGGCGGCCGAGGTCATGGCGACCGCCGAGGAATGGTTCGTCGCCGAGGGTTGCGGGCGACTCACGATGAACATGGTGCTCACGGGCACCGACACGTTCGCGCGGCCGGAGTTCAAGATCGCGCGGCGCGACGAGGTTCTCGGCGACTTCCTGCTCCCGTCGCTCGAGGTCGCCGGGCCGGGAATGCACTGGGTCGAGGTCTCGCGCGCGATCGCCGCGCGCGGACGCGGCGCTCTCCGACGACACGGAGCGGATGCTCGAGGCGTACCTCGAGTACTACGATGCGGCGCGCGACGCGATGCGTCCCGGGGCGAGCTGCCACGACGTCCACCGCGCCGTCTCCGCCGGGTTCACGCAGCGCGGCTACCACCTTGGCCACGTCACCGGGCACTCGATCGGGATGACGATGATCGAGTTCCCGAAGGTCGGCGAGGGGGTCGAGACCGAGCTTGCCGCGAACATGGTGTTCTCGATGCACCCGCACGCGATCGCCGCGAACGGCGAGGACTGCCTGTACATGCAGGACACATGGCTCGTCACCGCCGACGGCGGCGTGCCGCTTGCGAGCCTTCCGATGCAGGTCTTTCGCGCCGCCGGCTGACGGTGCGACGCGACCGCAGCCGCGAGGCTGCGCTTCAGGGTTCTTCGCGCGCCCGGAATCTGCGCTCGCAGATTCCGGGCTGCGCACAACTTGGCGTAGAATCCGACCGTGAGCTGGCCGTGGCTCGTGTTGCTCGTCCTCGCGGCTCTTCTGGCAGTCGCGGTCGAGAAGCCGCGCCTGGAGGCGCGCTTCGGAGCCTCCGCGCGACGTGATCGGGATCGCCAGAAGCGCAAGAAGCAGCTCCGGGTCGTTACGCCCGACGACGAGAACGAGGAGTTCATCCGCTCTGTCCAGCGTGACCTCGACGCGCTCCCGACGATCGAGGAGCGCGACAGGAGGACCTGATTTTCCGCAGATTGCGAATCCGCTCGCGCGGATCCGCAATCGCGAAGATCCCTGAAGCCGTCCGCTTCGCGGCCGGGTTCGTTGTGACTCCCAGTTGTCGCGCTTAGCGGACGCTGAACGTGAACGTGGCCGTACGCGTGTTGGGGAGGATGCGCGCGACGTTCTCCGTGTTCTTCGACTCCTGGTAGTCGGACACACGCAGGCGCAGGCGATGCGTCCCGGCGGACAGGCCGCCCGACGAGATCGAGAGGAGGCCGCCGCGGAGCGTGCCGCTCCTGGACGAGCCGTCGACGACGATCCTGATCGACTCGGGGTACACGCCCGCGCCCGCATCGGTCGCCGACACGAGGACTGGCTCCCCGGAGACGACGCTCGGCGTACGGAGCCGTAGGACGGGTGGCAGCACGTCGTTGACCCAGTAGCGGAACGTGAACGCACCCGCGCCGCCGCGGGCAGCGCTGTCGAAGACGGCGGCGTACTCGCCCGGCAGCGGTGAGAGCACGCCCGCCGCGAGCACCGACTCGTGGAAGTCGTCCATGTACGGATTCCGGTTGACCGGCAGACCGGCGTACCCCGTGAGGCGGTTCTCGTCGAGCGCCGCCACCATGCGCGGCTCCACGCGGACGCGACTGCGTCGCTGCGTGATCACGACGCCGGCGTTTGCGACGCGCTTCGCGATCCGGAACCGGAAGACGCGCTCCGGACCCCGCAGCGTCGTCGTGACGCCGATGCCGCTCGGCGCCTCGGGATAGCGGTATCGCGAGACGAGGGCGGGCCGCGAGGCCGTGGTGCTCCGGTACACGCCAGGCCGGAGGAGCGTCCCGACTCGATGCTTGGCGAGCGCGGACGCCGACACGCGTCCCCACAGCGGGACTCTCCTGACCTCGCCGCCGCGGCGGAGCTCGACGTAGGCGTCGACGTCGCCTGCCGTCGCGCGCGCGGCCGCCGACAGAGCGACGCTCAGCGGCCCGGGCACGCTTGCCGTCGGTGGGGCGACGACCCTGACGCCACGGGGCTTGGCTCGCGTCACGATTCCGACCTTCCAGGCGCCGGCTCCACCACCGGCATCCTCGAGTGCGAGAGCCCTCGTCGACGTTCGTCCGCGCTCGAGCAGCCCGAAGGAGAGCGCCGTGGGCCGGGCGAAGAGCAGCGGCTGATCTGCGCGCACCAGCGCGACGACGCCTCCGCCCTGGAACCGTGGGCCCGCGCTGCGGTTGCGCGTCTCGAGCGCGTCGACACCCGATTGCACGAGTGCGGACTTGACCTGCTCCGCGGACCAGGAGGGATGACGCTGGCGGAGAAGCGCGGCGGATCCGGCGATATGCGGAGCCGCCATGCTCGTGCCCGAGAATGCCGACCAGCCGCCTCCCGGGACGGACGAGAGCACGTCGACGCCAGGTGCCGCGACGTCGGGCTTCAGCCTCAGCGAGATCGTCGTCGGGCCGACGGACGAGAACTCGGCGTGCGTCCTCGTCGTCGGGCTGCCGCCGATCTCGACGGCCCCGACCGCGATCGCCGCCTCGGCGTTCGCGGGCGACGAGACGGAGCCCGCGCCGAAGTCGTTGTAGTCGTTTCCTGCGGCGACCACCGACACCACGCCGGCTGCGGCTGCCGCATCGAGCGCGCGCGCGACGATGTCGCGGCTGGGCTCGATCTCCGGCTCACCGCCCGAGAAGTTGATCACGTCCATCCCGTCGGCGACGGCGGCCTCGATCGCGGCCACGATCGCAGGCGAGTTCGCGTTGGGGCTCAGCCCTGAGTCCGTCTCGACGAACACCTTGTAGTTCCCGAGGTATGCGCGTGGCGCGACGCCCGAAACCCGCCGGCCGCCTCCTGCCGGGGTGTCCGCATTTCCGGCGGCGATCCCTGCGACGTGCGTGCCGTGGCTCGAGTCGTCGTCCGAGAACGCAACGCGCGCGCTCGCGGCGGTCGCGCTCTTCGGCGCGAAGACCCGCGCGACGATCACCTTCGCCGTCGTGAAGCGCTCCTGGCCCTTCGGAAATCCGGCCGGCATCGCGTAGCCGGTCGGGTCGAAGAAGGGGTGGCCGGCGTCGATCCCCGAGTCGATGATCCCGATCTTCACGCCCTGTCCCGCAGTGTCGAGCGTTTGACCCCACAAGGCGGGCGCACCGATCTGCTGCGGTGTCGCCGACAGCTGCGGCGCGTAGCTCCCCGCGAGGAGAACGTCGCGAACGCCGGGAAGGGTGCGTAGCCGTGGAAGCTCGGAGCTCGGGAGGGAGAGCGAGAAGCCGTTTGCGACGAGCCGGTAGCGCCAGCCGATCTCGGCGGCCGGGAGTCGGGCAGCCAGCTGCCGCCGGAACACCCGCTGCTCGCCTGCGATCGCCGCGCGGCCGTCCGGTGCCCGCGCGAGCGGCGGCGACTCGAGCAGCACGACGACCTCCGTGTGCTCCACCGGCATCGGTGGTCCACCCAACGCGAGCAGAACGGCGACCAGCACAACGGTCAGCGACGCGATTCGTGTCATCGGAGACTGAGACGACCCGAAGCTAGAATCGGTCGGCCGCGCGGATGTGGCGGAATTGGTAGACGCGCACGGTTCAGGTCCGTGTGCCCGTAAGGGCGTGGAGGTTCAAGTCCTCTCATCCGCATAGCGAAGTCATTGGGGACACGTCGGGTCTGATGGGGTCCCAACTGGTCACAATCCCCACTGTAGCTGGGGTCTTGTGACCAGCCTTGTTGTGAATCGACGTAGCCGCGCGGGTCGCAAAATCGGCCGTTTTTGGAACGTTTGAGTCAACTTAAATAAATCACTAACCTACCATAACTAACTACTAACACACCACAACCATCAACATCAACAACCATACCTATACACAACAACTACTCCTTATTATCACCACGTCCCCCGACTTTTTCGTGCAAACAACCACCACATATCATAACGCTAATAAACAAACATCCACCAAATACATTAAACTCTCCACCATCCACATCATAAAATCCAACCAAACCAAATATCCATACATACATCCCCACACACCACCACACACACTAACAACACAAAACATATAACTAACAGCACAAAACCATAAACACAACACCAACATAACACTATAACCACCATACAATCCACCATATACTTAACACTACTAAAAACCCAAAACACACTCCCACCACTAACACCCCATAAAAACAAACCCCCATAACACCTTCACTCATACCATACTATACCACGCTTAGCTGTTCCTATTCCACCTTCGCTTTACCCTGGCGATCCCCACTCTACGGCGAACGCCCGCTCGTATCCTCCAAGAGAAGTCCCGTGCCGGTCGCCACATTCACCACCATCCACCCCGCATTCCTATCAACGCGGATTGTTGGCATCTGTCGCTACGCCGTGAGCCTCACCACGTCGCCGTCAATCGAACCTGTTAGCACCACTCGACATGCGCCCCAGTCGCTTCCGAAGGCCTTTCCGGTGCCCGCAAGCTGACACATCGTTTCCGTACACGTCAGTTCAGCCGGAGCTGACCGGCCCCCCATCGGTCGGGTTCCTTCCATGTGCTCAGCCTTGATGAGACCGCTGACTGGTGTTTGTGGTGCTGCTTGCGCTGCGCGAACGGCAACCGCAAGCGCGATTCCGAGCGCCACGAATAGCGCTACCCCCGCCAGCCGATGAATCCCTGCCCAACTGGTCATCTTGTTCCCCTACCCGCCCGCCTTCGTCGAAGTCACGCGCCGATGTTCACCGCGTATGTCGAGCTACTGGCGCAGACGATGCACGCGCGCACGCGACCGCCAACCGTGCAGGCAGGCAGATATCGGAAGGTGGTGACATCCCTGCTCTATGTCAATCGTGACCTTGCAAGCACTTTTTTTGGCATACGTGCCGCACTCCAAATCAAAAACTCACACCAAATACAACCTTCCAGTAATCCACTTCATAACATAACACAACACAACACATCACACAACCACAAACTATAAACACATACCTTATACAAACATAACACCAAAACTTTCACACATCAATACCACATTCACACTACTAACACCCAACACCATATATCACACCTAAAACCGGTCTTCCCCGGCCGCGGCCGGCTCCCGCCGGGCGGAGCCCGGCTCCGCCGCCCGCCCGCCGCGCTGACGCCACTCCGGTGCGGGGCCCCGTGCTCAGCACTGTGACCCCTGCCCTGCCGCGACGCAGCGCGACGCCGGGAACCCGGATGAGCCGTGACGGTGCAGTCTCACTTCGGGAATTGTGGCGACCTGAAGCCCGTCCGCCGCGGATCCCCCGTTCGAGGGACGTCACTCGACTCAGGGACGACGACGACCACAGGGTGGACGCGCTCGTTCTTCGCGTTGCTCTCGCCGTGCTCGTCGTTGCCCTCGCGAGCTGGCTTGCGCTCTCCATCGCGATCGTGGTCGGACGCCTTCGCTACGACCGCGCACGTCGTGAGCACCTGGGGCCGCTGAGCGAACGTGCCGCGCAGCGCCTCGTTCGGCGCGCGCGAGGGCGTCCGCGGAGCGAGTGGGGGCGATGGCGCCGTGTGCGGGCGCTGCAGCGCCTCGAGCAGGCGCACCATCCCGCGGTGCCACGCCTCATCAAGCCTGTGCTCGCCGACTCGGACCCGATGATCGCGGCCGCTGCGATCCGCACGCTCGGGGACATCGGCGACGCGTGGGCGATCGATCTCCTTCTCGACGTTCTTCGGCGCGGCCACAGTCAGCACTCGCGTATCGCCGCCGAGCTCGAGCGGCTTGCTCCCGCGCCCGGCCGCAAGCTCCTCCCGCTGCTCCACGACTGGAACCCCAGCGTCCGCTTCTGGGGTGCGACGTTGCTTCGACCGTACCCCGAGCTGGGTGATGGGACTCTCATCCAGCTCACGTGGGACTCAGACCCCAACGTGCGCGCCGCGGCCGTCGAGACGCTTGGAACTCGGAGCGGAGCGACAGTCGGCACCGCAGTCACCGCTCGACTCGACGACAGCGAGTGGTTCGTCCGTGTGCACGCCGCGAGAGCCGCGGGACATGTGGTCGGAGCCGACGCTGCGCCGACCATCGTTCGACTCCTCGCCGACGAGCGCTGGTGGGTGCGGACCGCCGCCAAGGACGCGCTTCGTGGGATAGGCGCCGACGCCGTTCCGTCGCTGCTGTCGATCCTCGCTCACGACGATCCCTTCGCGCGGAATGGAGCGGCCGAGGTGTTGCAGGACATCGGCTTCGTCGACTTCCTCGCCCTCGACAACCCGACGCAGTCCGCTCCTCGAGCGGATCTACGAGGCCGGCGGCGAGCGCTACCGCCTCGCTGCCGAGGAACGCGCCGCCGAGGCCGTCCTGGATGAGGACGTGCGAGCGGCATGACGACCGCGCTCACCGTCGTCGTCCTGGCGTGCTTCGCCTACCTGCTGCTGGTCAATCTCATCGCGGTCGCGTTCCTCGTCATCGGTGCCTTCGAGAACGCCGTCCGCAAGCACGACGCGGAGAGCAACGACTTCGCGACGCTCGAGTCGTCGCGCTTCACCATCCCGGTGAGCGTCATCGTCGCCGCGTACGACGAGGAGGTCGTCATCGAGTCGACCATCGAGTCGTTGCTCGCATTCGACTACCCGGAGTTCGAGGTCGTCGTCGTCAACGACGGATCCTCGGACGCGACGCTCGAGCGAGTACGGGAGACCTTCGGTCTCGTTCCGTACGAGATGTTCGTCCGCCGGATCTTCACGACGCAGCCCGTGCGCGGCATCTACCGCAGTCCGCAGCATCCGAACCTCGTCGTCATCGACAAGGAGAACGGCGGGAAGGCGGACTCGTGGAACGCGGCGCTCAACGTCGCGCGCTACCGGTACGTCTGTGGCGTCGACGCAGATACCGTGTTCGACCCGAAGGCGCTGCTCATGGCGATGCGCGTGGCGACCAACGACCCGGCGCGGATCGTCGGCGTGACGAGTCAAATCACGACCGCGCGCGACCCCGCGCGCGTGCTCGCCACGCCGGTCGGCTCACGGCGTGTCGACGGCGGCCTGCTCGGCCTTTACCAGCACCTCGACTTCGTCCGCGCCTTTCTCAACAACCGTCTGGCGTGGTCGAGGCTCGGCTTCATGCTGTGCTCGCCGGGTGGGTTCCAGATCTGGCGCCGCGACGTGCTCGAGGAGGTCGGCGGCTACTCGACCTCGTTCACGTGCGAGGACATCGAGCTCACGTTCCGCATCCACGAGCTGTTTCGGCGCGATGGCCGCGACTACGAGATCCGCTGTCTGCCGGACAGCGTGGGCGTGACCGAGGGGCCCGACGACGTCGCGAAGCTCGTGTCGCAGCGCGAGCGCTGGCAACGCGTCATCAACGAGACCGTCGTCCACTACCGGCGCATGTGGTTCAACCCGCGGTACGGCTCGGTCGGCATGGTCGGCGCGCCGTTCTACCTGCTGACGGAGGTGCTCTCGCCTGCGATCGAGCTGCTCGCGCTCGCATCGCTTGCGGCAGCGGTCTTCCTGGGGATCTTCGATCTCGAGGTGTTCCTCGTCGTCGTCGCGGCGATGGCGTTCGTCAACGCGGCACTCACCGCGGGCGCGATCCTCCTCGACGACCTGCAGTCGCGGCTCTATCGCGTGCGTGACCTCGCGCGACTCCTGTTCTGGGCGCCGTTCGACATGCTGCTCTACCGCCCGATCATCGCCTGGGCGCGATTCAAGGGCTCGTGGCGGTTCCTCCGCGGCGACAAGGCCTGGCACAAGTTCGAGCGGAACGTCCGCGCCGAGGCCTGATCAGAGGGCGGCGAGCACGTCGTCCGCGTGGTCCGCGGGCTTCACCTTCCGCATGACCTTCGCGACGTTGCCGTCCGCGTCGATCACGAACGTCGAGCGTTCCATGCCCATGTACGTCTTGCCGTACATGCTCTTCTCGACCCACGTGCCGTAGCGCTCCGCGACCTCGTGCGCCTCGTCGGAGAGGAGCGTGAACGGCAGGCCGTACTTCTCGCGGAACTTCACGTGCTTGCGCGGGCTGTCCGGGCTCACGCCGAGGACGACCGCCCCCTTGCGCTGGAGCTCGGTCCAGACGTCGCGGATCCCGCACGCCTGCGCCGTGCAGCCCGGCGTGTCGTCCTTGGGATAGAAGTAGAGAACGACCGGCTTCCCGCGGAACGACTCCAAGGCAGACGATCCTCGCCGGAGTCGCTCGTCAGCGTGAAGTCGGGGGCAGGCTTTCCCTCTTCGATCATCGGGTGAATCGTAGAACGTGCACCGAAGCCGTACTCCGGAGGGAGTCGCCTCCAGCGCTAGCCGCCCGTGAGCCGGTCGTGATAGGCGCTCGCGATCTCCAAAGCCTGCTCCTCGGACACAGAGCCCGGCGGCCCGAACAAATCCATGGTGTAGACGACTGGACCGACGGTGAATCCCAACCCAGTAGCTGTCGTTCGGACGTTCGTCCGTTGTCCCGACCCTCTCGATGTCCTCGGCCGTTGCGAGGCGGCGGACGCCCCGCGCATCCGCAATGTCATCGACGTCGAAGGTGCTGATCTGCACGGCACAGCTCATGGGGCATGGCTTTCTCGAGTCCGTCTCGAGCCAGTCGAGTGCACTTGTCGCCGCGTCTTCAGAGTCGAGCTCGATGAACGAGCTGATGACATGAGGCGAGGAGCCTGGTGTGTGTGTCTCTCCGTAGAAGCGTGTGTCCACACCCGCCCCCTTGAAGCCATCCTCCTGAAAGACCGCGGTCGTCTCTTCGCTGTCGGGATCGACCGCGCGCTCGCTGAGTGTCGCGATGAACTCGTCGAAGTCCACGGTCGTCTGCCGCGTCTCATCGGGATCGACCTTCGAGCCGGGTGCGTCTTCGGCCATGAGGAACCGCTGCTCGAGCGGGACTGGCGTGGCTGCCTCGTTGTCGTCACCGCTACAAGCGACGAACGTGCACATCGCCAGTGCTGCGAAGAAGGGGATGGCGAAGCGCACCCAGGCGATCCTAAGACGTGCAGCAGCCGTCCACAAGCATTGGAGGGTCGCCGGCTGCCTCAGTCGGTCACGGGATAGGAGAGCTTCCCGCCGACCGTCAGCTGCGCGGCCGTGTAGGAGCGCTCGGGACGCGGGATCTCGTCGGAGACCAGTAGTTCTTCGACGTTGGAGTGGAGGAAGCACAGGACGACGTATCTACCGACGGGAGCATCGACCGGCAGAACCGTGCTCGCCGACGGCTCGACCTCCGCTCCGACGATCCACCTCCCGAACGGTGGTGGGACATCAGAGCCTGCCCGGCTCCGGGCGAGCTCGCCGCGAGCTCATCCGCTCGGCGACTGGGTCGATGTCCTCGACGGACTCGCCCTCGAAGAGCGTGACCAGTCCGAAAGACGCGAACCGCAGCGTCCGGTTCTCGAGCTCGATCGTGAAGCTCCCTGTGCTCGGCGTCGTCTCGCCTTCATACGCGCAGCTACGGTCGGTCAGCGTCGCTCGCATGCTGCCCTCGCTTCCACCGCATGACGCCAGCGAGCGGCACGAGGGCAGCCGCGAGAACGGCGAAGCAGCGCGTACCGGCCGTCATGAATCGAGCGTAACGCGCTCGCTAGGGTGGCGCGATGCTCGCTCTGCACGTCGCGCTCGGGGTCGCTGTCATCGTCGTCTGTGTCGCGTCCGCCGTGCTCGGCTTCGTCGCGTACCGGCGCCGCGGGAGTGGAGGCGCGTTCGTCTCGCACGCGCTCGTCCTCGCGCAGACGCTGCTCATCGCGCAGGCGGCGATCGGGCTCCTGCTCCTGTCCGACGGCCGGCGGGCTCCGGAGAAGCTCCACTACACGTACGGCGCGCTCGCTCTCGGCCTGGCGCTGACGCCCTGGTTCTACGCGCCGGGAGTCGGCCCCAAGCGGCTGCTGTGGTTCGCCGTGACGACGCTCGTGGCCGGCGCGCTCGCCGTTCGCGCTTTCATGTCGGGGTCATGAGACGTCTCTGGGATCGCATCCCGCCGCTGGCGCGCGGGCTCGGCATCGTCGCGCTGATCGCGCTCATCGTCGTCGTGCTCTCGCTCGAGCCCGTCGTCGCGACGGTCGGCGGAATCCTGCAGATCGCGTTCTTCCTGGCGATCGCACTCTTCCTGTTTCTCGTCTGGAGGGAGCGTCGCGGCGACCTCGAGGCGTGGACCGACTGGAATCGGAAGCTGTTCTACGCAGCCGTCGTTCTCGCGGTGGTGGCGATCGGGCTGATGATCGGCTACGGGCTGCCGGCGAGTCGCGACGCGTTCGCGCTCGTCGTCGTGATCGGCGCGTGTGCGTACGTCATCGTCCGCATCTGGCGCATGGAGCACCGCTACTAGGGCAGACGGGAAGCCCGGAGCCGCCTGGCGCACGGTTGCCGGCGCAGGGTTCACGGGGTGGATCAGTCGGATCGTGTAGCGGTACGTCCCCGCCTTGAGACGACGCGTGCCGAGGTCCGCTTGCACGAGCTCGCCGACCTCGGCAGAGCCCTTTCGTGCGAGCTTCGTCGAGTGCGTCGCGGCGTTCTCGAGGCGCACCCAGTAGCGGCAGTCGAGGTCGCAGCGGAAGCTCACGCGGAAGACGCCGCGCTTCGCGGCCGAGCGGGTGCCGAACCGGAGGTACGACGTGCGCACCGGCAGCTCGACGCCGGGGCAGCGCGTGATCGAGCCGCCGGTCGTGCGGTCGAGCGACTCGGTCACGCGAGGCTTGCTCGTCTTCGGCGTCCCGTCGGTGTAGTGGATCCCCGACTGCCAGCCGGGACGCGCGCGCTCGTCGCGTGAGAGGAAGAGCAGGACGCCGTCGACCGTCGGCTGGCAGAAGGCGAGCGCGAGCGCCTGCTCGTAGAACGCGGCCTGCGTCGTCTCGCTCACGGGACGCGTCACGGCGGGCTCCGCCCCGGTGTAGAGGGAGGCTTTCCCCGACGGGATGTCCGACTCGACGCCGAACTCGCCGTAGAAGATCGGCAGCTCCGAACCGGGCTGTGCGGTTCCGTCGAAGGCCGCGCCGAGCAGCGCGACGAGCTTCCCGTAGTCGGCGATCCCGATCGTCGTCGTCGACGGATGGGCGGTCGACGGCGACTGGCTCGAGTTGTCGCCGTACGGGTGGATGACGAACGCGTCCATCACCGGGCCGGTCGCGGCCACTCGCTCGATAGGCGATGCCGAGCTCCTGCACGAACTTCGTCGGCGAGTGCGTCGGCCGCAAGCCGCCCGGTCGGTCGCTGCCGCGTGGCGAGACTGCGCCGCCGTAGACCCGGACGCCCGGCGACACGGCCTTCAGCGCGTCGTAGGTCTCCGAGAGAAGGGTCAGGTAGGCCGCGGGCGAGGCACTCGTCCCGTCCAGCGCGAACTGCGGCAGCCAGAAGCGGTTGAGGTTGGGCTCGTTTCCGACGATGACGTGCTCGATCGACGGCGCTTCGCGGACGAGCGCGGCCGCGTACGACGCGAAGTCGCCCCGCGCCTCGTCGGTGAGCGGCGTCGTCGCCGACCCGGGGCTCATGACGGTCACGTAGACGCGCACGCCGTTCCGCGCGGCAGCGTCGCCGACGTTGCGGAGGATGCGGAGCTCGTCGTCGCTCGGCCTCGTCAGACCGGGTCGCCAGTAGCTCGTGATCCGCACGGCGCGGAACCCCGCGAGGCGGAACGACATCATCCTGGCCTCCGCCTCCACGAGCGTGGGCGCGCGCACGTCGTCCTCGACGGCGCCCACCACGAGCCCTGGCCCGGCGGTCGCGAGACCGGGCGTGACGAGCGCGAGGAGGGCACCGAGGGCCGCCAGGAGCGAAAGACGCACGGGGATACGCTAGCCCGAGAATGCGAGAGAACCTTGAAGGAAAGCTTCGGACGCTCCCGCGTGGCTCCGGCGTCTATCTGTTCCGCGACGAAGCGGGCGAAGTGCTGTACGTGGGAAAGGCGAAGTCGCTCCGTTCCAGGGTTCGCAGCTACTTCCAGCGTGGCGATACGCGCTTCGGATCGGCCCAGCTCGCGGAGCGCATCGCGGATGTCGAGGTCATCGTCACGCAGACGGAGGCCGAGGCGCTGCACCTCGAGCAGAACCTCGTCAAGCGCCACCGGCCGCCGTTCAACATCCGGCTCCGCGACGACAAGTCGTTCCCGTACATCGCGGTGACGCTCACGGACGAGTACCCGCGCGTGATGTTCACGCGGGAGCGGCACCGTCGCGGGACGGTCTACTTCGGCCCGTACGCGAACGCGAAGAAGGTGCGCGAGACGCTCGACGTGCTCAACCGGGTCTTCCGGTTCCGTCCCTGCGAGGGCCCGCGGCCGGGGCGCCACTCCGGGATCCCGTGTCTCGACTTCCACATCGACCGCTGCTTCGCGCCGTGCATCGGCGCGATCTCGAAGGAAGGCTACGACGCGGTGATCGACGGCGTCATCGGCTTCCTGTCGGGAGACACGCGGACGATCCAGGCCGAGCTGACGGAGCGCATGCGCGAGGCCGCCGCCGAGGAGCGCTTCGAGGAGGCCGCGCGCTATCGGAACCGGCTGTTCTCGATCCGGCACCTCGCGGATCGTCAGGCCGCCGACCGGCGCGACGTGGGCTCCGTGGACGTCATCGGGCTCGCGATCGGTGGCGACCAGGCGGCCGTGCAGGTCTTCCCGCTTGCGCGACGGCAAGATGATCGACCGCTACGGGTTCCACCTCGAGAACGTCGCGGGCGAGGATGCGCAGTCGATCCTCGAGGCGTTCGTGCTCGAGTACTACGGCGCGGCGCCGAGCGCGCCGCCGGAGGTGCTCGTGTCGACGGAGATCGACACCACCGCGCTCGCGGAGTTCCTCAGCGACCGCCGTGGCTCGCGCGTCGTCGTCCGGACGCCGCTTCGCGGCGAGAAGCGGCGGCTCGTCGAGCTGGCCGCGGAGAACGCGCGGCTCGCGCTCGAGTCCGACTCCGCGATCCGGGAGGCCACGCGCTCGAGACGGATCGCCGCGCTCGAGGAGCTCCGCGAGGTGCTCAACCTGGAGAGCCTGCCCGTGCGGATCGAGTGCTTCGACGTCTCGAACATCCAGGGCGAGTCGATCGTCGCGTCGATGACCGTGTTCGTCGACGGGCGCGCGAAGAACGCGCACTACCGGACGTTCTCGATCCGCGGTCTCGAAGGACAGGACGACGTCGGGGCGATGCGCGAGGCGGTGTCGCGCCGCTTCGCACGCCTCAAGACCGGCGACCTCGACGAGAGCTTCTCGCGCATGCCGAACCTCGTCGTCGTGGACGGTGGGAAAGGGCAGCTCGCCGCAGCACTCGCGGCGATGGAGGAGCTCGACCTGCCGCGCGTGGCCGTCATCGCGCTCGCGAAGCGCGAGGAGGAGGTCTTCGTGCCGGGATTTCCCGTGCCGATCGTCCTCGACCGCTCGAGCCCCGCGCTCCAGCTCCTGCAACGCATCCGCGACGAGGCGCATCGCGTCGCGCTCCGCTACCACCGGCGCAAGCGCGAGTGCGCGGTCGATGGAGACGATCTTCGAGGGGCTTCCCGGCGTGGGGCCCGTGCGGCGGCGCGCGATCATCCGGCACTTCGGCTCGGTCGAGCGATTCCTCGACGCGTCGCAGGAGGAGCTCGAGGGCGTTCCCGGCCTGCCGCAGAAGACCGCGCGCACGCTGTACGCGCAGCTGCACAAGGCCGGTCCGAGCTAGCCAGACAGCGGTGCGACGAGTACGGTGCGGGCGTGGGAGGCTGACTCGCGCGGCGCTGCTCGTCGCGCTCGTGGCTGTGTCGGCTGCGCGTCGGCAATCCGCCGCCGTCACACTGGTGAGCCCGGCTCGGCAGCATCCGTAGCCGGCTCGAGCGCCTTCTTGAAGCGGACGGTGCGAAGCGTGAACACGATCACGGTGAAGCCGGCGACGACGTTCGTCAGCGTGAGGGTGAGCTTCGCGCCGACGCTGAACGCGAGGAGAACGGAGGCCGACGCAACGCCGCTCAGCACGTAGAGGAGGAACGCCTGCTCCGTTCCGATGCCCGCCGGCGTGATCGGGAAGAGCGTCGCGACGCTCGACGACACCTGGACGAGGCCGGCGTTCTCGAGCGATTGGGGGATGTTGAACGCGTCGAGCAGGAACCAGATCGTCACGAAGCGCAGCCCCCAGTCGGCGGCCTGCCACGTCACGACGCGCCCGAGGTAGCGCGTCGGCGGTGACATGACGCGGAACGCCTGGGCGACGCGCTCGCGGAAGTTCGCCACGTGGCCCGCGATCCAGAAGGCGACCAGGCCGACCGCGACCAGGACGCCGGCGACGCACGAGGTCGAAGAGGAGCGGCCGCGCCAGGATCCACGCGAAGTCGAAGCTCTCGAAGCGCGCAAGGACGTCGAGACCGGGCAGCTGGTTGGTGCTCAGCGCCCAGCCGAGGAAGAGGCTCGCGGCGAACATGTCGAAGAAGCTCAGGACGAGCGTGCTCGACACGATCGTCGTGTACGTGCTGCCCGGGATCGCCCGGTGCACGAGGACGATCCGGACGGCGTCGCCGGCTCGCGCGGGGATGATCGCGTTGATCCCGACGCCGGCGAGGTAGGCGGCGTAGATCGAGATCCACGGCACGCGGCTCTCCGGATACGAGGCCGCGAGCACGTTGCGCCACGCACGGCTCGTGCACGCCATCTTGAGGAGATGCGCGCAGATTGCGAGCGCGAGCGGGAAGAAGTCGACCGAGCCGAGCTGGTCGAGGAACGCATCGACCCCGTCCAGGACGCGGACGAGCATGTCCGCGCTCCCTCCCTACTGCTTGCCGTCGGCGTCCGGCGCCAGGAACGGATACCGGTAGTCGGTCGGCGGCACGAAGGTCTCCTTGACGGTGCGTGGTGACACCCAGCGGATGAGGTTCCACATCGAGCCGGCCTTGTCGTTCGTGCCGCTCGCTCGCGAGCCGCCGAACGGCTGCTGCCCGACGACGGCGCCGGTCGGCTTGTCGTTGACGTAGAAGTTCCCCGCCGAGTAGCGGAGCTTGTCGTGCGCGTCCTCGATCGCCGACCGCTCCGTTGCGAACACGGCGCCGGTGAGGGCATAGGGCGCGGTCTCGTCGACGAGCTGCAGCGTGTCGTCCCAGCGCTTCTCGTCGTAGACATACGTCGTGACGATCGGGCCGAAGAGCTCGTCGCGCAGGAGCCGGAAGCCCTTGTCCTCGGTCGTGATGACCGTGGGCTCGACGAAGTAGCCCTCGGAGTCGTCGGTCGTCGCCGCCGGTGAGGATCTCCGCGCCGGCCGAGCGAGCCTCGGCGATCGCGTCGGCGTGCGTCTTGTACGCGCTCGCGTCGATGACCGCGCCCATGAAGTTCTCGAAGTCGGCCGGGTCGCCCATCCGGATCGTCTTGACGTCGGCGACGAGCTTCTCCTTCACCTCGGGCCACAGGTTCGACGGGACGTACAGCCGGGAGGCGGCGGAGCACTTCTGCCCCTGGTACTCGAAGGAGCCGCGCACGACGGCGGTGGCGACGGCCTCCGCGTCGGCGGACGGGTGCGCGAGGATGAAGTCCTTCCCGCCGGTCTCGCCGACGAGGCGCGGGTAGCCGTGGTACGTCCCCTTCGCGACGTTCGCGCCGACGGTCTCCCACATGCCGTTGAAGACCTCGGTCGAGCCCGTGAAGTGGATGCCCGCGAGGTCGGGGCTCGCGACTGCCGCGCTGCCGATCGTGGCGCCGGAGCCGTAGACGAGGTTGATGACCCCGTCGGGCAGGCCGGCCGCCTGGAGGAGGCGCATGTAGTAGTAGGCCGAGAGCGCGGCGGTCGACGCGGGCTTCCACACGATCGTGCAGCCCATGAGCGCCGGCGTCGAGGAGAGGTTCCCGCCGATGCAGCTGAAGTTGAACGGGCTCACCGCGAAGACGAAGCCCTCGAGCGGCCGGTACTCCAGGCGGTTCCAGATCCCGGTCGGCGAGTGCGGCTGCTCGGCGTAGACGCGGAGCATGAAGTCCACGTTGTAGCGCCAGAAGTCGATCATCTCGCAGACGGCGTCGATCTCCGCCTGGTGTGCGGTCTTCGACTGGTTGAGCATCGTGGCGGCGTTCAGCGTCGAGCGCCACGGCCCGGACAGGAGCTCTGCGGCGCGGAGGAAGACCGCGGCGCGCTCGTGCCAGGGCGTCCGTGACCAGTCGGCGTGGGCCTTGTTGGCAGCCGCGATCGCCTGCTCGACGTGCTCGGGGCCACCCTTCGCGACATCCGCGAGCACGTGCCTGGAGCGGTGCGGCATCACGGCTTCGAAGGTCTCGCCCGCGTGGACGTCCTTGCCGCCGATGATCATCGGAATCGAGATGCGCTCGCTCTGCATCGACTGGAGGCGAGCCTGCAGCTCGGCGCGCTCGGGGGTGCCGGGTGCGTAGGACTTGACGGGCTCGTTGTCGTGCAGGGGCGGGGTGAAGAAGCCGTGTGCGCTCATGGCGGCGATTCTAGAGTGGTTCGCAGTGGCGATCGTCGAGACGCGTTACTCGGTGCCCGGTTGGGGCGTCGGCGAGCTGTGGAGACGCGACGGGGTGGTCCTCGCCCACGACTTCGACTTCCGCCCGGTGTCTGACACGGTGTCCGACACCGGCTCCGACGACCTGATTCCCAGGTTCCATGCCTTTCTCGAGGGTGCAGACGTGGCCTTCTCGGACGTGGCTCTCGATCTCGACTGGGCGACGCCGTTCCAACGCTCGCTGATCGAGGCGCTGCGGGACGTGCCACGCGGCGACGTCGTGTCGTACGGCGAGCTCGCGGCGCTCGCAGGTCGGCCGCGGGCGCCGAGAGCCGCAGGCGCCGTCTGCGCAGCGAACCGGTTCGCGTTCATCGTCCCGTGCCATCGTGTCGTCGCCGCGCACGGCATCGGCGGCTACGGCGGTACCGGCGTCGACGTCAAGCGCCGGCTGCTCGCGCTCGAGGGAGTCGAGCTGTGATCACGTCCGAGGACGTTCGCGAGGAGCTCGCGACGATCGCGCCGCAGCGGGAGTGCGATCGGCGAGCGGAGCTCTCGGCGCTGTTCCACTCGGCCGGGAGCCTGCATCTGCGCGGAGCCGGGCACTGGGCGCTGCACCTCGATCTCGGAAGCGGTGCCTCGGCTCGGCGCGCGTTCGCGCTCCTCCGCGACAGCGGGATCCGTTCGGAGATCCGCACGTATCGTCGCCGCGCCTTCGACACGGCGACGCGCTACCAGCTCCACGTCGAGGGCGACGACGACTCCCTGCGGGTCCTCGCGCGGCCGGCGTCGTCGACCGGCGGCACGGACCGCTCGAGCGACCGCCGCGCCGCGTCGTCGGGAGGAGCTGCTGTCGAGCCGCGTATCTTCGTGGCGCGTTCCTGGGCGCCGGGTCGCTGTCACTCGGACGCTCGCCGCACATCGAGCTGCGCACCGCCTCGCTCGAGTCCGCGGCGCTGCTCGGTCGTCTGGCCCACGCGGAGGGCACGGAGCTCGCGCTCGCCGATCGCGAGACGCACGCCGTCGCCTACGCGAAGAGCTGGGAGGCGATCGAGTCGCTGCTCGCGCTCATGGGAGCGTCCGAGACCGTGCTCGCGCTCGAGGAGCGTGCGGTCGTGGCAGAGACGCGCGGGCGAGCGAACCGCCTCGCGAACGCCGACCATGCGAACCTCGTGCGCACGAGCCGCTCGGCGCGGCGGCAGCTGGCGGCAGTGGAGCGACTTCGTGCCGGCGACGATCTCGACGGGCTCCCGGACCGACTCCGCGAGGCTGCCGAGCTCCGGCTCCGCCATCCCACCGCGTCGCTGCGCGAGCTCGCCGCGCGAACCGATCCGCCCGCGACGAAGGCCGCGATGCATCGCCGCCTCCGCACCCTCGAGGAGCTCGCGGAACTGCAGGGTTAGACTCGGCCGCGACCGGGCATCGAGAGACGGAGGAGAGATGGGCATTCGCGTCGGCATCAACGGATTCGGCCGCATCGGGCGGAACTTCTTCCGCGCGCAGCACGCGCTCGGCTCCGACCTCGAGATCGTGGCGCTGAACGACCTCGGCGACGCCGCGACGATGGCTCATCTGCTCCGCTACGACTCGAACCTCGGCCCCTTCGAGGGCGACGTGGCGCTTGCGGACGGCGTGCTCCGCGCGGCGGGCGAGGAGATGCAGATGCTCTCCGAGCGCGACCCGGCGGCGCTGCCGTGGGGCGACCTGGGTGTCGACGTCGTGCTCGAGTCGACGGGCTTCTTCACCGATCGCGAGGGCGCACAGAAGCACATCGACGCAGGTGCGAAGAAGGTCGTGATCTCCGCTCCGGCGACGGATCCCGACATCACGATCGTCCTCGGCGTCAACGACGACCAGTACGACCCCGATGCGCACCACGTCGTCTCCAACGCGTCCTGCACGACGAACTGCGTCGCTCCACTCGCCAAGGTGCTGCACGATCTCGGTGAGATCGAGTCCGGGTTCATGACGACGATCCACGCGTACACGCAGGATCAGAGCCTCCAGGACGCGCCGCACAAGGATCTCCGCCGCGCGCGTGCGGCCGCGATCAACCTCATCCCGACCTCGACCGGCGCCGCGAAGGCGATCGGCCTCGTGCTCCCCGAGCTGAAAGGCAAGGTCGACGGCATCTCCGTGCGCGCGCCCGTGGCGACGGGCTCGGTGACGGATCTCGTCGTCTCGCTCGGCCGGGACACGTCGGTGGACGAGGTGAAGGCCGCGTACAAGGCGGCGGCAGACGGGCCGCTCGACGGAATCCTCCAGTACTCCGAGGACCCGCTCGTCTCGACGGACATCGTGGGCAGCTCCTACTCGTGCATCTACGACAGCGAGCTGACGATGGTGCACGGCCGGACGGTGAAGGTCTTCGGCTGGTACGACAACGAGTGGGGCTACTCGTGCCGGCTCGTCGACCTGATCGGCAAGCTCCTCCCGTAGCCATGCATCGGCCGCGCTCGGTTCGTGACGCCGACGTCGCCGGCAAGCGCGTCCTCGTTCGCGCCGATCTGAACGTCCCCTTGGAGGACGGTCGTGTCGCTGACGACACGCGTATCCGCGCCTCGCTCCCCACGCTCATCGACCTGCTCGCGCGAGATGCGGCTCGCGTCGCCGTCTGCTCGCATCTCGGCCGCCCCGAGGGTGCAGATCCCGCGTTCGCCATGGCTCCGGTCGCGGCGCGACTGCGGGAGCTCCTGGCGGACGAGCGGATCGAGGTTCTCGAGAACACGCGCTTCGACCCCGGCGAGACCGAGAACGATCCGGCAACGGCACAGCGGCTGGCCGACGGGATGGACGTCTATGTGTTGGACGCGTTCGGCTCGGCGCACCGCGCGCACGCGTCGACCGAGGGCGTCGCGCACCTCCTGCCGGCCTACGCCGGCTTCCTGCTGGAGCGCGAGCTCGCGATGCTCGGTCGGCTGCTGGGCAAGGTCGAGAGGCCGTTCGTCCTCGTGGCCGGCGGCGCGAAGGTCGACGACAAGGTCGGCGTGCTCGTCAGCCTCGGCGGTCGGGCCGACACCGTCCTCGTCGGCGGGAAGATGGCGGAGGAGCTGCGCGACGAGAACCCGCTGCCGTACGACGCCGAGCTCCCCAGCGACGTGGTCGCGGCGGCTGCCTTCGAGGCGGACGCGGAGAGCCGCGTCACGCCCTACGACGACGTTCCGGACGGCTGGCTCGGCCTCGACATCGGCCCGGAGACACGAGAGACCTTCGGCGAGCGGATCCGCTCCGCGCGCACCGTGTTCTGGAACGGTCCGATGGGCGTCTTCGAGTGGCCCCGCTTCGCCGAAGGGACGAAGGCCGTTGCGCAGGCGGTCGCCGAGGCGAACGCGTTCACGGTGGTCGGCGGCGGCGACTCCGTGCGTGCGCTGACGGAGCTCGGCCTCGCGGATCGCGTGTCGTGGGTCTCCACGGGCGGAGGTGCGTCGCTCGAGCTCCTCGAGGGCAAGGAGCTGCCGGGCGTGGCCGCTATCCCGACTGCGTAGCGACGGCGTCCGGCACGCGGACGCCGGGCACGTGCCGCGCGAGGAAGCCGAGGATCGTCTGCACCTGTCGCACTCGCTCGTCGACGTCGAACGAGCCGTGCCCCGTCTCGAACACGTAGACCTCGTGCGGATGCTCTCTCGCCGCGAGCTTGTCGACGTACGCCATCGCCTGCGCGTACGGGCAGCGGCTGTCGTTGCGGCCGATGACGAAGAGAACGGGGGCGACGACGCCGTCGGCGAAGTTGATCGCGTTCCGGTCGCGCATGAGCTCCGGAACCTCCTTCGGCGTCTTGCCGCCGAGAAGCGCCCTGTCGTACTCCTGCAGGAGCGGTGAGAGCTCCTCGTACCCGGACTCGTAGTCGCCCACCGGGACACCCGCGATGCCGCAGCGCCAGAGCTCCGGGTGCTTGCCCAGCTCCAGCAGCGTGACGTACCCGCCCCACGAGTGCCCGCCGACGACGGCACGCTCCGGGTCGGCGATCCCGCGCGCGACGAGATCCGCGAGCCCTGCGTTCACGTCCTCGAGCTCGGGCCCGCCGATGTTCCCGATGAGCGCGTCGCGCCACTCGCGGCCGTAGCCGATGGAGCCGCGGTAGTTGACCATCCCGACGGCGAAGCCGGCGTCGACGTACGCCTGCACCTCCGGTTGCCAGCGGTCGAGGTCGAACCACGTCGGTCCGCCGTGGACGAACATCAGCACCGGGAACGGGCCGCCCGAGTCGTCCGGCGTGACGAGGAAGCCGTGCACGCGCTGCCCGTGGGGGTTCTCGAAGTGCCACGACTCGTATGGCCTCGACGCGGGCGCGCGCTCTCCGAGCGCGAGGATCTCGGCGCCCGTGTCGTCGAGGACGAGCCGCTGCCGCTTGCCCTGCTCATGCAGCGAACCACACGCGCCCGTCCGGGCGGACACGCGCCTTCCAGATGTAGCCGGGCTCGGTCGAGATCGGGGCGAGCCTCGCGCGTCGCGACGTCGTAGCGGTAGAGGTGCGACCGGCCCTCGTGGATGTTCGTGAAGCAGGAGCGCGGAGCCGTCGGGCCACCAGTCGGCAGCGGAGACCTCGCCCGTCGAGGTCGAGCGGGAGCGCTCGACGTCGCCCGTCTCGAGGTTCCAGATCGCCGGGCCGCGTATCGCCGTCGCGTTCGTGGTCGCACGCGAGACGCTGGTCTCCGGGCACGGGCGACCAGCAGCGAGCGGCCAGCGACATTCCCTCGTCGAGCAGCTCGCCGACGATCGCGCCGGTGCGCGGATCGATCACGCGAAGCGCGGGGTGTATGAGGTCGCCGTGCTCCGCGTGCTCGAGGCAGAGCAGCGCGCCGTCCGCGGAGAGCGCCCCGCGGAGGAATCCGTCCGATTCGACGCTCCCGAGCCGCACCGAGCGATCGGCGCGGTGGATCGCCCGTGCGGTGCCGCCGTCGATCGAGACGTAGACGGCGAAGCCCTCGCGGTCGGAGATCGCCGCGACGACGATCCCCGGCGCCTGGGCGAGCCCTTCGTTCCATCCGTGCGGCACGCCGTCGAGGAAGAGCGTCGTCTCGCCTCCGTCGAACGGCTGCACGTGCCAGCGGCCGGACTCGTCGCCGCTCTCGTCCTGGAACCAGAGAACGCCCTCGCCGTCGAGCGTCGGGACGGCGTCGACGAGACCCACCGGATGGTCGGTCACCTGCCGGCGCTCGCCGGTCTCGGTGTCGAACGTGTGGACCTGCCAGACGCCGGACTCGTTCGAGACGTAGACGGCGCTACGCGGAGCGCGCGGGCGACCACTCCGGGAGATACGAGACGGGCGCTCGAAAGCGCTGTTCCCATGCGGGCGGACTCATCGTCGGCGAGGCTACCGCCTAAGATCGCCTCCGTGCTCATCGCGGGCAACTGGAAGATGTTCAAGGGAGCCCACCAGGCGCGCGAGTTCGCGGCGCAGATCAGGCGGATCCCGGAGCACGCGGCAGGAGTCGACGTCGTGGTCTGCCCGCCGTTCGCCTCGCTCGAGGCGACGCTGCAGGGGCTTGGCTCCGACAGCGGCGTTCGCGTCTACGCGCAGAACGTGCACTGGGAGCTCGAGGGCGCGTTCACGGGCGAGGTCTCGGCGCCGATGCTGCTCGAGCTCGGTGTGACGGGCGCCCTCGTCGGGCACTCCGAGCGGCGGCAGCACTTCGGCGAGACGGACGAGACCGTGCGGCTTCGCGCCGAGGCTGCGCTCGAGGCGGGCCTTCACGTGATCGCGTGCGTCGGCGAGACCGAGGCGGAGCGCGAAGCGGGCGAGACCGAGGCCGTGCTCGCGCGTCAGGTCGGGGTCATCCCGGAGCACGAGCGGCTCGTCGTCGCGTACGAGCCCGTCTGGGCCATCGGCACGGGGAAGACCGCGACGCCGGAGATCGCGCAGGCGGCCCACGCGTTCGTGAAGTCGCTGCACGCGTCGTCCGTGCTCTACGGCGGCTCGGTCAAGCCGGACAACGCCGAGGTTCTCCTCGGGTTGCCGGACGTGGACGGCGCGCTCGTCGGTGGCGCCTCGCTCGACTTCCCGTCGTTCGAGGCCGTCTGCCGCGCGGGCGCCGACGCCTGGGCTTGATGTGAGACCCGTCGTCCTCGTCATCCTCGACGGCTGGGGGATCGCTCCGCCAGGCCCGGGGAACGCCGTCGAGCTCGCGCGGACGCCGGTGTTCGACGCACTCTGGGAGCGCTTCCCGCACGGGACGCTCGCCGCGTCGGGTGAGGCGGTCGGGCTGCCTCCCGGGCAGATGGGGAACTCCGAGGTCGGCCACCTCACGATCGGCTCCGGGCGGATCCTCTTCCAGGATCTCGCCCGCGTGAACGCCGCCGTCGCCGACGGGTCGTTCGCCGAGAACGTCGCGCTCGTCTCGGCGTTCAGACGAGCGCGCGAACGCGGGGGAGACGTTCATCTTCTCGGGCTCGTCTCGTACGGCGGGGTGCACTCGCACATCGATCACCTCCGCGCGCTGCTCGCCCTGGCCGAGCACGAAGGGATGGCCGAGCGGACGTGGATCCACGCGTTCACCGACGGCCGTGACGTCTCGCCGCTCGCAGCGGCGAGCGACCTCGCGGAGCTCCCTGTCGAACGGATCGCCACGGTCTGCGGCCGCTACTACGCCATGGATCGCGACAGCCGCTACGAGAGGACAGATCGCGCGTTCCGCGCGATCTGTCTCGGAGAAGGCGAGATTGCCGACGATCCGATCGCCTCGGTCCGGGCGAGCTACGACATCGGCGTCACGGACGAGTTCATCGAGCCAATCGTTCTCGAGGGCCGTCCCAGGCTGCATCCGCAGGACACGGCCATCTTCTTCAACTTCCGCCCCGATCGGACGCGCCAGCTCTCGCAGCGCCTCCTCGAGGCCGGCATCGACCTGACGACGATGACGCGCTACCGCGCGGACTTCCCGTTCCCGGTCGCGTTCGACGAGCAGGAGGTGTCGAACACGCTCGCCGAGGTGCTCGCCGGACACGGCCTGCGCCAGCTGCACGTGGCCGAGACGGAGAAGTACGCGCACGTGACCTACTTCTTCAACGGCGGCGAGGAGCGCGAGTGGGAGGGCGAGACGCGGATCCTCGTGCCCTCACCACGCGACGTGCCGAGCTACGACCTGAAGCCCGAGATGTCGGCGGCGGAGGTCGCCGATCGCTTCTGCGGCGCGATCGGCGACGGGTACGCGTTCGCGGTCGTGAACTTCGCGAACCCGGACATGGTCGGCCACACGGGGTCGATCCCCGCAGTCGTCGCCGCCGTCGAGGCGGCCGACCGCGCGCTCGGGCAGGTGGTCGAGTGCGTCGGGAGGCTCGGCGGCGTGTGTTTCGTGACCGCGGACCACGGGAATGCAGAGGTGATGCTCGAGCCCGACGGGGTGAGCCCACACACCGCGCACACGACGAATCGCGTCCCTCTGGTCGTCACGAACGCCGATGTGGAGCTCCGCTCCGAAGGCGAGCTATCCGACCTCGCACCCACCATCCTGGGGATGCTCGACGTGCCGATTCCTGGTGACATGACAGGCACGGCGCTCGCAATACCGTCGTAACCACCCCGGCTCGGTCTCTTTACAACTCGGACCCTATACTCCCCGCGCGCATGCCACTCCCACAGCCAGATCTCGGCGTCCTTCGCAAGGCCCAGCGGGGCGACGAGCGTGCGTTCTCGATCATCGTTCGGACGTACGAGCAGCCGGTCTACAACTACGTGCTGCGGCTGACGGGCGACCGGAGCCTCTCCGAGGATCTGACGCAGGAGGTCTTCCTCCGGGTGTTCCAGGGGCTCCCGAGCTTCTCGCTGCGCTCCCGGTTCACGACGTGGCTGTTCCAGGTCACGAAGAACCGCGTGCTCGACGAGCTCCGCGCGATCGAGCGCCGACCGCGCTCCGTGGTCAACATCGAAGACGTGCCACCGCTCGAGGTCGTCGATGCGCCCGCCGAGCGGGCCGAGACGATCGACGCGGTCTGGCGCGCGATCGAGGATCTCAATCCCGATCTGAAGATGGCGCTGCTCCTGCGGGACATCGTCGGTCTCTCCTACACCGAGATCGCCGAGACGCTCGAGGTGACGCTCGCCACCGTGAAGTGGCGGATCTACAAGGCGCGCGAGGAAGTGCAGCTCGCGCTCCATCGTGACGGCGTCGTGGTTCCGATCACCGCTGCACCCTCGGCCAAGAGCCGGTAGTCCGCTCCGCCTACGATGGGCGCGTGACGCGCCCGCCTGCCCCGGATCCCGTCGCACGGCTCGCCGGCGCGCTCACGGAGCTCGCAGGCTCTCCCGTCACGCTCGAACGGCCGGGCGACGCCGAGCACGGCGACTACGCGACGAACGTCGCCCTCAAGCTCGCGGGGCTGCAGAAGCGTCCACCGCGCGAGATCGCGGCTGAGCTCGCGGAGCGCGTCGTCTCCGACGGGCTGGCGGAGCGTGCCGAGGCCGCAGGTCCCGGATTCGTGAACCTCTGGCTGCCGGACGCCTGGCTCGCGGACGGCGTGCGACAGATCGGCGAGGCGGGAGAAGCGTTCGGGTCTGCCTCGGCTGTCGAGCGGCAGCGGATCCAGGTGGAGATGGTGTCCGCGAATCCGACGGGGCCCGTCACGGTCGCCACGGCGAGAAACGGCGCGTACGGCGACGCGGTCGCGCGGCTCCTGGCATTCGCCGGCCACGACGTCGAGCGCGAGTACTACTACAACGACGCCGGCGCGCAGATGGAGCGCTTCCACGCCTCCGTCGAGGCGGTGCGGCGCGGGGAGGAGCCACCCGAGGACGGCTACCAGGGTGAGTATGTCGCCGAGCTCGCGGCCCTTCCCGGCGATCCCGTGCCGGCCATGCTCGAGCGGATCGAGGCGACGCTGGAGCGCTTCCGCGTCCATTTCGACACGTGGGAGCTACAGAGCGCGGTCGAGACCGAGATCCCCGAGGCGGTCGCGCTGCTCGACACGTTCGAGGAAGCGGGCGCTGTCTGGGCACGCACGAGCGCGCACGGCGACGACAAGGATCGCGTGCTCGTGCGCTCCGGCGGCGAGCCGACGTACTTCGCGGCCGATGCCGCCTACATCCGCCGGAAGTACGCCCGCGGATTCGACCGCCTGATCTACGTCCTCGGAGCCGATCACCACGGATACGTCGCGCGGCTGCAGGCGCTCGCCGAGATGCTCGGCCACCCGCGTGAGACGCTCGAGGTGCTCGTCTACCAGCTCGTCCACCTCGTCGAGGGCGGGGCGGCGAAGAAGATGTCGAAGCGGCGAGGCGACGTCGTCTTCCTCGACGAGCTGCTCGACGCGATCGGCGTCGACGCCGCGCGCTGGTACCTCGTCTCGCGGGGACACGACCAGACGATCGAGCTCGACGTCGATCTCGCGAAGGAGCGCTCGAACAAGAACCCCGTCTACTACGTGCAGTACGCGCACGCGCGCATCGCGGGGATCCTGCGCAACGCGGAGGTGTCTGACACGGTGTCTGACACCTTTGCAACGAAACCCTCGCTGGCGCCCGAGGAGCGCGAGCTCGTGAAGCGGCTCCTCGAGTTTCCCGCGGTCGTCGCGCAGGCGACCGACAGGAGAGCGCCACACGCGATCCCGATCTACGCGATCCGCGTCGCCGACGACTTCCACCGCTTCTACCACGAGCACCGCGTGCTCGAGTCCGAGCAGGAGGCGTTCCGGCTCGAGCTCGTCCGCGCCGTTCGGATCGTGATCGCGCGCTGCCTCGATCTCGTCGGAGTGGACGCTCCGGAGCGGATGTAGGATCGGGTGCCGTGAGCGAGGTACCGGACAGGAACCTTGCGCTCGAGCTCGTTCGCGTCACCGAGTCGGCGGCCACGTTCGCGTCGCGCTGGATCGGGCGCGGCGACAAGATCGCGGCCGACCAGGCAGCGGTCGACGCGATGCGGCTCATGCTCGACACCGTCGCCATGCGCGGTGTCGTCGTCATCGGCGAGGGCGAGAAGGACGAGGCGCCGATGCTCTTCAACGGCGAGGAGATCGGGGACGGCTCCGGCCCGGAGGTCGACGTGGCGGTGGATCCACTCGAGGGGACGCGGCTCACGGCGCTCGGGATGCCGAACGCGATCTCGGTCATCGCGGTCTCCGAGCGCGGGACGATGTTCTTCCCGGGAGCGGCGCTGTACATGGACAAGATCGCCGTCGGCCCGGAGGCGGCGGACGCGATCGACATCGCCGCGACGCCGACCGAGAACCTCGAGCGCGTTGCCGAGGCCAAGGGTGTCGCCGTCAACGATCTCACCGTCGTCGTCCTCGAGCGCGAGCGCCACGACGACCTCATCGCGGAGCTCCGCGAGGCCGGAGCCCGCGTGAACCTCATCCGCGACGGCGACGTCGCGCCGGCGATCGCCGCCGCGCAGGCCGGCACGGGAGTCGATCTCCTCATGGGGATCGGCGGCACGCCCGAGGGCGTCATCTCGGCCGCCGCGATCAAATGTCTCGGCGGCGCGATGCAGGGGAAGCTGTGGCCGCGAAACGACGACGAGCGCCGGAGCCTGGTCGACGCGGGCTTCGACCTCGATCGCGTCCTGACCGCCGACGATCTCGTCCAGGGCGACGACGCATTCGTCGCGGCAACGGGCGTGACGAGCGGCGCGCTGCTGCGCGGCGTCCGTGTCGTCGGCGACCGGGTCGAGACGGAGTCGATCGTGATGCGCTCGCGCTCCGGGACGTTCCGCCGTATCGTCGCCTCGCACCCGCTGACGAAGATCCAGAGCCTGATGAAAGGAGCGCGCTAGATGGAGCGCACGAGCTGCACGACACCGCCCGCGCGATCGTCGCCGACGACAAGGGCATCCTCGCCGCCGACGAGTCGACCGGGACGATCAAGAAGCGCTTCGACGCCATCGGCGTGGAGTCGACGGAAGAGAACCGGCGGTACTACCGCCAGCTGCTCTTCACGGCACCCGGGATGGAGGACTACATCGGTGGCGTGATCCTCTACGACGAGACGCTCCGCCAGTCCGCCGACGACGGGACTCCGTTCGCCGAGGTGCTGGCGTCGAAGGGCGTCGTGCCCGGGATCAAGGTCGACACCGGCGCGCACGACCTGGCGGGCTTTCCCGGCGAGAAGGTCACCGAGGGCCTCGACGGGCTCCGTGGGCGCTTCGAGGAGTACCACCGCCTCGGCGCCCGCTTCGCGAAGTGGCGCGCGGTGATCACCATCGGCGACGGCATCCCGACGGATGCGAACCTCGCAGGCGAACGCACATGCGCTCGCGCGCTACGCGGCTCTCTCGCAGGAGGCAGGCATCGTCCCGATCGTCGAGCCCGAGGTGCTCATGGACGGCGACAACTCGCTCGAGCGTCTGCTGGGAGGTCACGACCCGGACGCTGCACGAGACGTTCGCCGCGCTCTACGACCACGGCATCGACCTCCAGGGCGCGCTGCTCAAGCCGAACATGGTCGTCCCGGGCAAGGGCAGCCCGGATCAGGCGTCGTCCGAGCGGATCGCCGAGGCGACCGTGAACACCTTCCTCGGTGTCGTGCCGGCGGCGATCCCCGGAATCGTCTTCCTCTCCGGCGGGCAGTCCGAGGTCGAGGCGACCGCGAACCTGAACGCGATCAACCAGCTCGGCGGCCCGTGGCCGTTGTCGTTCTCGTACGGGCGTGCGCTGCAGGCCTCGGCGCTCCAGGCGTGGGGCGGCGACACCGCCAACACGGAGGCCGCGCAGGCCGTGTTCGTCCATCGCGCTCGCATGAACGCGCTCGCCGTCGCGGGCGAGTGGAACGCGGAGATGGAGCAGCCGGTCGCCGCGTAGGGGCGAGGCTCGCCTCGCCCATGTCGACCGTGACTGCACTCGAGCTCGACCCGCTCGAGGAGCACCTCCTCGCAGCTCTGCGAGCCCTCGAGCCGAGCGCTGCGCTGCGCGCCGCGCCGCCCGAGGTCGAGGAGATCTGGCGCGCCCAGGTCGACAGCCGGCAGGCGGACTACGCCGCGCGCTGGCTCCAGCAGCACGGGCGGAGCTTCTACACGATCGGCTCCGCCGGTCACGAGTCCAACGCCGCCGTCGCGCTGGCGCTGCGCGTGGACGACCCGGCGCTCCTGCACTACCGCTCGGGCGCGTTCTATCTCGCACGCGCCGCCCAGGCCGAGATCGACGGGCTGCGCGACATCATGCTCGGCGTCGTCGCGGCGGCGGTCGAGCCGATCGCGGGCGGACGGCACAAGGTGTTCGGGCGGAAGGAGCTCGCCGTCCTCCCGATGACGTCGACGATCGCGTCGCATCTGCCGCGTGCGGTCGGGATGGCGCTCGCGATCGATCGCGCCGCGCGCCTGCACGTGGCGAGCCCCTGGCGCGAGGACGCCGTCGTGCTCTGCTCGTTCGGCGACGCCTCGCTCAACCACGCGGCGGCACAGGCGGCGCTCAACACCACCGCGCAGATCGCCTATCAGGGCCTCCCGCTGCCGCTGCTCTTCGTGTGCGAGGACAACGGGCTCGGGATCAGCGTTCCGTCGCCGCCGGGCTGGGTCGAGTCGGCGCTCACGGCACGCGAGCAGATCCGCTACGAGATCGCGTACGGCCACGACCCCGCCGAGGTGCTCGGCGTCGCGAGAGAGCTCGCCGGCTGGGTGCGCGAGCGGCGGCGACCGGCCGTTCTCCATCTGCGAACGGTGCGCTACCTGAGCCACGCGGGCGCCGACGCGGAGATGGCGTATCGCACGCCTCAGGCGATTCGCGCCGACTACGAGCGCGACCCGATCCTCGGCACCGCGCGCTGGCTCGTCTCGGCGGGCAGCGCGACCGGCGAGGAGCTCGCCGCCGACTACCTCGCGGCGCGTGACGAGGTGCGAGAGGTCGCGCTGGAGGTCGCAGCGCTCCCGCAGATGTCGACGGCGGAGCAGGTGGTCGCGCCGCTCGCGCCGCGCTCGCCCGGCGTCGTCGCCGAGAAGGCCGGTCGCGTCCACCTCGCCGGAGACGAGCCACTCACGCTCGCGCAGGCGATCAACGCCGGGCTCGCAGCCGTTCTCGAACGCCACCCGAACGCGCTCCTCTTCGGAGAGGACATCGCCGTGAAGGGTGGCGTCTACGGCGTGACGCGCGGGCTGCACGCGCGCTTTGGCGCCGGGCGTGTCTTCGACACGCTGCTCGACGAGACGTCGATCCTCGGTCTCGCGCTCGGCGCGGCGGTCAGCGGCTTCCTCCCGATACCCGAGATCCAGTACCTCGCGTACCTCCACAACGCGGAGGATCAGCTACGCGGAGAGGCGGCGACGCTGCAGTTCTTCTCGCAGCGCGCGTATCGCAACGGGATGGTGATCCGGATCGCCGGCTACGGCTACCAGCGCGGGTTCGGCGGGCACTTCCACAACGACGACGCGGTCGGCGTTCTCCGCGACATCCCCGGGCTCGTGATCGCGTCTCCCGCCCGGCCCGACGACGCGGCGGCGATGCTCGTCACCTGCGCCGAGTCGGCGCTCGTCGACGGAACGGTGTGCGTCTTCCTGGAGCCGATCGCGCTGTACCACTCGCGCGACCTGCACGAGGACGGTGACGAGGGCTGGGTCGCCGCGCTCGGCGACGAGCACGTGCCCGTCGGCTCGGCGCGGTCCTATCTCGACGGCACGGATCTCACGATCGTGACCTGGGCCAACGGGCTCCACCTCTCACTCCGCGTCGCGCGCAGGCTCGCCGAGCAAGGAATCCACGCACGCGTGCTCGATCTGCGCTGGCTCGCGCCCCTTCCGGTCGAGGACATCCTGCGCGAGGCCAACGCAACCGGGCGCGTGCTCGTCGTCGACGAGACGCGGCGGACGGGCGGCGTCTCGGAGGGCGTGATCGCCGAGCTCGTCGACGCCGGCTTCGACGGGTCGGATCGCGCGCGTCACGAGCAAGGACTCGTTCGTCCCGCTCGGCGACGCGGCGAGGCTCGTCCTCGTCTCGGAGGACGAGATCGAGGCTGCCGCACTCGAGCGCTCGTCCTGAGCGTACGTGCGACGTCTGGTAGCGGTTCTTCGACTTCGCCGCGCGAGCGCTGTACGTCGCGATGTCACGCCGCGAACCCGAGGGCGACGACGAGCCAGCCTGCGCCGCTCACGCGCGTTGACCGGCCCCCACGCGAGGACGTACGCGAGCGTCGTCCACGGCAGGAAGATCAGGCCGAGGAGCGGCCAGAGCCAGGTGTCGAACGCGAGATCGACCTTGTCACCGAAGATCCACCAGAGGAAGAGCGCGAGGCGCGGGCCGAGAAATCCTGCGGTGAGGGCGAGGCAGCACATGGGCGGTCAACCCTCTCGCATGCGGCGCTGCGCGTCAAGTGTCAAGCGTCGTCACCGGCGTCGTCGTCCGAGCGGCGGATCACCCGCATGAGCCCGCGCCGACCGTCCTGCACGTCGCGCCTCGCGCTTCGCCTCGCGCTTCTCACGGCGCTCGTCGCCCATCTCGTCCTTCTTCACCTTCGCGTCCGCGTAGGAGTCCTTCACGAGCTTCGAGCCGCCCTGCCAGCCGAAGACGACGCAGATGAGCAGGATCGCGAAGCCGACGTTGAACGCCGTCGTGATCAGCTGCTGGCCGAGCGAGTACGCGGTCGCCGTGGTGTCGTCCGTGTAGGCCCCGAGTGCGAACGTGTTGAACGCCTGGTTCACGCCGATCCCGCCGGGCGTGAAGGAGAGGATGTTCGCGAGCTGGTTCGAGCCGAGCACGCTCATCACGGAGCCGAACGTCACCGGGATGCCGTACGCGGCCAGGAACACGACGATCACCATCACCTTCGCCGCGTAGCCGCCCATCTGCGGGAAGCAGCACCCAGCTTCACGTACGCGCCGGAGGTCGCCGAGGATCGCGGCGCCCTGCATCGCCTTCGCCCACATCTTCTTGACCCAGGCCCAGAAGATCCGGAGCAGGAGGACGACGAGGAAGATCGCTCCGGCGATGATCCCGAGCGTCAGCACGGGGTGGTTCGAGATCGCGTCCCTCTCGTCGCCGAACTGGAAGTCGAACGACCCGGCGACCGGCGTGAAGAGGTAGATGTAGATCAGCGTGCCGATGACGAAGTAGAAGATCTTCTGGACGACGTAGCCGCCGAGCACGCCCGGGAACGTCGCGCCCTGGACGATCGCGACGTACATGAGGAGCATGACGAAGGTGCCCATGTTCGCGGGCACGAAGTTGTTGAGCGCGACGCCCGTCGCGTAGGCGGCGAGCACGGGCATGAACGTGACGCCGCCCGGGTAGGCGTACCGCAGGATCCCGTACCAGCCGAGCGCGGTGAGCACCGTCTGGAGCCCCTGGAAGAAGCAGCCCAGGATGACGTAGCCGATCGAGATCTCGGTGAGCGTGTCCCACAGGTCCTCGAACCAGCCCGACGACGTCGATCCCGGCGAGCTGCAGGGCGACGAGGACGAGGATCGTGCCGACGATCCACGCCGCGATGCGCAGGAGCTTGCGTTGCGGCCGGTCGGCTTCGGCAGGCGGTGGGGCGACGACGGCCTCGGACATCGGACGAGCCTAACGCGCCGTCGGGATGTCGGGGATGCCGAGTGGAGAGGCGCTCGTCCGGCGCCCCTCCACGTCGGCGGTTCGTCTAGCCGGACGCCAGCGCCTTCTGCTTGATCGCGTCGAACTCGGCCTGCGTGATCGCGCCCGAGTCGAGGAGGCCCTTCGCCTTCTCGATCTCGGCGGCCGCGCCGCCGACTCCGGCGACGGACTGGATGTATGCATCCGTCGCTTGTTGCTGTTTCTGCATCTGCTGCGATGTTCCGGTCGGCCATCCCGTCGTGGTTCGCGATCAGGTAGATGAAGACGCCGAGATACGGCAACACGATCACGAAGATGATCCACAGCGTCTTCGATCCACCGCCGACGTCCTTGCGGCGGAAGATGTCCGAGAACACCGTGATCAGGATCCAGATCCAGATCACGAACAGGAAGAAGATGAACATCGACCAGAAGATGTCCAGGAACGGGTAGTCAGCTGCGAGCACTCGAGCCTCCTTTCGGGTTGGATTGCCTGACACGGTCAGATTCCGAGGATCTGCTTCTTCTTCGCCTCGAACTCCTCCTCGGTGAGGATTCCCTGCGCCTTCAGCTGCGCGAGCTGCTCGAGCTCGGCGGCGTAGTCGGGCTGCGCAGGCCTGCGGAGCGGCCTGCGCCGCGGCGGCCTGCTGCGCCGCCACCTGCTCGTCGTACTGCGCCTGATCCTGCGCGGCGTACTTCTGTCCTGGCGGTGTCGGACTGCCCCCGCTGTTCCGGCGACGACTGCCGTTGTCGCGGCCGCGCGGACGAGACCTCCTCTGCGACGCATCATGTCAACCCTCCTGTGTGGTGTTGGCGGCGGACAACAGGGTCTCGCGCGCCTCCATGACGACATCGTGTGGGATGCGACCGATGGCGACGAGCTCGCCGCCTGCGCCTCGGAGGGCGCCCGCGAGCTCGGCAGCCCAGATGTCCTCCCAGAGGAGCATCGCTGCCGACGAGCCCGGCTCGAGCTCGGCGGCGGCGTCCATGAGGTCCTCCTCGCCCAGCAACCCGGACGCTTCGAGCCCGAGTGCCTCGAGACCGCGCCGGACATCCTCGTCGATCGTCGCTGAGCTCGAATGCTGCGATTGAACCATCCGCGTCCTTGCCCACGAACGCCAGGTCGATGATCCGGATCGTGTTCGACTCGACGAGCTTGCCGAGTGCGGGCGCGATCTCGCCCCTGAACCGGTTGCCCGGGAACGACACGATCATGTACTCGACAGGGCCGATCTCTTCCATTCCGAGCCTCCGTTTCGGGTTCGCGCTTACCTGGCGCCCGTAACCCTATGCGCAATGCGGCTCGATCGTCCATCTGATGGAATCGCGGGAATGAGCGGCGCGGACCTGCGAGCTGAAGGCGGCGCCGAAACACCGGACCGTGCCGGGATCGTCCTCGTCACGCTGATCCTCGTCGCCGCGGTCGCGAACCTGAACCTGTCGGTCGCGAACGTCGCGCTGCCGTCGATCGGCCAGGCGTTCGACTCGTCGCAGGTCACGCTCAACCTGATCGCGGTCGGCTACTCGCTCGGGCTCGCCGCGTCGGTGCTCTACCTCGGCGCGATCGGCGACCGCTACGGGCGCAAGCTGATGCTCGTCCTCGGCACCGCCCTCGCGATCCCGATGTCGCTGCTCGCCGCGTACGCGCCGTCGGACGAGGTGCTCTTCGTGGCGCGCGTCGGAGGAGGGATCGCCGCCGGGATGGCCTACCCGACCACTCTTGCGCTGATCACGGCGCTCTGGTCGGGCCCGGGCCGCACGAAGTCGATCGCGCTCTGGTCCGCGCTCGGCGGCGCTATCGCCGCACTCGGCCCGCTCGTCGCGGGGGCGTTGCTCGAGGAGTTCTGGTGGGGATCGGTCTTCCTCGTCACGCTGCCGCTCGCCGGCGTCGCGCTGGTCATGGCGTTCCTCTTCGTGCCGAGCCACGTCAACGAGACGACGGACCCGGTCGACAACCTCGGCGGAATCCTCTCGGTCGTCCTCGTCGGGTGCTCTCATTCTCTCGATCAACTTCGCTCCGGTTCCGAACGAGGGAGCGCTCGTGCTCGGGCTCGGCCGCGATTGCGGCGGCGGCTCTCGTCGCGTTTCTCGTCCGTCAGCGACGGGCTGCGAACCCGCTCTACGACCTGGAGGTCGCCGGTCGTCGCATCTTCTGGGTCGCGGCGTGTGCGGGGATCATCGTCTTCGGCTCGCTGATGGCCGCCATGTTCGTCAGCCAGCAGTACCTGCAGAACGTGCTCGGCTACTCGACGCTCGAGGCCGGATCGGCGATCCTGCCCGCGGCGCTCGTGATGGTCGTGGTCGCGCCGCGGTCCGCGAAGCTCATCGAGGCTCGCGGTTCCCGGTTCACCCTGCTCTGCGGCTACGTGTTCCTGTTCCTCGCGTTCCTGTGGATGCTGCTCGTCTGGGACGAGGGCGCGCCGTACTGGCACATCGCAGCCGCGTACATCTTCATCGGCGCGGGGGTCGGGCTTGCGGGCACGCCCGCGTCGCACTCGCTGACCGGGTCGGTGCCCGTGACACGTGCCGGCATGGCATCCGGGACGGCCGATCTCCAGCGTGACCTCGGCGGCGCGATCATGCAGTCGATCTTCGGCGCGTTCCTCACGGCAGGCTACGCGGCCTCCGTCGCGACGCAGATCGCCGCCTCCGACCAGCAGGTCACGGACTCGACGCAGGCCCAGCTCACGAAGTCCTTTGCCAGCGCCGAGGCCGTCGCTGCGCAGCACCCGCAGTACGCGGACGCGATCGTCGCGGGCGCGAAGGAGGCGTTCCTCCAGGGCGACGACTGGGCGTACACGGCCGGCGTCGTCGCGATCCTGCTCGGCGCGGTGCTCGTCTTCTTCATGTTCCCGCGGCATCGAGGAGAAGAGGCACTGCTCGCCTCGTACCACGAGGAAGACACGCGTCCCGCAGCGACGAGACCGCACACCCGCGTCCGCATCTCGAGCCGTCAGGAGAACTGCCCCGTGAGCGACCTCGACCGCACGAAGCTCCCGATCTGCGTACTGCTACAACCTCTTCGGCCTCCGCAGTCGAGGTGTACGGCGAGGCACGATCTCCGCCGGCAGCATCGGTGCGAGGATCGGTTCGACGGCGCGGCCTCGGCAAGGGCGGGACGTCACGCTGTTTCTCGACGGTCGGAAGTCGGTCGCGGCCGCGTCGAGGACGGTCGATGCTCTTCTCCGCGGCGAGACCACGACGTCGGCTCGGCACTGCGACGCTGTCGCGACGACTACTTCCCGAAGGACAGCGAGTCACCGGCACCGTCCGCTGGGTGCAGCTCGACGTGGACGAGTCGGCCGAGGATCTCGACCACCTGATCTCACCCGAAGAGCGGCTCAGGATCGCCGTGGCGCGCCAATGAAGTAGAAACCTGCAATGACCTGGAGCGTCGCGTTCCGACTTCGCCGCTCCCTGCGCGAGAGCCTGTGGGTGGTTCCGCTCGTCGGTGGTGCGCTCGGCTGGACGTTGGGCGTCTCGGCCGATCTCGCGCATCGGACCTGTCCGCGCGCTGGGAGTATTCGGCGTCGACGGCGGAGGCCGTCTCGCGCGGTCGTCGCGGCGAGCGTCGGCCTCGTCGGGTTCGTCGTCACGTCAGCGTCCTCATCGTGCAGATGGCGACCGGCACGTTCTCGGCGCGCTACATGCGGATCTTCTATCGCGACTGGGCGTTCAAGGCCGTGCTCGCGGTGCTGATCGGCACCTTCACATTCTCGTACACGCTCATGCGCCACGTCGAAGAAAACGACGTCCCGAACTTCGGCGTGACCATATCGGGGTCGTTCCTCGGGCTCGGGATCCTTCTCTTCGTCGTCTTCCTGGATCGTGCGATCCATCGACTGCGGCCGGTCGCGGTCGCTGCCCTCGTCGCGAGGGCCGGCCGGAAGGCGCTGCGCGAGGTGCTCGAGGAGGCCGCGAAGCCGGACGCACCCGCCGTCGTTCCGGCTCCGTTCAGCCCGCCGGGCGAGCCGGCGCGCGTTGTTCGGATGGTGCAGGGCGGCGCGATCCAGGCGATCGACTTCCGCGGGCTCGGGAAGTGGGCCCAGGCGAACGACTGCCTCGTCGTGCTGCGTCATCCGATCGGTGACTTCGTCTCCGCGGGCGCGGCTCTGCTCGACGTCTACGGGCCTGATCCCGGTGCCGAGGCGGAGGACAAGCTGCGGTCGATGGTCGCGCTCGGTGTCGAGAGGACGATCGAGCAGGACCCGGCGTTCGCCGTCCGGATCATGGTGGATATCGCGATTCGCGCACTGTCTCCGGCCGTGAACGACCCGACCACGGCGGTGCAGGTGCTCGACCACCTCGAAGACCTCCTTCGTCTCGTCGGCCAGACCGATCTGTCGGACACGGGCGCGCCGCTCGAGGACATGGAGCGCGGGCTCGTGGTCCCGATCCGGCGCTGGCCGGATTACCTCACGCTGAGCGTGACCGAGATCCGCGAGTACGGAGACACGTCGATCCAGGTCGTCCGGCGACTGCGCGCGATGCTCGAGGAGTTGTCGGAGTCCGTCCTGCCCGAGCGACGCGCGGCCGTGCTTCGTGAGCTCGAACGACTCGATCGGAGCGTCGTCCTGAGGTGGGGCGAGACCGTCGACGTCGATCTCGCGTCGCGCTCGGACCGGCAGGGCGTCGGCGGCCCGTCGGTCACGACCGAAGCGAGCTGACGCATGTTCGACGTCCTCGCCGCCGAGCTCACGCAGGAGGAGGCGCGCTCGCTCGTCTTCGTCTTCCTCGCGTCGACGCTCGGGGCGGTGCTGTCGCGCTGGCACCTGCGCCTCGTGCTACCGACGGTCGTCGTCGAGATCGTGCTCGGGATCCTCATCGGGCCGGAGGTCCTCGGGCTCGCCGAGGTCGACGTGTACATCGCGTTCCTCTCGGACTTCGGCCTCGCGCTGCTGTTCTTCTTCGCCGGGCTCGAGGTGATCGAGCACCACGTCCCACGCGACGCACTGCGCCGCGGGCACGGTCGGCTGGGGCATGTCGCTCGCGATCGGGCTCGCGTTCGGCGCTGGTCGCTCGATCGGATGGGGGTGGACGCCGTCCTGGTGGCTACTTGGCGGTCGCGCTCGCGACGACGGCGCTCGGCACGCTCGTCCCGATCCTCTCGGACGCGCGACTGCTCCCGACCGAGCTCGGGCGCGCCGTGCTCGGCACCGGTGTCGCGGGCGAGTTCTGGCCGATCATCTTCATCTCGGTCTTCCTCACGAGTGTTTACGGCGCCGCAACGGAGATCGTCCTGCTGATCGTCTTCGCTCTCGTCGTCGGCGGCGCGGCCGCGATCGCGCGTCGCGCGCGTCCGCCACGGCTCCTGCGGATCGTGCGCGACACGCTGCACACCACCGGACAGGTCGGCGTTCGCGCGTCGGTCTTCGTCCTCGCGCTGCTCGTGTTCCTCGCGGCCGACGCGGGCTTCGAGTTCGTGCTCGGCGCGTTCGCGGCGGGTGTCCTCGTCGGGCTGGTGCTCGACTCGCCCGACGGGAAGATCGTGCGCGTTCGTCTCGAGGGGATCGGGTTCGGGTTCCTCGTCCCGGTCTACTTCGTCGTCACGGGCATGAACTTCGACCTCGACAGCCTGCTCACGGTCGAGGGCCTCGTGCTCGCCGCAGTGTTCCTCGGGCTCCTGCTCCTCTCCCGAGGCGCGTCGGCGCTCCTCTGGCTGCGCGAGCTCGGGCGGCGGCGAACCGTGAGCCTCGCGCTCTTCGGCGCGACCGGTCTGCCGCTGATCGTCGCGATCGTCGGCATCGGGCAGGAGCGCGGCGACATCTCCGACAGCGTGGGGGCGTCGCTCATCGGCGCGGGGATGATCTCGGTGCTCGTCTACCCGTTCGTCGCGACGCGGCTGGCCGGAGCGCCTACGCCGGTCGAGGGCGAGGCCGACGAGTACTAGGATTGTGCGATCAGCAAGCCGCCGACCGACCCCACCGAGCAGTTCTTCGCCGAGCTCGCCTCACGTGGGTACGAGCCGCTGCTCCGCAAGGCGTCCGGCTCGATGCGCTTCGACGTCGTCGACGGGAGCAGGACGCGCCGCTGGCTCGTCGCGGTCGAGCGCGGGGACATGACGGTCCGTTCGCGGCGGCGGCGACGCGTCGTGCGTCGTGCGGGCCGACAAGGCGGTGTTCGACAAGGTCGCGTCCGGGAGGCTGAACGCGGTCGCAGCGGTGCTCCGCGGCGACCTCCAGGTCGAGGGCGACTGGCGTCTCCTCGTGCGCATGCAGCGGCTCTTCCCGGGCCGCCGCGAGCGCGAGACGAAGGTGCACCGCGTGAACGACGGCCTCGTCAAGATCCTCGACGGGAACACGTTCGTCGTGAGCGACGCGCGCGGCGACATCGAGGCGTCGTTCACCGATCCGACCGGGCTCTTCTCGTTCGACACGCGCTTCCTCTCGCGCTGGGTGCTCACCGTGAACGGCGAGCGCATGAACCCGCTCTCGGTCGACGACCTCCAGTACTTCGAGACGCGGTTCTTCCTCGTGCCCGGGACGGGGACCGTCTACATCGACGCGAAGCTCTCCGTCATCAGGCAGCGCGCGGTCTCGATCGGGCTTCCACGAGGAGCTCACGATCCTGAACCACGCCGACAAGCCCGTCTCCCTCACCGTTCGCATCGATGCCGGCTGCGACTTCGCCGACCTCTTCGAGGTCAAGGACGCGCTGCGCAAGAAGGGCCGCTACTCGGCCAAGGTCGAGCGGCGGAAGCTCACGCTCGGCTACGAGCGCGGGCCGTTCGCGCGCGCGACCGCGATCACGGCCAGCGCACCGGCGACTGTTCGACGCGGAGGGGCTGACGTTCACGGTGAAGGTGCCGGCCCACGGCGAGTGGAGCACCGAGCATCGACGTGGTCACCGACGCGCCTCGGCGCCGGGCCAGGCATCCCTCGAGCCGCAGGATCCGAAGCGGGTCCAGGCGCGCATGCGGCGCAACCTCGAGCGCTGGATCGGCGATGCGCCTCGCGTCGAGTGCGACTGGGACCCGCTCAAGGCGACCTACCGGCGGAGCCTCGTCGACCTCGCGGCGCTGCGCTTCTCGCCGCCGATCGCCGGCGGCCGCGCGCTTCCCGCTGCCGGTCTCCCGTGGTTCATGACGATGTTCGGCCGCGACAGCATCTTCACGAGCCTGCAGGCGCTGCCCTTCACGCCCGAGCTCGGCGCGACCACGCTCCGCGCGCTCGGCGACTGGCAGGGCGTGCGGCTCGACGACTTCCGCGACGAGGATCCGGGCCGGATCCTCCACGAGATGCGCTACGGGGAGATGACGGCGTTCGAGGAGCGACCGCACTCGCCGTACTACGGCTCGGTCGACGCGACGCCCCTCTACATCGTGCTGCTCGACGAGTACGAGCGCTGGACGGGAGACCGCGCGCTCGTGCGCGAGCTCGAGGTCGAGGCGCGCGCGGCGCTCAACTGGATCGACGAGTACGCGGATCTCCAGGGCACCGGCTACATCTGGTACCGCCGCCGCAACGAGGAGTCGGGGCTCGAGAACCAGTGCTGGAAGGACTCGTGGGACTCGATCTCGTTCCGCGACGGCGACGCTTCCGGGGTTCCCGCGCGCGACCTGCGAGCTGCAGGGCTACGCGTACGACGCGAAGGTGCGCGGCGCCCGGCTCGCCCGCGAGATCTGGAAGGACGCGCGCGCTCGCCGACAAGCTCGAGCGCGACGCGGCCGACCTGAAGCGGCGCTTCAACCGCGACTTCTGGGTCGAGGACGGCGAGTACTTCGCGATCGCGCTCGACCAGGACGGACAGCAGGTCGACTCGCTCTCGTCGAACAACGGCCACCTGCTCTGGAGCGGGATCGTCGACAAGACGAAGGCGAAGGCGGTTGCGCGCCATCTCCTCGGGCCGAGGCTCTTCTCGGGCTGGGGCGTCCGCACGCTGGCCGCCGGCGAGGGCCGCTACAACCCGATCGGGTACCACACGGGCACCGTCTGGCCGTTCGACAACTCGTTCGTCGCCTGGGGGCTTCGGCGGTACGGCTTCAAGGACGAGGCGGCCGAGATCGCCGCGGGGATCCTCGACGCGGCCGAGTTCTTCGACGGCCGGCTGCCGGAGGCGTTCGGCGGCTACCCACGCCAGCAGACGAAGTACCCGGTGCAGTACCCGACCGCCTGCAGCCCGCAGGCGTGGTCGACCGGCACGCCGCTCCTGCTCCTGCGAACGATGCTCGGGCTCGAGCCGCACGGCGAGCACCTCGTCGTCGATCCGGCGCTGCCGACATCCATCGGCCATCTCGAGCTGCTCGACATCCCCGGCCGCTGGGGTCGGATGGACGCGTTCGGCCGCGGACGCGTCGAGACCGGCCGAGCGCGCGCTCGCCGCTAGCTCCTAGTCCGAGCTCACTTCCTGCGTCTCCGGCACGCCCGGGCCCGCGTCGCTCCGGGCGTGATCGTGATCGCGTGCGGCGCGTCGTCGCACGGAACCGACGACGTCGGTCGAGCCGCTCGGCCCGAATCCCGGTCGGCGCGGCGGTGTCGAGCGCGATCTCGACCGCGGTCGCGTTCTCCGTCTCCCAGGACACGCTGACGGTCGCGCTCGCCGCGCCGTCTCGCAGTCGAGGTCACCGACGTCGAACGACGTCACCTCGGCCTCGGGCGTCGCGTCGTCGTTTCCGTCGTCTCCGTCGATCGCCGGGCAGCTCGTGTCGTCGATGGTGCCGTCCGTCCGGTCGTGCCGCAAAGAGTCGCGCCGTCGAGGTTCGTCCCGGTGATCGTCGCGCCCGTCAGGTTCGCACGCGTGAGGTCGGCGTCGGACAGGTCGGCGTCGATGATCTGCGCGCCGCTCAGGTTGGCCTCGGTGAGGTTCGGCTCCGCTCAGGTTCCGTCCCTCGAGGTTCGCTGCCGGACAGCGTTCGCGCTCGAGAGGTCGGCGTCCTCGAGATCGGCCCCGGAGAGGTCGACGTTCGGGCACGGCGTCGACGGCTCGATGACGCAGCCGTTCACGGTCTCGTCGGCCGAGTCCGATCCTCCGCAGCCGGCCAGCACGGTGGCCGCGAGGCGACAGTCAGCGATCAGAGCGGGCGAGTCTCACGTGGTTCTCCTCCTCGTCGGTCTCGATCGACCGGGGATCATGACGGGTCGTGCGAGAGGATGTCGCGATGACCGACGCGCCCGTGCCGTGACCTTCCTCGTCGACGTCGACGACACGCTGCTCGACAACGACCGGATCCGGCCGGACGTCCAGGCGCACCTCGTGCGACACGTTCGGCGAGGGCGTCGCGGAGCGCTACTGGACGATCCAGGAGCGCCGGTTCGTCGAGCTCGGCTACCGCGACTACCTCGGCGCCGTGCAGGAGTGGTGGGAGGGCGAAGGAGGAGATCCGCGCCTGCTCGAGGCGTCGCGGCTACCTCCTCGGCTATCCGTTTGCCGACCGGCTCTACGACCGGGCGCTCGACGTCCTCGCACATCTGCGCTCGCTCGGGCCGACGGTCGTCCTCACCGACGGAGACGCCGTCTTCCAGCCCCACAAGGTCGCGCAGGCCGGGATTGCGAAGGCGGTCGACGGGAACGTCCTCGTCTACGTCCACAAGGAGCTCTCGCTCGACGACGTCGAGCGCCGCTACCCGGCCGATCGCTACGTCCTCGTCGACGACAAGCTGCGGATCCTCACCGCGGCGAAGGAGTTCTGGGGCGAGCGGGTGACGACGGTGCTGCCGCTCCAGGGTCAGTTCGCGACGGATCCCGAGATCGCGGCCGCGCATCCGGCGGCCGACGTCACGGTCGACGACATCGGGGATCTCCTCGGCTTCGACCTGTCGCGCTTCTAGCAGCGTCGCTGGCCGCGACGACTCGCGGTCGCGCGGGCGAACCGCTTGGTCAATCCTCGATCCAGAGGCGGAAGCCGCCGAGGAACGCGTCCTCGTTGTGGCCGAGCCGACAGTTCGGCGGCAGCTCGCCGAGCTCGCGCGCATTGCCGCCGCCGAGCACGACGTAGTCGGGCTGGAATGCGGCGACGTAGACCTCGATCACCTCCACGAGCGCCTTCCGCCAGCGCTTGAGGCCGAGGCGCTCGAGCCCTCTCTCGCCGACGTAGTCCTCGAACGTCGCCTTGCGGAAGGGCATGTGCTGTACCTCCATGGCCACCACGAAGCCGTCGATGATCAGCGTCGTCCCGAGGCCGGTGCCGAGCCCGAGGAAGAGCATCCGCCCGCCGTCGTAGCTGCCGAGCGCCTGCATCGCGGCGTCGTTGATGACCTTCGTCGGCTTGCCGAATGCGGCCTCGAAGTCGAACCCGACCCAGCCCTTGCCGAGGTTGACCGGCTCGCGGACGACCTTCCCGTCGACCACGGGAGCAGGGACGCCGACGGAGACGCCGACGTACTCCCAGTCGGCCGTCTGCTCGAGGACGCCCGCGACCATCTGCTCGGCCGTGAGCTCGTGGCCGGACGCGAACCGCCGCCGCTCGTCGAGGCCGTTCAGGACCTCCTTGACGTGGGAGCCGCCGACGTCGACCGTGAGCACGGCCGGCGCGCGCGGCTCCACCGGGTACTTGCGCTCCTTCTGCTCGCTCATGACCCGGATCCTGCCGCAGCGGCGTCGGCGACGACGAGCGCATTCGCGGTCGAGATCCAGGCGGCGGGGATCGACTGATCGCCCTCGCGCAGCCGCCGCAGCGCGTCGACCTTGTCCTCGCCCGTCACGAGCCAGAGGATCTGCCGCGCGCGGTTCAACGCGGGGTACGTCAGCGTCATACGCGTCCGCCCCTGGTAGACGCCGGTGACCGCGACGTCGCGATCCAGCATCGCGAGGACGGGATCGCCGGGCACGAGCGAGGCGGTGTGTCCGTCAGGGCCGAGCCCGAGGTGCACGAGATCGAGCTGATCGGGAAGCGCATCTGCGTACACCGCGGCGGCAGCCTCGAGATCCTCGGCCCAGACGGGCATCGCGCGGACGTCGACGGCTCCGCCGGGCGGCAGGCTGCGCTGGAGCTGCACGAGGTTTCGATCAGCGTCGCCGTCGGGCGCGATGCGCTCGTCGACCTGGAAGATCGTGACCTTCTCCCACGGCATGCGCCCGTAGAGGCTCGCGAACATCGCCCACGGCGTTCGGCCGCCCGAGACGGCAAGCGTGAATCGGTCGCGGGCGGCGACCGCGACTGCCGCCGCAGCAGCGACGATCTGAGCGCCGCGTTCGGCCACCGCGTCCACGTCCGGCAATACCTCGACCTCGAGCGACATCAGCCCGCCTTCTCGTCGTGGCCGCCGAACTGCTTGCGCATCGCGGACAGCAGCCGGTTCTCGAAGTCGTCCAATCCGCGGGACGAGAATCGCGAGTAGAGCGCGGTGGTCAGAACCGGGGCGGGCACTCCTGATTCGATCGCAGCGATCGACGTCCAGCGGCCCTCGCCGGAGTCGGAGACGCGCCCGGCGAACTCCTCGAGCTTCGGTGACTCCTGCAAAGCCTGCGCGGTCAGGTCGAGAAGCCACGACCCGACCACGCTGCCCCGACGCCAGACCTCGGCGACGTTGGCGGTGTCGATTTCGTACTGGTAGAGCTCGGGGTGCTCGAGCGGGGCGGTCTCGGCGTCCATCTCTCGCTGCCGCTTTCCGATGTCGGCATTCGCGATGATGTTCAGCCCTTCCGCGTACGCCGCCATGAGGCCGTACTCGATGCCGTTGTGCACCATCTTCACGAAGTGGCCGGCGCCGTTCGGCCCGCAGTGGTAGTAGCCGTGCTCGGCCTGGCTCGGCTCGCCCGTGCGTCCCGGCGTGCGTGCCGCGGAATCGACCCCCGGCGCGATCGAGGCGAAGATGGGGGAGAGGCGCTCGACGACCTCGTTCTCGCCGCCGATCATCAGGCAGAAGCCGCGCTCGAAGCCCCAGACGCCGCCGCTCGTGCCGACGTCGACGTGGTGGATGCCCTTCTCGCGGAGGGCGTTCGCGTGGCGGATGTCCTCGACGTAGTGCGTGTTGCCGCCGTCGATGATCGTGTCGCCGGGCTCGAGCACCTCCGAGAGCGCGGCGATCGTCTTGTCGGTGATGTCGCCCGCGGGGACCATCACCCAGGCGGCACGCGGCTTCTCGAGCTTCGCCGCGAACTCCTCGAGCGACGACGAGCCCGTCGCGCCGTCGGCTTCGAGCGCCTGCACGGCATCCGGGTGGACGTCGTAGCCGACGCAGCGATGGCCGTCGCGCATGAGCCGCCGGACGATCCCGGCGCCCATCCGGCCGAGCCCGACCATTCCGAGCTGCATGGGAGTGTCCGTGGCCATCGTCAGCCTCCTTGTCGTCAGGATGTATCGCTCGACGGCGTTCGCGAAGCCGTCGTCGTCGTTCGTCGTCGTGACGTGCCGCGCGGCGCGCTGCACCTCGCGGTGAGCGTTTCCCATCGCGATCGACAGACCCGAGCGCGCGAACATGAGGACGTCGTTCGGCCATGTCTCCGATCGTCGCGATCTCGTCCGCCGGAGATCTCGTAGCGCTCCGCCAGGAACGTGACGACGGCGCCCTTGTTCGCCTGCGGATGCGTGACGTCGAGGTAGTACGGCTGCGAGCGCGACGCCGAGACGTGCTCGCCGAGGCTCGTCGTGCGCGGCGCTCTCGGCGGCCGCGACCGCGTCGAAGTCGTCGCTCACGCCGACGATCTTCGCGACCCCGGCCTCGATGCCGTCGAAGCTGTCGACCACGGTCGGCTCGAACTGGACGGTGTGCGTCTCGCGTGCGACGTGCGGGCCGTCGGGATCGCGGACGAACCAGTCGGCGCCCTGGTACACCCAGACGGACAGGCTCGCGGACGCCTCGAGGAGCTCGATCGTCTGCGGCGACGAGGTCGTGGCGGGATCGTGCGCTCCTCGATCACGTCCATCTCGGGCTCGACGACGAGGCCGCCGTTGAAGCCGGCGAGCGGCGCCCGCAGAGCGAGCGGCTCGACGAGCATCTCCATGCCCCGCGGCGGCCGCCCGCTCGTCACCGCGAAGTGGATGCCCGGCGTCGTGCAGCTCGTGCACGGCCTCGATCGAGCGCGGAGCAGCTCCTTCTCCGGCGTGACGAGCGTCCCGTCGACGTCCGAGAGCAGGAGCGATCGATCACTTCAGCGCCCGGTAGCGGCGGATGAGCGCGTTCGTCGAGGAGTCGTGCGCGAGCTCCGGCTCCGCCTCGCTCGTGAGCTCCGGGATGATCCGCTGCGCGAGCGCCTTGCCGAGCTCGACGCCCCACTGGTCGAAGGAGTTGATCCCCCAGACCGTGCCCTGCACGAAGACGCTGTGCTCGTAGAGCGCGACGAGCGCGCCGAGCGTGTACGGCGTCAGCTCCTCGGCCAGGAGGACGTTCGACGGGCGGTTCCCCTCGAAGATCCGGTGCGGCACGACCGCTCGGCCGTTCCCTCTGCGCGCACCTCCTCCTCGGTCTTCCCGAACGCGAGCGCCTCGGCCTGCGCGAACACGTTCGACATGAGGATGTCGTGGTGGTCGCCGAGCGGGTTGAGCGTCTTCGCGAAGCCGATGAGGTCGACCGGGATGAGCTTCGTCCCCTGGTGGATCAGCTGGTAGAAGCTGTGCTGGCCGTTCGTCCCGGGCTCGCCCCAGAAGACCGCGCCCGTCTCGTAGTCGACGGTGCGGCCGTCGAGCGTCACGTGCTTCCCGTTCGACTCCATCGTGAGCTGCTGGAGGTAGGCGGGGAAGCGCTTCAGGTACTGGCTGTACGGCATGACGCCGACCGTCTGGGCTCCGAAGAAGTCCGCGTACCAGACGCAGAGCAGCCCCATGAGCGACGGGGAGGTTGCGCTCGAGCGGCGTCTCGCGGAAGTGCTCGTCCATCGCGTGGAAGCCGGCGAGCAGGTCGCGGAAGGCGTCGGGCCCGATCGCGAGCATCGTCGAGAGGCCGATCGCCGAGTCCATCGAGTAGCGGCCGCCGACCCAGTCCCAGAAGCCGAACATGTTCTCCGGGTCGATGCCGAACTCTCGCGACCTCGTCCGCGTTCGTCGAGACGGCGACGAAGTGCTTCGCGACCGCCTCCTCGTCGCCGAGCGCCGCGAGCGCCCAGGCGCGGGCCGAGTGCGCGTTCGTCATCGTCTCGAGCGTCGTGAAGGTCTTCGACGAGATGACGAAGAGCGTCTCGTCGGGCGCGAGGTCGCGCGTCGCCTCGACGAAGTCGGTCGAGTCGACGTTCGAGACGAAGCGGAAGGTGAGGTCGCGCCGCGTGTAGTGCCGGAGCGCCTCGTAGGCCATCACCGGCCCGAGGTCGGAGCCGCCGATGCCGACGTTCACGACGTTGCGGATCGGCTTGCCCGTGTGGCCCTTCCACTCGCCGGAGCGGATGCGCTCGGAGAATGCGGCCATCCGGTCGAGCGTCTCGTGCACCTGCGCGACGACGTCGACGCCGTCGACGACGAGCGAGCGCTCGCGCGGCATCCGCAGCGCGACGTGGAGGACCGAGCGGTTCTCGGTCGTGTTGATCCGGTCGCCGCGGAACATCGCATCCGTGCGCTCGGGGAGGCCCGACTCGTCGGCCAGCTGCGAGCAAGCAGGCGCAAGCGTCTCGTCGGTGACGCGGTTCTTCGAGTAGTCGAGGTAGATGCCGGCGCCCTCGGCGGCGAGTCGCTCGCCGCGGCGTCGCGTCCTCGGCGAAGAGGTCGCGCAGGTGGAGATCGCGGATCTCGGCGTAGTGGCGCTCGAGCGCGGCCCAGGCAGGTCGCTCGCGAAGCGGCGTCATCGCGCGGCGACCTCGCGCGCGACCTCGCTCACCGCGTCGGGCGTGAATCCGAACTTCTGGACGAGCTCCTTGAGCGGAGCCGACGCGCCGAAGGTGTTCATCGCGACGATGGCGCCGCCGTCGCCGACGTACCGGCGCCCAGCCGAGCGACGACGCCTGCTCGATCGCGACGCGCGCCTTGACGGTGGGCGGGAGGACGGCGTCGCGGTACTCCTGCGGCTGGCGGTCGAAGAGCTCCGAGCACGGCATCGAGACGACGCGCGCGCCGATGCCCTCGCTCGGCGAGCTCGTCGCGGGCCTCGAGCGCGAGGCTCACCTCGGAGCCCGTCGCGATGAGGATCACGTCGGGCTGTGCCGTCCGGCGTCGACGAGGACGTACGCGCCCTTCGGCGACGCCCGAGCCGGCGCCACAGACCGAGCGGTCGACGGTCGGTAGCGCCTGCCGCGAGAGCACGAGCACCGCCGGCTCGTGCCGGAGCTGCATGACGTAGCGCCACGTCTCCGCGACCTCGTTCGCGTCCGCCGGCCTGAACACGAGGAGCCCGGGCATCGCGCGCAGCGACGCGAGCTGCTCGACCGGCTGATGCGTCGGGCCGTCCTCGCCGACGCCGATCGAGTCGTGCGTGAAGACGTGGATCACCGGGATCTCCATGAGCGCGGAAAGCCGGATCGCGCCGCGCGCGTAGTCCGAGAAGATGAGGAAGCCCGACCAGAACGGGCGCAGCTTCGAGAGCGCGAGGCCGTTCGAGATCGCCGCCGACGCGAACTCGCGCACGCCGAAGTGGAAGTTGCGCCCGCTGCGATCGCCGGGCCGAAGTCGCCCGCGCCGTCGAACGTCAGCCGCGTCTTCGTCGAGGGAGCGAGGTCGGCGGCGCCGCCGACGAGCCAGGGCACGCGCTCGGCGACCGCGTTGAGCACCTGGCCCGACGAGTCGCGGCTCGCGAGCCCCTTCGCGTCGGCGGGAAACGCGGGGATGCCGCCGTCCCAGCCGTCCGGCAGCGCGCGCCGCTGCATGCGCTCGATCTCGTCGGCGAGCTCCGGGATGCGCGCTCGCGGTACTCCTCGAACCGCGCCTCCCAGGCCGCGCGCGCTTCGGCGCCGCGCGCGCCGATCCCGTCCGCGAAGTGCTCGACCACGCCCTCGGGGACGAGGAACTCGCGCGTCCTCGGGCCAGCCGAAGAAGCGCTTCGTTGCCTTGACGCCTTCCGGGCCGAGCGGCTCGCCGTGCGCCTTCGGCGTGTCCTCGACCGGCGTGCCGTAGCCGATGTGGCTGTGCACGACGATCAGCGTCGGGCGCTCGTCCTCGGCCCTGAACGCGTGGAACGCGCGCTCGGCCTCCTCGAGGTCGTTCGCGTCCGCGACCGTCGTCGACGTTCCAGCCGTACGCGGCGAAGCGAGCGGCGACGTCCTCGGTGAACGTGAGGTCGGTGTGGCCCTCGATCGTCACCCGGTTCGAGTCGTAGATCCAGCAGAGGTTCGACAGGCGCTGGTGCGCGGCGAACGACGCCGCCTCCGACGCGACCCCCTCCATCATGCAGCCGTCGCCCGCCTGCGCGTACACGTCGAAGTCGAAGAGCGTGAACCCGTCGCGGTTGTAGCGCGCGCCGAGCCACTGGCTCGCGATGGCCATCCCGACCGAGGTCGCGACGCCCTGCCCGAGCGGGCCCGACGTCGTCTCGACGCCGCTCGTCCAGCGGTACTCCGGATGACCGGGGCACTTCGAGCCGAGCTGGCGGAAGCGCTTCAGGTCGTCGAGGGCGACGGCGGGCTCGCCGAGGATCTCGTACTCGGGGTCGACCGCGCGCACGCCGGTCAGGTGGAGCAGCGACCAGAGGAGGGCGGAGGCGTGGCCCGCCGAGAGCACGAACCGGTCGCGGTTCGGCCAGATCGGGTCGGACGGGATCGAAGCGCAGGAAGCGCTGCCAGAGCGTGTACGTGACGGGCGCGATCCCGATCGGCGTCCCCGGATGTCCCGAGTTCGCCGCCTCGATCGCGTCGATGCAGAGCGTCCGGATCGTCGCGATGCACGTCTGGTCGACGTCGTCGCGCTGTCGCGCGCTCACGGCAGCCATGGGTTCCTCCATCCTCCGTGGTCGCGGGTGAGCTCGTCGGCCGAGGCCGGCCCCCAGGTGCCCGGCTCGTAGACCTCGACGGGCGGCGGCGAGTCGATGAGCGGCTGGACGACGCGCCACGTCTCCTCGACGGCGTCCTGGCGCGCGAAGTGGCTCGAGTCGCCGCGCATCGCAGCGTCGAGGAGCACCTCGTACGGCGTCGGCCCCTCGCCGCCCATGCTCGCGAACTCCATGTCGAGCTGGACGGAGCGAAGCCCCGGCCCGTCCGCGTCCTTCGCCTGCATCCGCATCCGCGCGCCCGGGCTTCGGCCCGATGCGCAGCACGAGCTGGTTCGCCTCCGGGCGCGGCGCGTCGCGCGGGACGAAGCCGAGCCACGGGCGTCGTGTTGAAGACGACCCGCACCTCCGTGACGGTCACCGGCAGCGACTTGCCCGCGCGGATGAAGAACGGCACGCCGGACCAGCGCCAGTTGTCGATCTCGAGCCGCATCGCGCAGAACGTCTCCGTCTGCGAGCTCGGCCGCGACGCCGTCGACGTCGAGGTAGCCGCGGTACTGGCCGCGCACGTACCGCGCGGGATCGGCCTCGGCCATGGCGACGAAGACGTCGCGCTTGCGGTCGTTGATGACGTCGACGCCGCGTCCCGTGGGCGGCTCCATCGCGACGAAGCTCAGCACCTGGAGGAGGTGGTTCTGCACGACGTCGCGCATCGCGCCGACCGGGTCGTAGAAGTGGCCGCGGTCGGCGACGTCGAAGTCCTCGCCCATCGTGATCTGCACCGACGAGACGAACTGCCGGTTCCAGACCGGCTCGAGGATCGTGTTCGCGAAGCGGAGGTAGAGGATGTCCTCGACGGACATCTTCCCGAGGAAGTGGTCGATCCGGTAGAGCTGCGACTCGTCGATCAGCGTCGTGCAGCTCCTCGTTGAGCGCACGTGCGGAGGCGAGGTCGTGACCGAACGGCTTCTCGACGACGACCCGCGCGTTCTCGGTGAGACCCGCGTTCGCGAGCCCGCCGACGACCGTGCCGAACAGCGACGGCGGGATCTCGAGGTAGAAGACCGGGCCGTCGCGTACCGCTCGATCGCCTTCGCGACCTCCGCGTACGTCGCCGGATCCGTGAAGTCGCCGTGGAGGTAGGAGAGCCGCTTCGCAAGCCGCGCGAAGACCGTCCTCGTCGATCGCCTCGCCCGTCGCGGCGATGGAGTCACGCGCGCGCTCGACGAGCTGCTCGAGCGACCAGTCGTCGAACGCGACGCCGACGATCGGGCAGTCGAGAAGCCCGCGCGCCTCGAGGCGATAGAGCGAGCGGAACGTCATCACGCGCGCGAGGTCTCCCGTGATCCCGAAGATCACGAGGACGTCGGCTGCTCCCTCGGCCCGCCCGGCCTGGCTCACCGGCGGATCATCCCACGTTGCGGCGCGCGCGTTACGAGGTGCCGAGCGCCTCCTCGAGCTTGGCGATCGTGGCCGATTCGACCTCGGTGACTCCGCCCTTCGCTTCGGCGACGAAGGTCGCGATTCCCAGCACGAGCTCGCGGTAGGAACCCACATCGTCGGCCGCCTTGGCGGCGAGTGTCGCAACGGATGCGCGAAGCGCGTCGAGCGTCTCCGTCTCGACCTCCTGCGGCGAGTCGGTGAAGCCGAATCCCGGCCCCTTGGCGTGCGCGAGCTCCTCGATCAGCTCGCTCGCACCCTCCTCGCGCTGCCGGCCGAGGTACTTCGCGAGCGCCGAAGCCTCGCCGAAGGTGTCCGTGAAGTCGCGATCGCTCACGGAGACGAGCATCCCGGCTCCGGTCACGCCCTTCTGCATCGTCTTCCACTCGTCTTCCGAGAAGTCCGCCTTGGTCGCCATGCCCGGCTCCTTTCGAGGTTCGGTTCGTCGGTAGCCACAATTGGTATCAGCGATCGGGGCGTAGGATCGAGCAGTGGCGCTGGCCATCACGACCGTCGATCTCGCGCGCCTCCAGTTCGCGACGACGTCGCTCTACCACTTCCTCTTCGTCCCGCTGACGCTCGGCCTCGCGCCGCTCGTCGCGGTCATGCAGACGCTCTGGTATCGCGGCGGCGACGAGAGCGTGGCTGCGTCTCGCGCGCTTCTTCGGGACGCTCATGCTCATCAACTTCGCGATCGGCGTCGCGACCGGGCTCGTCCAGGAGTTCCAGTTCGGGATGAACTGGTCGATCTACTCGGAGTTCGTGGGCGACGTCTTCGGCGCGCCGCTCGCGATCGAGGGGCTCGCCGCGTTCATGCTCGAGTCGACGTTCCTCGGGCTCTGGATCTTCGGCTGGGACCGCCTCTCGAAGCGCGTGCATCTCGCGACGATCTGGATCTTCGCGCTCGGCTCCTGGCTGTCGGCGTTCTTCATCATCGTCGCGAACTCGTGGATGCAGCGGCCCGTCGGCTCGACGATCGCCGACGGGCGCGCCGAGCTGACGGACGTCTGGGCGCTCCTGTCGAACCGGCTCGGGATCGTCGCCTACACGCATGTGATCCTCGTCGGGCTGACGACCGCGTGCGTCGTCGTCTTCGGCGATCGCCTGCTGGCACCTCGTGCGCGGGCGGAACCAGGAGCTCTTCCTGCCGGCTGCGAAGCTCGCGCTGATCGTCGGCGTCCCGATCTCCGCGCTGAACCTCGCGGTCGGGAGCCACCTCGGCGTCGTCGATCACCGACTACCAGCCGATGAAGATCGCGGCGACCGAGGCGCTCTGGGAGACGGAGCAGCCGGCGTCGTTCTCCGTCTTCCAGATCGGCGGCTTCTCGGTCGACGACCAGACGCCGAGCTTCGACATCGAGATCCCGTACCTGCTCTCGATCCTCGCGACCGGCTCGCTCGAACGGCGAGGTGCAGGGGATGAACCCGCTGCAGGCGGCGTCCGAGGCGGAGTACGGGGCGGGGAACTACATCCCGCCGGTCCGCACGACGTACTGGAGCATGCGGATCATGGCCTACGCCGGCTCGCTCGTCTTCCTCGTCCTCGCGGTCGCTGCCTTCTTCTACCGGCGCCGCACGCTCGCGACGAAGCCGCTGGTTCCTGTGGGTCGGCGTCGCGACGATCCCGTTGCCGTACATCGCGGCGCTCGCCGGGCTGGGTGCTCACCGAGGTCGGCCGCCAGCCGTGGATCGTGTTCGGCCTGCTGAAGACCGCGACGCCAACTCGCCGAGCGTGTCCACGACGACGATCGCGTTCAGCCTGGGCATGTTCGCGTGCTCTACGGCGCGCTCGCGATCGTCGACGTCGTCCTCATGCGCCGCTACGCGCGCGTCGATCCGCCCGAGGTCGGCGGCGAAGGTGACGAGTTCGCGCTCCCGGCGGCGAGCTACTGATGGATCTCGAGACCTTCTGGTTCTTCCTCATCGCCGTCCTCTGGGCCGGGTACTTCCTGCTCGAGGGCTTCGACTTCGGGGTGGGGATGCTGCTGCCGTTCGTCCCGCGCTCGGACGAGGAGCGCGGCACGCTCGCTGAAGACGATCGGGCCGGTGTGGGACGGGAACGAGGTCTGGCTCGTCGTCGCCGCGGGAGCGACCTTCGCTGCCTTCCCGCGTGGTACGCGACGATGTTCTCCGGGCTTCTACCTCGCGCTCCTGCTCGTCCTCGTCTGCCTGATCGTCCGCGTCGTCTCGTTCGAGTGGCGCTCGAAGAGCGAGAGCGCCGGGCTGGCGCACGACGTGGACCTGGGCGAACACGGTCGGCAGCTTCGGCGCGGCGCTCATCTGGGGGATCGGCGCTCGCGAACCTCGTGAACGGCGTCCCGATCGACTCGGACGGCGACTTCGCCGGCGACCTTCGTCGATCTCTTCAGCCCGTACACGCTTGCGGCGGGCATCGCGGTCGTCGCTCCTGTTCGCGTTCCACGGCGCGACGTTCCTCACGCTGCGGACGACGGGAGAGCTCGTAGCGCGGGCCGAGCGAGCCGCGAGGCGGCTCGCGATCCCCGCCGCGCTCGTCGCCGCGGGCTTCCTCGTCTGGACCGTCGCAGTCGCGATGGACCGCAACGACAAGGACCTGTTCCCGCCCGCGCTCCCTGCCGCGCTCGGGATCGCGGCGCTCGCGCTCGCGGTCGTCTTCCTGTTCGACGGGGAGGAACGGACGCGCGTTCGCGATGACCGGCGCTCGGCGACGATCTCGCTCGTCGCGACCCTCTTCGTCGCGCTCTACCCGCGGGTCATGGTGTCGAGCCCGACTTCGAGAACAGCCTGACCGTCGACGGCGCCGCGTCGTCGCACTACGCGCTGAGGTGATGAGCGTCGTCGCGGTGATCTTCGTGCCCGCTCGTGCTGCTGTACCAGGGCTGGACGTACTACGTGTTCCGTCGCCGCGTCGAGCGACCGTCCGAGCCCTCGTAGCCCTCGCACGTGCGCGCTCCTCGACCCGCGCCTCTTCCGCCGTGCGCGGGCGGTGCGAACGCTGCTCGTCGCGGACGCGGTGCTCGGCGTCGCGACGGCGCTGCTCGTGCTCGCCCAGGCGGTGCTGCTCGCGCGTGTCGCCGCGCGTGGTTCGAGGGCGCGTCGCTCGAGCGAGGTGGCGACGCCGCTCGTGCTGCTCGTCGCGGTCGTCGTCGCGCGCGCGCTGGGCGCGTGGGGCTTCGAGGTCGTCGGGAGGCGCGCGGCCGGCGACGTGCATCTCCCAGCTTCGGCTCGACGTCGTCGAGACGAGGCTCCGCCGCCAGCCGGCAGCGCTCGACGGCGCGCAGAGCGCGGAGGTGGCGACCGCGGCCGTGTCGGGCGTGGACGCGCTCGAGACGACGTTCGCGCGGTACCTCCCGCAGGTCGTCCTCGCCGTCGTCGTGCCGGTCGCCGTCCTCGCGCTCGTCGCGTCGATCGACCCCCTCGCGGCAGGCGTGATGCTCCTGACGCTCCCGCTCGTCCCGGTGTTCATGTGGCTCGTCGGGCGCTACACGGAGCGGCGGGCACGCGAGCGCTGGCAGGCGCTGGCGCTGCTCTCGAACTCACTTCCTCGACGTCGTGCGCGGGCTGCCGACGCTGCGGGCGTTCAACCGCTCGCACGCGCAGGCAGCGCGCATCGCCGAGGTCAGCGAGGAGTACCGCAGGACGACGATGCAGACGCTTCGCAGCGGCGTTCCTCTCCGGAGCGATCCTCGAGCTCGCGGCGACGCTGTGCATCGCGCTCGTCGCCGTCGTGGTCGGAGTGCGGCTCGCCGAGGGCGGCATCGGCTTCGAGCCGGCGCTCACCGTGCTCGTCCTCGCGCCGGAGCTCTACCTGCCGCTCCGCAACCTCGCCGCGCAGTTCCACGCGAGCGCGGACGGCGCGGCTGTCGCCGAGCGGCTGCTCGATCTCTCGGACGCGCCGGCAACGCGCACCGGCACGGCTTCGCCTCACGGATCCAGCTCTCGTTCCGATCCGGTTCGATCGCGTCTCGTTCGCGTATCCGGCGCGCGACGTCGACGTGCTTGCGCGCCGTCGATCTCGAGATCCGGCCGGGCGAGACGCTCGCGATCGTCGGGCCGAGCGGGGGAGGGAAGAGCACGCTGCTCTCGTTGCTGCTTGCGCCTCGCCGAGCCGACGTCGGGCCGGATCCTCGTCGGCGACGACGACCTCGCGCTCCTCGACGCCGACGGCCTGGCGCCGGCAGACCGGCTTCGTGCCGCAGCGCCCGACGCTCTTCCGGGGCACCGTCGCGGACAACATCCGCCTCGGCGATCCGTCGGCCGACGACGAGCGCGTGCGCGATGCGGCCGCGCTCGCGGGTGCGCACGCGTTCGTCGTCGCGGCTTCCCGGTCGGCTACGAGACGGTCGTCGGGGACGGCGGCCGCCAGCTCTCGACCGGACAGCGGCGCCGGCTCGCACTCGCGCGCGCGTTCCTCCGTGACGCGCCGCTCGTCGTCCTCGACGAGCCGACCGCCGACCTCGACTCCGAGAGCGCGGAGGTCGTCGCCGACGCGATCGAGCGTCTTCGCGTCGGGCGGACCGTCGTGCTCGTCGCGCACCGCCCCGAGCTCGCGGCGCTCGCGGACCGGATCGTCCGGCTCGACGGCGGGCGCATCGTCGCGCCCGCGCGGGAGGCCGCGTGACGACTCGTGACGCCGCCTGCTTCGCGCTCGGCGCAGCTCCCGCGCGGCCGTGTCGCGCTCTCGCTCGCGCTCGGCGCTCTCGCGATCGGTTTCGGCGTCGCGCTCGATCACGGCCGCCGGCTACCTCATCTCGCGCGCCGCCGAGCAGCCTCCGATCCTGTCGCTGACGACGATCATCGTCGTCGTCCGATTCCTCGCGCTCGCGCGTCCCCTGGCGCGCTACCTCGAGCGGCTCGCCTCGCACGACCTCGCGCTCCGCGCGCTCGGCCGGATCCGCGCGACGGTGTACGAGCGCATCGAGCCGCTCGCGCCGGGCGAGCTCGACGCGTTTCGTCGCGGAGATCTCGTGCGTCGCATGGTCGGTGACGTCGACGCGCTCCAGGGGCTCTACCTGCGCGGGGTCGGGCCGCCGCTCGTCGCCCTGGTCGTCGCGCTCGCGTGCGTGATCGCGACGGCCTTCGTGCTGCCCGCGGCCGCGATCGTGCTCGCGGTCGGGCTCGCGCTCGCCGGCGTTGCCGTTCCGCTGCTCGCCGCCGGCTCGCGCGCCGCGTCGGCGCCCGCCAGGCCGCCGCTCGCGGGGAGCTCACCGCCGAGCTCGTCGAGCTCCTGCGCGGAGCCCCGGAGCTCGTCGCCTACGGTCGCGAGGACGACGCACTCGCCCGCGTTCGCGAGGCCGATCGCGAGCTCCTGCGTCTCGGGCGCCGCGACGCGCTCGTCTCCGGGATCGCCGATGCGCTGACGATCCTCGTTGCGGGCCTGACGACGGTCGGCGTGCTCGCGCTCGCCGTCACTGCGACCGACGACGGCATGCTCGATCGCGTCCTCATCGCAGCGCTCGCGCTTCTCGCTCTCGCCTCGTTCGACGCCGTCGCGCCCCTCCCGGCGGCAGCGCGCGAGCTCTCGGCGACGCTCGCGTCCGGACGACGCGTGCTCGAGCTCACCGAGCGCGCGGCGGCGGTGACCGACCCGCTCGACGCAAGAGCCGATGCCGCATCGGCCGGTCTCCATCGCTCTCGAAGGACGTCACCGCGCGCTACGCATCCGCCGACGAGCCGGCGCTCGACGGCTTCGATCTCAGGCTCGATCCGGGCGCGCGCGTCGCGCTCGTCGGTCCGAGTGGAGCGGGAAAGACGACCGTCACGAATCTCCTCCTCCGCTTCCTCGATCCGGAAGCAGGCCGCGTCACGATCGACGGCGTCGATCTTCGCGATCTCCGGCAGGAGGACGTGCGGCGCACATTCGCACTCGCGGGCCAGGAGGCGCACGTCTTCGACTCGACGATCCGCGAGAACCTGAGGCTCGCTCGTCCCGATGCGACGGATGAGCGAGCTCCAGGACGCGCTCGGCCGTGCTCGGCTGACGACTGGGTCGCGTCGCTGCCGGACGGGCTCGACACGCTCGTCGGAGAGGAGGGCGCGCAGCTCTCGGGCGGTCAGCGGCAGCGCCTGGTCGTCGCGCGTGCGCTCCTCGCGGACGCGCCCGTGCTCCTCCTCGACGAGCCGACGGCGCATCTCGACGGCCCGAACGGCCGAGGCGCTCGTCGCCGACGTGCTCGACGCCGCGGGCGAGCGCTCCGTGCTCCTCATCACGCACCGGCCGGAGGGGCTCGAGCTCGTCGACGAGATCGTCCGGCTCGACGACGTTGCGACTGTCCGCGAGCGGGCATAGGCTCCTACGCCGGTGGCCGAGATCCTCGCACTCGTGGCGGCGTTCTTCTTCGCGCTCGCAGCGACGCTGCAGCAGAAGGGCGCGCTCGGCATGGGCGAGGTCTCTCTCGGCTCGCCCAGGTCGTTCCTCACTCTCGCGAAGCAGAAGTGGTGGCTTCTCGGCACGGTCGCGCTCCTGTGCGGATATGCCTTCCAGGCCGTCGCGCTCGCCAACGGACGCCTCGCGGTGATCCAGCCCCTGCTCGTGACGACGATCGTGTTCGCGCTGCCGCTCGGGTACTTCCTCACGAATCAGGTCATCACCGCGAAGGAGATCCTCGGCGCTGCGGTCGTGGTGCTCGGTCTCGCAGTCTTCACCGTGGTCGGGCAGGCGGCGGACGGGGTGCGACAACGCGCCCGCGAGCGAGTGGGCGGTCGCCGTGCTCGTGTTCTCAGCCGTCGCCGTCGTGCTCTTCGTCATGGGAGGACGGGGCACGGTCGTCCGGAAGGCCGCTCTCTACGGCGCGAGCGCCGGAGTGCTCTTCGGGCTGTCCGCGGCCCTCTGCAAGCCGACCGTGGAGATCTTCGGCCAGAGCGGGGTCGGCGCTGTCCTGAGAGCTGGGAGCTCTACGCCTTCGCGGCGACCGGGATCATCGCCTTCGTCGTCCAGCAGCTCTCGCTCGCCACGGAAAGCTCGCCGCGTCGGTCGCGACCGTGTCCGTCTGCAACCCGCTCGTCGGAATCGTCATCGGGACCTTGCTTCTCGAGGAGCGACTCGCCGACCCGGCCTGGCACAAGGTCGTCGCGTACCTCGGCCTCGGCGTCGCCCTCGCGGGTGCAGTCGTCATCTCGAGCTCGACCGAGGGCGAGCGCGAGACGAGAGACGGCGGGCCGGTTCCCGTCCCGGCCACCTGAGCCTTCCGGCTAGATGGAGATGCTGATCGGCTGGGTCGCCAGCCAGATCACGGTCCCGAGGAACAGCGTGCACCCGACGCCGAGGGCGATGCGTCGCAGCCGCAGATCCACGAGGCGCGTGCTCATGCCTGCGAAGAAGAGCGATACGGAGAAGAGGACGACGCCGAGGACGTAGTTCGACGCTCGTTGGATGTTGCGCCGGACCTGCGCTGACGAGATCTCGGCATCCGCGTCCAGTTGCTCGGCCTCGGCTTCCGCCGCGAGCCTGTACTGCGGCATGACGAACGGCGTGGGTGGGGCGTCGGGATTCGTCAGCGGCTTCGTCGCGAGCCAGGCCGCGAATGCCGGCTTGAACTCCGCACGGAAGCGCGTCTCGTAGAACTCCCTGAGCTCTGCCTGGTTCTGCGCGTACGCGTCGATCCACTGGATGAAAGTCGCGACATCGACTTCCTTCTGAGCCTCCGAGAGGCCCTGCGCACGGGCGGCTCGATACGGATCGCGTTCGTGCGGCTCGAGGCCTTCGTCTGCTCGCCGTTCCAGCGCGTCGCCTGGTACCCGCTCCACGCCGTCGCGACCGCGGCGAGTGAAAGCAGGACGGTGCGACGACCTCGGTGCGATCCGTCATCGTGCGACGCCGTTCTCGTCGCATGGTGGCTCGGATGTCTCGCCGAGGGCGGCGCGCACCTCGTCGAGGAGTCGGAGGCTGCGTTCCATCGCGACCGGCTTGACGCTACCGAGACCTGGCCGGTACGGGTTGTCCAGGGCGAAGATCGCGAGCAGGGTCACCGAGACCACCGCGGTCGCGGAGCCGACGAGCATCGCCTGAGATCGCTTCATCTCGGCCGGGTCGGCGAAGAACAGCATGAAGCAGAAGATGATCCCCGCGGCGAGGAGCAGGACGATCCAGAGCGTGATGGGGATGACGCCCGCCGCGCCGTAGACCCGATCCCGGCGCGCTACCTCGCGATCCGACGTCTGATCCAGCCACTTCGCGAACGCCGTCTCCTCGGCGAACGTCGGCGTCTCGGCGGCTCTGATCGTTCGGAACAGCGCGACGCCCCACGGGTTGATCGTGTCGCCGAGCTCGCCCTTTTCCATGAGCGGCCACTCCCGCTCGACGACGGCGCGGCCGTAGCACGTGAGCTCACCCGTCAACCGATCCCGCGTTGCAGGCGCGAGAAACTGCGCGGTCTCGTACTGCTGGACGACGACGAGCGCTTCGGCTTCGGCTCCGGCTCGCGACTGGTCGTAGGTGGTGAAGGCCAGGAAGATCACGAAGCCGGCGAAGATCGCGAAGCCTCCGGCGAGCACGCCGAAGACTCCGGATGCCCGGTCTCCGTCCGTGAAGAAACTCCCTTCCGGGGCACGTCGCCGAACGAACAGCATCGCAGCGATCGAGCTCGCCACGGCGATGACGACGATCACCGCTGCCCAGATCAGGCTCATGCTGGCTCACGCTGCTGGTCGTACTCGGTTGGTCCGGTTCGTCGAGTGGCGATGCGGGAGACTATGACGTGCGGAGCGCGCGGCCGAGAATCTCCTGCACGACCGCCGACTTCGCGTCCGCGTAGTTCTGCACGTACTTCCACTCTCGCGTCGCCAGGTCGCGTTTCGTTGCGAGGTAGAGGTCGCGGTCGTCATCGTGCGTGCGGAGCCAGTCGCGGAACGCGAGCATCCGGTCGACCTCCTCGCAGCCCTCCGAGAACGTGTGGAGCCCGACCTTCGTGTCGCGTCCGTTGAACAGCGGTGCTCGAACCAGTCGGGCTCGCGGATGCGCAGGACGTAGCCCGCGGCGTCGAGTTGCGGCACGTAGGCCTCTTCGTCGCGCGTGTCGGCGACCACGAGCACCATGTCGATGATCGGCTTGGCCGCAAGGCCGGGCACCGACGTCGAGCCGGCATGCTCGAGCAGCAGAACCCTCGACCCGAGCGCGCCTCGAATCCGAACCGCCTCGCGCTCGAACAGGTGCGGCCACTCCTCGTCGTACTCGACGAGCTCGATCGTCGCGTTGTGCTCCTTCAGCTCGCCGACGACCGCCGCGCGGATCTCATCGTCGCTGAGCGGGGCGGTCACCCGAGCGATGGTAGTGCCGGACCGACCCCAGTCCTCCCCGGGGGAGGGGAAACGGAGGACGCCACGCCGGTCCGGCATACCTGGGCTTCGCGCTTGTGTGCCGAGTCCCTTCCGCTGGCCGCGGGTTTCGGCCGAGGCAACGCATGGGTATGTCCAGGCATCGACGAACGAGGAGGTGGCAGGCCGCATGTCAACACTGGAGGAGAGGCCCGAGGACGAGACCGGCTACGGCGCGGCCGTCACGGGCGACACGGACGACGCACCCGAGCAGGACCAGCAGACACGCGAACCGGCGTCCGCTGAGGAAGCCGAGCAGGACAACTACGCGAATACGGACGACGAGGCGACGTGATGGGGCGCGAGGGAGGGATGGCCGGCCTGACCGTCGGCGGCGCGATCGTCATCGCCGGGATCGTGGTCGCGATCTTCTGGAGCGTGATCGTGGGGATCATCGTCGCGCTCGTCGGCCTGCTCGCGTTCGGCGGATTCGCGCGCGGCCGCTGGTACTAGCCGTCCGTGGATCGTGAATCCAAGGTGGGTCATCGTGCTCGTAGCTGTCGTCGCCATCGTCGCGATCTTCCTGATCGCGCGATAGGCCGCGACCCAGAAGGCGTCGTACAGAGCGGACGATGGGACTCGAACCCACGACACCTGGCTTGGGAAGCCGTGCCGAGGGTCACGACGCTCGACGACTGACGACTACGATCCCCCACAGCCATGCGGGTTTGCGGCACTCGCCAGTCCGTCGACCCGCATGGCTACGTCACCAGGTTTCGGGACGTTTGGGGCATGAGTAGGGCACGGCCCTGGCGCGACGAAACCTAGTCCGGTGACTCGCCGCGTCGCGCCTTAGCCGCATCGTGGTCGCGCTCGGACGAGATCTCGCGGTCGATCTTGTTTGCGCGACGCATAGCGTCGTAGACCGCGTCCCAGTGACGTGAGACCTCCCCAGGGCACGAGCCGTGGTCAGGGCAGCTTCCTCAAGTCGCGCGTTCACTCTTTCAACCTCGGCCAAGCGCTCCTCGAGTCCGCGCATCTTTTCCGCGAGCTGGCTCAACTCCTCGGCGACTACCTCGTAGTCATCCACGTATGGACATGATCCCGCGGCTGTCAACCATTGGTGACACGGCTTGCTTTGCCGCGGCCGAGTGCAAGCTCGCATCGCAAAGACGACGGAGCCCCGACTCCTTCGGCTCCGTTCGCAGGCTGCTCGAAACGAGGTGTGCTGGCCCTGCACGTCGAATCCTGTTCGCCTGGGCTCCTACGTCTCGAGCGCCGTAGCGCGTCGGGAGATTGCGGGCCTTCGGCCGGGGTTCTGGCCGCAGGGCCAGTCCAACCATCCTACTCCTCTTCACAGCCGATAGGAGGAGTACGTGTGAGAAGCACGGGACGCTGATCCAGCCTTGCGACGTGCTCCCTCGTTTCAGGGACACGTCCCGAACGGCCATCTTGTCGCCCGAGCTCGAGCGCGTCATCGTCCCCGTAACGACGGTATCGACCGCGTCGTGACACGAACCGGGGATCCGGCCCCGGTTCGGCCCCGGGGACCTCGAGAGCTCGCACCTAAAGAACGGCCTGGTGACGAGCCGGCTGTCACACGGAGGTGGCATGTCTAGTTCGCTCGATCAGACGTGTCGCAGATCCAAGCGCAGCGTCGAAGATCAGACGCTCGTCGCTAGCAAAGCCGCTTGACGTCACCACGATCGCCGTGCGACGGCGGCCAACGGCGATGGTCTCGATCAGCCATCGCTCCGGGATGTCGAGGCGAGAGAAGTCAACGAGCATCCGCAGCCCGATCGCGTACGGTGCAATCCGCGGTAGCGGGATTGTCCGAAATGAGATCAGCCTGCCTCCCTCGCGGGTTATGACTCTTGAGAACGCACGTCGAGCGCAGTCGAGTGCCTGTGTGCGCAAGTGCCACTCGCCGTTCAGCATCCAGGGCTTCTCGAAGACTGTTGCCTGGCTGTCGAGTTCGAGGTTTCCGCCGAACCATCTTGTTCGGGCGATGCCGGTGATCACGAACTTGGACATGTCTGCGTCGACGGGACACGCCGGTACTGCCGACACCACAGGCTTGACGTGAACGCCCCGCCAGACGGAGCCATACGCCGACGGGACAAAATCGGAGCGGTGCAGAGTGACGGCGTGGGCGAATGCTTGGTCAGATGCATTCAGCCGGAGCTTCTCTCCGTGGGAGACGTCGGGAGCTGCTGTCGCCACACAAGCCGCGATGCCGAAAGCAAGTACAGCGGCGAGACACGTACGTCTCATTCACTTCCCGTCTGCCGACGTTGCCCGTGCGGGCATGCACCGACTCTCACGCAGGCGTGCACGACACTCTCACGCGCCCACCGGATAGTCAAGGAGTAGGTCTAGTCGCCCCGTTGCTTCGCGAGGAGCGCGTTCAAGGGCGACGTGTTGGGCGATGTTCCACCGATCGACGTGAGTGTGGCGCGGCGGGCGATACCGGTAGGGGGAAGGTCCCGGCTTAGAAACCTGCCGCCCGCCGCGCAGCTTCACCTTGCCAGATTCGTGCCTGGCCTCCGCAGTCGAAGTGCTGACTCGGTGACAGCACGGGTGGAGCCCCTCGCGCACCCGCCGCGCCTCCTACCGGCCGAAGTACGTGCGCCAGAGCTTGCGCGACTGCGCGGACGAGAGCCGTGGTGTGTCGAGTGCCTCCACGACCTCGTCGGCGAGGGCGCGTTGATCGCGCGGAAGCGACGGCGGATCGTTCCAGCTCAGTCGAGCTCGGACGTTCTCCTGGACCATCCACTTCGAGCGAGTGATCTCGTCAGTGCGTCGGTGCAGATCCTGAACCTGCTCGAGCAGCGTCTGGAAGCCCTCGTCATCGATCGCCAAGAGCGACGAACACTACTCGGGCGTCCTGCGTTCCTAAACCAGCCCCTCGCGCACCCGCCACTCAAACGCGAAGGACGAAGGCTACTAACCGCCGGTGACCCTGCGAAGACGTCGCAGCTCCTCGAGGAGCTGGGTGCGCAGGCGGTACAGGGGCGCGGGGCAGTCACGGCTGAGCGCGTCGGCAATCGCCTCGTAGTCGGCGAGGACAAGCGGGGCTTCAACGGTGACCTTCTGTGCGATCGCGTCCGCGATCTTGCGGGCGACTTCGGAGTAGCCCTCGCGTTCGAGAATCTCCGAGAGCAGACGAGCGACAGGCGCTCCCAGGTGTACGCCGGCAACCCGCATCGTCGTGACGCTATCCGACTACACGAGCCCCTCGCGCACGCGCCACACTCGTGCTCACGCAAGGACGCTCTTCACACGCTCAGTCGGCCCACTGCAGTCCCTCGAACTCGTCTGTCTCCTCCAGCGCCTCAAGCGCGTCCTCGAGCGTCGCCTGCCATTCGTCGGCGACCGTGCCATCGGCGTATAGGAAGAGGGTGAGTACCCCGCCCGAGGATTCCTCTTCAACGATTGCGAGAGCCGTGACGGGACCCTGGAAAGCGGGATCCCCAAGACGGTGGCTGGTGGCCCAGTCGGCGTGGACGTCACCGCGGTACCTGAGTACCCGAGCATCATCCAGCTTGCGGGGTGCTGACGCGGCCACGTGGAGAAGAGTGGCACTCCACCCGGCAGGTCGTCTACACCAATTCCCTCGCGCCCGCATGTCACCTCCGATCGACGTTCGCATCGAATGCGCTGGCGGCGGGGATCACCGTCTACGAGCTCGCCCGGATCATGGGCACGAGCGTCTCGATGATCGAGGCGCACGACGGAGCTCTGCTCGACACGGCGCACGAATCACTCCTCTCACGTCTCGAGCGCGGTACAGACGAGGCGGACGTGCCATCATCCGCGTTGTGAGCGGCTTGGTGCGGCTGCTCGTCCTTGGTAGCGCTCTCCTAGCGGGCTGCAGTAGCGACTCGTCAGGAGGATCGGAGTTGGCCGAGAACGAGCGGCTTGTGAAATCCGCCGACTACGGCACCGACTGGCCGTGGGTCATGTCCGAGGGCGTCCTTCGGTGCGAGTTTTCGTACGTAGTGACGTTCACTACCAGCGAGAGAGCGACATACGCGATCACTGGGCCAGCCCGTGAACGCGCAATGGAGAGAGGCTGGCTTAGTGATCTCGATCCGATCTGGGCCTTCGATCCGCTGAGACCGAGGGTGAGGATCGGCTTGGCCCCGCTCACCGATGACGGCATGGCTATCTGCGACTCACTGTAGAGATAGCCGATCTCGCGCGAGTCGTTGGGGCACTTGAGGGGCACGAGCAGGAGGGCCGATGAGGGCTAATCCCCGCATCATTGCTAGAGCGGACGATGGGACTCGAACCCACGACACCTGGCTTGGGAAGCCAGTGCTCTACCAACTGAGCTACGTCCGCGAAGCCTGGATTCTAGTCCCGTCGTCGCCCACTGCTCTTCGCAGTCGACACCAACTCAGCGCCAACTCGACGGTCCCCAGCGCTGCATTGATGCCCGCTCTCAGGTCGCGGGCTAGAGACTCGAAGTCGTGATTCCCTGGAAGTTTCGATGAGTCGCCAGGTACGGTCTCGAGCTGCGCTCGGACATCTCGCAACCATGCCCGGAGCCGCTCGATCTCTTGCTCCAACTCCTCGTAGGTGTTGACGCGGTGGAGCAGCAAAGGCGCGTCTTGCGGATTAGGCGCATACGGTTCGACGACAACCGTCGAGCGCGGCAGCGGACCGACAAGCCTCAACCTCGTTCCATGCCCGTCCTCATGCCATGGCCGCGCCGTCGAGTGCTCTCGTAGTTCTCGGTCTCGCGCCAGAACCTTGTTCACGGTCACTGAAGCCTCCCGGAGTCGATCACCTTCGCGAGCTTGCCATAGGCGAACTCGAGGCGGGCGGGCTGAACTAGCCATGAAAAGGAGAAGGCCCGCCGAAGCGGGCTTCTCCTTGGTTCTCGCGTCGCCCGCTTCTCAGCAGCCGAGCGTGGTCTTGATCGTGTTCGCCTGCGTGGTGAACGACGTCCCCTGTGCGGGCGTCAGCTGCTTGCCGGTCTGTGCCTTGACGAGCTTGATGAAGTCGTTGAGCGTGCTGCCACGCCGCAGGCTTGTTGTTGGCTGCGACGTATGCCTGGACTTGCTTGACCTTTCCGCCAGACTCATGCCCGGCGCGACACCGGTCACCGCAGTAAGCAGGCTGCTCAGCTGCGTGTTGATGCTCGTGTAGGTGATCGTGACGAGGCCGTTGAGGGGGGCACATTCACTGGAACTGGAGGCGCACTTCCTGGCGCTGTTCGACCACCGCACAAGCCGCCCGACACCGCCGATTACGTCTACTGGATCAGCCCGTTCTCGTACGACGAGATCGTGGAACTCGCGGCGGCGATGTGGGAACCCCGAACCATGGCGGCTAGTCGAGGCTAGCCGCTGATTGCCTCCACGTTCTTCATGACGACCTCCACCGTCCTCGCGAACTCCTCGGTCGGAGAGAACTCCACCACCTGAGTCCCGTCGTAGATGCTGGGAGTGTGTCCCGGCCCGACGTAATAAGCGTCACCGGCCTCGAAGGTCTCTTCGCGACCATCGGCGGATGTGAACTTCACCTTGCCCTTGACGACGTAGCCCCAGTGTTCGCACTGACACTGGTCGTTGGGTAGGCCCTTGTACAACGGGGCAAGGTCGGCGTCGGCGCTGTAGCTCTCGAGCGCACGGTGTAGCCCCCGTCGAAGTGCTCGAAGTGGCCCTCGTAGCCTTCCATCGTCGCGCTCTCGGATGCCGTCTCCTTCGATGCCTTAGGCATGGCTCTCCTTTACGGTCGCTTCCAGGCTGGCACGCTTGCCGATTCTTTCACGCGGTGCGTTCGCAGACACGATGACGTCCTCTGACGCCACGTCCACGCCGACTCGCAGCGCAATCGACCCACGTGGCCGCCTCACTCGACAGATTGGCGAGACACCGCAACCGCAGCGTTCATCGGGATTTGCGTCAATCGTCGGGACGCGCGGAGTAGCTTGGGAAGCAGCCAGTGCTACCAACTGAGCTTCGTCCGCGCGCCCTGATTTCAGCGAGGGTTCTAGGCTCCGCTCTCCGAGTCCGACGAGCACTCAACGCCCACTCGCAGCTGCACATCGCATGCCGGTCCTTCGTAGAATCGGGCAAGACGTGACGACCGACGACGACATCGCCAAAGTCGCCGCCCAGTTGGCCGAGCTCACCAGCACGGTCGATGTGATGGCGCAGGAGCTAAGGGGATGACCGAGCGCGCTGATCGCCAACAAGCGCGCGCTGACAGCCAGCAAGAGCTCGTCGACTTGCAGCAAGAGCGTGCACTACTGCAGCAAGAGCGCATCGACCGAGCTGCGAAAGAACTCGGCGACGTCAGTGATCGTCTGCTAGCCGCGGCGAACGCACTCCGAGAATCAGTCTGATCGGTTTACGATTCGTCGGGGTTCGAAGTGATCGTCGTCGAGCGTCGGGGCACGCGGAGTAGGGTGCGGAG
>CAVUTA010000014.1:0-139841 GCA_963744285.1 uncultured Gaiellaceae bacterium | reverse complement strand
CGGCCGACGACCAGAGCGGACGCGTGCTCTTCGAGCTCGACCGTGACCTTCGCAGCGAAGCGACCCCGCGTGAGCGTGGCGCGAAGGCGGTCGGCGAGATCGGGCTCGGTCAGCAGCAGGAAGTCGTCTGCTCCGCGGCGATAGACGGTCATCGGGGCGACGATGCGCCCCTTCGCCGTTAGGAGAAGCGCATCGCATGACTCGTCCGGCCCGAGCGCCTCGACGTCGTTCGACAGCATCCGCTGGAGATACGAGGCCGCGTCAGGCCCGACCACGCCCACGAATCCCCTTGGCCTCTTGCCTACCCGTGCCGCAGTGCCTGGCATGAGGACTAGTGTAGGAATCGTGTTCAGGGGCAGAGCGGAACGAAAGGTCATCGACGCCGGCTACGACCCCGCCCGCCTCCCGCCCGGCCAGTACCTGACCGAGAAGTGGCCGGTGCTGCACGCCGGATCGATCCCGGAGACCGACCTCGCAACGTGGGACTTCTTCGTCGAAGGCGAGGTCGAGAACCCGCTCCGCCTGTCCTGGGACGAGCTGAACGCGCTCCCGCGCACGACGCACACGCAGGACATCCACTGCGTCACGCGCTGGAGCCGCTTCGACGTCACGTTCGAGGGCGTCCACTGGAGCGCCATCGAGCCGCTCGTGAAGCCGCTGCCGTCCGCGCACTACGTCGTCGCGCACGCCGAGGAGGGCTACACCGCGAACGTGCCCATCGCGTTTCTGCGCGATCCGCTGTCGCTCATCGCAACGCACGCCGACGGCGAGCCGCTCACCCCCGAGCACGGCGGGCCGCTGCGCCTCGTGATTCCCCGGAAGTACTTCTGGAAGAGCGCGAAGTGGCTGCGCGGGCTCGAGCTCACCGCGAACGACCGGCCCGGGTTCTGGGAGCGCTACGGCTACCACAACGACGCCGACCCCTTCGAGGAGGAGCGCTACGGCTTCTGAGGGATCCGCGATTCCCCCCGAAAGGGGGAGGATCGGCCCGGGCAGATCGACGACAACCTGGGTACCCAATCCTCCCCAGTTCTTCCCCCTCTGAGTGGCCGTCCCAGCGGCCACTCGTCTTTCAGGGGTAGAAACGCGAAAGGGCCGGCGCATGCCGGCCCTTTCGCGTTGGATCAGGGAAGGGACTCCCAGTCTAGGCGTTCGGCCTAGAAGTCCATCCCGCCGCCGGGCATGCCTGCGGGCATTGCCGCCTGCTTCTCCGGCATCTCCGCGACGACTGCCTCGGTGGTGAGGATGTTCTTCGCGATCGACGCGGCGTTCTGCAGCGCCGAGCGCGTGACCATGGTCGGGTCGATGATCCCGGCCTTGACCAGGTCCTCGATCTCGCCCGTCTCGACGTTCAGGCCCTGGCCCTTCTTGGCGCGGCGGACCTGGTCGATGACGACGGAGCCCTCGAGGCCCGCGTTGTACGCGAGCTGACGAAGCGGCTCCTCGAGCGCGCGGACGATGATGTTCGCGCCCGTGCGCTCGTCGCCCTCGAGCTTGTCGAGCGTGGACTTGACCGCGTCACCGGCGTTGATGAGCGCGACGCCGCCGCCCGGGACGATGCCCTCCTCGAGGGCTGCCCGCGTGGCCTGCAGCGCGTCCTCGACGCGGTGCTTCTTCTCCTTCATCTCGGTCTCGGTGGCTGCGCCGACCTTGACCACCGCGACACCGCCCGACAGCTTCGCGAGGCGCTCCTGGAGCTTCTCGCGATCGAAGTCGGAGTCCGTGTTCTCGATCTCGGACTTGAGCTGCTTGATGCGGCCCTTGATCGCGTCGGAGCCGCCGGCACCGTCGATGATCGTCGTCGTGTCCTTGTCGATGACGATCTTGCGGGCCTTGCCGAGCTGCGAGATCTTCGTGTTCTCGAGCTTCAGACCCAGCTCCTCGGTGATGACCTCGCCGCCCGTGAGGATGGCGATGTCCTCCAGCATCCGCTTGCGGCGGTCGCCGAAGCCCGGCGCCTTGACGGCGACGGCGCTGAACGTACCGCGGAGCTTGTTGACGACGATCGTCGCGAGCGACTCGCCCTCGACGTCCTCCGCCACGATGAGCAGCGGGCGACCGGCCTGGATGACCTGCTCGAGCACCGGAAGGATGTCCTTGACCGCACCGATCTTCTGGTTGGCGATGAGGACGTACGGCTCCTCGAGGACGGCCTCCATGCGCTCGGCGTCCGTGATCATGTACGGGCTGAGGTAGCCCTTGTCGAACTGCATGCCCTCGGTGAACTCGAGGTCGAGACCGAAGGTCTGGCCCTCCTCGACGTTCACGACGCCGTCCTTGCCGACCTTCTCGATCGCGTCGGCGATGACGTCACCGATCTCGCGCTCGCGCGACGAGATGGTGGCGACACGGGCGATGTCTTCCTTGCCGTTGACCTCGACGGACTGCGCCTTCAGGTTCTCGACGACCGCGTCGACGGTCTTCTCGATGCCGCGCTTGAGACCCATCGGGTTCGCGCCTGCGGCGACGTTCTTGAGACCCTCGCGGACGATGGCCTGACCGAGCACCGTGGCGGTCGTCGTGCCGTCACCGGCGACGTCCGTGGTCGCTGTCGCGACCTCGCGCATGAGCTGCGCACCCTGGTTCTCGAACGGGTCCTCGACCTCGATCTCGCGGGCAATCGTGACGCCGTCGTTCGTGATCGTCGGCGCGCCGAACTTCTTGTCGAGGACGACGTAGCGACCCTTCGGGCCGAGCGTCACCTTGACCGCGTCGGCGACGGCGTTGACGCCGCGCTCGAGCGCCCGGCGAGCGTCCTCGTTGAACTTGAGCTCCTTGTGAGCCATCTATTCCTCCTGGAACGAGCTAGGCGGCCGCGCCGGCAAGCTGCTTCTTCTTGCCCTTGCTGCCTGTGGTTACGACCTTCGCGAGAACATCCGACTCGCGGAGAATGAGCACGTCGTCGGCGCCGACCTTGATCTCTGTTCCGCCGTACTTGGAAAAGATGATCTCGTCGCCGACCTCGACATCCATCTTGATGTACTTCCCGTCCTCGTCACGCGAGCCGGGGCCGACGGCCAGGACGTTGCCGCGCTGCGGCTTCTCCTTCGCCGTGTCGGGCAGCACGATGCCGCTCACCGTGGTCTCCTCCTCGTCGAGGACCTCCACGATCAAGCGGTCGCCCAGAGGCTGCAGATCCATTCGACAGTTCCTCCTTGATACGGAGTTTGTGACAAACCTGGCACTCACACACTGAGAGTGCCAGGCCCACCATAGCACCCTCGCCGCCCTGCGCAAAGCCAAATTGAGTCTCTTCGGCTCAGATCTCGTGACGTAGCGGCGAGAGGCTGTCACAAAGTCGCGGAGGCCAGGGCCTTGCTACAAACGTGCTGTGCGTCGCGAATTCAGCGCCGGAGTCGTCCTCGTGCGGAGGATGCGCGGCCGCTGGTGGTTCGTCGCCGTCCGCCCGCAGGGCAAGCGCGAGGGCACGTGGGCGCTGCCGAAAGGGCTCGTCGACCCCGGTGAGGCTCCCGCCGAGACGGCGCTGCGCGAGGGATTCGAGGAGACCGGCGTCGAGGGACGCCTCGGCGCGAAGCTCGGTGACGTCCGCTACGTCTACACGTGGGACGGCGAGCGTGTCTTCAAGGTCGTCAGCTTCTTCCTCGCCCACGCTCGCCGCGGTCGCGTCGGGGCACTTCCACCCGGAATGGACGTCGAGATCGCCGAGGCGCGCTGGCTCCCGCTCGACCAGGGAGCGAGGCTGCTCGCCTACAGAGGCGAGCGCGACATGGCCGCGAAGGCCGTCGAGGAGCTCTCGACCGACCCTCTATAGTTGCCGCGCCGCCGATGCCGACGTTCGCACTGAACTTCTACAACCCCGCCGTCGCCGAACAGCTCCGCACCGGCCGGAAGACTGCGACGATCCGCCTGGGCGACAAGGCGGCGAAGTACCGCAAGGGGATGATCGTGACGGTTCTCTGCGGCGCGCGGTTCGGTCAGCGCGAGCGGATCTTCGACGCGGTCATCGACAAGGTCGAGGTGAAGCCGCTTCGCGATCTCTCACCTCGCGAGATCGAGCACGACAACCCGCAGATCCGGCGCGTCGACGAGATGGTGTGGTTCCTGAGCCAGCTCTACAACCGCGAGGTCGACGAAGACGAGATCGTCACGCTCATTCGCTTCTCGCAGATCGTTCAGTAGAGCCACCAGACGATTCCGGCGACGACAGCCACGGCGGCAACGCCGAGGGCGAGCTTGACGGGTGCGGGAAGTGCCTTGAGTCGCGCCCACAGGCGCGCGACCGGCAGGTATGCACGCGCGGCCCAGTCGTAGCGCAGGGCGAGAAGCCTGAGCCCGATCGACGAGGAGCGGAAGGCCGAGCTCCGGCAGCGGAAGGACGAGAACGACGCCCAGCAGGCCGGCCGCCCAACCGCCGGCGAGCACTGCGAGTCGACGGCCGGTGCGAACGGGCTCGGTGCCGATCGCGTGCGTCTTCGAGGCGAGCGACGCGCCTCCTCGCCGCTCACTTGCCGGGACGACGAATCGCCGTACCGAAGAGCTCGGCGTCACGGACCGGCGCGCCGCACTCCTCGCACGCGACCGCGAACGCGGACGGAATCGGAGCCGCGCAGCTCGGGCAGCGGTGTCGCAGCTCGCCGGCGCACTGGGGACACGCAGCGGGAAGCTCGTTCTCGTCCTCGAGGAAGTAGCGCAGCGTGTGGCCGCAGGTCAGGCAGAAGGCGACCCAGTCGCCGAGCGTCTTTCGGCGCTCCTCCTGGATCCAGTTGCGTTTGGCCTTCGCCATCCCGGGCCACTGTAGACAGACCCCTTCGTTAGAGTCTCGGGTACCCAGCGGACGACGGGAGACGACTGCATGGCCGTACGTGAAGCCGAGCCCGTGGGCTCGCTCCAGGAGGTGAAGGAGGTAGGGCTCGACCGCGAGGACCTCCTCGGCATCTACCGCTACATGCTCATCACGCGCGGGATCGAGGAGCGCGGCCACATCCTCTACAAGCAGGGCAAGATTCCCGGCTCCTTCTACACGGGGCGGGGCAACGAGGCCGCGGCGGTTGGCGTCGCGACGGCGATGGGGCCGAACGACGTCGGAACCCCGCTGCACCGCGACATGGGGGTGCACGTGGCTCGTGGCATCGAGCCGTGGCGCGTCTTCGCCCAGTACATGGGTCGCGAAGGAGGGCCGACGCGAGGACGCGACGGCAACGTGCACATGGCTGTCGCGCAGCTCGGACTGCACGCACAGGTCTCGCATCTCCCCGCGATGCTCCCCGTCGCGACGGGTATGGCGCTCGCCTTCAAGATCCGCGGCGATCGCAGAGTCGCGCTCGGCTGGTTCGGCGACGGCTCGGCGGCGCGCGGCGACGCCCACGAGGCGATGAACCTTGCCGGCGTTCGGCAGCTGCCCATGATCTTCGTGTGCGACAACAACCAGTGGGCGTACTCGACGCCGACCTACCTCTCGTATCCGGTCGAGCACATCGCCGACCGCGCGGCCGCATACGGGTTCGAGGGCGTCGTGGTCGACGGAACCGACGTGCTCGCCGTCTATCGCGAGGCGAGGCGCGCAATCGAGCGAGCACGCGAGGGCGGCGGCCCGACGCTGCTCGAGTGCGTCACCCTCCGCATGGAGGGCCACGCGGTGCACGACGACGCGTTCTACGTCCCGAAGGAGATGTTCGAGCGCTGGGCGGCATACGACCCGATCGAGCGCTTCCGCACGTGGCTCCACTCCAACGCGGACATGACCGACGACGAGGAGGGCGAGCTCACGGCGACCGTGAAGCGGCTCCTCAACGACGCGCTCGACCGCGCCGAGGAGTCGCCGCTGCCCGACCCGTCCACGCTCGAGGAAGGCGTCTTCGCGTCTCCCGAGGACCTCGACACGCCGCACCACAAGTAATGCCCGAGATGACGTACATCCAGGCGATCTCGGACGGGCTGCGTCTCGAGATGCGGCGCGACCAGAGAGTGATCCTGCTCGGCGAGGACGTCGGCGTCTACGGCGGTGCATTCAAGGTGTCGCTCGGGTTCCAGGAGGAGTTCGGGCCGTGGCGCGTGATCGACACGCCGCTGTCCGAGACCGCGATCGTCGGCGGCGCGACTGGCGCCGCGCTCATGGGAATGCGCCCGGTCGCGGAGATGCAGTTCGCGGACTTCATCTCGTGTGCGTGGGATCAGCTCGTCACCGTCGCGGCGAAGCAGTTCTTCCGCGTCGGCACGCCGATCCCGATCGTCGTCCGGCTCCCCTCCGGAGGCGGCTTCTCCGGCGGTCCGTTCCACTCGCAGAACCCCGAGAGCTCGTTCGCGCACATCCCGGGGCTCAAGATCGTCTGCCCGGCGACACCGCACGACGCGAAGGGCCTGCTCGCGAGCGCGATCGAGGATCCCAACCCGGTGCTCTTCTTCGAGCACAAGCACCTCTACCGTCGGATCAAGGGCGAGGTGCCGGAGGATCGCTACACCGTCCCCTTCGGCTATGCCAACGTCCACCGGCCAGGCGACGACGCAACGGTGGTCACCTGGGGCGCGATGGTGCACACCGCGACCGATGCGGCCGCGGAGCTCGCGAAGGACGGGTTCGAGGTCGAGGTACTCGACCTCCGCACGCTGATTCCGTGGGACAAGGAGCGCGTGCTCGAGGGCGTGCAGCGCTGCTCGAAGGTTCTCGTCCTGCACGAGGACACGCGCACGGGCGGCTTCGGCGCGGAGATCGCGGCGACGATCGCCGAGGAGGCGTTCGAGCATCTCGATGCGCCGGTCATGCGGCTCGCGGCGCCCGACACGCCCGTGCCGTTCTCGCCCACGCTCGAGAAAGCCTTCATCCCGCAAGTCGACGACGTCGTGAGCGCTCTCCGAGAGCTCGCCGCGTACTGACACGAGGAGGAACGGTGTCGACAGGAACGCAGACCGAGGTCGTGATGCCCCAGATGGGCGTGTCCGTTTCGGAAGGGACGGTCACGAAGTGGCTTCGCCAGGTCGGCGATGCGATCGGCCGCGACGAGCCGTTGCTCGAGATCTCGACCGACAAGGTCGACACCGAGGTGCCGAGCCCGGCCGAGGGAGTCGTGACGCAGATCCTCGTGCAGGAGGGCGAGACCGTCGAGGTCGGCACCGTGCTCGCGACGATCGCTCCGGCGGGCGCCGAGATCCCGCCTCCTGCGGCCGAGCCCGCACCCGAGCCTGCAGCGACACCTGCCGCTCCGGCTGCTGCTCCCGCTCCGGAGCCCGAGCCGGTGGTCGCGGCAGCTGCGCCGCCAGCGCTCCCGCAGCCGAGCCCGCCCCGGCCGTTGCTGCAGTTGCAGCGCCCGCAGCGCCTGCACCTCCCGTGTCGCCGGCCGCGCGCGGAGAACGGCAGGACCTTCGTGTCGCCCGTGGTCGCGCGGATCGCCGCAGAGCACGGCGTCGACCCGGCCGCGGTTCCCGGCACGGGGACCGGTGGCCGCGTGACGAAGAAGGACATCCTGAGCTTCATCGAGTCGGGCGCGGCAGCCGCGCCTCCGCCCGCACCGACTCCTGCTCCGCCGGTCGAGGTAGCACCGCCGCCGGCTCCGGAGCCGGTCGCGGTCGCCGAGCCCGCAGCGGCACCGTCCGCCCGCCGTGCAGCTCCCGAGCCGGAGCCCGCGCCCGTCGCCGCGGCGCCCGCTGCTGCTCCTGCAGCTCCGCACCCCCGCCGCCCTGCTCCTGCCCTGCTGCGCCGCCTCCGGCGGCCGAACCGGTTGCAGCGCAGGCGGAGCTCGCGCCGGGCGAGGAGCTCGAGCCCATGTCCGCGATGCGGCGCGGCGTGATGGCGCACATGCGCCGCTCGGTCGACACCGCGGCGCACGTCACGAGCGCGATCGAGGTCGACATGGCGCGCGTCGTCGCGCTCCGGGCGAAGCTCAAGCCCGAGCTCGCGGCGCAGAAGGTCAACCTCACGTACCTCGCGTTCATCGCGCGGGCGACCGTCGACACCCTGCTCGACTACCCGTGGGTCAACGGCGAGCTGCGCGGGCAGAGCATCGTCACGCGGCCGTACGTCAACCTCGGAATCGCGGTTGCGCTCGACGAGGGGAAGGGGCTCATCGTCCCCGTCATCCGCAACGCGCAGGACCTCAACCTCACCGGCACCGCTCGAGCGATCCAGGACATCGCCGAGCGCGCGCGCACGAAGAAGCTCCTGCCCGACGACGTCCAGGGCGGCACGTTCACGATCACGAACCCCGGGAGCTTCGGAACGTTCCACGGGACGCCGATCATCAACCAGCCGCAGTCCGCGATCCTCGGCACGTACGCGCTCGTGAAGCGGCCGTGGGTGATCCAGGACGACCTCGGCTCCGATGTCATCGCGATCCGCCCGGTGATGAACCTCACGCTCACGTACGACCACCGGCTCGTCGACGGCGCCTACGCCGGGATGTGCCTGCGCGACATCCGCGACCGGCTCGAGAGCTGGGACGAAGCGGCGTACTGACATGGCGCTTCAAGGCAGCTGCCTGTGCGGAGGCGTCCGCTTCGAGGTGACCGAGCCGTTCACGCACGGTCTCGCACTGCCACTGCGAGTTCTGCAAGCGGATCGCCGGCGGGTACGGAACGGTGAGCGGACGCGCGCGCACGGACGCGATCCGCGTCCTCGAGGGCGAGGAGCTCCTGCCGCTCATACACACCCGAGGAGGGATCGGCGAAGACGTTCTGCTCGGTCGTGCGGGTCGAACCTCTTCGGCGGAGGCTGGCCGGAGTCGGAGACGTCGAGCGTGCGGCTGAGCGCGTTCGGCCTCGACTACGACCGCAAGCCCGAGGCGCACACGTTCGTCCGCTCGGTCGCCGCCTGGGAGATCCTCCCGGAGGACGGCCTGCCGCGGTACGAGATCCGCGCCACCTGACGATGGCGCAGCGAATCATCCCGATGATCGCCTACGAGGACGCCGCCGCCGCGATCGACTGGCTCGTGCGAGGCGTTCGGCTTCACGCGAGCGCGGGGAGCGCTACGTCATGGAGGACGGGACGATCGGGCATGCCGAGCTCGAGCTCGGCGGCCAGGTCGTGATGCTCGCGACCCCGAACCGGGAGTACCAGAGCCCGAAGACGCACCGCGAGAGCTGCGAGGCGGCCGCCCGCTGGCTCGACAACCCGTGGGTCGATCGACGGGCTCCTCGTCCTGGTCGACGACCTCGGATCGCGCATCACGCGCCGACGCGCTCGAAGGCCGGCGCCAACGTGATCCGCGCGCTCGCGGAGGAGGAGCTCCGGACGGTCGTCGTCTACACGCGCCGAGGACCTCGAGGGCCATCGCTGGATGTTCCGAGCAGGCGACTCGAGTACAGCTCGCGGCGCGCTACCTCATGAACCTCGGCCTCGTGCCGTACGGCGAGGCGTTCGAGCTGCAGCGCTCGCTTGCCGGTGCGGTCTCGCAGGGCGCGATGCCGGAGACCGTGATCTTCCTCGAGCACCCGCCGGTCGTCACGATCGGCCGGCGGACCGAGACCGACGTCGAGCTCCACATCCCGGACGACGCAGCCGTCGAGATCGCCGAGACCGACCGCGGCGGCAAGTCCACGTTCCACGGCCCGGGCCAGCTCGTCTGCTACCCGATCCTCGATCTCGGCAAGCACGGCAAGGACGTGAAGCGGTACGTCCGCGACCTCGAGGAGGCGCTCATCCGGACGCTCGCGGCTTTCGACCTCGAAGGTCGTGCGGTACGAGGGCCTGACCGGCGTCTGGATGCCTCCCGCGCGGCGGTCAGGGGCCGCGGAAGATCGCGTCGATCGGCGTCCACGTCTCGCGCTGGGTGACGACGCACGGGTACGCGCTCAACGTCGACCTCGACCCGGCGCCGTTCACCGAGTGGATCACCGCGTGCGGGCTCGAGGACGCGCAGTTCACGACGATGGCGCGCGAGCTCGAGCGACCCGTCGACCGTCGAGGACGTGCGGCCCGCGGCGATCGAGGCGATCGCCGAGGTCTTCGAGCTCCAGCTCGAGGAGCTGCCCGCCGACGACGGCGCCGGCCTCTGGCCGCAGTCGATCCACGCCTCGCTCGCCGCCCGGTGACCGTCGACATCCGTCCCATCCCGCGGCCCGGATGGGATCCGCTCCCCTACGAGGGCTGCGTCGGAGTCGTGGGCGCGTGCTCGTCCGCGAGGACACCTACTTCGTCGCGCAGCTCCGGTTCTCCGAGCATGCGACGATCCACGAGCACCCCGGCGAGAACGACACGATCGTCGTCTGCCTCGAAGGCGAGGGCTCACGTCGGTCGCGGGAGACCGCGGCGCTCGGAGGGCAGCAGGCGGTGGCCGAGGCGTCCCACCGGCTCTGGACGAAGACTCGACCATGACGACCCTCATGGTCGAGCACTTCGACTGATCAGCCGGGAACTCCTCGGGCACGGGCGGCCGGCCGCCGTAGCGCGTACGCCTCGGCGCGGACGTCTCCTTCTCGACGCCCGCTCCGTGACGGAGCGCCGCCTCGTCGACCGGGTAGACGAGCCCGCGCCCGGCGATGCGCGCGCCAGTCCCGAGCAGGATGCACGGGCCGTCTCCGGCGCCGACGAAGACGTGCTCCGTCCAGGCGGGCAGTGGACGAAGTCCCACGCCTTCAACGGGCGCTCCTCGCCCTCCACGATCAGCAGGCATTCACCGGAGAGGACGAGGAAGTCCTCCTGTGCGTCCTCGGGTGGTACATGCAGCTCGGCTCTCCTGGGCCGAGGATCGCGATGTTGAAGCCGAGCTGCGCGAAGCGTGCGTTCTCGCCTTCGAACGGCGCGTAGAAGCCGAGGCCGTTGCTGTCGAACCACTGGGTGTCGCGCGCGTTGACGACGAACCAGCCCTCGCCGGCCGGGTACGCGCCGCGCCTCGTTTCGCTCGAGCGGAGCCTCCGGTACCACCGTCGCCTAGACTAATCGCGATGGAGAGATCGCTCCCCGTCGCCGAGCGCCCGCGCCGCCCCGAGTGGATGAAGGTCCGCGCGCCGAGCGCGAACTCGCAGTACTTCGAGGTCAAGAACCTCATGCGCGAGGGCGGCCTCGTGACCATCTGCGAGGAGGCGCGCTGCCCGAACATCGGCGAGTGCTGGGGACGCGGCACGGCGACGTTCCAGATCCTCGGCGACACGTGCACGCGCGCCTGCCGCTACTGCTACGTCCACTCGGGCAAGCCCGACGGCCCGCCCGACCCGCTGGAGCCGCTCCGGCTCGCGCAGGCCGCCGCGCAGATGAAGCTCTCGCACGTCGTCGTCACCTCGGTCGACCGCGACGACCTCCCCGATCGCGGCGCCGCGCACTACGCGGCGACGATCCGCGCGATCAAGCGCAAGCTGCCCGCGGCGAAGGTCGAGATCCTCACGCCGGACTTCCTCGACGTCGAGGAAGAGGCGCTCGCGACGGTGCTCGCCGCGCGGCCCGAGGTCTTCAACCACAACATCGAGACGGTCCGGCGACTCCACGCGCGCATGCGCGGCGCGAAGGCGAGCTACGACAAGGCGCTGTGGCTGCTCGAGCGAGCGAAGGAGGTCGCCGACTATCCGGTGCTGACGAAGTCCGGGATCATCGTCGGCCTCGGGGAGACGAACGACGAGGTCGTCGAGACGATGCGCGACCTGCGCGCGCACGACGTCGACGTCGTCACGATCGGCCAGTACCTGCAGCCGTCGCCGAAGCACGCGCAGATCGACCGCTGGGTGCATCCCGACGAGTTCCGCTGGTTCCGCGAGCAGGGCGAGGCGCTCGGCTTCGGCTCGGTGTTCTCCGGCCCGCTCGTGCGCTCGTCGTATCGCGCGGACGAGCAGCGCCACGCGGCCGAGACCGGTCGCGGCGCAGTCGCGTACTGAGAGACGTGCGCCGATACGTCGCCGTCCTGGTCGCAGCGGTGACTCGCAACAGCGCAGCGGCAAGCGCTGCGCCGTCGAGCCGAGAGGCAGCTACGCGTCCGGGAGTTCGCCGTCCCGCGCGGGCACGCATCCACACGACGTCGCGCCGGCCCGTGACGGCGGCGTCTGGTACACGGCCCAGCACACCGGCCAGCTCGGCTGGCTGAACCCGAAGACCGGGCGAGTCGCGGCTCACGCGCTCGGGGCCGGCTCGGCACCGCACGGCGTCATCGTCGGCCCGGACGGAGCGCCGTGGATCACGGACGGCGGCCTCAACGCGATCGTGCGCGTCGACCCGCGCACGCGGAAGGTCCGACGCTTCCCGCTGCCCGCGAGCAGCGCGCTACGCGAACCTGAACACGGCGACGTTCGACAACCGCGGCGTGCTCTGGTTCACCGGGCAGAGCGGGATCTACGGCCGCCTCGATCCGAAGATCGGCAAGGTGCGCGTGTTCCAGGCGCCGCGCGGCGAGGGGCCGTACGGGATCATGACGACGCCGTCCGGCGACGTCTACTACGCGTCGCTCGCCGGCAGCTACCTCGGTCGGATCGACGTGCGCACGGGCAAGGCGACGGTCCTCGCAGCCGCCGACCGCGTGGCCAGGGCGCGCGCCGCGCCTGGTCCGACTCGCGCGGCCGCATCTGGATCAGCGAGTGGAATGCCGGCAAGGTCGGCATGTACGACCCGCGGGCGAAGCGCTGGCGCGAGTGGCGCGTCCCGGGATCGAGCCCGATGATCTACGCGGTCTACGTCGACGAGCGCGACAAGGTCTGGCTCACGCGACTTCGGCGCGAACGCGCTCTGGCGGTTCGACCCCGCCACGCAGCGCTTCACCCGTGTGCGATCTCCCGAGCGCGGATGCCGCCGTGCGCCAGCTGCTCGGCCGCGAGGGCGAAGTGTGGGGCGCCGAGTCCGGCACCGACAAGCTCGTCGTCGTGCACACGCACTGAGCGATCGAGGGCCGCTCGACGGCTGCTCTGTCAATCGTGCGCTTGGGTCGACGATCCTAGTGACGAGCCCGAGCGACTCGACAACCACCAGGGGAGGAGTACGCGCATGCGCGACGCGAGTAGCAGCGCTGGCGGCGACCGTTGCGGCGATCGCTGATCGGAGCGACTGCTGCCTCCGCCATCACGGACGGGACACTCGACGGTCGACAACCACCCGTACGTCGGCTTCCTGATCACGTTCGACCTGGACAACGACTGTGGCGTCAGGCTGCAGCGGCTCGCTGCTCAGCGAGACGTCTTTCTCGACTGCTGGCCACTGCACTGATGGCGCTGACCTGCGCCTTCGTCTGGTTCGACCAGCGTGTGGACGGAACGCTGGCCAGCGCCGATGCCGTCGGAACGGCGCACACGTACCCGGGATTCTGTCTCGGCTGTGGCGTGGTCTGCCGGCTTCGACCGCGGCGACGTCGGCGTCGTGACACTCGACGCAGTGCTCGGTGACGTGCCGAGCGAGCACGCCGCTCTTCCGACGGCCGGGGTCGGTCGACTCAGCGTGAGGAACAAGACGCCGTCGACTACGTGCGGCTACGGACGTGACGTTCCAGGCGACGCATACCCGGGAACGCTGCGTCCCGCAGCCGTCCGCCGTTCGACCGGTGGGACGCGATTCGGCACGAGGATGTTCGCTGCCGGTGCAGCTCGTCTCCGGCAACGTTCAAGCACAGCGACCAATTCGTTCGAAGCTCGCATCGCCCGAGCCAGGGTCAAGGTCGGATCGTGCTTCGGCGACATCGGGCGGACCGATCCTCCGCGGCGGGACGGCACCGTTCTCGATCGTCAACTCGTCCGGCACCAACCCGAACTGCACGCGGCGTCGGCTACGCAGCAGCGGTCGACATCGCCCGAGAATCCTCGCCTGGATCCACACGTTCCCCGACATCGCCGCGAGCTCATCGCGGCAGGGAGCCGACCAGCTCGGCCGCTTCGTGAACCGCGATGCCCGCGCTCAGCCGTGCGGCTTCGCCATCGCGTGGTAGTCGAGCGCCTCGTCGAGGATCGCCTCGTCCACGCCGGCCTCGCGCGCGACCTCGCGCAGCGGCCGCCCGGACGCGGCTGGCCTCCTTCACGATCTCGGCCGCCTTGTCGTAGCCGATGAACGGGTTGAGCGCGGTCGCGGCCGGAGAGCGTGCTCTCCGCGTACTGCTCGTTGCGCTCGCGGTTCGCCTCGATCCCGTCGACGCACTTCTCGGCGAGCAGGCGCGACGCGCTCGACAGGAGCTCGATGGAGTCGAGGAGGTTCCGCGCCATGAGCGGGATGTAGACGTTCAGCTCGAAGTGCCCGCCCATGCCGCCGACCGTGATCGCCGTGTCGTTGCCGATCACCTGCGCGGCGACCTGCGTGACGACCTCGGGGATGACCGGATTGACCTTGCCGGGCATGATCGAGCTGCCCTTCTGGAGCTCGGGGAGGAAGATCTCGGAGAGGCCGGCGCGCGGCCCGGAGCCCATCAGCCGCAGGTCGTTCGCGATCTTCGTGAGCGAGACGGCGACGACCTTGAGCGCGCCCGAGGCCTCGACGAGGCCGTCGCGCGCCGCCTGCGCCTCGAAGTGATCCGCCGGCGCCGAGATCGTCAGCCCGGTGTCGGCGGAGAGGTAGTCGCGCACGCGCGCCGCGAACTCGGCGTGCGTGTTCAGGCCGGTACCGGTCGCGGTGCCGCCGAGCGGGATCTGGCCGAGTCGCGGCATCGCGTCCTCGACCCGTGCGATTCCCTGCCGGATCTGCGCCGCGTAGCCTGCCGAACTCCTGGCCGAGCGTCACGGGCACGGCGTCCATGAGGTGCGTGCGTCCCGACTTCACGACGTCGTCGAACTCGGCGGCCTTCCGCTCGAGCGACGCGGCGAGCACGTCCAGTGCGGGAAGCAGGTCGTTCGCGAGCTCGCCCAGCGCGGCGAGGTGCACCGCGGACGGGAAGACGTCGTTCGACGACTGGCCCATGTTCACGTGGTCGTTCGGGTGGACGCCCTCGCCGGCGAGCGTCGCGATGACCTCGTTCGCGTTCATGTTCGAGCTCGTGCCCGAGCCCGGTCTGGAAGACGTCGATCGGAAACTGGTCGTCGAACTCGCCCGCCGCGATGCGATCTCCGGCGGCGGCGATGCGATCGGCGAGCTCGCGGTCGAGGAGCTCGAGGTCGGCGTTCGCGCGGGCGGCGGCGGCCTTGATCCGTCCGAGCCAGCGCGCGACCGGGGTCGGGATCGGCTCGCCCGAGACGGGGAAGTTGGCGATCGCCTTCTCCGTCTCCGCACCCCAGAGAGCCTGCGTCTCCGCCGCCTTCGCCATCGCGGCGAGTCTAGCGCCGGCGCGTCAGACTGCCCTCGTGGAGCAGCTGTCGCTCGACGACGCCCAGGCGCTCTGGACGCCGGCGGGCACGTACCTGAACACCGCGTCGTACGGCCTCCCGCCGACGCCTGCCTGGGACGCGCTCCAGGCGGCGCTCGACGACTGGCAGGGAGGCAGGACGAGCTGGGAGCACTGGGGCGTCCCCGGCGAAGAGGCGCGCGCGTCGTTCGCCCGGCTCGTCGGCGTTCCCGTCGAGACGGTCGCCATCGGCGCGAACGTCTCGACGTTCGTCGGCCTCGTCGCGGCCTCGATTCCGGACGGCGCGCGGGTGCTCGTGCCCGACGTCGAGTTCACCTCGCTCCTCTTCCCGTTCCTCGTGCAGGAGCACCGCGGCGTCACCGTTCGGCTCGTTCCGGCCGCCGAGCTCGTTGCCGAGATCGGCCCGGACGTCGACGTCGTCGCCTTCAGCGCCGTGCAGATGGCGTCGGGAGAGGTCGCCGACCTCGACGGTGTCGCGGCCGCCGCTGCCGAGCACGGTGCGCTGACCGTCGTCGACGCGACGCAGGCAGTCGGCTGGCTCCCGTTCGCCGCGCACGCAGTTCGACGTCGTCGTCGCGCACGCGTACAAGTGGCTGCTGTCGCCGCGCGGGACGGCGTTCATGGCGATTCGGCCGGAGCGCATGGACTGCGGTCGTTCCGCATGCCGCCGGGTGGTACGCGGGAGAGGATCCGCTGCAGACGTTCTTCGGCGGGCCGCTTCGCCTGGCCGAGAGCGCGCGACGGCTCGACACGTCGCCGGCCTGGTTCATGTGGGTCGCCACCGCCGCAGCGCTCGACGTCATCGAGCGGGTCGGGGTCGACGCGATCCACGAGCACGACGTCGGGCTCGCGAACCGCTTCCGCGCCGGGCTCGGGCTCGAGCCGAGCAACTCCGCGATCGTGTTCTGCGACGTCGAGGACGCGGCCGACAAGCTCGAGCGAGCCGGGATCCGCGCGGCGGTGCGCGGCGGACGGCTGCGCACCTCGTGGCACGTCTACAACACCGAGACCGACGTCGATCGGACGCTCGACGTGCTCCTAGGCTGAGCGGGCGGCGTCGAGCAGCTCGTCCCAGCGTGCCGAGCTTGACGCGCGGGCGGCCCTCGCGCCTCGCCGCGCGAGCGCTCGAGCGCGTCGATCGCCTCCCAGCCCGCGTACATGACGGCCTCGACGCCGCGCTCGGCGAGAAGCTCCTCGATCGCTCCGTCGGACCGGGCGCGGAAGCCGTCCGGCGCGTGCGTCCTCGAGCAGGCGCTCGACCGTCTCGGTCGCGTCCTTCTTGTTCGTCCCGATGACGCCGGTCGGGCCGCGCTTGATCCAGCCGGCGCAGTACAGGCCCGGAATCGGGCGCTCCGCCCTCGTCGAGGACGCGCCCGCTCGGCGTTCGGGATCGTGCCGGCGCGCTCGTCGAACGGCACCCCGGGCACTCCGACGCCGCGATAGCCGACGCTGCGGAAGACGATCCCGCACGGGATCACCTCGCGCTCGTCGGTCGCGACCGCACGAACCGATCCTCGACCGTCCGGCTCCAGGCGGTTGCGGACGATCTCCACGCCCTCGACGCGCTCCTCGCCGAGGATCGCGACGGGTGAGACGCGGAAGCGGAGCCGCACGACACGCGGCTTGCCCGACGGCTCGCGCGACGCGAACTCGCGCAGGATCTCGACGTTTCGCTGGACGACGTTCGACGCGGCCTCGAGCTCGGCCTCGCTCGCGGGATCGAGCTCGAGCTCGGCCGGGATCGACGAGGACGTCCGCGCCCGCGAGCTCGCCCAGCTCGCCGAGCTCGGTCGACGTCCACGCCGCCTGGACGGGCCCGCGCCGCCCGAGCACGACGATCTCGCGGATGCCCGACGAGACGATCGCGTCGATCGCGGCGTCGGTCGTGTCGGTCGGCGCGAGCTCCTCGCTGGTCAGCGCGAGCATGCGCGCGACGTCGAGGGCGACGTTGCCGTTCCCGATGACGACCGCGCGCTCGTGGGAGAGGTCGAACTCGAGGTGCTGGAAGTCCGGGTGGCCGTTGTACCAGGCGACGAGCTCGGTCGCCGCCCACGAGCCGGGAAGGTCCTCGCCCGGGATGCCGAGCCGCCGATCGGTCTGCGAGCCGACCGCGTAGACGACCGCGTCGTAGAGCGAAGCGAGCTCCTCGTGCGTGACGTCGCGTCCGACTTCGACGTTGCCGAGAAAGCGGAAGCCCGGGCGCGCGGCGATCTTCTCGAACGCGCGCGAGACGGTCTTGAGCTGCGGATGGTCGGGAGCGACCCCGAGCCGGACGAGCCCCCAGGGCGTCGGCAGCCGCTCGATCATGTCGACCTCGACGCGCGGATCCTCGCTCGCGAGCAGCGGCGCGGCCGCGTAGAAGGCGGCCGGCCCGGAGCCGACGACGGCGACGCGCAGCGGCGTCGCGTCACGGGTCGATCCTAGAGAGGTCGGTGCGACGAGGCTCAGTGCGAGCAGCCGGCGCCGCAGCCGCCGACCTCGGTGCCCTCGGGCAGCTCTTCGCCCTCTTCCACCTGGAAGGAGTGGCCGCAGCCGCACGAGGAGACGGCGTTCGGGTTGTCGATCTTGAAGCCCGCCTCGGAGATCGAGTTCAGGAAGTCGATCGTGGTGCCGCGAAGGTACGGCGCGAGTACGGGTCGACGACGACCGGGATGCCCTCGAGCGAGAGCTCGACGTCACCCTCGGCGGGGCCGGCGTCGAAGCCGAGGCCGTACTGGAATCCGGAGCATCCGCCACCCTGGATCGCGACGCGGAGGACGAGCGTTCCCGCGTCCTCCTCCTCGGCCATGAGCTCCCTGATCTTCGCCGCGGCGACAGGCGTCAGGGAGATGATGGTGTCGGTGGGGTGCTCGACGGTTGCCATGGGCGCATGGTAGCGGACGGGGTCGCGGGCTCCAGCCGCGACTTTGTAACAGCTCGTATCGCTCATTCTGTGCGGGTTTCCCGAACCCTTCGTGCGCCGGAAGGGGGAGTGCTAGGTTTCGGCGCGGTACTCGACGTTCCGGGGGTCATCCGTGCTTTCGAACTGGCTGCCCTTCCTCTTCTACGCCATCTTCGCGGCAGCCATCCCGGCCACGATGATCGCCGCTGTCGTTCATCCTCCCCGGCCGGCCGGTCTCGCGGACGAAGGCGCGCATGCTCCCGTTCGAGTCCGGCGTCTCCGAAGGCGCGCCGAGCCGTGAGCGCCGCTTCACCGTCAGCTTCTACCTGACGGCGATCCTCTTCATCCTCTTCGACATCGAGATCGTCTTTCTCTACCCGCTCGCCGTCCAGCTCGACGCGCTCGGCTGGTTCGGGATCGGGGAGTTCCTCGTGTTCATCGCGATCCTCGGCGTCGCCTACGTCTACGTGTGGCGGAAGGGGGCTCTCAACTGGCAGTGAGAAAGCAGCTGCCGGTCGTGAGCGACCGCCCGCTCGCGAAGGCAGGCCTCCAGTCCGAGCGCGTGCTCTGGCCCGAGCGTGGGCCGGGCGTGTTCGAGCGCGAGGTCGCAGGAGATGGAGGATGCGCTCCTCCTCACGACGGTCGAGAAGGCCGTCGCCTGGGCGCAGTCGAACTCGATGTGGCCGGACACGTTCGGGCTCGCATGCTGCGCGATCGAGATGATGTCGATCGTCTCGTCGCGCTACGACATCGCGCGCTTCGGGATGGAGCGGTTCTCCTCGTCGCCGCGCCAGGCCGACCTGCTGATCATCTCCGGACGGGTCACGCACAAGATGGCTCCGCCGCTGCGTCAGGTGTACGACCAGATGCTGGAGCCGAAGTGGGTCATCGCGATGGGCGCCTGCGCGAGCTCCGGCGGGATGTTCAACAACTACACGATCCTCCAGGGCGTCGACAAGATCGTCCCGGTCGACATCCACGTGCCCGGCTGCCCGCCGCGGCCGGAGGCGCTGATGGAGGGCATCGTGCGGCTGCACGAGAAGATCCGCGGCGGCGTTCCGCCCGCCTACGAGATCCGCGGGGTCGCGGAGTGAGCGCCTACGCCTGCGTGCCCGGCGTCGTCGAGACGCGCGAGTCGTTCGGCGAGACGACGCTCGTCGTCGATCCCGCGCGGCTCGTCGAGGCGTGCACGGCGCTTCGCGACGAGCACGGCTTCAACTTTCTCTCCGACATCGCCGCGGCCGACTACCTCGGCTGGGGCGAGCAGGAGGTCGCCGGCTACATCGGGACGAACGCGGGGCGCGACATCCACATGCCCGGCTCGCAGGGGCTCGCACGCGTTCCGCTCCCGAAGCCGAAGCGCTTCTCGGTCTCGTACCACCTCCTGCGCGTGAACGACGACGCCGGTGCGGGTGCGCGTCCAGGTGTGGCTCGACGACGGCGAGCCGATCGCGAGCGTCCTTCCCGTCTGGCCGGCAGCCGACTGGTTCGAGCGCGAGGCCTTCGACATGATGGGCATCCGCTTCGAGGGCCACGCGAACCTCGTCCGCATCCTCATGCCCGAGGACTGGGAGGGACATCCCCTCCGCAAGGACTATCCGCTGGGCGGCGAGCCCGTTCGCTTCTCGGACGAGGACTGATGTCGGTCCTCCCGTCGACGCGCATCTACGAGGGAACGCGCATCCCGCAGCCCGTGCCCACGATCCTCGAGGTCGATCCCGAGAAGCACCGGCTCGAGGACATCCTGCGCGTCAACTTCGGGCCGAACCATCCGTCGACGCACGGCGTCCTTCGCCTCGTCGTCGACCTCGACGGCGAGACCGTGGCGGGAATCCGCGCGGTCATCGGCTACCTCCACACGGGCTTCGAGAAGAACATGGAGCACAAGTCGTGGTGGAAGTCGGTCACGTACGCGCCGCGGATCGACTACGTCTCGTTCCACGCGAACGAGCTCCTCTACGTGCTCGCGATCGAGAAGCTCCTCGGGATCGAGGTGCCGCGCCGCGCGACCTGGGCGCGGATGGCGATGGCCGAGCTCAACCGCATCCACTCGCACCTCGTGTGGCTCGGGACGTCCGCGCTCGAGCTCGGGGCGATCTCGCTCTTCTGGTACTGCTTCGACGACCGCGACCAGATCCTCGACCTCTTCGAGATGGCCGGCGGGACGCGGATGCACACGCGCTACGTCCAGGTCGGCGGCATCGCCGAGGACCTGCCGCCCGACTTCACGAGCGAGGCGCGGAAGTTCTGCGAGTCGATGCCGAAGTCGGTCGACGAGTACGAGGCGATCCTCGACCGCAACGCGATCTGGCTCGAGCGGACGCAGGGCGTCGGACTGCTCTCCTCGGACGACGCGCTCGCGCTCGCGCAGTCCGGGCCGATGCTGCGCTCGACCGGCGTCGACTGGGATCTCCGGCGCGACATGCCGTACCTCGCCTACGACGAGGTCGAGTTCGACGTGCCGGTCTACGGCGGCGGCGACGTCTACGACCGCTACCGCGTCCACATGGACGAGATGCGCGAGTCGGTGCGCATCGTCCGCCAGTGCCTCGATCGGCTCGACGAGATGGACGGCGAGCCGTGGATCGCCGACGACCGCAAGGTCGTCCTGCCGCCGCGGCACGAGCTCCACACTTCGATGGAGTCGCTCATCCACCACTTCAAGATCGTCACCGAAGGGTTCACGGTGCCCGAGGGCGAGGTCTACGTCGCGATCGAGTCGCCGCGCGGGGAGAACGGCTGCTACCTCGTGTCCGACGGCGGAGCGAGGCCGTGGCGCGTGAAGTTCCGGGCGCCGAGCTTCGCGGCGCTGCAGGCGACCGCGACGATCGTGCAGGGCCTCCTCATCGCCGACCTCATCGCGGCAGGCGGCTCGCTCGATCCGGTCATGGGAGACGCCGACCGATGAGCGTCGTCGCGCAGATCCAGAAGCTCCGCAAGCAGTACCCCGACGCGCTCTCGGCGGTCATGCCGGCGCTCCGTCTCGCGCAGGAGCGAAACGGCGGCTGGCTCTCGCCCGACGCGATCCGCGAGGTGGCGGACGCGCTCGACCTCACGCCCGCGTACTGCCTCTCCATCGCGTCCTTCTACGACCAGTACCGGCTCGAGCCGGTCGGCCGGCGGATCGTCGAGGTGTGCACGAACGTCTCGTGCGCGCTCGCCGGCGCGCAGCAGGTGGTCGAGGCGTTCGAGCGCGAGCTCGGCGTGTCGGCGGGATCGACCTCCGAGAACGGCGAGTACACGCTCGGGACGATCGAGTGTCTCGGTGGGTGCGGCTGGGCGACGATCGTCGCGATCGACAATCGCCACCGCCTGCGCGTGAAGGCGGACGACGTGCCGGGAATCGTCGAGGAGCTTCGCGGTGCCTGAGTATCCGCAGATCGTCTTCGCCGGAACCGACGGCGGCGCGGTGCTCGACATCGACGACTACGTCAGCCCGAGGCGGCTTCTCGGCGCTGCGCAAGGCGCGCGCGATGGCGCCGGACGACGTCATCGCCGAGCTGGATGCCTCGGGCCTGCGCGGCCGCGGCGGCGCCTTCTTCCCGACCGGCCGCAAGTGGTCGTTCGTCCCCAAGCCCGACCAGCTCGCCAAGCCGCACTACCTCGTCGTGAACGCCGACGAGTCGGAGCCCGGGAGCTTCAAGGACCGCGAGATCATGCTGCGCGTCCCGTTCCGCTTCCTCGAGGGCTGCCTCATCGCCGCGCACGGGATCCAGTCGCAGCACGTGTTCATCTACATCCGCGGCGAGTACGAGCGCGAGTTCGAGATCCTGCGCGACTCGCTCGAGGCGATGCGCAAGGCCGACCTCCTCGGCGGCGTCACCGTCGTGCTCCACCGCGGCGCGGGCGCGTACATCTGCGGCGAGGAGACCGCGCTCCTCGAGTCGCTCGAGGGCAAGCGCGGGCAGCCGCGAACGAAGCCGCCGTTCCCCGCGATCGCGGGCCTCTACGCCGCGCCGACGGCGGTGAACAACGTCGAGTCGATCACGACCGTGACGCCGGTGCTCGAGATGGGCGGCGCGGAGTACGCGAAGCTCGGCGTCGAGAACTCGACCGGCACGCGCGTCTTCTCGCTCTCCGGCGACGTCGTGAACCCCGGCAACTACGAGCTCCCGCACGGGATCTCGATGCGCGAGCTGATCTACGACGTCGGCGGCGGCGTCCCGAACGGGCGCGCGCTGAAGGCGGTCATCCCGGGCGGCTCGTCGACATCGGTGCTCACGGCCGACGACATCGACACGAAGATGGACTTCACCTCGCTCGTCGAGGCCGGCTCGTCGATCGGCTCGGCCGGCGTGATCGTCATCGACGACCGCTGCTGCATGGTGCAGCTCGGCATCCGCGTGTCGCAGTTCTACGAGCACGAGTCGTGCGGCAAGTGCACGCCGTGCCGCGTGGGCACGAAGTGGGTCACGCAGATCCTCCAGAAGATCGAGGACGGCCGCGCGTCGCAGCCCGATCTCGACCTGCTCCTCTCGGTCTGCGACCGGATCATGGGCAAGTGCCTGTGCCCGCTCGGCGACTCGGACGCGATCGCGGTGCTCAGCTACGTCGACCGGTTCCGCGACGAGTACCAGGCGCACATCGACCTCGGGCGCTGCCCGTTCGGCGGCGAGTCGTCGCTCGAGGGGATCCTCGCCCCGTCCGAGATGCACGAGAGCCACGGCCACGAGGCGGCGCATGTCTGAGCTCTTCACGGTGACCGTCGACGACCGCCAGGTCGAGGTGCCGAAGGGAACCGGCCTCGTCGAGGCGGCGCAGGCGGCGGGGATCGAGATTCCGGTGTTCTGCTACGAGCCGCGGCTCGGGCCGCCGGTCGGTGCGTGCCGCATGTGCCTCGTCGAGATCGAGGGGATGCCGAAGCTCCAGGCCGGCTGCACGCTCACCGTGACGGACGGGATGGTCATCAAGACGAGCGCGACGTCCGCGAAGGCGGCGGAGGGGCAGGAGGCGACGCTCGAGTTCATCCTCGTGAACCACCCGCTCGACTGCCCCGTCTGCGACAAGGGCGGCGAGTGCCCGCTGCAGGACCTCACGTTCCGCCACGGGCCCGGCAACACGCGCATGTCGTTCGCAAAGCTCACCGTCGACAAGCCGATCCCGGTCTCGCCGCTCATCGCGCTCGACCGCGAGCGCTGCATCCTCTGCTACCGCTGCACGCGGTTCTCGGAGGACGTCGCCGAGGACGGCCAGCTCATCGCGCGGAATCGCGGAGCGCACACCGAGATCGCGACCTTCGAGGACGAGCCGTACCGCTCGCCCTTCTCCGGCAACGTCGTCGAGCTGTGCCCGGTCGGCGCGCTCACGTCGACGCTCTACCGCTTCGACGCGCGGCCGTGGGACATCCAGAACGTCCCCACGGTCTGCACGGGCTGCGCGGTCGGCTGCAACACGTCCGCGACGATCCGCGAGGGCAAGGTCAAGCGGATCCTCTCGCGCAACCATCCGGAGGTCGACCGCGGCTGGCTCTGCGACAAGGGCCGCTACTCCTACCCGCACCTGCGGGCCGAGGACCGCATCACGGCGCCGCTGCGGCGTGGAAAGAAGGGGCTCGAGGAGGTCTCCTGGGACGACGCGCTCGACGCGGCGGAGACAATGCTGCGCGAGTCCGCCGGCTCGATCGTCACGGCGTTCTCGGGCTCCGAGACGACCGAGATCGCGTACGCGCTCGGGCGCTTGCTGCGTGGCGGGCTCGCTGCGCACTCGGCCGTCCTCCCCGAGGCCACGTCGGACGCGCTCGAGGCCTTCCGCCTTCCGCTCAGCGGGATCGCGGAGGCCGAGATCGTCGTCGTGGTCGGCGACGAGCCGGTCGTCGAGCGCGCGCCGATCGTCGACCTCTGGATCAAGGAGGCCCGCAGGCGTGGCGCCGAGGTCGTCGTCTTCTCGCCGACGGGCACCGAGAAGACCGCTCCCGGCTCCGGCGCGGCGACCTGCCGCGAGCTGGCGGCCGGCCGGAGTGCCCTCTCGAAGAGGCTGGCCGCGGCAGAACGCGTGGTTCTCATCTGGTCTGGCGCGGGAGGAGGCGGCGGAGCGCGTATCGCGGAGCTCGCACACGAGCTCTCGCTCGAAGCGAAGCCAGGCAGCGGCGCGTTCCATCTTCCGGCCGCATCGAATCCGCGGGGCGTGGCGCTCGGCTGGGCGGTCTCCGCGGACGCGGACGAGACGAACCCGGAGCCGATCGAGCTCCTGATCGTGTCGGGCGACGAGGCTGCGGCGAGCGCCGACGTGCGCGCGCTCGCGGAGAGCGCGAACCGCGTGCTCGTCCTCACGATGTTCCACGAGCTCGCCGGCGGCTGGGCCGACCTGATCCTCCCGTCGACCGGCTCGCTCGAGCGCGACGGCACCTCGATGAATCTGGAAGGCCGCGTGCAGCGCCTGCGGCGCGCCGTCAGCCCGCCCTGCCCCGACGAGCTCGCCTGGATCTCGAAGCTCGCGGCTCGCTTCGACGTCGACGTCCCGCCGCACGCGATGGGCGTCTTCGCCGAGCTGTCCGAGCACCTCTTCCGCGACCTGACCCACGAGGACATCGGGCTGCACGCACCGCTTCCCGCACGGCAGGCGTACGTCGTGCCCGAACCGGCGACCACGCCGGCTCCGCCGGACGAGGCGGGAGGTGCCTTGAGGCTTCAGCGCTATCGGCCGCTGTTCTCGGGCCCGGCCGTCGAGCGCGTGCCCGAGCTCGGGTTCCAGCGTCCTGGACCCGACGTCGAGCTGTCGGCCGCCGATGCCGAGTCGCTCGGAATCGCGAACGGCGACCAGGTCGTCGTGCGCTCGAACGGCACCTCCGTCGAGCTTCGTGCGCGCGTCAACCGCAAGCTCGTCGCAGGAGTCGCCCGCGTCGCCGACGAGCACGCGGGCGACCTCCATCCCGACGGTCGAGGTGGTACGAAGCGTGACGCAGCCCGTCGACTGGTGGGTGAGCCTCATCCAGGCGTTCATCGTGATCAACCTCGTGATGGTCACGTTCGCGTACCTCACGCTCGCCGAGCGCAAGGTCATGGCTCGGATGCAGCTCCGCTACGGGCCGAACCGCGCCGGCTTCCGAGGCATCGCTGCAGCCGATCGCCGACCTGCTGAAGCTCCTGAACAAGGAGAGCTTCCAGCCGACGGAGGCCATCAACTGGGCGTTCGTCCTCGGGCCGTTCCTCGCCACGTTCACCGCGCTCGTGACCTTCTCGGTGATCCCGTTCGGCCCGGGCTGGGAGGTCGGCGGCGTCTACATCCCGGGCCAGGTCGCCGACCTCGACATCGCGCTCATCCTGATCTTCGCGGTCGGCTCGATCGGCGTGTACGGCTTCATCCTCGGCGGCTGGTCGTCGGAGTCGAAGTACGCGCTGCTCGGCTCCATGCGCACGTGCGCGCAGCTCGTCTCGTACGAGGTGTCGCTCGCGCTCTCCGTCCTCGGCGTCGTGATCATGGCCGGAACGCTCTCGCTCACCGAGATCGTCGCCGCGCAGGACGACACGTGGTGGTACGCGCTTCCGCAGTTCGTCGGGCTGATCGTCTTCCTGCTCGCGGGCACGGCCGAGACCGCCCGCGCGCCGTTCGACCTTCCGGAAGCCGAGCAGGAGCTCGTCGCCGGCTACCACACGGAGTACGGCGGGATGCGCTTCGGGCTCTTCTCGATGTCCGAGTACATCAACCTCATCACGCTGTCCGCGCTGTGCGTGACGCTCTTCCTCGGCGGCTGGCACGGCCCGGGGTTCGACGGGCCGTCGTGGACGGGTCCGCTGTGGTTCATCGGCAAGCTCGTGTTCCTCCTCTTCCTCTTCATCTGGATGCGCACGACGCTCCCGCGGCTGCGCTACGACCAGCTCATGTCGTTCGGCTGGAAGGTGCTGCTGCCGGTCGCGACGATCAACGCGGTCATCACCGCGATCCTGGTGGTGGCGCTGTGACCTCCCGGTCGACCGGAACGCTCAAGGGATTCGGCGTGACCTTCCGGCAGATCTTCCGCAAGCCGATCACGCAGCAGTACCCGGAGTACAAGCGCCCGGTGTACCCGCGCTTCCGCGGCCGGCATCGGCTCTGGAAGCACGAGAACGGGCTCGAGAAGTGCGTCGGCTGCTCGCTGTGCGCGGCCGCCTGCCCGGCGGACTGCATCCGCGTCGTGGCGGAGGAGAACACCGCGGAGAACCGCGTGTCGGCCGGCGAGCGCTACGCGCGCATCTACGAGATCAACATGAGCCGCTGCATCTTCTGCGGCTACTGCGAGCTCGCCTGCCCGTTCGACGCGATCACGCTCGGCAACGAGTTCGAGATCGCCGAGTACTCGCGCGACGACCTCATCTACACGAAGGACATGCTCCTCGCCGAGCCGATCAAGCGCGTGCCCGTCGCCGACGCCGAGCGCTTCGACACGCCCGAGCCTTCGTACAAGACGCAGCAGCTGACGTGGGCAACGTGATCGTCTGGATCGTCTGGTTCGTCGCAGCCGGCGCGTGCCTCGGCACCGGCGTCGCAGTGGTGAGCATGACGAACCCGTTCTACTCGGCGCTCTCGCTCATCGGGAACCTCGCCTCGCTCGCCGTGCTGTTCCTCCTGCTCTCGGCCGAGTTCCTCGCTGCCGCACAGGTGCTCGTGTACGCGGGCGCCGTGATGGTGATGTTCCTCTTCGTCGTCGCCTACCTCGGCGGGCGCGCGGACGCGCCGTGGGCCGGCGGGCCGCCGCTCCTGCGAGGAGCAGCGATCGTCGCCGCGGTCGCGCTGCTCACGGAGATCGTCGTCGTGCTCGGGCTCGCCTGGGGCGACAACCTGACGGATCCCGCCGAGGTCTCCGGCTCGTTCGGGAGCCCGGCGGCGATCGGCGAGGCATTCCTGACCGACCACCTGCTCGCGTTCGAGATCACGTCGATCGTGCTGCTCGTCGCGGCGATCGGCGGTGTCGTCCTCGGAACGACGCGCGAGAAGGAAGAGGAGGTCGCCTGATGGACGGCCCCGACGTCGGCTGGTACCTGATCGTCGCAGCCATGCTGTTCGGCATCGGTGCGCTCGGCGTGATGATGCGCCGCAGCCCGCTCATCGTCCTGCTCTCGCTGGAGCTCATGCTGAACGCGGCGAACCTCACGTTGATCGCGTTCGCGCGCCAGCAGGGCGATCTCGGCGGGCAGATCTTCGCGCTCGCGGTGATGGCGGTCGCAGCGGCAGAGGTCGCGATCGGCCTCGGCCTCATCGTCGCGATGGCCCGACGGCACATGCTCCTCGACGTCGACCAGGCAAGCGCGCTCCGGGGATGAGTCGTGATCGCCGGCGCCTGGGTCTGTCTGCTCTCACCGCTGGTCGGCGCGCTCGCGATCACGCTCGCCGGAACGCGGATCTCCCGCAAGACCGCCGCGTGGATCTCGACGCTGACGACGTTCGTCGCCTTCGGCGGTGCGCTCGTCGCATTCATCGGGCTCTGGGCCGAGGGGCACGGCGACCGCGAGATCGTCTCGACCGCGTACACCTGGCTCGAGTCGGGCGACTTCCAGGTCGAGGTGCAGATCCTGCTCGACACGCTCTCGAGCACGATGATGCTCATCGTCTCGGGCGTCGGCGGGCTCATCGTCTGGTACTCGATGGGCTACATGGAGGGCGACGACGAGGAGCGTCGCTACTTCGCGTACATGTCGCTCTTCGTCTTCTCGATGCTCATGCTCGTGCAGGCGGGGAACTTCCTCCTCCTGCTCGTCGGCTGGGGCCTCGTCGGCCTCGCGTCGTACCTGCTGATCGGGTTCTGGCACCACAAGCCGGAGGCCGTCGCAGCCGCGAAGAAGGCGTTCGTGATGAACGCGATCGGAGATGCCACGCTCGCGCTCGGCCTCGTGCTGCTGATCTGGGAGACGGGAACGCTCGAGTACCTCGGGGTGTTCGAGGACGTCGACTCGCATGTCGTCGACGACCGTGAACCTCGTCGCGCTCGGACTGCTCGGCGGCGCGGTCGCGAAGTCGGCGCAGATCCCGCTCCACACGTGGCTTCCCGACGCGATGGAAGGCCCGACTCCCGTCTCGGCGCTCATCCACGCGGCGACGATGGTGACGGCCGGCGTCTACCTCCTCGTCCGCGCGAGCCCGATCTTCGAGGCGGCGCCCGACGTCCAGCATCTCGCCGCGATTCTCGGCGCGATCACGCTGCTCGTCGCGGGAGTGGTCGCTCTCGTGCAGTGGGACATCAAGCGCGTCATCGCGTACTCGACGATGTCGCAGATCGGCTACATGTTCCTCGCGGCCGGGATCGGCGCGTACGGCTACGCGATCTTCCACCTGATGACGCACGCGTTCTTCAAGGCGCTGCTCTTCATGTCGGCCGGCGTCGTGATCCACCACCTGGGCGGCGAGCAGGACATCCGCAAGATGGGCGGGCTGAAGGCGGTCATGCCGCGAACGCACATCGCGTTCCTCGCCGGCGCGCTCTCGCTCGCGGGGATCCCGATCTTCGCCGGGTTCTGGTCGAAGGACGGCATCGTCGCGGCCGCGTTCGCGAGCGACGACGCGCTCGGCTACATTCGCTGTACGCCGCCGGGCTCATCGGGGCGCTGCTGACCGGCCTCTACACCTTCCGCCTCTACTTCACGGTCTTTCGCGGCGAGCCGAGCGAGCTCGTGAAGGAGCACACGCATGAGGGCCATGGCGAAGGGCCGCTCTCGATGCTGATCCCGGTCGGCGTTCTCGCCGTGCTCGCGACGATCGGCGGGCTGGTCGTGATCCCGGGCGTCTGGGAGCCGTTCCTGCACTGGATCGACGAGACCGCCGAGCCGCTCGTGCAGGCCACCGTCGCCGAGGACTACGGGACGAGCGCCATCGCGGTCTCGCTCGGCCTCATCGGCTTCTTCCTCGCGCGACGCGCATTCCATGCGGGTCGCCAGCTCGTCACGAATCCGGGCATCTGGCGTGTGCTCGAGCACAAGCTCTACTTCGACGAGCTCTACGACGCGATGTTCTTCCGGCCGGCTGCTGCCATCTCCGTTGCGCTCCGCCGCAACGTCGAGGAGCCTGTCGTCGAGCGCTCCCTCGACGAGATCGGGGCCGGGACGATCCAGCTCGGCGGCGAGGTCGCGCGCGTGCAGTCCGGCCTGCTTCGGACGTACGCGATCGCCATCGCGTTCGCCGTCGCCGTCCTCGTCGTCGTCTTCGTGGCGGTGCGCTGAGCGTGCTGACGACCGCGCTCATTCTGCTTCCGATCGTCGGCGCGCTCGTCGTCGCGATCCTCCCGCTGCCCCGCCAGACGACTGCCGGCCTCGCGTTCCTCGTCGCGCTGATGGAGGTCGGGCTCTGGATCGTCGCGGCCGGCCGGTTCGACTTCGACGACGGCGGCCTGCAGCTCGGGACGTCGCGGGAGTGGGTCGAGAGCGTCGGGATCTCCTACTCGGTCGGCTTCTACGGCTTCTCGCTCTGGCTCGCGGGCGCGACGGTGATCGTCTTCGCCGCCGCGATCGGCTACGCGCTCTGGGTCGGGCGCGAGCGCACGCGTGCCTACCACGCGCTGATGCTCTTCCTGCTCGGCGCGGTCGTCGCGACGTTCGCCTCACAGGATCTCCTCCTCTTCTACGTCTCGTTCGAGGCGATGCTCATCCCGCTGTACGTCCTCGTCGGCGTCTGGGGAGGCGAGCGGAGGCAGGCCGCGACGGTGACGTTCGTCATCTACACGATGGCGGGCTCGCTGCTGATGCTCGCGTCGGTCGTCGCGTTCGGAGTGACGCAGGGGACGTTCTCGCTCACGGAGTCGGGGACGAGCGACAACGTGTGGATCTTCCTCGGCTTCGCGATCGCGTTCGCGGTCAAGGCGCCGCTCTTCCCGTTCCACGGCTGGCTGCCGCTGGCGTACCGCGAGGCGCCCGTCGAAGTCGCCGCGGTGCTCTCGGCCGTCGTCTCGAAGACGGCGATCTACGGCTTCCTCCGGATCGGCCTGCCGAAGTTCCCGGAGCCGGCCGACGACCTGTCCGGGCTCATCCTCGTCCTCGCCTGCGCGGGGCTCGTCTACGGCTCGCTGCTCGCCTTCCGCGCGCCGGATCTCCGCGGCGTCATCGCCTACTCGTCGATGGCGCAGATGGGGCTCATCACGATCGGCGTCTTCGCCTTCGACGACCTCGGGCTCGACGGCGCCGTCCTGCTCTCGGTCGCGCACGCGCTCATCTCGGCGAGCATGTTCCTCCTCGTCGGCATGGTCGAGCGGCGCTGCGGAACGGGTGAGCTCGACGCACTCGGAGGCATGGCGCGCGGGCGACCGACGCTCGCGACCGTCGTGCTCGTCGCCGGGATGATCGCCCTCGCCGTGCCCGGCTCGGCGACGTTCGCCGGCGAGTTCCTGATCATGGCCGGCGCGTACGACCAGGGGTGGGGCTACTCGGTCGTCGTCGCGCTCGGGATCGTGCTCGCGGCGATGTACACGCTGCGCGTGATCTCGGCGATCCTGCACGTGAAGCCGGGGCGTGCGGTGCGCGACGAGGCGCTCGACCTGCGTGCCGGCGAGCTGGCGCTCGTCCTTCCGCTGCTGCTGATCCTGCTCGGGCTCTCGGTGTGGCCGGCGCTCGTGAGCGAGAGCGCGTTCGCCGCGTCCACGATTGCGGAGTTCCTGCCGTGATCGACACGCCGACCGTCGACTGGCTCGCGCTCTCGCCGACGATCGCGCTGCTCGGCGCCGCGGGCATCGCACTCCTGTCCGCGCTCCTCCCCGCCTGGATGCGCAAGGCAGTCGCCGCGAGCGCGGCGGTCGTCGGCTTCGTCCTCGCGGCCGTGCTCGCCGGCTACGTCTTCGACGAGAGCTCGACGCCCGAGATCCTGCTCGAGGGAACGATGGTGCAGGACCAGCTCGCCGCCCTGGCGCAGGTGATCCTCGGGGTGACGGGCGCGGTCGTCGTCCTCGCGTCGTGGGGAGAGCGGCGTCGCGAGAACCACGCCGAGTACTACGCGCTCCTCGCAACCGCGGGCGCCGGGATGGTCTTCTTCGTCGGCGCCGAGAACCTCATGACGCTCTTCCTCGGGCTCGAGTGGTTCTCGCTCTGCCTCTACGTCCTCGTCGCGATCGACTCGCGAGCGCGAGACGTCGCTCGAGGCGGGGCTCAAGTACCTCATCGTCGGCGGCTTCGGCTCCGCGGTGCTCCTGTTCGGCTCGGCGCTCGTCTACGGAGCGACGGCGGAGCTGAGCTTCCCCGCGATCGCCGCTGCCGACCCCTCGAGCGACTCCTTCCTCTTCGCCGGCCTCGCGATGATCCTCGCCGGGCTCGCGTTCAAGGTCTCGGCGGCGCCGTTCCACATGTGGACGCCGGACGTGTACCAGGGGTCTCCGACCTCCGTGACCGCGTTCATGGCGGCGGCGACGAAGACGGCGGCGATGGTCGTGCTGCTTCGCGTCCTCGTCACCGCGTTCCCGGAGCAGGCCGACGTCTGGACGATCGCGGTCGCCGTGCTCGCGGCGATCTCGCTCGCGTGGGGGAACCTCGGCGCGCTCGCCCAGCGCGATCTCAAGCGCATCCTCGCCTACTCCTCGATCTCGCACGCCGGCTTCATGCTCATGGCGATCGCGGCCAACTCGGAGCTCGGCGGCGAGGCGCTCCTCTACTACCTCGTCCCGTACTCGGCGATGTCGGTCGGAGCGTTCGCGGTGGTCGCAGCGCGCGAGCGCGAGCTCGAGGCACCGGTGACGCTCGAGTCGCTGGCCGGCTTCGGCTGGGAGCGCCCGTACCACGGCATCGCGCTGTGGATCTTCATGCTCGGGATGGCGGGCTTCCCGCTCACGGGCGGGATGTTCGGGAAGCTGTTCGTCTTCTCGGCCGCGTACGACGCCGGAGACTGGTGGCTCGTTCTCATCGGAGTCGCGGCGACCGCGGTCTCGCTCGGCTACTACCTCAACGTCGTTCGCTGGCTGTACATGCGCTCCGGCGCCGAGCTGCGGCTCGCGCCCGCCGGCGGCTCCCCGCCACGCGACTCGGCGCTGAGCGTCGCGATCGGTGCGGCGGTCGCCGTGACGGTCGGCTCGTTCTTCGTCGTGCAGCCGATTCTCGACGCCGCCTCCGACGCGGCGGCCTCGCTCCCCTTCTGAGGGAGGAGTCCGTCCGCCCGATCGAGAAGGATCGCTGCGGCAGGAACGCCGTCAGCGAAGGAGAGGCAATGAGAGCACGCTTGGTCGTCACGACGATCGTCATGGCCGGTCTCGCGCTTGCCGTGGGCGCGATCGCGCTCGCCGGCAAGCCGGCAGCGCCCGACACGTCGAAGTACCCGGATCTCCGCGCCGTGGTTCCGGATCACCTCAACCTCGTGAACCAGCAGCAGAACGAGTACCTGCGCTTCTCGAACGGGATCGCGAACACGGGTCCCGGCCCGTGGGCGATGCGTCCCGAGAACCAGCTCGGCTCGACGCCGACGACGACGGCGATCCAGGAGATCCGCTCGTCCAACGCGAGGTATCTCTGCGGCACGCAGCCGAAACCGAACGACCCGTGCTACACGGTCCTCGCCGAGCAGGCCGTGTCGATCTTCGAGTACCACCCGACGCACAACCACTGGCATACGGCCGACGTCGCCCGGTTCGAGGTCCGCAAGGGCAGTCCGGCGGGCAGCGTGGTCGGCGGGAACTCGATCAAGGTCGGCTTCTGCCTCCTCGACCTCTACAACCTCAACGGCAACGCTCCGTCGAGTGGGAAGGTGTTCTGGGACTGCTACACGAGCTACCAGGGTGTCCAGTCGGGCTGGGTCGACCAGTACCACCAGGCGACGGACGGCCAGCAGGTCGACCTGACCGGCCTTCCGAACGCCCCCGACTACTACCTCGTCTCGACGACCAACCCCACCGGTGTGTTCCTCGAGCAGTCGAAGACGAACAACAGCGCGTGGGTGAAGTTCACGCTGTCGAGCGACTCCAACGGGAATCGCAAGGTCACCGTGACCGATCACTCGCCATGCGAGAGCCCCGGCATGTGCGGTGACCTGTCGCCCAATCGCTGAGAGCTGTGCGTCCCGCGGCCGGGTGCAGCTCGCCCGGCCGCGGACCATCCTGCAAGATGCACGCCGATGCGTGAACGCTGGTTCGGCGCCACCGGGCGCAAGGTGCCGGCGATCGTCCTCGAGGGGACGGTCGACCTCGACGGTGCGCTCGTGCTCGACGACGTCTCCGACGTCGCGGCGATCCACGAGGCGCATCACGCGGGTACGCCGATCGTCGTGCGGTGCTCGACTCGCGGAGGACGTGCACGCTGCGCTGTCTCTCGGGCCCGTCTCGTGTGCGCTCGTCACGGACGAGACGCTCCTCGAGCTCGACCTCGCGGAGATGACGTACGGCGCGCCCGCTCGCCCGGGCTAGGAGCCTCCCGGCAGCCGCCGACCGCGGCGAGCTGGCGGAGCGCCGGAACGGGATCGTGGTCCGGTCGGGCCACGACCAGGACCGCGCCGTGCTCGGGTCCCGCGAGTGCTCCGACGAGGAGCTCGAGCCCGACGGCGAGCGCGAACGCCTTGTGCGCGTGCTCGCCGCCGAACGGCACGAGCTCGTCCGCCGTCGCGCGCCCGGCGAGCACGTCACCAGCGGTCACCGCGCCCATCGAGACGTCGGAGACCACGGGCGAGCCGTCGCTCGACGGGATCGCGATCGCGAGAGGGTTCGTCCCGGTCAGCGGCGGGCCGCCGTCCGGATGCGGGAGACGACGCGGCGACGTCGCCGTGAGCACCGCGACGAGGCCGCCTTCCGCGAGTCGGCGAACCCAGTAGCCGAGCGAGCCGGTCGGAAAGCAACGGCGTGCGACGACGACGCGAGCGCGCTCGGGCGGATCGGCGAGCGTCGCGCGCACGATCTCCTCGAGCACGAGATAGCCGAGCGCCCCATGGCCGTCCCAGCGCTCGAAGCCCTCCTCGGACTCGACGAGGACGGGCCGCGCCGAGCGGTCGAAGTCGAGCGTCGCCAGCCACTCGACTCGAACGAAGCCATGCCCGGTCTTGCCGCGCCGCTCCGCATCCGCGAAGTGGGCGACGAGCGCGTCGACGGCCGGCGCGTCCAGGCCGAGCGCTCGCAGGCGGCCTCGTGCGTCGGCCTCGGTCATCGGCCCGGGAAGGCCTTGGCGCTGAATCGCAGCACCCGCCAGCTGCGCTCGGCTGCGATCCCGCGCAGTCTCCGGTCGGGATTCACGGCGACCGCGTGACCGACCGCCTCGAGGAACGGCACGTCGCTCGCAGAGTCGGAGTACGCGGTCGACTCCTGCGAGGTCGATGCCCTCCGTCACGGCGAGCTCCGCGAGCGCCTCGGCTTTGGCAGGGCCGTCGAGGCGACGCGCGAGGCGACCCGTGTACGCGCCGTCCTCGACCTCGGCCGTTGACCCGATTCCTCCGTCGAACCCGAGCTCGGAGACGAGCGCGTCCACGATCTCCTGGAGCGCCGCGGACACGATGAACGAGCGCTCGCCACGCTCTCGATGCCTCGCGACGAGATCGAGCGCGTCGCGATAGACGTGCGGCCTGAATGCCGAGTCCACCGCCTCCTCGACGATCTCGCGCATCTCCTCGACGCGCACCCCTTTCAGGAAGACCATCGCGCTCTCGGCGGTCTGCCCGACCCGCGACGTGCCCGCGCCGTAGCGCATGAAGACGAGCTGGGCGATCGTCGCCTTCGTCCGATCGCGGCGGCGAAGAAGCCCTCGCCGGTGGAACGCCGGCGCGAGCGACAGCGAGCTCGAGCGCGAGATCAGCGTTCGATCGAGGTCGAAGAACGCGGCGCCCGGCACGCCCGCCGAGCCTACGAGAGGACGGTGAGCGGCTTGCGAATCGAGCCGGCGCGCAGTGCGACCACGGACTCCGCGAGCGCCGCGATCGCAGCAGCTGCCTCCGAGTCGGGAGCCACCTCGGCGACAGGAGAACCGTCGTCGGCAGCCTCGCGCATGATCGGATCGAGCGGGATCCGCGCCAGGAGCGGCACGCCCATCTCGTCGGCGAGCGCCTGGCCGCCGCCCGAGCCGAAGAGCTCCTCGCCGGTGCCGACGAGGTACGACATGTTCTCGACGACTCCGAGCACGCGCATGCCCGTCTTCTGCGCCATCTGCGCGGCGCGCACCGCCACCTGCTGGGCTGCCGGCTGCGGGGTCGTGACGACGAGCGCCTCTGCGCGTGGCAGCAGCTGGCCGAGCGACATCGCGACGTCGCCGGTGCCCGGAGGCATGTCCACGAGGAGCGTGTCCAGCTCGCCCCAGTGCACGTCCGAGAGGAACTGCTCCAGCGCCTTGTGGAGCATCGGCCCGCGCCACATGATCGGCGCGTTCTCCTCGAGGAAGAAGCCGATCGACATGAGCTTCAGGTCACCGCGAACCGGAGGGACGATCATCTCGTCGACCGCGATCGGCTTCTGGTGGACGCCGAGCATGTGCGGGATCGAGTGGCCGTAGATGTCGCCGTCGAGGACGCCGACCTGCTCGCCGAGTGACGAGAGCGCGTAGGCGAGATTGGCGGTCAGCGTCGACTTGCCGACGCCGCCCTTCCCGGACGCGACGGCGATCACGCGTGTTCCCGGCGCCAGCGAGATCGTGCGCTCTGCGCTCTGCACCGCCTCGCAGCCGCGACACGAGCGCGGTCTTCTCCTCGGGCGTCATGACGTCGAAGCCGAGCCGCACGCGCGTGACCCCCGGAACCTCGCCGACGAAGCGCGAGACCTGCTCCTGGAACGAGTCGCGCAGCGGGCAGCCGGCAACCGTGAGAGCGATCGTCACCGAGACCGAGCCGTCGTCCTCGACGAGGACGTCGCGCACCATCTCGAGCTCGGTCACCGGGCGTGCGCAGCTCGGGATCGATGACGTTCTCGAGCGCCTTCAGGATTGCGTCGCGGTCGGGTCGCATCGCGGCGAGCGTACCAGTGAGCCTCCGAGTCCTTGACAGGCGAGCGTCCGCTGAGTTGAGTGCTGTACAGGGGAAGGGGAGAGATGGGGGAGCTCGGGTACGACAGAGGAGATGTGCGTCAGGTCGGCCGGTCCAGGTCGAAGGTTCGACTGCGCCGACCGCTCCTGCTCATCGCGGTGACGCTGCTCTGTGGTGCGTCCTTCTTCGCCGGCATCTGGTTCGGCACGCAGGCGCGGATCACGTGCACGGTCTCGAGCCCGAATCTGATCGTCTGCGAGCCCGATGGTGGCACGCCGCCACCGGCTCGGTCGCACGAGTCCGGCTCGGCCTAGCGCAGCGCCTCCGCGAGCTGTCGGACGAGCTCCGGCGACGCGGCGGCGGCGACACGCGACCTCGTTCCGAGATCGAGCGGTGCGGCTCCGAACGGCGGATCCTCGAACAACTCGATCGCGAGGCCACATTCGCGCACGAGCAGCTGCGCGGCTGCGATGTCCACGGACCGCGCCGCCTTCAGGGAGACGACGCCGTCGACCCGGCCCGCGGCGAGGTGGCACAGAGAGAGTGCGAGCGAGCCCATCACGCGAACGCGCGCCGCGAGGTCGATCATCGGAACGATGCGATCGGCGATGCTCGGAGTGGTCGTCCCTTCGAACGAGAGGATCTCGATCGTCTCCTTCGGTCGCAGCGCGCCCAGCCGCGCGCCGTCGAGGAACGCTCCGCCGCCGCGCTCGGCCGTCCACTCCTCGCCCGACCCGAAGTCGTAGACGTACCCGAAGGTCACGTCCCCCATCGTCGGGCCCTCGGCGACCGCGAGCGAGAACGAGAAGAACGGAATCCCGCGCTTGGCGTTGACCGACCCGTCGATCGGATCGACGACGACTCTCGTAGCGCCTCCGGAGCCGAACACGCGCTCCCCGAGCTCCTCCGAGACGAGCACGAAGTCGTCGCCGAGGGCAGCGAGCCGCTCGACGACCGCGTCCTCCGCCGCCTGGTCGATCGCCGTCGTGTCGTCGCCTCCCTCTCCGCGCTGCAACACGGGCTCCCGCTCGACGCGCGTCGGCAGTCGCTCGAGCACGTCGCGGATGTCCGCGACGCACAGGCGGCACGTCTCGAGCCACGAGGTCACGTCGTCACCGGATGGAAGAGGAGGCCGGACAGGGGCTTCGGATAGAAGTACGTGCTCTTCGGAGGCATGCGCTTGCCACGCCGAGCTGCCTCGAACACGTCGTCGACGCGAGGCCGGCGCAGGACGAAAGCGGCATCGGCGGCGCCGCTGTCGACGGCTCCGACGACCTCTTCCAGTCGTGGCGTGTACCGGATGCCGTCGAGGCCGTAGCCGGTCGACGAGCTCGACGTCGAGCTCGCCTGGCGGCGCCATGGAGGAGACCGACCTGTCCCTGCGGCGGTACCTGATCACGGCAGAGCTGCCGTATGGCTCGCGTCCTCGAGCCGCACGAGGCGTCCTCGAGGCTGGACGCAGGCTCGTCGTCGTCTCCGCTCGCGACGTCGGCGCGGTTCACGAACATGCGATGGGTGGGAAAGAGCTCGAGGCCCGCGTCGTCCGTCGACACGACGAGCGCCATGATGCGAACGGCGGAGCCGAGCTCCTCGCCGAGCTCGACCGCGCTCTCGTACCGATGGTGGCCGTCGGCGATGAGGAGCTGGGCATCCCGCAGGCTGTCGGCAGCGTCAGCAGGAAGGCGCCACAGGCGCGTGCCGTCGACCTGGATGTCCGCGGGCTCGTCGGGAACGGAGAGCGTCAAGGGCGCATCGGCCAGCAGGAGGATCGGCTCCGGCTGGACCCGCGTCTCGTGGAGTAGACGCCGGCGTTCCTCGCGAATGCGAGGATGCGTGCGCTCGTGCGGAAGCACGCCTCCGTCCGCGTACGGACGTGGCCGCGACCGAGACGATCACGCCGCGGCGCTCGCGCGCGACGCCGTCCGGGCCGACGAACTCCTCCACCGCGAGCCACACCGCCGGCTCGGCATCGTGTTCGAGCACACCTTCCGCGAGCCACTCGCGGTAGAGCCTCCCAGCCTCGCCGGCCGACTCGGGAAGCGTGACGTGGACGACGTTGTACGGGCTGCGCGTGTAGAGCGCCGCGCGCTCCTCGTCGTCGACGGCGTCGTAGGGTGGTGCGACGAGATCGGCCAGCGCGCCGGCCGCGCCGGCGTAGCGGACGGCGCGAAACGGCTGGATGTCGGCCATCGAGGCGAGCGTACCAATGGGTTCGCGCCATATAGTCGAGACGTGACCACGATCGCCGAGCTCGTCGAGGACAGGACCGTCGAGGGCGTGTTCGCGGTGGCCAGAAAGGAGCGTCGGCGCACGCGCGCGGGCGCCTCGTACCTCGCACTCGAGCTCGTGGACGCGAGCGGCCGAGTCGAAGCGCGCGTCTGGAACGACGTCGATCTGCTCGACCAGCGCTTCGACGAGGGCGACGCGGTGCGCGTGCTCGGTCGCGTCGAGCGCTTCGGCGGGAAGCTCCAGGTTCAGGTGCGCACGGTCGAGGCTGCGGAGGACGCCGATCCGTCCTCGCTCACCCCCACCCTGCGCCGCGATGCCGACGAGCTCGACGGCTTCTTCGAGTTCCTCGCTTCCGAGATCTCGCACGAGGGCCTTGCCGCCATCGTCGACTCGTTCGTTCGCGATGCCGACGTCCGAAAGGCGCTCCGCTCCCTGCCCGCAGCCTCCGCGGACGGGCACCACGGCTACGCGGGTGGCCTCCTCGAGCACACGGTCGGCGTGGCGACGCTCTGCCGGGAGACGGCGCAGCTCCATCCTCGGCTGCGTTACGACATCGTGCTCGCCGCTGCGCTCCTGCACGACGCCGGCCGGATCCGCGAGCTCGGTCCGGGCCCGGCGTTTCGACAGACGGACGAAGGCCGACTCCTCGGCCACGTCCATCTCGGGCTGCGGATGATCGAGGAGCGCGGACGCGACCTCGATCCGGCCGTTCTCGCCGAGCTGCTGCACGCCGTCGCGTGCCATCACGACCGGCCAGCCGCGCGAACTGCCGAGGCGGCGGTCCTGTACCACGCGAACCAGCTCGACGCACAGGCTGCGACGCGCCCCGTCGGCGACACTGACGCGTGGCGGCACTCCTGGCGCTGGCCGGCGCTCTCGGCTGGGGCGTCGGCGACTTCCTCGGAGGGCTCGCGGCGCGGCGACTGGCCGTGCTCACCGTGCTCGCGGTCTCACAGGCCGTCGGCCTGGTCGGCGTCCTCCTCTGGGTAGTCCTTTCCGGGGACGCCTTTCCGGGTGTCGTAGACCTCCTGCCCGCCGCAGGCGCCGGAATCGCTGCGATGGTCGGCCTCGGTGCTCTCTACCGCGGCTTCGCGATCGGGGCGATGGGAATCGTCGCTCCCATCTCGGCAGCGGCGCCGGTCGTGCCCCTCGCCGTCGACGCGTCCCGCGGAGACGTGCCGGCTGCGCTGCAGTGGCTCGGGGTGGCACTCGTGCTCACGGGCATCGCCGTCGCTGTCACGGGAGCCACGCGCAGACGGACAGCGTGCGATCGCGGCAGGAGCCGGCCTTGCCGTGGTGGCGGCGCTCGGCTTCGGGTTGTTCTTCGTCGGCATCGACGCTGGCTCGGACGAGAGCGCAGCGTGGGCGGTGACTGCAGCCCGCTCCGCATCGGTTCCCGTCGTCCTCGCCGCGGCACTGATCACCTCGACAGCGCTCAGGCCGCCGCGGGCGATGCTTCCGATGCTCGTCGGCGTGGGCGTGTTCGACACGCTCTCCAACGTCTCCGTCGCGGCCGCGACGACGTACGGAGCCGTCGGCATCGTCGCCGTGCTGAGCAGCCTCTATCCGGTCGTCACGGTCGTGCTGGCGTGGATCGTGCTCGGAGAGAGGCTGAGCGCGGTGAAGCGCGTCGGCGGCGCGGTCGCCCTCGCGGGAGCCGCGCTCGTCGCAGCGCGGCTAGACGTTGAAGCGCACGTTCACGACGTCGCCGTCCTCGACGACGTAGGTCTTTCCCTCGAGGCGCTGGAGCCCTCGCCGCGCCGCCTCCGCATGCGAGCCGCACTCGAGGAGATCGTTCCAGCGGATGACCTCGGCACGGATGAAGCCGCGCGCGATGTCCGAGTGGATCGACTCGGCGGCCTCCAATGCGGACTGACCGTGCCGAAGCGTCCACGAGCGCGCCTCCGTGTCGCCGATCGTGAAGAACGTGATGAGCCCGAGCGCCTCCTTGAGGCGAACGACGACGTCGTCGAGGGCAGACGGCCCCGAGCGGAACTCCGCTGCCTCCTCGTCGGAGAGCTCCGCGAGCTCCATCTCGAGCGCACAGTCGATCCCGTTCGGGCCGTTCTCGAGCGGGATCAGCGGCTTCGTCGTGAGCGGCTCGAGCTCGAGGGGCAGCTCGCCCGTCCACTCCGAGAGAGGATGCCCCTCGTCGAGGTGCGCGAGCAGCCTCTCGGTCAGCTCGGCCTCCTGCCGCTTCGCACGATCCCCCGACTTCGCCTCCTTGCGCACGCGCTCGAGACGCCGGTCGACGTGCTCGCGGTCGGCGACGATCAGCTCGAGCCGGAGCGTCTCGAGGTCGGCGGCGGGATCGGCATCCTCGGAGAAGCCGTCGAGCACCGCGAGCAGCGCATCGGCCTGACGAAGCTCGCCGGGAATCTCCGCGCGGCCGGGCACGTCGACGATCCGGATCGCGGCCGGTGTCGTCTTCTTCGAGCCGACGACCTCCGCGAGCCGGCCGAGTCGATCGTCCGCGATCACCGCCATCCCGAGGTTCGGCTTCTGGGCCACGTCCGCATACGCCGTGACCTGTGCGCCCACGTGAGTCAGCGCGTTGAAGAGCGTCGTCTTCCCGGAGTTGGGAAGGCCGACGATGCCGACCCGGAGCGCCAAGGGAGCTAGACGTCGAAGCCGACGCGAGTCTCGCGCGCGTAGCGCTTCGCGTAGAGCACCCGCGCAAGGACGAGCAGGAGCACGCCGTCCTCCGCCTGCAGCTCGACCGTCGAGACGGCTCCGGCTCGAAGGGCGGCGTCGAGCGAGTCGGCGCTCGCAGCCGACACGAGCGCGCTCAGGATCTGACCACCGTCGAGGCCGACCTCGATCCGTACGAGATCGTCAGCCACTCGCAACCACCTCCGTGAGAACGCCGTGGACGGAATCGGGATGGACGAACGCGACCTCGAGCCCGAAGAGCCCCTGCCGCGGCGTGCGATCGATCAGCTGCGCTCCCGACGACTCGAGCTCGTCGAGCGTCGCGTGCAGGTCGCTCGTCTGGAGCGCGACGTGGTGCATTCCGGGGCCGCGGCGCGCGAGGAAGCGTCCGACCGGCGTGTCGTCGCCCGTCGGCGTGACGAGCTCGAAGCGGCTCTCGCCGACGAGCATCGACGCCGCTTCGACACCCTGCTCGTGGAGAGGCTCGCGGTGCTCGAGCCGTGCGTGGAAGAGGCGCTCGTAGGTCGCGATCGCCTCGTCGAGATCGGTCACCGCGACGCCGAGATGATGGATCTCCCGCACCCGCGCGATGCTACCCGCGGGCTGGAACTAGTCGCGCATCGGCAGAGCGCGCACCGTGCCGACCGTCTCGGACGAATGCGAGTCCGGCACGACGTCGGCGAGAAGCGCCTCGAGCTCGTGGCGATCGAGTGTCTCCTTCTCGAGGAGCGCCGTCGCGACGCGATCGAGCGCCGAGCGATGCTTCACGAGCAGGCGGATCGACTCCTCGTAGGCGTGATCGGTGAGACGTGCCTGCTCGGAGTCGCGGAGACGCTTCGTCTCCTCCGAGAGCGCGTAGTTGTCGGCCCGCATCGTCCGCGACGGCGCGACCTCGGACATGCCGAACTCGAACACCATCGAGCGCGCGATCTGGGTGACGCGCTCGAGATCGTTGGCGGCGCCGTTCGTGATTCGCCCGAACACGACCTCCTCGGCAGCGCGACCGGCGAGGAAGACCTTCATCAGATCGACGAACTCCTCGCGCGTGTGCATGTAGCGATCCTCGGTCGGCGTGTTGAGCGTGTAGCCGAGCGCCTGCCCGCGCGACACGATCGTCGCCTTCTGGGCCGGGAAGAGGTCGCCCACGAGATGCGACATGACGGCGTGGCCGGCCTCGTGGTAGGCAAGGATCCGCTTCTCCTTCTCCGAGACGACGCGGCGCTGCTGGAGCCCGGAGACGATGCGATCCATGGCAGCGTCGAAGTCGACCTGCCGGATGTACTGGGCATTCGAGCGGCCGGCGAAGATCGCGGCCTCGTTGCACAGGTTCGCGAGATCCGCTCCCGTGAGACCCGCCGTCTGTCGCGCGATGACGCCGAGGTCGACGTCGGATGCGAGGGGCTTGTCGCGCGTGTGCACCGACAGGATCGCCTCGCGGCCGGCGACGTCGGGAGCCGAGACGTGCACCTGGCGGTCGAAGCGACCAGGGCGCAAGAGTGCAGCGTCGAGATCCTGAAGGCGGTTCGACGCCGCCATGACGACGACCTCGTCGCGGGCGTTGAAGCCGTCGAGCTCGACGAGGAGCTGGTTCAGCGTCTGGTCGTGCTCGCGGTGGACGCCGCCGCCCATCCGCGCCGTGCCGACCGCGTCGAGCTCGTCGATGAACACGATCGCGGGTGCATGCTTGCGCGCCTCCTCGAACAGCTTGCGGATGCGCGCAGCGCCGAGTCCGGCGAACATCTCGACGAACGACGACGCGCTCTGCGAGTAGAAGTTCGCGCCCGATGCGCTCGCGACTGCTTTCGCGACGAGCGTCTTCCCGGTGCCCGGAGGCCCATGGAGAAGGATCCCGCGCGGAACTCGTGCTCCGAGTCGCTCGAAGCGCTTGCGGTCGCGCAGGAACTCGACCACCTCGAGGAGCTCCTCCTTCGCCTCGTCGAGGCCCGCGATGTCGTCCCACGACACCTCCACCTGCGACCCCCGCACGACCGGCGCCGGCTTCGCGCGCGGCATGAACTTCAGCGTGTAGAGCAGCAGGAGGATGACGATCCCGAAGAACACGATCGGCAGCCAGGTAAGAAGCGTGTTCTCGAGATCCACCGCTCTGCCTATCGGCAGCGCGCGGCGAGCGCTGAAGCTGTTACGCGGCCTGGCGTTCGAGCGCGAGACAGGCATCGCGCGCTGCGTTCGCGACCTCGAGCTGGTCGCCGGACGGCTCGGCCGTCGAGAGATGGCGTTGGATCTCGAAGCCGGGCCGCGCGAGCACGCGTGCGAGGGGGTGCGCCGGGTTGCGCGCGACCCACGAGAACACCTCGACCGAGCCGCCGATCGCCCCTGCCGTGCCGACGAGCCGCGTGAGGCTGCGCGTGCCCGCCGGCGCCTTCGATGCGACGACGTTCACCGCAAGCGACGACGCGACCATCGGCGCGATGAGCTGCGAGCCACAGCGAGGATGCTCCTTCGGCGCGGGCACCCCACCGTTCTCGTACGTGCCGATCGAGATGTGCTCGGCCCCGTGGTACGCGGCGAGGTCGGGCCCACGGAGCGCCAACGCCGCCGGCAGGAATGCGACTCCCGCGGCGGCGATCTCGCGCGCGCCGGCGGACAGTCTCGAGCGACGCAGCGCACGCGCTGCGACGGCGGTTCCGAGGATGGCGCCGAGCACGCTCGGCCGCTCGAACGGGAATCGCGCCTGCGGGATCGCGCGACGCACGGTCGGCAGGAGCACGAAGGACTCCGCGATCACGATCGGGCCGCGCAGGACCGGCATGCGCTTGCGCAGCATCGGTGCGAGGTGCGGCTTGCGACCCGACGCGACATGCAGGACGCCGTTGTCGTCCCGTACTGCGCATCCCCACGATGTCGGCCCGTGTACGAGAACGCCGTTCTGCAGCGCCATCCCTCCGAGCCGAACGGGTGCCTCAGCCACGCTCATACCGTAGCTGTGAGGTCACGGAGCGCCGCCTGGAGCACGTCCGCTGCCGGCCCACGCCCGATCGCGCGCCCGTCGATCTCGACGAGCGGCATGAACTCGCGCACCGACGACGACGTGAACGCCTCCTCGGCGTCGAGGAGCTGCTCGAGCAGATATGCGCCCTCCTCCACGGCGTAGCCGCAGTCGGGCGCGAGCGCCATGACCGTCGCCCGTGTGACGCCGGCGAGGATCCCGAGGTCGAGCGACGGCGTGAACAGGGTCGCGCCGACGCGCCACCACACGTTCGTCACCGTTCCCTCGAGGACGATGCCGTCGGCGTCGACGAACAGCGCCTCGTCCACGCCACGCCGGCGCGCCTCGGCCTCCGCGGCCATGTTCACGGCGTAGCTCGTCGACTTCACGCCCGGAAGGAGCCACGGCGCAGACGCGCGTACGCCGAGCAGCGAGACGGCGGTCGCACCGCGCTCCCGCGCAGGCTCGATCCAGTCCGGAATCTCGCTCAGCAGCGCGAGAGCCGACGGGATGCCGCCCGCAGGCCCGGCCGTCCAGACGAGCCGCAGCGACGCATCGCCGCCCGACGCCTTCGGAAGCACCAGCCCGACGAGCACCTGGAGGCGCCGACGCTCGACCGCGGGCAAGCCGATGCTCGCCGCCGAGGCCGTCAGGCGATCGAGATGCGCTTCGAGACCGAAGGGTCGACCTCCGTACACGCGCAACGTCTCGAACGCGGCCCGTCCTCTGAGGAGACCCTCGTCGTCCGCGCGAATGACCGGCTCGCTCGGATCCACGAGGCCCCGACCTGTGACTGCCAGCGCGAGGACGGTCAAACGAGCGCCGCCTCGGGAACGCGGGATCCGATCGCCGCCAGCAGAGGCCGGGCCTTCGTCCACGACTCCTCCACCTCGGCGGCCGAGTCGGAGTCCCAGACGATGCCACCGCCGACCCAGAGGTGGATGGTCTCGTCGGCGACGGCGAACGTGCGAATGGTGAGGGCCAGGTCGAAGTCCCCGTTCCCGTAGACCCGTCCGATCGCGCCCATGGAGGCGCCACGCCCGACCGGCTCGAGCTCCGCGATGAGATCCACCGCTGCGATCTTCGGTGCGCCGGTCACGGATCCGCCCGGGAACGTCGCCCGGAGGATCTCCGCGAGCCCGACTCCCGGACGCAGCGTCCCCTCGACCGTCGACACCATGTGCTCCACGCCCGCGAGCTCGCGCGTCGCCATCAGCTCGGGCCAGCGCACCGTCGCGGGCTCGCAGACGCGAGAGAGGTCGTTCCGCTCGAGGTCGACGATCATCACGTGCTCGGCGGCGTCCTTCTCCGACGCGCGCAGCTCGGCCGCACCTCCCCGCGGCCGGGTGCCCTTGATGGGCATCGTCTGGATCCGGTCGCCGCGGCGTGCGAGAAAGAGCTCGGGCGAGGCGGACACGACCGCCCAGCCCTCCGTCGACGAACGCATCGGGATGGAGCGGGCGAAGCGGCGCCAGACGCGCTGCGAGCGCGTGCGGATCGCCGGCGAACGGCGCGTGTAGGTGCTGGACGAGATTGACCTGGTAGACGTCGCCGCGTGCGATCGCGTCGCGAACCTCCTCGATCGCGCAGCGGTACTCCGCAGCGGTCCACGACCGCTCCCACGCGCCGATCGTCGAGACGAGCCCTTGTGACGACTCGTGTCACGGGCTCTCCCGCGCAGCCGGCACGCGGCGAGCGGGAGCGCGGGGCACGGCTCGGGCAGCGAAGGCGCGGTCGCGCGTCGGATCGACTGCGAGAGGCCGTAGCCGAGGTAGACCTCCGCGACGAGACCCTCGCTCTCGGACGAGAAGAAACCGCGCCCCGCGAGCCACTCCTCGATGTGCTCGAAGGCGGTAGCCGCGTCGTGGACCTCGAGAAGCTCGTCAGGCATGTGCGCCTTCACTGACGATGCCGACGAGCTCCCGATAGGCCGACGCGAGATCGTCGTTCCAGAAGATCGCGCTGCCCGCAACGAGAAGATCGGCACCCGCGTCACGCGCGGCGCGCACCGTCTCGCGGTTGACTCCACCGTCCACCTGCACCCGCACGTCGGCGGGTAGGAGCTCGCGCAACCGTGCGATCCGGTCGAACGCATCCGGCATGAAGGCCTGGCCCGAGTACCCGGGATGGATCGACATGCACAGCACGAGATCCACGCCCTCGGCCGCAGCGGCCGCCTCTTCCACGGACGTCTCCGGATTGAAGGCAATGCCGACCCCGAGCCCGAGCGATCGTGCGTGGGCGACGGCGCGTGCCGGCTCGTCGCACACCTCGACGTGGAACGTGACGCTGTCCCCGCCGGCCTTCGCGATCGCCTCGAAGTGCTTCTCGGGCTCGCTCACCATCAGGTGACAGTCGAGGCACGCTCTCCAGCCGCGCACGAGCGGCGAGATGGACGCAGCGACGACGGGCCGATGGTGACCTCCGGAATGAAGTGCCCGTCGCCGATGTCGAAGTGGAACACCCTCGCTCCCGCCGCCTGCAGCACACCGAGCTGATCGCCCAGCCGCGAGAAGTCCGACGCATAGATCGACGGCTCGATCTCGACCGCGTCTGCCCACTCGGACCAGCTCATCGGCTGCATGTAGGGGCGAGATGCTCGCGCCTACGACGGCTCGCGCCAGCCGCCGTACGCGCCCGCGAGCGCGTGCGACGAGGACGGCCCCCACGTCCCCGGCTCGTACCGCTCGATGCGGCGGCGGGTCATCGAGCAGCGGCTGGACGATGCGCCACGTCTCCTCGATGACGCTCCAGCGCGGGAAGAGCGTCGGGTCGCCGCGCAGCGCGTCCGCGAGCAGCCGCTCGTAGGGCTGCGGCGGCTCGCCGAGCTCCTCGGCGAAGTCGAGGTCGAGCGAGACCGGCTGCGAGACCGCCTTGCCGGGCGTCTTCGCGCGCACGTAGATGGAGACACCCGGCGTGCCGCCCGATGCGGAGGACGATGTCGTCGTAGCCCGGGCGAGTAGAGGCGGTGCCCGCCCCACTGCAGCTCCGGCACGCGCTGGAGCCGGATGACGATCTCGGTCGCGGTCTTCGGGAGCGCCTTGCCGGCGCGGACGAGGATCGGGACGCCAGCCCAACGCCAGTTCTCGATCTCGAGCTGGAGCGCAACGAACGTCTCCGTGTCCGAGTTCGGGCTGCACGCCCTCGATGTCTCGGTACCCGACGTACTGGCCCCGAACCGCCTCACGCGGGTCGACGGCGGGCATCGCGCGGAAGACGTCCTCTCGGCGCCGAGGAATCGCGTCGTGGTCGCCCGACGGCGGCTCCATCGCGACGAGCGCGAGCACCTGCAGGAGGTGGTTCTGCACGACGTCGCGAATCGCGCCGACCGGGTCGTAGAAGCCGCCGCGATCGTCGACGCCGAAGTCCTCGGCCATCGTGATCTGGATCGAGGCGACGTGCTCGCGGTTCCAGATCGGCTCGAACATGGCGTTCGCGAAGCGCAGGTACATGATGTCCTGCACGGGCTCCTTGCCCAGGAAGTGGTCGATCCGGAAGAGGCGCTCCTCGGGGAAGATCGCGGTCAGGCGCCGGTTGAGATCGCGCGCCGACGCGAGGTCGGTCCCGAACGGCTTCTCGACGACGAGCCGGCTCTCGTCGCCGACCAGACCCGCGCGCGGCGAGCTCCTCGGCGATCTCGTCGAACATCGACGGAGGCGTCGCGAGGTAGAAGACCGGGAGCGTTGCGTCCGGCGAGAACCTCGCGCAGGCGCTCGTACATCGAGCTCCTCCTCCGCGTCCCCACCGACGTACTGGAGCCGGCCGAGGAACTCCGCGAGAGCCGCGTCGTCCACATCGTCCTCGGCGGCCTGGATCGCCTCCGTCGCGTGCTGCCTGAGCTCGTCGTCGGATACCGGCCGGCGCCCGACGCCGATCACCGGACACGTGAGCAACCCTGCTGCGAGAGGGAGTAGAGCGCGGGGAGCGTGCTCCGGCGCGCGAGATCGCCCGTGATGCCGAAGACGACGAGGGCGTCGGCGATGCCGCGTCACGGCGCGAGGAAGGAATGGGCCACGAAGCGCAGCATGTCGACGCCGAGCTCGAGGTCGTCGACCGGAATCCGCTCGTTCGCCGAATGGATGAGTGTCGCCGCGAGCTCCGTGTCCATGGTCTTCAGTGGGAAGTACCCGTATGCGGTCGTTCCGAACGCCTGCCGCAGGAAGTGGCTGTCCGTGAATCCCGGGCACGCCATCGGCGCCATGCGCGCGCCCGGCTCGATCTGGGCCGTGAACTCCTCGAGTGCGTCCCAGAGCGGCGTGCGCAGCTCCGAGCGCGTGCCGCCGACCGCCTCGAGGAACTCGAGGTCGTAGCTGCCGTTTCCGAGCGCTCCGCGGATCAGCGGCTCGACGTCCGCAGGCGTCGTCTCCGGCAGAAGGCGACAGTCGACGGTGATCTCGCAGAGCGCGGGGATGACGTTGCGCTGGTGCGAGGCGTCGATCATCGTCGGCGACAGCGTGAACGAGAGCAACGGCTCGACGAGGTCGCCGAGGCACCGGGTCGAGCGCGCGTGCCCGCGCGAGAGCCTCGTCCAGCGGCGGCGCCTCGCCGAGGGTCGCCTCGAGGAGACCCTTCGCCTCCGGGATCAGCTCGCGCGGCGGCTCGTAGGCGCCGAGCGCCTCGAGGTAGCGCGCCGCCTTGACGAGCGCGTTGTCGCCGATGCCCGGCATCGACGCGTGGCCGCTCCGGCCGTGGACGCGCACCTTGAACGGCGCCGACATCTTCTCCGCCGTCGCGCACAGGTAGATCGGCGAGCCGCCGATGACGAGTCGCTCGCCACCGCCTTCGTTGAGCGCATAGTCGCAGCGAGCGGCATCGGGATGCGCCTCGACGAGCCAGCTCAATCCGAACCCGGCGCCGACCTCCTCGTCGGCGACGACCAGCAAGACGAGATCGCCCGACGGAACGAATCCCTCGCGCGCGAGCGAGGCGAACGCGACGGTGCTCGCCGCGACCTGGTCCTTCATGTCGAGCGCGCCGCGTCCCCAGACCTCACCGTCGACCAGATCGCCCGACCACGGATCGCGATCCCACTCGGCGGGATCGGCGAGCACCGTGTCCGTGTGGGACAGGAAGGCGAGGGACGGACCGTCGCCACCCTTGATCCTGGCCACGAGATTCGCACGGTGCGACTCGCGCGCGAAAAGCTCGCACTCGACCCCGTTTTGCGCGAGGTAGTCGCGCAGCAGCTCGGCAGCGCGCGTCTCGTTTCCGGGAGGGTTGACGGTGTCGAGTCGGAGGAGCGCCTGCAGGAGCGCTGTGACCTCGTCCCGTCGCGACATCCGGCCGGGAGCATACTTCGCGCGTGGCCGACCTCTTCTCCGAAGCGGCTCGCGAGCGACAGGCCGAGAACGCGCCGCTGGCGGTTCGGCTGCGGCCTTCTACCCTCGACGATCTCGTGGGTCAGCAACACGTTCTCGGGCCCGGGTCGGCGCTGCGACGGGCGATCGAGGACGACCGCCCACCCTCGATGATCCTCTTCGGACCACCGGGGACCGGGAAGACGACGATCGCGCGGATCGTCGCCGCGCGCACCGGCGCCGCGTTCGAGGAGATCTCGGCGGTTTCTGCTCGCGTCGACGACGTGCGGGCCGTGATCGCCCGGGCCCGCGACCGACTCGGCGGGAACGACCTCAGAACGATCCTCTTCATCGACGAGATCCATCGCTTCAACAAGGCGCAGCAGGACTCGGTGCTGCACGCCGTGGAGGACGGCCTGGTCACGCTGATCGGCGCGACCACGGAGAACCCGTACTTCGAGGTGAACGCCGCTCTGCTCTCGCGGTGCACCGTGATCGAGCTGACCGCGCTCTCGGACGAGGAGCTCGTCGAGATCCTCGCGCGCGGCGCGGCGACGCTCGAGACGGAAGCGTCACCCGAGGTGCTTCGACTCCTCGCCGAGCGCGCGGGAGGAGACGCTCGGGCGGGGCTCCAGATGCTCGAGCTCGCGCAGGCGACCGCCGACGCCGAGGGCGCGGCGCTGACCGAGGAGCACGTCCTGGACGCGGCCCGCAAGCGCCCGCTTCTCTACGACCGCAAGGGCGATCAGCACTACGACTTCGCCTCCGCCTTCATCAAGTCGATGCGCGGCGGCGACGCTGACGCGTCGGTCTACTACCTCGCCGCGATGCTCGAGGCGGGAGAGGACGCTCGCTTCATCGCGCGCCGGATGGTCATTCTCGCCTCGGAGGACGTCGGCAACGCGGATCCGAACGCGCTCGTCGTCGCCGTCGCGGCGGCCCAAGCACTCGAGCACGTGGGCCTTCCGGAAGCGCAGCTCAACCTCTCGCAGGCGGCGATCTACCTCGCACGCGCGCCGAAGTCGAACGCGTCCGCGGTCGCGATCTGGGAGGCACGCCGCGACGTGCGCGAGCACGGGAACGCCCGCCCCCCGCCGATGCTCCGCTCGACGGGACACAAGGCTGCAGCCAAAGCGCGTGGCCACGGCGAGGGGTACGCGTACCCGCACGACGACCCCGCCGGGTTCGGCGTCTCGTACCTCCCGGAGGAGCTCCGCGGGCGGCGGTACTATCGGCCGTCCGGTCAGGGAGAGGAGCGCTCAGATGGCGGTGAGGACAGGTGACGTGGCACCCGAGTTCGACCTCGAGGTCGCCCACAACGAGCGGGTGACGCTCTCGGAGGTCCGCAGCCGCGCGAACGTCCTCCTCGTGTTCCACCCCTTCGCCTACACACCGGTCTGCGAGGACGAGGCGCGCGACCTCCAGGAGAATCTGCAGTCGTTCCGCGACGCGGGAACGGAGATCGTGTTCGTCTCGTGCGATTCGTCCGCGACGCGCCAAGCCTGGAAGAAGGAGCTTGGCGCCGAGTACACGTTCGCCTCCGACTTCTGGCCGCACGGCACCGCCGCGAAGGCGTACGGCGTGTTCAACGAGACGAACGGCGCCCCGCACCGCGGCACGTTCCTGATCGACCGCGACGGCACCGTGATCTGGTCGCTCGTGCAGGAGCGCGACGAGCGGCGGACGGAGATGGTGCCGGACTCGCTCGAAGTGCTCGCCGCGTCGGAGTGACGCTCGCTCTCCACGAGTGGCGCGAACCCGGCTTACCGCGCATCGTCTGCCTGCACGGCGTCCGGAATCACGGGCGGCACTTCGCGCCTCTGGCGACGCGGCTCACCGGCTACCACGTCCTCGCCCCCGATCTGCTCGGACACGGCCACTCGCCCTGGGAGCCGCCGTGGGACATCGGCTACGCACCTCGACGCGATCGTCGAGACGGTCGGCGCGCGCGAGTCGATCCTCGTCGGGCACTCGTTCGGGGGGCGTCTCGCGTTCGAGCTCGCCGCGAAAGCGCCGAAGCTCGTGCCCAAGCTTGTCCTTCTCGACCCGGTGATCGTCATCCCCGGCCAGGTTGCGCTCGCCGCTGCCGAGAACGCACGGCTCGACAAGTCGTACGTCTCCTTCGACGAGCTGATCGAGCGACGCTACGACGAGAGCCAGCTCTACTACGCGCCGCGCGAGCTCGTCGTCGAGGACCTCGCGTCACACGTCGAGACCGATGAGGACGGCCGCGTGCGCTACCGCTACTCCCAGTCCGCCGTCGTCGCGGCGTACGGCGAGATGGCCTCGCAGCCACCGCGCTTCGAGGACGTCCGCGTGCCGACGCTGCTCGTCCTCGGCGAGCGCTCGTATCTCCCCTACGACCATCTGCTCGAGGCGCATCGCGCAGCACTCGGGGACCTGCTCGAGGTCGTCGTCGTCCCCGGCGGGCACTCGGTGCTCTGGGACGCGCTGGACGAGACCAGCGCGGCCATCGCCGCGTTCCTGGCCCGCTAGCTACAGAGGTCGGCCGCGACGCGGGAGTAGATCTCGACGCACTGCTCGAGCGACGCGAGGTCGACCCACTCGACCTCGGCGTGCGCGCCCTCGCCGATCGGGCCGAAGAGCGACGGTCGGGATCCCGGCCGCCGACAGAAGCGCGGAGTCTGCCCAGAACGACACGCCGACGAGGTCAGGCTCGGCACCGAGCACCGACGTGGCGTGGCGCCGCACGAGCTGCACGATCTCCGCGTCTTCGGCGACCTCGAACGGCTCGCGCGAGATCGGGGCACGAACCTCCGCCGAGAAGTCGGAGTCGCCCTCGCCGGCACGAGCGACGATCTCGCGCAGCTCCTGCTCGGCGAGCTCCAGCGTCTCGCCGGGAATCGTCCGCCGCTCGGCCTGAAGGAGGCAGCGCGCCGGGTAGCTCGAGAACTCCTGCCCGCCCTCGATCAGCGACGCGTGGACGCTGCCGCTCCCGACGAACGCGGTGCGTCGGGTTCGGCGCGCAGCCGCGCGTCGAGCTCCTCGATGCCCACGAGGACGCGACCCATCTTCGCGATCGCGTCGATGCCGAGATGCGGACGCGAGCCGTGCGCTGCTCGCCCGTGCACCTCGACCTCGAGAGCGACGAACCCGCGATGCGCGACTGCGATCTGCAGCTCGGTCGGCTCCGTCACGATCGCGGCGTCCGCCCGAACGCTGGCCGCAACGGCCTCCGTGCCGATGCTCGCGAACTCCTCGTCGGCGACCGCCGTAAGGATCACGTCTCCGCGCAGCCCGCGACGCTTCGCCTCCGCCGTCGCCAGCATGCACGCCGCGAGGCTTCCCTTCATGTCGTACGCGCCGCGGCCGTAGAGCCGGCCGTCCTCGAGTCGCGGCGCGAACGGCTCGGCCATCCCGGCGACCCCGACCGTGTCCATGTGCGCGTTGAGCATCAGCGAGCGGCCGCCGCCGGACCCGCGCGCGATCGCGACGACGTTGGCCCGTCCGGGAGCGAGCTCGTGAAGAGTCGTCTCGAGGCCTGCCCGCTCGCACCACTCCGAGACGAATCTCGCCACCGCGCCCTCGCCCGAGCCGCCGGCCACGATGTCCGGGTTGATCGACTCGATCGCAACGAGCTGAGCCGCCAGCTCGGCGACGTCGCTCACCTAGGCGACGTACTCGTCGGCGATCGCGAGCGTCTCGTCGAGGACAGCGAGCCCCTCGTCGACCTCCTCGCGCGTGACCGTCAACGGTGGCACGACCATCACCACGTTCCAGTGCGTCATCAGGTAGAGACCGCGCTCGAGTGACGCTTTTGCGAGCCGTGCAACCGGCGCTGCAGCATCACCCGAGGCGTTGAACGGCACGAGCATCTCGCGCGTCTCCCGGTTCTTCACGAGCTCGAGGCCCCAGAAGCAGCCGAGCCCTCGCACTTCGCCGATCGACGGATGCCGTGCGGCCAGCGCGCGCAGGCCGTCTCCGAGGTACGCGCCGACCTCGGCTGCGTTCTCGACCACGCCTTCCTCCTGGAAGGCCTCGATCGACGCGACAGCAGACGCGCACGCGAGCGGATGCCCCGCGTAGGTGAGCCCGCCGGGGAAGTACCGGCTGCGCACCCACTCTTTCAGGTGCTCGCGAATGATCATCGCGCCGAGCGGGACATAGCCCGAGTTGATCCCCTTCGCGACGGTGATGATGTCCGGGACGACGTCCCAGTTCTCGCACGCGAACCAGCGGCCCGTTCGGCCGAAGCCGCACATGACCTCGTCGAGGATGAGCAGGATCCCGTGCCGGTCGCAGACCTCGCGGATCGCCTGCAGGTACCCGGGCGGCGGCGGGATGATCCCGTTCGTTCCCGTCACGGTCTCGAGGATCACCGCTGCGACGGTGTGCGCACCTTCGTACTCGAGGATCTCCTCGAGATGCGGCGCTCCCGAGCACACCGGGCAGGGATCGGGATGGCCCGCGGGACAGCGATACGTGTACGGGTCGAGCATCCGCACGACGCCGCCCATCCCCGGCTCGTTGGGCCAGCGGCGCGGATCGCCCGTCAGGACGATCGAGCCGTGCGTCGCGCCGTGGTACGAGCGGTAGCGCGCGATGATCTTGTGGCGCCCGGTCGCGAGCCGCGCGAGCTTGATCGCGTTCTCGTTCGCCTCCGCGCCCGAGTTCGTGAAGAACGACATGCAGAGATCGCCCGGCGTGACCTCCTCGAGCAGCCGTCCGAGCCGCGAGCGCGACTCCGACGCCATCGGCGGCCCGATCGTGCAGAGCCGGTCTGCCTGCTCCTTGATCGCCGCGATGATCTTCGGATGCTGGTGGCCGATGTTGACGTTCACGAGCTGGGACGCGAAGTCGAGGTAGCGCTTCCCCTCGTAGTCCCAGAAGTAGCGGCCCTCGGCGCCGGCGACCGCGATCGGGTTGATCGCGTCCTGCGTCGACCACGAGTAGAGGACGTACTCCTTCGCGTCCTGCGACGATCTGCGCGCCGAGATTCGGGTTCGCCTCGGTGACCGCCATCGCCGCACGATCCTAGCTCCGTCGGTTGCGAAGGATCGGGAGGTTGGCGACGATCCGATCGTGGCCGCGCTCGTCGACGATGACCACCTGCTCGAGCGAGACGAGGCGAGCGCCCAGCTCGACGCGGACCTCGAGCGCGCGCGCCTCGGCTCCGGCCGCGTCGTGCTCGTCGGCGGTGAGGCGGGCGTCGGCAAGACGTCGCTCGTCCGAGCGTTCACCTCTCGCCACGAGGACGAGATCCGCGTCGTGTGGGGAGCGTGCGAGGCGCTGTTCACGCCGCGCCCGCTCGGCCCCGTGTACGACATCGTCCGGCGGCTCGAGGGCTTCGCCGTCGAGCAACCGACGACGAACGTGGAACGCGCCGCGTACTTCGCAGCCCTCCTCGACGAGCTGCGAGTCGCATCCGACGCTCGCCGTCTTCGAGGACGTGCACTGGGCCGACGAGGCCACGCTCGACGCTCTGAAGTACCTCGGACGCCGGATCGACGCGGCTCCTTCGCTCCTCGTGCTGACGTTCCGCGACGACGAGGTCGGCGCCAACCACCCGCTCCGTCAGCTCCTTGGAGACCTTCCCGTCCGGATCACGACTCGAGTGTCGCTGCAACCACTCTCGGTCGAAGGGGTCGAGGAGCTCGCTCGTCGCGCCGAGCAGTCGGCCCGCGGCCTTCATGAAGCGACCGGCGGCAACCCGTTCTTCGTGACCGAGGTGCTCGCCGGTGAGGGTGGAGACGTGCCGACCACCGTTCGGGACGCCGTGCTGGCGCGCGCGAACCGCCTGAGCCAGGGCGCGCGCCGCCTGCTCGACGCCGTCGCCGTCGTCCCCGGATCGGCCGAGATCTGGCTGCTCGAGGAGATCGCCGGAGAGGACTTCACCCACCTCGCGGAATGCCTCGCGTCTGGGATGCTGACACCGACCCCCGTCGGGCGTCGGCTTCCGGCACGAGCTCGGACGTCTGGCTCTGGAGCACGCGCTGCCGCCGGATCGGCGTCGCTCGCTGAACGAGAAGGCGTTTCAGGCGCTTGCCGCACCACCTGCCGAGGCACAGGACCTCAGCGCGCTCGCACACCACGCCGACGCCGCCGGCAACGCGGCTGCGGTGCTGCGCTTCGCGCCGGCGGCAGCCGAGTCGGGCTTCGGCCGTCGGCGCCCATCGCGAGGCTGCGGAGCAGTACGCGCGAGCGCTCAGCTACCACGCCGCCGCCGATCACGACCGGCTCTCGCTGCTCGAGGGCTACGCGACAGAGACAACCCTCACCGGACGCTACGCCGAGTCGGTCGAGACGCGGCATGAGGCGATCGCGATCGCCCGCGCGCTCGACGACCAGCTTCGGCTCGGAGAGAACCTGGCACGGTTGCCCGCGGCGACCATCGCCGTCGGCCTGAACGAGGCGGCGGAGAACGCCAATCGTGAAGCGATCGAGATCCTCGAGGAGCTTCCGCCAGGCAGGGAGCTGGCTATCGCATATGGATTTCGCGGGTACCTCCGGATGCTGAGCCGGGACAACGCCGACGGTGTTCGCTGGGGAGAGCGGGCGCTCGAGCTGGCGCTCCGCGTCGACGACGCCGACATCCAGGCGTTCTCCCTCAACACGATCGGCGTATCGCATGTCATGGCCGGCGAGATTGCAGAGGGAACCCCGTACCTCCAGCGCAGCCTCGACCTCGCGCGCGAGAACGGCCTCCCTCAACGAGTCGCGAACGCGTACAGCATGCTCGCGTCCGGGCTCGGCGAGATGTACGAGCTCGAGGAGTCGGAGCGCTGGGCACGTGAGTTCATCGCCTTCGCCGCGGAGAACGATCTCGACGACGCATACATCCGCTCGTGGCTCGCGGCGACCCTCGTGTACCTCGGCCGCTGGGACGAGGGGACGGCGCTTGCACTGGAGCTGCTCGCGGACGAGATCAGCGCGATCAGCCGCATCACAGCGCTCATCGCGCTCGGACGCGCCCGCGTGCGACGCGGAGACCCCGGGAGCTGGGACGTGTTGGACGAAGCGCTCGAGACGTCGCTGGCCGGCGGCCACCTCCAGCGGCTCGGCCACGTCCACGCGGCCCGGGCCGAGGCGGCCTGGCTGGCGGGAGACGCGGCGCGCACGGTCGACGAAGCGCGCGCCGTCTACGACCTCGCGCTCGAGAAGCGTCACCTCTGGTTCGCCGGCGAGCTCGCGTACTGGCAGTCGAAGGCCGGTGCTCTGGACGCAGCTCCGGACTGGATCGCCGAGCCCTACGCGAGGCAGATCGCGCGGTGACGGCGCGCGGCGCCGCCGCGGCGTGGACGGCACGCGGCTGCGTCTACGAGTCCGCCCGCGCGCTCGCCGAGAGCGACGAGGCAGACGCGCTTCAGGAAGCGCTCGGCGACGTTCGAGGAGCTCGGCGCCGCGTCCGGCAGCGCACGCCGTACGCCACTCGCTCCGCGCGCTCGGAGCCTCGGTGCCGCGCGGTCCCCGGGCCTCGACGCGCGGGAACCCGGCCGCAGCTGACCGCGCGCGAGCTCGAGGTGCTCGGCTCTCGTGGCCGAGGGCCTGCGAAACGCAGAGATCGCCGAGCGCCTCGTGCTCTCGCGTCGAACCGTCGATCACCACGTGTCGGCGATCCTGCGCAAGCTCGACGCGTCGCACACGAGGCGAAGCCGTCGCGGAAGCCGCGAGGCTCGGTTTCCTCGACCGCCGAGTAACGGGCAGGACCTTGCGAACGCGCGGCGCAACGCTCACGATCACCCTGTGACCATCGTGAGCGCCGGAATCACGCGCGCGGGAATGCTTCTCGAACGGGACGACGTCCTCGCAGCGCTCTCGGGCGCCAACGCCGAGGCCCGAGCCGGCCAGGGCCGGGTCGTGCTCGTCGCGGGAGAGGCAGGCGTCGGCAAGACCTCGGTCGTTCGGTCGTTCATCGCGAGCACCACAGGCACGACACGCGTTCTCATCGGCGCGTGCGATCCGCTGTTCACGCCTAGACCCCTCGGCCCGTTCGCGGACCTGGCTTCGAGCGCCGGTCTCGACGCACTCCTCGCAGGTGCCCCAACGGCGAGCGAGGTCTTCGAGCAGGTCCGCGACGAGCTCGCGGCAGGCTCGACGATCCTCGTGCTCGAGGATGTGCACTGGGCGGACGAGGCGACTCTCGACGTCCTCCGCCTGCTTGCCCGGCGGATCGAGGCGATCCCTGCGCTCGTCGTCGTGACGTATCGAGACGACGAGCTCGAGCGCACGCATCCACTTCGGGTCGTCCTCGGCGAGCTCGGAGCGATCCCCGGCGTCGAGCGCCTCCGCGTCGAGCCGCTCAGCCCCGTGGCGGTCGAGCGCCTGGCGGAGGGCTACGAGGTGGACGTGCAGAAGCTCTACAGCCTGACGTCGGGCAACCCCTTCTACGTCCGCGAGGTGCTCGACGCAGGCGGAGACGCCGTCCCCGCGACGGTGCGTAGTGCGGTGCTCGCTCGAACCGCCCGTCTGAGTGACGACGCTCTGGCGCTCGCAGAGGCCGTCTCGGTCGCTCCACCGAAGCTGGATGTGTGGGCGCTCGAGCGCGTGTGCGGCGACGCGGTCCGCCACCTGGACGAGTGTCTCTCGGCCGGTGTGCTCGTCTCCGACGACACGGGCGTGGCCTTCCGTCACGAGCTGGCGCGACTCGCCGTCGAGGAGTCGCTGAGCGCGACGCGGCGCGTGGAGCTCCACCGCTCGGTTCTCGAGACGCTGTCGGATCCCCCGTACGGCTCGCCCGACTTCGCGCGGCTCGCACATCACGCGGAGGCTGCGGGCGACGCGGCCGCGGTGCTGTTGTACGCACCCGCAGCCGCCGAGCAGGCGCTTTCCGTCGGCGCGTACCGCGAGGCCGCGGCGCAGTTCGCGCGAGCGCTCCGCTTCGCAGACGACCGCCCGGCCGCGGAACGCGCGTCGTTCCTCGAGAGACGCTCGCGCGCGTGTTACCTCGCAGACGACCAGGTCGAGGCGATCGATGTCATCGGCGAGGCGATCACATGCTGGAAGGACGCCGGCGCAGGCTTGTCACAGGCACGCGCGCTGTCCGAGCTGAACTGGTACCTGAACTGCCGCGGCCTGCACACACTTGCGCAGGAGGCGATTGCCGAAGCGAGCGAGACTCGTCGCCGACCACCCGAGGTCGCGCGAAGCCGCCAGCGTGTACTCGACCCAAGCGAACATGCGCCGGCTCGAAGGCGATCTCGAGGGCAGCATCGAGCTGGCGCGAGAGGCGGCGGAGATAGCCGAGCGAGCCGGCGACACGCGCACGGCCGCCGAGGCGCTCGTGACCCTGGGAATCGCCGAGCTCTCCCGCGACGAACGCTTCGGCCGAGAGCTCCTCGATCGCACCATCGCCGACTGCCAGGCCTCCGGAGAGGTGATCGAGGCCGCCCGCGCGCTCAACTACCTGGGCAGCATCGGGGTGTTCCGATACGACCACGAGCTCGCGAACACGTACCTGCCCGCGGCGCTCGACCACTGCATCGCGCACAATCTCGACCTCTGGCGTATCAACACCCTCGCCTTCGCGGCACGCTCGCAGCTCGATCAAGGCCGCTGGGCGGAGGCGGCAGAGTCGGCGCGGCTGCTCCTCGAGGATCCGCGCGATTCGCCATGGCCACACCGCGAGGCGCCTCGTCGTGCTCGCCCTCGTCCGCGCGCGGCGAGGCGACCCCGGCGCACGCGAGGCGTTGGAGGCTGCGCACGAAGTCGGCGTCTCGCGGAGGAGTTCGTCGCCGTCGTCGATCTGGCCGCTGCCGAGGCCGAGCTTGCCTGGCTGAGGGAAACCCGCAAGAGATCGACCGCGTCACCGCGCCGGTGCTCGCGTCTGCGGTACGTCGAGGAGCCGACCGAGGACGCGGCCCGGCTCTCGTACTGGCGCCGCCTTGCCGATCTTCCGGCCGAGCCCGACGCCTTCTCCGGACCCTATGCGGCCGGGGCCGCGGGCGACTGGCGAGAGGCAGCTGCGCAGTGGACACGATACGGCTGTCCCTACGAGACGGCACTCGCGCTGTCGGAAGCCGTCGACGAGGAGCCACTCGCACGCGCTCTGCAGATCTGCCAAGAGCTCGGCGCACGCCCCCTCGCAGCAAGGGTCGGCCGCGGTCTTCGCGCGCTCGGTGCGAACGGCGTTCCGCGTGGCCCGCGACCATCCACGCGCGGAAACCCTGCCGCACTCACCACGCGCGAGCTCGAAGTTCTCCAGCTCGTGGCCGAAGGACTCCGCAACGCCGAGATCGCCGACCGCCTCGTCGTCTCCAGGCGAACCGTCGACCATCACGTCTCGGCGATCCTGCGCAAGCTGGACGCACAGCACGCGCGGGCGAAGCCGTCGCGGCGGCGACGCAGCTCGGCGTGCTCGAAGATAGGTATGCGGCGGGCTCAACCTAGGTAGTCCCGCCGATGAAGCGGCGCGCCGCGCGCTCCTACCGTCGAAGCGTCAAGTTCGACGGAAGGAGACAGATGGACACCTACGTGATCCTGCGGCGGAGCGGTTGGAAGGACGGCGCCGAGCTGGCGAGGCTGCCGCACGCTCGACCGCGGAGGGCGAGCGGATGCCCGACGACATCGCCTGGATCCGCAGCTACGTGCTCGAGGAGCGCGACGGCCGCGTCGGCACGGTCTGCATCTACCAGGCCTCGAGCCCTGAGGCGATCCGCCGCCACGCCGGCGAGGCCGTGCTCCCCGTCGACGAGATCGTCAAGGTCGTCGACACCGTGATCGTCCGACACGATCCGGCCGCAGTAGCGGTCCGGTAACAGGAGGAGGAGATGACGATGAAGCGGAAGACGAAGGCATTCCTGGCAGCGGCTCTCGCCCTGCTACCGCTCTTTGCGATCGCCGGGCTTGCTACTGCGGGCGGAGGCCCACCGTCACTTGACCCAGTCCGCGACGCGACGGTCCGTTACCACAACATCCAGGTCGCGAAGAAGCAGGGCTTCAAGGAGCTCAGTCTCTACGGCACCAAGACCTCATGCATTGCAAGCGGTGCAAAGGGCGCGATGGGCATCCACATGGTCAACTCCAGTCGGGTGGGTGACGGGAAGCTCCGAGCGACCGAACCGGAAGCCCTTCTCTACGAGAAGCGCTCCAACGGCACCTACAGGTTCACCGGGGTCGAGTACATCCGGCCGATCGGCTCCGAAGCACCGGCCTCCGGCACGGCTGCACCCACACTCCTCGGACGGAAGATGAACGTCACGGACGCCGAGGCATTCTTCGGGTCGCCGACGTATCTGTACACGCTGCACGCGTGGGTCTGGAAGCCGAACCCAACCGGCCTGTTCAGCTCCTGGAACACGCAGGTGTCCTGCTAGCTAGCCGACCGTGAGGGCGGGCGAGCCATGGTGTCAGACGCCATGTCTCGCCCGCCCACCGGTTCGCGGACGACCGCCAAGATAGGTAGTCCACTCGCCCGAAACTAGGCAGTTCTTCCGATGTCTGCGCCGACGTTGCCGCCTAGCGTGACGACGTCATGTTCGAGACATACAGGATGCTCGGCGCGGAACGCGAGAGGGAGCTGCTGGAAGCCGCAGCACACGTGAATACGCCGGAAGCAGGTCAGATCCCGCGTCGCTTCCCGCTTCGCGCCGTCCTCCGAGCCGGATTCTCGTCCTTCCCGATCCGATTCCTGCAAACGCACAGACAAGGAGGAGAGAACATGCGCATTCGATTGCTGATCTTCGCCGTTCCCGTGTTGGCGACCATCGCTCTCGCCAGCGTCGCGTACGGCAATCCCTCGGCCCAGACGGACATGGATCGCACGAGAGCCGCCGGCTGGGACTGCACCCCCGAGGTGCCCATCGCCGGGCAGTACTTCCACTGCGCTCCGCCGGGCAAGCCGTCGGTCGCAGAGCTCGCGTCGCCTCAGGGAATCACGGTTCCGAGCCTGCAGCTTCGCGTGTTCAACGTCGCGGACGAGAGCTTCGCGGGGATGGAGTCGCTGATCCGGGCTGATCTCTACCGTCGCGGTGACCCCAACCTCGACCGGAAGTGCCCACAGGATGCGAAGAACCTTCCTGGAGGAAGCTGGGGAGAGCTCGAGCTGCCGTCGGGGAAGAACTACTTCGCGTGCCACCGCTTCGAGCGGACGTCGACCTCGTAGCGGCACGATGAGCTGAACGCGGAGGCGCCGGACAAGGGGGAAGGTGTCCGGCGCCTCCGCAGCTGTCGTCTAGCGAGCAGCCGCGGGCAGGAGCTCCTGCCCGAACGCCGCCCGCTCGACGAACTCGCCCACACCCGGCTCCGCGACGAGCTCGCCTCCGTCGACGAGCACGTTCCCGCGGAGCAGAACGATCTCCGGCGACCCGGTGACCTCGGTCCCCTCGTAGAGGTTGTAGTCAACCTTCGAGTGCTGGTCGGCAGCGGTGATGAGGTGCCGTCGCTCCGGGTCGAAGATCACGATGTCGGCATCCGAGCCGGGCGCGATCGTGCCCTTGCGTGGGTAGAGGCCGAAGAGCTTCGCCGGATTCGTGGAGAGCAGCTCGACCATACGGTTCAGCGAGATGCGGCCGGTGCGAACGCCGAACTCGTGGATCATGTGCAGCCGGTTCTCGAGTCCCGGGCCGCCGTTCGGGATCTTCGAGAAGTCGTCGCGGCCGAGCGACTTCTGGCCGTCCCAGAGGAACGCGCAGTGGTCGGTCGAGACCGACGGAGAGGATGTCCGAGCGAACCGCGTGCCAGAGGACCTCCTGGTTCTCGATCGCGCGCGGCGGCGGCGTGTAGACGTACTTCGCGCCCTCGAAGTCGGGCCGCTCGAGGTACGTGTAGTCGATGAAGAAGTACTGGGTGCAGGTCTCGCCCCAGACGTCCCAGCCTTGCTCGCGGGCGCGTGCGATCGGGTCGACGGCCTCCTTGCACGAGACGTGGACGACGTACAACGGCGCGCCGGCCACGCGGGCGAGCTGGATCGCGCGGTTCGTCGCCTCGCCCTCGGTCTCCGGCGGACGCGTGAGCGCGTGGAAGTGCGGCGCCGTGTTCCCCGCCGCGAGCGCCTGCTTCACGAGCACGTCGATCGCGTCGCCGTTCTCCGCATGCACCATCACGAGCGCACCCGTCTCGGCGGCGACCTCCATCGTCCGGAAGAGCGTCTCGTCGTCGACCATGAGCGCGCCCTTGTAGGCCATGAAGAGCTTGTACGAGGTGATGCCCTGCTCCGGCAGCCGGGCGAGCTCCTCGAGCGACCCGCCCTCGCGTAGGTCGGTCACCGCGATGTGGAAGCCCATGTCGATGATCTGCTTCCCCTCGCGCTTGCCGTGCCAGGTGTCGAGCGCATCGGCGAACGAGCTGCCGGGTGCCTGGATGCAGAAGTCGACGTGGCAGGTCGTCCCGCCGAACGCCGCCGCCGTCTGCCCCGAGGTGACGTCGTCGATCGTGGTCGTACCGCCGAAGGGCATGTCGAGATGCGTGTGCGGGTCGACGCACCCCGGCAGGACGTACTTGCCCGTCGCGTCGATGACGCGATCGGCGTCGACGTCGAGCGACTCTCCGAGCATCGCGATGCGCTCGCCGTCGACGTAGACGTCGCCGACGTAGTCGTCGGCGGCCGTGATGATCCGCCCGCCCTTGATCAGTGTCGACACGTCATGTCACCTCCTCTGCAGGGAGAGCTCCGGACCGGACCGTCAAGAACCGGCCCGGAGCCCAGGCCTCGTCGTTACTTGCCGCCTTCCTTCAGCGTCACGACGGCCTTCTTGTAGCCCTTGCCGGTGACGTCGAGCCCCTGCTTCTTCAGGTTCGCGATCGCCTTCTTCGCGAGATCCGTCCGGTAGGAGGCCTTCGTCGCCGGCTTCTTGATGACCTTGTACGTCTTCGCGATCGTGGCGGTGCGCTTGAACTCGACGGGATCCATGAGCCCGACGCCGAGCTTGTTCGGCCAGATGAGCGCGTTGACCTCGTTCATCTGCCAGCGTTGGTGCCCCTTCGGGAGCGCCGGCCCGTTCTTCAGGACGATGTTCGTGCACTCGGCGAGGTGGTCACGGCAATAGATCCAACCCTTGAACGACGCCTCGAGGAACTTGACCGCTGTCGCCTGATTCTTCGTGTCCTTGATCCAGTCGCCGCGAACGATGATGCCGTCCTGGAGCATGCCGGTACCGAGGGTCGAGTACTTGAACACGTTCAGGTCCCTGAGCGTGTAGAGCTTGCCCGTGTCCGGATTCTTCACCTCGAGCACCTGAGCGAGCTCGTTGTACGTCATCGCCGAGGCAGCGTCGATCTCGCCGTTCAGGAACGCGAGCATGTCGAAGTTCTGCTTGACGAGCTGCACGTCCTTGTCCGGGTTCATCCCGTTCTTCACGAGCGCGGCGCGCTGCTCGAACTCGTTCCCGAAGATCCAGACGCCGAACTTCTTGCCCTTCATCTTCTTGAACGTGTTGATGCCGCTCGACTTGAATGTGACCTCGGTCGTTCCGCTGCGTGCGTAGACCTGGCCGATGTTGACGAGGTCGTTGCCCGTATCGCGCTGGGCCAGCGTCGACGGCATCCAGTTGATCCCGAACTCGGCCTGCCTTCCGAGCACGACCTGCTCGGGAAGGATGTCCGGGCCGCCGGCCTTGATGTTCACGTCGAGGCCGACCTGCTTGTAGTAGCCCTTCGCCTTCGCGGCGTAGTAGCCGGCGAACTGCGCCTGCACGACCCACTTCGACTGGAGCGTGACCTTCGTCAGCCCCTGGCCCTGGCTCGAGCCGGCCATCGCCAGCCCTGCCGCGACCGCGATCGCCGCCACGAGTACCGCTATCGCCGCGATCGTCCACTTTCGTTTCCTCATGTGCCCTCCTTGGGTCACTCGACTCCTGCCCTGATCGATGGGTGCCAGCTGAGAACGAGCCGCTCCGCGAGCGCGACCGTCGCGTAGAAGCCGATGCCGAGCAGGCTCGCCACGAGTATCGCCGCCCACGCCGTCTCGTACTGCGCCACCGAGACGGCCGAGACGATCTGCACGCCCAGCGACTCGGTGGATCCTCCGAAGTAGTCCCCCACGACAGCGCCGATCATTGCGAGAACGGACGCGATCTTCAAGGCGGAGAAGACGAACGGCAGGCTGTTCGGGATCCGGACGCGCGCGAACACGACGCGTTGAGGAGCCGCGTACGAGCGTCATGAGCTCCAGCGACTCCGGCCGAACCGAGGTGAGGCCGCGCAGCGTGTTGACGAGCACGGGGAAGAAGCAGAGAACGGCGGCGATCATGACCTTCGACCACGGCGAGAGCGTCCCGAACCAGGCGTTCGTTATCGGCGCGAACGCGACGATCGGCACCGCGTTGGCGGCGATCATGTACGGCATGAGAGCGCTCCCGAGCGGGCGCCAGCGTGCGAGCACGAGCGCAAGGACGAAGGCGACCGAGCAGCCGAGAACGAACCCGCCGACCGCTTCCTTGAAGGTGATCCACCCCGCGCGGAGAAGCTCGCTGCGCGCGTCCCAGAACGCCTGCAGCACATCTGAGAGCGGCGGCAGCAGGTAGCGCTCGACGCCGAGAGCCGGGAGCAACCACTGCCACGCCGCGAGCCCGATCCCGAAGACGACGAGCGCAGGTCCCCACTTGCGCACATGCTGCGGTCGCACCGCGCTCGGCGAGCGGCGCTGAGCGGCTGCGCGATAGTGCTCACTCGTCACCGCCTCCGGCATGGAGCGCCTCGCGCACCTCGGTCACGAGCTCGAAGAAGCGGGGGTCCTCCCGTGTCTCGAACGTCCGCGGCTGCGGGAGGTCGATCGGGATCATCGGTCGTGATCCGCCCGGGCCGCGCAGACATGACGACGACGCGGGTCGACAGATACACGGCCTCCGAGATCGAGTGCGTCACGAAGATCACCGTCGAGCCGATCTCCGCCCAGATCCGCAGGAGCTCGTCGTTCAGACGCTCCCGCGTCATCTCGTCGAGCGCACCGAACGGCTCGTCCATGAGCAGGAGCGCCGGCGAGAACGAGAGCGCCCGCGCGATCGAGACGCGCTGCTGCATCCCGCCCGAGAGCTGCCACGGGTAGTGCTTCTCGAACCCGTCGAGCTCGACGAGCTCAGCAGCTCGCGTACTCGCTCGCTGCGCGCTCGGCGCGATTCAACCCCATGAGCTCGAGCGGCAGCGCGATGTTCTTCGCGACGGTCCGCCAGTCGTAGAGCACCGCGGCCTGGAAGACGATCCCGTAGTCGCGGTCGAGCCGCGCGCGGTGCGCCGTCTTGCCGTTGACGAGGATCTCGCCGCGTCGACGGATCGACGAGGTCCCCGATGACGCGGAGGAGCGTCGACTTCCCGCACCCCGACGGGCCGATGAGCGAGATGAACTCGCCGCTGCCCGACCTCGAGCTCGATGTCCTGCAGCGCGGTGACGCCGCCCTTCCCGAACGTCTTCGAGACGCCGCGTGCGGTGACGACCGCCTCGGCACGCTCATACGAGCTGCTCCGGCGCGCGGTGGACGACGAGCTTCTCGACGAGCACGACGACGAGGAAGAACGAGATCCCGAGCAACGCCGCGACGAGGTTGACCGCCCACAGGTTCTCCGGCTGGAGCGCGTAGTACTGGTTGAAGTTGATGATCCAGCCGCCGAGCCCGTCCTGGATCGACGACGGCAGCTCCCCGATGATCGCGCCGACCACACACGCCGTCGCGGCGACCTTGAACGCCGAGAAGAGGTACGGCATGGCCGCCGGCACGCGGAGCTTCCAGAACACCGACCACTCGCGGGCCGCGTACGACTCCATGAGCTCGACGGCAGCAGGATCAGCCGAGCGCAGACCGCGCACGGTGTTCACCGTCACCGGGAAGAACGTCAGGTACGCAGCGATGACGGCCACGCGCATCCAGTCCTTCGGCGTCCAGCCCGCGATGCTCACGTTCCCGAGGCCGACGACCACGATCGGCGCGAGCGCGAGAATCGGGATCGTCTGCGAGGCCACGACGTACGGCATGACGCCGCGCTGGAGGACGCCGAACCGTGCGATCAGCGCTCCGAGGAGGAAGCCGATCGTGGCTCCGATCGCGAATCCGACCGCCGCCTCCTTGGCGGTGAAGAGCGCCGCGTCGAGCATGTACCGCGCGAGCAGCGGCTCACCCTCGCGGATCGGATCGAACAGCGCGCCGACGATGTCGTGCAGGTGCGGCATCGTGGTCGCGTTCACGGGGAACGGGCGCGTCCAGCCCGTCGACTCCCACAGCTTCCGGTAGCCCTCCCACAGCGCCCACAGCCCGACGAGCACGAGGCCGAGCACCGCGATGCGAGCCGTCGCCGAGCCGATTCGGGAGCGCATCGGCAGAGCATCCCACACTCGAACGGGCCGGTTAGAGTCGTGCCGTGGGGCTCGATCCGAAGCGAACCGTCGCCGAGCTGAAGGAGCTCCGCGAGCTCACCGGAGACGAGAACGGGCGCACAGCGGGTCGCCTGGACGGAGACGTGGGAGCGAGCGCGCGAGTGGCTCCGCGGCCTCGTCGCGAGCACGGGCGCCGAGGAGTCGATCGACGCGGCCGGCAACCAGTGGTTCACGCTCGCCGGCGAGTCGGAGCGTGCCGTTCTCGTCGGCGGGCACATCGACTCGGTGCCGAACGGCGGCTGGCTCGACGGCTGCCTGAACGTCGTCGCAGGCGTCGAGGTGCTGCGCCGTGTGGCCGAGGACGGCACTCCGCCTGTGACGCGTCCGACTCGTCAACTGGGCCGACGAGGAAGGCGCGCGCTTCGGGCGGAGTCTCTTCGGCTCGAGCGCCGCAGCCGGCTCGATGGCGGATCAAGACGAGCTTCGTCAACTCACCGACCGCGATGGAACACGCCTCCCGGATGCGCTCGCGGCGTACGACGTCGATCTCGACGCAGCCCTCGACGCGCGCTCGGAGCTCGACTCGGCGGCTGCCTACCTCGAGCTGCACATCGAGCAGGGGCCGGTGCTCGAGTCGCTCGGGCTCCCCCTCGGCGTGGTCATCGGAACGTTCGGCGTCGAGCGCCACCGGATCACGTGGCACGGTCAGGCAGCTCACGCCGGCTCGACGCCGATGGACAAGCGCCGAGACGCACTTGCCGGTGCGGCGAAGCTCGCGCTCGAGATTCGCGAGATTGCCCGACGTGCCGGCGGTGGGGCGGTGTGCACGTCAGGAGGCGTCGTCTGCAAGCCCGGGATCGTGACGTCGGTCGTCGAGACCGCGGAGCAACTGCTCGATCAGCGCGATCTCGACGCCCAGCGGCTCGCCACGATGCTTGCCGACGCGAAGGCCTCGAGCGAGCGCTTCGCGGCCGAGGAGTCGCATCGACGTCGAGTGGGAGCGCATCTGGTCGATCGAGCCGATCCTGTTCGACGAGACGCTTCGCGGATTCTGCGAAGAGCGCGATACGCGAGGTCGCGGGTATGGCACACCACCTCCCGTCCGGCCCGCTGCACGACGCTGCGGAGGTCTCTCGCGCCGGAGTTCCGACGGTGATGCTCTTCGTCCAGAGCCTCCGCGGCCTCTCGCACACGAAGCTCGAGGACACGAAGGAGGAGCACCTCGAGCTCGCCGTCGCAGCGCTCGACCGGCTCGCGTCGAAGACGATCGACTGGGTCGCAGCCGGCGGCGGACGCTGAGCTGACGGCGTCACCGCGTGGCGTCGTCGCGGGACTCGCGGTCGGTGGCTGCCTGACCTGGAACATCTCGAACGTCGGCGCCGTCGCCGACCCGCTCGCCGAGCACTACGGGATCTCGCTGGCGGCCGTCGGGCTGCTGACGACCGCGCTGTTCGTCACGCACCTCGCCGTGCAGCTGCCGGCGGGGCGCGGCGCGGACCGGTACGGATCGCAACGTGTCGCTCTCGTCGCGATCGCCGCTGCGGTCGTCGGCAACGGGATCCTGCTCGTCGATGCCGGCGTCGAGCTCGCGCTTCTGGGTCGCGCCGTGGTCGGAGTCGGCTCGGGCGCCGCGTTCGTCGCCGGGCTCGACCTCGTCCGGGCAGGTGGCGGAGGCGCCGCGCTGCAGGGCCTCTACGGCGGCGCGACGATGGCCGGCGGCGGGCTCGCGCTCATGGTGGTGCCGGCCCTCACGGACGCGACGAGCTGGCGCGCGGCGTACTGGAGCGCGGCGCTCCTCGCGGTTCTCGCTGCCGTCCCGACGCTCCTTGCATCAGGCCTCCCGCGCATAGGGCACGCCGGTGCATGGGTGCTTCGCGACCGCGACGCTCCTGCCGATCGGCGTGCTGCAAGCCGCGACGTTCGGTCTCGCCGTGATCGCGGGAAACTGGGTCGTCCCACTGCTCGAGCGCCAGGGTGTGTCGTCGACCGCTGCCGGGCTCGCCGGCGGCCTCGTCCTCTTCGTCGGCATCCTCACCCGCCCGGTCGGAGGTCTCCTCGCCGGACGCGTGAGCGGTCGCCTGCTCGTCGCTGCCGCGCTCGTCGGAACGTCGGCAGGAGCGCTCCTCCTCGCGCTCGGCGGCCCGTTCGCGATCTCCGCGCTCGGCGCGCTCGTCCTCGGGCTCACAGCGGGACTTCCGTTCGCCGTGATCTTCGCGGCGGCCCAGCGCACGCGCCCCGACGCGCCTGGTGCCGCGATCGCGCTCGTCAACGCGTGCGCAGTCCTCACGATCCTCGTCGGAACGCCACTCGCCGGACTCGCCTTCGAGCTCTCGAGCGACGGCCGCCTCGCCTTCGCCGTCATCGCCGTCCTCGGCGCAGCCGCTCTGTTCCCTCTGCGCACCGCACGCCTCTAGGCGTCGATAATCGCGCTTTCCGACCGAGCGAAGGAGAATCCGAGATGGCACTGAGCTTCGGCGTCACCGTCCTCCCCGACCCCCCGTCGAGTCGCTTCCTCGAGCTGCTCCAGCACGCCGAGTCGAACGGCTTCGAGTACGGCTGGACGTACGACTCGCACGTGCTGTGGCAGGAGTCCTTCCCGCTTCTCACGATGGCCGTGCAAGCGACCACGACGATGAAGTTCGGGCACTGCGTGACCAATCCCGGAACGCGCGAGCCCACCGTCCTGGCGAGCGGCTACGCGACGCTCCACGACATCTCGAACGGCCGGATGGTGATGGGCATCGGGCGCGGAGACTCGGCGGTGCGCTACATCGGCGACAAGCCCGTCCGCGTCGCCGAGTTCGAGCGGCGCTGCGCGATGATCAAGGAATTCATGAACGGCCGCGAGGTCGAGTGGAACGAGAAGCCGCTGAAGCTCGCGTGGGTGCGGCCCGAGCTCCCCGAGATCCCGATGTGGGTCGCCGGCTACGGGCCGAAGGCGCTCGCCGTCGCAGGGCGCGTGGGCGACGGCGTGATCATCCAGCTCGCCGACCCGGTGATCATCCAGTGGATCATGGCGACGGCTCGCGAAGCCGCTGCCGAGGCGGGTCGCGACCCCTCAGCGCTCAAGTGCATCGTCTGCGCGCCGAGCCACATCACGGACGACCTCGCCGACGCCCGCGACCAGGTCCGCTGGTTCCCCGCGATGGTCTCGAACCACGTGATGGATCTCATCGAGCGCTACGGCTTCGAGTCCGAGATCCCGCACGAGCTGACCGAGTACGTCCGCGTTCGCAAGTTCTACGACTACGACGAGCACTCGCGCGTCGGCGCCAAGCACGGCGAGTTCGTCACCGACGAGATCTGCGATCGCTTCTGCGTCCTCGGCAACGCCGAGCAGGCGACCGCGAAGCTGAAGGAGCTCGAGGCGATCGGCGTCGACCAGTTCAACATCTACCTCATGACGCACGGCCAGGAGGAGGACCTCGCCGCCTACGGGCGGGACATCATTCCAGCGTTCGGTTAGATGATCGTCGCGCCGAGCGCGCTCGCGACGAGCTCGACTGCCGTCGCGGCCGTGGTGTTCTCGCGATCGAGGATCGGGTTCACCTCGACGACCTCGAGCGAGCCCGCGAGGCCGGACTCGGCCACGAGCTCCATGGCGAGGTGCGCTTCGCGGTAGGTGAGCCCTCCGCGAACGGGCGTGCCGACGCCGGGCGCGATCTCGGGATCGAGCACGTCCATGTCGAGGGAGACATGGACGAACCCACCGCCTGCGATCCGGTCGAGCGACTCGCGGATCGCGCGCTCGATGCCGATGCGGTCGACCTCGCTCATCGAGAAGACCCGTACGCCGGCGTCGCGAAGGAGTCTCCGCTCCCCGTCGTCGAGGAGCCGCGTCCCGACGAGGGCTACCCGCTTCGGATCCACTGCGGGCAGCGGCCAGACCTCGCTCTCGAAGCCAGGCCCGGCGAGGCCGAGTGCTGCGGCAAGAGCCATCCCGTGCACGTTCCCGCTCGGGCTCGTCGCCGGCGTGTTGATGTCCGAGTGCGCGTCGATCCAGAGCACGCCACCCTGCCCATGCACCGACGCGAGACCTCCGAGCGTTCCGAGCGCGACCGAGTGGTCGCCGCCGAGGACCAGCGGCAGCGCGCCACGCGAGGTCACCTCGGCCACGCGCGCCGCGATCAGCTCGCACGTGTCGTGGATCTCGGGAAGAAAGCGCGCTCGTTCGTCCCGGACCGCGGTCGCCTCCGCCACGGCCGTCTCGACGTTCCCCTCGTCGCGCACCGCGTACCCGAGACCGACAAGGCGCTCCTCGAGCCCCGCGTACCGGATCGCAGACGGCCCCATGTCCACGCCCCGCCTCCCCTGCCCGAGGTCGAGCGTGGCGCCGATGATCGCGATCTCCCGCTTCGTGCTCACCAGGAGAACCTAACCTGAAGCGCGGCTACACTGAGGCGCCGCGGCGAGGTAGCTCAGTCGGTAGAGCACACGGCTGAAAACCGTGGTGTCGCCGGTTCGATTCCGGCCCTCGCCATTTCGACGCTGGTAGGTTCGCCGCGATGGAGCTCGCGTTCCTCTCGGCCGTCGAGCAGGCGCGGCTCATTCGAGCTGGCGAGGCGTCGTCCGTCGAGCTCGTCCGGCTGTGCCTCGAGCGGATCGAGCGGATCGATCCCTCGCTGAACGCGTTCGTGACCGTCTGCGGTGACGAAGCCCTCGCAGCGGCGAGAGCGGCGGACTCGACACCCGGCGACGCACCGTTCCGCGGAGTTCCGATCGCGGTCAAGGATCTCGCCGCGACCGCGGGCATCCGCACGACGTACTCGTCGCGCGCCTACGCCGACTACGTTCCGGACTTCGACACGGCTGTCGTCCGCCGGATCCGCGACGCGGGCTTCGTGATCGTCGGCAAGACGAACACGCCCGAGTTCGGCACGGTCGCGTTCACGGAGTCCGACCTCAACGGTGCGACGCGCAATCCCTGGAACACCGATCTCACGCCCGGAGGATCGAGCGGTGGCGCGGCGACAGCCGTCTCCGCAGGTCTCGTGCCGATCGCCCACGCGACCGATGGAGGCGGCTCGATCCGCATCCCGGCTTCGTGCTGCGGCCTCTTCGGTCTGAAGCCGTCTCGCGGACGTGTGTCGAGCGCACCGTTCGGCTCCCTCGAAGGCCTCTCGACCGCCGGGCCGATGGCACGGACGGTCGAGGACGCAGCCGCACTTCCTCGACGTCCTCGCAGGCTACGAGCCCGGTGATCCGTGGTGGGCTCCTCCACCCGAGCGACCGTTCGCGGTGACGACGGCCGAGCCGCCGCCACCTCTCCGAATCGCGGTCACCTCGACGCCGCCGATCGACGTCGCGGTCGACCCCGAGTGCGTGGCGGCGCTCACAGCCGCAGCCGAGCTGCTCGCGGAGCTCGGCCACGACGTCCGGGACGAGACACCACCGTGGCGTGAGGCTGACCTGTTCGACAAGTTCATCGCGGTCTGGCAGGTCGGCCCGGCGCTCCACCCGGTCGACGCCGCGCTCATGACGCCGCTCAACCGCGGGCTCGTCGAGTCTGCGCGAACGACCTCTGCCGCCGACTACGGGCGCGCCGTCGGATCGCTGCAGACGCTCGCGCGACGGATCGTCGTCGTTCTGGAACGAGGTCGACGTCGTCGTCACGCCGACCCTCGCGCTTCCGCCCGTGCCGATCGGTTGGCAGGAGGAGGTCGAAGGCCCGATCGAGCAGCTCCTCCGGAACACCGAGTTCACTCCGTTCACGGCAATCGCGAACCTGACCGGACAGCCCGCGATGTCGCTTCCCCTCCACTGGAGCGAAACAGGCCTGCCGATCGGCGTCCAGGCGATCGGACCGCCGGCCGGCGATGCGCTCCTCCTGAGCCTCGCGGCTCAGATCGAAGCAGCCCGCCCGTGGAGAGATCGGCGGCCGCCCGTCTCGTGATCAGCTCGCGATCGTGATCCGGATGTCCTGCCCGGGCGACGCGTGCAGCATCCGGGCGGCGCTTCCCCGCGAGATCGCGAGCGACATGTTCTTGTAGCTGTCCTCGTAGAGGATCACGTCTCCCGCCCGTGCGTCGGCGAACGTGCGCGCCATCACCGCGTAGTACCGCTCTCCGGCGAGGTCGAGCTCGACGCGCGTTCCGGAGACGATCCCGAGCGCATCGACGTCGTCGCGGTCGAGGTTGAGCGCGATGTTGCCGAAGCTGTCGACGTAGAGCAGCGTCGCGGTGATGGCGTCGTCCGCGATGACGGGCTCGGGGAGGTCGAGACGGATGAGAGCCTCCGGATCGAGCGGCGGTCCCAGCTCCGCGAGCGGCACACCGATCGCGAGATGGGCCGCTGCAGGAGCGAACAGATCGCGTCCGTGGAACGTCCTCGAGATGGAGTCGAGCGCGTAGTCGGGGTTCGCCAGCTCGTATGCGGCGTCGATCCCCATCCGGCTGGCCGCCGGCAGCAGAAGACCGTTGTCGGGCCCGACGTAGATCCGCCCCTCGGTGTCGCGCAGCGCAAGCGGACGTCGCGGCCCGCCGACCCCTGGATCGACGATCGCGAGATGGACACCGACCGGCATGAACCCGACCGTGTTGGCGAGCACGAGCGCGCCCTGAAGGATCGACGTTGCGGGAATCCCGTGCGTGATGTCGATGATCTGCGCGTCGGGCGCGATGCGCTTCATGACCCCGTGGCACGTACCCACGAAGTCGTCCTTGAGCCCGAAGTCGCTCAGGAACGTGATGAACACGCGCGGAGCGTAACGCCCTTCGGCGCGCGGGAGCTACCTGCGAGCAGCGACGGCGGCCACGCAGCGGCGAGAGCGAGCCCGTCGCGACTCACCGCAGATCCGGGCACCACGCGGCCGGATCCGAACGAACGCGGTCGGCGCCTGCACCGGCAGCGGGCGCCCCACGAACAGCGGGCGCGTCACGACGCCCCGATCTCCCCTTCGCGCGCCCCGGACACGGACGCAGCATAGTCCGGCGCCCGGTCGCTGCCACCTCGTGCCCGCGCGAGCTCCACGAGCTCTGCCGTCTCGCGCTGGAGACGAACGAGCTTCGCGGCGATGATCGCGACGTAGACGAGGACGAAGACGAAGACGACTGCATACGCCGCCGCGACGAGCTCCTCCTGGCTCCAACTCACTGGAGTGCCTCGCGCAGCTCGCGAAGGTCGGCATCGAGGCGCTTCCCGGCAAGCTCGACGCGATAGAGAACGTAGGCGAGGAGCGTGACCGCAGCCCACGAAACGGCGAACGTCGCGAACATCGACCCGCTCATCTGCGGCCCCTCGCGCGTGAACACCGTCGGATGAATGAAGTCCTCGGCGAGGCGGATCGCGAGAAAGCTCACCGGGATCAGCGCGACGCCGAAGAGTGCGTAGACCGCCGACGACCGCGCGCGCCGCGGGCCGTCCTCGAGCGAGAACCGCAGCATGAAGTACGCGCAGTAGAAGAGGAAGAGGACGAGGAAGAGGACGAGCTGGTTCGAGCTCCAGGTCCACCAGACCCCCCAGGACGCCTTCGCCCAGATCGCGCCCGTGATCAGCGTCAGCGCGCCGAAGATCGTGCCCTGGTGGATCGCCACGTAGCTCTCGAGGTCGTACCGCTCGTCGCCGCGCCAGAGCAGCAGCAACGCCTTCACGGCACCCAGCCCGAAGCAGAAGTACGCCGTGAGCGCGATCGGGACGTGGATGTAGAAGATCCGCTGCGAGATGCCCTGATCCGCGTCCTCGGGTGCAACGATGAGCGCGAGGACGAGCGCGAGGCCCATCGCCGCGGCGGCGATCCAGGCGAGACCTTGAAGGCTGCGAAGAGACGAGAGAGTCAGGCGCTACTCCGTGACGACGTACTCGAAGGACGCCCACGAGAGTACCGCGAAGACCGCGTCGTACAGGAGGAGAAACAGCAGGAAGCGCTCGCCGTCCGCCGAGACCGCCGCACCGACGCCGCCGACGATGAGCGGGATCGCGAGCGGAAGCACGAGGAGCGGGAGCAGCACCTCGCGTGCGCGGGCGGCGGCTGCCATGGCCGACATCAGCGACCCGACGGCGCAGATCCCGATGTCCGCGAGCAGGACGCCGGCGAGGGCAGTCGCATCCAGCGGCTCGAAGAAGAGCACGAAGGCCGGGAGCGCGACGGCCTGAGCCGCGAGCAGGAACGCGAGCGTCGCGAGCGTCTTGCCGAGCCAGATCGCGCTGCGGTCGCACGGCGCGAGGACGAGCCCGTCGAGGACGCCGTGCTCCTGCTCCGGCACCCAGGCCCTCGCTAGCCCGAGGAGCGCCGTGAAGACGATTGCCACCCACAGCAGCCCGTAGGCGGCGTCATCGCCCGCGCCGTCGGGAATCGCGAAGTGGAACACGACGAGGGTCGAGAGGACGAAGAGGAGCATCGCGGGCAGCGTGTCCCGCCCACGCAGCTCGACGCGGAGATCCTTGCGCGTGAGCGCCGCGACGTCGGCCAGATAGGTCATGCGAGCGCCAGCCGCGCAGTCTGGAGGCGCGCAACCCGATCCGGGTCGTGCGTCGTCAGAACAACGGTGCGCTGTCCCGCGAGGCTCTCGAGCTCTCGGTCGAGGAGCGCCGCGCCGCCCTCGTCGAGCGCAGAGAAGGGCTCGTCCAGGACGAGCAGGTCGGGGTCGTGGAGCAGCGCCCTGCACAGCGCGAGTCGCTGCGTCATGCCGCGCGAGTACGTCGACACGCGCTCGTTCCGCGCCTCCCAGAGCGTGAAGCGCTCGAGCAGCATCCCGACACGCTCACGACGTTCCGCTACGCGATAGAGCCGGCCGTAGAGCTCGAGGTTCTCGACGGCCGTGAGCTCGCGATAGACGAGCGGCTCGTGCGCGAGGTAGCCGATGCGCGAACGATCCGCGTCGACGAGAAGGTCTCCTCGGGTCGGTTGCGCGAGTCCCGCGAGCAGGCGGAGGAGCGTCGTCTTCCCGCTGCCGTTCGGCCCCGTTACGACGGCGAAGCCGCCGCGTGGCACCGCGATGTCGACCCCGCGCAGCACGCGCTTGCGGCCGTACCGCTTCTCGATGCCCCGCCCGCGGATCATCCGACGAGCACGTCCAGCGCGACGAACGCGAAGAACACGACGCTGATCACGCCGTTCAGCGTGAAGAACGCAGCGTCGAGCCTGCGGAGGTCGCCGGGGCGGACGATCGCGTGCTCGTAGACGAGCAGCGCCGCCGTCGCGACGACACCGAGCCAGTAGAAGAACGAGACGCCGAGGCCCGCGCCGGCTGCGGCGAGGAGCGCGACGGTGCCGGCGTGAAAGATGCGGGCGCCGGTGAAGACGCCGTGCTCCCCGAAGCGCACGGCCCACGAGTGCAGCCCCTCCGCCCGATCGTGATCCAGGTCGAAGAGCGAGTAGAAGAGATCGAAGCCGGCGACCCACAGCGCGACGGCTGCCGCGAGCGCCCACGCCTCCCACGGGGCTGTTCCCGAGACGGCGAGCCAGGCGCCGACCGGCGCCAGTCCGAGGCACGCCCCGAGCCAGAGGTGACAGAGCCACGTGACCCGCTTCAAGTACGGGTAGATCACGAACATCGCGACGGGGATCGGCCAGAGCCACCGCACGATCGGCTCGAGCTGCGATACCGCAAGGAGAAACACAGCGAGCGAGGCCACGCTGAGACCCACGACCTGCCCACGCGAGAGCGCGCCCGACGGAAGCTCGCGGTTGGCGGTACGCGGATTCCGCGCATCGAGCTCGGCGTCGATCAGCCGGTTGACGGACATCGCGAGCGTCCGGGCACCGACCATCGCGACCGTCACCCACGCGATGTTCGCGAGCCCGGGCCAGTCGTCGACGGCGAGGAACGCGCCGACGTAGGCGAACGGCAGCGCGAACACCGTGTGCTCGATCCGAACGAGCGACGCGAGTCGCCGCGGAAGCGGAACCGTTGCGACCGTCATGTCTGCCGGTGCGGTGTCGCCGTGTCTCCCGCAGCCAGCTCGAGCCCGTGCCGGAGCGCAGGTCGAATGACTGCGAACCCGTCGCGGCAGCCACCGGGCGAGCCGGGAAGGTTCACGACGAGCGTGCTCCCGCGAAGCCCGGCGATCCCACGCGAGAGCAGTGCGTGCGGCGTTTTCGCGATCGCGTCTGCTCGAATCGCCTCGGCGATGCCCGGCGCCTCGCGCTCGACGACCGTCCGTGTCGCCTCAGGGGTCACGTCGCGCGGCGCGAAGCCCGTTCCCCCTGTTGTCAAGTATCAGCAACGCACCGGCGTCCGCGAGCTCCTCGAGCGCCGCAGCGATGAGCGGCGCGTCGTCCGACACGACGCGGCGAACGACCTCGAACCCGTCCTCGCGAAGCAGCTCCTCGAGCGTGTCGCCGCTCGTGTCCTCGCGCACCCCGGCGTTCACGCCGTCGGAGACGGTGAGCACCGCTGCGCTCATACGGCTTCCTTCGTCTTCTCGACGAGCCGAATCTCCTCGACGACCATCCCCTTGTCGACGGCCTTGGCCATGTCGTACAGCGTCAGCGCCGCGACCGAGGCGGCGACGAGGGCCTCCATCTCGACCCCGGTCTGTGCGGTGGTCGACGCCGATGCGTCGATGTCCACCACGCCATCGCCGACGATCAGCTGAACGTCCACGTGGGTCAAGGGAAGCGGGTGGCACAGCGGGATGAGGTCGGAGGTCCGCTTCGCTGCCATGATCCCCGCGAGCCTCGCCGTCGCGAGCGCGTCGCCCTTGGGCAGCGCGTCGAGCTTCCCGGTCGTCGCAGGAGCCATTCGCACCCGCGCGCTGGCCCGAGCACGACGCCGCGAGAGCGGCTTGGCTCCGACGTCCACCATCCGGACGTCTCCCGCCGCGTCGACGTGACTCAGCTCCCCCGGGCTCTCGGACACGTCGAGATCGTAGTCGGCTACGTTCCGCCGACGTGCTCGGGCTGACGCGGAGCGTTTTCACGTGAAAACGCTCCGCACGTCGTTCGGAACCGGCTCGCCCGGAAGGTCGACGACGAGAACGGTCGGCTTCGCCACCGACTCGAGGATCACGTCGCCGCCCATGAGCCGCGCGAGCTCGCGGGCGATCGAGAGTCCGAGGCCGCTTCCCGATGCCATCCCGCCCTCGACTCGGTAGAACCGCCCGAAGACGGCGTCCCTCTGACTCGTGGGGATCCCGGGACCGTCGTCCTCGACGACCAGCTGGGAGCGATCCTCGCTGCGCCGCGCTCTCAGCGTCACCTTCGTTCCGGCAGGCGTGTGGGTGATCGCATTCGTCGCGAGCGCACGGCCGATCTGCAGAATCCGCGCGTCGTCACCGCTGCACCACACGTCGTGTTCGATGTCGGTCACCAGCTCGTGCTCGCTCGACGACGCGAGGTGCTCGATCTCGCCGGCAAGCATGTGGACGACCGATCCGAGATCGACCGGCTCACGCAGGACGTTGAGCTGTCCGGCATCGACGCGGGAGAGGTCGAGCAGGTCGGTGGAGAGCTTCGCGAGGCGCTGCACCTGCCCCTGCATCGTCTCGATGAAGCCGCGGCGTGTGTCTTCGTCCAGATCCTCTTCCGCGAGGAGCTCGAGAAACCCCCCGATCGAGAACAGGGGGGTGCGCAGCTCGTGCGATGCGTTCGCGACGAACTCCTTCCGCGCGTTGTCGAGCTGTGCGAGCTGAACCCGCATCTGGTCGAACGCGCGAGCGAGCTCGCCGATCTCGTCGTTGCCGTGATCGACGATCGGCGCTCCGAAGTCCCCGCCGGCGATCCGCTCGGCTGCCGTCTCCAGCCGCAGGAGCCGGTGCGAGAGCATCCCCGCGGCCGTGAGCCCGAGGACGAGCGCGAGCACGAGGGCGAAGGCCGTCGCGAGCAGCAATCGCTCGCGCACGAGCCGCACCGTTGCGAGCGAGTCGGCAAGCGGCGCCTGGAAGAGCACGACGGCTTCAGCTCCGAGCGGGACGGCAACATTCGCGTAGTCGCCTCCGCCCTGCAGCACGCGCCCGCGCTCGACGTCGCCGCTCGTCAGCGCAGCGAGCGCGATCGGGTCGTCGGCGACGTCGCGCGAGTCCCGCGCCTGCGAATCGGCGAACGCCACGAGCGCCGGTCGGTCGGTCGAAAGGACGTCGAGCGCGACGACGCGCGCGTTCGTCGCGACCGCGAAGCTCTCGATGCGCTCCTGCCAGAGCACGCGATCCTCGGAAAGCGAGCGCGCGAGCCGTGTGGCGAGTGGTTCGAGCTGGTCGAGCCGCGCGTCGACGAGCCTTCGCTCGAGCGAGGGCACGACGATCATGTACGCAGTGCCGAGCGCGCCGGCGACGATCCCGACGAGAACGAGCACGATGCGGATCCGGATTCCGCCCGGCAGCGACACGTGGCTACTCCGGCCTGAAGCGATATCCGGCGCCGCGCATCGTGAGAATCAGCTCCGGATTGCTCGGATCGCGCTCGATCTTCTCGCGGAGATGCCGTACGTGCACGTCGATGGTGCGCGGTTCCCGGTAATCGGCGCCCCCGCGCAGGCGCTCGAGGAGCTCGCGCCGCGAGAAGACGACGCCGGGACTCTGCGCGAGCACGACGAGCATCTCGAACTCGATGAACGTCAGCTGTGCCGGCTCACCGCGAACATCGACGGTTCGCCGCGGCACGTCGATGCGAAGCTCGCCGCGCTCGATGAGCTCCTCGCGCTCGCCCGCCAGATGCGGCGACGCGGCTCGCCGCAGCAGCGCTCGCACGCGGCTTCGGAACTCCCGGATCGAGAACGGCTTCGTGATGTAGTCGTCCGCGCCGAGCTCGAGTCCGAGAACCTTGTCGAGCTCCTCCCCGCGCGCGGTGAGCATGATGATCGGCACGTTGCTCTGAGCGCGCAGTCGCTTGCAGACCTCGAGGCCGTCGAGACGCGGAAGCATGACGTCGAGCACGACGAGATCCACGGACTCCTCGCCGAACCGGCGGAGGGCCTCTTCGCCGTCACGGGCCTGGACGACGTTGTAGCCGTCCCGCTCGAGCGGGTACGTGAGCAGGGTCTGGATCGATTCCTCGTCGTCGACGAGGAGAATTGTCGAAGTGGTGGGCATCGGAGCGTTCGCGCGGGCTCGCGGTCGCCGGCGCGCCTACTATAGCCCGGCGATGGAAGCCGCTCGGCCCCGGACGCGCGGTCGCCGGCTGCGTCGCGGCACCGTTGAACGCCCTCTTAACGCACGCCTCGTCCGTGTGGGCTTTCTCGTCGTCGTGCCCGCGGTTCTTGCATTTCTGTTCTCGATATCGACAACGGGCGCGCTCCCTCGATCGTCGCTCGACCCGCTCTTCGACGCCGAGTCCGCGGCCTCGTTCGCCGAGGCGATCTCGGTCGAGTACCCGTCCCGTGTTCCGGGCTCCGAGGGTGCCGCCGGGGCGGCCCGCTGGTATCGCGAGACCGTCGGCTCACTTGCTCTCCAGACCGAGGAGGACGTCTGGTCGGAGTCGCTCGCCGACCTCGGCTCGGTCGAGCTTCGCAACATCGTCACCGTCGTACCGGGACGTTCGGAGGAGACGATCGTCCTCGTTGCTCATCGCGACAACGCCGGAGCTGAAGAGCCGCTCGGCGAGAACGCCTCCGGCACGGCGACGCTCATCGAGGTCGCGCGCGGGTTCGCTCCGCAGGAGCTCGGGCCCGACCCGCTTCCGCAGCACACGCTCGTCCTCGTGTCGACAGACGCAGGCGCATTCGGTGGTGCCGGCGCAGCCCGTTTCGCGACGACCTCGCCCCTGGCTCGCAGCGCGATCGCGGTTGTCGTCCTCGACGATCTCGGTCGCGGTCGACCCCGGCTGGCGATCGCGGGCGACCGGCCCGTGTCTCCCGCTCGCACCCTGGTTCGGACAGCGGCCGCCCGCGTCACGGAAGAGGTCGGTGTCAGCCCTTCGCTTCCGTCCGTCCCAGCGCAGCTCGTCAACCTCGGCGTGCCGTTTGCCCTCGACGAGCAAGGTCGATTCCTCACCGCAGGACTGTCGGCGGTCACGCTCACGACGGACGGAGCGACCACCGCGTCCATCGCCGGCCCGACACCCGCAACCGAACGGCTCGGTCAGCTCGGCCGTGCGACCGAGGCGCTCGATCAGCTCACTCGACACGAGCGTCGGCGGAGCATTTCGCACGCCCGACAGCCTCTTCTTCGCCGGCCGCGCTGCGAGCGGATGGACTGCGCGCCTGGCGCTGATACTGAGCGTCGTCCCGTTCGCGCTCGGAGTCGTCGATCTGATCGTTCGCGGTCGGCGGCGTGCTCTTCCATTCAGGCCCGCTCTCCGCGCGCAACGCGCGCGGCTCGGCGTGTGGGCATTCGGCGGCCTGCTCGTATCGGTCGGGGCGCTCGTCGGCATCCTCCCGACCGGCGCGGCGCTCCCGTTGGCGCCGTACACGGCGTTCTTCGACAACCCCCCGATCTTCGGTGTCCTCGTTCTGCTGTCGGCGTTCGTCCTCGGCTGGCTCGTCGCGCGTCGGCACCTCGTGCAGGTCGAGCCCGTCGCGCCCCGACGAGCGGCTTGCAGGCTTCGTCGTCGCACTGTCGACGCTCGGAGTCGTCGCCATCGGTCTTGCCGTGCTCCAGCCCTACGCTCTCGTCTTCGTGTTGCCGTCGCTCTACGCATGGCTCTGGCTCCCGCTCGACGCGCGCCCCGCCGTGCGCGCGTCGGTCTTCACTGCAGGGCTCCTCGGGCCGATCGCCGGCTTGCTCCTGCTCGGAAGCGAGCTCGGGCTGTCGGTGCTCGATGCAGCGCTCTACGTGATCGGCCTCTTCACGGTCGGATACCTGCCGCTCGGCTCGGCGCTCCTCGGCGATCGTCTGGGCAGCCGCGGCGACCCAGCTGGGGGCGATCGCGTTCGGACGCTACGCGCCACACGCCGCCGGGATGGAGCCGCCTCCTGCCGGCCCGATCCGGCGTGTCCTCGCGCGAGCTCGCTAGTCGAGCGCGAGGAAGCGGACGAGGCTCCCGGCTTCGAGGTCGCCTTCTCCGCGGGGCACGTGCACGAGCGCGTCCGCTGCAGCCGCGCGGGCGATCATGTGCGACTCCTGTCCGACGATCGGCTCGAGCCGCACAGCGTCCCCGTCGTCGATCCTGACCGCGCGGACGAACTCGTCTCGGTGCGGATTCCGACGAAACGTCGTCGAGGTGACGCCCGAGGCGTAGCGGGGGAGGCTGTTCGTCGCCCCCTGCAGCGCGAGGAGCGCGGTCGTCACGAAGACGATCGCTCCGACGAGAGAGGACACCGGGTTGCCGGGCAGGCCGAAGACGAGCGTGCGGTCGCGCGTGCCGAAGGAGAGAGGCTTCCCCGGCTTGACGGCGACGCCCCAGAAGATCTCCCGCACGCCGAGATCGGCAGCGACTCGTCGCACGAGGTCGTGCTCTCCCATCGAGACACCTCCCGAGGTGACGAGCACATCCGACTCGAGACCGCGCGCGATCGCCTCCCGATGAGCGTCAGCGTCGTCTTCCACGACGGGCAGGACGTCGACGTCGGCGTTCGCGCGTGCGAGCACCGCCGCGATCATCGCGCGGTTCGACTCGTAGATCTGACCGGCGGCGAGCACGTCTCCGGCCGAACGCAGCTCGCTACCCGTCGCGACGACGGCGACTCGGGGCCGGATCGAGCACGCGACCTCGGCGACACCTGTCGCGGCCAAGGCGCCGATCTGCGCGGCGCCGAGGCGAGCGCCCTCGGAGACGACGGTGGCGCCGGCGCTGATGTCTCCGCCGCGTGGTCGCACGTGCTGACCGGGAACAGCCGCGCCGGCAATCACGACGTTGCTCCCGAGGTCTTCGGCGATCTCGACCGGAACCACGGCATCCGCCTCGGCCGGCACCGTGCCGCCCGTCGAGATTCCCGGCGGCCGCACCCAGCCGGGAGCGGGCCGGGCGGCGGCGCTCCCGCAGCGACGCGGTAGGCGATCGGAAGCTCGCCGGGCGTCTCCGACGCGCGGACCGCGAAGCCGTCCATCGCGGAGCTCGGAAACGGAGGAAGGTCGACGTGCGCCGTCGCCGGCTCTCGCAGGATGCGTCCCGCCGCCGCGGCGACGGCGACGCGCTCCACCGGCAGGAGCTGCGCGTTCTCGACGGATGCGGGCGAGAGCGTCGTCGATCGTCAGCAGGTCGGGCACGTGCGTGGGTCAGCGGCCCGACGCAGGCGGCGGAGGCGGCCTCGACGTCGAGGACTCCGTATCGACGGTCTCGGTTGCGGCCGGCGTGGGGTCGTAGTCCAGCGCGTACTCGCCGCGTGTGAACGGCTTCCACGTCGGCCACACCTTCGGCTCCGGGAAGGCTGCGGGCTCCACGTTGTCGAGCGCCGGCTCCATGAACAGCCGCCACATCTCGGCCGGGAAGCTCCCGCCAGTCACCGCGATCCCGTGCACGCTGTCGAGCGGGATCTCCGCGCTCGTGTAGCCCATCCAGACTGCGGTCGCGAGCTCGGGCGTGTACCCGGCGAACCACGCGTCGACGTTCAGCTCCGCCGTCCCGGTCTTCCCGGCGGCAGGACGCCCGAACGCGGCGCGTGTCCCCGTCCCCGACTGGACGTTCTGCTCGAGGATGCGCGTGACGATTGCTGCAGTGCCCTCGGAGATGGCGCGACGACGTCTCGGCGTACCCCAGCCGGCATCCGTGTCGACCGAGCCGTCCGCAAGGACGACGCGGCGGATCGCCATCGGCTCCGCGTAGACGCCTTCGGCGGCCAGAGTCGCGTAGGCCGACGCGATGTCGAGAGGCGACACCGCGATCGAGCCGAGCCCGATCGAGGGCACGTACGCGCCCTTCACGTCCAGCTGCGAGCGCACGCCCATCCGTCGTGCGACCTCGGCGACCTTCTGCGGGGTCAGGTCGAGCGTCAGCTGCGCGTAGACCGTGTTGTCCGAGCGCAGCGTCGCACTCCGGATCGAGCTCCAGCCGTAGTAGTCGTTCGCGTAGGTCTTGACGCACCACCAGCTTCCGTCGTCGCAGTTCCCGGCGGGATGTAGCCGGGCGGTGAACGGAGCGGACACGTAGTACGTCGAGTCGGGATTGACGCCCTGCTCCACCGCCGCCGCCAGTACGAACGTCTTGAAGGTCGAGCCCGGTTGGCGGCGAGCCTGCGAGAGAAGGTTGAACTGGTTCTTCGGTCGGTTCGGGACGACCGCAGCCATCGCCCGGATCGCGCCTGTTCGCGGACTGATCGAGATGAGCGCGGCGGCCGGGTCGTCGGACTCGTCGAGCGTGTCGCGAATCGATGCCTCCGCGAGCCTCTGGTAGCGCGGAATGATGGTCGTGTAGACCTTCAGACCGCCAGACCGGACTCGCTGCGCGCCGTAGACCTCGATCAGCTTGTCGCGGACGTAGCCGAAGAAGTACGGCTCGCGGATCGCGTCGTACAGCTGGCCTCGCCGAAGTGCGAGCGGCGCGTCCACGGCCTTGCGGTAGATGCGCGGCGTGATGATGCCCGTGTCCAGCATCGCCCGCAGCACCTCCTGCCGTCGCGCGAGTGCGCGCGCGGGAGCCGTGAACGGATCGTGGACCGACGGCGCCTGCGGCAGGCCCGCGAGCAGAGCCGACTCGGACAAGAGTGAGATCCTTGGCCGGCTTCGAGAAGTAGGTCTGCGCGGCCGCCTCGATGCCGTACGCGCGATTCCCGTAGAAGCTCTGGTTCAGGTAGGAGGTCAGGATCCACTGCTTCGTCCGAGCGCGGTCGAGCTTCGTCGCGAGGCACGCCTCCTTCACCTTGCGCTGAACGGTCTGCTCCCTCGAGATGTAGAGGTTCCGCACGAGCTGCTGCGTGATCGTCGACCCTCCCTCGACGATCTCGCCGGCGCGGAGGTTCTCGACCGCTGCACGCGCGATGCCCTCGACATCGACGCCGTCGTGCTCGAAGAAGCGGCGATCCTCGATCGCGATGCTGGCCTTGCGGATCCACAGCGACATGTCCCCCGCAGTCACGGGCTCGCGGTTCCGCTCGGCCGGAATCGAGCCGAGCAAGGTTCCGTCGGCCGCGTAGACGAACGAGTTCGTGCCGATGTCGACCGACTGCAGCGAGTCGAGGTCGCACGACGACCCGTACGCGACGACGGCAGCGGTGCCGCCGATGCCGGCGACGGCCGCGAGCGCGACGATCGCGGTGACGGCCACGACCGCGCCCTTTCGCCGGCGACGTCTGCGTAGTGCGCGTTGGTGCCTTCCGCGCGGGCGCAGAGTCTCGGGATCGAGCGGCGTGCGCCTGCTCGGAGGCGGGCTCATGACGGAATGCTAGCCACGCTCCGACGCTGCTTCGGCGACGGCGTTCGCGCTCCTCGTGCTGGAATCCCGGCATGTCGGAGCCCGCCACCCTCCAGCGTCACCCGGGACGGCTCGCCGCGTGGCTCGTGTTCGTCCTCGCTCTGACGCTGCTCAACTACCTCGGCCGGTACGCGAGCGACGACACACCGGAGGACGTCGCCTACCAGTGGGTCTCCTCGGTCGCGATCGTCGTGCAGTTCGGGCTCATGCTCGGAATCCTCTTGCTCATCACGATCGGCCTGCCGAAGCGAGAGCTCTTCGCGCTCAGACGGCCGGCGTCGTGGAAGCGTGCTCTCGGGCTCGCGGTCATCTGCCTCGTCCTCATCTATGTCTTCTCGCTCGCCTACACCGGCGTCCTCTCGCTGCTCGGAGACTTCGACGCGACGGAAGAGCAAGGCCTCGTCCCCGACGAGTGGGATTCGAGCCGGGCCGCCCCGTTCATCGCCTTCTTCCTTGCGGTGACACTCCTCGCACCCTTCGTGGAGGAGCTCACCTATCGAGGTCTCGGCTTCTCCCTGCTCTCGCCGTACGGCGTCGTGCTCGCGATCGTGGCCACCGGGGTGCTCTTCGGGCTCGCGCACGGCCTCTTGATCGGGCTCCCCGTCCTCACGTTCTTCGGGATCGTCGTCGCCTGGCTGCGAGCGAAGACCGGCAGCGTCTATCCGGGGATCCTGCTCCACGCCGCGTTCAACGGCATCGCCTTGCTCGTCTCGGTCGCGCGCGTAGCTCTACGTCTCGTCGTCGTCCGAGAGCTCGTCGTCGAGGTCCTCGTCCTCACCGTCCTCCTCGAGAACGTCGCTGAGGCTCGAGGCGAACTCCTCCGGCGTCACGCTCTCGATGAACCGGCTGAACTCCTCGGGATCGAGGTCGGCGAGACTCGACGCCGTCACGAGGCTGACCTGCTCGTCGTCTCCCGCCTGGAACTCGATGCCCGACTCCTCGACGACGTCGTCGGCGACGAAGATCTGCGCCTCGCAGCGGACGGCGAGGGCGATCGCGTCGGATGGGCGAGAGTCGATCTCGAGCTCCTGGCCGTCTTGGACGATCGTGATCTTCGCGAAGTACGTGTTCTCGCGAAGCTCCGTCACGGTCACGCGGACGACCTCGGCCTTGAGCTCCGAGACGACCTCGGTGAGGAGGTCGTGGGTCATGGGGCGCGGCGGACTCGCTCCCTGCAGCTTCATGAGAATCGCCGCGGCTTCCGGATGGCCGATCCAGATGGGAAGGAAGCGATCCTCGTCCAGGGTCTTGAGCAGGACGATCGGCTGCTTGCCGATCGGCTCGAAGCTCACGCCGTAGAGAGTCATCTCGCGCATCCGGGCCCGTGCCCATCTTAGTCAGGGGCTGCTGTACAGTTTCGCCCTCGGGCGATTAGCTCAGTCGGTTAGAGCGCCGCTCTGATAAGGCGGAGGTCCGTGGTTCGAGTCCACGATCGCCCATGCTCGTCCGCAGATCGGAATCTGCGAATGCAGATTCCGATCGCGAGGATCCCTGAAGGCGTCCGCTTTCGCGGCCGCGATCGCTTGACCTGACCTCTGAACTCGCACTCGCATGTTCGCTTCAGGCGGCGCGGTCTTCGGCGATGCGTGCCGTCGCAGCTTCGAGGGCTTCGACGAGCTCTTCGAGCCCCTTCTCGTCGTCGAAGCGAACCTGCAGCGTGCCGGAGCTCACGCGCGCGGGCATTCCCGTGATCGCCTCGGCTGCTCGGCGTGCTCTGTCGACCAGCGCGGGATCGACCGCCGCAACTCGACGCGGACGGCGCTTGGCGCCGCCTTCACGCGCCGCGCGCTCCGCTGCGCGGACCGTCAGGCCTTCCTTGACGATGCGCCGCGCCAGGCGCCGTCGAGCATCGTCGTCGGGGAGCGAAAGCACGGCGCGCGCATGGCCCTCGCTCATGTCGCCACGGGCGAGCATCCAGAGCACCTCCTCGGGGAGCTCGAGGAGCCGGAGTCGGTTGGACACCGCGGGCTTCGAGCGTCCGACACGATCCGCGACGTCGCCCAGCGAGAGCTCGAACTCGTCGACGAGCGACGCGTACGCCCGCGCCTCTTCCACCGGCGAGAGCTGCTCGCGCGCGACGTTCTCGACGAGTCCGAGGAGCAGGGAGTCGCGATCGTCGACATCGCGCACGACTGCCGGGAGCGTCGCGACGCCGGCGGAGCGCGCGGCACGCCAGCGACGTTCGCCCGCGATGATCTCGAAGCCGCCTTCGCTTCGCCGCCGCACGACGATCGGCTGGAGCACGCCCTGGAGGCGGATCGAGCTCGCGAGCCCGTCCGCGGCTTCGGGCTCGAAGCGCCGGCGCGGCTGGCGCGGGTTCGGATGAATGGTCTCGACGGGGAGGTGCACCAGCTCGGGCTGGCCGGCCTCTCCGAGCAACACCTCGAGGCCCCGGCCGAGCCCTCTTCGCTCCTTAGGAACGCTCGACAAGCTCCATCGCCACCTTCCAGTAGGCCTCGGCGCCGGCGGAGCGCCGGTCGTAGGCGATTGCAGGGACGCCATGGCTCGGCGCCTCGGCGAGGCGCACGGAGCGGGGGATGATCGTGGTGAACACGAGCGAGCCGAAGTGGCGTCGCAGCTCGGCCTCCACCTCGCCCGCGAGCCGAGTGCGACCGTCGGCCATGGTGAGCAGGATCCCCGCGACGGCGAGCTGGGGATTGAGCTGCGCCTTGACGAGGTTGATCGTGCCGAGGAGCTGCGAGAGGCCCTCGAGGGCGTAGTACTCGGCCTGGACGGGAACGATCGCCCGGTTGGCCGCGGCGAGGGCGTTGACCGTGAGCGGCCCGAAGGACGGCGGGCAGTCCAGGAGCACGTACGAGTACGGGTCGAGCGCGCCGATGAGCGCGTCGGCGAGGTATCGCTCCCCGCCGTCGCGGCTCGAAAGCTCGACGGCAGCGGCTGCGAGGTCGCTCTTCGCCATCACGACGTCGAGGTTCTCGAACGCAGTCGGCTTCGCGAGCTTCGTCAAGGGGACGCCGTCGAGAAGGTCGTGCGTGGATGCGCCGTTCGCCCGCATTCCCAACCCGGACGTCGCGTTCGCCTGTGGGTCGAGATCGATGAGGAGCACGCGCTCGCCCGCCTCGGCGAGGCACGCGCTCAGGTTGACGGCAGTCGTCGTCTTTCCGACGCCGCCCTTCTGGTTCGCAACGGCGTAGACCCGTGCGGGCACGTGGCCAGACTAGAGACGAGCCCGGCTAGAGTCGCCCCATGCGCGAACCGGCGCCGCCCTACGTCGGCGAGGGGCCGCACGCTCTGTGGCACGTGAGCGAGAACGCGGCGATCGAGCGCTTCGAGCCGCATGTGAGCGCGACGGCGGCAAGCAGCGAGCCGCGTGTGTGGGCCGTCGACTCGCGGCATCTGCCGCTGTACTGGTTCCCGCGCGAGTGCCCGCGAGGAACGTTCTGGGCGACATCCCACACGACCCGGCAGGACGCCGAGCTCCTGGGCGAAGCGAGCCGCGTGCACCTCGTCGAGACGAGCTGGCTGGAGCGCATGCGCAGCGCCCGCGTCGTTGCATACCGATTGCCCGAGGCGACGTTCACGCCCGACGGCGAGGTCGGCGGCTACTGGCTCAGCCGAGCTGCCGTCGAGCCCCTGGACGTCGTGCAGCTCGGTGACCTCGTCGCACGACACGAGGCCTCCGGGATCGAGCTGCGCGCGGTGCCGAACCTGTGGCCGATCTGGAATCGCGTCGTCGCGTCGACGCTCGAGTTCAGCGGGATCCGCCTTCACAACGCGCTGCCGCTCTCGGACTAGGCGAGAGGGCGCTTCTTCGCGATCCCGGGTCGGCGCGGGAATCCGGCCGGCGTCGGGCCGAGCTTGCGCAGGACGACGAGGCCGTCCAGATCCTCCTCGAGCTGAGCGTTGAGCTGCGCCGAGACGGACGCCACCGCGTCGCGATCGGCCGACGCGCCGAGCCACAGGATCGCGACGCCGCCCGGCGCCACCAACGGAAGGCAGAGCTCGGCGGCGACGGGCGGCTTGGCCAGCGCCTTCGCGAGAGCGACGCCGTACGTGTCCGGCGTCTGCTCCTCCGCTCGTCCCCAGACCACCGCGACGTTGTCGAGACTCGTCGTGACCCGCTCGAGGAAGTCGCACTTGCGGCGTTCGGCCTCGAGGAGCGTGAACGAGCCGCTCCGGAAAGACCGCGGCCAGCGGGATACCGGGAGTTCCGCCGCCCGAGCCGACGTCGACCACGGCTCCGGGAAAACGCTCGAGGAGTGGGGCGGCGCGAAGCGCGTCGTCGAGGAGTACGCGGCGCGCAGTCTCGCGATCGTCGACTCCGGTGACTCCCGGCGTCGCGAGCAGCTCCTCGAGCCAGCGCTCGAGGTACCCGTCCATTCGCCTCAGTCCGCGATGTGCCGCGGCAGGACGACGACGAAGCGGTTGGGCTCCGACCCCTCGCTGAGGGTCTCGATCCCCGGATCGTCCTTGAGCGCCTCGTGCACGATCTTTCGCTCGACCGGTGTCATCGGCTCGAGCTCCGCCCGGCGACCGGTCGCCGCGACGCGCTGTGCTGTCCGGCGAGCGATCCCCTCGAGCGTCGCGGTTCGGCGCGCTCGATAGCCCGCCGCGTCCACGACGACCTCGTGCTCGCCGCCGTGCGTCCGTGTGATCGCGTTCGCGAGGTACTGGATCGCGTCGATCGTCTGCCCGTGCTTGCCGATGAAGAGCGCGACGTCCGAGCCGGAGGCGCTCACCGTGACGAGGCCGTCGCGCTCGCGAGCGGAGATCGTGACGTCGGCTCCGATTCCGGCGGCGATCCGCTCGACGATCTCGCGCGAGCCGCCGGTGGCGTCGTCGACCGTGCCCGCTGCGACGGCGTCTCCCGACTCCGTGGTTGCGATGACATGGGCGGGCGTGAAGCCGACGCCGAGAAGCCCGCGCTCGCCCTCCGAGACGACCTGGAACTGCACCTGATCGCGATCGAGACCCGGGACGCGCGACTCGAGCTCGCGGAGCGCGGCCCACTTCGCCTCGCCGACCGTCTCGCCCGTGGCCTCCACGGTGATGACGTTGGACTCGGTCATCGGCGGGGGCGCTCCTCCGCGCTTTCGCTTGACGCGCCGTGGAGCGCCGCTCGACGGCGCAGCCGGGCGGGGCTGGCCGTCACTCGAGCCCTCGCCGTTCGCCGACACCTCGGCCTCCTTCGGCGGTGTGCGGCTCGAGCGTTTTGGCGGAGCGACCGGCTTGGGCATGAGTCGACGCGTCACGAGCCCCTGCCCCGTCGTCCACAGGTTCGTGGTGAGCCAGTAGATCATCAGCCCGGAGGGGAAGCCGAGGATGAACGGGAGGAAGACGATCGGGAGGAACATGATCATGTAGCGCTGCGCCTTGCTCTGCATCGACGTCGACATGAGGTACGTCGAGGTCAGCTGGCTCAGCGACGTAGACCGCGATGAGCACCGGCCCCCAGGCGTCCTTGGTCGGCTCGGTGATGTTCACGAGGCAGAGCCACTCGAGCGAGAGACGGCGGGACGCTCGAGTAGATCTCCTCCTCGAAGTCGCGGAGAACGAAGAAGAGCGCCGATGAAGATCGGGATCTGGAAGACGATCGGAAGGCAGGAGGCGTACGGGTTGATCTTGTTCTCCTTGTAGAACTTCATGAGCTCTTCCGACTGCTTTTGCCGGTCGGCCTTGTAGCGCTGCTGGATCGCCTTCATCTCGGGCGCATGGATCTGCAGGCTCTGCATGGAGTGGATCTGCCGGATCGCGACCGGGACGAGGAGCACGCGCACGATCACGGTGAGCGCGACGATCGACCATGCCCACGTGCAGCCCGACCGATGTCGTGCAGCCAGATCAGGACCTCCGTGAGGACGTTCTCGAGCGGAGAGAGGATGCCGCCGAGGATCACGTGCGCGCCTTCCGCGAGCCGATGAGCGGAAACACCGTCTGATCCTTCGCGTAGTCGACGCCGCCGTGGCTCCAGGGATTGCAGCGGAGGAGCCGCCAACCCGCGAGCACGCTGCCGCGAATCAGCCCGAACTCACGGAACGCGTCGAGCGCGTACTGCGAGCAGGTCGGGTGGTACTTGCACGTGCCGGCCGGCGTCAGCAGGCCGAACGTCCACCGCCATGCGTGGACGAGCCCGATACCCAGGTATCTCACGGGCGCGCCTTCTCGAGGATCACGCCGATCTCCGCGACGAGCCAGTCCTTGCCGCGCGTGTCCGCCGGCTCGGCCAGGCCAGGTCGCGCGGCGAGCACGTAGTCCTGTCCCGCGGGAACGGACGGCAGGAGCTCCCGCCATGCCTCGCGGAGGAGCCGCTTCACGCGGTTTCTCGCAACCGCGGAGCCGACCGAGCGCGGCACCGCCAGACCGAGGCGCGGCTCGGCGTCGAGCTCGTCGTCCCGCGCGAACCAGTGCAGGACGAGGTACCGACTCGAAGCGGAGCGGCCGCGCCGGTAGACGGTGTCGAAGTCCTTCGACCGTGAGAGCCGGTTGCGGCGCTGCACAGGTGCGTCTCAGGCCGAGAGGCGCTTGCGGCCCCTCGCGCGGCGGCGCTTGAGGATCGCGCGCCCACCTCGCGAGGACATTCGCGCTCGGAACCCATGACGCCGCTTGCGGCGGCGGACGTTCGGTTGATAGGTGCGTTTCACGTGGTCTCGGCTGGCTCGGGTGCGGGGAGTCGCGAGTATAGACGACCCGCCTCGCGCCCAAGTTTTCCACAGTGCCGGGAGAGCGCGGTCCGACCGAAATCGCTGCTCATCGGACGTCGCCGTTGCCTGATGCTACAACAGCCATGTCCGTCTTCCACACCTGTGGATAGGAGTGTGGATGAGACAAAATACCTGCAAAATGCGCTGTTTTTCATCCACAGGCGGCTCCGAGAGCCTCGTTGAGCGGTCGCTGCGATGGTGCTATGCTCGCCACCTTCCCGACGACCCTACGAAGCGCGAGGACGGGTGGAACACCCCGGAGAGACACGAGCGGACGACCTCTGGAACGCGATAGCCGGCCGCCTTCGGGACACCCTCACCGAGACGACCTACGACACGTGGTTCGGTCAGGCTCATCCGCGCTCGTACAACGGTGAGCAGCTCGTCGTCGAGGTTCCCAACGACTTCACACGCGACTGGATCGAGGGGCACTTCCTCGACCTCGTGACGCGGGCGGCCGGTGAGACCGCGACGACAGGCGCGGTCGTGAACTTCACCGTCGGCGAGCGCATCCAGGCACGGCCGCAGGCACCGCAGGCAGAGCCTGAACGTCAGAGCCAGCGGGCGCCCTCCGCTCCACGGTCGGAAACCGCGCAACCCCGGGAGACGGCCGAGGTCGAGCTGAACCCGAAGTACACGTTCGACCTCTTCGTGATCGGCTCGTCGAACCGGTTCGCGCACGCCGCAGCTCTCGCCGTTGCCGAAGCGCCCGCGCAGGCGTACAACCCGCTCTTCATCTACGGGGGCACCGGGCTCGGGAAGACGCACCTCCTCCAGGCGATCGGGCACTACGTCCGCCAGCACTCGCGGCGCCTGACGACGCGGTACGTCACGAGCGAGACCTTCATGAACGAGTTCATCGACGCGGTGCGCGACCGCGGAGCGCGGATCGAGGGCTTCAAGCGCCGCTACCGCAACTACGACGTCCTGCTCGTCGACGACATCCAGTTCATCGAGGGCAAGGAGCGGATCCAGGAGGAGTTCTTCCACACCTTCAACTCGCTCTACGAAGGCGGCGCGCAGATCGTCCTCTCGTCCGACCGCCCTCCTCGCGAGATCGCGACGCTCGAGGAGCGGCTTCGCTCGCGCTTCGAGTGGGGGCTCCTGACCGACATCCAGGCGCCCGACCTGGAGACGCGGATCGCGATCCTGCGCAAGCGCGTCGAGACCGAGGGGATCGCGATCGACGATCCCGAGGTGCTGACGTTCATCGCCGGCCGCGTGTCGGCGAACATCCGGGAGCTCGAGGGTGCGCTGACCCGTGTCGTCGCGTTCTCGTCTCTCACCGACCGTCCGCTGACCGTCGAGCTCGCGGAGGACGTGCTGCGTGACGTCTACCCGCAGGGCGAGGCCGCGCCCGAGGTCAGCATCCCGCTGATCCAGGAGGTCATCTCGCAGCGGTTCGGTGTCACGCTCGACGAGCTCGTGAGCCCCCGCCGGTCGCAGGCGGTCGCATACCCGAGGCAAGTCGCGATGTACCTCTCCAGAGAGCTCACGGACGCGTCGCTTCCGATGATCGGGAAGCAGTTCGGAGGGCGCGACCACACGACTGTCATCCACGCGAAGGACAAGATCACGCGGCTCATTCGCGAGGATCGCTCTGTGTACAACCTTGTGCAGGAACTGACTGCGCGCATCAAGCAGGCCCGCTGATGTTGGGGGTCCAGAGCAATACCGCACTCGCGCCTGTGGAATCCGTTGGTGGGGACCCACACGTCCGCCAACAGACGTTTTCCCCGCTCGTCGCCGACAAATCGCACGTCCTCCCCATGATCCACACTCCTACTACTACTACGGTCTTGTTTTTCCAGTAATGAGTACAGACATGGCGACCGACACCGCGCTTCGCATCACGTGCTCGAAGAGCGACCTCGCATCCGCGTTGGGTGTGGTCGCGCGAGCTGTCTCGACGCGCGGCGCCGTCCAGGTCCTCGGCGGGATCCTTCTGCGTGCCGAGGAAGGCCGGCTCACGCTCTCGGCCACCGACATGGAGATCTCGCTGCGCTCGTCGCTGAGCGGTGAGATCGCAGGCGATGCGAGCGTCGTGGTTCCCGGGCGCCTCCTCACCGATCTCGTGCGGCTTCTTCCCGACGACACCGTGACGCTCGTCCACGAGGAAGGCGACGGCGTGCTGTCCGTGACGTCCGGGAGCCATGCGTCCCGCTTGAACGTCTACAGCGCGGAGGACTTTCCGCGGCTCCCCCCGCTCGACGTCCAGCTTCACAGCATCGAAGCGGGTGCTCTCCTCGCGACGATCGACAAGGTCGGTCGAGCTGCGTCGCGCGACGAGTCGCGACCGGTGCTCACGGGGATCCTCGTCCGCTTCGAAGGCGACAAGCTCGTCATGGCTGCGACCGACTCGTACCGGCTCGCGGTCAAGGAGACGGCCCTGTCCGGCCGGGGGCCCCGATCTCGAGGCGATCATTCCGGCGCGAGCACTCCAGGAGCTCGTTCGCATCGCCGCCGGCTCGGAGGACGTCGAGCTCGGCGTCCACGAGAACCACGTGATCTTCCGCGCCGGCGACGTCTGGCTGACGAGCCGACGTATCGACGGGCAGTTCCCGAACTACAAGCAGCTTCTGCCGGAGACCTTCGAGATCGAGATCGCGACTCCGCGAGCACCGCTCCTCGAGGTCGTTCGCCGCGCCGGGCTCATGGCGCAACGAAACGCGCCGCTTCGCCTGCGCTTCGCGGAGGGCGAGCTCACGATCTCCGCGCAGACGCAGGATGTCGGGGAAGCGGTCGAGTCCCTGCCGGTCGAGTTCGCCGGCGAGGAGCTCGAGATCGGCTTCAACCCGGACTTCCTGCGGGACGGGCTCGAGGCGGTCAGCGGCGAGACCGTGCACCTCAAGCTCATCAACCGACTGCGACCTGGTCTCATCGCGGCGCCGGAAGAGAGCTTCTCGTACCTGATCATGCCCATCCGCCTCGCGGGCTGATCGTTCGCGACGTCACGCTTCGCGACTTCCGTTCGTACGCCTCGCTCGAGCTGAGTCTGGAGCCCGGGATCGTGCTTCTCCACGGCCCGAACGGCTCCGGCAAGACGAATCTGCTCGAGGCGCTCCACGTCGGAACGCAAGGGTTCTCCCCACGCGCCCGTCGCGACGGAACGATGATCCGGTTCGATGCGGATGCAGCACGCGTCCGGCTCGCCGGCAGCCTGGGTGCCAACGCGTTCGCGACGGACGTCGTGCTCACGCGCCGCGACGCGCGGCGGGTCGAGCTCAACGGCGAGCGCCTGAGCTCCGGCGAGCGACTTCGTCACGAGCTCACGACGCTCGTGTTCACGCCTGACAGGCTCGCTGTCGTGAAGGGCGGGCCGGCGACGCGGCGGGCGTACTTCGACAGGGCTGTCGGGCGCCTGCTCCCGGCCCGCGCCGCGCTCGCGAACGAGTACGCGAGCGCGGTCGGGCAACGAAATGCCGGTCTGCGCCGCATCCGCGCCGGCGCTTCGACCCGAGACTGCGCTCGCACCGTGGACGGAAAGGGTGGTCGAGCTGGGCGAGGCGCTCGTGCGCGCCCGCGTCGATGCGATCGACCTGCTCTCGCCGGCCTTCGCCGAGCATGCCGGCGAGCTCGGGCTCGACGGCGCGATGCTGAGCTACGACGGCGAGGCGCCGACGCAGCACGACCTCGCGGCTCGCATCGACGCCGATCTGGAGCGGGGCGTCACAGGCCTCGGGCCGCATCTCCACGACGTGCGCATCGAAGCGGGAGGTCGAGACCTCCGGTCGTACGGCTCGCAGGGCGAGCAGCGGATGGCCGTTCTCGCGCTCGTCCTCGCCGAGGCAAGCGCACTGCACGCGCGTCTCGATGTGCCGCCGCTCGTCCTGCTCGACGACGTCCTGTCGGAGCTCGACGGCGATCGCCGCCGCTCGCTGGCGCGCATGCTGGAGCGCGGCTCGCAGACGGTCGTCACGGCCACCGCGGCCGCTGCTCTCCCCGTCGAGCCCGCGCAGGCGCTTTCCGTCACCCCGGGCCAGGTGCGGTGATGGAGCGCATCGGTCGCGAGGTCGAGCGCGAGCTCGGGCGTGGTGGAAGTCGCGACGCGATCCCACTCGCCGCGCTGACCGCAGCGTGGCCGGAGGTGGTGGGCGACGCGGTCGCCCGCCATGCGTGGCCGCTCAGGATCGCCAAGGACGGAACGCTGCACGTCGCGACGGCGTCGTCCACCTGGGCACACGAGCTCGGGTTCCTCTCGGACGAGATCCTCGAGCGCCTGCGCGCGCACCTCGGGGCCGATGCGCCCACGAAGGTGCGCTGCGCGGTCGGTCCCATCCCCGAGGTCGAACGGGCCGACGACGTTTCACCGGAGCCCTTTCCGGCCGACGCCGATGTGCCGTTCGAGGTGCGGTCCGAGGCAGCCGCCGTGGCCTCGGCGATCACCGATCCGGAGCTCCGCGAGGTCGTTGCGCGGGCTGCTCGCGCGAGCCTCCTGAGGGCCCGGTCCGGCCGCAACTTCTGATACACTTACCCGGCCCCGCAATATGGCTATTTGCAGGGCTTTTTTAATGGCCGAAGCAGCCTACACCGCAAAGGACATCACCGTCCTCGAGGGCCTCGAGCCCGTCCGTTTACGGCCCGGTATGTACATCGGGTCGACGGGCTCTCGTGGCCTGCACCACCTCGTCTACGAGGTGGTCGACAACGCGGTCGACGAGGCGCTTGCCGGCCGCAACGACCTGGTCGACGTCACGATCCATCCGGACAACTCGGTGACCGTTCGCGACGCAGGCGCGGGCATCCCGGTCGATGTGATCTCTGAGCAGGGACTTCCGGCGCTCACCGTCGTCCTGACGAAGCTTCACGCCGGTGGCAAGTTCGGCGGCGACGGGTACAAGGTCTCGGGAGGCCTGCACGGCGTCGGCGTCTCGGTCGTGAACGCGCTCTCCGAATGGCTCGTCGCCGAGGTACGCCGCGACGGGAAGGTCTACCGCCAGGAGTTCGCGCGAGGTGAGCCCACGACCGACATGACCACGGTCGGCGTGGCTGCCAAGGACGAGTCCGGCACGATCATCTCGTTCCTGCCCGACTCCGAGGTGTTCGAGGAGACCGAGTACGACGCAGCGACGCTTCTCCAGCGCCTGCGCGAAACGGCATTCCTGACGCGCGGGCTGCGGATCGTGCTTCGCGACGAGCGCGCCGGCGGCCGGACCGACGAGTTCTACTACGAAGGCGGGATCAGGGACTTCGTCGGCTATGTCAACGAGTCGAAGGATCCGGTGCACAAGCACGTCGTGTACTTCGAGGGGGAAAGCGACGAGGGAGCCGTCGAGGTTGCGATGCAGTGGAACACCTCGTACGTCGAGTCGGTCTTCTCGTTCGCGAACAACATCAACACGACGGAGGGTGGAGCGCATCTCCAGGGTTTCCGCGCCGCCCTCACGCGCACGCTCAACCAGTACGCGCGACAGGAAGGCATCCTCAAGGAGAAAGAGGACAACCTCGAAGGCGAGGACGCTCGAGAGGGCCTGGCGGCGGTCATCTCCGTGAAGCTCCGCAACCCCCAGTTCGAAGGACAGACGAAGACCAAGCTCGGGAACCCGGGAGTCGCGGGCCTGGTCGAGAAGGTCGTCAACCAGCGGTTGGGGGAGTTTCTCGAGGAGAACAAGACCGAGGCCCGCCAGATCGTCCAGAAGGCGATAGCGGCGCGCAACGCCCGGCAGGCCGCGCGCAAAGCTCGTGAGCTGACGCGACGAAAGAGCGCGCTCGAGAACGCGTCGCTCCCGGGAAAGCTCGCCGACTGCACGATCAAGGACCCGGAGTCCGCCGAGCTGTTCATCGTCGAGGGCGACTCTGCCGGCGGCTCCGCAAAGCAGGCTCGCGACCGCACGACGCAGGCGATCCTGCCGCTCCGCGGGAAGATCATCAACTCGGAGAAGAACCGCATCAACAAGGTGCTCTCCAATACGGAGATCCAGGCGATGATCACCGCGATCGGCACCGGCTTCGGCGACGAGTTCGACATCACGAACCTGCGTTACGGGCGCGTGATCGTCATGACCGACGCCGACGTCGACGGTGCGCACATCCGCACGCTCATCCTCACATTTCTCTACCGGACGATGCCCGAGCTCTTCGAGCGCGGCCACGTCTACATCGCCGTTCCGCCGCTGTACCACGTGAAGCTCGGGAGCAGAGGCATGTACTTCGAGAAGGACGCGCAGCTCGAGGATCTCCTCGTCCGCGAGCGCGTGAAGGACATGGCCGTCACAGCACGCGACGACCGCGAGACGACGCTGACCGAGGCGCGCTGGACACGCCTCGCCCGAGACGTCGGCCATCTCGAGGCATGGACGGCGAAGCTCGAGGCCGAGTTCGGCCCCGCTGCCCGCTTTGCGATCTCGCACGGGCTCGTCGAAGCCGAGACGGGCGGCACACCCGACGCCGCCGCGCTCGTTGCGGCGATACCGCCGAACGGCTACGAGCTGACGGTCGAAGACGAGGTCGACGAGGCTCTCCACGTGCGTGTCGTCGAGACGGAGACGAGCACCGCCCATCGCGTCGTGCTGCCGATAGCGATGCTCGCCTCGACCACGTACGGCGCGGTTCAGCGCGCGTACGCCAAGGTGGGCGAGATCGTCGGTCTCCCGCCGTTCACGGTCGCCTTTGGGAACAAGTCCGCGCGAGCAGAGACGTTCGGCGATCTGCGCACGAGCTCTCTCGACCTCGCGAAGGAGGGCATGACCATCAGTCGCTTCAAGGGTCTCGGTGAGATGAACCCCGAGCAGCTGTGGGAGACGACGATGGATCCGACGAAGCGCATGCTCATCCGGGTCGACGTCGAGGACGCCGCCGCAGCTGACCGCGTGTTCTCGACGCTGATGGGCGACCAAGTGAACCCCGCCGACTCTTCATCGAACAGAACGCGAAGGACGTGAGGTTCCTGGATGTCTAAGGCGTTCGTGGCGACGCTTCGATCACATCGCCGGAGGCCGGCTCTGCCGGCCGGGAGGTACGTTGACAACGAGCGGCTAAGGCGGTGAAGGAGGGGGCTCATGGGGGAACCAGGGTTCCCCATGCAGATGTCTGATGTCGTAGAGCCGCTCGGCGCAGGACGCATCGAGCCGCGCGAGCTCGAGCAGGAGATGCGCTCGAGCTACCTCGACTACGCGATGAGCGTGATCGTCGGGCGAGCGCTGCCGGATGTCCGCGACGGTCTCAAGCCCGTGCACCGCCGAATCCTCTGGGCGATGCACGACGCCGGGCACCAGCCCAACCGGCCGTACGTGAAGTGCGCTCGCGTGACCGGTGACGTGATGGGCAAGTACCACCCCCACGACTCGAGCTCGATCTACGACGCCATCGCACGGCTCGTCCAGCCGTTCTCGCTCCGCTACCCGCTCGTCGACGGCCAGGGGAACTTCGGATCGGTCGACGACGACCCGCCGGCGGCCGAGCGCTACACGGAGTGCCGCCTCGCGAAGCTCGCGACGGAGATGCTGCGCGACATCGACTCGGACACGGTCGACTTCGGCCCGAACTACGACGAGTCGCGTCGCGAGCCGCAGGTGCTTCCGTCGCGGTTCCCGAACCTGCTCGTCAACGGATCGACGGGAATCGCGGTGGGAATGGCGACGAACATCCCGCCGCACAACCTCGCCGAGACGATCGACGCCGTCGTCGCGCTCATCGACAAGCCGACCGCGAGCGTCGAGGACCTCATGTCGCTACGTCAAGGGCCCGGACTTTCCCACCGGCGCCATCGTCGTCGGGCGGTCTGGAGTTCGCGACGCGTACCGAACCGGCCGCGGACGGATCGTCATGCGCGCGCGGGCCCACGTCGAGGAGCTCCGCGGAGGGAAGAGCGCGATCATCGTCACGGAGCTGCCCTACGGCGTGAAGAAGGGCGGAGACAGCGGCGTGATCTCGAAGATCGCCGACCTCGTCCGCGAAAAGGTGATCACCGAGGTCTCCGATCTCCAGGACTACTCGGACAAGACGGGCATGCGCATCCAGATCGAGCTGAAGCGCGAGGCGGTGCCGCAGGTCGCGCTCAACAAGCTCTTCAAGCACACCGCGCTCCAGACCACGTTCGGCTACAACGCCGTCGCGCTGGTCGACGGCGTGCCCCGGACGCTGTCGCTCCTCGAGTTCGTCCGCTACTACCTCGACTTCCAGCGCGAGGTCGTCACGCGCCGCTCGCAGTTCGAGCTGCGCAAGGCGCTTGCGCGGGCGCACGTCCTCGAGGGCTACCTCATCGCCCTCGACAACCTCGACGAGGTCATCCAGCTGATCCGAGCCTCCGACGACGCCGACGAGGCGCGGACGGGGCTGATGGAGCGCTTCACGCTCAGCGAGCTCCAGGCGCAGGCGATCCTCGATCTGCGGCTGCGCGCCCTCACGGGGCTCGAGCGCAAGCGCGTCGAGGACGAGTACGCCGATCTCCAGGAGCGCATTGCCGAGCTCAGGGTGCTGCTCGGCGACGAGGCTCACATCGCCGCGCTGATCAAGGAGGAGCTGCTCGAGCTCAAGGAGATCTACGGGCGAAACGACGAGCGGCGCACGGAGATCGTCGCCGGCGATACCGACCTCGAGCTCGAGGACATGATCGCCGAGGAGGACATGGTCATCGCGATCACCAAGTCCGGCTACATCAAGCGCCTGCCCGTCACGACCTACAAGGAGCAGCGTCGCGGCGGCATCGGCGTCATGGGCATGGACATGAAGGACGACGACTACATCGAGCACCTCTTCGTCGCCTCGACGCACGACTACATCCTCTTCTTCACCACCGTCGGCAAGGTCTATCGGCTGAAGGTGCACGAGCTTCCGCTCGGCTCGCGACAGTCGAAGGGGCGCGCGATCGTGAACCTGCTCCCGTTCCGGCAGGACGAGGACGTACAGCGCGGTCATCGCCACGCGCAACTTCGAGGAGGCGAAATACCTCGTCTGCGCGACGCGGAAGGGCATCGTCAAGAAGACCGAGTTCGGCGCGTACAACACGCCGCTCAAGGCGGACGGGATCATCGCGATCAAGCTGCGCGAGGACGACCAGCTCATCGGTGTCCGCCTCGCGGGCGACGCAGACGACGTGCTCATGGTCTCCCGAATGGGTCAGGCTGTTCGCTTCCACGCGAAGCAGGCACGGGCGATGGGGCGCGACACGACCGGCGTCGCAGGCATGAAGCTCCGCGCGGGCGACGAGGTCATCGAGGTCGACATCGCCGACGACGAGGCCGACCTTCTCGTCGTCACCGAGAACGGCTACGGCAAGCGAACGCGTGTCGGCGACTACCCGGTCAAGGGCCGCGGGACGATGGGCGTGAAGACGGTGCAGCTCGTCGAGAGCAAGGGCCGTCTCGCCGGCGCGCGAATCGTCCGCGACGGCTATCAGGTGATGCTGATCTCGGACGGCGGAACCGTGATCAAGATCCCGGTCGACGGCATCCGCCGCGCCGGCCGGTCGACGCAGGGCGTCATCGTGATGCGCCTCCGCGAGGGCGAGCAGGTCGCAACGCTCGCTCCCGTCGTCGGGTCGGACGACGACGTGGACGAGATCGAGCTCGGCGAGCCGATCTCAAGCGATCCGCTGCCCGACGCCGAGCCGGTAGCCGGACGAGCCTCAGGACTGATCGTCGCCTGCGCCCGCCAGCTTCGAGAGGGCGGTGAGCAGGTCGATCGGTATCGGGAAGACGATCGTCGAGTTGTTCGACGCCCCGATCTCGAGGAGCGTCTGGAGGTAGCGCAGCTGCACGGTGATCGGCTCCTGCGACATGACCGCCGCAGCGTCCTTCAGCCGCTCGGAGGCCTGGTACTCGCCCTCGGCGGAGATGACCTTCGCGCGCCGCTCGCGCTCGGCCTCGGCCTGACGCGCCATCGCACGTTGCATGCTCGCCGGGATCTCGACGTCCTTCACCTCGACGACCGAGACCTTGATCCCCCACGGTGAGGTCGCCTCGTCGATGATCGCCTGCAGGATCGCGTTGATCTTGTCGCGCTCGGAGAGGAGCTCGTCGAGCACGTGCTGGCCGAGCACCGACCGCAGCGTCGTCTGTGCGATCTGCGAGGTCGCGACCATGTAGTTCTCGACCTGCGTGATCGCGTTGTTCGGGTCGACGATGCGGAAGTACGCGACGGCGTTGACGCGAACGGGGACGTTGTCCTTCGTGATGACCTCCTGCGGCGGGACGTTCAGCGTCACGGTGCGCAGGTCGACCTTGACCATCCGGTCGACGATCGGGATGAGCAGGAAGAGACCCGGGCCCTTGGGGGTCGGAAGCAGCCGGCCGAGTCGGAAGATGACGCCGCGCTCGTACTCCCGCGCGATCTTGACCGCCGCGAAGAGGAAGAGCAGAGCGAGAACGAGGACTACGACGAGCACGATCAGGCCGGCGGACACGTTCATCAGTCGGGTTCCTTCCCGGTTGGTGTCGACATGGATCCTACGACGAGCCGGAGGTCATCCTCGACCTCCTCGACGCGGACGTGCTCGCCGAGGACGAGCGTCTCACCGCCGGCGCTGCGCGCGCGCCAGAGCTCCCCGTTCACCTGCACCATCCCGTTGCCACGAACCACGGCCTCGTTGCCCACCATCCCGTGTACGCCCACCGCGACCGGAGCTCGCGCCGCACGGAGCGCCCGCGTCATTGCGAAACCGAGGAGAAGCGCTAGCCCGGCGGCGATGCCGATCGCGACCGGCATCGAGACCTGATAAGCGTCGCCGGCCGGATCGAAGAGGATCAGCGCACCGAGGACGAACATGATCGCGCCCGCGACCGAGAGCGCACCGTGCGTCGGCACGAAGGCCTCGGCTATGAAGAAGGCCGCGGCGAGGAGCATCAGCAGCAGCCCTGCGAGCGAGACCGGGAGAACCTGCAGGCCGTAGAGGCCGAGGATCAGCGAGATCGCGCCGACCGTGCCGGGGAACACGAGGCCGGGGTTCCACAGCTCGACGACGATCCCGATGAGACCGATCGAGAGCATCAGCGTGATGAGGTTCGGGTCGACGAGGAAGTCGCGGGCGCGCTGCCAGAAGCTCATCTCGACGTCCTCGATCTGCGCACCCGCGGTCTCGAGGACGAACCCCTTCGGCACCGTCTTCATGCCGTCGATCTCGTCGAGCAGCGCGGGCAGCGTCGGCGCGATCACTTCGACCAGGCCGATGCGCTTCGCCTCCCGCGCACCGTAGTTCGACGCCTCCGTGACCATGTCTCTGGCCGCTTCGACGTTCCGATCGTGCTCGCGGGCGAGCTCGCCGACGTACGCGGCGGCGTCGTTGATGATCTTGCGCCGGAGATCCTCGGAGATGTCCTCGCCACCCAGCGAGATCGGTGTGGACGAGCCGATGTTCGTCTGTGGCGCCATGGCGGCGATGTCGGCGGCCATGGCGATGACGGCACCGGCGGAGTCCGCGCTCGATCCCGGGGGCGCGACGTAGACGACGACGGGCACCTCCGAGGCGAGGAAGCGCTTGACGATCCCGCGCATCGACGACGCGAGCCCTCCGGGAGTGTCGAGCACGAGCACCATCGCTGCGTACTCGCCTTCCTCGGCGCGGTCGACCGCGTCGTCGACGAACTCCTGCGTGACCGGGTTGATGTCGTTCGCGAGATGCACTGCGAGAACGCGGGGTGTGCCGTCCTGCGCGAGAACGGCCGGGGCCGCCGCAAGCGCTCCGACGACGAGCGAGACGGCGAGAACTCCCCGCAAACGAGTGCCTGGCACCGGTGTAAGGATTCTATCTGCGCAGGTTCTCCACCCTTGCCCGCGAACTGCGCACGGGTCACCCTGGAAGCCCCGTGCGCCGTCTCCTGCTCCTCATCACGGTTGCTCTTGCCGCGCTCGGAGCGGTCCCTTCCGTGCAGGCCGCGACGGGTGCGCGCGTCACGACGGTCGAGCTCGAGCGGGTCGGCGAGCGCGCGTTCGAGGCGCGCGAGAAGCCGTCTCGCGGTTCACGCTCGCCGGGGTGCACTGGCGGGGCTCCGGAAAGGTCCTCTTCCGTACCCACTCGAAGGACGGGCAGTGGAGCCCGTGGCGGGTGGGTGCTCCCGAGCCGGAGGACGGCCCGGATCCGAGGTCGCGGGAGCAGAGGGCGAAAGGATGGCGTCTCGGCAACCCGTGGTGGGTCGGCGAGTCGGATCGCATCCAGGCACGTGCGATCGGAGACGTGACGAGGATCAAGGCGCACCTGGTGTGGAGCCCGGAGACGCTCATCCCGCTGCGAGCGCCGGCCGCGACCGTGACGCCGCCGATCGTGCCGCGCTCGACGTGGGGTGCGGACGAGAGGATTCGTCGTGGCCCGCCGAGCTACGCGACAGGTGTCCGCTTCGCGATCGTCCACCACACCGCGGGTCGCAACGGCTACTCGCGAGCGGAAGCGGCCGCGATCGTGAAGGGGATCCAGCTCTTCCACGTGCAGGGGAACGGCTGGAACGACATCGGCTACAACTTTCTCGTCGACCGCTTCGGGACGGTCTACGAGGGCCGGTTCGGCGGCGTCGACCGCAACGTCGTGGGCGCGCATGCGCAGGGGTTCAACACCGGGCTCCGTCGGTGTCGCGCTCCTCGGAACGTACGAAGACGTGCCCCCGTCGGCAGCCGCGCAGGACGCCATCGCACGGCTCATCGCGTGGCGTCTCGATGTCGCACACGTCGATCCGACCGCATTTCTCACGTTCATCTCGGGCGGCAGCGATCGGTACCCGACCGGCGTTCCGGTGCTCTTGAACGGCGTCTCCGGTCACCGCGACACGGGGTTCACCGCGTGCCCGGGCGATGTCCTGTACGGGCGTCTCGGCGCGATCGCCGCATCGGCGCGGGCCGTGGGTGGCGTGAAGATCTTCGAGCCGAAGGCAGCGGTGAGCGGATCGTCGATCCGCGTCAGGGCGAGGCTCTCTCAGCCACAGAGCTGGACGGTCGCCTTCAAGGGCGCGAGCGGAGCCGAGGCCGCTCGTGGCGGCGGCACGGGGACGGCCGTCGACTGGACGTGGGAGTCGGCCGGAGCCCCGGCGGGTTCGTACACGTGGACGATCTCGGCCGGAGCGGCACGCCCGGCTTCGGGAACGCTGCGTGCTGGCGGCGGCGCGGCGCCGCTCGCGATCGGGACTCTCGCTGCCGAACCCGGGGCGATCAGTCCGAACGGCGATGGGCAGGCTGACGGCGACGACGCTGACGTACAGCCTCTCGGCTTCGGCGAACGTGACGATCCAGATCACGGATGCGATCGGCGGTGTCGTTGCGACCGTCGTCGATCGCGTGTGGACGGGGGCGGGAGAGCACACGCTCGAGCTCGACGGCGACGCGCTTCCCGACGGCACGTACAACGTCGTCGTCACCGCCGGAACGGCGACCGGGGTCTCGGTTCAGAAGCTGATCCCGCTGAGCGTGAACCGCACGCTCGGCCTCGTGTCCGTTGCGCCGCTGGCGTTCTCGCCCAACGGCGACGGCCGCAAGGATCGCCTCACGCTGACGTTCGCGCTCACCGCTCCCGCGGACGTGCGCATCCGCGTCGAGCGTGAAGGACGGTGGGTTGCGAGCCCGCTGCTGGCGAGCTATCTGCCCGGGACGCAGCGCTTCGTGTGGGACGGTGCGCGCGGGGCAGGGCCGCTTGCGCGACGGCGAGTACACGGCCGTCGTGGAAGCCAGCGGCGAAGTCGGAGCGATCTCGTTCGGCGTTCCCTTCCTCGCCGACTCGACGCCACCGCGTGTCCGCATCCTCCCGGACGAGGGCCTCAAGGTCAGCGTCAGCGAGCCCTCGGTTCTGACGCTCGTCATCGACGGCCAGGCGGTCCGGCGCGAGGTGAAGCGTGCCGGCGTCGTGCGCATTCCCTGGGCCGGTCCGGCTACCCGCGTTCGAGTCGTGGCCTGGGACGCGGCCGGGAACTCGAGCGGCCCGGCAGTGCGCATCCGCCGCGATTAGGGCGGGGATGCGGCGAGTAGACTCGCCCCGTGCAGACCCCTGCCGTTCCGTTCGGGAAGGACGTCATCGAGTCGATCCTCCCGCACCGCGACCCGTTCCTCCTGATCGACGAGGTGACGGAGCTCGAGCCCGGCCGCCGCGTGGTCGCTCGGCGCAACGTGAACGCGGACGACTGGTGGTTCGCGGGCCACTTTCCGGCCCGCCCGGTCATGCCCGGCGTGCTCATCGTCGAGGCGATGGCGCAGACGGGCGCGATCGCGGTTCTCGTGGAGGAGGAGAACCGCGGCAAGATCGCGTTCTTCGCGGGAATCGACGACTGCCGCTTCAAGCGCGTCGTCGAGCCGGGCGAGGTGCTCACGCTCACGTGTGAGATCGACACGGTGCGCGGGCCGATCGGGCGCGGCAAGGCGACCGCCCATGTCGGCGATGCGCTTGCCGCGCGCGGCACGCTGACGTTCGCGGTGGAGCGCTGATGCTCGGAGTGGCCCAGGGCGTCCGGATCGGGATCACGGGCCTCGGCGTCCACGTCCCCGAGAAGGTGATGACGAACGAGGAGCTGTCGACCATCGTCGAGACCTCCGACGAGTGGATCCGTGAGCGCACCGGAATCCGGGAACGCCGCATTGCCGCCCCGGACGAGGCGCTCACCGACATCGCGCTGCCTGCCGCGCGCGCAGCGCTCGAAGACGCCGGCGTCGACGCGGCCGACGTCGACCTCCTCGTCTGTGCCACGGTCACGCCCGACATGATGTTCCCGACCTCGTCGGCGATCCTCGCGGACCGGCTCGGGATGCCGCGTGCGGCCGCGTACGACCTCCTCGCGGGGTGTACGGGCTTCGTGTACGCGGTCGCACAGGCGTACGCGATGCTCGCATCGGGCCTCTCCCGGCGAGCACTCGTCGTGGGGGGAGATGTGCTCTCGAAGATCCTCGACTGGGAGGATCGCTCGACGCTCGTCCTGTTCGGCGACGGCGCGGGTGCCGTCGTCATGGAGCCCGTGGACCACGGCGGCTTCCTCGGGTTCGAGCTCGGTGCGGACGGCGGCGGCGGCGAGTACCTCTGGTATCCGGGATCGGGCTCGAGGCACTTCGAGAACCCCGATTCGTACGTGAAGATGAACGGCCGCGAGGTCTTCAAGTTCGCGACGCGCGTCATGGTCTCGTCGGCGGGCGACATCCTCGCGGAGTGCGGCAAGACGGTCGACGACGTCGACGTCTACGTTCCGCACCAGGCGAACAAGCGGATCATCGACTACGCGGTCGCTAAGCTCGGCATCCCCGCGGAGAAGACAATCGTGAACGTCGATCGCTTTGGAAACACCTCATCCGGCTCGATCCCTCTCGCGCTCGCCGACGCGCGCGCCGAGGGGCGGCTCCAGGACGGGGCGCTGGTTTTGATGACAGGGATGGGGGCGGGCCTCACGTGGGGCTCGGCGCTCATCGAATGGACGAACGGGAGGCCCTGATGACCAAGGTCGCGTTCTGCTTCCCCGGCCAGGGGTCGCTCGAGGAAGGCATGGGCCGCGAGATCGCCGAGGCGTTCCCTGTCGCCCGCGACGTGTATCGCGTCGGATCGGAGGCCACGGGGCTCGATCTCGAGGCTCTCTGCTTCTCGACTCCGCTCGACCAGCTCGTCGAGACGGAGATTCAGCAGCCCGCGCTCGTCGCGACGAGCCTCGCGATCCTCGCCGCGATGCGCGAGCGCGGTCTCGAGCCGGACGTCGTCGTCGGGCACTCGGTCGGCGAGTTCGCGGCGCTGGCTGCCGCCGGCTCGCTGGAGACGGGCGCCGCGATCGGTCTCGTGCGCGAGCGCGGCCTCGCGATGGCGGAAGCGGCTCGACAACGGCCGGGAGCGATGGCAGCGATCCTCGGGCTCGCGGACGAGGAGGTCGAGAAGCTCTGCCGCAGGATCGTCGGCGTGTGGCCGGCGAACTACAACTGCCCGGGCCAGATCGTCGTCTCCGGCGAGCACGAAGCAGTCGAGGAGTGCTGCGCCGAGGCCGCAAGCCTCGGCGCCCGACGAGCGGTGATGCTGAAGGTCTCGGGCGCGTTCCACAGTCCGCTCGTCGCGAAGGCGGCCGATCGGCTGCGTCCCGCGCTCGAGCGCGTGCGCTTCACGGAGCCACTCTCGCCGTTCATGTCGACCGTGACCGCGAAGATCGAGCCCGCGCAGAAGATCGCGGCGCTCCTCGTGGATCAGCTCACCGGTCCGGTGCGGTTCACGCAGGCAGCGACCGAGCTCATTCGCACGGGCGCGACGACCTTCGTCGAAGTGGGGCCGGGGAACGTGCTGTCGGGCCTCGTCAAGCGGATCGACCGCGGCGTGAAGACGATGTCCGTCAACTCGCTCGAGAGCCTGGAGCGGGCGCAGGAAGCTCTCGCTCGGTGACCTTCTGCTCGCTCGAAGGCCGCACGGCCCTCGTCACGGGCGCCTCGCGCGGGATCGGCCGGTCGATCGCGACCGAGCTCGCAGCAGCGGGTGCGTCGGTCACGCTCTCGTACCGCACGGGAGTCGAGGAGGCTGAGTCGCTGGCGGCCGAGATCGGAGGCCGCGCCGTCCACGCGGACGTCTCCGACCCCGAGTCGGCACGGGCGCTCGTCGAGGAGGCAGGAGACGTCGACATCCTCGTCAACAACGCGGGTGTGACGCGCGACGGGCTGCTGGTGCGCATGTCGGACGACGACTGGAACACCGTGATCGACACGAATCTCGCGTCGTGCTTCTACACGTGCCGCGCGGCGGCGCGGGGGATGATGAAGAAGCGAGGCGGAACCGTCGTGAACATCTCGTCGATCGTCGGCATCCACGGCAACTGGGGGCAGACGAACTACGCGGCGTCGAAGGCCGGGATCATCGGCTTCACGAAGTCGCTCGCGCGCGAGCTCGGCAGCCGGAACGTCCGCGCGAACGTGGTCGTTCCCGGATACGTGAAGACGCAGCTCACGGACGTCCTTCCCGAGGAGGCCACGGGTGCGATGCTTCAGGCGACGCCGCTCGGCCGCCTCGGCGAGCCGGACGACGTCGCCGGCGCGGTTCGGTTCCTGTGCTCGGACGAGGCCGCCTTCATCACGGGTGCGGTCTTGCTCGTCGACGGCGGATTGGGGATGTAGCGAATGGCAGACAGCACGCCGAACGGACGCCGTCGGGTCGTCATCACCGGGGTGGGAATGGTCTCGCCTCTGGGGAGCGATGCCGAGTCGACGTGGACGAGCCTCGTCGCGGGAGAGTCCGGCGCGGGGCCGATCACACGCTTCGACCCGAGCCGAGTACGCGGTGCAGTTCGCCTGTGAGCTGAAGGACTACGACCCGACGACGTGGATCGACCGAAAGCAAGCGCGGCGGATGGACACGTTCTCGCAGTTCGCTCTCTCGGCGGCGCGGATGGCAGAGGCGAGACAGCGGGATCGTCATCGCGGACGAGCCCGACCGCGTCGGCGCGGCCATTGCCACCGGGATCGGGGGCCTCACCGCATTCGAGGACTGTGTCAGGAGGCTCATCGAGCGAGGTCCCGACAGGACGAGCCCCCTCGCCATCGTCCAGATCATCCCCAACATGGCGGCGGCCTGGGTGTCGATGGAGCTGGGGGCGCAAGGGCCGCTCGCTGCCGAGTGCACCGCCTGCGCGGCATCGAACATGGCGATCGGGGACGGGCTGGACGCGATTCGCCTCGGCCGCGCCGAGGTCATGCTCTGCGGAGGAACCGAGGCGCCTGTCACGCACGTCGGGATCGCGGGTTTCAGCGCCATGCGCGCGCTCTCGCAGCGAAACGACGACCCGGAAGCCGCCTCGCGGCCGTTCGACTCCGGCCGCGACGGGTTCGTCATGGGGGAGGCCGCCGCCGTGGTCGTCCTGGAGGAGCTCGAGCATGCGCGTGCGCGCGGCGCGAAGATCTACGCGGAGCTGCTCGGCTACGGCGTGTCGTCGGACGCGACGCATGTCACGGAGCCCGATCCGAGCGGCACCAATCCTGCGCGGGCGATGAAGATGGCATTCGCCGACGCCGGGATCTCGCCCGACGACGTGGGGTACGTCAACGCACACGGCACGTCGACGCCGCTGGGCGATTCCTCCGAGACGCGTGTGCTCAAGCTGGCCCTCGGCGAGGAGAAGGCGTTCGCGACCCCGGTCTCGTCGACGAAGGGCGCGACGGGGCATTGTCTCGGCGCCGCGGGAGCGGTCGAGGCCATCTTCACGATCTTCGCCGTGCAGCGAGGGGTGCTCCCACCGACGATCAACTACGAGGTTCCGGACCCCACCTGCGACCTCGACTACATCCCGAACGAGGCGCGTCAGCAGCAGGTCGAGGTCGGAGTGTCCAACTCGTTCGGTTTCGGCGGCCACAACGCCTGTGTGGTCTTTCGCCGCTGGGACGAAGCGGCTAGGTTCTACAGTCGAAGCTCGAGCAGGACGGTGTCGCGCCAGACGCCGTCGAGCTGCGCGATCCGCTCGAAGCGCCCGACGAGACGGAATCCGAGGCGCTCGTGGAGCGCGAGGCTCGGAGCGTTCTCGGGGAACATGCCCGCCTGAATCGTCCAGATCCCGCCGGCCCCGGCGCCCGCGATCAGGGCCTCCATGAGAGCGTGTCCGACTCCGCGGCCGCGCGCGCTCTCCGCGACGTAGACGGAGCTCTCGGCGACCCCGGCGTAGCACGCGCGCGACGACGTCGGAGCGAGGCCGACCCAGCCGACGACACGGCCGTTCTCGACAGCGACGAGCCGGTGCTCGGGGTGGTGGCTCGCAGCGAACGCGTCGTAGTCGGGAGGCTCCGTCTCGAATGTGGCAGCGCGCGTTGCGATCCCCTCGACGAAGATCGCCGCGACCTCGGGCCAGTCGCTCTCCAGCATTGCGCGGATCTCGATCACGGCGAGCAGAATAGGCTTGGGGCGTGGAGCGCTGGGCAACCTTCGACTGCTACGGGACGCTCGTCGACTGGAACGCCGGGATCCACGCCGAGCTCGAGATGCTCTTCGGGGTCGAGCTTGCCGACGGAGCTTCTCGTTCGCTACCACGAGCTCGAGCCGAAGATCCAGGCAGCGAGCCCTGGGATTTCGTACCGCGAGGTGCTGACGATCGCGCTCGAGGCCCTCGCTGCCGAGACCGGCCTGACGCTTCCCGAGGGCGAGACGAGCGCGCTGGCGCACTCTCTTCCCGACGTGGCCGGTCTTCGACGACGTGCGACCCGGCCTGACCGAGGCCCACGGGCGCGGCTGGAAGCTCGGGATCCTCTCGAACACCGATCGCGACCTGATCGACGCCTCGATCGAAGCGCTCGGCGTCCCCTTCGAGCTCGCCATCGTCGCCGGCGAGATCGGCTCGTACAAGCCGGCTCACAAGCACTGGGAGGTCTTCTACGAGACCACGGGCGCCGATCGGCGCGGCCACGTCCACGTCGCGCAGAGCCTCTTCCACGACATCGAGCCCGCGACAGAGCTCGGCATCCCGTCGATCTGGATCAACCGGCTCGGCGAGCCCGACGACCCTCGTCCGAATGCGACGCTTCCCGGCGTCGGCGAGCTTGCGGACGCGCTCGACGAGCTCGTACCGAAGTAGTCGCATGCGGGTTCCTGTCGACGCCGGTATCTACGAGAAGTCCGTCGCGTGAGCTCGCTGCGCGCGCGCTGTCCGAACTGCCGGACGTTCACGGCGGTGGCGATCGGCGACGGATACGAGTGCCACAGCTGTGGGAGCACCTTCTCGGCAGGGATGGTGCGCGTGCCTGCGGCGTGGGGATCCGGCGGCGAGGCCATGGCCGAAGGCGCGCGGATCGCGCTTCCGTATCCGGAGGTCGCCGTCGTCGAGCGCGACACGCTCGAGGAGCAGACGGCAGCCGTGGCCGACTCGCTCGCCGCCCGGCCGATCGTGGTCGGTGGCTGCTGCTGCACCCACGTGGGAGCGTGCGAGAGGTGTCTCGCAACGAGTCGACCGCCTCGGCATCGTCTGGATCGACGCTCACGGCGACCTCAACACGCCCGAGACGTCGCCGTCCGGAAATCAGTGGGGAATGCCGTTTCGCATGATTCTCGACGGAGGTCTCGTCCGTGCCGAGGACGCCGCACTCGTGGGGGCACGAAGCCTCGATCCGCCCGAGGCCGAGTTCCTGGCGGCGACCGGGATCGACGACTCTCTCGACCGTGCACTGGCAGGGGTCGACGCCACCTATGTCGCGCTCGACCTCGATGTGCTCGACCCGAGCGAGGTCGACGTTCTCATCGCCGAGCCGGACGGCCCCTCGGCCGACGAGATCGAAGACCTTCTCGAGAGCATCGCCGGGCGAACCACGCTCGCCGGCATCGGCGTCACCGGGTTCCTCGCGACCGAGCGGAATGCTGCTCTCGCCGCGAGGATGCTCGCAGCGGCTGGCTTCTGAGACCCCGGCGCGCACTCGAGTATCCACCGCATGTCTTCCGGGCAAGGTCGCGTCGACGTCGAGGTCGAGAGCAAGCGCCCGGACGAGCCCGCTGCAGGGCAAGGCTCATCCGAACACGTGCCCGGGCTGCGGCTCGCACTACCGAGACGACGAGCTCGAGCAGACGCTCCGCGTCTGCCCGCAGTGCGGCCATCACTTCCGTGTCGGCGCCCGCGATCGGATCGACCAGCTCGTCGATCCGGGGTCCTTCGTGGAAGCCGATGCGGAGCTGCGCTCCGCGGATCCACTCGACTTCTTCGACCTGCGCCCGTACGCGGAGCGGCTCGTCGAAGCCGAGATCGAGACGGGGCTCGGTGACGCCATCGTCTGCGGAGCAGCTGAGATCGAAGGTCAGCAGTGCGACCTGGCGGTCATGGACTTCGACTTCATGGGCGGGTCCATGGGCAGCGTCGTGGGAGAGAAGTTCGTGCGCTCGTGCGAGCGTGCCACGGAGAACGAAGTGCCACTCGTGTCCGTCGCCGCGTCCGGCGGCGCTCGCATGCAGGAGGGGATCCTCGCTCTCATGCAGCTCCCGAAGACGATCTGCGCGATCGACGAGCTGCACGAGTCCGGCGGAGCGATGCTCTCGGTTCTCACGCACCCGACGACGGGCGGCGTGCTGGCGAGCTTCGCGAGCCTCGGCGACGTCGTGCTCGCGGAACCCGGCGCGCTCATGTCCTTCGCAGGCCCGCGCGTCGTCTCGCAGACGACCCGCGAGAAGCTCCCGGACGACTTCGGCCTCGCCGAGTCCAACTACCGCTACGGCCACCTCGACGGGATCGTCCCGCGCGCCGAGCTGCGAGCGACGCTGGCGCAGCTCCTGCGCCTGTTCGAACGCACCTGATGGCAAGCGAAGCGGAGATGCGGCTGCGCGAGCGCCTCAGTAAGCTCGGCGGCATGAAGCTCCTGCGCGGCACGAAGCTCTCGGGCGAGCTGGCGCGGCTGCAGGATCAGCTCGACCAGCTTCGCGCCGATCCGACCGCCGAGGAGATCTGGCAGTCGGTCGAGCTCGCGCGGCATCCCGACCGGCCGTACACGCTCGACTACGTCGAGCGGATCTTCGACGACTTCTTCGAGCTCCACGGCGATCGCGGCCGAGCAGACGATCCAGCGCTCGTGACCGGTCTCGGGAAGCTCGACGGCCGGACGGTCGTCCTCATCGGCCACCAGAAGGGGCGCGACATCAAGGAGCGGGCCAATCGGAACTTCGGCATGGCCTATCCGGAGGGGTATCGGAAGGCGATGCGCGCCATGGCGCTCGCGGGGAGGCACGGCTTCCCGCTCGTGACGATGGTCGACACTCCGGGCGCCTATCCGGGAGTCGCGGCCGAGCAGCACGGGCAGGGTGGCGCGATCGCGCGCTCGCAGGCCGCGATGGTGCGGTTGAGCGTTCCGACCGTCGCGTGCGTCATCGGAGAGGGTGGCTCGGGCGGCGCGGTCGCGATCGCCGTCGCCGATCGCGTGGTGATGCAGGAGAACGCGATCTACTCGGTCATCTCACCGGAGGGCTGCGCAGCGATCCTCTGGCGCGACGCGGGCGAGGCGCGAAAGGCCGCCGCAGCGTTCAAGCCGGATGCCGCACACTGCCTGGAGCTCGGCGTCGTGGACGCGATCGTCGCGGAGCCCGTGGGCGGAGCTCACGGCAACCCCGATGCCGCCGCGCGGCTCCTCGAGCAGGCCATTCTCGCTGCATTCGAGGAGATCGAGTCGCTCGAGCCCGACGAACGGCGCCGCCGGCGGCGCGCGAAGTACCGCGTCATGGGCGTGCTGGCCTCCACCTGACGTTTTCCCCACCTTCCACAGGCTTATCCCCTGCCCGTAATACGGCCTGAGCAGGGAAAAGGGTCATCTTGCAGCCTGTTGGTAAAGAACGTGTTGCGTTTCGGGCGACAATCCACAGGTGAGCCTCGACGAGTACCGGCGCAAGCGTCGTCCCGGGAAGACGCCGGAGCCGTTCGGGGAGCCGCGGCGGACGGGCGCGGAGCTCCGATTCGTGATTCAGCGACACGATGCGCGACGCCTTCACTACGACTTTCGGCTCGAGCGCGACGGCGCGCTCGCGAGCTGGGCAGTGCCGAAGGGAGTGCCGCTCCGACGCGGTGAGCGTCACCTCGCGGTGCACGTGGAGGATCACCCGCTCGAATACGGCGACTTCGAGGGCACGATCCCTGCCGGGCAGTACGGCGCCGGCACGGTCGAGATCTGGGATCGCGGGACGTACGAGCTCCTCGAGGAGAAGCGCGACGGCGGGCTGACCGTCAAGCTGGACGGCGAGCGCCTCGACGGCGTCTGGACGCTCGTGCCGGCGCACCTCGACGGCGATCCGAAGAACTGGCTTCTCCTGCGGAAGGACGGCAGCGCGGCAGGAGCGACCTACCAGCCGATGCTCGCCGCGTCGGCCGACGTGCTCCCCGTGGGCGAAGGCTGGATCTACGAGCCGAAGTGGGACGGCTTCCGCGCGATCGTGACGGTTGCCGGCGGAGAAGTGACGCTCACGAGCCGTAACGGCAACGACCTGACAGGCCGATTTCGTGACGTCGCGCGCGCTGCGACCCTCGCGATCCGCTCCTCCGACGCCGTGCTCGACGGTGAGATCTGCGCGTTGGACGAGAGCGGCCGCTCGCGCTTCTCGCTCCTTCAAGACGGCGGCGGCACGTCAGTCCTCGTTCTCTTCGACCTCCTCGAGGTCGAGTCCGAGCAAGTCATCGACGAGCCGCTCACCGCCCGGCGCAAGCGTCTCGAGCAGCTCGTCGGGCGGAGCGCCGGAGTGCTCGTCTCGCCGCAGTTCGACGACGGGGAGGCGCTCCTCGAGGCCGCGCGCCAACAGGAGCTCGAAGGCGTCGTCGCCAAGCAGGTGGGTTCGCCCTATCGGCCCGGCCGGCGCTCGCCCGACTGGCAGAAGCTGAAGCTCCGCCAGACGCAAGAGGTGGTGATCGCCGGGTACACGCGCGGTCAGGGACGCCGAACCGGAGGGTTCGGCGCGCTCGTCGCGGGGGTACAGGACGCGGGTGAGCTGCGCTGGGCGGGAAACGTCGGGACGGGCTTCTCCGACGACGAGATCGAGCGTCTCCGCGCTCTGCTCGCACCGCTCGAGCGCGCTGATTCGCCCTTCGCAGAGGTTCCGAAGATGCCGCGGGTCCGCCGCTCGGACATCACCTGGGTCGAGCCCGACCTCGTGGCCGAGGTCGAGTTCGCCGAGTGGACGCACGAAGGACGTCTGCGAGCCCCCTCGTATCTCCGACTTCGTGAGGACCGGACGGCCTCCGACGTTCGACCAGAGCGCGTGTCGCTGCCGCCGCTGATCAAGCGCGGGCGGCGAGAGCTCCGCTTCTCGAACGTCGACAAGCCGTTCTGGCCCGAGCTCGGGATCACGAAGGGCGATCTCATCGCGTACTACCGCGACGTCGCCGAGGTGCTCGTCCCGCACCTGCGCGGCAGGCCGTTCACGATGAAGCGCTACCCCGACGGCTGGCAGGGCAAGAACTTCTTCCAGAAGAACGCGCCGTCGCACATGCCCGACTGGATCGAGCGCGCGCCGTTCCCCGCGTCGACCCGCGACGGCGAGAAGCGGATCGTCGAGTACGCGGTCGTGAACGACGATCTGGCGCTCCTCTGGATGGCGAACATGGGCTGCATCGACCTGCACACGTGGGCGTCCCGCGTGGACAAGCCCGAGCGGCCCGACTGGGTGATGTTCGATCTCGACCCGTCGGAGGGCTCCGGGTTCGAGGAGGTGATCGAGGTCGCGCAGCTCGTGAGGGCGACGCTCGACCTGCTCGAGCTCGAGAGCTATCCGAAGACGTCCGGGTCGCGCGGGATCCACGTGCTCGTCCCGATCGCACGACGCCATACGTTCGAGGAGGTGCGTGAGTTCGCCGGGATCGTCGCCGGCGCGCTCGCCCGCGCACACCCGGGGCTCGCGACGACGGAGTGGACGAAGCAGAAGCGTCGCGGAGTCCTCGTGGATGCGAACCAGAACGGGCCGGGCAGGACGAACGCGACGGTGTACTCGGTGCGACCTCGGGCGGGAGCTCCCGTGTCGACGCCGCTCGGCTGGGACGAGGTGAAGCGCAGGGCTCGACCCGCTGGGGTTCACGATGGAGGCGGTGCTCGACCGTGTCGCGCGTCATCGGCGATCTCTACGCCGGCGCGCTCGCCGGCAAGCAGTCGCTGAAGGCCGCGCTGAAGTCGCTGCGTTAGTCGCTCAGCTTCTTCGCGGATGCCCGAGCATCGAGAGCTCGACGATGTCGCGGCGGAAGAAGAGCGCCACCGTCCAGTCGACGACGACGCGGAGCTTTCGGGTGAGCAGCGGCAGCTGGTACAGGTGGTACGTCCGCGTCACGAACCAGCCGGGAAAGCCCCAGAGGTGGACGCCCGGAAGCTCCGCGATCCCCTTGAAGCGGCCGAGCGTCGCGACCTGGCCGAGCATGCGGTACCCGTACGGCTTTGGATCGCCGGTCAGGTTCTTCGCGAGCCTGCGTGCCTGGCGCAGCGCGTGCTGACACGTCGGCGGATCGACGGTGCCCGGCGTCTTGCAGTTCTTGACCGCCGCGCAGTCGCCGAGCGCCCACACGTCCGTCGGTTCCCTCGACGCGGAGCGTCTCGTCGATGACGACACGCCCGCGCTCGTCGAGCGGGAGCCCGAGCTGCGCCAGGAGCGGGCTCGCGCGAACGCCGGCCGTCCAGACCAGCGTCCTCGCCGCCACGCGCGTGCCGTCTGCGAGCAGGGCCTCACTGCCGTCGTACGACTCCAGCGTCGTCGAGACGTGGATCTCGATCCCGCGTCGCGCCAGCCGGCGCGACGCGTACTCCCCGAGCCGTCGAGGGATCTCGGGAAGGATCTTCGGCGCCGCGTCCACGAGCACCCAGCGCTGAGGTGCGTCGCGGAGGCCGGGGTACGACCGCAGCGCCGCCTGCGTCATGTCGTGCAGCTCTGCGAGCGCTTCGACGCCCGCGTAGCCCGCGCCGACGAAGACGAAGCCGAGCTCGGCCGGATCGTCCGGGATGGATCGACGCACGCTCGAGCTGGAGGAGCACGTGGTTCCGCAGCGCGATCGCGTCGGCGAGATCCTTGAAGCCGACGCCATGCTCGAGCAAGCCCCGGCACGGGAAACGTGCGCGTGGTCGCTCCGAGCGCGACGACGAGCCGCTCGTAGCCGATCTCGAGCTCGCCCGCGAGCGATTCGACGGCGACCGTCTTTCGTTCGGGATCGTGGCTCAGCACGTGGCCGAGGACGAGCTCGGCGTGCGGGCACATCTCGCGGAGCGGGACCACCACGTGACGTGGCTCGAGCGTCCCCGAGGCCGCTTCGGGCAGGAGCGGCGTGTAGAGCATGAAGTTCTCGAGCGAGACGATGGTTGCGCCGCGGCGCTTGAGGAGCCGCGCGACGTAGCTCCCGGCGAAGCCTCCGCCCAGGACGAGTGTGCCGCCACGTGCCTCGCGTCGCTCCACGGGTCATGCTTACCACGATGGCGCGGCAGGTGGCGGTGATCGGGAGCGGAGCGGAGTGGGAGGCTGCGGCCGAAGAGGTCGGCCGCCTGCTCGCGGAGAGCGGCTGCACGGTGATCACCGGCGGCCTCGACGAGGTGATGGCCGCAGCTCATCGCGGCGCGAAGTCGGCGAACGGGACGACGATCGCGATCCTCCCGGGCGAGGAGCGGGCTGCTGCGAACCCCTGGGCCGATCACGTCGTCGTGACGGGGATCGGCCACGCGCGGAATCTCGCCGTCGCCGCGAGCGGCGATGCGGTGATCGCGATCGGGGGGAGCTACGGCACGCTCGCCGAGATGGCGCTCGCGCTCCGCCTCGGTCGTCCGGTCGTCGCGCTCGACGGCGCGCCGCAGGTGGACGGGACGGTTCGTGCGGCAACTCCGGCCGAGGCGGTCGAGCTCGCGCTAGGAAACCTCGGCTAGACGCTGCTCGAGGAAGCGGCTCTCCGACTCGTTCGTGGTCAGCTCCAGTGCGCGCCGGTAGGACGTCGCCGCTTCGTCGTGCCGCTCGAGACGTCGATAGAGATCTGCCCGCGCGGCGTGGAGCAGGTGGTACCCGTCGAGCCCCTCGACGCCGTCCAGCAGTAGGAGACCGCCTTCGACGTCACCAGCGAGCGCGACCGCGACGGCGTGGTTGAGCTCGACGACCGGCGACGGATCCATCGCCACGAGCGCGGCGTAGAGCGAGACGATCTCGGCCTTCGGCCGATCCTCGGCGTGAGCCGCAGCGATCGCCGCCTGGAGCTGGTACGGGCCGGGCCGCCGCAGCGATACGGCTCGCTCGAGGACACGCAGGCCCTCGTCGATACGTCGCTCGATCCCAGAGCGAGCGGTCCTGATCCTCGAGCAGGACGATCTCGCCGCTCTGGCCGACCCGCGCTGCGCGACGTGAGTCCTGGAGCAGCATGAGCGCGAGCAGCCCGAGCACCTCGGCCTCGTCCGGCATGAGCACGGCGAGGAGCTTTCCGAGCCGGATGGCCTCCTCGCAGAGGTCGGCGCGCACGAGGTCGGAGCCCGCGGTGGCTGCGTACCCCTCGTTGAACACGAGGTAGAGCACGGCGAGGACGGAGCGCAGACGCTCGGGGAGGAGGTGATCGGGCGGAACCCGGAACGGGATGCCTGCGCCGCGGATCTTCCGCTTCGCGCGGACGAGCCGCTGTGCCATCGCCGGCTCGGCGACGAGGAACGCCCGCGCGATCTCGCCCGTGGTCAGACCGCCGACCTCGCGCAGGGTCAGCGCGACCCGGCTCTCCGCCGCCAGTGCCGGGTGGCAGCACGTGAAGACGAGGGCGAGCCGCTCGTCGGGGATCGCGCTCACGTCCTCCTCCTCGGCAGGGAGCTCCTGGAGACGCCCGATGAGCTCGGCCTTGCGCTGGAACACCTTCTCCCGGCGGATGCGATCGATGGCGCGATTGCGAGCGGTCGTGACGACCCAGGCGCCGGGCGTGTGCGGCAGACCCTCGCGCGGCCAGCGCTCGAGCGCCGTCGCGAACGCATCCTGCACGGCGTCCTCGGCGAGCTCGAGATCGCCGAGGACGCGTGTGAGGATGCCGACGGCGCGTCCCCATTCCTCGCGGAAGACACGCTCGACCTCCAGCTGCATGCCGTCGTTATTGCAGAACCGGGCGGATCTCGATGGCTCCGGTGCTTGGCCGCCGGGATCAGCGCTGCGAGCCGGATCGCCTCGTCGAGGTCGGGAAGCTCCGTGAGGAAGATGCCACCGACGACCTCCTTCGTCTCGGCGAACGGGCCGTCCGTGACGATGCGCTCGCCGTTCCGGACGCGAACGACCTTCGCGGTCGTCCGCCCGTCGAGCTCCTTGCCCGACACGTTCGGGTCGGCCTTGCCGAGCTCCTCGAAGAGTGCGACCCACTTCGGCATCTCTGCCGCGCGGAGCGCCTTCTGCTCCTCCTCGGGGAGACCTGCCCAGGTCGAGTCGTCGTCGTAGATCAGCATCGCGTAGTTCACAGCTGAGCCTCCTCCGGGTCGACGTACACGGGGCGCACCTCGACGGCGCCGTGCTCGGCGCCGGGGATCCTCGCCGCCCAGTCGACCGCCTCGTCCATCGAGGCGCACTCGAGGACGTAGTAGCCGCCGAGCGCTTCCTTCACCTCGGCGTACGGGCCGTCCGTGACGAGCGTCTCGTCGGCGCGGACGCGGACGGTCGTGGCGTCCGTCGTCGAGGCGAGCTCGCTGCCGCCGACGAGCACGCCGGCCGCGGCGGCCTCCTCACCGAACGCGCGATACAGCGCGTAGGCGGCCGTGCGCTCTTCGTCCGAGAACGACGCCCACCGATTCTGGTCGCCGTAGATCAGTGCCATGTACTGCACGTGCCCTCCTTCTCGTCGCTTGCATCCCGTATGACGAACGCTGCCCTCCGAGATCGACACGCTACGCAAGCATTCGCTCCAGGAGAGCTCGTGCGCCCGCCTTGTCCAGCGGCTCGTTGAGGTTCCCGCACTTCGGGCTCTGCACGCACGAGGGGCAGCCTGCCGCGCACGGACAGCGCTGCAGGAGGCGCGTCGTGTCCTCGACCCAGTCGTGGAAGCGGTCGAAGCCGCGCTCGGTGATCCCGACGCCGCCCGAGTGGCCGTCGTAGACGAAGATCGTCGGGCGGCCCGTCTGGTAGTGCAGGTTCGTCGAAAGGCCTCCGATGTCCCAGCGGTCGCACATCGCCCACAGCGGGAGCAGGGCGATGAGGCTGTGCTCGGCGGCGTGGAGGGTTCCGAGGAGCTTCGGCATCTGCTCGAGGCCCTCGAGCTGGGCGGGCTCGGGGCAGAACCAGACGGCCTCCGTCTCGAAGGTCGTCTCGGGCATGAGCAGCGGGACGACGTCGATCGTCGCGCCGTCGCGCACCGCCTTGCGTGCGTAGGCGACGACCTGCTCGGTGACGGAGACGCGCCCGAAGTGGAGCTCGACGCCGAGCCGCTCGGCTGCCTTGACCGACTCCTCGATCGTCGTCTCCGACTCCTTCTTCACCTGCGTGTACCAGTCGACGCGCGCCGGGCTGACGACCGCGACGCGATCCTCGAGCGACAGCGCTTCGACGAGGTACTGCTCGCCGAGATGGAGGTAGACCGCGCCTTCGTGGACGGTCGAGTACGCGCGGTCGCGCTCGACGAGCCCGAGGAGGGACCCGGTCTCGCCCTCGACGACGGTGAACGCCTCTGCGTCGCCCGAGCGCAGCGATACGCGGGCGGCGGGGTAGTCGCGGCCCTTCCAGACGTATCCGGCCGGCGTGTGCTCGAGCTCTGGCAGCGAGGCGGCGCGACGCAGTGCCTCGCTGCCGAGCGTCTCGGAATCCTTCGAGTCGATCGGTGCCTCGTACGCGGCCGCGAGCACGTGCGGGTCGAGGATCCTCGGGTTGGCGTGGTCGAGGATCGCCGCCTCGACCCGCCGCGACAGAAGTGCGTCAGGCTCGCGCGCGAAGAACTGGTCGAGCGCGTCGTCCGACGCGACGAGGATCGCGAGCCCGCGCTCGCGCCTGCCCGGCGCGTCCCCACTGCTGCCGCAGCGACGCGACGGTTCCCGGGAAGCCGACCGAGATGGCGCAGTCGAGGAGGCCGATGTCGATCCCGAGCTCGAGCGCGTCCGTCGCGGTCACGCCGAGGAGCTCGCCCTCGACGAGCCGCCGCTCGATCTCGCGTCGCTGCTCGGCGGTGTAGCCGGCTCGATACGGGGCGAGCCGAGCTGCAGTCTCGGTGTCGACGCGCTCGGCGGCGAAGCGGTGGATCAGCTCGGCCGCCTTGCGGCTCTTCGCGAAGCAGATCGTCCGCAGTCCTCGCGACGTCAGCTGGGAGAGGAGCCGCGCCGCGTCGCCGAGCGGGCTTGCGCGCAGCCCGAGCTCGGCGTCCAGGAGCGGCGGATTCCAGATCACGACCTCGCGCTCGGCGCGCGCCGAGGTGTCCGTGTCGACGACGGTTGCAGCCTCGCCGGTCAGCTCGAGCGCAAGCTCGCCCGCGTTCGCGATCGTCGCGGAGGCGAGCAGGAACTGCGGCTCGGCGTCGTAGATCCGCGCGAGCCGCCGCAGCCGCCGCAGGACGTTCGCGACGTGCGAGCCGAACACGCCGCGATACACGTGCGCCTCGTCGACGACGACGTAGCGCAGGTTCGCGAGGACGTCTCCCCAGCGGTCGTGGTGCGGGAGGACGCCGACGTGGAGCATGTCCGGGTTCGTGAGCACGACGTTCGACCACTTGCGGATCTGCCAGCGTCGTTCCGTGCGGCGTGTCGCCGTCGTAGATCGCGGGCCGGAGCCCCTTGAGCCGGAGCTCCGCAAGCGATCGGGCCTGATCCTGCGCGAGCGCCTTCGTCGGGTAGAGGTAGAGCGCACGGGTCTTCGGATCGCGGGCGATCGCGTCGAGGACGGGAAGGTTGAACGCGAGCGACTTCCCCGACGCGGTGCCCGTGGTGACGACCACGTTCTCGCCGCGCTGTGCCGCTTCCCACGCTTCGGCCTGGTGCCGGAAGAGCGCCGTGACGCCCGTCGCGACGAGGGCGGAAGCGACGCGAGGGTCGAGGTCGTCGGGAAACGGCTCGAGCGTCGGCTCGCGCGAGGGCTCGACCCCCGAGTACGCGATCTCCTCGCCTTCGAGCAAGTCGGCCCAGCTGGTCGCGAGAGCCGTCACAGGTGTGGAGTGAACTCGCGCTCGAATCGCGCTCGAGGCTGCGCGCCGTAGACGGTTGCCTTCGGCTCCGCCGCCGGCGAAGAGGATCACCGTGGGTAGCGAGAGAACGCCGTACCGTCGCGGAGAGTCCCGGCTCTTCGTCGACGTTCACGCGCACGAGCCGGGCTCGCTCGCCCCACTCCGCGGCGAGGCTTTCGAGGTGCGGCGCGATCGCGTCGCATGGCTTGCACCACGGCGCCCAGAAGTCGACGACGACGGGAACGGGCGATGCCAGCACCTCGGCCTCGAACGTCGCGGCGCCGACCTCCTCCACGTCTACAGCTTGCCGACGAGGGCGCGGAGCCGGAGCAACGGAACCTTCCACATCGCCTCGGCGACGATCGAGCCGGTCATCTTCGAGGCTCCGGCGCGTCGCTCGACGAACGTGATCGGAACCTCCTGGATCCGCAGGCCGGCGCGCTTCACGCGGTAGGTCGTCTCGATCTGGAACGCGTAGCCGTGCGCCGACAACGCGTCGAGGTCGATGGCCTCGAGCGTCTGTCGCCGGAAGCACTTGAACCCGCCCGTGAGGTCGCGAACGCGCATCCCGAGGAGGACCTGCGCGTACAGGCAGCCGCCGCGAGAGACGAAACGTCTTACGAGACCCCAGTTCGCCGTCCCACCCCCCGGCGCGTAGCGCGATCCGAGCACGAGATCGGCGCCCTCCGCAGCCGCGATGAGCCGCGGGACGTCGGCGGGGTCGTGGGAGAAGTCGCAGTCCATCTCGAGGACGAGCTCGGCACCTTCCGCGAGCGCCTGACGGAACCCCGCGACGTACGCCGGGCCGATCCCCTCCTTCGTCGTCGCGGTGGAGCACGGAGACCCACGAATGCTCCGACGCGAGCCGATCCGCGATCTCCCCGGTGCCGTCCGGCGAGCCGTCGTCGATGACGAGAACGCGGTCCTGCGAGGTGTCGAGCGCCGCGCCGAGCGCCGCGATCATCGGCTCGAGGTTCTCCCGCTCGTTGTACGTCGGGAGGCACAGGACCGCGCGAGGCATCGCCGTATCATCGCGGGATGCCCAAGACGTTGCCTCGCAACGGCGAGCTGGCGGATCAGCTCGACCTCCTGGCCGACCTCTCGGAGATCCTCGAGGAGGCGTCGTTCAAGGTCATCGCGTACCGGCGCGCCGCAGGGCGGATCAGGGAGTCGCCGCTGCCGATCGCCGAGCTCGCGCTCGACGGGAAGGCGAAGGAGCTTCCGGGGATCGGGAAGACGATCGAGAACAAGGTCGTCGAGGTCGTCGAGGACGGAGAGATGCACGCGCTGACGAAGCGTCGAGGGCTCGTCCCGGCCGGGGTCGTCGACTTCCTACGGCTCCCCGGGGTCGGGCCCAAGACCGCCGCGCGGATCTGGACGCAGCTCGGCATCACGTCGCTCGACGGCCTGAAGACCGCTGCGGAGGCGGGCAGGCTGCGCGACCTCTCGGGGATGGGTGCGCGGAGCGAGGAGAAGATCCTGAAGGCACTCGAGGCCGGCGTCGGTGACAAGACCGAGGAGCGGCGTCTCCTCGCGACGGCGCTGCCGGCGGTGCGACGTGTCGTCGCCGAGCTGCAGGAGCATCCCGCGGCGATCGCCGTGTCGGAGGCCGGAAGCGTTCGGCGCCGCCGCGAGACGGTCCGCGATCTCGACCTCATCGCGACCTCGAGCGACGCGACGGCGCTCATCGAGGCGTTCTGCAGCGGCGACTGGGTCGCGGAAGTCGTCGCGCGCGGCGAGACGAAGGCGACGGTCGTCGCGCACGACGCCCTTCGCTTCGATCTCCGCGTCGTGCCGGAGGAGTGCTTCGGCAACGTGCTGCAGCACTTCACGGGCTCGAAGGACCACAACATCGTGCTGCGGGAGGACGCTCAGCGCCGCGGACTGTCGATCTCGGAGTACGGCGTCACGACCGTCGAGACCGGCGAGGTCGTCACGCACGCGAGCGAGGACGAGCTCTACGCGTACCTCGGGTACCGCACGCCGGCGCCCGAGCTGCGCGAGGGGACGGCCGAGATCGCGGCGGCGCGAGACGGCGAGCTCCCCGCTCTCGTGGAGGTCGGCGACCTCACGGGCGAGATGCACTGCCACTCCACCTGGTCGACGGATGCGCGGGGCTCGCTCGAGGAGATGGCGCTCACGGCGAAGGGCCGCGGCTACAAGTTCCTGTGCATCACCGACCACTCGCACTACCTGCGCGACGGGCGGCTCGAGGCGCAGTGGGAGGAGATCGACGAGCTCAACTCCCGCCTGAAGTCGTTCCGGGTGCTGAAGGGGATCGAGGCGAACATCCGCGCCGACGGCTCGCTCGACGTCGACGACGACGACCTCGCTCAGCTCGACTGGGTCGTCGCCTCGCTCCACACGTCGTTCGACCGCAATCCCGACCGAGCGAATCCTCGGCGTGATGGACAACCCGCACGTCGACTGCATCGGGCACCTCACGGGCCGTCGCCTGCTGAAGCGCGCGGGCGCGTCGGTCGATGTCGAACGGGTCGTCGCGCACGCCGTCGAGACGGGAACGGCGCTCGAGATCAACTCGCAGCCCGACCGGCTCGACATGCGCGACACGCACGCGCGCCTCGCCGGTGAGGCCGGAGTGCTGATCCCCATCACGACGGATGCGCACTCGGTCGGCGCGCTCGGCTACGCGGAGCTCGGCGTCGCGCAGGCGCGGCGCGCGTGGCTCACGAAGGAGCAGATCCTGAACACGCGCTCCTGGCGTGAGATCCAGAAGCTCGGCAAGAAGTGAGCGAGACCTTTCGCGAGGACGGCGCCTTGGCCGTCGACTGGGTGGCGTCGTACCTCGAGCGCGTGCGCGATCTCCCCGTGCTCTCGCAGGTCGAGCCTGGCGACATCCGCGCTGCGCTTCCCGCCTCGCCGCCGGACGAGCCCGAGCCGTTCTCGGCCGTGCTCGCCGACCTCGACTCGATCCTTGCCCCGGGCCTCACGCACTGGCAGAGCCCTCGCTTCTTCGCGTACTTCGCGACGACGGGTTCCGAGCCAGGCGTGCTCGCGGAACTGCTCATCGCCGGCCTCAACCAGGTCGGAATCCTGTGGCGCACGTCTCCCGCGCTACAGGAGCTCGAGGAGCTGACGGTCGACTGGCTGCGTCAGCTGAGCGGACTTCCGCCCGAGTTCGCCGGCCACATCGAGGACACCGCGTCGACGGGACTCCTCACGGCGGTCATCGCGGCGCGCGCCCTCCGGCCGGATCGGCGCCTGCTCGTCGTGTCCGAGCATGCGCACTCGGTCGGCGAGAAAGCAGCGCGGCTGCTCGATCTCGAGCTGCAGAAGGTTCCGACCGACGACGAGTTCCGGATGCGACCCGATCTCATGCGTACCGACGACGCGTGCGCCGTCGTCGCGACCATCGGGACGACGGGCATGGCGTCGGTCGATCCGGTGCCGGAGGTCGCCGACCGCTGCGCCGCTGCCGGCACCTGGCTGCATGTCGACGCTGCCTACGCAGGATCGGCGGCGATCCTTCCCGAGCTCCGAACCCACTTCCTCGGCTGGGAGCGCGCGGACTCGATCGGCGTCAACCCGCACAAGTGGCTCGGAGTTCCGATGGACTGCTCGGTGCTCTGGACACGCCGCCACGAGGACTTCCGCAACGCCTTCAGCCTCGTGCCCGAGTTCCTCCGCTCGCCCGACGACGCGCTGAACCTCAGCGAGGTCTCGATTCCGCTCGGTCGGAGATTCCGCGCGCTCAAGCTGTGGGCCGTTCTCCGCTGCCACGGGCGGGTGGGCTTGCAGGAGCGACTCCGCGAGCACCTCCGGCTCGCCGAGCTCTTCGAGGGCTGGATACGAGCCGAGCCCGGCTGGGACGTCGCGGCGCCGCGGCACTTCTCGCTCGTCTGCTTCCGGCTCGACGCCTCCGACGACGAGAACGAGCGGCTCCTCGAGCGCGTCAACGGCTCGGGTGAGGTCTTCCTCTCGCATACGCGGCTCGACGGCCGCTACGTGCTGCGCCTCGCCATCGGCAACTTCCGCACGACGGAGGGCGACGTGAAGCTCGCCTGGGACGTGCTCAGGCGCGAGGCTGCGGCGCTCTGAGGTAGAGCCGCAGCGCCTTGAAGACGCGACCGCCGTCCGGGCTGGCGACGAAGCGGCCGCGCGCGACGAGGCCGCTCTTCGTGTGCAGCGCCGCCTGCGCGCGCGGCGGCCTCCGCTCGCGTGCGGCGCCTGCCGCTGCCAGGTCGACACCCGAGACCGGTGTCCGCGTCGACCCGTTCACCTGCGTCGCCCGCCGGAGAAGCACGGCGCCCGCACGCAGCGGATCCCGGTGTCGAAGACGCGGTAGAAGCCGCCGCGACCGCTGCTCGTCCCGCCGGTGCGAAGTACCGCCGCGGCGACGAGCAGGTCGCCGAGCTCGTCGCGCCCCAGCTCCATTGCGCCGCGAACGAGCGACCCCTCCGGGATGTCCGCCGAGCAGGCTCACTCGCTGCACGTCGATCGCTCGCGCGACGTAGCAGCGCGGATCCCGCAGTCCGTCGACACCGCGTGCGCGCGCCGTTCGCGAGCGCGACCCAGTAACCGCCGCACATCGGGCTCGGACACAGCCGGTGTCGTGCGCACGACGTACATCGCCGTCCCCGCCGGCGGCTGGCGGGCGGCCGTGCTCGTCGCGATCGCCCGCCGCGACGAGTGCGAGCATCGCGACGAGGCCGACCCGACTGGCCATGTTCGTACGATACGTGCGTGCGCCTCGTCGCCATCGGGCTCGCGGCGGGGGTCTTCTCCGCGTTCTTCGGAGTCGGCGGCGGCATCATCGCCGTGCCGCTGCTCATCCTCGTGGCGGGGCTGTCTGAGCGCGAGGCAACGGCTACGTCGCTCCTTGCGATCGCCATCACGGCTTCGGCAGGTGTCATCGTCTTCGGATTTCGGGGCGAGGTCGAGGTCGGATATGCGGCGCTCGTCGGCCTTCCGGCGGCCGCCGGAGCGGTGGCGGGCTCGGCCTGGCAGCAGCACGTCCGGACGAGCACCCTGACCTACGGGTTCGCGGTGCTCCTCACGGCTCTCGGCGTCTGGCTGCTCGCCTCGTGAGCACCACGACGATCATCGTCGCGATTCTTCTGGGCGTGATCGCCGGGGTCTTCGCCGGCATGTTCGGGGTCGGGGGCGGCATCCTCTTCGTTCCGGTGCTCGTCGCGCTGGGACTGGATCAGCTCGAGGCGCAAGGAACGTCGCTGCTCGCGATTCTCCCCACGGTGCTCGCGGGCGCGTGGACCCAGCGGCGGTACGGGAACCTGCGCGCCCGAACAGCGCTCGTGGTCGGTCTCGCATCGGTCCTCGGAGTCGAGATCGGCGCGCGCCTCGTGACCCAGCTGCCCGAGAGCACCCTGCGGCGGCTGTTCGCCGTTCTCCTGTTCGCCGTCGCGGCGCAGCTCGTCTGGAGAACGCGGCGGAGAACCTCGCGCTACCCTGATTCGCCGTGATCCGCCTCGCCGTCGCGATCGCGGCTGTGCTCGTCGGCTCGGCGACGCTCGCAGCCGCGGCACCCCCTCCACGGAGCGCGACGACGGGCGCCAACGCGTTCCTCCTGCGCATCACCATCCCCGGCCAGGACACGGTGCTGCTCGGCGACCTCGAGTGGCCGACCTCGACGACGGCCGACGTGCAGTCGTTCCAGTATCCCGGGGACGGCTCGATCGTCAGCATCGGCCGTTCGCGCGCTGCAGTCTTCGCGTCGCCGGGAGCGGCCGCCGCGACGCAGTCGTTCTCCGAGGCGATCGTCGTCTCGCTCTTCAACGGCGAGATCGTGGCGGGCAAGGTCACGGCATCCGTGTCTGCCGGTGCGAGCGCCCGTTCGGCCGGCGCGGAGACGAAGGCCTCGGAGGTGCAGGGACTGCGCGCGCTCGGACGCGACCTTCCGAGTACCGCCGGGAACGCGTCGCTCGACGACTGGGGATCGCTCACCGTGCTCTCGTCGGACAGCGGCAGCCGCAAGGCGGGTCCGCCGGGCGCGCAGGCGTCCGTGACGGCGCTGCGCATTCGGCTGAGCGCCGATCACGGAGGCCTTCCCGCCGGAAGCGAGATCGTCATCGGAAGCGCTCAGGCGATCTCGGTGGCGAATCTCTCGGCACCGCCACGTCCGCCGAGCTCGAACGATCCGGATCGCCCGACCACGTCCGACGGTCGCCCGGACCGGCTACCGCGCGCTCCCGAGCCGGACGTCGGCGGAGAGGTCGCCGGCGGCCCGGTGAAGGTCGCACCCGAGGTGTCGGCGCGCCTGTCGTCCGGCGGCTTCGTCTTCCCCATCTACGGAACCGCGTCCTTCGGCGACAGCTTCGGCGGGCCGCGACCGAACATCCCGGGCGGCTGGCATCACGGCGAAGACATCTTTGCCGCGGCGGGCACACCGCTTCTGGCGGTCGCCGACGGAACGCTCCACACGATCGGCTTCACGAAGATCGGCGGCTACCGCCTGTGGCTGCGCGACACGCAGGGCAACGAGTTCTACTACGCGCATCTCTCCGCCTACTCGCCGCTCGCCGTCGAGGGCCGCAGCGTCCAGGCGGGAGACGTGATCGGCTTCGTGGGCGACACGGGAGACGCAGAGGGCGGCTCGCCACACCTCCACTTCGAGATCCACCCCGCGGCGATGGCGGGACTCGGCTACGACGGTGTCGTCGCGCCCTACTCGATCCTCCTGGCGTGGCGCCGCGCCGACGACATCTCGTTCTCGGCGGGGAGGATCTTCGTGCCGACCGGACCGGGCAGCGTCACGCTGCCGCCTCCCGGCGCAGTCCTCCTCGAAGCCGACGACATTGCGTCGACGAGCGGCCTCGTACCGGGCGCGCTCGAGAAGGCGCTAACGCGCTAGCGACCGCGAGACGCCTGGGGTCTGGCTTCCGCCAGACCCCAGTGAACGCCTCCTACGGCTCGTTGCCGTTGCCGACCGCGTCGGCCTGCTGATCGAGCTCGGCTTCGAACTCCGTGAGCCCGCCGCCGTCGTCGCCCGAGATGCGATCCATGATCCACTCGCGCGTCGACTCGCCCGTCCACGGGTTGTAGAGGACGCCGAGCGTCACACCGGTCAGCAAGATGACCCGGTTCCGCGCCTTGTGGCCCTTCTTCTTCGCCTTGCCCTGGAGCTTGTCCGACGCCTCCGTCAGATCGCTGACGAGCGCCTGGAGGTCCTGCTGGAAGTCCTTCTTGGAGACCTTCTCCGCCTTGCCCTTCACTCCCTGACCCTTGGCCATCTGGCCGTAGAGGCTCCGGGCGGCGACGAATGCCGCGAGAAGATCCTCGCGGAGCTCCGGGTCGGTCATCGCGCGCTGAACGTACGGCTTCAGCGCGTCGGTCGAGAGCGCCGGGCTCGTCTTCGTCTTCGCCATGTCTTGCACCACCTTTCTTCCTTCGAATCTGGCTCCGCAGTATGTCGGCTACGATCGCCCGCGTGCGGGCACTGCTGTCTCTCGCCCTCCACCCGAAGCGACTCCTCGCGTTGATCGGAGGACTGCTGGGAGCTGTGCTTTACGTCTGGATCGCAGCTGTACGTTCGGTACCCGGAGTGCGCGAGCGCAAAACGGCCTGGCGTCGCGAGTGGCATGCGCGCGAGCGGACGCGACCCTGATCGCCACCCTCTAGTCTCCCCGCGTGCATCCGAAGGGCCTCATCTGCGCCGGCGGCGAAGCGACGCGCCTGGGGGAGCTCACCCGCGTGGGGAACAAGCACCTCCTCCCGGTCGGCAGCTGGCCGATGATCTACTACCCACTCCAGCTCCTTCAGCTGGCGGGGATCCAGGATGTCCTGCTCGTGACGGGGAAGGGTCACGCGGGACAGATGATCGACCTGCTCGGCGACGGCCGGCTGGCCCCTCGCGGCGGCGGCGACCCGATCCTCGAGCTCGATCTCACGTACAAGGTGCAGACGGAGCCCGGCGGCATCGCACAGGTGGTGGGAATGGCGGAGGACTATGCAGGAGGGGCGCCGCTCGTGGTCGTTCTGGGCGACAACATCTTCGAGTACGCGCAGTCCGCGAGCCTGCACGAGTGGGCCGGCGACGCGTCTCGCGCGCGGATCTTCGTGAAGGAGGTCGACGATCCCGAGAACTTCGGTGTCGTCGTCTACGGCGACGAACGGGAAGTCGCCGACATCGTCGAGAAGGCCGGCGTGGTGGACATGCGATACGACGCGCCTCCCACGAGCGACGCGGTCGTCGGCCTCTACTGCTACCCGCCGGATGTCTTCGACGTCATTGCGACCCTCAGTCCGTCCGCCCGGGGCGAGCTCGAGATCACGGACGTGAACCGCCACTACGCGCTCGCGGGCAGGCTCGACGCAGCCGAGGTCGTGGGCTGGTGGGAGGACGCAGGCAAGCACTGGCAGCACCTCGCGGACATCGGCCATCGCATCGACGAGACGGGTGCGAACAAGCGGGACGCTGCGTGATCGACGGCCTCACCCGCATCCCGCTCCGGCGCTACGACGACGAGCGCGGCTGGTTCTGCGAGCTCCGACGCGACAGCGCGCTGCCGAAGCCGATGCGGCAGACGAACGTCTCGTTCTCGCGTGCGGGAGTGATCCGTGGCCTCCACTACCACGAGCGCGGCCAGGACGACCTCTTCGCATGCATGAGCGGGATGGCACGCGTCGTGGTGCTCGATCGTGCGAGCGGCGAGACCTTCACCGAGGACATCGGCGACGACAATCCGGTCGCCATCTACATCCCGGGCGTGAACGCGCACGGATTCGAAGCGCTGACGGACATCCTGTTCTGCTACCACGTCACGGTCGAGTACGACCCGGCCGAGCCCGACGAGCACACGATCGCCTGGAACGATCCGCGCGTCGCACACCTATGGAGCTCGAGCACGCCGATCCTGTCGGCGCGCGACGCCGCCGTCGAGTCCTGATCACGGGCGCGGGCGGCCAGCTCGGCCACGCGCTCCGGCAGGCCTTCGCCACGGACGACGTTCTCGCGCTGACGCACGCCGACTGGGACGTCGCCCAGCCTCCGAGCGCCGAGCTGGCGCAGGCGAGAGCTCGACCTCGTGCTCCATACGGCCGCGTGGACGGACGTCGACGGCGCAGAGGCCGACCCGCAGAGCGCTGCCGCCGTGAACATCGGGGGGGCGGCGAACGCGGCCTCGCTGCGCGCGCCGCTCGTGACGTACTCCACCGACTACGTCTTCGACGGCCGCAAGCGCTCGCCGTACGTCGAGTCGGACGGCCCGAACCCGGCATCTGCGTACGGTCGGACGAAGCTCCACGGCGAGGCAGCGGCCGGACACAGGGCGTGGGTGATCCGAACCTCGTGGTTGTTCGGCTCGACGGGGCACAACTTTCTCCGGACGATGCTGCGTCTCGGCGCGGACCGGGACGAGGTCGCGGTCGTCGACGACCAGCGCGGCAGTCCCACCTTCGTCGGCCATCTCGCCGAGGCCACGCGAGGGCTCGTCGACGGAGATCTCCCCAAGGGCCTCTGGCACGTCGCCGCCGACGGCGAGTGCACGTGGGCCGACTTCGCGGAGGCGATCTTCGAGGAGGCCGGACTCGACACGCGCGTGCGGCGCATCTCGACGGCGGAGCTCGAGCGTCCGGCACCGAGGCCGGCGTACTCCGTCCTCCGCAGCGAGCGAGCGGGCGCGCCGCAGCTTCCGCACTGGCGCGACGGCCTGCGGGCATGCCTCGCCGAGATGGACGGCTAGCCTTCCGCCCGATGCGCCTCCTCGTCACCGGCGGAGCCGGCTTCATCGGCTCGAACTTCGTCCACTACTGGCTCGGTCGGCACCCCGACGACCATGTCGTCGTCTACGACCTGCTCACGTACGCGGGGAACCGCGAGAGCCTCGCGCCTGTCGAGGAGCGGATCGTCTTCGTCGAGGGGGACATCTGCGACCGCGACCTCGCCGAGGCGGCGCTGCGGGAGAACGACGTCGACACCGTCGTCAACTTCGCCGCCGAGTCGCACAACTCGCTGGCCGTGGTCGACCCGACGCGGTTCTTCCGCACGAACGTCCTCGGGACGCAGACCCTTCTCGACGCGTCGCGGGCCGCCGGGGTCGAGCGCTTCCACCACGTCTCGACGTGCGAGGTGTACGGAGACCTCGACCTCGACACGGACGAGGTGTTCACGGAGGAGTCTCCGTATCGCCCGCGCACGCCGTACAACGCGTCCAAGGCAGGCGCCGACCACGCCGTGCGGGCGTACTTCGAGACCTTCGAGCTCCCGATCACGATCACCAACTGCTCGAACAACTACGGGCCGTTCCAGTTCCCCGAGAAGGTCATCCCGCTCTTCACGACGAACGCGATCGACGACGAGCCGCTCCCGATGTACGCCTCGACGCAGAACAAGCGCGAGTGGTTGCACGTGCTCGACCACTGTGAGGCCATCGACCTCGTGCTCCACGAGGGTCGGCCGGGGGAGACGTACAACGTCGGCTCCGGAATCGAGGCGACGATCGAGGAGATCGCCGATCGCGTCCTCGAGCTCACCGGCAAGCCGGCGTCGCTCAAGAAGATCGTCCCCGATCGACCCGGCCACGACCGCCGCTACCTGCTCGACGCGACGAAGATCCGCGAGGAGCTCGGCTGGACGGCCGTCACGCGGCTTCGACGAGGGGCTCGCCGAGACCGTCGCCTGGTACGAGGCGAACCGCGACTGGTGGGAGCCGCTGAAGGCTCGCGCGCCGGTCGAAGAATCTGCCTGGAAATAGCCGATTTCGCTCAAGGTCGCGCTCGTTCGGCCGAGAATTGGAGTACCGAGCTGGGGTCAGACCGAAGTCTGACCCCTGCACAATTTCCATACCACTGCGGAGCTACCCTGGTCCCCTTCGTGCGCCCACTTCTCGTTGCCCTTCGCCACCGCTCTCGCCGTCTCGCGACGGCGTCGGCCTCCGGCCAACAGGTACCGCCGCATCCTACGGCGAGGCGGCCTTCGTCGTCTCGGGTCGGGGGTATGGACACGGTGTCGGGATGAGCCAGTACGGCGCCTACGGGCAAGCGCTCGCAGGGCGGACGTACGACCAGATCCTCGGCCACTACTACACGGGAACCGAGATCGGAAAGGCCGGGAGGAAGGAAGTGCGCGTGCTCCTCGCGGAGGGTCGTCGCGCCGTCACGATCTCGTCGACCGCGCCGTACACCGCCGTCGACGCCACGGGTGCGGTGTTCAAGCTTCCCAAGGGCGCGCTCACGCTTCGCTCCGATCTTCAGCTTCCGTCCGAAGCAGGCCCGGCGAACGCGGTGCAGCCACTCGTCGTTCGGCCCGGCAAGAAAGCGCTGCTCACACTCGACGGCCGCGCCTATCGGGGCAAGCTCGAGCTCGTCCCGCAGGGCGAGTTCCTGCGCGTCGTGAACGTCGCTGCGCTCGAGAGCTACCTCCAGGGCGTCGTCGCGGGCGAGGTGCCGTACAGCTGGCCTGCCGAAGTTCTGAAGGCGCAGGCCGTCGCGGCCCGCTCGTACGCGCTCGCGAACCTCGTGAAGGGCAAGCCGTTCGATCTCTACTCGGACGTGCGCAGCCAGGTGTACGGCGGCGTCGCGGGCGAGCGGCCGTCGACGTCCAAGGCGGTCGCGGAGACGGCCGGCCAGGTCGTCCTGTACGGCGGCAAGGTCGCGACGACGTACTACTTCTCGACGTCGGGCGGCAAGACCGCAAGCGCAGCCGACGTCTTCGGGTTCAACGTCCCGTACCTCGTCTCGCGACCGGATCCGTGGGACAAGGCGTCGCCGTACCACCGCTGGGGTCCCGTTCTCCTCGGCGCGCGAACGCTGCAGTCGAAGCTCGGCGTCGACAGACGGGTCGTCGACGCGTCTGCAACGCCGACGCCGTCGGGCCGCCTGCGATCGCTCGTCATCCAGACGACGAGTGGCTCGGAGACCATGCCGGCGTCGCTGGTGAGAACGGCGCTCGGCCTGCGCTCGACGTGGATCACGGTCGGCGTCCTCCGACTCGACAAGCCGTCGGCGGGCGCAGTGGCGTTCGGGTCGGCGGCGCGTCTCGGCGGCGTCGTGCGCGGTCTCGGCACACCGCGCCTCGCGTCGTCACAGGACGGCGCGGTGTGGTCCGGCGCCACGGAGGTCACGTTCGACAAGACCGGCGTCGTCACCGCGGACGTGAAGCCTGTGCGGACGACGCGGTACCGGCTGGAGGCGGAGGGCGGCGCGTCGCCCGCCGTGCTCGTCCAGGTCGCGCCGCGAATCCAGCTGACCAGGCCGACCGCTCTCGAGCCGACGATCCTGCGCGGAACCGTCCGGCCACGACTCACGGGAGCGTCCGTCGTCGTCGAGCGGCGCAAGGGCTCGGCGTGGGTCACGATCGGCGACGCAACCGTCGATGCGTCTGGCGCATTCGTGCTGGAGCTCGACGCGGTCGTGCCGAGCGGTGCCTACCGAGCTCGAGTCGCCGCGACGCCCGGCTTCGTGGCGGGAACGTCTCCCGTCCTCCAGGTCACGGCATGAGACGAGCTGCGCTCGTCGCCATGCTCGCCGGCGCGTGGCTCGCTTTCCCCGCTGGGGCGGACGCGGCGCGCGTCGCGGTCGGGCTCTCGCGCGGGGCCGACGCTCGCGCCGTGTCCGCTGCGATCGAACGGCGGACCGGAAACCGACCCGAGAGCCTGCGACCGATCCCGGCGCTCCTCGTCGACGTCCCTTCGGGCGTATCGCTCGAGGGAATCCGCGGCATCCGCTACGTCGAGCCCCTCATTACCCGCCGCCTCGCCTTCACGCCGAGCGATCCGCTCGTCTCGAAGCAGTGGTACCTCGGCTACAGCGGCTTCTACGACCTCCTGGCCGACCCTCCCGTCGTTCGAGCCGATCCCGGTCGCCGTGATCGACTCCGGCGTCGACGGAACGCACCCCGACCTCGCCGGAAGGATCCTCGACGCGGAGAGCTTCGTCGGAGGCAATCCGCGCACGGACGCGCTCGGGCACGGAACCTTCGTCGCGGGGCTCATCGGCGCGGGCGTGGACAACGGGGTCGGCATCGCGGGGCTCGCGCCCTCCGCGCAGCTCCTCGTTGCGAAGGTGGTCACGAAGTCGCGTGCGATCCCGGTGGAAGCGGAGGCGAAGGCGATCCGCTGGGCGGTCGACAACGGTGCGCGCGTGATCAACATGAGCCTCGGCGGCATCCGCGACCCGCTCGATCCCGAGCGGGACACGTACTCACGGCTCGAGGCAGACGCCGTCGCGTACGCGGTCACGAACGGTGTCGTCGTCGTCGCAGCGGTCGGAAACTCCGACCAGGCACCCGCGAGCCCCTGGAAGTACGCGAGCTATCCGTCGGCGCTCCCGCATGTCCTCGGCGTCAGCGCGATGACCGACACGGGCGGCATCCCGACGTTCTCGAATCGCGACCGGATCTACAACGACATCGCGGCGCCCGGGCTCCGGATCCTCTCGATCCTCCCGCGACCGTTGACGGCACGCTTTCCCGCCTGCTCGGAGCAGGGGTACTCGAGCTGCGGCCCCGAGGAGTACCGCGAGGCTCAGGGGACGTCGTTTGCCGCGCCTCAGGTGAGCGCGGCCGCTGCCGTTCTGCTCAGCCTCCGACCGACCTTGTGGCCGGAGCAGGTCACGCGGATCCTCCAGCAGACGACCGTCGACCTCGACGCGTCGACGGGCTGCGCGGCGTGCGGCTCGGGTCGTGATGCGTACTCGGGCTGGGGCCGGCTCGACGTCGCGGCGGCGATCGCGGCGCTCTCGAAGCGCCTGCCCGAGCGGGACTTCTACGAGACGAACGACGACCTCGGCTCGAGGGCGTACACCGCGTACGGATCGAACCGGCGCATCCAGGCGACGGTCGACTTCTGGGACGACCAGGATGACGTCTACGCGATCGAGCTCGACCGAAACCAGCCGGTCTACGTGGGTCTGACCGGAGCTGACGCGAGCGTCGATCTGGGTCTCGCCTTCTGGCTTCCGCAGGCGCGATCGATCGAGCGCGTCGCAGATTTCCGCTACCGCGTCCGGACCTCTGCTCGCAGCGGCTCTCGCCAGTACCTGTCGTACAAGCCGAGCCTGGGCGGGACGTTCTACATCCAGGTACGCATGTCGAGCCCTGGCGCGACGCGCTACCGGCTGACGATCGTCAAGGGCTGAGAAGCTCGTTCGTCCGGAACGTCGCGCAGGACGCGCGCCGGGTTCCCGACGACGATCACGCGCGGTGGCACGTCCTTCGTGACGACCGCGCCGGCACCGACGAACGCCTCCTCGCCGATCTCGATCCCGGGACAGAGGATCGCGCCTCCGCCGATGCGCGCGCCGCGCCGGATCGTCGGCCCCGCGATGAGGTCGTGGCGGGCCTCCGTGCGCCCCATGAAGTTGTCGTTGGTGGTCACGACGCACGGTGCGATGAAGACGTGCTCCTCGAGCGTCGAGTACGCGGTGATGTACGCCTCGGCCTGGATCTTCGTCATGCGCGCCGATCGTCGTGTCGTTCTCGACGAGCGAGCCGCGGCCGAGGACGACGTCGTCGCCGATCGTCACGCGTTCGCGTACGCACGACTGGTCGCCGAGGATCACCCGTGCCCCGATCCGCGAACCGGCGAACACGATCGCTCCGGTCGAGACGATCGTGTCGTCACCGATCTCCGTGGGTGGCAGCGGTTCACGCTTCGCCGTCGAGCGCGGCGAGAGCGCCGGCTGCTTCCCGACGACCGCGTTCTCGAGCACCTTCACGCCGTCGCCGAGCACGGTCCCGGGATAGACCGTCGCGGTCGGGTGGACGTCAGCTGCCATTCAGCGACATCGTGAGCATGTCGAGCGCGCGCACGACGCGGGCTCCGTCCTCCGCGACCTTCCTACGGTCGCCTTCACCCGAGACGAGACGGAGGAACTCGCGGCACTCGAGCCTGAGCGGCTCGTCGGTGGCGATCTTGGGAATGTGGATGTCGCCCGTACGTGTCTGCCACTCGCCGTACGTGTTGACGGGCTTCCAGGGTGACTTCTCGTACACCGTGACCTTGCGGTCGAGCTCCATGTCGTCGAAGACGGCCATCTTCTCGGTGCCGACCACGGTCATCTTGCGCATCTTGTGCGGGTCGAGCCAGGAGAGGTGCATGTGTGCGATGCGGCCCGACGGGAAGCGCAGGTAGCAGAAGACGACGTCTTCGACGCCCGGCTGCAGGAAGTCGCGCCCTTGTGCGGTCGCGTCCACGGGATCCTCGTCGAGCAGGAAGAGGATCACGGAGAGGTCGTGCACGCCGAGCGACCAGAGCGCGTTCTCGTACGGGCGGATGCGGCCGAGGTTCTGGCGGTTGCCGTACACGCAGAGCACCTCGCCGAGCGCACCCGAGTCGACGAGGTCCTTCAGCTTCTGCACGCCGGGGTGGTAGAGGAGCAGGTGTCCGGGCATGAGCACGAGGTCGCGTTCCTCCGCGAGCGCCACGAGCTCGTCGATCTCCACCGCGGTCATCGCGGGCGGCTTCTCGACGAACACGTGCTTGCCCGCCTCGAGCGCGGCCTTGGCGAGCTCGTAGTGGGTCGGGACGGGCGTCGCGATGACGACCGCGTCGAGCTCCGGGTCGCCGAGCATCTCCTCGAAGCTGTCGGCCCAGCGCGCCTGCGGATAGCGCGCCTGGAACTCCTCGTGCTTGCCGTTCGCGGGATCGCAGAGCCAGGCGAGCTCGGTGAGGTCGCCGAAGTTCCGCGCCAGGTTCTTCCCCCACTCTCCGAGGCCCGCCTGGCCGATGCGAACGCTCACAGCTTCCAGACCTTGTCCGAGCGGCGCCCTTCGGCCCCCGTGGCGTTCCGCAGATCGACGACGAGCACGGACTCGTCGACGAGCGCGCTGTAGTCGATCCCGGAGTGGTTCGTCACGACGACGACGCAGTCGTACTCAGCGGGCTCGAGCGGCGACGAGTGCATCGTGAGCCCGTTCTCGACGAACGACGGAACGTGGGGGTCGTGGTAGGCGACGTCCGCTCCGGCGTTCTCGAGGAGCGCGATGAGCTTGACCGCGGGCGACTCGCGGGTGTCCGCGATGTCGGGCTTGTACGCGACGCCGAGCACGAGGATCTTCGAGCCGGAGAGCGAGCGCTGGCGAACGTGGTTCAGCGCCTGGGAGACGAGCGAGCGGCAGAAGTACGGCATCGACTCGTTGACCTTCCCTGCGAGCTCGATGAACTCGGTGTAGAAGCCGAACTCGCGCGCCTTCCAGGTGAGGTAGAAGGGATCGATCGGGATGCAGTGGCCCCCGAGACCCGGCCCCGGCTTGAACGACATGAAGCCGAACGGCTTCGTCGCAGCGGCCTCGATGACCTCCCAGACGTCGATGTCCATTCGGTCGCAGAGCTGCGCGAGCTCGTTGACGAGCGCGATGTTGACCGAGCGGAAGATGTTCTCGAGGAGCTTCGTCAGCTCGGCTGCCTCGGGCGACGAGACCGGGTGCACCGTGTCGATCGCCGCCGAATAGAGCGCCACGGCGGCGGCGGTCGAGCCCTCGTCGATCCCGCCGACGACCTTCGGCACGGTCTTCGTCGTCCAGTCCTCGCGACCCGGGTCGACGCGCTCCGGCGAGAACGCCAGGTGGAAGTCCTTGCCGGCGGTCAGGCCGCTTCCGCGTTCGAGGATCGGCTGGACCTGCTCGCGCGTCGTTCCCGGGTAGGTGGTCGACTCGAGCACGACGAGATGCCCCTCGCGAAGGCGCGTTGCGATCTGCTCCGACCGCCGACACGAGGATGCGCAGATCCGGCTCGCGCTGGCGCGAGAGCGGTGTCGGGAGCGCGACGAGGATCGCGTCGGCCTCGCGCAGCTCGTCGTAGTCGGTCGTCGCGGCGATGAGGCCCGCCTCGACGAGGGGCTTCAGAACCTCCGTCGGGACGTCCTCGATGTAGCTCTCGCCGGCCTCGAGCTGCGCGACGCGATCGGCATCGACGTCGACGAGCAGCACGGAGTTGCCGGCATCGGCGAAGGTGCGAGCGAGAGGCAGGCCGACGTAGCCCGCCCCGACGATGGCGACGTCGCGCTTCATCGGCTCGGGATCGTAGCGGCGAGCACCTGCGCGATTCTCTCCGACGCGTGCCCGTCGCCGTACAGGACGGGTCGGTTCCGGGGGAGCGACGCATTCGCGACGGCCGCCGCGAGCGCTGCCGGATCGTCGTCGACGAGCACGTTCGCGCCGATCGCCACCGTGTCGACCCACTCCGTCGAGGGCCTGACGGTCACGCACGGCACGCCGTACCAGTACGCCTCCTTCTGCAGGCCGCCCGAGTCCGTCACGATCACGCGCGCCTGCGAGGCGAGCGAGGCGAGCTCGAGGTAGCTGAGAGGCTCGATGAGTCGCACGTGCGGGCCGAGCGCGAGACCCTCCTCCTGCAAGCGAGCGCGTGTGCGCGGATGGACGGGGAAGACGACCATCTCGTCGATCCGGTTCAGGCCGTCGACGATCCGTCCGAGGCGCGGTTGCTCGACGTTCGCCTGGCGGTGGATCGTCGCGATGACGTAGCTACGCGGCTCGTGGGGGACGGGAAACGCCGCGCGCGCCAGCGGTGCGAAGAGCCGGCTCGCGTCGGCCATGACGTCGCCGACGACGTAGATCCGCCCCAGCACCCCTTCGCCCTCGAGCGTGCGCTTCGATCGGTCGTCGGGGCAGAACAGGAGCCAGGAGAGGCGGTCGGCCTCGATCCGGTTGTGCTCCTCCGGCATCGAGAGGTCGCCACTTCGCAGCCCGGCCTCCACGTGCGCGAGCGGGATCGACGCATCTGCCGCGGCCTTCGCGCCGGCGAGCGTCGAGTTCGTGTCGCCGTAGACGAGGACGATGTCGGGCGACTCCGCGACGATCCGCTCGGCGATCGCGGGTTGCATCTGCGCCGTGTCCGAGGTGTGCAGATCGAGGCGGTAACGCGGCTCGGCGAGGCCGAGCTGGTCGAAGAAGACCTGCGACATGACGTGGTACCAGTGCTGGCCCGTGTGGAGCACGACCTCGTCGATCCCCGCTTCACGCAGTGCAGCGGAGAGCGGCGCTGCCTTGATGAACTGCGGGCGGTTGCCGACGACGGTGAAGACCTTCACGCGACGAAGCCTACGAACGCGAGGCGACTACGGCTGACCGGCCCGCGCAAATGCCACCGGAGCTGACCCGAGTACACTGGAACTCCCATAGCTCCTCCTCTCGTCGTGACCCAGTCCTGAGCCATTGCGCCTGGACGAGCGGAAAGAGAGAGACGCTGTGCCCTCACCTTTCGTCACTGTTCGCTACCCCGACGGCGCCTGGGAGCTTGCTCTCAGCGAGAAGGTCCCGAAGGTCGGGGACACGCTGAAGCGGAGCGGCGGCAAATGGATCGTTGCGAAGGCCACCGAGGACACGAGCGGGCACATCATCGTGACCTGGCGGTCCGCGCCGCGGTCCGGTTGACGACTCGCCTACCGTTTAGGCTGCGCTCATGAGCAAGAGTTCTGACAAGCCGAAGAAGCAGCAGAAGCAAAAGCCGCAGAAGTCGCTCAAGGAGCGACGCAGCGAGAAGCGCGCGGCGAAGAAGCTCGGATCAGGCTCGCTTCTTCCTGCAGACAAGTAGAGATCCGAACGCAACC
>CAVUTA010000013.1:0-56530 GCA_963744285.1 uncultured Gaiellaceae bacterium | reverse complement strand
TACCGCTGGCTGACGCGAGTGACAGCGGCTCTACGTGGGCGCTGGCAAGAGGCGGCGCGTCTCGTACCTGCGGCCGATGAAGGCGGCGGCGGCGATCGCGCCGGCGAGCAGGAAGACGATCAGATTTCCGGCAGGAAGCTTGGTCACCGACTCCATGAGGGCGCCGACAAGTCCGGCTGCAGGCAAGGTGAACACCCACGCGACGGCGATGTTCCCGGCGACTCCCCAGCGCACCGCGGAGAATCGTCGGCTCGCACCGGCGCCCATCACGGAGCCGGTGATCGTCTGCGTCGTCGAGACGGGGAAGCCATAGTGCGCCGTCGTCCACAGGATCGCGGCACAGGACGTCTGCGCGGCGAAGCCCTGCGGGGGATCGATCTTCGCGATCCGCGTACCCATCGTCTTGATGATCCGCCATCCGCCCGCGTACGTTCCGAGCGACATCGCGAGCGCGGAGGACACGATGACCCAGGTGGGTGGACGGCTGAAGTCCTCACTCAGGTGGCCGGTGACGATAAGCGCGAGTGCGATGATGCCCATCGTCTTCTGTGCGTCGTTCGTCCCGTGAGTGAACGCGACGAAGCTGCCGGAAACGATCTGCGCACGCCTGAACACACGATTCACGCGGCTCGGCGACCGACGCCGGATCACCCAGATGACGACGAGCATCATCGTGAGAGCGAGAACGAAGCCGATCGCCGGCGAGAGCACGCCGGGTATGACGACCTTGTCCCAGATGCCGTTCCAGTTGATCACGTCGAGTCCCGACGCCGCGATCGCAGAGCCCGCTACGCCTCCGATGAGCGCGTGGCTCGAGCTCGACGGCAGCCCGAGGAACCACGTGACCAGGTTCCACGAGATCGCGCCGACCAGCCCGGCGAGGATGACGCTCAGCGTGATCGCGTCGGGATTGACGATCCCCTTTGCGATCGTCGCCGCCACAGCGAACGAGGCGAACGCGCCTGCGAAGTTGAGAATCGCCGCGAGGATGACGGCGGTACGTGGTGTCAACGCACGCGTCGAGACGCTCGTCGCGATCGCATTCGCCGTGTCGTGGAAGCCGTTCGTGAAGTCGAAGAACAGCGCGACGATGACGACCGCGACGAGGGTGAGGTCCTCCACGCCTCCCCGGCCTCAGCTCTTGACGAGGATGTTCGCGATGACGTTCGCGGCGGTCTCGCAGGCGTCGAGCGACTTCTCGAGCCCTTCGTAGATGTCCTTCCAGCGAATGACGATGAGCGGATCGATCGCCTCGTCGCGGAAGAGGCCGCCCAGCGCCTCGCGCAGGACACGGTCGCCTTCGTCCTCGAACGCCTTGACCTGGACGAGGGCCTCCTGGACGCCCCGCATCCCTTTCAGGTTGTCGCAGGCGATGGCGAGCTGCTCGCAGGCCTTGACGATGATCCCGCACTGCTCGACCGCGTGGCGCGTCGGCATCTCGACGCCGTAGAGGCCGAGGAGCGCAGACGCCTCCTCGAGGTAGTCGACGACGTCGTCGACCTCCGTCGCGAGGAGGTAGATGTCTTCCCGGTCGAAGGGCGTGACGTACTGCGTGTTCAGGAGCGTGATGAGCTCGCGCGTGATCGAGTCGCCCTCCGTCTCCTCTGCCTTCACCTGCTCCTGCGTGATGCCGGAGTTCGGGTGCTCGCGGAATCGCCTCTCGACGAGTCGCGAGACCTGGAGTGCGTTCTCGCCGGCCTTGCCGAAGAGCGTGAAGAACTCGGAGGTCCGCGGGGTCAGGCTGAACCGCATGCGCGCGGGACGTTAACCAATTGGCGATATTTCGGAGGAGCGACCGCTACGCGAGCGCGTCGACCACGAGCGCCTGGAAGTGCGCGATGAGCTTCTCGGACTCCGGCAAGAGCCTGCCGTCCTCGATCAGCCCGGCGCGCATGCCTGCCTGCACGCGCTCGATGAGAACCCGATCCTCGGCGCCCACCTGGGCGTCGAACGCGAGCGACTCCTCGATCCACGCCTCGTCGGCATCCTCGGCCACGAAGTAGTCGATGAAGCGGTGGGTGCGCTCCACGTCGCGCGGGACGATCGGTCCGATCGAGAAGTTCGGCCGTCCCGGCATGACGTTGATGACGGTGCCGGGAAAGACGAGGTGGAACTGGCCGCGCTCGATCTCGCCCGTCGGGTCGTACGCGCCGCGCGGCTCGCGTCGGGTGGGCTGTGCTGCGTCATGCGCGCGGCGTTGACCTCGAGGAGATACGCGTCGGGGCTCACGTCCATCACGGCGGAGAACCCGGGGTGCGCGGTCGGGCAGTGGTAGCACTCGAGGAAGTTCTCCGCGGAGACCTTCCAGTTGCAGTCGAGCTCGGACTCCGACCGCTGGAGGAAGCGCAACGCGGCGAGGTCGATCCCCGCGTCCGCGACTCGCTCGGGGATGCCGTCGAGGTAGTCGTCGAGGGGCTCTGCATCCGCGTCCGGGTTGACGAAGAGGAGCGGCCCCCAGGTCTCGAGGCGGAGAGGAACGAGCCCGAGCTCGTCCTTGTCGATCCCGCCCTCCTTGTTCCCGCGCGGCGCGGTGATGAGACGGCCGTCGAGCCCGTACGTCCACGCGTGGTACGGGCACTGGAGCGTCTCGCGCCGCCCCGAGCCCTCGCATACGAGCGAGCCGCGGTGGCGGCAGACGTTGAGGAACGCACGCAGCGTGTCCTCCTTGTCGCGCACGAGGACGACCGGAACGTCCGCGACGGACGCGGCAGCGAACGAGCCGGGCTCGGGCACGTCGCCCTCGTGCCCGACGTACTGCCACGAGCGCCGGAAGATGCGCTCGCGCTCGAGCTGGAGCACGGCCGGATCCGTGTACCAGCTCCAGGGCAGGGTCTTGAGCTCGACGGCGCTCACGGACGGGAGGCTACCGGCGCGCCTCAGGCGGCTGCGCGCGAGAGCTCGTCGTCGAGCCGCGTGAGGTACACCGGGCGCTGCGAGCGGAGGTACTGGACGACCGCCGACTCGTCGTGCAGGCTCGGAAGGAGGGTCTTCCAGCCCACGAGGTGTCGTCGGCTCGTGGAAGTCGCCTGCGGCCACTGCGGGAAGGCCTGCGTTCGCGACCCAGCCGAACAGCTGCGTGCGGTTGAAGAGCTCGAAGCGGTGTGCGAGCCCGCGGAGCCCGGCGTCGCGCGAGAAGCGCTTGGTAAGGCGCCCTCGCACGAGCTCGGGCTCGTCGGCGTTCGGATGCGCCGCGATGATCGCGGCGCCGGCCTGGTCGGCCGTTCGCATTGCCTCGGCGATGCCGTCGTCGACCGAGACGAACTCGCGGAGCCCGATGGCGACCGCGTGCGCGGCCATCACGGGCTCGGGGTCGTTGAAGGTCAGCTCGAGCCCTGGCACGACGAGCATCCCGTACGTGCGCCATGCGCGCGCGGCCTCGCGTTCGACCTCGGCGAGGTACAGCGGGAACGACTCCTCCTCGAGCGAGCTGAAGTGAAGCCCTTCCTCGAAGCGCCACGGATCGTCCGTGCGCACGACATGATCGGTGATGCACAGCACGTCGAAGCCGCTGCGGCCGTGGAGGTCGACGAGCTCGGCGACGGTGAGCTCGCCATCGCTCCAACGCGTGTGGGCGTGCAGCTCGCAGAGGAGTGGCCCGAGACTTCTCCGCATGGGCGTCATCGTCGCTGCGTCATGACGATCGTGGGGCGAGAAGTGGTGGATTTCCAGGGAAGAAGCAGAGACACGATGAGCGTGGGTAGGATCGCGCCCCGATGCGGGACGCGCTCGCGATCCTCGACGAGGCCGAGGCCAGGCTCGCTCCGCTCTCGCTCGCGACGAACCTCGCGTGGTGGGAGTCGCAGGTCTCCGCGACCGAGGAGAACGCCGACAGACGAACGCGCGCCGAGCTCGCGTGGTCGGATGCACTGGCCGATCGTGAGCTCTTCGCGGCAGTCGAGGCGGCGCGAGCCTCCGGAGCGAACGGTGAGGCCGGCAGAAGACTCGATCTCCTGCGCGACCTCATGCTCAGGCATCAGCTGCCGGACGATCTCCGCGCGAGGATCGTCGAGCTCGAGTCCTCGGTCGACCTGCGCTTCTCGCGCCACCGCGGGCGTGTCGGCGGAGTCGAGGTCGAGGACACCGAGATCAAGCGGATCCTCCGCCGAAGCGACGATCCGGACGCGCGTCGCGAGGCGTGGGAGGCTTCGAAGACGGTTGGCGCCGAGGTCGCCGACGACGTGCGCGAGCTGGCGCGCCTTCGGAACGAGGCCGCACGCTCCCTCGGTCATCGCGACTGGTTCGCGCTGTCGCTGTCGGCCGACGAGCTCGACGAGCAGAAGCTGATCGACACGCTCGCAGACACGGATCGGGTGACCGCCGAGCCGTTCGCGCGCTGGAAGGGGGCGCTCGACGAGAACCTGGCCGCTCGCTTCGGCTGCTCCGTCCCGGAGCTGCGTCCGTGGCACTACGCGGATCCCTTCTTCCAGGAGACGCCCCCCGACGGCACCGTCGACCTCGACCCGTTCCTCGAGGGGCAGGACGTGGTCGCGCTCTCGCGCCGCACCTTCGAGGGGATCGGATTCGACGTCGAGGGGATCCTCGCGCGGAGCGATCTCTACCCGCGCGACGGCAAGAACCAGCACGCGTTCTGCATCGACGTCGACCGCGGCGGCGACGTGCGCATCCTCGCCAACACGGTGCAGACGCGCGACTCGGCGGACACGATGCTCCACGAGCTCGGACACGGCGTGTACGACCTCGGCTACCGCGACGACCTGCCGTGGCTCCTGCGCTCGACGCATCTCGTCGCGACCGAGGCATCCGCGCTCCTGCACGGCGCCCTCGCCTGGCGGCGCGAGTGGCTCGAGCTCGTCCTCGGTGCGAGCCCGTCCGAGGTCGCGGATCTGGGGAGCAGGCTGGAATCGGCGCGGGCAGTCGAGCTGCTCGTCTTCACGCGCTGGGTGCTCGTGATGAACACGTTCGAGCGCGCGCTGTACGCCGATCCCGAGGCCGACCTCGACACGCTCTGGTGGGAGCTCGTCTCCCGCTACCAGGGCGTGACGCCGCCCGACGGACGCCGGGCGCCCGACTGGGCGGCGAAGATCCACATCGCGGTCGCGCCGGTCTACTACCACACCTATCTCTACGGAGCGATCGTCGGCCTCCAGCTGACGGCGGCACTCGAGGCGGCGGCGGGCGGGATCGTCGATCGGCCGGATGCGGGTGCGCTCCTGCGCGAGAAGCTGTTCGCTCCGGGCCAGTCCGTCCGCTGGGATCGGCTCGTCGAGCAGGCGTCCGGCTCGCCGCTCTCCGTCGCGTCGCTCGAGCGCGCCGTCGCGAAGGCGTGACATGAGCGACGTCGCTCCGCTCGTCGCGGAGCCCACGGACGCGGAAGAGGAGCGGAAGACCAGCTACATCGAGCTCTTCTTCGACCTCGTGTTCGTGTTCGCGTTCACGCAGGTGACGGCGCTCATCCTCGAGGACACGAGCGTGGAGGGCTTCATGCGCGCGGCGCTCGTGCTCGCAATGGTGTGGTGGGCGTGGTCGGCGTACGCGTGGATGACGAACGCGATCGACATCGAGAACACCGTCACGCGCCTGATCATGTTCGCCGCGATGGCGGCGGGGTTCTTCATGGCGCTCGCCGTCCCCGACGCGTTCCAGGACGAGGCGGCCTGGTTCGCCGTCGCGTACTTCGTCGTGCGGATCCTCCACACGACGCTCTACGTCGTGGGGAGTCCGGGACGATCCGGGCAACCTCCGGGCGACGCTTCTGCTCGCCCCGTGGTTCCTCGCCGCCGCCTTCGTCGCGCTCGCCGGCGGCTTCGTCGACCCGGACTACCGCGCCTGGGTCTGGCTCGCGTCGCTCGTCGATCGACGTCGTCGGGACGCTCACCGTCGCGCGCGCCGGCGTGGAACATCTCGCCGTCGCACTTCGCCGAGCGCTTCGCGCTGATCGTGATCATCGCGCTCGGCGAGTCGATCGTCGCCATCGGGATCGGGACGTCGGAGCTCGAGCGCGACACGACGTACGCGCTCTCGGTCGTCGTCGCGTTCGCCGGTGTCGCTGCGCTGTGGTGGGCGTACTTCGACTTCACGGCGGTCGCTGCCGAGCGGGCGCTGCGGCGTGCCTCACCCGGAGCGCGCGGACCGCTCGCGCGCGACGTCTTCACGTTCTTCCACTACCCGGTCGTGCTCGGGATCATCCTCTACGCCGTCGCGGCGAAGAAGACGCTCGAGCACCCGCTCGACCCGCTCTCGGAGGCCGGGCGCTGGGCGCTCGGGCTCGGCGTGGCGATCTTCCTGTGCGGGTTCGCGCTGATGCGCTTCCGCGTCGTCCGCCGGATCGCCTGGGAGCGTCTCGCGGCGGCCGGGGTGGCGCTCGTCCTCGCCGTCGGGCTCGACGGAACGGACGCGGTCGTCACGCTCGGTGTCGTGATCGTCGTGCTCGTGCTCTCCGTCGGCGATCGAGACCGCTCGCCTGCGCGAGTTCAGAGCCGAGGTCCGCGCGGGGTAGGAGGTCTACCGGCGGACCGGGTTGGCGCACGATGCAGCGAAAGCCGAGATGCGCCATCGAGGTGTCGATCGTCTGCGGCTGTCGCGCGGCCGGACGGTAACGAAGGCAGTAGTTCGGCGCGCAGAGGTGAGACCCGCCCTTGATCACGCGGCGCGGGATGTGTTCACCGGGTTGGCCCGGGTTGTAGCTCTCGTCGGGCGAGGTCACTCGTGGGTTGGTCGGGACGCAGCATGGGCTCGCGACCTCGTCGAGGTGTCGCGGCACGTACCAGTCCGACGTCCACTCCCACACGTTTCCGGTCATGTCGTAGAGGCCGTAGCCGTTGGGTGGAAACGCTCCGACCGGCGATGTGCCTTCGTGCCCGTCCAGCTTCAGGTTCTGCCACGGGAACTCGCCCTGCCACGTGTTCGCCATCGGCTTCCCGTCCGGAAAGTGCTCGTCACCCCAGGCGAAGGCCGCGCCCTCGAGTCCGCCGCGGGCTGCGTGCTCCCACTCCGCCTCGGTCGGGAGCTCCTTGCCGGCCCAGGCGGCGTACGCCTCCGCGTCCTCGCAGGCGACCTGGACGACCGGATGCCGGTCGCGCCCGTTGATCGTCGTGCCCTTCCCGCCGGGGTGCTTCCAGTTGGCGTCCGGCACGTACTCCCACCAGTTTCGGTAGTCGTCGAGGTTCACCGGGCCGCGTGTCTTCCGGAAGACGAGAGCGCCAGGGACGAGCAGGTCGGGATCGGCGTCCGGATACTCCGCCGGGTCGAGTGGCCGCTCCGCGACCGTGACATAGCCGGTCTCGCGCACGAAGCGCCGGAAGGCCGCCGCGGTGACCGGCGTCTCGTCCATCCAGAACCCGTCCACCCTGACGTGGTGCACGGGCCGCTCCTCGGGATAGAAGTCCTCGGAGCCCATGGCGAACGTCCCGCCCGGGATCCAGTGCATTCCGGGGGCGGGAGGCTCGGCTGCCGTCTCCGTGTCGGCGTTAGGGTGCGACGTCGGAGATCACGACCTGACCGTATCCGTTGGTCGAGAGGGAGCGCCTGACATGACGAGACAGCAGGAAAAGGCTCAGGCGTTCCGCGCCCTGCACGAGGGGGAGCCGTTCGTCATTCCCAACCCGTGGGACGCGGGTTCGGCGCGCGTGTTCGAGGCGCTCGGGTTCGAGGCGCTCGCCACGACGAGCTCGGGCTTCGCGTTCACGCTCGGGCGCCTCGACGGCGCCGCGACGCTCGAGGAGGTCTGCGCACACACGACGCAGGTCGACGATGCGACCGGGCTTCCCGTCTCGGTCGATCTCGAGAACGGATACAGCGCGGACGCGGCGGGTGTCGCCGCGGCGATCGCACGCGTGGGCGAAGCCGGCGCGGTCGGCGCGTCGATCGAGGATTACGACCCGTCCCGCGGCCTCTACGAGCTCGACGAGGCGGTCGAGCGGGTCGTCGCGGCGGTCGAGGCGGCGCGTCGACTCGACTTCCCGTTCGTCCTCACGGCGCGCGCGGAGAACCACATCCGCGGCAACCCCGACCTCGAGGACACGATCGCCCGCCTGCAGGCGTTCGAGGCGGCGGGCGCCGACGTTCTCTACGCGCCGGGACTGCGGACGGTCGACGAGATCCGCGCGGTCTGCGATGAGGTCACGAGACCGGTCAACGTGCTCGCTTTCGGCGACCTGTCGTTTGCCGAGATCGCACGTGCCGGAGCACAACGCGTGAGCGTCGGCGGCGGGCTGACGTGGGTTGCGGTGCGTGCGTTCGCCGACGCCGCCAGCGCGATCCGCGACGGCGATCTCTCCTCGCTCGGCGTCGGCGTCCCGCTGCGCGAGTGGTTCGCCTGACCTAGGGATAGCGCCGCGGCGCGGGGCCGTCGGGCACGAGGCCGGCCCGAGAGCAGATCGCGTCGCTCTGCGACTGCGCGGTACAGCGCATCGGGGATCCGCCCGCGCACGCCCGCATACCCGACGAGCGACCCGTCACGCCGCGCGAGACGCCAGCTCGCGAGGCGCTCGGTCTCCGAGAGCGCCTCGAGGAGCGGCTGCGCCGCGAGATCGTCCAGCGGCAGGATCGCGAGACGCTCGCGGCGGTCGAGTCGCACGACGGCACGCGCCGCGAAGCGGCAGAAGCGTCAGGTCGGGTCGTACAGCAGGACGGGCCGCCGAAGCTCCGGGCGGCTCATCGGCGCTCACCGACGTACCAGAGCGCGGTCGCCTCGATCGCACCCTCCTCGATCAGCGCGCCTTCGAGCGCTGCAGCGTGTCGTCGAGCAGCCAGCTGTAGAGGAACGGGCGCCACTCGAGGTAGCGCTCGGCGAAGCGTCGCTCCAACGCGGCGAGCATCGTCGAGGCGGGGTGGAGGTCGGCGCGGTCTTCCGCGGTCTGGCGCTCCCACGCCTCGAAATCGTCCGGCACCGCCGATTCCATGCGCCCGACGCTCGCAAGCGCACGGCGTTGCTCGTACCACCAGCGCGCAGTGGCCCGGCGAGGCGCTCGATCGCCCACTCCTCGAGAACGAGCGGGCCGCCCGGTGGCAGAGAAGGAGGCGATGCTGTCGAGCGCCTGGCCGAGGTCGTGGATGTGGTGGAGCGACAGGCTCGCGACCACGGCGTCGAATCCGCGCTCGTCGGAGAAGTCCTCGAGGCGGACCTGCCGGAAGATCGGGCCCGTCCGGGGCTTTCGGGTCGATCGCCGTGACGTCGAAGCCGCGTTCCGCGAGGGCGAGTGCGAGGTCTCCCTTGCCACAGCCGACCTCGAGCACGCGCGCCGGAGGCTCCGGAATGTGGGAGCAGACGACCTCGAGGAAGAGGCGGGTGCGGAGAGTCATCGGTCGCTCGCGACTTCGTCGAACCCCTCGAGGGTAGCCCGCACCAGCGCCCCGACCGTCTCGAGCACGTATCCGCCCTCCTGCACGACGACGGTCGGCAGGCGGAGTGCGCCCAGGCGTCGTCCGGCTTCGCGGAACGCCGCCTCGGTGACAGCGAGCGGCGAGTTCGGATCGTCAGCGGCGGCATCGACGCCGAGCGCGACGACGAGCGCCTCGCTCCCGTGCTCGCGCGCCGCCTCGACGAGTCGGTCGACGCCGGCGAGCCACGCGTCGTCGCCCGACCCGGGAGCGAGCGTGACGTTGAGGTTCGTCGCCGTGGTCTCGTCGGCGAACCCGAGGAAATGAGGGAACCAGCCCTCGGCCGGGTCGACGTGCACGGACGCGGTGAGCACGTCGTCGCGCTCGCGGAAGATCGCCTGCGCGCCGTTGCCGTGGTGGGCGTCGACGTCGAGCAGCGCGATGCGCGCGACGCCGCGGTCGCGCAGGTACTGCGCCGCGATCGCGGCGTTGTTCAGGTAGCAGGAGCCGCCGAACGCCGACCGCGTGACGTGGTGGCCGGGTGGACGACAGCACGCGTACGCAGCGGGTGCGCCGCCGAGGACGAGGTCGGCCGCGGTGAGCGCGGCGTCGACGGCCGCCCGCGCGGCTTCCCAGGTGCCATGTCGCGACGGCCGTCATCGTGTCGAAGCACCAGGCGCCCGTCCGCGCGGAGAGCGCGGTCGGGACGCGAGGCTCGACGCCGCCGAGAAGCCCGGGCGTGGGGAAGATGTAGCCGACGACGTCCGGTTGTCCAGGGTCGTCGGGGAGCCCCGCGTCATCCCAGTCGGCCCAGGCGGTTCTGCAGGAAATCGACGAGCCCGGCGTCGTGCACGGCGAGCAGCGCCGCGTCGTCGTGCGGCTCGGCGTCGACGACCCGCGCGCCGGCGTCCTCGAGCGCCGCTCTGATGCGGTCGGCCCGCTCGGGGAGCTCGTCCGCGTCGATCGGCGCCCCGACCCAGACGGCTGTTTCCGGCGCGTGGAGCCGGTGCGCGTCGCTCCATACGACCGGGATCGAGAGGGCCATGCGCTATCCGCCGAAGCGGTACTCGGCGGCGATCGCTGGCTCGAGGTACGCGGCAGACGGGCTGCCGGCGGGCGTGAAGACACCGATGATCGTCATCGCGTCGTCGCCCAGGTTCTCGACGATGTGCACCTGCCGCGGTCCGAAGCCGGAAGGCCGAGCCGGCGCCGAGCTCCTCGGTCGTCTCTTCGAGGTGGAGGCGGCCCGGCCCTGCCGGCACGAAGACGATCTCGTCGTAGAGGTGGTAGTGCCACGGCGCCTTGCCCGGCGGGACGTAGCCGGCGAAGAGCGTCGCGCGTGTCGAGCCGTTGTGCGGCCCGAAGAGGAGCTGGAACGAGCGTGCGCCCGTCGCCTGCTGCTGCTCCGCGACCTCCAGGGCGACGACGAGCTCACGCTTCCCCATCGGCGCGTGCAGATCCGTGCTCGTTCCCGGCCGTGAGCACGACGAGCTCGAGCTCTTCGGTCGACTGGAGCGTCGCATCCTCGCCCGCGAGCACGAGGCCCGCGCTGCCAGTCCGGAGCGGGGAGGAGCTCTCGCCGACCGAGAGGACGCCGGAACCCGTCGACACGAACAGCAGAGAGTCGAGCTCGGCGTCGGCGATCGTCTCGGTGACCCCAGGTGCGAGCGACAGCGTGCGCAATGCGAGCGCGGAATCGGCGAGCGGTGCGATCAATCGAGAGCCTCTAGACCGGAATCTGGTCGACGTAGCACCACTTCCACTCCTCGTACGGCTCGGCGGACCGGATCAGCGGGTGTCCCGTCTCCTCGAAGTGCGCGGTTGCGTGCCGGTTCGGCGAGTTGTCGCAGCAGCCGATCTTTCCGCACTGCAGGCACATGCGCAGGTGCACCCACCGGGCGTCGATCTTGACGCACTCCTCGCACTCGAGCGGCGCATCCGGGTAGCTCCGTCACCGCGATCGACTCGAGATGGGAGCACGCGGGGCTCATACGATCACCAGCCCTTCGAGGCCGGGCTCCGGCTCGGGCAGCCTCGGAGCGAGGCGTTCGAGCACGTCGACGACGATGGTCGCGACAGCCGTGCTCTTCACCCAATTGCGATCGGCCGGCACCACATGCCAGGGCGCCCGATCCGTCGACGTCTCCGAGATGACGCTCCTCCCAGGCGGCGACGTATTCGTCGAATCGCTCGCGTACCTCGAGGTCACCCCTTCGGAACTTCCAGCGCTTCGTCGGATCGTCGATCCGCTCCTGGAAGCGCCGCCGCTGCTCGTCTCTCGACACGTTGAGGAACACCTTGACGATCGCCGTTCCTTCGTCCACGAGCATCGCCTCCCACGCTCGGATGTGGGCCGGACGCCGCCGCCACACGTCCTCCGGCGCGAGGTCGTGCATTCGCACCGCGACGACGTCCTCGTAGTGCGAGCGGTTGAAGACGCCGATCGTGCCGCGCGACGGGAGCGCTGCGTGGATGCGCCAGAGGTAGTCGTGCGCGAGCTCCGTCTCGGTCGGCACGCCGAACGACGCCGCGCGGATGCCGAGCGGATTGACACCGGTGAACACGGAGCGGATGACGCCGTCCTTCCCGGACGCGTCGAGCCCCTGGAGCACGACGAGGACGCTTCGGGTGCGCTCCGCGTACAGCCGCTCCTGCAGGTCGGACAGTCGGGTCGTGAGGTCGTCGAGGAGCTGCTTCGCAGCCTCTTTGCTTCCGAGGCCGAGGTCGTCGCGCGGGTCGCGCGCGGCGATTCCCGGCGACGATTCAGGTGCAACGCGCAGCGCGGCGATCACCCGCGCGACTCTACTCGTCGCTCCTCGACCCGAGTGCGGCGAGCGGAACGAGCCCTTCGAGAAGCGCACGGCCGACGATGGCGCCTTCGCAGCCGACCGCCTCGATCGCCCTGAGGTCGTCGGGCGAACGGATTCCGCCGGCTGCAAGGACGGGAAGACCGGACAGCGCGCACACTTCCGCGAGGAGATCCAGCGACGGGCCGCCGAGCGTGCCGTCACGCTCGATCGCGGTACACAGGAGCCGGCTCGTACCGGCCTGCGTTACGCGCTCGACGGCATCCGGGACGGAGAACGACGTCGCCTGAGTCCAGCCGTCGGCTGCGACGGTTCCGGCGCGGACGTCGATCGCGACGACGAGCCTCTCGCCCAGCTCGCCGACGAGCTCGTCGAGGAGGCCGCTGTTCGAGAACGCTGCGGTACCCACGACGACGCGCTCAGCACCTGCGGCGACGAGCGCCGCGGCGTCACTCGCCGAGCGCACCCCTCCCGCCGCCTGGACGAGCGCAGGAGACGCTGCCGCGACCGCGCGAGCGACGAGCTTCGGTCGCACGCCGCCCGCCCGGGCGGCGCTCAGGTCGACGACGTGGATGATCTCCGCACCGGCCTCGGCGACGCGCTCGATCAGTGCGAACGGGTCAGCTTCGCGGAGCGTGACCTCGTCGTAGTCTCCACGGAGGAGTCGCACCGCTTCCGTGCCGAGGATGTCGACCGCCGGGATGACCTGGAATGTTCCTAGCTGGCTGGGCACCGTGTTAGCATGCTAACATGCTGCCACCGACGATGGCCGACGAACCCCCGCATCCATGGCGAACGAGCGAGACAGACGATCTCTTCGAGGCGATTCTCAGCCTCCGGTCGCTGGACGAGGCGCAGCGGTTCTTCCGCGATCTCTGCACGCTGCAGGAGATCGAGGCGCTGACGCATCGCTGGCAGGCGGCGCGGCTGCTGGATCAGGGGCTCCCGTACCTCGAGGTGGCGGCGCAGACGGGCGCGTCGACGACGACGGTGACGCGCGTAGCGCAATGGCTCCGGCGTGGGGCGGACGGGTACAGGCTGGTGCTCGATCGACGAGCCCGCAAGACGTCGCGTCGCGCCGGCTGACGATCGCGATCCCTGCGAAGGGGCGTCTGCGCGAGCCCTCCGTCGCGCTCCTGGATGCCGCAGGCCTCGGGCCCGAGCAACCCGGCGAGCGCGCGCTGGCGTTTCCCTGTCGCAACGCCCCCGTCGACGTCATGCTCGTCCGCGCGGCCGACATCCCCGAGTACGTCCAGGACGAGGTCGTCGACTGCGGCGTCACGGGCGCGGATCTCGTCGAGGAGAGTGGCGTCAGCGTCGACGTGCTGCTCGGGCTCGGCTTCGGCGCCTGCACGCTCGAGGCTGCCGTACCCGCCGAGGCGTCCGTGACGGCACTCGAGGAGCTCGACGGCGCCCGCGTGGCGACCGTCTATCCGAACCTCACCGAGCGCCTTCTCGCCGAACGCGGCCTCGCGGTCGAGCTCGTTCGCGTCACGGGCTCGGTGGAGGTCGCTCCGCGCCTCGGGCTCGCCGACGCGATCGTCGATCTCGTCTCGAGCGGGAGCACGCTGCGCACGAACGGCTTGCGCTCGCTCGGCCCCCTCCTCGCGTCGGAAGCGGTGCTCATTGCCCGGCGCGGCAGCGATGAGCGCGCTCGCGAGATGGCGACCGTCCTGCGCAGCGTCGTCGAGGCGCGCGAGACCCGGTACCTCATGCTCAACGCTCCCGAGACCGCGCTCGAGGAGATCTGCCGGATCGTGCCCGGCTCCCGCTCGCCGAGCATCGTGCCGCTGGCGGAGCCGGGCATGGTCGCGCTGCAGGCGCTCGTCCCGGCGGCGGACGTCTGGAGGCTCCTCCCGCAGCTCGAGGCCGCCGGCGGATCCTCGATCCTGCTCGTTCCCGTCGAGCGGATGCTTCCGTGAGCGGCGTCGCCGAGATCGTCGAGGACGTTCGCGCGCGAGGGGACGAGGCGCTTCGCGAGTGGTCGCTGCGCCTCGACGGGGTCGAGCCGGCGCTGGCACAGCCCACCGAGGAGATCCCCGAGGAGCGCGCTCCTCGCGCTCGCCGACGCGGTCGAGCGCTGGCACGAGCTCCAGCGCCCACGCGACATCCGGCTCGAGGTGCGTCCTGGAGTCGAGCTCGAACGACGCTGGATTCCGCTCCGCTCGGTCGGCATCTACGTGCCGCGCGGGCTGATCTCCACGCTCGTCATGTGCGCGGTGCCGGCGCGGGTGGCGGGCGTCGAGCGGATCGTGGTGGTCACGCCTCCGGAGGGCGCCGGGCGCGTCGCGGCTGCGGCGCGGCTTCTCGGCTTCGAGGAGGTGTGGGCTCTCGGCGGACCGCCTGCGATCGCGGCGCTCGCGTACGGCACCGCAGTCGATTCCGCGTGTCGACAAGATCTGCGGGCCGGGCGGGACGTACGTGAACGAGGCGAAGCTGCTCGTCTCGCGCGACGTGCCGATCGACCTTCCGGCCGGGCCCTCCGAGGTCGTCGTGCTCGCCGGAGTCGGGCGCCGAGCCGCGCGTGGTCGAGCTCGAGCTGGCGGCGCAGGCGGAGCACGGGCCCGACTCCGTGTGCCGCGTGGTCGACGTGAACGGGGATCTGGACGCGGCTCTGCGCGTCGTCGAAGAGCTCGCGCCGGAGCACCTCGTCCTCCTCGGCGATGACGCCGAGGCGGCGGCTCCGCGGATCCGGAACGCGGGCGCTGTGTTCGTCGGGCCGTGGTCGGCCGTGGCCGCGGGCGACTACGCCACCGGTGGGAACCACGTGCTCCCGACGGGTGGCTGGGCGCGCGCTGTGGGCGGTATCGGGCTCGAGACGTTCCTGAAGCCGATCACCACCCAGCGCCTGACTGCCGAAGGGCTCGCCGCGCTGCGGCCCACCGTCGAGGCGCTTGCTGCGGCGGAGGGCATGTCTGCGCACGCCGAGGCGGTGCGCCGATGAGAGCGCTTCCCTCCGAGTTCGCGGAGTACCGCTGGGCGCCGTCGACGAACGAGATCGCCGCCGAGGTCGGCCTCGATCCGGTCGAGATCGTGCGCTTCGACGGGAACGTGCCGGCAGCGCCGTCTCCGAGCGCACGGCCGGGCGCGATCGCGGCTGCGCTCGCTCGCACGAACGAGTACGCGCACGGCGGGTTTCCGGAGCTTGTAGCGGGCATCGCGCGTTACGCGGGCGTCGAGCCGGAGAACGTCGTTCTCGGCGCGGGCGCGGACGACCTCATCATGTTGTGCGCGCGCTCGTTTGCGGGCGCCGGCGACTCCGTCGCGATCGCGGAGACACCCACGTACCCAGTCTTCCGTGTTGCCGCGCACGTCGCCGGAGCCGAGATCGGTGACGAATCGCCGGCGGTCACGTTCTGCTGCCGTCCGAACAACCCGACCGGCGGTCTCGGTCGCGCTGCCTGCCGCACGGCCGCTCGTCGTCGACGAGGCGTACTTCGAGTACGCGGGCGAGACGGCCGCCGATCTCATCGGAGACGGAGTCGTCGTCCTGCGCACCTTCTCCAAGGCGTTCGGCCTCGCGGGCGCGCGAGTCGGCTACGCGCTCGCCGATGCGGAGACGGCTGCGGAGCTGAATCGCCGCCAGGCGCCGCAGCCGATCTCGGGGATCTCGGCGGCCCTCGCCCTCGCGGCACTCCGGGATCCGCCCGATGTGACCGCGCAGGTCGAGGAGCGCGAGCGCTGCGCGCAGGTGCTCGCCGAGCTCGGGCTCGAGCCGCTTCCGTCGCGGACGAACTTCCTCTTCGTCCCGGTCGACGAGCCGGAGGAGCTCGGCGCGGTGCTGATGCGGGAAGGCCTGGTGGTGCGCGTCTTCCCGGACGGGATCCGCTGGTCGATCCGCGACCGCGAGGACGACGACCTTCTGCTCGACGCGCTTGCGCGCGCGCTCGACCGGCCGTCGGGCGACCACGCCTGCCGCCACGCGCCGCGCGCGACACGTCCGCGCGACGGCCGAGACGCGCTTCCGCGTCCGGCTCGCCCTCGACGGAACGGGCCGCGTTCGCGTGCAGACGGGCGCCGGCATCTACGACCACCTTCTCGAGCAGCTCGCGTTCCACGCGGGCTTCGACCTCGCGCTCGACGGCGTCGGCGACCTCGAGACCGGCCCGCACCACACGGCCGAGGACGCGGCGCTCGCGCTCGGAGAGGCGCTCGACCGCGCGCTCGGCGATCGCCGCGGGATCGCCCGCTACGGCGACGCCGTCGTGCCGATGGACGACGCTCTCGCTCGTGGCGCCGTCGATCTCGGCGGCCGCCCCGCGTCCGAGATCCGGCTCGAGCTCGACCCGGGGCTCGCGGAGCACGTGCTCCGCAGCCTGTCTCAGGCGGGACGGCTCGCGATCAACGTCGAGGCGACGGGCCGTGACGAGCACCATGTCGCCGAGGCGGCGTTCAAGGCGGTTGGCCGCTCTCTGCGCGCGGCCGTCCGGCTCGAGAGCGACGTGCTCCCGTCGACGAAGGGCCGCGTATGAACGTCGCCGTCTGCGACTACGGCGCGGGCAACGTTCGCTCGGTGGTCGCCGCGTTTCGGCGTCTCGGCGCCGACGTGAGCGTGACGAGCAGCCCCGCCGACATCGAGGCCGCAGATCTCGCCGTCCTGCCAGGCGTGGGGTCGGCAGCGAGCGCGATGGACGGGCTGCGTGAGCGGGGGCTCGACGAGGCGCTGCGGCGCCGGTGGGTGGCGGCGGCTTCACGCTCGGCATCTGCCTGGGCCTGCAGCTCGCGCTCGAGGAGTCGGAGGAGGACGGCGGCGTCGCCGGCCTCGGGCTCCTTCCCGGTCGAGCGGTCAGGCTCCGCGAGGGCCGCGTCCCGCGCATCGGCTGGGCGGCAGTGGAGCCCGACGGCGAGGCGTTCTACTTCGCCCACTCGTACGCGGCGGAGACGCCGGCTGCGACTGCGCGCTCCGAGGGTGTCGTCGCGGTCGCCGAGGCCGGAAGCTTCCTCGGCGTCCAGTTCCATCCCGAGAAGAGCGGCGCCGCAGGCGCGCGCCTGCTGGAGCGATGCCTCTCCCGCGCCTGATCCCGTGCCTCGACGTCGCGGGCGGTCGCGTCGTCAAGGGCGTGCGCTTCGAGGGCCTGACCGAGGTCGGCGACCCGGTCGAGCTCGGAGCGCTCTACTCCGACTCGGGAGCGGACGAGCTCGTCTACCTCGACGTGAAGGCGACGCTCGACGGCCGCGACGCTCTCGTCGAGCTCGTCGCGCGGATCGCCGATCGTCTCGCGATTCCGTTCACCGTCGGAGGCGGCGTGCGCTCGGTCGCGGACGCCGCGGCCCTCCTCGAGGCGGGCGCCGACAAGATCTCGGTGAACAGCGCGGCGCTCGAGCGACCCGAGCTGCTGAGCGAGCTCGCCGGACGGCTCGGCTCGCAGGCCGTGGTCGTCGCGATCGACGCCACACGGGGAGAGGTTCGCGACCCGTGCCGGCACCGAGGACGCAAGTCGCTCGGCCGTCGCCTGGGCACGCGAGGCCGTCGACCGGGGCGCGGGAGAGATCCTGCTCACGTCGATCGACGCCGACGGCACGAGGTCGGGCTACGACCTCGCGCTCACCGCGTCCGTGAGCGAGGCCGTGACGGTTCCCGTGATCGCATCGGGCGGAGCGGGAAGCGCCGAGCACGTCGCCGAGGCGCTCGGTGTCGCGCAGGCGGCGCTCCTCGCGTCGATCCTCCATGAGAACCCGGCGCGTCTGGTCACGCTTCGCGATGAGCTGCGGGATCTGGGAGTCCCACTGCGCGATGTCGCCTGAGCTTCGAGCAGCGATCGTCCAGGACGCGGAGACGAACCGCGTCCTGATGCTCGCGTGGATGGACGACGAGGCGCTTCGGCGCACGCGCGAGACGGGGGAGGCGCACTTCTTCAGCCGCTCGCGTCAGCAGCTCTGGCGGAAGGGCGAGACGTCCGGCAACACGCTCGCCGTCGAGGAGCTTCGCGACGACTGCGACGGCGACGCGATCCTCCTGCGCGTGCGACCGGCCGGGCCCACGTGTCACACGGGCGCGGTTTCCTGCTTCGCGCCGTGGCTCTGGCGACGCGTCGCCGAGCGTGCGCAGGAGCGCCCGGACGGCTCGTACGTCGCGGGGCTCGTGGCGGCAGGCGCGGCCGCGGCTGCGCGTAAGGTCGGCGAAGAGGGCGTCGAGGCCGCTCTGGCCGGCGCCTCCGAGAGCGACGAGCGGCTTGTCGAGGAGGTCGCGGATCTGTGGTTCCACACGTACGTGCTGCTCGCGGCGCGCGGCCTCGACCCGAGTCTCGTCGAGGACGAGCTGGTGCGGCGGGCTACACGGTGACGACGATCTTGCCGCGCGGGTGTCCCTCGCCCATGTGCTGGAGCGCGCCCGCGATCTCGTCGAGGGGGTACGTGCTGTCGATCACCGACGTCAGCTTTCCTGACTCCATGAGGTCACGCAGGGTCCCCATGTCCTTCTTGTTGAACTTCGCGATGAAGAACGTCGCACGGTGGCTTCCCCGGATCGCCCGGAGCCGCGACCCGACAACGTGGCCAAGCGGCCCGAGGAGGCGGTTGGCCCTCGGCCCTCCGACCACGACGACGGTTGCGCCCGGCTCGAGCACGCGTCGGAGCTCGGAGAACGATTGCGTCCCGGCGATGTCGAGTACGAGGTGGTAGCGCTCGCTGCGCCTCGTGAACTCCTCGACTCGGTAGTCGATCACGAGATCGGCACCGAGCGACCGCGCGATCTCGACGTTGGGCGCGCTGCACACGGCCGTCACCTCTGCGCCGAGCGCCTTCGCGATCTGCACGGCGTATGTGCCGACGCCTCCCGAGGCGCCGTTGATCAACACTTTCTGCCCGGGCTGGAGACCGCCCTTGTCGCGAAGCCCCTGCAGCGCGGTGATCGCCGCCGTGCCTACCGCTCCGGCATGCTCGAAAGTCACCCCGTCTGGCTTCGTCACGATCGCTCGGTCGACCTTGGCCGCCACGTACTCGGCGAACGCGCCGCTCCGCCCCCCGAACACCTCGTCGCCGGGCCGGAACTCGGTGACGTCCTTGCCCACCGCCTCCACGACTCCGGCGTAGTCGACACCGATGCGGACGTCCCTCGGCCGGCGAAACCCCATCGTTGGACGGGCGATCCACGGCCTGCCCGTGACGGCGTACCACTCGGCGATGTTCACGGACGTGGCCCGCACGCGGACGAGCACCTCGTCGTCGGCCGGCTCGGGCTTCTCGAGCTCGCGGATCTCGACGACAGCTTCGGGCGAGCCGTATCGCTCGTGAACCGCCGCTTTCATCGGGCCGCACCGTTCAGCGTGAGGACGACGTTGCCGGTCTTCTGCCAGCTCTCGACGTACCTCGTCGCCTCGACGACGTCCTCGAGCGGGTAGGTGCGGTCGATGATCGGTCGGTAGCGGCCCGACTCGAACAGCTCCTTCACGAGAAGGACGCTCTCGCGGTCGTGGCTGGAGAAGTCGAACACGACCCTCCTCGAGCTCCACCGCGTGAGGAGCGCGAGCGGGAAGTTGTAGAGGCGATCGGTCGCCACGTAGATGCCGCCGGGCACGAGCGACCGGCGGCAGCGGAGGAACGAGTGCTTTCCGACCGCATCGAGGACGACGTCGTACGTCTGCCCGTTCCTCGTGAAGTCCTCCTGCTCGTAGTCGATCACCTCGTCGGCGCCGAGCGAGCGGACGAGCTCGACGTTGCGGCCGTTGCAGACGGCCGTCACGTGGGCGCCGAGGTTCGCTGCAAGCTGCACAGCCGCGGTTCCGAGCGAGCCGGAAGCGCCGTAGATCACCAGGCGCGTGTCGTTGTCCACACGTCCGGCGCGAAGTGCGTTGCGAGCCTGGTACATGCCGTCGCAGGTTCCCGCGGCCTGCTCGAAAGTCATCCTGTCGGGCATGCGCGCGACGAGCCGCGATTCGCGGACGCAGACGTACTCGGCGTGCGCGCCGCTCCGCAGCCCGAACACGCGGTCGCCGACCTCGAACTGCGTCACCGACGGGCCGATCTCCTCGACCACTCCGGCGAACTCGAGCCCGAGGATCCTCCGCCTGGGTCGCCGTAGTCCGAGCATGAAGCGCCAGAAGAGCGGTCGCGCGCGGCGCATGTGGCAGTCCGTCTGGGTGACGGTGGTCGCGCGGACGCGCACGAGCACCTCGTCGTCTGCCGGCACCGGGCGCTCGACCTCGTCGACGCGCAGCACCTCGGGCGGCCCGTAGCGGTCGTGGACGACGGCCTTCATCGGGCCGTGCCGTTCAGCGTGAGCACGACGTTCCCGGTCTTCTGCCCGCGTCTCGACGTACCTCGTCGCCTCGATCACGTCCTCGAGCGGGTAGGTCCGGTCGACGACCGGCCGATACTCCCCGGCCTCGATGAGCGCCTTGAGGCGTAGAACGTCCTCCTTCCGGTACTTGGTGATGCCGAGCGCCACCCGCTTGCTGCCGACCCAGCGCGTCGCCACTGCGAGCAGCGGGACGTGCCACATGAACCCGAGATCGGTCTCGAGGAACGTCCCGCCCGGGTTCAGCGAGCCGCGGCAGCGCATGAACGAGTGTCTTGCCGACCGCGTCGAAGACCACGTCGTACGTCTCGCCGTTCTTCGTGAAGTCCTCTCGCAAGTAGTCGACGACGACGACCGCGCCGAGCGACCGCACGAGCTCGACGGTCTCCGTGCTGCACACCGCAGTGACGTGGGCTCCGAAGTGCTTGGCGAGCTGCACTGCTGCCGTGCCAACGCTTCCCGACGCGCCGTAGACGAGAACACGGCGTCCATCCAGCGGTTCTGCCTTCCGGAGACAGGCAAGCGCGAGCGCTGCTCCGTCGCACACGGCCGCGGCCTGCTCGAACGTGAGGCCGGACGGCATGAGCGAGAGGACCCCGCTCTCCGGGATGGCGACGTACTCCGCGTGTGCTCCGGTCCGCACGCCGAAGACACGGTCGCCGACGGCGAACTCACGCACGTTCACCCCGGCTTGCTCGACCTCACCCGCGAGTTCGAGGCCGAGAACCCGCTGCTTGGGCCGGCGCAGGCCCGTCACGAAGCGACTGATGAAGAACTCGGCGCTCCGGAGCCCCGTGTCGGTTCGCGTGACGGTGGTCGCGTGGATCTTGACCAGCACCTCGTCGTCCGCCGGGACGGGCCGCTCGACCTCCTCGAGGTGCAGCACCTCGGGCGGCCCGTACCGGTCGTGAACGATCGCCTCATCTCACGGCGCCGCGTGACGTCGGGCGGCCAGGACGTGCCCGAGCAGCGCGACATTGCAGCGCCGGCGGTTACGGCGGAGCCGGCGGTTGCGGAGCTGGACGCGAGTCGCTCGCGCTGGGCGTCGACCATGCGCGCGTGCGAGACGCTCATCGGTCAGCTGGCGAAGTGTCTGGTCGTTCATCGGGCGACTCCATTCAGTGTCAGCACGACGTTCCCGGTCTTCTGCCCGGTCTCGACGTACCTGGTTGCCTCGACGACGTCCTCGAGCGGGTACGTGCGATCGATCACGGCGCGGTAACTCCCCGCCTCGATGAGCCGCTTCACGTAGAGGACGTCCTCCTTCGTGTACTTCGGGATCGGGAGCGTGACCTTCTTGTCGCCGATCCACCTCGTCGCGAGAGCGAGCGGGGGGACGTGCCACATGAAGCCGAGGTCGGTCTCGAGGAAGACGCCGCCGTCCTCGATCGAGCCGCGACACCGTCTGAACGAGTGCTTCCCGACCGCGTCGAAGACCACGTCGTAGGTCTCGCCGTTCCTCGTGAAGTCTTCCTTCGTGTAGTCGACGACCTCGTCGGCGCCGAGCGACCGCACGAGCTCCATCCGCGCCGTGTCGCAGACCGCGGTGACATGTGCGCCGAAGGACTTCGCGAGCTGAACGGCTGCCGTGCCGATGGATCCCGAGGCGCCGTAGATCAGGATCCGCGAGCCTTCGCGGAGGTCGCCGCGCTGGAGGCACGCGAGCGCGATGCAGGCGCCGTCGCTGACGGCCGCAGCCTCCTCGAACGTGACGTTCGCAGGCTTGTGAGCCAGCGCTCCGCCGGCGCGGACGCAGACGTACTCGGCGTTCGCTCCCGTGCCCTTGAGTCCGAAGACCTCGTCGCCGACGGCGAACTCGTCGACCCCGTTACCGACCTCGACGACCTCTCCCGCGAGCTCCATTCCGGGCGTGCGGTACTTGGGCCGGAGGAGACCAGTGAAGAAGCGCGTGAAGAACGGCTCCGCTCCGCGGTGCCCGCAGTCCGACCGGTTGACGGTCGTCGCGCGGACCTTCACGAGGACCTCGCCCTCCTTCGGCGCTGGCCGCTCGATCTCCTCGACGCGCAGGACCTCGGGCGGCCCGTAGCGATCGAACACGACTGCTCTCATGTCGTTCCCTTTCGTCTCTCGGATTGATGCGGATACCGGATCGGCCCGCCCTGCTTCCACATGCGGCCAGCCCGGTAGAGCTCGGCCGGCTTGCCGCCGGTCGCGCCCGGCCTGGCCCTGCGCCCGGTCGGGATCACCCAGCCGTCCTCCGCGAGGAGGCTCCGCCGGAAGTTGGCGCCGTCGAGATGCACGCCCCAGACGGCCTCGTACACCGTTCTGAGCTCGGCGAGCGTGAACGTCGGTCCGAGGAATGCCGTCGCGATCCCTCTCAGCTCGAGGTCGATGCGGACCCGGTCGGCTGCGTCGCGGACGATCCGCGCGTGATCGAACGCCAGCTCGAACGTCCCGTCCAGTGCCGTCGTGACCGGAACGAGCGCTGCGTCGGCTGCGTCGGTGCCGGCCACGATCGAACCGACGTCGCGAAGCACCGCGAGGTACGCGACCGTCACGACGTTCATCCGTGGGTCGCGCTCGGGATCGCCGTAGGCGCCGAACTGCGTGAGCAAGCTCGCGGCATCGACGCCCGTCTCCTCGGCGAGCTCTCTCCTTGCCGCCTCGTCGAGCGTCTCGGTCGGCCGCTTGAAGCCGCCCGGGATCGCCCACATCCCCTCGAACGGCGCGATCCCGCGACGCACGAGCAGGACGCAGAGGCGCCCTTCGGACATCGTCAGGATCACGACGTCGACGGTGACGGCGAAGGCCGGAAACTCGGTCGGGTCGTAGTCTCTGGGCACCTCTGGGTTGGGTGTTCTGGTCGACATGACCATTACCGTAGCAGATGGTTAGAGTCTTGTCGACTGTAACGATCGACGAGTCTCATCTCCCGCTCATGACGTCGCCCTAGCGTCGGGTTCAGAACAGACCCTCGACCATGGAGGTTCAGATGAAACGTTCCGTTCCTGTATCCGTGGCTCTCGTGCCTGTCGTGCTGCTCTCGGCAGCGGCAGTATCCGCAAGCGGCGGCGAGCAGTCGGCTCGCGCGATCCCGCTCAAGGACGCGAAGCTCAACATCGAGCACAACGCGACCGACGCGGACACCGGATTCCAGGGCTTCGTCGACAGCGAAGGCTGGCGGCGGCTCGACGTGCGCGGGCCTGACGGCAACGTGCTCGCCCTCGAAGCACGCGGCAAGCTCGCGACGCTGGGACTGACCGAGCTGTTCTTCGAGTCGGTCGAGCCCGAGAACAAGAAGGTGCCGATCGACGAGATGCTCGCGAAGCTGCCCGAGGGCCGCTACACCATCTCCGGGCCGACGCAGGAGAACGGCAAGAGCATGGGCCGCACGGCTGGCAAGGCCTGGCTCACGCACGACATCCCATCAGGCCCGGTGCTCGTCTCACCCGCGGAAGGTGCGACCGTGCCGGTGCGCGGCGTCGTCGCACGCTGGAAGCCGGTGTCGAAGACGATCACCGGCGATCCGGTCACGATCATCGCGTACCAGCTCATCGTCGAGACGGACCGCGAGCCTCACCCGCACATGATCGGGAAGCTCGGGCTGAGCATCTACGTGCCGCGATCGGTGACGAGCATTGCCGTGCCGGACGGATTCCTCCAGCCCCGCACCAAGTACAAGTGGGAAGTGCTGGCGATCGAGCGCAGCGGCAACCAGACGCTCTCCTCGGGAGAGTTCCGGACCCGCTGACCGCCGTCCGAGCTGGAGCGCGGGCGTCAGCCCTCGCGCTTCAGCTTCCGCCAGCCGCCGGCCCTGTTGTTCGCGATGATCTGTCGGAGCATCGCGGTCAGGGCCGAGGCGTTGATCGCCTCGCCTTGGCGGATCGCGATTGTTCGAGCCGTGGTGTTGTCGTGGCCCCCGGTGATGATCCCCTCGGGATCCGGGACGATGGCTCCGTCGTAGAGAAAGACGTTCACGTGATCCTTCGCCGCCAGTAGTGCGCAGACGTTCCCCTGCAGGGTGAAGTAGGGGCGGTCCGTGAACTTGATGGTCTCCACGACCTCTCCGTCGGCGGCGTGCACGAGGTCGCGGACCTCGCGGCAGATCGCCCGCTGCCAGCCGGGGAGGGCGTCGATGTATGCGTCGACGCGTGGATCGCTGGTGTAGGCCATCGCGTCTTGGGCTCCTTCCCTGTGGTACCGAAGTGACCGCTAGTCAGCCAAGAACTCATCGTGAACGAGGCGATACCCTCCGCGTTCGTCGCACCGTCTCGAGGAGGCGATCATGAGCGTCCAGCGTGAGGGTGGCTGTGCCTGCGGAGAGATCCGCTACCGGCTGACCTCCGACCCGCTCTTCACGCACTGCTGCCACTGCCTGAACTGCCAGCGGCAGACCGGAAGTGCCTTCGTGATCAACCTGCTGATCGAGACCGATCGAGTGGAGGTGCTCGCGGGTGACCCGATGCCGGTCGACGTCCCCCGCGGTGCGAAGACGACGCAGCGGATTTTCCGCTGCCCGACGTGCCAGGTCGCGGTCTTCAGTCGCTACACGCGAGCGAGCGTGAGGTTCGTTCGTGGCGGAACGCTCGACGACCCCTCGAGCATCGCTCCAGACGTGCATATCTACACGCGCTCCAAGCTGCCCTGGGTCACGCTTCCGGAGTCGGTGCCTGCGTTCTCGACGTACTACGACCCGCAGAAGCTCTGGCCGGCCGCGAGCCTCGACCGCGTCGCGGCTCTTCGAAAGCGGCCATCCGGCGCATAAGCAGTGCGCAGTGTCGAAAACGGGAGCGACGGGACTCGAACCCGCGACCTCCGGCGTGACAGTTCTGTCCGGGGCGGATCAGGCGTGGTCAGCACAGGTCGGGACGTGACCGTTGAGCGGTTTGCGACTCAGTTGGTGTCCGGGAGTGGTCGACGATGGTCAGTCTGATCTGACACAAACCTGACACGCAAAGGCGCTTAAGCGAAAGGACACTGGCGCATGGAGCACTTCTCTCTCTCGCGTACGTCCCAGGGACAGACATCATCGAGGCGGGCGTTCGGGCGTACGATCTCGCGAACCGGGTCCGGTGACGGCTCGGCCCTCGACATGGAGGAGGCGCGATGCCCACCGACCCGCACCTCGACGTGTCTGATGCCGTGCACGTACAGATCCTCGCGACCGAGCATTGGAGCCTGCTCGCGGCGAGGAACATCACATACGGCGCGATCTACAGCCGGGCCACCATCTTTCTGACTGTCGTGTCCGCGGCCGTCGTTGCGTTGGCCCTTGCTGCCGAGGCGACCGAGTTCGGCGACCGTTTCTACGTGTTCGCACTCCTCGTTCTGCCGGTTGCGTTCTTCATCGGGGTGGGGACATACATCCGCCTCGTCGACGCCCGGATCGAGGACTTCTGGCTCCTGTCCGGCCTGAATCGTCTCCGTCACGCCTATCTCGAGATCGCGCCGGGGCTCGAGCCGTATTTCGTGACGGGCCACCACGACGACGAGCGAGGCCTTTCCGAGACCTACGGCCCAGGCACGGAGAACCGGGTCCTCCGCCTGATTGCCAGCACGTCCACGGTCGTCGGGGTGCTCGACGCCGTTCTCGCCGGGGTCGTTGGAGGCCTCGTCGCAAAGGTCGTAGGCGCAGGATCCGAGCTGAGCCTGCTCATCGGCGCGGTGGTGACTTCAGTTGTCGTCGCGCTGCTTGTCCACGCCGACAGGCGCATCATTACGCGCGGGCGTCGCAGGCTCGAACCCCGCTTCGCCCGATCGGCGGAAGCCGGACGCATGCACGAACAGCAGGAGCCACCGTCCTCTCCGCGCGCCGACGTGCCCCAGAGCGTGCGTGCCCAGATTCTCGCGACCGAGCATTGGAGCCTGCTCGCGGCGAGGGATGTCACCTACCGCGCGGTCTTCAGTCGGACTGCCATCTTTCTGACTGTCGTGTCCGCGGCCGTCGTTGCGTTGGCCCTGGTCGCTCGTGCGACCGAGTTCGGCGACGGTTTCACCGCGTTCGCACTCCTCGTTCTGCCGGTCGCTCTCTTCGTCGGGGTTGCAACATACATCCGCCTCATCGAAGCCCGGATCGAGGACTTCTGGCTCCTGTCCGGCATGAATCGCATCCGTCACGCCTATCTCGAGATCGCGCCGGGACTCGAGCCGTATTTCGTGACGGGCCACCACGACGACGAGCAGGGTCTTGACGAGACGTATGGCCCGGGCACGGGGAGCCGGTCCTACCGCCTGATCGGCGAGACTTCCACGCTCGTCGCGGTGATCAACGCAGCTCTCGCTGGGGTCGTCGTGGGCCTCGTCGCAAACGCTGCGGGCACAGGATCCGTGCTGAGCCTGTTCATCGGTGCAGTTGTGACGACGGTGCTCGTCGTATTGCTGGTCAACACGAGCAGGCGCCTCATCGAACGTGGGCGTCGGTTGCTCGAGCCCCGCTTCGCACGACAAGTCGAAACGGTACGGCGACACGGGTAGCTGGGCGTCGCGCACGCTGGCGATCGAGCGGCAGTACCTGTCCTAATGCCTGGCCCAGAGCGTCCCCCCGCTGATCGAAATCACCCGACGAAGCTACAACGCCGCCGCGCTCTAGACATCCCGGCCCGACGTTTGGCACGGGATTGGCGGGGTCAGCGTGACCGTTGCGCGGTTTGCGACTCAGTCGGTGTCCGGGAGTGGTGGGCGATGGTCTGCGCAGGCGCGCTCCGGCACCGCTGCCCGAGTTGCTCCGCGCCCATCCCGCCCGCGTTCGCCGTCGACTGCGAGGAGTGCGGTGCGCCGGTCCGGGACGCGGAGCTCTTCGGGAGCGCGATCAGGAGACCGGGTCGGTGACGGCGACGTCGGCGAGGACTTCGTCGATCACAGCGCCGGGAGCGCTTGCACCTGTTTCGAGCTCGGCGTCCGCGCGGGACAGCCCGAGCAGCTCGCGAAGGTTCTCCTTCGTGCTCTCGGCCCAGTCGCGCTCCCACAGAAACTGCGCCGGCCCGAGCGGCGCACGCAGGGTGCGTGCGGCGCCCAGGAGTCGGGCTGCCTGAGCTGGGTCGTCGGCAGCACGCGCCCGCGCGAGCGCAACGAGGGCGGAGACCAGGAAGTCCTTGTAGCCCACGCGCCGGAAGCAGCTCAGGCTCTCGACCACCATGGGCGCAGCCTCGGAGTCTCTACCGCGATCGAACAGCGACGACGCCAGGACGAGAAGCGCCACGCCCGTCCCCTCGACCTCTCCGATGCGCCGGTGGATCTCGAGACCCTCGCGCGCCAGCGCATCGGCTTCGGCGTGATTGCCGAACGCGACCTCGATGTCCGCGATGTTGACGAGGGCCACTGCCGTCCAGCGGTCATCCCCGCTCGCCCGCGCACACGCGAGGCTCTGGCGGTAGAAGTCGCGTGAGGTCTCGAAGTCCCGCGTGCCCTGATGTGCGAGGCCCAATGCCATCAGCGCACCCGTTTCGGCCATGACGTCGCCCACCTCGCGTGCGAGCCGTAGCCCTTGCCGGCCGTACAGGATGGCGCGTTCGTAGTCTCCGCTCGACCACGCGATCGCTGCTCCGTAGTAGAGGACACGAGCGCGTACCACGGGATCCCCTCCCTCGAGCGCCAGCGCGCGCTCCATCCACGCGCTCCCCTCTCCGAGGTAGCCGTGCGCGTACCACAACCGCGCGATCATGCACAGACGTAGTGCGGTCAATCCGTCACCGCGGTCCAGCGTGTGCGCAAGTGCGACGCGGACGTTGTCGTGTTCGCGTTCGGCCTCGTCGACCGCAGTCGGGCGCTCGAGAATCGGTTGCAACCGGACGGCGAGGTCGCCGAAGTAGGACGCGTGCCGATCTCGCACCGCGCGGAGCTCGCCGGATGCCGTCAGCCGCTCGAGCGCGTACTCACGGACGGTTTCGAGCATCGAGAAGCGGGTGCCGGCGAGTGCATCCTGCCTGGAGCGAACGAGGCTCTTCTCCACCAGCGAGCCGAGCGTCGAGATTCCGGCGTCGCACACGCCCTCGGCAGCGTCGAGCGTCCAGCCGCCCGCGAAGACCGCGAGACGCGCGAGCAGCAACTGCTCTTCCTCGTGGAGCAGGTCGTAGCTCCAGTCGATCGTCGAGCGCAGCGTGCGTTGCCGGTCGGGAAGGTCGCGTGGCCCATCGGCAAGCAGCCCGAGGCGGTTCTCGATTCGATCCCGTAGCTCCGGCGTCGACAGCAGCCGAACGCGGGCGGCTGCGAGCTCGAGCGCGAGCGGCAAACCGTCCAGCGCGTGACAGATGTCGGCGACCGCCTCCGCGTTCTCGGTCGTGAGGTCGAAGTCGGCGAGTGCGGCCCGTGCCCGCGCGACGAACAAGGAGACGGCGGCAGCCCGCGAGACCTCCTCGATCGCCGTCGCGCCAGCTCGTGGGAGACCGAGCGGCTGCACTCGGTACTCGTGCTCGGCCGCGATCCGGAGAGGCTCGCGGCTCGTCGCGAGCACGTGCAGGAACGGGATCTGGGCGAGCAGTCGCGCGACGAACGGCGCGGCCTCGAGCAGGTGCTCGAAGTTGTCGATCACGAGCAGGGTCTCCTGCTCGGCGAGCGCCGCCGCTATCCGTTCCACGAGGTCGACCTCTGCCTCCTCGCTCACGCCGACCGCGTGCGCGACGGTCGACTCGACCAGCTCCGGATCGCGGATCGGGGACAGGTCTACGAGGAACAGCCCGCCCGCGAAGTCGGACTGGAGCTCGTGCGCAGCCTCGAGAGCGAGACGCGTCTTGCCGGTTCCGCCCGGGCCCGTGAGCGTCACGAGACGTGCGGTGGGCGTGCGAACGAGCGAGGTCACGGCTGCCACGTCGAGCGTTCGGCCTACGAGCGGCTGCGCCGGCACCGGCAGCGTGGGCCGTGGCCGGGGTGCGGCCTGTACGCCGGCGTCCAGCGCAGGATCCTGGCGCAGGATTGCCGCCTCGAGATCCTGCAGCTGCCTCGTGGGCTCCACGCCCAGCTCGTCGACGAGCCCTGCTCGTGCCTGCCTGTATGCGTCCAGGGCGTCGGCTTGTCTGCCCGATCGGTAGAGCGCGAGCATCACCTGCGCGTGCAATCGCTCTCGATAGGGGTGCTCCGCGGCGAGGCGCTCGAGCTCGGGGACGAGGTCGGTTGCTCGGCCCAGCTCGAGGTCGGCGTCGATGCGGCGCTCGAGTGCGACGAGCCGGAGCTCCTCGAGCCGCTCGCGCTCGGCCGGCACGAACGGAGCGCCTTCGAGGCCGGCGAGTGCAACACCGCGGCAGAGCGCGAGCGCTGCATGCAGCTTCGGCGAGGCGACGCCGGGCGGCTCGCCGCGCGCGTCGTCCACGAGCGACTCGAAGAGCTCGAGATCGAGCTCGTCCCGGTCGACCTCGAGCCGGTAGCCCGCGCCCTGTGTGACGACGCGATCGTGCCCGAGGATCTTCCGCAGGCCGTGCACCGCGACCTGCAGCGCGTTCGCCGCCGTCGTCGGGGGGCTGTCGCCCCAGAGCGCGTCGATCATGCGGTCGCGCGAGACGACCTCGTTCGGGCTCAGGAGCAGCAGAGCGAGCAGCGCACGCTGCTGCCGGCCGCCGAGCGCGAGCGGCTCTCCCTCGGCCGTCACCTCGAGCGGCCCGAGAATCCGGAACTCGAATCGCCTATCCATGCCGCTTACGACTGCCCGGGATGTTGCCCAAGCGAACGCCAAGCCAACAGTAAGTGCCGTCTCCGATCGTCTGCGACGTCAACGCACGAAAGGAGATCGCAATGATTCGAGCAGGAGACACCATCGAGAACCCGGTCACCGGCGAGCGCATCGTCTTCCACAAGACCTCACGGGACACGGGCGGCGAAGCGGTCGTGATCGAGTGCTTCGTCCGGCCGCACGGCTTCGTCGCGGCGGCGCACGTCCACCCCTCCCAGGAAGAGCGCTTCCAGGTGCTCAGCGGGTCGGTGGGCTTTCGCACGCCGCTCGGTGAGCAGATCGCCGGCCCGGGAGAGCGCGTGACCGTCCCGGCGGGCACGCCGCACAAGTTCTGGAACGCCGGCGACGACGAGGCGCATTTCGTGTGCGAGGTGCGGCCGGCGCTGCAGTTCGAAGAGCTCCTCGAGACGATGTTCGCGCTCGCCGCCGACGGCAAGACGAATCGCAAGGGAATGCCGAACCCGCTGCGTCTCGCGGTCATCGCGAACGCGCACTTCGACACCGTCCGCTTGCCGTTCCCGCCGGCATGGATGCAGAAGGCCGGCCTCCTGCTCGGCGCGCCACTGGGCCGTCTGCTCGGCTACCGGCCGACCTACGAGCCGCGCGTGGACGCGGATCCCGCGCTCGGCATCTGATGCGCCGGCGCTGGAAGCTGCGCCTGCTCTGGGCAGCAGTACTCTTCGGAGTGCTGCTGCTCGCCATCCCGGCGAGCGTCGCGCAGGCGACGGCGGCGGTCGAAGGAAATCTCCGCAGGACGGTCATGCGCGTACGGGTCGGGAAGAAGGTGCAGAGCCCGCAGTGATCGACGGGGTAGGGGTACGTCTCGGGCCTTGTGCGATCGCCTGCTCAAGCCGCACGCGGGCTCGTTGATACGAAGGCCGCCATGCCTGGAGCGTGTCCTGATCTCAGCTCGGCCGCTAGGACACATTTGGGTCTATTCCTCGGAATGCTTGCGGTGCCAACGACGTGGAACGTTGGTGGTTCGGGCGGGTTGGCTGGGCTCTCTACGCGCACGCACACGCGGGCGTCGCGTCTGAGAGTCCCTACGGTGAAAAGGACACAGCCATCACCGAACGAGGAGGCCGTCGTGCCGATCTTCTCTGTCTACGTCGTCGAGCTCACAGAGTCCGTCTGTCACAGAACCGCCTGCCCCTCGCGAGACTCGGGCAAGCCACACGTCTACGTCGGGGAGACCGAGCAGACCCCCGAGGAGCGGTTCGAAGAGCACCTGGCGGGCGGATTCACCGCTGCTCGCTCGGTGTTCAAGCACGGCATCCGACTCAAGCCTCGGCTCTATCGGAACTGGGGGCCATACATGACAAGACAGGAATCCCTCGATGCGGAAGCGAGACTGGCTGAGAAGCTCAGGAAGCGATCCTTCTGCGTGAGAGGTGGCCACTGACGCCGAGCGCAAGCGATTCCAGTTGTCCCCAGCACGTCGGGATGAAGTTCGGAAGGATGGAGCTGTGGAAGGCATCGCGGAACCCGATGTCGGAGCGCCTGTTCCCCCGGCAGGAGCGGGACGGCGGCTCGACTTCCAGACCGAGAAGGAGGCGATTCGGATCGTTTTCGGGGAGGAGATCTGACCAAATCTGACCAATCTACGACTCGGCCGACTCTGGCACGCTCGGCGTCGGGGCGCGAATGGCTTGAGCAAAGGACGGGAGCGACGGGACTCGAACCCGCGACCTCCGGCGTGACAGGCCGGCGTTCTAACCAACTGAACTACGCCCCCGTAGTCGCGGAAGTGTAGCCGGGCTGCAGGGATCGGAGGCTGCGGCACGTAGCTCACTCCACGTGTCCACCGCTGACTGGGTCGTCATCGTCGTCGTAGGGATCGCGGGGCTGTACGGGATCTCGACGGGGTTCCTGCGCGGGGCCTTCTCGCTCGCGGGCTTCGCGGTCGGTGCGTATCTCGGCGCGCGGCTCGCGCCGCTGATCCTGACCGACGGCTCGCCGTACGTGCCCGTCGTCTCCCTGGCGTGCGCGGTGCTCCTCGGCACGCTGATGCGCGGCCTCGCAGCGATGCTCGCAGGGGTTCTCCGCACGAGCATCGGCGTGATCCCGGGGATGCGCATTCTCGACCGTTTCGCCGGGCTCGTGCTCGGGCTCGTCGCGGGCGTCTTCCTGTGCTGGGCGATCGGTGCCGTGCTGCTGTACGTCCCCGGCGAAACCGAGCTACGCCGCTCCGTCCAGCGCTCGACGATTCTCTCCGAGATCAACGAAGCGTTCCCGCCGGAACGGCTGCTCGAGGAGCTCGAGCGCGTCGATCCGATCGGCGTGTTCCTCGGTCCGCCGGCGATCGTCGCGCCGCCCGAGAAGGGGCTCGCGAAGGATCCGGACGTCGTACGCGCGTCGAAGAGCGTCGTGCGCGTGACGGGGATCGCCTGTGGTCTGGGCCTCGAGGGCTCCGGCTGGGTCGTGAGGCGCGGGCTCGTCGTGACGAATGCGCACGTCATCGCGGGTATCGACCGGCCGCGTGTCGACACGGCGGGCGGTCGGGCGTTCACGTCGACCGTCGTCGCGTTCGACGTCACGAACGACATTGCCGTGCTGCGTGTTCGGGGACTCGGCGCTCGCCCGCTCCCGGCCGCAGGTCCGGAGCGCGGCGTCGCGATCGCGCTCGCCGGCTACCCGAGGAACGGGCCGCTCACGCGGACGCCGGCCCGCCTCGGCGGAACGGCTGAGGTGCTCAGCCGCGACGCGTACGGGAGCGGGCCGGTCAGACGTCAGGTCACGGCGATCCGCGGCGTCGTGGAGCCCGGGAGCTCGGGTGGTCCGGGCATCGACGCGCAGGGGCGAGTGCGCACGACCGTCTTCGCCCGCCGGCCACGCGAGACGGGCGGCTACGGGATTCCGAGCGACCTCGTGAACAAGGTCGTCGCGCAGGCGCGCTCGCGGCCGGTCGCTACGACCGACTGCACGAGTTAGTTCCCTCGCTGCGACGCGGCCGCGAAGCGGACGCCTTCAGGGATCGCGCGACCGGAGAGTCCGCGTAGCGGATTTCGGTCGCGCTCAGAACAAATCCAGCGCGGCGTGCGGCTGCCGGAACGGCGGGATGACGTACACGCCTGCGGCCAGCTCTCGTGACGCCTCGACGAGCTCGCGCGCGATCGTGAGGCCAGTATCGCCAGCGTCTGCTCCAGCATCGAGCAGCCGCTGCTGCACGTGTTCGGGCACGACGATCCCGGGCACCTCGTTGTGCAGCCGTAATGCAAGTGAGTAGCTGCGCACGTAGAAGATCCCCACGAGGAGAGGGATGGGACACGAGCCTCCGAGGCGCTCGAGGAACGCCTCGAGATACTCGAGATCGAAGAGGACTTGCGTCATCGCGAACTGCGCGCCGGCCTCGAGCTTCTGCTGAAAGCGCTCGAGCTCGTAGTCGAGGTCATCGGCCGCCGGGTTGACCGCCACCCCGAGAAAGAACGACGTCGGTGCGTCGATCTCGCGCCCGTTGTAGTCCTCGCCTGCGTTCATGCGCATGATCATCTGCGAGAGCCCGATCGAGTCGACCTCGTACACGCCGCTCGCACCCGGGTAGTCGCCAGCCTCGGGTGGGTCGCCTGTCACGGCCAGGACGTTGCGGATGCCCTCGGCGTGCGCGCCGAGCAGCATCGATTCGAGCCCCGCGATCGACGCGTCGCGCGGCGTGAGGTGGGGGATCGTCTCGAGGCCGACGACGCGCTCGATGGTGGCCGAGGCGATGAGCCCGTTCATGCGCGCCCGTGCACGAGGGTTGTCGTTCACGTCGACGACATCGACGTGCCCGGAGGCCTGGAGCGTCCGCGCCAGCTCGAGCATCGCGTGCGCATTTCCGCCGCGCGGAGGATCGATCTCTACCGAGACGACGAACTCGCCTTCGCGGAGCTTTCGCTGAAGCAGCGTCTCGCGCTCGGGCTCGGAGGCGGAGACGACGATCTCACGCTCCCGTACGACGAGCTGCGTGCGCGGGCCGCGGTCCTCGTCGACCGCGCTCCGGATCGCGGCGATCTCCGTCGGGGTCGTCCCGCAGCAGCCACCGACGATGCGTGCGCCGAGCTCCCGTGCATGCGCGGCGAACTCGGCGAAGTACTCCGGCGTCGCGTGCGGAAAGATGACGCGCTCGCCGGCAAGGCTTGCCAACCCGACGTTCGGCAGCGCGGCGAGTGGCTTGCCGCTCTCGCGCATCCGCTCGATTGCCCGGAGCGCCGCCTGGAGCCCGACTCCGTGGTTCGCGCCGATGGCGGCGACGTCGAGCTCCGCGAGCGTGGACGCCGCCTGCTCCGCCGAGACGCCGCCGAGCGTCTGCGAGTCCTCGTCGAAAGTGAGCAGGCTGACGATCGGCAGCGCGGAGCTCGCGCGCACCGCCCGGATCGCCGTGACGAGCTCGTCGAGCTCGTAGAAGGTCTCGACCATGAAGAGGTCGACGCCACGGCCTTCGAGCAGCTGTGCCTGCTCGGAGAAGATGGCGTCGCGGTCCTTGGCCGGGCCGCCGAGGGGCCCGATCGCGCCGGCGATGAACACGTCGGCGCCCGACACCTCGCGTGCGTCGCGCGCGATCTTGACAGCAGCCTCGTTGATCGCCGCGACGTCGTCCTCGAGGTAGTGCTCGGCGAGCTTGCGGCGGTTCGCGCCGAACGTATTCGTCTCGATGATGTCGGCGCCGGCGCGGATGAAGCCGAGATGCAGCGACAAGACGCTCTCCGGCGCCCGGATGTTGGCCTCTTCGGGACAGCGCAGACGTGCGACCGCACTCGAGACGAGCGTCCCCATCCCGCCGTCGCCGACGAGCGGCGGTCCTGTCGCGAGTCTCTCGAGGAAGCGGCTCATGGCCGCATTCCACCACGATGCACGGCCGGGTCGCACGTCGTACGCTCCGACCGGTGTCCGACGCGCTGCCCACCGGCACGGTGACGTTCCTGTTCACCGACGTAGAAGGTTCGACTCGACTTCTGGAAGAGCTGGGCGCCGAGGCGTACGCGGGCGAGCTCGGACGCCACCGCGACATCGTTCGCGACGCGCTGAGCCGAGCACGGCGGCGTCGAGGTCGACACGCAGGGCGACGCGTTCTTCTGCGCCTTCGCTTCGGCGCGGGCGGCCGTCGCGTGCGCAGCGGAGATCCAGGATGCGCTCGAGGATGGGCCCGTTCACGTTCGCATCGGCGTCCACACAGGAGAGGCGCTCGTCGTCGATCGGCACTACGTCGGGATAGACGTGCATCGCGCGGCGCGTATCGGCGCGTGTGGCCACGGGGGGCAGGTCGTGATCTCGCCCTCGACGGTTGCGTTGCTCGAACCCGGCGAGTCGGGCCTTCGCGACCTCGGCCCACACAGGCTCAAGGATCTCGCTGCCCCCGTCGTCCTCCATCAGCTGGGCGACCGCGAGCACCCGCCGCTCAAGACGCTGTACCGGACGAACCTACCGGTCCCGGCGACGCCCTTCCTCGGTCGCGACGCGGAGCTCTCGATCTCGTGGCGCACGCGTCCGAGCCAGGCGTGCGGAGTCCTTACGCTGACCGGGCCGGGCGGAACGGGGAAGACGCGACTCTCACTGCAGCTTGCGGCGGAGCTCGCCGAGTCTCATCCCGACGGAACCTGGTGGGTTCCCCTCGCGCCGCTGCGGGAAGACGCGAGCGTCGCGTCCGCTGTCGCGAGCGTTCTCGCCATCGAGGAAGAGGCCGGCCGCCCGCTTGTTGGCGTCGATTGCGAGCTCGCTCGCGCGAAAGCGCGTGCTCCTCCTGCTGGACAATTGCGAGCACCTCGTCGGGGCCGTTGCGGAGCTCGTCGCGGGGATCGTCTCCTCGTGCCCCGACGCGCTCGTCGTCGCCACGAGCCGTGAACCGCTGGCCGTTGGCGGCGAGCATGTGATCCCCGTTGATCCACTCGTGGCAGAAGATGCCGTCGAGCTCTTCCAGGCGCGAGCCCGAGCTGCAGGCGCACGCCTCGAAGGCGCGGAGACACAGCGTGTCGTGGAGGAGCTCTGCGCACGGCTCGACAACCTGCCACTTGCGGTCGAGCTGGCTGCGGCCCGCGCCGCGGTCCTGCCGCCCGCCGCGCTACTCGAGCGACTCGCAACCCGGCTCGACGTCCTGCGTGGGCCGCGTGATGCGGAGGAGCGTCAGCGCACCCTGCGAGCCGCGATCGCGTGGAGCTATGACCTCCTCGGGGAGCGTTCGACAGGAGCTCTTCCGCCGGCTCGGCGTGTTCGTAGGTGGCGCGACGCTGTCCGCGATCGAAGCTGTGTGCGATGCGGACCTCGAGGATCTTCTCTCACTCGTCTCGAAGAGCCTCGTCCGTCAGGCACCGGCCGACGGTGACGAGCCGCGGTACTGGATGCTCGAGACGATCCGGGAGTTCGCGGTCGAGGAGGTCGCTTCGTCCGGTGAGCGCGACGTGCTGCGCGATCGGCACCTTGCCTGGTACGCGGAACTCGCCGACACGGCGATGCGCGCGCCGGCCACGAGATTCGGCAAGGGACTCGCATCTGTCGAGCTCGATCTTGCGAACTACCGCGCCGCATTCACGTGGGCGGCCGAAACGGCACGTCCGAGCGCAGCCGCTGCGCTCGCGACCGCGCTCTTGAGCCAGCATCATCTGCGCGGGCGGTACGCCGAAGCGGAGGGAGTCGCGCGACGTGCGCTCGCGTTGGACCTCGACCCGCTCGACGCAGCGGCGCTCCACGATCGGCTCGGCGTCGTCCTCCGCCTCCAGGGCCGCCCGCGAGAAGCTCGCGACTCGTACGTGGAGGCCGAGCGCATCCTCGACGGTGTTTCCGCTCGAGACGAGGCGTGGTGGGAACACTGGCTCGACGTCAAGCTCGACGAGGCGCACTTCTTCTACTTCCAGAACGAGCAGGCTGCACTGGATGAGGTTGTGGCCCGGCTCGAGCCGATCATCGCCGGTCGAGGCACCTTGGAGCAGCAGTTCGAACTGCTTCACGTCCGTGCCCAGCGGCAGTACCGCCTCGAACGCTACGCCCTGTCGGAGAGCGCGGAAGAGCTCTCCCGCCGCATCCATGTCCTGGGCCTCGAGATTGGCGACTTCACCGTGGACTTCACGCTTGGCTTCTGCCTGCTCTGGCGCGGCAAGCCCGAGGACGCCGAGACGTACTTCGAACGAGGTCTCGAGGTGGCTCGCATGCGCGGCATGACGCTGATCGAGACGCGCTGCCTCGTATATGGGCTCGTCGCGAAGCGCAAGCGCAACGACGTCGAGGGCGCGCGCCTTCGGCTCGCCGAGCTCGAATTGCTCGACGAGCTGCACGGGTATCGCGGTCTCGTGAGCGCGAACGCGGCTTGGCTCGCGCTTCGTGACGGTCGTCCCGATCTCGTCCAGCGCCACGGAAAGGATGCGCTCGCGGACTGGCGGATCGAGGCCGGCCCGCCCTCCAGTCCGTTCCAATGGACGACGCGCTTCCCGTTGCTCGCAGTCGACGTGGCTCGGGCCGAGCCCGACGGAGCCCGTGACCATGCTCGTGCGATGCTCGATCCGACGCAGCAGCCGCTACCAGAGGAGATTGCCGCAGCTCTTCAGAGTGGTCTTGACGACCGCGACGAGGCGTTCGCATGCGCCCTCGAGCTCGCGCGTCCCGGCGGCTACGTCTAGTCAAGCGACGCAGTCAACTCCGCTCGGGGGAGCGGTCAACCACCGTCGGGTGACGCCCGCCGTGAGTGAATCGACCACAGTGCGATCACTCACAGCGAGCAGCGATGCGGCGGCAGTTCGCGTGGGATCACTGAGGGGTGAAGGAGCGGTTCCTCCATGGAGGAGCCTGCCGGGGACGGAGAGAGCGGGGGCTTGGCGGCTACCTTGCTCTCCTCGCAGTATCGGGATCCGCTAGCGCGGATCCCGATACGCCCCAGACCCCTAAAGGCGTCCGCTTCGCGGCCGCGGGACCTCGAAGCACCCGGTGGGCTGCACATTCGCCGATGCCAGTCTTGCGCGCAATGAGAAGGGCGGCGTCGTCCGCCGCCCCTTCTCGAAGCTCCAGGGGTGGCTGATTGCCGTCAGTCCCAACCGGAGTCGTTCTCGCTATCGGCATGAGAACTCGTCGGCTTGAGTCCGTTCAGTCGGCTCGTCGCCACTCGAAGACGGCGATGAGGCAGCCTGCCTCCGTCCACGAGTTGTGGTGCGTGCCGGCGTCGTAGCTGACGAAGTCGCCCGGGCCGAAGATGGTTCCGTCCGAGTCGACGAGGTCGCCTTCCAGGATCAGGAACTCCTCCATGCCTGCGTGGTCATGCGTAATCGTGACCGCTCCCGGCTCCATCCGCATGAGATACGTGCCCTGGCCCGTCTGCTCGTCGTAGCTCAGCGGTAGCCAGCTCATCTCCGGCTGCACCGGTCCCTCCATGTCGTACGGGAGAAACGGCGTCGTATGGGCGTTGACGGATGTGCGGCCAGGTGCATCAGGCATGGCTACTCCTCATCGGGATGGACCGTTCGCCCCTCCATGCCGCCGGCCACGACGACGAGCTGGCCGGTGACGTGACCGGAGAGGGTGTCGGACGCGAGGACGACGACCTGCGCGGCAATGTCCTCGGGTTGCGCGACCTTGCGTAACGCCATCGTGCGTGAGACTGCACGCACCCGATCCTCGTCGACGAGCCCTCGCGTCATCGGCGACTCCGTCCAGCCCGGCGCGACGGCGTTCACGCGCCCGCGCGGGGCGATGCGCGTGATCTCGTTCTTCAGCGACAGGAGCAGGCCGCCTGTGATCGCGGACTTCGCCGCGGCGTAGTCGGCGTGCCCAGCCTCGCCGAACACGCCTGCGGTCGACCCGACGAGGACGAGCGAACCGTGTCCTGTGCGCTCGAGCTCGCGCAGGAAGGCGCGCGCCACGAGGAACGTGGCCGTGAGGTTCTGGCGCATGGTGTCGTCCCACCGCGCGAGTGGCAGCTCCCAGACGGGCTCGTCGTCTCGTGGCCAAACGCCGTGAACCGCGGCGCAGATGTCGATCTGCCCGAGGGCGCTTCGTGCTTCGTCGAACAGGCGGTCGACTTCGGCCTCGACGGTGAGATCGGCCTGCGCAACTAGCGCGCCGCCGAGCTCGTCTGCGAGTGCGCGGGCACGCTCGTCGCCACGATGGAAGTGGACGAGCACGCGGGCTCCCTCGGCGGCGAACGCGCGAGCGCACGCCGAGCCGATCCCACCGGATGCGCCGGTGACGAGCACGCCCTTGCCCTCAAGCCCCGTCTCGATCGGAATAGGCTACTGCCGTGCGCGTCCACGTCATCAGCGACATGGAGGGCGTCGCCGGAATCGTCAAGTGGGAGCAGACGACGGGCGGCGAGTCGCTCTACGAGGAGGGGCGCAAGCTCTATACCGAGGAGATCAACGCCGCCGTGCGCGGCGCGAAAGCGGCCGGAGCCACCGAGATCGTGGTTATGGACTGCCACGGCGCCGGCAAGGGTTGGACGTTCAACTCGCTGATCCCCGACGACCTCGATCCCGCGTGCGAGTTCGTCGTGCAGGACGAGTGGACGGAGTACACGGAGTTCCTCGAGGAGGGCTGCGACGCCGCGCTGTTCGTAGGCATGCACTCGCGCGCCGGTACTCGCGACGGCGTCATGAACCACACGATCTCGGGCCGGGACTTCCAGAACCTCTGGTTCAACGGGACGCTCGTCGGCGAGACGGGCATCAATGCCGCCCTCTGCGGGACCTGGGGCTGCCCGGTGCTTCTCGTCACCGGTGACGAGGCATCGTGCCGCGAGGGGGCGGAGCTGCTCGGAGAGAGGCTGACGACGGTCTCGGTCAAACGCGGGTTCAGCTCGTTCAGCGCCCGCAACCTCACGCCCGGACGAGCCCGTGAGCTCATCGAAGCAGGTGCGCGACGGGCGTTGTCCGATCTCTCGGCAGTGCCGCCGTACGACCCGGGCAGCCCGAGCGAGATCAAGGTCGAATACAAGAACACGAACGCCGCCCACGCTCTGCGCTACCGCGCGGGAGTCGAGCTGCTCGATGCTCGCACGATCGTCTCTCGTGCCAACACGTGGTGGGAGGCCTGGAAGCAGTTCTACTTCTAGGTCGCGGCCGGTGTCCTACGTTCCCGTCGCCGCACGTTCCTACGACGCGTTCGCGCGCGGCGACACGGACGCTGTGCTGGCGGACATGCACGTCGATATCGAGTGGCATCAAGCCCAGGGACTCGCTCACGGCGGCGTCTACCACGGGATCGACGAGGTTCGCCGCAACGTCTTCGATCCCCTCGACCGCGATTGGTGGGAGGAGTTCGTCGTGACGCCGGAGGACTTCCTCGATGCGGGAACCGACGTCGTCGTCCTCGGCCGCTACGGGGGCATCGCGCGGGGGACGGGGAAGACGCTCGACGTCCCGTTCGTGCACGTATGGACCTTCGAGGACGGGCTGGCCATACGGTTCCGGCAGTTCCTCGATACCGCAGGATGGGTCGAAGCACTCGCTCCCTGAGCAGTTCCGACGCCTCGTCGCTGTTGACATGGCACGGGGCGGGTGTCACATTCCTGCGACGAGCGTGGGCAGCGCTCGCGCCGAACCGCTCGCAACTCCCGGGGTGGTTCGACGTCACAGAGGGAGTACCCGATGCGGGGGAATTCGAAGGAGGGCATGTCTATGAAGAAAGCCATCGTCGTCGTGGTTTCGGCGGTGACCGCCGTGAGCGCCATCGTTGCGTCGGTCGCGACAGCCGATCCCACACGTGTCGCCAGTCCTGCGGCTCCGAACTGCACGCTTGCGACCATCGCGCTCACAGGCCCGTACACCGGTCCTGCCGGCGTTGCAGGGCTCGACCAGAGGGGCTGGGGCCGCGTGTTCCTCACCAACTGGAACGCCGGCCGGGCGATCCCAGGGGTGCCGGCAGGCTTCAAGCGCACGAAGCTCCGGGCGATCGAGGCCGACACCCAGCTGAACCCGCAGGTGGCCGCGACGGTCGCGGTGCAGCTGCGGTCCAACCGAGATGTCCTCGCGGCCAACGCGTTTTCCGGCAGTCAGGAGAACATCGCCGGCGGGCCGATCCTGCGCCGCGCCGGGATGGCGTTCGTTTCGGGCTCTGCAACGCGCTCCAGCCTGACGGATCCGTCCACGCCGGACGGAGGCGTCCTCAGGAACGGGTTCTTCCGCCGGGTCGTGCCGAACGACAACTTCCAGGCACGCACCGACGTGGCGTTCATGCGGGCAAGGCTCGGCGTGGCCTCGGGCGACAACGTGATGACCGTCGACGCGGCCGAGGCGTACTCGGTGCCGCTCATCACGCTGGCGTCCAACCTCCTGAGAGCGGCGGGTGTCGAGGTTGACCGGCAGTCACAGCCGGCGACGCAGACCGACTTCACCGCGCTCGCGAACAGGGCTGTCGCGCAGCGGGTGGAGGTCGTCTTCTACGCCGGCCAGGTCGCCTCGAACGCCCAGCTGTTCTTCCAGCAGCTGAAGTCGAGGGGCTACCAGGGTCACTTCTTCGGGACGGACGGGACGTTCAACTCCGTCGACTTCACGGTGCCGGGCGCCTACATCTCGAACTTCGGCCCGGACGTGAATACCGAGCCGAGGGCGGCGCGCTTCGTCGCCGAGTTCAAGCGAAGGTTCGGCGACACGATCTCGTTCGGCGCGCCTTCGTTCATCGCGGTGCAGATGATCGCCATGGGCATCTCCAACGCGTGCAAGGACGGCAAGGTCAGTCGTGCCGAGGTTCGCAAAGAGATCGGCAAGGTCAGAATCGCGACCTCGATCTTCAGCAAGCCGTTCGCGTTCGAGCCGAACGGTGACGTGAAGGGTGGCGTCAGCTTCTCGATCTTCCAGATCGGAAACGACGGCAAGTACAACCTCGTCCAGAAGTAGCGCCTCTCGCGTGTCGGACATGCGGCCCATCGTGACGGTGGGCCGCATGTCTGAGAGGGTGCGCATGTGAGCGCGTTCACGGTGCTCGGCTACTTCCAGGACTTCCAGCTCACCTGGGACTACTTCTTCGATCAGCTCGTCGCGGGCCTGACGCTCGGGAGCCTGTACGGCCTCATCGCGATCGGCTACTCGATGGTGTACGGGATCCTGAAGCTCCTGAACTTCGCGCACGGCGAGGTCTTCATGATCGGTTCGTACATTGGCTTCTTCGTGCTGACGTGGCTCGGTGGCGCGGCAGATCCGAGCCTCCCGATCGTGGTCGTCATCGCGCTCATGTTCCTCGGAGCCATGCTCGGCGCCGGGTTCCTCGGTGTCGTGATCGAGCGCTTCGCGTACCGACCGCTCCGCGAGAAGAGAGCCGGCCGAATTGCCCCGCTCATCAGCGCGCTCGGCGTTTCGTTCTTCCTTCAGCAGCTTGCTGTCATCTGTTTTGGATCTGCGCCGAAGCAGTACAACTCGTTCGCCTTCGACGCGGGCTCGTTCTTCACGAGCGTCACGATCGGGCCGTTCGAGATCCAGTACATGCAGCTCTTCGTGATCACCACGACCGTGTGCCTGATGGTCGCGCTCACGATCTTCATCGCGCGTACCCAGGTCGGCCGGGCAATGCGGGCGACGTCGTTCGACCTCGAGGCTGCATCGATGATGGGAATCAACGTCGACCGCGTGATCGTCGTCACCTTCTTCATCGGATCCGTGCTTGCCGGCGCCGCCGGCGTGATGAACGGCCTGATCTTCCAGAATGTCGACCCGTACGTGGGCTTCCAGGTCGGGCTCGTCGCGTTCACCGCGGCGGTCGTCGGTGGCATCGGCAGCATTCCCGGCGCGATGCTCGGCGGTCTCGCGATCGGAGTCGGGCGTTCGTTGTCGATCGGCTACGTCTCGTCCTCGTACCAGGATGTCATCGTCTTCGCGATCCTCATCGCGGTCCTGCTTCTCCGACCGTCCGGGCTCTTCGGGACCCCGGCGCCGCAGAAGGTCTGACGTGAGCGACTCGGGCGACGGACCTCGGATCGGCGCAGACGAGTGGGTCGCGCGCTCGGGCGAGCACGCGGAGGCTCGAGGCGGGGTCGTCGGTCGGCTGCGCGGGGTCTACGAGCGCATGCCGAAGCTCGCCGTATTCGCGCTCTTCGTCGCAGCGGCTGCCTTCGTCCCGCTGCTAACGGCGCAGACGGACAACGACATCTACTTCTTGCGGGTCGGGACGGTGGCGCTCGTCTTCGCCTTGCTGGCATTGGGGCTGAACGTCGCCGTCGGCTTCGCAGGGCTGCTCGATCTCGGCTACATCGCCTATTACGGCATCGGCGCGTACGGCTACGCGTTCCTGTCCTCGGACAAGCACGGCGTGCACTGGGAGGCCTGGCTCGTCATCCCCCTTGTCGTGGCCGTCTCGGCGCTCATCGGCTTGCTGCTCGCGCTTCCCTCGCGACGGCTCGTGGGTGACTACCTAGCGATCGTGACCCTGTTCTTCGGGCAGATCTTCTACGTGATCGCCACGCAGGGCTATCGCATCTCGTTCCTCGGGCTGAACAAGGACCTCGGCTTCGACCGGGCCAACTGGGACCTGACGGGTGGGCCGAACGGGATCGCGAACGTCGATCGCATCGGCGCCTTCGGGCTGACCGCCTCGAGCGAGCGCGCGTACTTCTACATCACGCTCGTCGCCGTGGTCGTCGTCTTCGCCGGCCTCACGCTGGCCAACCGCTCGCGGACGGGGCGCGCATGGCGGGCGCTCAACGACGACACGCTCGCGGCGCAGGCGATGAGCATGCCGGTCAACTGGCTCAAGCTCCTCGCCGTCGGAGTCGGAGCCGCCGTCGCCGCGCTCGCCGGGACCATCAACGCCGCGCTGCTCCAGGGCGCCTTCCCGGACGACTACAACACGCAGGTCCTGATCATCATCTACGCGATGGTGATCCTCGGCGGGGCCGGGAGCCTCGCCGGCGCGGTGCTCGGAGCGGTGCTCGTCTCCGTGTTCATGCTCGAGGGACTCCGCCCGCAGACGCCGATCGGCGATCTGACGGGCAACGGTCGCTGGGTTTTCTACGCGGCGATCATCCTCGTCCTCGTCGCGACGATCCGTCCGTGGCGCAGGTTGGCGGCGATCGGCGGAGGAATCGCCGCATTCGGTGTCGCCGTGCATGCGATCGTCGCCGCGACCACCCAGCGCGGTACCGACGGACTGCTCAACACCGGGCCGGACACGTTCGAGGAGGGCGGGCCGCTCGGCTGGCTGATCCGCAACTGGCTTGCGCTTCCGGCCGGGACCTACGAGGTCGGCTCACGCACGTGGTTCAACGTGGCACTCGTGGGCCTGATCGCGCTCGTGCTGTGCATGACCCTGGTGACGGGCTGGGTGCGCGACGTCCTCATCGTCCCGGCGGTCTGGCTCGCCGGCTTCGTCTGGGAGACCCGGCTCGCCCTCGAGGCATCCGGCCCGACGCGGCTGCTCCTGCTCGGCGTGATCCTGATCGTCGTCATGATCGCGCGACCGCAGGGTCTGCTCGGTCGCCCACGCGTGGAGATCGTGTGATGGCGCCGCCGCTCCTCCAGCTCGAAGGCGTAAGCAAGGCATTCGGCGGGCTCCAGTGCATCGACAAGCTCGACCTCGGCGTCGGCGAGGGGGAGATCGTGAGCATCATCGGCCCGAACGGCGCCGGGAAGACGACCCTCTTCAACCTCGTCACCGGGATCTACTCGCCCGACGATGGGGACATCCGGCTCGACGGAGAGAGCATCGTGGGTCTCGCGCCGCACAAGATCACGAATCGCGGTGTCGCGCGGACGTTTCAGACGCTGCGGCTGTTCCTCAACATGAGCGTCAAGGAGAACGTGATGGCTGCGACGTACGGCGGGACGCGCGCGTCCCTCGCCGAGTCCATCCTGCGCCTGCCGCGTGCACGCCGCGAAGAGCGCGAGTCGCGCGAGCTCGCCGAGGAGAAGCTCTCGTTCTTCGGCCAGCGGCTCATGGGCTATCGCTGGAACCAGCCGGCCTACAGCCTCTCGTACGCAAATCGCCGCCGCCTCGAGATCGCTCGCGCGACGGCGACGAACCCGCGCATCCTCCTTCTCGACGAGCCGGCTGCAGGAATGAACCCGGTCGAGACGCACGAGATCACGGACCTCATCAGCCAGCTCCGCGAGGAGGGCGGCTACACGATCCTCGTCATCGAGCACGACATGCACGTCGTCGAGGGCATCTCGGACCGCGTCGTCGCGCTCGACCACGGCGAGAAGATCGCGGAGGGGACGTACGAGCAGGTCGCCACCAGCCCGCGCGTCGTAGAGGCGTACCTCGGCACGTCCGAGACGGAGCGCAAGTGAGCGAGACGACGAACGGGTCGGGCGCGCTCCTCGAACTGGAGGCGATCAACACCTACTACGGCCAGATGCACATCCTCCAGGACGCGAACCTGCACGTCGGAGCGGGCGAGCTCGTCTGCTTGCTCGGCGGCAACGCCTCGGGCAAGTCGACGACGCTCAAGACGGTGCTGGGGATCGTGAGGCCACGGACCGGCACGGTGACGTTCGACGGCGAGAACGTGACGTCTCGGTCCACGAGCTATCGCATCGGGAAGGGCATGGCGATCGTTCCCGAGAACCGGCGCCTCTTCGGGCCGATGACGGTGCTCGAGAACCTCCAGATGGGTGCGTACCTGCACGGTGGGGGTCGGCCGGAGGACTACGAGCGCGTGTACGCGCTCTTCCCGCTGCTGTACGAGAGGCGAAGTCAGCTCGCCGGGACGCTCTCAGGCGGCGAGCAGCAGATGGTGGCGATGGGGCGCGCGCTCATGGCGCGCCCGAAGCTCATGCTGATGGACGAGCCGTCGATGGGGCTCGCGCCGATCCTCGTCGAGAGAAGCTTCGAGATCATCAAGCAGGTGCACGATGCCGGCGTCGCGATGCTCATCGTCGAGCAGAACGCGAACGTGTCGCTCTCCATCGCAGATCGCGGCTACGTGCTCTCGACAGGACGTGTCGTGCTCGAGGGGAAGGCGTCGGAGCTCATCCAGCACGACGAGCTCCGCAAGGCCTACCTCGGCCGCTAGCGACATGTCCAGGGACCTGACCCCGGACCTGACCCCCGGCCTGTCCGTTCGGGACGAGTTTCCGATCTTCGAGCACACGACCTACGCGAACTCGTGCTCGCAGGGTGCGCTCGCGAACCGCGTTCGCGCCGCTGCCGAGGAGTGGCTCGCGGGCTGGGACGAGAACGGAGCGGAGTGGGAGTTCTGGGTCGAGCGCAACGAGGCCGCCCGCGCGGCTTTCGCCGGCCTTCTGCACGCGAAGCCGGACGACGTCGCCGTCACCACCTCGGTCTCGCAGGGCGTGAGTGCCTTCGTCTCGGCCCTCGATCTCACCGGCGAGCGGAACCGGATCGTCATCAGCGAGTACGAGTTCCCCACGGTCGGGCAGATCGCGCACGCACAGGAGCTTCGCGGGGCGGAGGTCGTCCACGTCCGCCCGGAGCCGGATGGTCGCATCCCCGTCGAGTACTTCGCCGAAGCAATCGACGAGCGAACCGCGCTCGTCTGTTGCACGGCGGTCTCGTTCCGATCGGGCCACCGCCACGACGTGAGCGCGATCGCGGAGCTCGCGCATGCGAAGGGCGCTCTCGTTCTTGCGGACAGCTACCAGGCGATCGGCGCGCTCGAGATCGACGTCCGCACGCTGGGCGCCGACGTGGTCACGGGCGGCACGGTCAAGTACCTCCTCGGCTCGGCCGGCCTGGGCTTCATGTGGCTCCGCGACTCGCTTCGCTCGGAGCTCCTGCCCACGCAGACCGGCTGGTTCGCCGACGAGGACATCTTCGAGATGTCGATCGCGGACTACTCACCGCACGCGACCGCGCGACGGTTCGACAGCGGCACGCCGCCCGTACCGTCGCTCTACCCCGGGGTCGCAGGGATGGAGCTGATCGGAGAGGTGGGCGTTCCCGCGATCGAGACGCATGTCAGGGGCCTCAACGACCTCCTGCTCGACGGCCTGGACGTGCTCGGCGCCACGGTCGTGACTCCGCGCGGCGACGGAGAGCACGGGCCCCTCATCTGCGTCCTCTCGCCGAACCCGAACGCGCTCGTCGCCGCGCTCGCGGCTGAGCACATCGTCACGTCGACGCGCGACTCGAACCTCCGCATCTCGCTGCACCTCTACAACATCGAGGAGGACGTCGAGCGCATCCTCGCGGCGCTCTCGGCGAACCGCGCTCTACTCGCCTAAGCGGCGCCCGGCCAGGCGGTCTCGGCGGGCGGCGCATCGGACCGCGGCCGGCCGCGCTTCGGCCAATCGCGCGTCCAGCGGGCGACGACGAGATTCTGGTCGTCGAACTTCCAGCGCGGACGCCGCGCGCGAACGAGCGGATCGAGGCCTGCGACGATCGCGAAGCAGTCGAGGCAGTACGCGATCGGCCAGTGCTCGTCGCGCGAGCGGCGATGGGCGAATGCGCTGATGACCCGGTCGTGCGCGCAGCCCTCGCACTCCGCCACGCGTGTGCGTCTCCGGCCACGGGGCGTCATGACACCCTCCAGGTGGTCGTCCCGCATGTACGCATGCCCCACGGGGCGGCGATTCACGAAGACGTCGACGAACTCCATCGCCGCCGACCGTACCCGATCCGGGTGACGTCGAAACGACGAACGCGCGCAGAGATCAGGCGGGCTTGCGCGCACGCACCATGGCGCCGTGCATCCCGTCCGCCACGGCGTGCGTGAACTCGACCTCGACGTCCACGAGACCTGCAGCCGCGAGCCCTTCCCGATACTCGGAGACGGACAGCGCACCGGCGATGCACCCGACGTGGCTCCCGCGCTCGGCGCGGTCGGCACGAGATAGCCGATCCTCGGCGACCACGTCGGAGATCCCGATCCGTCCGCCCGGCCGCAGCACCCGTGCGATCTCGGCGAGAACTTTGTCCTTCTCGGGCGACAGGTTGACGACGCAGTTCGAGATCACGACGTCGACGCTCGCGTTCTCGAGCGGGATCTCCTCGATGAGTCCCTTCAGGAAGCGCACATTCGTTGCGCCAGCCGTCGCAGCGTTCTCTCGTGCGAGCGCGAGCATCTCGGTGGTCATGTCGAGCCCGTACACGGTGCCCGTCGGCCCGACGCGCTTCGCGGAGAGGAGGACGTCGATCCCGCCGCCCGATCCGAGGTCGAGTACCGTGTCGCCCTCGTCGAGCTCGACCAGTGCGAGCGGGTTGCCACACCCGAGGCTGGCCGTCACGGCGGTCTCCGGAAGGCCAGCTCGCTCGTCGGCGCCATAGAGGCCCTGGCCGAAGAGCGTCGTCGCCTCCTCGCCGCAGCAGCCGATGCTCTCGCAGTCACACCCACACCCGCAGCCGGCCGAGAGGCTGACCGCTGCCTCGGCGTATCGCTCTCGAACCTGCTCACGCACGTCGGTCGTCATCGCACGGTCCTTTCATCGACGAATGTCGATATGACCGTAGCACCATTCATCGACGCGAGTCAATGTCATGCGGTGCGATACTCGGCGGCGTGAATCGGAGCGACAGCGCCGCAGAGCTGGAGAAGACGATCGCAAGCTACAACGACGCCTGGAACGCGCAGGACGTCGAGGCGATTGTGTCGTTCCACGCTCCTGGGATGGTGTTCGAAAACCACACCGCCGGAGACCGTGTGGAGGGAGACGCGGTCGGTCCGCACATCGCTGGGATCTTCGAGCGCAACCCCGACCTCCGCTTCACCGGCCGGCGGCTGTACGCACGCGACGGGCTCGTCGTCAGCGAGTGGACCGCAACGGCGACGAACCGCGCCGGGCAGCGGGTCGAGTGGGACGGCATCGACGTCTTCCCGTTCGAGAACGGCTTGATCCTGCGCAAGGACGTCTACTCGTCCTCGCACGCGCCGCGCAATCTCGCCGAGTAGCCGTTGTCGCGACCCCGCGTCCACGAAGCTGCCGGCGTGCCCGCCGAGATCGAGCGAGAGCTCGCGGAGTGCTTCGATCTCGTCGCGGCAACCAACGGCGCAGACGGCATCGTCGTCACCCCCGCGATCTCCGTCGACGCCGCGTTCCTGGACGCGGCCGGCCCGCAGCTGCGCATCGTCGCCAACTACGCGGTGGGGATCGACAACGTCGATATCGACGCCGCGCGCGAGCGCGGAGTCGTCGTCAGCAACACGCCGGGAGTCCTGACGAACGCGACCGCCGAGCACGCGATCGCGCTCGTCCTCGCGCTCCTGCGGCGCATCGGCGAAGGCGACCGCTCGTTGCGCCGCCACGACCGCTGGGAGTGGGGGCCGGACTTCATGGTCGGCGAGAGCCTCGAAGGGAAGGAGGTGCTCGTCGTGGGGCCGGGCAGGATCGGCCGTCGGGTCGCGGAGCTTGCGGTCGCGCACGGCGCGCGGCCGACGTTCGCCGGGCGCGGCGACGATCTCCTCCCGCTGCTTGCGGCGGCCGATGTCGTGAGCGTGCACTGTCCGCTGACTCCCGAGACTCGCCAGCTCATCGGTGCCTCAGCACTCGAGGCGATGAAGCCGACGGCCGTGCTCGTGAACACCGCCCGCGGGCAGGTGGTCGACGAGGCCGCGCTCGTCGCCGCGCTCCAGGCAGGCACGATCGCCGGCGCCGCGCTCGACGTGTTCGAGCGCGAACCGGCGGTCAGCGAGGAGCTTCTCGCCATGGAGAACGTCGTCCTCACCCCGCACATCGCGAGCGCGACGCGCGAGACGCGGCTTGCGATGGGAATGCTCGTGGTCTCCGCGCTGCGTGCCGTGCTGCTCGAGGGACGCACGCCGCCGAACGCGGTGTAGCGTCCTGCGATGACTCGCTTCGGCTCTCAGTCCATGACCGGACGCCTCGAGCGCGTGCTCGTGCGTCCTCCGCTCGCCGAGGATGTCGAGCACTGGCGCGCATACGGCTGGCGTGCCGAGCCCGACCACGCTGCGGCAGCTGCCGAGCACGAGCAGCTCTGCGAGCTTCTCGAAGCTGCCGGCGCCGAGGTCGTCGTCTCGCGGCACGACCCCGGCAACCCGGACGCGATCTACGTCTACGACCCGGTGCTGGTCGGTGCGGAGGGGGCGGTGCTGCTGCGGCCCGGGAAGGAAGGAAGGCGCGGCGAGCCGAGCGCGATCGCGGCCCCGCTCACCAACGCCGACGTTCCTGTTGCGACACGACTCGACGAGCCCGTGCTGGCCGAGGGCGGGGATACGGTCTGGCTCGACGGGCGCACGCTTCTCGTCGGGATCGGCTACCGAACGAATTCTGCGGCCGTACCCGCGCTCGCCGATGCCTTTCCGAGTGTCGAGGTGATCGCCTTCGATCTCCCGCACTGGAACGGAAGCAGCGAGGTGATGCATCTCATGTCGTTCATCTCGCCGCTCGACGGCGATCTCGCGCTCGTGTACCCGCGGATCGCGCCGGTCCGACTCCTCGAGCTCCTCGCCGAGCGGGGCATCGCGGTCGTCGAGGTGCCCGACGACGAGTTCGAGACACAGGGCCCGAACGTCCTTGCACTCGGTCCGCGCCGTGCCCTCGCGCTCGAGGGCAACCCCGAGACGCGCCGCCGCATGGAACGCGCAGGAGTCGACGTCGTCGTCTACCGCGGCGAGGAGATCTCGAGGAAGGGCGACGGCGGCCCGACGTGCCTCACTCGCCCAATCCTTCGGACTAGCTGAGCCCGAAGCCGACCGCGAAGCCGAGCGCGGTGACGAGACCGGCCTCGCGGCCGCCCAGCTTGAAGGCCTCGGGCATGAGGGTGTCCGCGAGCATCACGAGGAGTGCTCCCGCGGCGAACGCGTTCGCGAACGCACCACCTGCGGTCGGCATCACATCGAGGAGGAGCCAGCCCGAGATCGCGGCGACGACGGAGACGCCGACGACGATCGACCACATCCCGAAAACCCGGGTGCGCGTCCAGCCGGCTTCGAGAAGACCCGTTGTCCCAGACAACGCCTCTGGAACGTTCGACACGAACACGCCGATGACGACGGCCGTCGGAACACCGCCGTCCTGAAGAAGCGCTGCGCCGAGCACGAAGGACTCGGGAATCCCGTCGAGCACGGTGCCGAGGACGATTGCGTTCGCGCTCCCGGCCAGCTGGTCGTCGCCCGTCACACTCTTCCGTCCGTGGCCGCCGCGACGGTCGATTGCCCAATCGCCTACGTAGAAGGCGAGCGCGCCGGCCGCGAATCCGGCCGACGCGAGGGCAAGGTCCGTGTCGAACGCGTCTTGCACGAGCTCGTAGGCGACCGCTGCGATCAATGCTCCCGAGCCGAAGGCCATCGCAAGCCCGATCCATCGCTGTGCGGGTCGCGTGACGGCGAGAGCGGCGCCGAGCCAGAGCGACCCGGCCGTGACGAGTCCCCAGAACGCAGCCTCGAGCATCGGCCGACTCTATGACTCTTCGAGCGTCAGCTGACGGTAGGGCGACAGGCCGGAGACGCCGACACCGACGAGCCGCAGCGCACCGGGACGGTCGCGCAGACCCCGGTCGAGCAGGCCGCACGCGACCTGGCCGATGAGCTCTGCCTCGTCGACGGTGGCGGGAAGGGTCGTCGAACGCGTGCGGATCGAGAAGTCCGCGTACCGCAGCTTTGCCGTCACCGTTCGGCCCGAGAGCCCGGAGTTGCGTAGGCGCTCGGAGACGAGCTCGGCCAGACGCCGCACCTCGTCGTGCAGTCGCTCGCGATCGGTGAGGTCGCGTGCGAACGTGTCCTCGGCGGATACGGAGACGGGCTCGAGCTCGAGGTCGAGATCGCGCGGGTCGACGCCACGCGCGCGATCACGGAGCATCGCGCCGACCGTCCCGGGTAGGAGCGAGCGCAGCTCGGCATCCCCGAGCGCTGCGAGCGCTCCGATGGTCTCGACGCCGGCTCTGCCCAGTCGCTCTTCGGCGCGCGGGCCGACGCCAGGAAGGAGACGGACGGCGAGCGCAGCGAGGAAGCGTGCCTCGGTTCCAGGAGGAACGACCGTGATGCCGCCGGGCTTACGGCGATCGGACGCGATCTTGCACACGACCTTCGACGTGCCGACCCCGAGCGAGCACGTCAGGCTCGTCTTGGCGCGCACCGCGGTCTGGATGGCCGACGCGACTGCGCGCGCACGTGTGAAGTCGGATGCGACCGTGCCGAGATCGAGGTAGCCCTCGTCGATTCCCGTGCGCTCCACGCGCGGGACGATCTCGCCGATCGTGTCCCACACGACGCGCGAGTACTGCCGATAGAGCGCGTGTCTCGGCCGCAGGAAGACGGCGGTCGGGCAGCGCCGCAGTGCCTCGGCTGCGCTCATGGCCGAGTGGATGCCGAACTTCCGCGCTGCGTAGTTCGCGGTCGAGACGACGCCTCGGCTGTGCGGGTCTCCTCCGACGACGAGCGGCTTGTCACGCAGCTCCGGGTTCTCGAGCTCCTCGACGGCTGCAAAGAACGCGTCGAGGTCGAGGTGCGCGAGGATCTTCACGGCAGCAAAGCTACTGTTGCCTCGTGATCGCGATGCCAGCGCTTCCGCCGCCGGCGATCGAGCAGCCGGCGGAGCACCAGGTGTCGTACGGGCTCGTCACGGGGCGCGCCGCACGCGGGACGGCGCAGGTGATCGTCCATGCGAACGGGAAGCGCCTCGCGTCACGGCAGCTCGACGGCCGCCGCTTCACGCTCAGGGTGACGCTTCCTCGTGGCGACGTGACCGTTCGCGTCACGACGGTCGCTCGCAACGGGCAGCGATCATCTGCGCACGTCCACGACGTCTTCGGCCTCCCGCCGGGATCGCGCCCTCGCGTCGTCGCGGCCCGCCGAGATCGCGGCCTCGAGCGAAAGCTGACCCCGATTGTCCGGGACTACCCGGGTACGGCCGGGTACTACGTCCAGAGCCTCACGGGAGGATCCGGCGCGGCGTGGAACGCGAAGGCTCGCTTTCCGGCGGCCTCGACAGTCAAGCTCGCAATTGCGGCAACCGTCCTTGCCGAGCATCCGGGAATCCCTCCGCCGGGCTCGCGCATCGACGGCCTCCTCCGCGAGATGATCATCCCGTCCGACGACGAGGCGGCGAACTCCCTCCTCGTCTGGCTTGCGGGCTCGACGAGCTCGGGCGCGTATCGCGTCAACGACCTGCTGCGGGGAATCGGCTTGACCGACACGCTCATGTACGGCGGTTACGCGACGCGGACGCTTTCGTCGGGCATCCCGCTTCGCGTCGACGAGGCGCCGGCCTTCGGGGTGGGCAAGTACACGACCGCGCGGGACATGACCTCGCTGTGGCGGGCGCTCTGGCTCGCCTCGGGCGGCATCGGGCCACTGCGCTCGTCGCAGCCCGGCCTCACTCCCGCCGATGCCCGGTATCTCCTCTGGCTCACCGCGCACGTACGCGATCAGCCGAAGCTCGACGCGACGATCCGGCGCGACCGCAAGGTCGACGTGTTCCACAAGGCGGGCTGGATCTCCGCGGCACGCCATGACACGGGGCTCGTCTTCTGGGAGGGCGGAGTCTTCGTCGCAGGCGTCATGACGTACCGCTCGTACGGCGTCTCGAGGTCCTCGGATCGCCTCGCCGGGCGCGTCGCCGCGCTGACGCTCCAGCGGTTCCGGCGCGTCGAAGGCTGAGATCGAAACGCAATCGGCGCAGCCCTTGCCCGAGGCGGTACAGTTTCTGAACCAACTATGGCATTGATACGAAAGCGAGAATCGTGAGCGAGAACTCGATCAGCCTGCTCCTCGTCCCTCTGGAAGACATCGTCGTCTTCCCCAACATGAATGTGACCCTCACCGTCGACGTCGGCGACGAGGAGCGCGTGCTGCTCGTGCCCAAGCACGACGACGAGTACGCCAAGGTCGGCACCGTTGCCGAGGTCACCGACCGCATCCGGCTCCCCGGCGGCGGTCGCGCTGTCGCGCTGAACGGCCTGCACCGCGGCATCGCCGGAGCGGCGGCATCCGACGCGCAAGGACGCCTGTTCGTCGAGGTCGAGGAGCGGCCCGACCAGGAGTCCGCCGATGGCCGCATCCGCGAGCTCGAGCGCGAGTATCGCGCGACGGTCGAGGAGATCCTCGAGCTGCGCGGCGACGACGGCCGTATCGCCGCGTTCGTCCGCTCGATCACCGAGCCGGGCGCACTCGCGGACACCTCCGGCTATTCGCCCGACCTGACCTTCGAGCAGAAGATGCAGCTGCTCGAGACCGTCGACGTGCGCGAGCGCCTCGAGCTGGCGCTCGAGCTGCAGCGCGAGCGCCTCGCACTGATGCAGGTGCGCCGACGCATCCAGGAGGACGTCGAGTCCGGCGTCGACAAGCAGCAGCGCGAGTACATCCTCCGCCGCCAGATGGAGTCGATCCGCAAGGAGCTCGGCGAGGACGAGGGCTCGGTCGTCGAGGAGTACCGCACGAAGATCGCCGAGGCCGAGATGCCCGAGAACGTCCTCGAGCAGGCCGAGCGCGAGCTGTCGCGCCTCGAGCGCATGGGCGACCAGTCGCCCGAGGCTTCGATGATCCGCAACTACCTCGACTGGCTGCTCGCGGTCCCGTGGAGCAATCGCTCGGAGGAGCGGCTCGACCCGAAGCACACGCGCGAGGTGCTCGACACCGACCACGCGGGCCTCGAGGACGTGAAGGACCGCATCGTCGAGTACATCGCCGTCGCGAAGCTCCGCAAGGAGCGCGGCGTCGAGGACGACAAGCGCTCCGGCGCGATCCTCACGCTCATCGGTCCTCCGGGAACGGGCAAGACCTCGATCGGCGAGTCGATCGCACGCGCCACCGGGCGCGAGTTCGTCCGCATGTCGCTGGGCGGCATCCGCGACGAGGCCGAGATCCGCGGCCACCGCCGCACGTACATCGGCGCACTTCCCGGCCGGCTTGTCCGTGCGCTCCGCGACGCGGGGACGATGAACCCGGTGATCATGCTCGACGAGGTCGACAAGGTCGGCGCCGACTGGCGCGGCGATCCGTCGTCGGCACTGCTCGAGGTGCTCGATCCCGCGCAGAACCACTCGTTCCGCGATCACTACCTCGACGTCGAGCTCGACCTCTCGCAGGTCTTCTTCATCGCGACGGGGAACATGGCCGAGACGATCCCCGGCCCGCTCCTCGACCGCATGGAGGTCATCCGCTTCGACGGGTACACCACCGACGAGAAGGTGGCGATCGCGAAGGGCTACCTGTGGCCCCGGCAGGTCGAGCGCAACGGGCTGCGCCACGACGAGGTCTCGATCTCGGACGAGGCGCTCGACCTCGTCGTGACGGAGTACACGCGCGAGGCGGGCGTTCGCCAGCTCGAGCGCGAGCTCGGCACGGTGCTGCGCAAGACCGCGACGAAGATCGCGTCGGAGGAAGTCGAGCCGCCAGTCGAGCTCGACGAGGACGCCGTGCGCGACGCTGTCGGCCGGCGCAAGTACTACCGCGAGATCGCGGAGCGAACCGCCGTCCCGGGCGTGGCCACGGGCCTCGCCGCGACGGCGACCGGCGGCGACGTCCTCTTCATCGAGGCGACGTCGCACAAGGACGGCGACAAGCTCGTCCTCACCGGCCAGCTCGGCGACGTGATGAAGGAGTCGGCGCAGATCGCGCTCTCCTCGGTGCGGGCGCTCGCTCCGAAGCTCGGCATCGACGAGGACCTGTTCGAGAACCGGGCGTTCCACCTGCACGTGCCCGCCGGCGCGATCCCGAAGGACGGCCCGAGCGCGGGTATCACGATGGCGACGGCACTCGCCTCGCTCCTCACGGAGCGACCCGTCAAGCACACGGTCGGGATGACCGGCGAGATCACGCTCCAGGGTCGGGTGCTGCCGATCGGCGGCCTCAAGCAGAAGGTGCTCGCGGCGCACGCCGCCGGGATCACGGACATCGTCATCCCGGAGCGCAACCGCGCCGATCTCGAGGACATCCCGCAGAACGTGCGAGACGAGATCGCCTTCCATCCGGTCATGTCGATCGACGAGGTGCTGGGCCTCGCGCTCGAGGAGACGTCGGTGCAGCCCAGTGTCTCGGTGTAAGCGACGCCAGCCCGTTCCCGAGGACGTCCGTCGCGCGGCGGACGTCCTCGAACGGCGCTACGCCGTATCGATCCTGTACGCGTCGCACCACGGGTGCACGCGCTTCACGGAGTTCCGCCACGCGCTCGGGACGATCCCTCCGGCGACACTCGTGCAGCGGCTCGCCGAGCTCGAGAAGGCCGGAGTCCTCCGTCGGGAGCTCTGCGACACGCGCCCGCCTCACGTCGAGTACGTCCTGACGAGCGAAGGGCAGCGGCGAAGGGCCTCCTCGACGCGCTCGCCGCTTGGGCGGGCGCCGCGCTCAGTAATACTTCCCAAAGTGAAGCGGCGTGCCACACGCTCGTGGACCTGTACCGCGACCTCGACGTCATCGACTCGCGCGCGCCGCGCTTCAACCAGGTGGTCATTGGAACGCTGGCGCTCGTCGCCGTCGCTCGCCGGCTGGCCTTGGCTCCTCGGTCTGCTCGGTCTCCAGCTGGTCGTCGGACTCACGCTGGGGCGGCGCTACTGCCTTCCGTGCCTCGCGTACTTCGAGCTCGTGCAGCCGCTCGTCGGCGAAGGGCACTCGAGGACGCACGGCCTCCGCGCTCGCGAATATGGTCGGTGCAGCCTTCCTGACCGCCGGGTTCCTGGCCTACGCGGCCGGCCTCGAGACGATCGGTGGCGCGCTCGGGATCCTCGTCGCGACGCTGGCCCTGCTCGCCGCGGCGACGGGCTTCTGTGCAGGCTGCGAAGCGTACAAGCTGGGGCATGTCCTCACCGGGCGTCGCTTCGTCGCGTGCCCGCTCCCGCCACGCCCCGAGCCGCGTT
>CAVUTA010000012.1:0-165621 GCA_963744285.1 uncultured Gaiellaceae bacterium | reverse complement strand
GGAGGCGATGAACCGCATCGCCGATCTCCGTCGCCGCGAGCCCGGCTCGTTCGAGCCCCGGCGGCGCGCTCGCGGGGAGGAAGCCCGAGACGCGCTCGGCATAGAAACGGTACGAGCAGCGCTCGAAGAGCGCGAGCGCGCTGTACGAGAGCCTGCGAACGTCGTGGACCGGAGGCGGCGCGATCGCCGCGAGCTCCGGGAGCTCGATGCCGAGCCGCGGACGACCGGTCGGCAGCTCGTCGAAGAGCGCGAGCTGCAGCTCGTCGCTCGTCTCGCTGCGACGTCGGCCGCCGCCTCGACAGCACGTCGTCAGCATCGTCAGCCCGATGGCGGGAGACCGAGAGGACGAACCGCGCGTCGCCGCGAGCCAGCTCGACCGGCGTCTCGTCGACCTCCGACACCGTGCCGTACGCGTCGAGGCGCTCGAGCACCCAGCCGATCGGCGTCGAGCGATCCGCCGTTCGCTCGGGATCGATCGCTCCCGAGACGATCAGACGGTCGATCGCCCGCGTCATCGCGACGTAGTACAGGCGAAGCCGCTCGGCGCGCTCCTGGTCCCCTGCCGCCTCCTTCACCGCGTCCCAGGCGAACACGCCACGCCGGTCGCCCAGCGTCGGGTGCACCATCCGGAACCCGAACCTCCCGTCCGAGAGCGCGACGATCTCGTCCGGGCCGCGGGGCCCTCCGACGTCGCGCCCGGCGTCCGCGACGATCACGACCTTGAACTCGAGGCCCTTCGCGGCGTGGATCGTCAGGAGCCGCACGGCGCCCCCTCCCTCCTCCTCGGCAACCGCCTCGAGCTCCTTCGCGCCGAGCGCGTCCTGGTCGCGCACGAAGCGCACGAAGCCCTCGATGTCCGCGCCGCGCACGGACTCGTAGTCGCGCGCCAGGCGCCCGAGCTTGCGGATGTTCGCGAACCGTCGCGTCCCGTCCCACCGCGCGAGGACGGCGAGGTCGTAGTCGTGCTCGCTCACCACGCGCTCGCAGAGCGCCTCGAGCCCGATCCGCATCGAGGCGCGAACCAGTCGCTCGTAGCGCTGGAGGAACGCGCGCAGCAGGCGCGCGTCGCCCGGGTCGAGCTGCTCGGGAAGCGCTCGCTCGAGCGCCGTGAACAGCGGCCGGCGTGGGGCGTTGCGCCGGAGAAGGACGAGCGTGTCGTTCGAGACGCCGACGAACGGCGACGCGAGCACGGTGGCGAGCGCGACGTCGTCGTAGCGGTTGTGAAGGAGCCGCAGATAGGCGAGCAGGTCGACGACCTGCTGCTGACCGAAGTAGCCGCGTCCCGTCGCGCGATACGTCGGAAGACCCTCGCGCCGGAGCGCCTCCTCGTACTGCTCGGCGTCCGTGCCCGCTGCGAACAGCACGACGATCTCGCCCGGCTCGGCCTCGCCGGAGTCGACCAGCTCGCGCACGCGGCCCGCAATTCGCCGTGCCTCGCCGGCGCGCCAGTGCTCCTTCGTCTCGGCGAAGCTCGTCTTGTCGGTGACGAGCAGCTCGACGGGATGACCGAACACGGGATCGGCGAACTCCGCCGACGCCGCGAGAGGCTGGTAGTCGTCGCCGAACGCGTCGCCGAAGAGGTGGTTCACCGCCTCGAGCACCTGCGGTCGCGAGCGGTAGTTGCGCGTGAGCGCGAGCAGCGTCGGTCGCCTGCGCTCGCCGCTCGCGGAAGACCTCGAGATCCGCGTGCCGGAAGCCGTAGATCGACTGGAACTCATCGCCGACGGTGAAGACCTCGGTGAGGTCGGAGTGCGCGACGAGGTCGATGAGCTCGCACTGCAGCCGGTTCGTGTCCTGGAACTCGTCCACCATGACCATCCGGAACCGCAGCTGCGTGGCCTCGCGCACCGACGCGTCGTCGCGGAGCAGATCGCGCGCGGCGAGCTGGAGGTCCTCGAAGTCGACCACCGACTCACGACGCTTCGTCGCCGCGTACTCCGCGCCGAATCGCTCGAGCAGCTCCTGCAGGAGGTCGCGATCCGCCGCGGCCAGCTCCTCGAGCGCCGCCCGCTCCACGGTCTTCCGCGCGGACTCGAACGAGGCCGCCCGGCCGCCTCTGACTCGCGAACGCCGACAGGTCGACGAGCTTCTCCGGCGGGGAGCCGCTCGTCGCGACGCGAAGCGCCTCGCTCGCGTTCCGACGCTGGGTCTCGGTCGCCGATGCGTCGGCGACGAGCGCCTCGGCCTCGGCGCGGAGCGTCGTCACCGCGCTCGCGATGTCGGCGCGCTCGCCGAGCTCGAGCACGAGCTCGCGTCCGGCGGAGCGAAGCGTCTCGTAGACGCCCGTGAGCATGCGGCGAAGACCTGCGGCTCGATAGGTCGCGAGCAGCCGGAGGCGCTCGGGGTCGCCGTCGGCGCAGAACGCTTCGAGCGCGCGCTCGAACGCTTCTCCGCGGAGCACGGCGGCGCCCGCATCCTCGAGCTCGCGGAACCGCGGATCGAGGCCCGCAGCGAACGGATGGGCGCGCAGCAGGCGGCTGCAGAAGCCGTGAATCGTCGAGATCCAGGCGCCGTCGAGCTCGCGCGCGAGGTCGGGACGGCCGCGCTCGCGCAGCGCGGCCCGGATGCGCGTCCGAAGCTCGCCGGCCGCCTTGCGCGTGTAGGTGATGACGAGGATCGACTCGACGTCGATGCCGCGATCGCAGACCGCACGCACGTAACGCTCGACGAGAACCGACGTCTTTCCCGTTCCCGCGCCGGCGGAGACGAAGACCGAGCCTTCGGCCTCGACCGCGGCGAGCTGCTCCTCGTTCAGCACCGACTCCAGCTCGACGACCGTCACGCCCGTGCCACCCGGCAGATCGGCCAGAGGTCGCACCACGACGGGCAGCCGTCCCCCTTCGGGTCGTGCTGGACGTCTCCGGTGCGGATGCGACGAGCGTTCTCGGCCGCCCGCTCACGCGCGGTCTCGATCTGGCTCCAGAACGCGTCCTCGTCGAGGTAGTCGTCCTTCGCGAACCCGGGCAGATCCTCGCGCGCGCTCTCCCGGAGCATCCCGCGCGTGAGACGCCGGCCCGCGAGGGCGCGGTACACGCCACCGAGCGGCTCGACGCCGACGAGATCTCGCAGCGCCAGGATGTAGAGCGGGATCTGGAGGCGCAGCTCCCGGTCGATCTCGCGGGCGGTATGCGCGCCCTTTCCGGACTTGTAGTCCTGGACGATCCCGCGCGCGCTGAACGGGTCGATGTCGATCCGGTCGATCTTCCCGGACAGCCAGAGGTCGTCCGCGAGCGGCAGACCGCGCTGCAGCTCCGGCGCGGCGCGCTCGGAGCCGAACGCGACCTCGAGCCGGCGCGGGAGGAACCCGATGTCGGACGCGGCCTCGTCGCGCAGGAAGCCCTCGAGATCAGCGCGGAGCGTGTGGCGAAGCTCGGCAGCCTGAAGATCTGTCAGGTCGAGACGGACGCCGGACTCGATCGCCTCGTCGAGGCAGCGGTGCACGAGAGCCGTGGCGGCCTCGAGGTTCTCCTCCGTCACGCGCTCCGAGTCGAGCTCGCGCGGGAGCATCGCGTAGAAGCGATGCAGGGTCGTGTGCATGACCTGCCCGCGGAGCATCGGGTCCGGCTCGGCGTCGATCTTCTTCGGGTCGATGACGCGCTCGACGAGCCACGCCGACGAGCAGTCGGCGAAGCGCTCGAGCTCGGTCGCGGAGAACATCGTCTTCGCCGCGAACGGCTCCAGGACGGCAGGCGCGCGCAGAGCCGTGTCGCGCTCGAACGCGCCACGCGCGCGGTCGAGCCTGCGCGACCAGTCGTTCGCGGCCGCGAGTGCGAACGCACCCTCGGAGTCGGTCGCCGCGAGCCGGACGAGAGCGCGCAGCCGCTCGCGCTCGCTCGGTGCCGACTCGAGCGGCCAGGTGAGCGCCGACAGCGGACGTCGCCGCGTCGCCCGCAGCACCTCACCGTCGTCGAAGAGCGCCCTGACGTCCTCCCAGAACGGGCTCGGCTCGCGCGGCGTCCCCTCGTCTCCGGCCGCCTCGCGCACGAGAACGAGGCGCTGCGTGGCACGCGTGCACGTCGTATAGAAGAGGTAGCGGTCGCGCGCGACCGCAGTCGGGTCGCTCGAGCCGTCCGCCGAGCTCCCGCCGTACGTCGTCACTCAGGAGCGGCGACGGCCGCGAGCGGCGCGGAAACGCTCCTTCCTCGAGCCCGAGCACGAAGACGACGTCGAACGCGCGTGTCCGAGCGCGCTCGTGGTCGAGAACGGCGACGTGCCCCGTCGTCGGAGCGTCCGGAGGGACGCGCGTCCGCTCGAGAGCGGCGACGACGTCCTCGGCGTCGACCCGGACGCCACCGGCCGAGAGGGCCGCGAGCTCGTCGAGCGTGCGCGTGGCAGCTCGATACGCGCGCGCGTCGACGCGGGCGTCGTCGACCGTCGGCGGCGAGTCGAGCCCCCACGCGTTCCGCACCATCACCTCGACGAGACGACGGGCGGCTGCGACCGGATCGTCCTCGGCTCTGAGCTCGACGAGCGCCGGGACGGGCGCACCGCGCAGGCGTTCGCTCTCCTCGTCGACGCGTGCAGGATCGGCGACCGCCCGACCCCGAAGGCGTCCTTCGACGAAGTCCACCGACCGACGCTCGAGGCCCGAGAACGGCGAGCGCAGGAAGGCGAAGAGATCGCCGCGACCGCCTCCGAGCCAGGCGTATCGGAGCACGGAGGCCAGCGCATGTCCGAGCGGCGTGTCGACGAGGCGTCGTCCGTGCTCGATCGAGTAGGGCACGCCGAGCTGCGAGAGCGCGCTCTCGAGCGGCGCGCGCCAGCGATCGACGGACTCGCAGACGACGGCGACGCGCTCGGGAGCCATCCCGCCGCGCAGGAGAGCCGCGAGCTCGCTCGCGAGCAGCTCGACGGTTCCGCGTGCTCCCGCGCCTTCCAGGAAGCGAATCGCGCCGTCGAGCGGCGGGCCCGGCTCCGGCTCGTCGGAGAAGAGCTCGCGCTCGAGCTGCGCCAGCGCCGCGGGCCGACTCGATGCCGAGGCGCGAGGCAGTTCCTCGATCGCTCCCTGCGCAAGCCCTGCCAGATCGTCGACCGTCCGCTCGAGCGCCTCGAAGGCCGCGCGGCCCGGCTCGTACGGGATGGACACAGTCACGTCCGCTCGCGCCGAGAGCGCCTCGAGGAGCGCCCACTCGGCGCCCGTGAGATCCTCGAACCCGTACGCGAACACCGGCTCGCCCGACCACGCGTCGAGATCGCCGCGCAGCCGCTCGACCGCGTGGCGGCGCAGGCCGTCGCGATCCTGCAGCCCGAGCGTGTCGAGCTCTTCGCGGTAGGCCGCGGCGAGCACCGGGAGATCGCCGTCGAGCTGGCTCGCGTCGACGAGTCCCGACTCGAGCTCCCCGATCGCCTGGAGCAGCGTGTCCGCGAATCCGGCGGTTGCCGCCGACGAGCTCAGCTCGCCCAGTTGGACGCGCTCGACCGCGCGGCGTACGGCGAGCGTGCGCTGGATCTCCGAGGCGACCGGCACTCCATCTGCGTCCGCACCCGCAACGTGGCGAAACAGGTCGTCGAACGTCCCCACGGTGCCCGCGAGCAGCGCGGGACGCCGACGAACCAGGTCCCGCTCGACCCGATCGACGTCGACCCGGTTCGGCACGACGAGCCACGGATCATGCTCGAGCACCTCGAGATAGCGCTCCAGAAGCAGCGCAACCTTGCCGACGTGCGCCGGCCCGACGACGAGCGAGAGACCCATCGGTTCATCGTAGTCCTGGCTTCGGGCGCGCTTTCGTACGCGCCGCAGGCCGCAGTCTGCGCAAAGAGCGTGGAAGATACTGACGCCGTGCGGTCGCGGCGTCAGCGACCGACCCGAAGGCGCCGCTAGCCACCGACTTCGGCCTGCGGCCGCGGCGGGCGACCTGCTGGCCGGGCATTCCCGCCGCGCAGTCGTCGCAGAGATCCGCCTGCTTCGACCCGCGTCGAGCATCGGTGTAATTGAGGCGCATCACCGCTCCGCGACTCTCGGGAACTTCCTTGCTGCACTTGTCGCATACGAGGATCGTCTTTCGTGCCATCGTTTCTCCTTCGGGTTGGTCTCACGACTCGCACAAGAGTAGAGAAAAGGCGTGCGACAAAAGCAAACGCAAAGCCCGTTGGTCAATTCTCGCGCGGATGATCCACGAGTAGGATCACGCGCGTGCAGACCATCGTCGTCCTCGAAGGCGACCAGACCGGGCAGGAGCTCCTCGAAGAGGCCCTGCGGACGCTCGCCCCTGACGTCACCGGCGTCGAGGTCGAGTTCGTCCGGTTCGACCTCTCGCTCGAGGGTCGCCGTGCGACGAAGAACGCGGTGGTGTACGAGGCCGCCGCCGCGATCCGCGAGCACGGGCTCGGCTTGAAGGCCGCGACGGTCACACCCGAGGGCGCCGGCGACGTGGGATCGCCGAACCGCATCCTGCGCGAGGAGATCGGCGGCAAGGTCATCGTGCGCACGGGGAGGCGAATCCCCGGTGTCGTGCCACTCGGGGGCGTGCACGCGCCCATCTCCGTCGTCCGCATGGCCGTCGGCGACGCGTACGGCGCCAAGGAATGGCGCGAGGGTGAGGGTGACGACGAGGTCGCGTTCCGCACGGAGCGCATCGAGCGGCGCATCTGCCATGCGGTCGCGGAGTTCTCGTTCCGCCAGGCCGAGCGCACGGGCGCGAAGGTCTTCGGCGGCCCGAAGTACACCGTCAGCCCGACGTACGAGGGGATGCTGAAGGAGGAGATGGACGAGGCCGCGGCGCGCCATCCCGAGGTTCCCTACGAGCCGCAGCTCATCGACGCGACGTTCGCGCTGCTCATCTCGTCGAGCGGTGCGCCGATGGTCATCCCGGCGCTGAACCGCGACGGCGACATCCTCTCCGACCTCGTGCTGCCACTGTTCGGCTCGATCGCGGGCTCGGAGTCGCTGCTCGTCGCGTTCGGGGACGACTACGTCCCGGACGCGCTCATGGCGGAGGCCGCGCACGGGACCGCGCCGTCGCTCGAGGGGAAGGATGTCGCGAATCCGATGGCAATGATTCTCGCCGGCGCCGCGCTGCTCTCGCATTCCGAGGACGAGCCCGCGCAGACGGCAGGACGCGCGCTCCGCGAGGCGTGCCTCGAGGCCGTCGCGGACGGTGTGCGGACGGCCGATCTCGGAGGCCACTCCGGCACGAGCGCCTTCACGGACGAGGTCATCCGCCGCACGCGCACGAAGATCGACGTCTGGGCTTCGCTGTGACGGTTCCGGGCCCGACCGCCACGCCCTCGCCGTAGAGTTCGCGACCGCATGCGAGTCGCTGTCCCGAAGGAAACGGCTGCGGGCGAGCGTCGTGTTGCGCTCGTCCCCGAGACGATCGCGAAGCTCGGGTCGGGGTTCGAGGTGCGGGTCGAGCGCGGCGCGGGCGAGTCGGCCGGATTCGCCGACGACGCGTACGCGGAGGCAGGAGCGAGTCTCGTCGACGGCGCGGGGCTCGCGACCGGAGCCGACTGCATCGCCTGCGTCCGCTCACCCTCGACCGAGCTCGTCGCCTCGATGTCGTCGGGCACCGTTGTCGTCGGGTTTCTCGAGCCCCTCACAGACGAGGCAGGGATCGCGCGGCTGCGAGAGCGCGGCGTCGTCGCCTTCGCGATGGAGTCGATCCCGCGCATCACGCGAGCACAGTCCATGGACGCGCTCTCCTCGCAGGCGACCGTTTCCGGCTACAAGGCGGTGGTGCTCGCGGCCGACCGCGTGCCGCGCCTCTTCCCCATGCTCATGACCGCCGCCGGGACGATCGCGCCCGTGCGGGCGCTGATCATCGGTGCCGGCGTGGCCGGTCTGCAGGCGATCGCCACTGCGCGCCGGCTCGGCGCGGTCGTCTCGGCCTTCGACGTCCGTCCCGCCGTGCAGGAGCAGGTCGAGAGCCTCGGCGCGGCGTTCCTGGATCTCGGCGTACGAACGGAGGAGACCGCGGGCGGCTACGCATCGGAGCTCACGCCCGAGCAGCAGGCGCAGCAGCAAGCTGCGCTCGAGGAGCGCATCCCCGACTTCGACGTCGTCGTCACGACGGCCGCCGTTCCCGGCAGACCCGCGCCGAAGCTCATCCCGCGCAGCGCCGTCGAGAACATGCGCTCGGGCTCCGTCATCGTCGATCTCGCGGCCGAGACGGGCGGCAACTGCGAGGTCACCGTGCCCGGCGAGGACGTCGTGCACGCGGGTGTGACGGTGATCGGGACGACGAACCTCCCGTCGCTCATGGCGTACCACGCGAGCCAGCTCTACTCGCGCAACGTCGGTGCGCTGCTCGCGCACCTCGCACCCGGCGGCGAGCTCACGCTCGACTGGGACGACGAGATCACGAGCGGCGCGTGCGTCACGCGCCCGGAGACGACACCGTGAGCCGAGCTGACCTTCGTCGTCGAGCTGACGATCCTCGTCCTGGCGGCGTTCCTCGGCTTCGAGGTGATCTCGAAGGTCCCGACGATGCTCCACACCCCGCTCATGTCGGGGACGAACTTCATCCACGGCATCGTCATCGTCGGCGCGATCGTCATCCTCGGCTTCGCGGACGACACGTTCACGAAAGCCGTCGGCTTCGTCGCCATGGTGCTCGCGACCGCGAACGTGGTCGGCGGCTGGTTCGTCACCGACCGCATGCTCGAGATGTTCAAGCGGCGGCCCGACCCGAAGCGAGACGACACGTGATCTCCGATCCCGACGTCCTCGGGCTGCTCTACCTCGTCGCGATCGTCTGCTTCGTCCTCGCGCTCCGGTTTCTCTCGTCTCCGAAGCACGCGCGGCGCGGGAACTGGCTCGGCGGCGTCGGGATGCTCGTCGCGATCGCGACCACGCTGCTCATCGAAGGGATCTCCAACTGGGCGCTGATCGTCGTCGCCGCGGCGATCGGGAGCGTGGTCGGGTTCATCGGTGCCCGCAAGGTGAAGATGACCGCCATGCCGCAGATGGTGGCCCTGTTCAACGGGGTCGGCGGCGGGGCTGCGGCGCTCGTCGCGCTCGCGGAGTTCCACGAGCTCGACGGCGTGCTCGTGTGGGACGAGGCGCTGTCGATCGCGCTCTCGGCGCTCATCGGCTCGATCTCCTTCTCGGGCTCGCTCGTCGCGTTCGCGAAGCTGCAGGAGCTGGTGAGCGGACGGCCGATCGTCTTCTCGGGCCAGAACGTCGTGAACGTGCTCGTCCTCGGCGGCGCCGCCGCGCTCGGTGTCGCGATCGTCGCGGGCTCGAGGCGCAGTGGGCGATCGTTGCGCTCATCGTGCTCGCGCTCGTCTTCGGCGTGATGTTCGTGCTTCCCATCGGCGGAGCGGACATGCCGGTCGTGATCTCGCTCCTCAACGCCTTCACCGGCCTCGCCGCGTCGGCGACCGGCTTCGTGCTCGATTCGACGGTCCTCATCGTCGCGGGGATGCTCGTCGGTGCCTCCGGCACCCTGCTCACGATGCTCATGGCGAAGGCCATGAACCGCTCGATCGCGAACGTCCTCTTCGGCGCGTTCGGGCAGGTGCAGGCCGGTGTCGGGCAAGTGCGTGCCGACGACGGCCGCACGGTGCGCGCGACGTCGGCCGACGACGTCGCGGTGCAGCTGTCGTTCGCGCGCAAGGTCGTCGTCGTCCCGGGCTACGGAATGGCCGTCGCGCAGGCGCAGCACGACGTGCGCCAGCTGGCCGATCTGCTCGAGGAGCGCGGCGTCGACGTGAAGTACGCGATCCACCCGGTCGCCGGGCGCATGCCGGGGCACATGAACGTCCTCCTGGCCGAGGCCAACGTCCCCTACACGCAGCTCTTCGAGATGGACGACATCAACTCCGAGTTCCCGCAGACCGACGTCGCGCTCGTCATCGGCGCGAACGACGTGACGAACCCGGCCGCACGCAGCGACACGTCGAGCCCGATCTACGGCATGCCGATCCTCGACGTCGACAAGGCCGCGAGCATCATCGTCATGAAGCGCTCGATGAACCCCGGCTTCGCGGGGATCGACAACGACCTCTATCTCGACGAGAAGACGACGATGCTCTTCGGCGACGCGAAGGAGTCGGTGTTGAAGCTGATCTCCTCCGTCAAGTCGCGTAGGGGCGAGGCTTGCCTCGCCCTAGCTCGTGAGATCCCGGTCTTCCGAGCCGCTGACGTCGAGCGCGCGGTCTCGCCGCACGAGGCGTACGACGCGGTTCGTCGGCGCATTCGAGGCGCACGCGCGCGGCACCTGGTCGATGCCGTCGAAGGTCTACGTCTCGAACTACCCCGCCGGAGACTTCCGCGCGATGCCCGCGATCGGCGACGGGCATGCGCTTCTCAAGTGGGTCACGTCGTTCCCGGGGAACCCGTCGCGCGGGCTGCCCACGGTGACAGGACTCGTTCTCCTCTCCGACGCTGAGGACGGACGGCTGCTCGCGGTGCTCGACGCGGCCGCTGTCACTGCGCTGAGGACCGCTGCCGCGGGAGTTCTCGCCGCCGACACGCTCTGCCGGTCGGAGGCGTCCTCGTACGCGGTGATCGGGTGTGGCGTGAACGGCGCCGAGACCGCGCGGATGCTCGTCGCGCACGGCGTCACTCCGCTCGTCTGGGACGTCGACGAGGCCCGGCGCCGGTTCGTTGCGGAACGGCTCGGCGCTCGCGTCGCAGCGAATGCCGCGGAGGCGCTCGCGTGCGAGGTCGTGATCACGGTGACGCCGGGCGCCGACGTCCTCTATCCCGCGGGCTCTCTCGAGGCGGGCCAGCACGTCTCGCTGATGGGGGCCGACGGGCCCGGAAAGGCCGAGGTCGCGATCGAGGAGCTCCGCCGCGCGCACCTCTTCTGCGACGACTGGGAGCAGGCGAGCCATGGCGGTGAGTTCGCCGCCGCCGTCGACGCCGGCGTGATCGGTCGCGACGACGTCACCGACCTCGGCGCCGTGCTCGTCGGAGACGCCGACGGCCGCCGGAGCGCCGGCGACATCACGCTGTTCGACTCGACCGGGCTCGCGATCCAGGATCTCGCGATCGCGAAGGCCGCGTACGCGAAGGCCGGCGAGCTCGACCTGCAGCAGCTCGAAGCTCCGTCGCTGAGTCTGCGCGCGAGATCCCTAAAGGCGGCTGCTTCGCAGCCGCGTCGCTGCGACTGCCGTCAGGCTAGGCGACGCAGAAGCCGCGAAGGCTCGAACAGGTCGAGGAGCGGGTCGCGGTCGCCGAGGATCGCGCGCGCAACGAGCCTCCCGCACGCGAAGCCGAGCACGTTGCCGTGGCCGGAGTAGCCGCCCGCGACCCAGAGCCGCTCGTCGCCGGGCACGCGCCCCACGACCGGGACGAAGTCGAAGACCATCCCGAAGATCCCGGCCCAGCGGTAGTCGACGCGCAGCGGGCGCCCGACGTGCTCCTCGACGAAGCGCTCGAGCGCATTCTGGACGACGGGCGTCGTGACCTCGTCGGCCGTGAACTCCGTGTCGAGCGAGACGTCCCGGAAGCCGCCGGCGACGATCCGACCGTCCGGGCGCTGGTGCCAGTAGTCGAAGCCGTGCCGACCGTAGTGCGGGATCTCGAACAGCATCTCCTCGTACGGCTCGGTCGCGATCACCTGGCCACGCGTCGGGACGATGAGCCCTTCGAGCTCGCCGAGAAGGCCGCTGGGATAGCCGTCGGTCGCGACGACGACCGTTGCCGCCCGGGCATCGTCGACCGACTCGATGCGCGTCTGCTCGTGAATCTCGACGCCGGCTTCGACGGCGCGGTGCGCGAGGCGCCGAACGAGCCGCGCCGGCTGCAGGACGCCGTCGGGCGGATGGAACAGTGCCGCTGGATACCGTCCCGCGAGCGGAGGCGGGAGATCCTCGCGCCACTCGGCTGCGAAGCCGGCCCCGACGAGCGCCTCGTACTCCTCTCGCAGCTCGACCCGCTCCTCCTCGTCCGCCGCGAGGCGGAGGCTGCCCGTCGAGCGCAGCGCGTCTCCGGCCAGCGCGCCGAGCGCGCGGAGCTCGTCCTCGGTCCAGCGCCAGAGCGCGGCCGTCGCGTCGGCGCCGATCGAATCGACGAGCACCGGGTACGGGGCGGCGCCACCTCGCAGCGCGAAGCCACCGTTCCGTCCGCTCGCGCCACCCGCAATCTCTCGCGAGTCGAACAGTCGGACCGTCATGCCGGCCTCGGCGAGCGCGAGGGCACACGAGCAGCCGGTGATCCCTCCCCCGACGACCGCGACGTCGACCTCGCCGTCCAGGGCAGCGACGGGCAGCGGATCTGCCGGCTCGGCGAGCCAGTACGACGTCGTCTCCATTGGGAGGCGATCCTAGACGGCAGCTCGATAGACACCGTCCTCGAGGGTCACGCGACCGGCCAGCTCGAGCTCGATCAGCGCCGCCGAGCCCTCGCCGGAGTCGACACCGGCTCCTCGCAGGAGCTCGTCGGCAGTGAGCGCGCCGGCGCTCAGTCGCTCGAGCAAGGCGCCTGCGACACCATCGAGCGTCACGGCTTCCGCCTTCGCGGGCTCGATCCCGAAGACCTCGAGCACGTCCTCCGCGCACGTCACGGGGGTCGCGCCGAGCCGGAGCAGCGCATTCGTGCCGGCCGAGAGCGAGCTCGTGATCTCGCCCGGCACCGCGAGGACCTCGCGCCCCTCCTCCAGCGCGAAGTCCGAAGTGATCAGGGCGCCGCTGCGCTCGCGCGCCTCGATCACAACGGTCGCCCGACAGAGGCCGGCGATGATCCTGTTGCGGGCCGGGAAGCGCCAGGGTGCGGGCTCGACGCCGGGTTCGTACTCGGAGACGACGAGACCTGCCTCGCAGATCCGACGCGCGAGCTCGGAGTGCGCGGCCGGATAGTCGCGGTCGACGCCGCATCCGAGCACGGCGACCGTCACGCCACCGGCATCCAGCGCCCCACGATGGGCCTCGCCGTCGATGCCTCGGGCCATGCCGCTCACGACGACGAGTCCGGCCGCAGCGAGGTCGCGCGCGAGGGAGCGTGTGACCGAGCGGCCGTACGACGAGCACGCACGCGCCCCCACGAGAGCGATCGCCGGCCGGTCGAGGAGCGCTACGTCCGCAGATCCGCGGAGGAAGAGCCGAGGCGGCGGATCGTGAATCGCTGCGAGCAACGACGGAAACGAGCTATCGCGGCGCCGGATGCAGCGGATCTCGGTCACTTCGCCGCAAGCTCTCCGGGCATCCGGTACGAGAGCGCCTCTGCCACATGAGCGGGCTCGACCGACGAGCCGTGCGCGAGAGCGGCAATCGTTCGAGCCACACGCGCAACGCGGGCGCGCCCGCGACCCGAGAGCGGAAGCCGATCGACCGCGCTCGAGAGGAGCTCCGAGGCAGCGTCCGTCCGTCGCGGGGGCGAGCGCAGCAGCTGGTCGCGGGCGTCGAGTACGCGCGCCCGCACCTCGGCCGATGCCTCCGCCTGCGGCGCCGCGAGCTCCGCCGCACGCGGCCGTGGCATCGCGACGGCGAGGTCGAACCGATCGAGCAGAGCGCGCGAGAGCTTTTCCCGGTACGCGGAGAGCCGCTGCGGCGAGCACGCGCACTCGACGGCAGGATCCCCGCGACCGCCGCACGGGCACATGTTCATGGTTCCCACGAGCTGAAACCGCGCCGGGAAGATCGCGTGCCCGCCGACGCGCGCGACAGCGACGAAGCCGTCCTCGAGCGGTTGGCGCAGCGACTCGAGGACGGAGCGCGGGAACTCGGGAAGCTCGTCCATGAACAGGACGCCCCGATGCGCGAGGGAGACCTCCCCCGGGCGCGGGCTCGGCCCACCTCCCACGATCGCCGGTGCAGACGCCCCGTGGTGGGGAGCACGAAAGGGCGGCACGGAAACGAGCGCACGTCCGGCCGGAAGCAACCCGGAGACGGAGTGGATGCGCGTCACCTCGAGCGCCTCCTCGCGCGCGAGCGTCGGGAGAATGCCCGGAAGTCGCCGGGCGAGCATCGTCTTCCCGGTTCCCGGAGGGCCCATCAGCAGGAGGTTGTGCGAGCCCGCTGCGGCAATCTCGAGCGCGCGTCGGGCACGCTCCTGGCCGCGAAGATCGGCGAGATCCGGAACCGCGCCGTTCCCGATCGCATGCTCGTCGATCGGCTCGAAGGCGGGTGCAGTCGATGTGTCCGCGGAAGTACTCGACGACCTCGGCGAGATGCCGAACGGCGACCGGCTCGATTCCGGCGAGAGCCGCCTCCGGCGCGGACTCGGCAGCGCACACGAGACATCGCAGTCCCGCGCGGCGCGCTCCCTCGGCGACCGCGAGCGTCCCGGAGACGGGACGGATGCTCCCGTCGAGCGCGAGCTCGCCGACGGCGGCGTGCTCCGCGAGCCGCTCGGGCGGCAGCTGCCTCGTCGCGCCCAGAACCGCAAGCGAGATCGGGAGGTCGAATCCCGATCCCTCCTTTCGAAGCGCCGCGGGCGCGAGGTTCACCGTGATGCGCCGGTTGAGCGGCCACTCCAGCGCCGCCGAAACGACGCCGCTCCGCACGCGGTGCTTCGCTTCCTGGCACGCGCGATCCGCGAGGCCGACGATCGCGAACCCCGGGATGCCCGGCTGGAGATGCGCCTCGACCTCGACCTTCCGCGGCTCGAGGCCGACGAGTGCGTGGGTCACCGCGCGTGCGAGCACGGCTCCACGGTGCCGGGAAGACGGTCACGGATGGTGACCGTCTTCCCGAAAAGAGAGCTACAACGGCTTACGGCGTGTAGCAGAGGACGTGCACGGTGAACGTGCTCGACTCCCCGGTGTTGTTCCCGCCGACCGCCTCGAACCCGATCGACCTGGTTCTGAGCGTTCAACTTCGGCTCGAGCTCCTGCGTGAACAGCTCGAGATCGGTTCCGTCGTCGCCCCACGACGTTCCCGCCCGAGATCGCCCGCTCGTTCCCCTGACAGTCGCTGGCGAACACGCTCGGTGTTGTGCGTTGCGTCGTCGTCACCGGCGTCGACCACGCTCACCGCGTTCGAGCGAACCGTGATCGCACCGATGACACCAGCCGGACCTGCGGCGCCGGCCGCACCAGCGGCTCCCGTTGGGCCTGCAGGACCCTGTGGCCCGACCGGGCCTGCCGGAAGCTGACCGGGCGCGAAGTCCGACCGAAGCAGCGAGCGGTTCGCGACCTTCGAGGAGTTGATCGCGTTGTTGCGGATCTTCGGGTTCGTCACCGCGCCGTTGACGAGCTGCGGTGTGTCGACGGTGTTCCGTCCGAGCTGATTGACGGCTGCGACGCTCGTCCCGCCAAGTGCGACGAGGAGCGCGAGGCAGGCAACAACCATCGCCGGCGACGGCCGGCGCAAGAGCTTTCTCATGTCGTAGTCCCCTTTCTCGTGGCCATCGGGCCAGGCTACCCCTGGTGTCGGCGAGTGCCCGATGCGCCCGTCGATCTCTTACGTTTCTCGTACACAGACCAGAATCGACTCGAAGTACTCGCCCGCACGTCGCCCGGTTCGGCGGTTGACGTGCCGTTCGAGCCGATCGACGAGGCGAAGGCCGCTTCGCTCCAGGATCTCGGGATAGAGGTTGCGCCGATCGTTGACGACGACGAGCACGGGCGCGCCGTCCGCGAGCCGTTCGGAGCCACGTCGGAGGACGGTGGAGATGCCGGCCACGTAGCTCTCGATCGCACGGCGACTCGTCCCGGCGGCGGCCGCGCCGAGCTCCCGCTCGCGGCGATCGTCCAGGCCGAGGATCTCGTACGCGTAGCGATGCTGCTCGTGGTAGTCGATGAGCCCCGGGTAGGGCGGCGACGTGAGGATCGCGTCGAAGGAGCCGTCGAGCGCCACCTCGGTCGCGTCGCCGTGGACGATCTCGGCGCGACGTCCTGCGGGCGCGCACGCGCCCGAAGGTCTTGAGCCGGTCGAGCGTGTCGACGAGGTAGCGGCGGAGGAACTTGTCCGCCTCCTGAACGGGCGTGCACGTACGGCGGTGCTTGTGGCACCAGTAGGACTCGCGCTGCGGCGCGCGCGGGAAGTCGAGGTCGAAGTGCGTCGTCAGCCGCGCCGATCGTGCAGCGCGCGCGAGCACGACGCGAAGGACGTCGGCGTGCTCGTAGTCCTCGAGGAGCGAGCGAAAATGGAGGAGCTCAGCCGCGGCGTCCGGCGCGAACCACTGACCGACGAAGCCGGTCGGCCGGCCCGGCGAGCGGCCTCGGCGCGCCAGCGCGCCGCGCACATCCGACTCGAGTCGGAACGGGTCGTACTCGGAGGTCTTCACGCGCATCAACAGGCAGTTGAACGCCGCGATGTCGATGCCGACGGCGTCGTAGCCCGACTCGAGGCACTGCACGAGCGTCGTCCCGGAACCGGCGAACGGGTCGAGCACCCGCCCACTCGGCTTCACGTAGCGAAGGAGCAGAGCCTCGACGAGCTGAGGGACGAACTTGCCGAGATACGGATGCAGGCGGTGCACGTGCTTCGTGCGCTCGCGCTCGGGAAGCTCCGACTCCGACCACGAGAGCTGGAGATCGCCTGCGAGGTCGTCGTACAGAGCAGCCTGCGTCGGAGCCATTGACGCTCCTTCGACGACACGCGACGAGGTCCTACGCCAGCGGCACCCGCTCGACGCGCCTGCCTCGCACTCCCGCGGCCTCGAAGCCGAGCTCGAGGTCGGCGAACTGCGGATGGGTCGCCACCCAGCCGGCCGCAGCGGTGTGCACGCGCCGCACCTTCTCCTCGTCGATCATCTCGAGGGGGTGACCGAACGCGCTGCCGCCCTTCTCCTTCACCTCGACGACGAGGAGGCGGTTGCCTCGCCTGAGCACGAGGTCGAGCTCGTACCGGCCGACGCGCACGTTCGCGTCCACGAGCCGGTAGCCGCGAAGCCTGTAGTGGCGAAGGGCGCGTCGCTCGCCGTGGTTCACGCCGCTTCGACGGCGCCGTAGCAGGCGGCCTGGAACGAGCGGCGGTGGAGCTCCGAGGGCCCGAACGAGCGAACGGCCTCGTTGTGTGCAGGCGTGATGTAGCCGACGTGCGAGACGAAGCCGTAGTTCGGATACAGCGCGTCCAGTCGTCGCATGACGCGATCGCGCACGACCTTCGCGACGATCGACGCCGCGGCGATGGCGGCGCTGCGCGCGTCGCCGTCGACCACGGCGCGGTGCGGCGGAGCGGACGGCCCGAGCCGGAAGCCGTCGACGAGGCACGCGTCGGCGGGCGGGTACAGATCCGAGAGCACGGCCCGCAGCCCGGCGAGATTCGACCGGTGGAGGCCGTGCCGATCGATCGCACCCACGGGCACGATCCGCACGCTGATCGCGGACGCGCACGCACCGACGGCCTCGTACAGCACTTCACGCTCCTCGACCGAGACCTGCTTCGAGTCGTTCAGGGACGCGAGCGGCCGGACGCAAGAGCCGCGCAGCGCGTCGTAGTCGAAGAGGACGCCGGCGACGACGAGCGGCCCGGCGAGAGAGCCGCGTCCCGCCTCGTCCGCGCCCGCGACGAACCGCACGCCGAGCTTGCGATCGAATCCGAGGAGGCGCTGGCCGCTGGATCGAGCCACGCGGCCGAGAGTACTAGCTAGCTCTGCCGGAGCTCGCGGACGCGCGCCTTCTTCCCCACTCTCTTGCGCAAGTAGTAGAGCTTTGCGCGGCGCACGTCGCCGATCGCGGCGACCTCGAGCTTCTCGATCTTCGGCGAGTGGAGCGGGAACGTGCGCTCGACGCCGACGCCGAACGACTGCTTGCGCACGGTGAACGTCTCGCGAAAGCCGGAGCCCTGGCGCTTGATGCAGATGCCCTCGAAGACCTGGATCCGCTGCCGGTTGCCCTCGATGACCTTGAAGTGCACGCGCAGCGTGTCCCCCGCCTTGAACTGCGGCAGGTCCGTGCGCATGTTGCGCTGCTCGAGGCTCTCGATGATCGTGTTCATGAGAAGGGAGGGCCCCGAAGGGCCGGTGCATGGTACCCGAACCCTCTTGCGGACAGGTCAGCGAAACGAAATCCGCTGAGGCGGCCAGTAGGTCATGAAGACCTTGCCGATGAGGTTGTCCTCGGGCACGGAGCCCCACACGCGTGAGTCGCACGACTGCGAGCGGTTGTCCCCCATGACGAAGTAGTGGCCGGCGGGGACGCGGTAGGACTCCTCCGGCCCGATGTCGCGCCGGTCGTTCTCGATGTACGGCTCCTCGAGCCGCTTCCCGTCGATGTAGACGAACGCGGCGCCGCGGCGCAAGCGGATTGCCACCCGCTCGCCGGGAAGCCCGACGATCCGCTTCACGAACGTGCCTCCCGCTCCGCACTTGGCCTGCGCGGCAGGCGGCGTCTCGAAGACGATCACGTCTCCCCGCTCCGGATCGCGGAAGTGGTAGACGAAGCGATTCGCGAGCACGCGGTCCGAGAAGCGCGACTCACACCCGGGTGCGGGGCGCGCGCAGTGGAGTGTCGACTCCATCGACGACGACGGGATGCGGTACGGGTTCACGACCCACGCCTTGATGGCGAGGACGATCGCGACCGCGCCGACGATCGTGACGATCCAGTCGACGGCGATCCGCAGCCGGCGCGGAAGGCGTCCGGTGACGCGGTCGAGAGGGTGGTGGAACTCGTGGTGTTGCTCCGCGTCGGCGGGCGACGGAGGCGGCAGCGGCCACGAGAACGGGGGCGCAGGAGGAGGCGGCGGCCGGTACTCGCTCGGCATCCGCCACTCGTCGGACTTCTCGGTGAGGCGCTCTTCGGTGTCGCTCACGAGACGCTCCTCACCTGCTCGCGCCTCCAGGTGTCGATCCGACCGTGGTCGCCGGAGAGAAGGATCTCCGGCACCGTCCAGCCACGAAACTCCGCCGGCCGCGTGTAGTGCGGGTACTCGAGCCCCCCGTTGAGCGCGGCGGAGAAGCTCTCGACCTCGCCCGACCCCTCCGTCAGGGCCCCGGGAAGGCGCCGTGCGACGGCGTCGACGAGGGCGAGGGCCGGGATCTCGCCGCCTGACAGAACGTACGGGCCGATCGAGATGATGTCGGTGCACAGGTGATCGAGGATCCGCTGATCGAACCCCTCGAACCGCGCCGACAGCAACGTGAGTGCAGGCTCCGCTGCGAGCTCCTCGACGAGCTCCTGGTCGAGCTGCCTTCCCTGCGGCGAGAGCGCGACGACTCGGTGATCGGGCGAGCCGCCGTAGGCAGCGTCGAGCGCAGCCGCGACGACGTCGACACGAAGCACCATTCCAGGCCCGCCGCCGTACGGGTCGTCGTCGACCTGACCGGCGCTCAGCGGGGTCGAGTCGCGGTAGTTGAAGACGCGGAGCTCGAGCCCGTTCCCGAGAACCGCCGCCAGCGGACGTCGCTCGCGAATCCAGTCGAACGCAGCCGGAACGAGCGTGAAGACGTCGAGGCGCACGACGGAGAACCGTAGCCGTCAGTCGGTGAAGCCGGGATTGAGGTGGACGCGACGTCCGGCGAGGTCGACCTCGCGGACGCAGTCCTCGACGAGCGGCAGCAGCAAGCCCGTGTCGAGCTCGAGCGCATCGTTCGCCGGCCCGGGGAGCACGTCGCGCACGACGCCCACCCGCACGCCACGCTCGTCGAGCACGGTGAGGCCGATGAGATCGGCCACGTAGTACGCATCGCTCGGAAGCGGCGAAAGCTCGTCGCGGCGAACGGCGAGCTCCGCGCCGCGCGTGGCCGCGCGGTCGAGCTTGATCGCGCGGCGGCGTCCGCCGACCTGGCGAGACACGGTGACGCGAGCGAGGCTCCCGTCGAGCAGGAGCTCGGCGCCGACCTCGAATCGGGCCGGATCCTCGCTGGCGTCCTCGACGACGAAGGCGCCGTCCACGCCGTGTGGCCGGCCGACCCTGCCGATGCGGACGACCTCGGGCTCGGTCGGCTCAGCCGGCAATCTCGAGCACGTACCGCTCGTCGGCGCGGGCGCCGCCCGCACGAACGATGCTCCGCAGAGCGCGGGCGAGCCGCCCCTGCTTGCCGATCACCTTCCCGACGTCGTCGGGGGCGACGTGGAGATGGAACACGATGGCGTCCTCACGCTCCTCGGTCTCGACGCGCACCGCATCAGGCTCATCCACGAGCCTGCGCGCGAGCCACTCGAGGAGATCGGCCACCGCGATCAGCCGCCGAAGCCTGCGGCCCTGATGAGACGCGAGACGGGTGCCGTGGGCTGGGCGCCCTTCGCCATCCAGTCCTTGATCTTCGCCTCGTCGAGGTCGATCGTGGACGGGTCGGTCTGCGGGTTGTACCGCCCGACGATCTCGATGAAACGACCGTCGCGCGGAGAGCGCGAGTCGGCCACCACGACGCGGTAGATCGGGTTCTTCTTCGACCCGACGCGCGTCAATCTGATCTTCACTGCCATGTGCTGTCTGTGCCTTTCTCGTTGGTGAAGCGAGGAAGGCTAGCGCCTGGGACCGCCGACCCCCGGCGGGAGCGTCGGCATCTTCCCCTTCCCCATCTGCTTCATCATCTTCGCCATCTGCTTGCGGGCGGCCATGAGCTTGTTGACCTCGTCGAGCGACGTTCCGCTGCCCGCGGCGATCCGCCTTCGCCGTTGAATCGAGATCACGTGCGGCACGCGCCGCTCGTGCGGCGTCATCGAGAGGACGATCGCCTCGACGCGGGCGAGCTGGCGCTCGTCGAGATCGAGCCCCTGGAGCTGCTTGCCCATGCCCGGGATCATCTTGAGAACGCCCTGCAGCGGGCCCATCTTGCGGATCATCCGATAGCTGGCGAGGAAGTCGTCGAAGGTGAACTCGCCCGCACGGATGCGCTTCTCCATCTCCGCCTGCTCGTCCTCCTCGACGGCCGCTTCCGCCTTTTCGATCAGCGTGAGGACGTCGCCCATCCCGAGGATGCGCGAGGCCATGCGGTCGGGGTGGAAGTACTCGAGCTGATCGAGCTTCTCGCCGACCGACACCAGCTTGACGGGGCGGCCGGTGACGGCGCGCACGGAGAGGGCCGCACCGCCGCGCGCGTCGCCGTCGAGCTTCGTGAGGACCACGCCGTCGAAGGCGACCCGCTCCTGGAACGCGAGCGCCACCGAGACCGCCTCCTGGCCCGTCATCGCGTCGAGCACGAGCAGGACGTTCGTCGGCTTCGTCTCCGACGCGACCCGCTCGAGCTCGGCCATCAGCTCCTCGTCGACGTGGAGCCGCCCGGCCGTGTCCAGGATCACGACGTCGAGGCCCTCCTTCCGCGCGGCTTCGAGACCGAGCCGCGCCGCCGCGACGGGATCCTTGCGGTCGAGCGCGTAGACCGGGATCTGGATCTGCTTGCCGAGCTGCTCGAGCTGGTCGACTGCTGCGGGTCGTTGGAGGTCGCACGCGACGAGCGCGGGCCGCTTGCCGTCCTTTCGAAGGAGCAGGGCGAGCTTTGCGGCCGCAGTCGTCTTGCCCGAGCCCTGCAGGCCCGCGAGGAGGATCACCGTGGGCGGACGCCCGAACGCGAGGCGCGAGTCACCCGAGCCCATGAGCGCGGTGAGCTCCTCGTGGACGATCTTCACGACCTGCTGGCCCGGCGTCAGGCTCCTGAGGACGTCCTGCCCGAGCGCGCGCTCCTTGACCGACGCGGTGAAGTCGCGGGCGACCTCGAGGTTCACGTCCGCCTCGAGGAGCGCCAGGCGAATCTCGCGCATCGCCTTGGAGATGGCCTCCTCGTCGAGGCTGCCACTGCGTCCGAGGCCGCCGAGCGTGGCCTGAAGCTTGTCGGAGAGGGTGTCGAACACGGCCCGACAGTGTACGCCGAGCCTTCTCGCTCCTAGACTCGGCGCGTGAACGCCACGGACAGCTCGCAGCGCGGCTTGCCGGCAGGGACGGTGACGTTGCTCTTCGCCGACGTCGAGGGCTCGACGCGCCTGCTGCACCTCCTCGGCGAGCGGTTCGCCCCGGCTCGCTCCCGCATGCGGGAGCTCGTGCGCGCGGCCGCCGTCGAGCACGACGGCGCCGAGGTCGACTGGGCCGGCGACGGCGTCTTCCTCGCGTTCGCACGTGCGCGTGATGCGATCGCTGCCGCCGCGCAGATCCAGCGCTCGCTCGCGGCCGAGCCGTGGCCCGCCGACGAGGCGCACCGTCTCCGGATCGGCATTCACACGGGCGAGCCCGAGCTCGGCGACGAGGGGTACGTCGGCATGGACGTCGTCGTCGCGGCGCGGGTCTGCGCGTCCGCACACGGCGAGCAGGTCGTGGTCACGCGGGCGACGCGGGACCTGGCGGGCGCGGAGCCGCTTCCCGGCGCGTCGTTTCGACCGCTGGGCCACCACCGGCTGAAGGACGTCCCGTCCGCAGCTCAGCTCTTCCAGCTCGTCGCGCCCGGTCTCCGCGACGACTTCCCGCCGCTCAAGACGCTCTCGGCGACGAGCCTCCCCGCGCTCCATCACCGCCTCGTCGGGCGGGCCGAGCGCTCTGGCGCGGTCGGAAGCTCTCCTCGAGACCGGGGTGCGCCTCGTCACGATCACCGGCCCCGGCGGCGCAGGCAAGAGCCGCCTCGCGCTCGAGGTCGCCGCGCGCGCGGCGCTCGACCGCCCGGTCCACCTCGTCGGCCTCGCGCCCGGTCCCGGACGCCGAGCTCGTCCCGAGCGCGATCGCCCGTGCGATCGGCGCACGCGAGTCGAGCGGGCGCAGCGCGATCGAGTCGGTGGCAGACGGCCTCAACGGATCCGGTGCGCTGCTGTTCCTCGACAACCTCGAGCACCTCCCCCTCGCGGCCGGCCATGTCGCGGAGCTCCTCGATCGCGCACCGGACCTTCAGATCCTCGCGACGAGCCGCACTCCGCTCCGCCTGTCGACGGAGCACGTCCTCCCACTCGAGCCCGCTCGACGATCGACGACGCGACGACGCTGTTCGTCGAGCTGGCTGCCGCCCGCGGCGTGAACCTTCGAGACGACGCTCTCGCGTCGGTCCACGAGATCTGCCGCCGACTCGACGGCCTGCCGCTCGCGATCGAGCTCGTCGCCGCGCGACTCGCCGTGCTCCCGCCCGCCGAGATCCTGCGCGCGCTCGGCGAGGGCTTGGCGCTCGAGATGGAGGGCCCGGTCGACCTCCCGGAGCGCCAGCGCACGCTGCGTGCGGCGATCGACTGGAGCTACCAGACGGCTGACCACGAGCTCAGCGAGAGCTCCACGGAGCCCTCGCTGTCTTCTCCGACAGCGGCGCGCTCGACGATGTCGCGCGCCGTCGCAGCGGCCGGCGGGTCGTTCCTCGCGGACCTGGAGGCGCTCGTCGGCTGGAGTCTCGTGCGCAGCGAGTCGACCGACGGCGACGTGCGCCTGTCGATGCTCGAAACGGTTCGCGAGCATGCGCTCGGCCACCTGAGTGCCGACGGCGCGCTCGACGAGCTCCGCATGCGTCACGCGATGCGCTTCCTCGAGCTCGCTCTCGAGGCCGAGAGCGAGCTCGCCGGCCCGGATCAGTCGGCGTGGTTCGGTCGGCTCGAGCGCGAGCTCGACAACATCGGCGGTGCGCTCGACTGGCTCCTCGCAGTCGGTCGGGTCGAGGATGCGCTGCAGGGCGTGTCGGCGCTCGAGCGGTTCTGGCGCGGCCACGCCCACGTGGCCGAGGCACGGCGGTGGCTCTCGCTTGCTCTCGCCGGCGCAGACGACGTCGAACCGAGCGTCCGAGCCGCGGCGCTGAGAACGGCCTCGCTCCAGGCGGCTGCCCAGAGCGATTGGACGGCGGCCGAGTCGATGCTCGCCGAAGCCGCGAGTGCTGTATCGCGCAGAGGGCGAGCACCGGAAGAGGTCATTCGCGCTCGGCTATCTCAGCTTCTTCGCCACACGGCGAAACGACATCGAGCGCGCCGAGCAGTTCTGCGCAAGAAGCGGTCGAGATCGCTGCGCGAGCTCGGACGACGACCGGGCCGCATCAGGCGCGTTGAGCGCTCTCGCCGAGGTCTACTCGGCGCAAGGCGAGCACGAGCTCGCGGTAGCGCAGTACGAGGAGGCGGTCAGGCTCCGCACCCAGCTCGGCGACCCGCTTCTTCGTCACCGATGCGGTCTACTCCCTCGGCATGGCGGCCTTCCATGCGTCGCGATTCGCGACGCGCACGTCACGATTGGGACGAGCCCTCGAGCAGGCGCGCGAGCTCGGCGAGGCAACGTACGTGGCTGCAGCGCAGCTCATGCTCGCGTTGCTCGACCTCTCGGACGGAGACGCAGCTGAACGCAGCGACCGTGCGCGTGAGAGCCTCGACCTCTACTCGGACCTCGAAGACGACCGCTCACGCGCCCGTTGCGTCGTCGATACTCGCCGCGGCGTCAGCCGACCGGAGAGCAGTTCGAGCAGGCTGCTCGCTTGACCGGGGCGGCGGAGACGACTTCGCGGTACGGATGCGCCGGACGAGTTCGAGGTGCCGTTGCTCGAACGCAGCCTTCCCGAGCTCGCGGCCCGGCTCGGCAGCGACGACCTCGAGACGCTCGTCGCGGAGGGTCGTTCGGCCGGACTAGCCGCCGATCGACCCGGTGGTTGTCTCGGCCGAGAGCGAGGCGTAGGATCGCGCGCGACATCGACGTGGAGGTGATCCGGTGGGTGACTCCGGGCAGGGCAGCGAGCTGGTCACGTTCTTCGGGATCGGCGAAGGCGAGCATGGAAACCCGGCCAAGCTCAGCGAGGCGTTGAGCAGCGCGGCGGCCGAGAGCGATCCGCGCGGGTCTCGTCGGCGGCGGGAAGACGGCCTGGTTCGACATCACGACGCTCGAGGTCGAGCTCGCGAACCAGCACGTCAAGACGTTTCGTGTCGGCGTGACGCCGAAGGACGGACGCTAGGAGGCGTCGGCCGCCGAACCAGGCGCCGGGGCTCGTTCATCGCCTTGAAGCCGCCGAGCTCGGCGACCGTGACGTCGGCGACGACAGCGGTCAATCCGACCATCGCGACGAGGCGGCGCCGCGTCAGCACGCCGAGCACGAGCAGCGCCCAGCCCGCGAGGCCAACGGGGCCGAACGCGATCGCGGTGTCTCGGCGCTCGTTCACGCCGCGATCCTAGAGAGGTGGAGGCGCGTCCGGAGCCGCGCCTCCACCGCAATCAGCCAGACCAGCTCGCGACCGCAGCCGGAAGGGAGACGGCGCCGATCCGATCGATCATGTGCGGGTCGGCGGCGTAGAGGTTGTGCAGCGGAACGATCCTGATCTCGGGCTCACCTGTGATCCCGAGCTCGCTCACGACCGGCAGCAAGCGCTGCTCGAGGAAGCCGTTGAAGGCCTGCTCGGTCTGCCAGATGTCGTACACCTCGACACCCTCGTCGGTGACGGTCGCCATGTGCAGCACCGCGCCGGCAGGCGGGTTCGCGTCGAGGCCGAGCCTCGCCATGACGGCGTCGTACTGGTCGGATGTCAGGCCCGGCCAGTGCATGGTCATCGCGACTGCCATTCCCAGTCCTCCTTCCCTGCGTCGCTCCAGGGTTCGGTGCTCACAGCGTACGCGGGCGTGCGCGACGCGTGCAACGAACCGTAGCCCTCGTTCGAGGGATTCGATCGAGCTCGGCGATCAGGGCGCGTGCGTAGTCGCGCGGCGTCGAACGGCCGGAGATCGTCGACGCCCTCGCCGACACCGACGAGCTTCACCGGCAGACCGAGCTCGACCGCGATTGCGATTGCGACGCCGCCGCGCGCGCTCCCGTCCAGCTTGGTGAGCGCGACTCCCGTGACGCCGGCGGTCTCGCCGAAGAGCTTGGCCTGCTGCAGCCCGTTCTGACCCGTCGTCGCGTCGACGACGAGGAGCGTCTCGTGCGGCGCTCCCTCGACGCGCCCCTCGATCACGCGCCGCACCTTCTCGAGCTCCGCCATGAGGTTGGACTGGGTGTGCAGGCGACCCGCGGTGTCGATGATCGCCACGTCCCGTCCGCGCGCGCGAGCCGCCTCGACGGCATCGAACGCGACCGCGGCGGGATCGGCACCCCGAGGAGCGCCGACGAAGTCGGCGCCCGCACGCTCGGCCCAGATCTCGAGCTGCTCCTCGGCGGCTGCGCGGAAGGTGTCCGCCGCACCGACGAGCACGGAGCGCCCGTGCTCGTGCGAGCTTGCGGGCCAGCTTGCCGATGGTCGTCGTCTTCCCCGTGCCGTTGACGCCGACGACGAGGATCACGCTCGGGCTCGCCTCGAGAGCGAGCGTCGGTGGATCCCCGAACAGCGACTCGACCTCCTCGACGAGCGCGCCCTCGAGATCTCCGGTGACGCCGCGGGCCTCGAGCCGCCGCACGAGCTCGGCCGTCGCGGGAACCCCGACGTCGCTTCGGATCAGCGCCTCCTCGAGCCGCTCCCAGGCCTCGTCGTCGGACGAGTCGAACCCCGCCGACGCGAGCTCGGCGGTGAGCGCCTGGCGGCTCTTCGCGAGCGACTCGCGCATCCGGCCGAAGAAGCCGGTGCGCTCGGGCTCGTCCGTCTCGGTGACGGTCGTCGCCGAGAAGCTCGGACCAGGTGTAGCTCACGCTGTCGCGGCGAGGGGCTGCTGGTGCTGCGGGAGGCGTCGGGAGACGACCTGAGAGACGCCGTCGGGCCCCATCGTCACGCCGTAGAGGATATCCGCGGCCTCCATCGTCCTCTTCTGGTGGGTCACGACGACGAACTGCGCGCGATCCGAGTAGCGGCGGAGGAGCTCGACGAAGCGGGCGATGTTCGTGTCGTCGAGCGCGGCCTCCACCTCGTCGAGGAGGTAGAAGGCGCACGGCCGCGCGAGGAAGAGCGCGAACAGGAACGAGATCGCGCCGAGCGCCTTCTCGCCGCCGGAGAGGAGCGAGAGGCGCGTGATGCGCTTCCCGCGGGGCGGAGCTCGACCTCGATTCCCGGCTCTCCGCCCTTCGTCGTCGGCCTCGACGAGTCGGAGCCGGCCCTCACCGCCCGGGAAGAGCGTCGACGCGACCTCCTCGAAGTGCTCCGCGACCGCGGCGAACGTCTCCGCGAACCGGCGCTCGACGGTCGCCGTGAGCTCCGCACGGAGCTTCTCGAGCTCCTCGAGGCTCTGCTCGAGATCCTCGCGCTGCATCTTCAGGTCGTCGAGGCGCTCCTTCTCGGCGTCGTACTCCTCGCGCGCGAGCGGATTCACCTGCCCGAGCGTGCCGCGGCGCACCTCGAGCCGGTCGGCGCGCGAGACGAGCTCGTCGCGGTCGTCACCTTCGGCCACGTCGACCTCACCGGCCGAGTCGAGTCGCCGCGTCGCGTCCGCGACGTCGGCGTCGATCCGCGCGATCTCGACCTCGGCCGCGGTCACGGCCGCGCTCGTCTCCTCCAGCTCGCGGCGGAGGTTCACCTCGGTCGCGCCGAGCGTGCGCAGCTCTTCGCCGAGCTCGCTCGCCCGCATCGCTCCCGCGTCGACGCGCGCACGAAGCGGTGCCTCGAAGCGGCCGGCGGCTCGGTGCGCAGCGTCGATGCCGTGACGCAGCGCCGTCGCCAGGTCGACGAGCCGGCTCAGCGTCGCCGCGTCGATCGTCGCAGCCCGAAGCCTCGGTGCCCGGCCGAACGCGGCCTCCGCGACCCGTGCCCGCTCGGCCGCCTCCGCCGCGGCGTCCGTCGCCGTCGCGACCTCGTCATCCAGCGCCGCCACCTCCGCAGCGAGCGCCGTGCGCCGGCCCTGTAGCTCCGAGAAGAACGGCCTCGGCGGTCTCCCCCACGAACCACAGCTCGCCGCGTCCGGGGTCGTAGCCGAAGCCCTCGGGCGTGACCGAAGGCGTCGTGACGTCGAGCAACGTATCGAGCGTGACCACCGGGAACTCGCCGACGAGATCCTGCGGCGAGCGCCCGGCAAGCACGGTGAGGCTTCCGAGGCCCGCTGCTCGAGCGCGCTGGAGCAGCGCAAGCCCGACCGCCGGATCGTCGGCGATCACTGCCGCCGCTCGGGTGCGAAGCGCGGCGGCGACAGCCCGCTCCGCCCCGGGCTCGACGTCGAGCGCGGCCAAGGCCAGCCTGGCCCCGTCCTCGGCGAGAGCGCGCGCTGCCGGGGGAGGCCCTTCCTGCTCGGCGAGGGCCTGCTCGAGCGCGCGGACACGCTCGCGCACGAGCGCGGCTCGTTCGGCGAGGGCGGTGCGCTCGCGCTCGGCAGTCCGTGCGCCTTCGGCCGCTCGTGCTGCAGCGAGCTCGAGACGCGCGAGCTCGCTCTGCGCTTCGGGCTCGTCCGCGGCAGGCGTCTCGGCGCCGAACCGCTCGACGAGCGCCGAGGCGGACTCCATCCTGAGCTCGAGCCGCTCGACGCCGCTCTGCAGCCGGTAGCGCGCCGCCACCGCAGCCTCGCGACGGCCCGCCGCGTCCGAGAGCTCCTCCTCCGCGCGCGCCCGGTCGCCGAGCACTCCTTCGAGCCTCCCCTGCGCGCCCCGTTTCGAGAACGTCACGGCGTCGCGACGCTGCTCCGCCTCGGCACGACGCGAGCCCGACTCGGTCAGATCGAGCTGTGCGACTCGCGCGCGCAGACCCGCGATCTCGCCGGCCGAGCTTCTCGGCGCGCTCCGCGGCCGTCGCCTGGAGCGCAAGCGGCCGCAAGCGCTTGCGCACCTCCTCCTCGACGTCGCGCGCGCGCTCGACCTGGAGCGCGACGCGCGCGAGCTTCAGCTCGGCGCGATGCCGTCGGCGCTTGAACTTCCCGAGCCCTGCCGCCTCCTCGACGAACGCGCGCCGATCCTCCGGCCCTGGACGCGAGCACCTGCTCGACCTTGCCCTGGCCGACGATCGAGTGCATCGCCGAGCCGAGCCCCACGTCCGACGAGGATCTCGACGAGGTCCGTACGCCGGACCGCAGCGCGGTTGACGAGGTACTGGCCCTCGGCGCCGCGCACGAGCCGCCGCGCGATCGAGACCTCCGAGAAGTCGAGATCGGGCCACGTGCCGTCCTCGTTGTCGAAGACGAGCTCGACCTCGCAATGCGCTGCGGCCTTCCTGTCGCCGCCGCCCGCGAAGAGCACGTCGTCGGGCTTCTCGGCGCGCAGCTCGGACGGCGTGAGCGAGCCGGCCGCCCAGACGATGGCGTCGGCGATGTTCGACTTGCCGGAGCCGTTCGGCCCGACGATGACGGCGACGCCCGGCTCGAGCGAGATCTCGAGCGTGTCGGGGAACGACTTGAAGCCGCGGATGCGAAGCGAGCGCAGGTGCACCGAGGCCGCATTCTCACGACCGCTCCGGACAGCGAAACGCGCCGCGGAGGAGATCGGAGCGCGAAAGTGTTGGGATTCCCCCGGGAACAGTTAGATCCGGTCGGGCACGACGCCGAGCGCCTCGAGCGCCTGCATGGCAGCCTCTTGCTCCGCCGCCTTCTTGGTCGAGCCACGGCCGACGCCGAGCTGCTCGCCGGCCACGTGAGCAGCGCAGACGAACTTGCGGTCGTGCGGGGGGCCCTCGACCTCGATCACCGTGTAGTGGACGTGCCGACCCGAGCGCGCGAGGGCCTCCTGGAGCTCCGTCTTGTAGTCGACGTGGCTCGAGCGCGCGTACTCGATCCGATCGCTGAACGCCTCGACGAGCGCCGGCTCCATCGCCTCGAATCCGTGCTCGAGATAGACGGCCGCGATTGCGGCCTCGAGCACGGCTGCGAGGACGTTCCTGCTGCGCGAGATGCGCTGCAGCTCGTCCGCAGGAGCGTCACCCGCGAACTCGAGGAGCCGATCGCCGAGCCCGAGCTCCTTCGCGACGGCAGCGCAGCTCTGGCGCGAGACGACGTGCGCCCGAACCTTCGCAAGGCGCCCCTCGGATGCCTCGCTGAAGCGGTCGAACACCGCGCGCGCGATCGCGAGCTCGAGGACGCTGTCGCCCAGGAACTCGAGCCGTTCGTACGAGTCGGCCCTGTCCTCGACCCACGAGGTGTGCGTGAACACCTGCTCGAGCCGCTCGGCCGGGAGCTCCTCGATCAGCCGGCCGAGCTCGTACGTCCCGGCTGTCGAGTCGGGCTCAGGCCTGATGCGCGATGACGTAGTCGATCGCCTTGCCGACGGTCGTGAGCTCGCGGGCGTCCTCGTCGGGGATCTTCAGCCCGAACTGGTCCTCGAGGTCCATGACGACCTCCACCAGATCGAGCGAATCTGCACCGAGATCCTCCTCGAATGACGCCTCTTCCGTGATCTCGCTCTCTTCGATGCCGAGCTTCTCGCTCAGCGCGCCTTTGACCTGTTCGAGGATGTCCTCACGCGAAGTCGCCATGCTTGAAATCTCACCTCTCTGCCGTCGGGGTCGTGGAGCGCGCCGACTCTAACACGCCAGGCGCCATGCGCTCTTGCAGGCGTTCGACGACGCGATGCTCGACCCCGCGAGCCGCGTGCCGAATCGCGTTTGCGATGGCCACGCGGGAGCTCGAGCCGTGCGCGATCACGACGAGCCCGTTCAAGCCGAGCAGGTAGCCGCCGCCGTAGGTCTCGGGATCGAGGCGAGCGCGCAGCTTGCGCGCGGCTGGCCGGATGAGAGCGCCGCCGAGCCTCCCGCGGGCGGACGCTTCGAGCTCGGAGCGAAGCGCATCGAGCAGGCTCTTCACCGTCCCCTCGAGCGTCTTCAACGCGACGTTCCCGGTGAAGCCGTCCGCGACGATGACGTCCGCCTCTCCCTCGAGCAGCGTCCGCCCTCCGTGTTACCGCCGAAGCGCAGGTCGGCTGTACGCAGGAGCTCGTGCGCCTCCAACGTCAGCTGGTCGCCCTTCTCCGGCTCCTCGCCGATCGAGAGGAGCCGCACCTCCGGATTCGGCACCTCGAGGATCTCCTCGGCGAGCACCGCGCCCATGTACGCGAACTGCACGAGATGCTCGGGCCTCGCGTCCGCGTTCGCGCCCGCGTCGATGAGCACGCTGCGACCGCGCTTCGTCGGGATCACGATCGCGATCCCCGGGCGATGCACGCCCGGGAGCCGCCGGATGTGCAGGAGCGACGCCGCGAGCATCGCGCCCGTGTTCCCGGCCGATACGACCGCGTCTGCGTCCCCGTTCGCGACTGCGCGCACCGCGCGGACGAGCGACGAGTCCGGCTTCGACCGCACCGATTCGACCGCGTGATCGTCCATGTCGATCGACTCGGACGTCTCGACGAGCTCGAGACCGTCGGTTCTCGAGGGTCGCCGGGCCGAACAGAACCGGCTGGATGTCGGACGAGGCTGCCGCGGACGCGCCCGCGACGATCTCGTCAGGCGCGCGGTCACCACCGAGAGCGTCGACGGCAACGCGGATCATGGGCGGAGACTCTACGGCGCGTCGAGGCGGAGCGGCTCGACGTCCCGGCCCTTGTACGTCTTGCAGTTCGGGCAGACGCGATGCATCCGCTTCGGCTGCTTGCAGGTCGGGCAGACCTGGACGTGAGGGGTGGAGAGCGCGTGCTGGGCGCGGCGCTTGTCGCGCCTCGACCTGGATGTCTTTCGCTTCGGGACGGCCATGAGCGGCTGGGGACTATAGCGGCAGTTTCAGCTCTCTCGTCGGCGCGATCCGCTCGAGAAAGCGCCGGTCGTGCGAGACGACGACGAGCGTTCCCGCGTAGTCGACGAGCGCGCTCTCGAGCTGCTCGACGGCCTCGAGATCGAGGTGGTTCGTCGGCTCGTCGAGGATCAGCAGGTTGACGCCGCGCGCCTGCAGCTCGGCGAGGTGAGCGCGCGTGCGCTCTCCCGGCGAGAGCGACGAGCACGGACGGTCGATGTGATCCTGGCGGAGCCCGAACTTCGCGAGCAGGGTGCGCGCATCGCCGCGCACGAGCCCTGTTCTCGCCATGAGCTCGTCGACAAGCACCGCCTCGCCCGCATATCCGGCCCGCTCCTGGCCGATCGCCCCGATCACCGTGCGCCGGCCGACGAGGCGCTCGCCTTCGGCGAGAGGCACCTCGCCGAGGAGCATTCCCAGCAGCGTGGACTTGCCGGCGCCGTTCGGCCCGACGATCGACAGCCGTTCGCCAGGAGCGAGATCGACGTCGAGCGGGCCGAGACGAAATGTCCCGCGGCACGCCGCGGCTCCGGACAGCTGGAGCACGAGGTCGGACGGACGACCTCCCGTCTGGAGCGTGAGCTTCAGCTCCCACGGCTGGAACGGCTTGTCCGGAAGCTCGTTGCGCTCGAGGAGCCGCTCGGCCTGTCGCACCTTCGTCTCGAGCGCATGCGTGGCGCGACGATCCTGTCCACCGGTCTTGTCTCCGAGCGAAGCGCCCTTCGAGCGCGCCTCCGTCCGCCGGGTGCTCAGGAGCGTCGTGAGCTGCTTGCGCCGGAGCTGCGCCTGTTCGAACTCGGCGAGAGCCGCTGCGCGCTCGATGTCGCGCGCCGTCTCGTAGTCGCTCCAGCCGCCGGCCCACTCCCGCACGCGCCGCGTGTCCGGCTCGATCGACGCGATGCGATCGACCGTTCTGTCGAGGAACTCGCGATCGTGCGACACGACGACGAGCGCGCCGCGATACCCGTCGAGAAACCGCTCGAGTCGCTCGAGCCCCGCGAAGTCGAGGTCGTTCGTCGGCTCGTCGAGGAGCAGGACGTCGAAGCGGGAGAGCAGGATCGACGCGAGTGCGACACGGGCCGCCTCGCCGCCCGAGAGCCCGACGAGCTCTCGGTCGAGGTCGACGCCGAGCCCGAGCTCTGCGCAGGTCGCGCGGGCACGCGCCTCGAAGCTCTCCGCACCGAGCGCGACGAGGCGGTCGAGCGCAGCCGAGTACTCGTCGCCTGCGGGCCGTCCGTCCGCGAGACGCCCGGGCCGACTCCTCGAGCTCCCGCTCCGCGTCCGCGATCCCGACCCGCCGGGTAAGGGTCGCGAGCACCGAGGCGCCTGGCTCGGCGCGGCGCTCCTGCTCGAGGTACCCCACGGTCAGGCGTTGTGGCGCACGCGTCACCGATCCGCTGTCCGGTGCCTCGACCCCGGCCACGATTCGCAGCAGGGTCGTCTTGCCGACACCGTTCGGGCCGACCAGCCCGATGCGTGCCTTCGGGCCGATCGTGAGCGTGACCTGATCGAGAATGACGTGCGCGCCGAAGTGCTTGCCGACGCCCGCGAGCTGTACTCGCATGGACGGACCTCCAGACCGTGGTGAGCGCACGCACGGTGGCGCGCGCAAGAACGGGAATGGGTCGGCTAGTCCGTCATCAGCAGGCGCGAAAGCGCCGCCCGGGATGGTAGACGACGCGGTAAGCGCGATGTAAGGCCCTGTAAGAGGTCCGCAAGAGTTCGCGGCGCGCACCCCTCCGAGCCGTCATAACCGGTGACGACCAAGGGAGGGATGATGTCTCTGACCACACGCTCCGACCGCTGGGCCATCGTGGCGGTCGCGCTCCTGACGATCCTTGCGGTGTGTGCGCTCGTCTTGCCGGCCGGCGACGGCGAGGCCGCACCGACCGCGCCGCCGACGAACACGGCCGAACCGACGATCAGCGGACGCGCCGAGCAGGGCCGAACGCTCTCTGCATCCCGAGGATCCTGGAGCGGCACCGGGCCGATCTCGTTCGCCTACCAGTGGGTGCGCTGCGGCGCCGACGGCGGTCGGCCCGACGGAGGCGACTGCGCGATCGTCTCGGGCGCGACGAGCCGCGATCACCGGCTCGGCACCTCCGACGTCGGCTTCCGCATGCGCGTGCGCGTGACGGCGACGAACTCGGACGGCTCTCGAGTCGCCGCATCGAACCCGACGGGCACCGTCACCGGACCGCCGGTCAACAGGTCTCAACCCTGGCCGCGCGGCTCGATGCTCGTCGGCCAGGTCGTGACCGCCGAGCCCGGCACGTGGACCGGGAGATCGCCGATCTCGTTCTCGTATCGCTGGCTGCGCTGCAACTCGGCGGGAGGCGAATGCCAGTCGATCGCGGGCGGAGGATCGCGGAGCTATCGCGTCGCCTCCGACGACATCGGACGCAAGCTCCGCTTCAACGTCACCGCACGCAACTCTCTGGGATCGACGACCGTCATCTCGACGGAGTCCGCCGTCGTGACGGAGCCACTTCCGTCCGGAGCGATCCGGCTGCCGAACGGCGAGATCTCGATCCCGGCCGCGAGTGTTCCGTCGAACCAGCGGCTGACCGTCTCGCAGGTCGTGTTCTCGCCGAACCCGGTCACGGGCCGCAACCAGGTCATCACGGTTCGCGTCCGGACGAAGGACACGCGCGGATTCGTCGTCCGCGACGCGCTCGTGTTCGTGCGCTCGACGCCGCGCGTGACGACGGGCGGAGACCGCCAGGTGACGACGACCGACGGCTGGGTGACGTACCAGCTCGCGCCGAACGGGAACTTCCCGCAGCCGCGGCGTGGCTTCAACGTCCAGTTCTTCGTGAAGGCGTACCGCTCGGGCGATCCCGGCCTCGGGGGAATCGCCGGGTACCGGCTCGTGCAGGTGCGACTGGCGAGCTGAGCGGTTGGGTCGACAGAGCGATCCGGCCGCGAACGCGGCCGGCTTCAGGGACTTGCGCGACCGGGTGTCCGCGCTAGCGGATACCCGGTCTGCGCGACAGGAGGGCCTCAGAGGTTGTCTCTGAGTCCCTCCAGCGCCGCCCAGCGCGGGTCGGGCGTGCGCTCCGAGTGCTCGTGGGGCTCCTCGTTCAGGTCCTTCCCGCACACCGGGCACAGGCCGGCGCAGTCCTCGCGGCAGAGGATCTGCTCCGGGAGCTCCAGCGCGAATGCGTCGCGGGCCCACGCGCTCAGCTGCAGATGCTCGTCGGCGACGTACTCGGAGTGCAGCTCGTCGGACACCGGCGCGTCGAAGTCGTGGAACTCGCGCGCTCGCACGGTGCGCGCGACCTCCGCGAACCCGAGGCAGCGCATGCACGCTCCGCTCAGATGGGCCGCGAACCGCATGTCGAACACCGTGGCGCCCGACGCCTGGGAGATCTCGAGCTCGACCGGAATCGTCGCGGGCGTCGCCTCGTAGCGCTGTCCGCCGAGCACGAAGGGCTCGAGCTCGACGTCGAGGGTCTCGCGGCGAACCTCGCCCGGGCGAAGACGAAGCGTTCTGAGGTCCAACGTGGTCACGACGTGAGCGTAGCGCCCTTCGGGCGGCCGTCGAAGACAATTAGACGCCCTGCTCGTTTGGTACCGTACGATCATGGAAGCTGATCGCTGGCTCGGACTCGATCTTCGTCATCTCATCGCGCTGAAGGCAATCGCGGACGAGGGTTCCTTCGGGAAGGCGGCGGAGAAGCTCGGCTACACGCAGTCCGCGATCTCGCAGCAGATCGCAGCGCTCGAGCGGATCGTCGGGCTGCGGCTCATCGAGCGCCCCGGTGGCCCACGCCCGATCTCCCTCACCGAAGCCGGCCAGATCCTGCTCCGCCACGCTGACGCGATTCAGGCGCGACTCCTCGCGGCGAAGGCCGACATGAGCGCGCTCGAGGCCGGCGACGCCGGACGCCTTCGCGTCGGGACGTTCCAGAGCGTCGGCGCCAAGATCATCCCCCGTCTCCTTCGGAGCTTCTCCGAGAGCCACCCGCAGGTGGAGGTCGTGCTCAGCGAGTCGCAGGACGAGAGCGAGCTTCTCGAGATGATCGAGCGCGGCGAGCTCGATCTCACGTTCTGGACGCTCCCGGTCATCGGAGGGCCCTACGAGATCGGTCGAGCTCCTCCGCGACCCCTATGTGCTGCTCGTCCCGGCCGGTTCGCCGCTGGCGGAGCTCAAGCGGACCCCGACTCTGAAGGAGATCGCTCTCCAGCCACTCATCGGGTTCAACCAGTGCAGCGCGATGGCGCACGTCGATCTGCAGCTCTCGGGCGCCGGGCGGCCGTTGAACTACGTGTTTCGCTCGGACAACAACGGAACCGTCCAGGGGCTCGTCGGTGCCGGCGTCGGCATCAGCGTGTCACCTCGGCTGACGGTCGACGAGGACGATCCGAGCATCGACGTCATCGATCTTCACGGGCGAATCGAGCCCCGCGTCATCGGCCTCGTGTGGCATCACGAGCGACACCGGAGCCCGGCTGCGGAGGCGTTCGTCGACTCCGCGATCGCCGTCTGCCGCGAGCTCACGGCCGAGCCCGCAGCCGCCTGAACGCGACGTCGAGGCGACCCGGCCGCGAAGCGGCGCCTTCAGGGATCTTCGCGACCGGGAATCCGCGTTAGCGGATTCCCGGTCTGCGGGACAACTGAAAACGCTCGAAGTCTTGCGGCTCGTCGAGCGGCTCGGGGCCGATGCCGGCGACGACCGTCTCTTGCGAGCGCTCGTGGAGCCGCTCGCGCCCGCGCTTCACTGCGGAGAGGAACTTGTCGAGGTTGAGCTCGAGCGTCGAGAGGATCGAGTCGGCCCAGTCCTCCATCTCGAGGCGGGTCTGGCGTGCCTGCCGCTTCGCCTCGTCGACGATGTCGTCCGCCTGTGTCTCGGCGAGCTTGACGATCTCGGTCTGCGATGCCTCCCGCATGGCCTGCTCGCGTGCGTCCTGGACGATCCGGTCGCACTCCCGCTTGGCCTCGGCGAGCATCTCCTGACGCTCCTTGACGATCCAGCGGGCCTGCTTGATCTCCTCCGGGATGGTCGCCCGCATCTGGTCGAGGATCTCGTAGATCTCCTCGCGGTCGAGGCGAACCTGGTCGGTGAGCGGCACGGCCTTCGCGTTGTGCACGAGGTCGTCGAGCCTGTCGATGAGCACGAGTACGTCCATGGGCGGCGCAGTCTAGACGTCTATTCGGAGGGTGAGACGGGAGCTCCGGGCCTGCCGTCGGGATAGATCTCGACGAATCGCTTCGCGACTGCGGGCGGCACGAGCTCGTCGACTCTGCCGCCGAACGAGGCGATCTCCTTCACGCCGCTCGACGAGACGAAGCTGAAGAGCGGGCTCGACATGACGTAGAGCGTCTCGATCTCGGGCGCCAGCTGCCGGTTCAGGTGATTCATCTGGAACTCCCACTCGAAGTCCGCGATGACGCGCAGCCCCTTCACCATCGTCTTCGCGTCGTGCTTGCGGGCGAAGTCGACGACGAGCTCGGAGAACACGTCGACGACGACGTTGTCGCAGCCTGCGAGCGCGTCCTCGAGGAAGGCGACGCGCTCCTCGACCGTGAAGAGCGTCTGCTTGTGGGTCGGATCGCGGACGACACCCACGACGATGCGGTCGAAGATGCCCGCCGCGCGTCCGATGACGTCGACGTGCCCGTTCGTGACGGGGTCGTACGAGCCCGGGCAGATAGCTGTCAGCACTGCGAGAACACCGTGATTCGCGCGGAACCGTAGCGCCGGGTCGTGACGAGGTCGAGCGGAAGCTCCGGTTCGACGCGATCGGACGTCTCGACGACGACGAGCGCATCGTCCTCGAGAACGGTCGGAAGGAGCTCGGCGAGCATCGCGGCATGGCTCTCCCATTCGTCGTACGGCGGGTCGACGAGGACGAGGTCGTAGCGCCGCCCGCGACTGCGCTCGTCGCGGAGCGCTGCGGCGACATCGCGATTCGTCACGACGGCTCCGGTCGAGCTGCAGCTTCTCGAGGTTCGCCTGGATCACCCGCGCCGCGTCGCGATCGCGCTCGACGAAGACGCAGCTCGCCGCGCCGCGCGAGAGCGCCTCGAGCCCCATCGCACCCGAGCCGGCGAAGAGGTCGAGCACGGCTGCATCCTCGACGGGCCCGACGATCGAGAAGACGGCCTCGCGCACGCGATCGCCGGTCGGACGCGTGACGGCACCCTTCGGGGCGGCGATCCGATGGCCCTTCCGCGAGCCGGCGACGATCCTCACGACTCGCCCAGGTGCTCGGCCTCGCCGAGCAAGCGGTCGACGTCGTCGGCGAGGAGGCCTTCGTCCGGCAAGCGCTCGAGCGGCTTCGCGTGCTCGCTCGAGGAGATCCTGGTCGCGACGGAGCCGGACGAAGCGGAGATCCGAGTATCCCGACTGACGCGCGCCGAGGAGCTGGCCCTCGCCGCGGATCTCCAGATCGCGCTCGGCGAGCTCGAAGCCGTCGGTCGTCGCGACCATGGCCTCGAGCCGCTCGGTCGCGGTCTCCGAGAGCTCGTCGCGGGCGCGCGACACGAGCAGGCAGTACGACTGCTCGGCGCCCCGTCCGACGCGGCCACGGAGCTGATGGAGCTGCGCGAGGCCGAAGCGGTCGGCCTCCTGGACGATCATGATCGTCGCGTTCGGGACGTCGACGCCGACCTCGATCACCGTCGTGGCGACGAGGACGTCGAGCTCGCGCGCCTTGAACTGCGCCATGACGCTTCGCCGCTCGGCCGTCGGCAGGCGCCCGTGGAGGCAGCCGACGCGATAGCCGCGGAGCTCTGCAGCGCGAAGCCGCTCGGCCTCCTCCTCGGCGGCACGCGCGACACGCGTCTCGGAAGCCTCGATCAGCGGGCACACGACGTAGGCCTGCCGCCCGTCGTCGAGGTGACGGCAGAGCCGCGAGTACGCCTCCGAGCTGCGATCGTCGGTCACCCAGGCCGTGATCACCGGCTTGCGGTCGGCCGGTGGCAGCGTGAGCTCGCTCACCTCGAGGTCGCCGTAGACGGTGAGTGCGAGAGTTCGCGGAATCGGGGTGGCGGTGAGGTGGAGAACGTGCGGGCTCCGCCCCTCGACGAGCGCGGTGCGCTGCGCGACCCCGAAGCGGTGCTGCTCGTCGACGACGGCCACCGCGAGATCGCCGAAGTCGACCTCCTTCTCGATGAGCGCATGCGTCCCGACGACGACCTGCGCATCGCCCGACGCGATCAGCTGCCTGACGACGGCGTGCTCCTTCGCGCGCAGCGAGCTCGTCAGCAGCGCAACACGGACTCCGAGCGGCGCGCACAGCTCGTCCATCGTGAGGAAGTGCTGCTCGGCGAGCGTCTCGGTCGGCGCCATCAGCGCTCCCTGGCGGCCGAGCTCGACCGCGCGGAGCAGCGCGTGCAGTGCAACGACGGTCTTTCCCGACCCGACCTCGCCCTGGAGGAGGCGTTGCATCGGAAACGGCCGGTCGAGGTCGGCGTCGATCTCGGCCATCGCGCGTTCCTGATCCGGGGTGAGCGTGAACGGGAGCGACGCGCGGTAGCGGGCGATGAGCTCGCCCGGCTCGCCGAGCGGCTGCGCCGATGCGCTCTCACGCGCGGCGGTCGTGCGCAGGAGAGCGAGCCTGAGGACCAGGAGCTCGTCGAATGCGAGCCTCGCCCTCCCGACCTCGGCTTCCGGGAGCGACCGCGGACGATGCACGACGGACAACGCGTCCGCTCGAGTCGGCAGGCGTTCGGATGCGAGCAATGCGGCGGGAAGCTCTTCCCCGACGTCGAGCACCCGTTCGAGCGCCTGCTCGTGGAGGTCACGCAGCTTCTTCTGCGCGACGTCCTCCGTGGCGGGATAGACAGGCGCGAAGTCGCCCGTCTCCGACTCGCCGTCGAGGTCGTACGACGACACGGCGAAGCCATGCCGGTTCGCACGCCCGCGGATGCGAACCGCGGTGCCCGGCCACGAGCTTCGACTCGAGCCACGGCTGGTTGAACCACGTCGCCTTGATCTCCCCCGTCTCGTCCGCGACGCGTGCCGTGAGGATCTTCAGCCGACCGCGGCGGCGGCTCGTCGTGGAGCGGACGACGCCTTCGATGACGGCCTCCTCGTCGCCGAAGAGATCGCAGATCCGCTTCGTCGGAACGGGCTCCTCGTACCGGCGCGGACGCTGCCACAGCAGATCTCCGACCGTCACGAGGCCGAGCTTCCCGAGCCGACGCGCGATCGTCGGGCCGACCCCCTCGAGCGACTCGACCGAGGCGTCGAGCAGTTCGGGCCGAGGCGCTGACCTCGGCCGCGGCCAGCTGCGCGGGCGCCGCCAACCCCTCCGAAGCCGACCGGCAGCGCGTGTACGTGGCGAACTGTCCGCCGATCGACGGCCGATGCGGATAGGTCCGCGCGGATACGCCGCTCTCAGGCGTCGATGGCAAGCGTGTACAGCCAACCCGGCTGCCAGCGGAACGACTCCTCGACGAGCTCGTCGAGCGGAGCGCCCTCGAGCAGGTGGTCGAGCGCCCACTTCGTCGCCGAGTGCCCGATCACGACGATCCGCTTGTCGGGGTACCGCGGCGGAAGATCCTGGAGGAAGCTGCGCGCCCGCGCGACGACGTCGGTGTAGCTCTCTCCGCCCGAGTAGGGATCGAGGACGTGCTTCGTCCGCTCGACCTCGAGCCGTGCCACGGCGGTCCCGTTGAGCATCCCGTAGTTGCACTCGCGCAGCCGCCAGTCGTGGAAGATCGGAAGCCCACGGCCGCCGAACGCGATCTCCGCAGTCTCGACCGCGCGACCGAGATCCGAGCAGTAGACCGCCACGATCTCATCCTCGGCTCGCCGGTCGCCGAGCTCCTTCGCCTGCCGCCTGCCGAGAGGAGAGAGCTGACCGTCGAGCCAGCCCGACGCGACCCAGCGCTCGTTGTCCGTCGTCGTCGAGTGCGTCTCGAAGAGGATCTCGATCTTCGACGCGCGCCTGCGCCTCGCCATGCTCAGTCGGTGTCTTGGAACCAGAAGAACCCGACGGCGCCGGGGCCGACGTGCGTCCCGACGACGGCGCCGAGCGTCGAGGTGAACTCGATCTCGGCCTTCGGTCGCACCCGCCACGCGAGCTCGGAGAGCGTTCCGACCCACTCCTCGGCGTTGGCGTGCGCGATCGCGACCCGCAGGCCCGGGCCGTCCGTGGTGGCCTCGACGAAGCGGCGCTCGAACTCGGCCAGCGCCTTCTGCTTCCCACGCACGCGCGCGACCGGAATGACGACGCCGTCCTCGACGCTCAGCACGGGCCGGAGGTTCAGCAGCGATCCCGCGATCGCCTGCGCCTTGCCGATTCGGCCGCCGCGCTGGAGGAACTCGAGCGTCTCGACCGTGAAGAGGACGTTCGACTGCGCGTAGAAGCGGTCGACGAGTGCGGAGATCTCCTCGTCCGTCGTCCCGCGGGCGAGCCTGCGCTGGATCGCGTGCGCGAGCATCGCGATCGCGAGCGACGCCGTCTTCGAGTCGACGACGCGCACCTTGTCCCCGCCGATCTCCTGCGCCGCGAGCTCGGCGCTCTGAAAGGTGCCGGAGAGCTTCGCCGTGACGTGGAGCGAGTAGATCCGCTCGTAGCCGGCGAGCTCCTCGTAGGCGGTGACGAAGTCCTGCGGCGTCGGCTGTGCCGTGGCCGGTGTGACGGCCGACGCACGAAGCTTCTCGTAGAACTCCGCCGGCCCGAGCTCGAGGTAGTCGCGATACGTGTCGTCGCCGAAGCGGACGTACAGCGGGACGAAGCGCATGTTCGGGAAGCGCGCCGGCGCGTCGGGGTAGTCCGACGTCGAGTCGAGGACGATCGCCGTGTTCTCGCTCGTCAGGTTCATTGCGTCACCTCCCAGCCGCTGCACGGACTGCGCGAACGAGTGCGTCGATCCCCTCGTCCTTGCGCACGAGCGCAGCGCCTGCGCTCGACGCGGCATCGTACTCCTCCGAGCCGGCAGAGGCACTCAGGAAGACGACCGCGGCGTGCGGCGCGTCGTCCCGGAGCTCGGCGGCGACCGTCGCGCCGTCCACGTCCGGCAGGCGGTAGTCGAGGACGACGACGTCGGGCGTGTGCTCGCGGTATGCGCGCAGTGCCGCGGCTCCGTCCGGAACCGCGGCGACGACCTCGAGCCCCTGTCTCGTATCGAGGAGGAACACGAGCGAGTCGCGGTAGACGTCCGAGTCCTCGACGAGAAGGACGCGGATCGGCGCCGTCGGCTCGGTCACTGAGCGACGAGAAGGAGCGGGTAGTGCGGCTGGCCGCCCTCGTGGACATCGAGTACTTCGAGGTCGGGATGTCGCTGCTGGATCGCCGGAAGCAGCCCATCGAGCGCGGGCGCATCTTCCCCGGTGAGGATCGTGAGAACGCTCTGTCCGCCGGCCAGCACGCGGTCGACAACCTCGTGCACCACGACGTCGAGCTCCGGAGCCGACACGACTGCCTTGTCGTCGACGAGACCGAGGTACTCGCCCTCGCGTATCTCCACACCGTCGAGCGTCGTGTCGCGGACGGAGATCGTGACCTCGCCGGTCGCTGCTCCCGTCAGTTCGGCAAGCATCGCGCGCTCGTTGTCCTCGAGCGCGCTGGACGACATGAAGCCGGGCATCGCGGCCAACCCCGCCTGCACCGACCTCGACGGAACGACGCGTACGTTCTTCTCGCTCATCGCCGCGGCCTGCTCGGCCGTGAGGATCACGTTGGAGTTGTTCGGCAGCACGAGCACGTCGTCCGTCGGCACGGCCTCGATCGCGTCGAAGATCTCCTTGGCCGACGGATTCATCGTCTGCCCGCCCTCGATGACCCGCGTGGCTCCGAGGCTCTCGAAGAGCCGGCGGTTTCCGCGGCCCGGGCACACAGCGACGAGCCCCGTCTCGAGCGTGGCAATCGCGGTCGGCGAGCTCCCCTCGAGGAGTCGCTCCTCGCGCTGGGCCGTCTGGTGGTGCATGTTCGCGATCTCGACTCCCTCGACGACGCCGACCGCGGTGCCGAAAGCGAGGGCCTTCCCGGGATCGTCGGTGTGCACGTGCACTTTGAGTGCCGTCGAGTCGCCGACGACGAGGAGCGAGTCCCCGATCCGTTCGAGCTCCGCTTCGAGCGCGTCGGAGTCGAGCTCCTCGCCCTCGACCACGAAAACGGTGCAGTAGCGGAACTCGGAGAGCTCCAGATGGATCGCGTCGAGGCCGAACGACTCCGTCTCGACCGGCACCTCGGGGAGCTCCTCACCGGTCGCGCCGTAGACCATCCCGCGGGCGATCTCGACGAGCCCGGCGCCGCCCGCGTCGACGACGCCGGCGTTCCGCAGGACGTCGAGCAGCTCGGGCGTCCGCGCTACGGAGTCCTCGCCGGCAGCGAGCACGGCGCGCAGAAGGTCGTTGGGCGGGACGCGGCGGTGCTCCTTTCGCTCGCTCTCCTCCGCCATCTCGCGGATGACGGTGAGCATCGTCCCTTCGACCGGGCGCTTCACGGCGCGATACGCGGTGTCACTCGCTCCACGGAACGCGCGACCGAGGAGCGCTGCGCTCACGCCTTCGTGCCGGCCGAGCACCTCGACGAACCCTCGGACGATCTGGGAGAAGATCACACCCGAGTTCCCGCGCGCGCCCATGAGCGCTGCGCGAGTCACGTCCTTCGCGACCGCCTCGCTGTCGACCGCGGTCGACGAGTCGAGTGCTTCGACGATGGAGCGCAACGTGAGGACGAGGTTCGTTCCCGTGTCGCCGTCGGGAACGGGATAGACGTTGAGGTCGTCGATGCGCCGACGGTGCGCCTCGAGGTTCTGGAGAGCGCTGCGCGCGAGATGACGGACGACCTCGAGCTCCACTAGTGCCCCCTCACGCCTTCGATGTGCACCTCGAGCGAGGCAATCGGGAGCCCGACCATGCGTTCGAGCTCGTACAGCACGCGAGCGCGGACGGTCTCAGCGACCTCGGCGAGCTTCAGTCCGTGCTCGACCACCACGCGGAGCTCGACGACGAGCCCGTCGGAGCGAAGATCGACGTCCACGCCTTTCTTGATTCCCCATGGGACGAGTCGAGACAGCCGTCCTCGCCCGGCGAGCGCGACGACGCCGTAGCTCTCGGCGGCGGCCGAGCCGACGATCTGTGTGATCGCGTCCGCCGAGACGGCGATGCTCCCGCGCTCGGTGGTGGCGATCACGAAGGGCTCGCGCTCCACGGGGGCGAGACTACTACCGCGGCGGAGCGCTCAGACTGCCTTTGGAGACCTTGCCGGCCTTGAGGCAGCGGGTGCAGACGTACGCGCGGGTCGCGTGACCGTCGAGCACCACGCGGACGCGCTGCAGGTTCGGGTTGAAGCGGCGCTTGGTGGCGACCATGGAGTGGCTCCGGCTGTTGCCGAATCCCGGCTTCTTCCCACAGATTGCGCAGACCTTGCTCATGAGCGGGTGCGGATGGTACCGAGGCTGACGCGCGTCTGAGCACCTGCCTTGCTCGACCCGCTCGGTGAGGCCTCTCGTCGCAGCAACGGTGGGACGCTCGGGCTCGACGTCGATCTGCTCGCCCACCACGATCCGGACGCGCGTTCGCAGAGGGAACGCGCGCGTGCCGGTCATCCGCACGGGAACGATCGGCGTGCCGGTCACGAGGGCGAGTCGCGCGGCGCCTCGATGCCAGGGCCGGCGGGCGAGCTGCTTCGACGTCCCCTGAGGGAAGATGCCGAGCACCTCGCCGCGATGCAGCAGCGCAGCCGCCTCGCTCATGGCCACGTGATCACCGCCGCCCCGCTCGACCGGGAACGCGCCGAGCGCACGCAGCACGGACGCCAGTGCCCGGTTTTCGAACAGCTCGGACTTCGCCATGAACCGGATCTCCCGGGTGGTCGCGACTCCGAGGATGAACGGATCGAAGATCGACTCGTGGTTCGACGCGAGGATGCAGCCGCCGACAGCGGGCACGTTCTCGGCGCCCACGAGCTCGATGCGGTAGATCGCGCGCATGAACCCGCGAAAGCCGACGCGGTGCAGCAGAGCATAGGCATTCATAGCGCGCTCGTGCCTCCCCGTGGCGGTTAGCGGGAAGCGGCCGCGCGGAGATGTGCGAAGAGATCGGCCATCTCGAGCGCGCTGCGAACGGCCTCCGCACCCTTGCCGATCCGCGCCTCGGCCTGCTCGACCCGATCGAGCGTCAGGAGCCCGAACGAGACCGGGACACCCGTCTCGAGCGCGGCGAGCTGGAGGCCGCTCGCTGCCTCACTGGAGACGTAGTCGAAGTGCGGCGTGTCGCCACGAATGACGCACCCGAGCGCGACGATGCAGGCGAAGCGCCGGGTCTTCGCGAGCGCGGTCGCGGCGAGCGGGAGCTCGAACGCGCCGGGAACGACCATGATCGTGATCGTCTCCTGTCGCACGCCGGCGGTCGCGAGCTCGGCGAGCGCGCTGTCGAGAAGCTGGGTCGTGACGCTGCCGTTGAAACGCGAGACGACGATGCCGACAGCGCGGCGCCCACCCTCGGCGACCCCTTCGAGCACCGCGTAGCCATCCGGGATGTGGAGATCTCCGGCGGCGTGCTCGTGCGAGAGCTCGACGTGCATCGGCGTCTCGTCGATCTCTCCCTCTTCGAGCTCCGGCACGTCCTCGTCGGCCTCGGCCGGCTCGAGCGCCTCCTCGGGCTCGGTCTCGACCGTCGTTGCGGCAACGGCCTCCTCGTGCTCGGCCGGCGCGCTCGCGGCTCCCCAGGCCGGGGCGGCTTCGTCCTCGTCGTGCTCGGCCGGCTCGGCTGCGTCGATCTCGACCTCGGAGTCGACCTCGGGCTCGACCTGCCCGTCGTCGCGCTCCTCGCGCGCCCAGTCGTGCAGGACGTTCTCGCTCGTCGAATCGATGTCGCGCTGCTCATGCGGCGTCCTCCGGCGGCTCGCCGTCGAGGCGGGCACCCTGGTGGTGGAGCTTCGTGATCGTGTGGCCCAGCTTCTCACGTTTCGCAGAGAGGTAGCGCTCGTTCTCGGCGGTCGGCTCCACCTCGAGCGGCACCTGCTCGACGACGGTGAGCCCGAAGCCGTCGAGACCCGTCAGCTTGCGCGGGTTGTTCGTGAGGATGCGGATCGTGGTCAGCCCGAGGTCGGCGAGGATCTGATTGCCGATCCCCCACTCCCGCGCGTCGGCCGGGAAGCCGAGCGCGAGATTGGCCTCGACCGTGTCGAGGCCGCTCGCCTGCAGGTCGTAGGCGCGCAGCTTGTTGAGGAGGCCGATGCCGCGGCCCTCCTGGCTCATGTAGAGGACGACGCCGCTTCCCTCGGCCTCGACGCGCGCGAGCGCGACCTCGAGCTGCTCGCCGCAGTCGCAGAGGAGCGAGTGGAAGACGTCGCCGGTCAGGCACTCGGAGTGGACGCGGACGAGGACGTTCTCCGCGCCCTCGATGTCGCCCTTCACGAGCGCGACGTGCTGCTTGTCGGTGAGGAGCTCGCGATACGCGACCGCCTGGAACTCGCCGAACTCGGTCGGAAGCCTCACGGACACGGCGCGCTCGACGAGCTTCTCGCGGCGGCGCCGGTACTCGATGAGATCCGCGACGGTGACCATCTTCAGGCCGTGCAGCTCGCAGAACGTCGTGAGGTCCGGCACGCGGGCCATCGTCCCGTCGTCGTTCATGATCTCGCACACGACGCCGGCCGGAAGGAGACCTGCGAGGCGGGCGAGATCGACGGCCGCCTCCGTCTGACCGGCGCGCCGCAGAACGCCGCCTTGCTTCGCGCGGAGCGGGAAGACGTGGCCGGGCTGCACGAGATCGTGCGGCACCGAGCTCGGGTCGATCGCGACCTGGATCGTTCGTGCGCGGTCCTGCGCCGAGATCCCGGTGGACACGCCTTCGCGCGCCTCGATCGACACCGTGAACGCGGTTCCGAGCGGCGTCTCGTTGTGGTCGGTCATCGGCCGGAGCTCGAGCTCGTCGCAGCGCTCGGGCGTCAGGCAGAGGCAGATGAGCCCGCGGCCGTGGGTCGCCATGAAGGCGATCGACTCCGGCGTGACGAACTGGGCGGCGATCGTGAGATCGCCCTCGTTCTCGCGGTCGGCGTCGTCGACGACGACGACGAAGCGCCCCGAGCGGATGTCCTCGATCGCCTCCTCGATCGTCGCGAAGGGCGATGCGGTCTCCGGTGTCGTCAGGTCCACGGTCACGCTCGGATCGTAGCCCTCAGCCGCGCGCGATCAGCCGTTCGACGTACTTCGCGAGGACGTCCGCCTCGAGATTGACGCGCTGCCCCGGCTCCAGCGCCGCGAGCGTCGTCGCGGCGAGCGTGTGCGGCACGAGCGCGACCGCGAACGCGTCGGGAGCGAGCTCCGCGACGGTCAGCGACACGCCGTCGACCGTGATCGAGCCCTTCTCGACGCAGTAGCGCAGGACGTCGTCCGGCGCCTCGACGAAGACGCGAAGCCCCTCGCCTTCCGCCTCGACCGACTGGATCCGGCCGACCGCGTCGACGTGCCCTTGCACGTAGTGCCCGCCCAGCGCCTCGCCGGCGCGGATCGCCGGCTCGACGTTGACCCTGTCCTCGGGCTCGAGGTCGCCGAGCGTCGAGCGGGCGAGCGTCTCCGGCACGGCGTCGAAGGCGATTCTTCCTGCGTCGATCGCCGTCGCCGTGAGGCAGCAGCCGTTGATCGAGACGGAGTCGCCCGCGCTCGTGTGCGCGGCGGTCTCCGGCGCGCGAACGACCAGCCTTCGACCGCCACCCGCTTCCTCCGTCCCGGCGAGCACACCGAGCTCGCGCACGATCCCCGTGAACATGCCGGAACGTTACGGCTCGTTGAGATACGCCTGCAGGAGCACGTCGTCGCCGATCGGTCGCGCCTCCAGGCGCGAGAGCTCGAGCGGACGCGGCAGCCCTTCGAGCATGCCCGGGCCGTCGCCGGAGAGCCTAGGTGCGACGAACACGAGCAGCTTGTCCACGAGCTCGGCCTCGAGGAACGCCGCAGCGAGCGTCGGGACCGCCTTCGAGGAGGAGCGACTGGACGCCTTCGGCGGCCAGCTGCTCGAGCTCCTCGCGCAGCGGGCCCGAGTGCAGCTCGAGCTCCGAGCCCTCGGGAAGCGGCCCGCGGCCGAACGCGATCCGGCGCGGCTGCCTGATCACGGGGACGTCGCGCGCATCGAGCCGAGGGTTGTCCCAGCGCACCGTGCCCATGCCGACCGCGACCGCGTCGGACTGCGCGCGCAGAACGTGGACGAGCTTCCGGGACGCCTCCCCCGTGACCCAGCGCTCGCCGGGGAGACGGACCCGCCCGTCGAGCGTGATCGCGACCTTGTACGTCACGAACGGCCGGCCCGCGGTCGCCCACGTCCGCCACTCCTCGATCTGCTGGCGGCATCGGAACGCGAGCTCGTCGGCGGCAAGCGCGACATCGACACCTGCCTCGCGGAGCCTTTCGAGGCCGCCTCCATGCTTCGGATCGAGCTGACCCGCGACCACCCGCGCAACGCCGGCTTCGAGCAGCGCGTCGACGCACGGCGGTGTCGCGCCGTGGTGCGCGCAGGGCTCGAGGGTCACGTATGCCGTGGCGCCGCGCGCCTTCTCGCCCGCGGCGTCGAGCGCGACGACCTCGGCGTGCGGCCCGCCCTTGCGCTCGTGCCAGCCCTCGCCGACGACCTCGTCTCCGGAGACCACGACGGCACCGACGATCGGGTTCGGATGGGTCGTCCCGCGCCCGCGCTCGGCGAGCTCGAGGGCCCGTTCGAGGAACCGGGGCTCCATGCCGCTGATCCTACGGTCGGCCCGTACGCTGCCGCGCGATGCGACTCCCCCGCGCCCTCGTCGAGACGTGGAGCCACGAGCCCGATGGCTCGACGCGTTGCCTCGCCTGCGTCGCCGACTGCGCGGAGCAGTGGTCACTCGAGCTCGAGCCGCCAGTCGACACGCCGCACTCGCTCGTTGTCCCTGCACGGGAGCGTCGTCCTCAAGCTGAACGCCCCTTCGCACGTCGAGGCGCATCGCGAGGCCGATGCACTCGAGCGCTGGGACGGTCGCGGCGCCGTGCGGCTCGTCGCGCGAGACGATGCACGCCGGGCGCTCCTCGTCGAGCGCTGCCTGCCGGGGACGCGTCTCTGGGACGCGGACGTCGACGAGGAGACCGTCGTGGCCGAGCTGCTGCCGCGCCTCCAGGTCGACGTCGGCACGAGCATCCCTTCGCGCTCCTCGTCCGACGAGGCGGACCGGTGGGCGGAAGACGTGCCGCGCGGTACGCGGAGGCGGTGAGCCGTTCGAGCGCCGACTGCTCGACGTCGCGCTCGACGTCTACCGCACGGTCGACCGATCGTGCGACCCGACTCGTGAACCAGGACCTCCATGGAGGGAACGTCCTGCGTGCGAGCGAGAGCCGTGGCTCGTCATCGACCCGAAGCCGCTCGTCGGCGAGCGGGAGCTCGAGGCGAGCGGGCTGCTCCGGAACGCCGCGTACGGTCTCCCGTTGGCTCGACGTCCTCGCGAGCGTCGGCCTCGACCGGGAGCGCGCCCGCGGGTGGGGCGTCGCCCACAACCTCGCCTGGGCGTGGGACGAGCGCGCCGGATGGTCGGAGCAGCACGTGGAGGAAGCGCGGCGGATCCTCAACGCGCGATGAGGCGCGCGATGAAGAACCCGGCCGTGCCGTGGACGTGCGGCAGCGTCTGCAGGAACTCGGGCCGGCGTCGGTGCCGGAACTGCGGCCACTCGTCGGCGAGGCTCGCGTCGACCTCGAGCCCCGACGCGTCGACGACCGCCTCCGACTCGTCGGCGTTGATCGTGCAGACCGAGTACACGATCGTGCCTCCCGGTCGAACGCGCTCTGCCGCTGCTTGCAGCAGCTCGAGCTGAAGCTCGGGGAGCGGCTCGGCGCGCCAGCGAAGGTCGGGGCGACGGTTGAGGACGCCGAGCCCGGAGCACGGAGCGTCGACGAGCGCGCGGTCGAATCCCGCCAGCTCGGCGGGAAGCGCGCGGCCGTCCGCGACGACGACACGGACGTTCGACGCGCCGAGGCGGCGCGCCGTTTCGTCCAGCTCACGCGCGCGGGCTTCGTTGACCTCGACCGCAGTGACGTCGCCCGCCAGCATCGTCGCCTTCCCTCCTGGCGCCGCGCACAGGTCGAGCGTGCGCTCGCCGTCCTTCGCGCCGACGACGAGCCCGACCAGCTGGGCCGCCGCGCTCTGCGGCCAGATCCGGCCCTCGGCGAGCGCGGCCTCGTCGACCCGGTCGACGTGCCACGCGCCGGGAACGTCGGCGTCGGGCGTGCCGTCGATCTCGCCGCGCACGAGACGGACGGCCGGCTTCCCCGGCTCGTTCAGGGCGCGCATGAGCTCGAGAGCGTCGACCGGGCCGAGGTCGCGCCACCACGTCTCGGCAATCCAGTCCGGGTAGGAGTGCCTCAGTGCGGCCTCGGCAGGCGTCCCTTCCGCGCAGAGCGTCGAGAAGCGGCGCGATGCCGTCCGCGACGCGGCGGAGCACGGCGTTCGAGAACGCGACGGCACGTTCGAGACCGGCGCGGCGGACGAGCTCGACCGATTCGTTGACCGCCGCGTAGCGGGCGACGCCGTCGACGAACCCGAGCTGGTAGGCGCCCAGTCGGAGCGCTGCCCTGACGGGCGGATCGAGGCGGCGCACGGGCCGGCGGCCGAGCGTCTCGATCGCGTGGTCGAGCGTTCGCACGCGCTGGACGGCACCGAACGCCAGCCGCTGCGCGAGCGCGCGATCGCGCTCGTCGAGGGCGGCCGCCGCCGATCGGAACGCACGATCCGCGTACGCGTCGTCCTCGAACACGCGCAGGAGGACGTCGAACGCCGCGACGCGGGCGGGGCTTACGGCCGCAGCCCGCGCAGCCATGCCTCGTACGCCATCCGGCGACCTCCGTCGGGCTGAACCTCGATCGGCTCGAACGAGCCGTCGTCCGCGACGCGGGCACGCCAGATCGTCACGCCGCGGCCGTGGAGCTCGGCGCGCGCCCCGATGTGCGGAGAGAGCGCTCGTACGTGGTCGACGAGCTCGCCGGGCGGGCGAGCGAGGTCGAGACGGCGTTCGTCCGCCGTGATCTTGGCGGCGTAGGTCGCTTCGCCCTCCTGCTCGCGGAACGCGGGCTGCCAGCTCTCGGCCAGCACGCGATCGAGGAGCCCCACCGCGAGATCGGCGCTGCGTTCGTAGACCGCGCCGGCGTCGTCCTCGGGAGCGATCGCGAACCGCCCCTGCGCGGCAATCGGCCCCGCGTCGAGCTCCTTCACGAGCTTGATGATCGTGACACCCGTCTCCGCGTCGCCCGCCATGAGCGCGCGCTCGACGGGAGCGGCGCCGCGCCAGCGCGGCAAGAGCGACGGATGCACGTTGAGCCAGAGCCGTTCCGCGAGCACCGACTCGGGAACGATCAGCCCGTATGCGACCGCGACGACGACCGGTGCGCCGAGGTCGAGGCCGGGCTCGGGCCTCTGCGGGCTCGAGCGTGCGGATCCCCAGACGCTCGGCCGCCTCCTTCGCCGGCGACGGGACGAGCTTTCGCCCGCGGCCGGCCGGCGCGTCGGGTCGCGTGAGAACGCTCGCGACCTCGTGTCGCGAGGCGAGCCGTTCGAGGACGTCGGCGCCGAACGCCGCGGTCGCTGCGACCGCGATCGGCCGGCTCAACGTGCGCCGAGGACGGGCTGCGGCCTGAGCCTCGCGAGCGCCGCGCGCCGCGACTCGTCGTCGGTGCGGTCGATGATCAGCACGCCGTCGAGGTGGTCGAGCTCGTGCTGGACGACGCGCGACGCGGGCAGCTCGAGCTCGAACGTCACGGGCTCACCCTTCGTGTCGACCCCCTCGATCGTGACGGACTTCGCACGCTCGACGGGAACGAGCACCTCGCGGAGCGAGAGGCAGCCTTCGTCGTCGATCTCGGTGTCCTTCGAGCGCTTCGTGATCGTCGGGTTGACGAGCACGCGATCCTCGCCCTCGTCCACGAAGACGAACAGCCGCCGCAGGACGCCGACCTGCGTTGCCGCGAGCCCGACCCCGTTCGCCTCGTGCATGAGCTCGGTCATGCGCTCGACGAGCCGCTCGAGATCGTCGTCGAAGGCCTCCACCTCGCGCGCCTTCATCCGGAGCACCGTGTCGCCGTACTGGCGGATCCGCGAGAGCGCGAAGAGCCGCCGCGCCTCGCGCTCGATCTCCTGGTCATCCTCGGCGTGGTCGTGCTCGTGCTCGCGTGATCGTGGTCGTGGTGCGTGATCGTGCTCGTGGTCGTGATGCTCGTGGTCGGCCATCGCGCGGCGAGTTTACCGCCGCGCGATGGCCGAACCTTCAGCCTCCGATGCCGGTGGTCTGGCGGTCCGATCTCGCGCTCCGTCGGCGTCGATGCGCGACGACCGCAGTCGGGCCGACGCCCTTCGTGAGTCGGCCTTCTTGAAGCGGTAGCCGAAGGCGCGATAGTCACTCGCCGGTCGACCTTGGCCTTCTTCAGCTGGATCTCCCGCTCGCTGCCGTCGCTCATCACGCACGAGACGCCCGCGCGACCTCCGACGATGCGAGCCCGAAGAGCCGCGCATCCTTGACGTCGCTCGATCGCGGGGCCGCCGTCGTAGCGCGAGACTCGCGAGACAGCGGACGCCCGTCCAAGCGGATCGTCCGACCGAGTTGCATCCACCTGCCGCGCTCGCGAGACGTCGCGGACGGCGCCTCCCAGACGCAGAGATGCCCTGTTCGACGTCTTCTGCACGTACACGCCCGCGCTCGGGAGCGCCATCCGCCGGCAGCGATGTCCGCAGCGCCGCACCAGCGGCTCGCTCCGCGATCGCCGCCGTCGAGGTCTACTGGCGCCTCGTCGGTCCGCCCTGAGCGCGACGACTGCGCCCGATGAGCACGCCAGCGAGCACGACGCCGAGCACGACCATCGAGCGAGCCTTCGAACGTCTCGACATGTGCGTCCTCGCTCTAGTCGTGAGCAGTGCAGGCTTCGCCCAGGAGTAGCTGTCGGGTTCGCGCGGCAGTGCGCCTTACTTCACCTGGGTACGAGCAGCCAGTGCGTCTCGCAGGTACGTGCCGAGCCACCTCGCACGGTCGATGCCAGCCGTACGACGATGTTGTCGATGAACGTGACCGTCGTGTCGAAGCCGGAGCCGTACTTGTCATGAAGTGGTTCGCGAGCCAGCTCGCGGCTGAACGAGCTGCCGGCACGCCTGGCCCGCGGCGTCCACTGACGGCGATCGCGCGTACGTGGTACGCAGCCAGCGCCATGCGCTCGCACAGCACGAGAGAGATGCAGAGCACAGTCACCGATCAAGCGTCGCCTCATGGCGCCTCCTCGTTCGGGACCGTCGGAGATTGCTCCACGTCTAGCGCGTCGGAAGCGCGTGGCCGCAATTGGCCCAAACGGCCATGTCCGTTTCGGCCAGGGCCGCTAGGGCGACTGCGGATCGACGTCGACGACGGCCGTCAGGCCGTCGCGTCGCATGGCCGGCGCAGCGCTCGCCAGCACCGCTGCGGCACGGCTCGCGAAGGCCCGCGGCGACGCCGTCTTCGCCAGTAGCTGTGCGCGATGGCGGCCGCGCAGACGCAAGAGCGGAGCCGGTCCGAGAAGGCGAGCCTCGGGCGTCTCGAGAGCGCCCCGGAGCTCTCGCAGCGCGCGGCTGACATCGCTCGGGTCAGGTCCCGAGACGACGAGTGAAACAAGATGTGAAAAAGGTGGGTACGAGAGCTCCTCGCGACGCGCGAGCTCGTGCGCGAGGTAGCCGGCGACGTCGTGCCGGATGGCGTACGCGAACGGCGTCGCGTCGGGCTGGAACGTCTGCACGATCACCCGCCCGGGCGCGTCGCGCCCGCTCCGACCGGCGAGCTGCGTCACGAGCTGGAACGTGCGCTCCTCCGATCGGAAGTCCGGGAACGCGAGCCCCGCATCCGCGTCCACCACGGCCGCGACCTCGACACCGGGGAAGTGATGCCCCTTCGCGACCATCTGCGTGCCGATGAGCGCCGCAGCGCGAGCGCTCGCGAAGCGCTCGAGCGCCTCGCGGAGCGCTCCCGGGCGCGCGGCGGTATCGGCGTCGAGGCGAATCCGCTCGAGCCCGGGAAGCCGCCGCTCGAGCTCCGCGTCGAGCCGCTGCGTTCCCGCACCGATGCGCGCGAGCTCCACGGAGCCGCACTCGGGGCACGACTCCGGCAGCTCGACCGAGTAGCCGCAATGGTGACAGTGGAGCCGCGAGTCGGAATGCAGGGTGAGCGCGATGTCGCAGCTGCGGCAGCGTCGGGTCGTGCCGCACGAGCGACAGTGGACGGCGCCCGAGATGCCGCGACGGTTCAGGAGGAGGATCGCGCGCCCGCCGCGCTCCTCGACCGCGGCGAGCTCCGCGAGGAGTGGCGCGGACAGCGGATATCCGGCCTCGCGACGGAGGTCGACCAGCTTGACCGTCGGCATCGGAGCGCCGATCCGAGCGGGAAGCGCGAGCCGCTCGAGACGCGCCCAGCTCTCGACGCGCGGCGTCGCGCTGCCGTACACCGCGACGGCTCCCTCGAGCGCCGCCCGCTTCGCCGCGACCGTGCGCGCGTCGTAGCGGGGATCCGACTCCTGCTTGAACGAGGCGTCGTGCTCCTCGTCGACGATGACGAGGCCGAGGCGGGCGACGGGCGCGAAGATCGCGGATCGAGCGCCCACCACGACAGGCGCCTCTTCGGCCACGATGCGCTCGCGCTCGTCACGGCGCTCCGCGTCGGTCAGCGCGGAGTGGAGCACCGCGACCCGATCCCCGAAGCGCGCGCGGAATCGTCCGACCGTCTGCGGTGTGAGCGCGATCTCCGGGACGAGCACGATCACCCCGCGCTCGCGCGCGAGCGCAGCAGCGGCGGCCTGGATGTACACCTCGGTCTTCCCGCTCCCGGTCGGCCCGTGCAGCAGCACGTGTCCGCCGTCCGCATCGAGCGCAGCGACGATCCGCGCAACGCTCGAGCGCTGCTCCGGAGTCAGCTCTGCAGGCTCGGGCTCGCCGCCGAGGGCGTCGCGCGCCGCAGGATCGCTGCGAGTGCCGCGCCGCCGAGCCTGGAAGGGCGCGACGAGCGCCAGCGCGCGTGCCGGCGTGGATCCGTAGTAGTCGGCTACCCAGAGCGCGAGCTCGACGAGCGACGCGGGGACGTGGTCGACGACGGCGCCGGCATCGGCGATCTCGACGCCGTCGGGAGCGACCGCTCCGACGTCGATGACGACCCCGCGGACGCGCCGTCCGCCGAGCCCGATGGACACCACGTCGCCACGCCCGACGTCGTCGGGGACGCGGTACGTGAACGCGCGCGCGAGCGCGCGTGCCGTGACGAGTGGGAAGATCTCGGCGAGGGGCACCGCCGGCGAGCGTATCGGCGGCATCGGCGCCGGCCGCGTCACGATTTCGTCACGCGCGGAAGCGGTGTAAGGTTCCCCTTACATGGATTGCTCGATGATCCGACTCGACGACGTGACGAAGCAGCTTCGGCGATGTCGCGGCCGTCGACAGCGCCTCTCTCTGCGTCGCTCGCGGCGAGATCGTCGCGCTGCTCGGCCCGTCCGGCTGCGGAAAGACGACGCTCCTCCGGCTGATCGCGGGCTTCGAACGCCCCGACGGCGGCAGCGTGACGGTCGACGGCCGGCTCGTCGCGTCCCCCGCCGCCTGGATCGCACCGGAGGCACGGCGCGTCGGGATGGTCTTCCAGGACTACGCGTTGTTCCCGCACCTCACCGTCGCGGGCAACATCGGCTTCGGACTTCCGCGCCGCACACGCGCGAGCCGCGTGCCCGAGCTCCTCGCGATCGTCGGTCTCGACGGGCTCGAGCGCCGCTATCCGCACGAGCTCTCCGGCGGACAGCAGCAGCGCGTCGCGCTCGCACGCGCGCTCGCTCCGTCACCCGAGCTGGTGCTGCTGGACGAGCCGTGGTCGAACGTCGACCCGTTCCTGCGCGAGTCCCTGCGCGCAGAGGTCGCGGAGATCATCCGCCCGCTCGGGGTCACCGTGCTCCTCGTGACGCACGACCGCGAGGAGGCCTTCACGCTCGCAGACCGCATCGCGCTCATGCGCGACGGGAGCGTCGTGCAGGAGGGAACGGCCGAAGAGCTCTACTTCGCGCCCGCGACACGCTGGGCCGCCGAGTTCGTCGGTGCTGCGAACATCCTCTCGGGCCGCATCGTCGCCGGGCGCGTCGAGACGGCCATCGGCGCGTTCCCGGCCAACGGCGCGAGCTTGCGGAGCGATGCGCAGGTCCTCGTGCGCCCGGAGCTCCTCGAGCTCGAGCCGAGCCCTGCGGGTGCCGGAGAGGTCGTGGCGCGCGAGTTCCGTGGCCACGATGTCTTCTACCGCGTCCTGCTCGACGGCGTCGAGCTCGTCTCGCAGCGCCCGTCGACCGAGGTCGTCGACCTCGGCTCCCGCGTGGCGATCCGCGTGCACGACGGCCGCGTGCCGGTGCTCGACTAACCGGCGCAACGCGCGAGCGAACCTCTGTAAGGTCTCCCTTACACCGCGGCTAAGGTGACTATTACATGGAGGTTCCAGAGTTGAAGAAGGCAACCGTCATCGTTCTCGCGACCATCGTGGCCGCGCTGTCGCTGGCTGCAGGCGCCGCGACTGCCCCGACGCAGACCACGTCGCTGACGATCTACTCGGGTCGCGAGGAGCGTCTCGTCAAGCCGATCATGGATCGCTTCACGCGCGACACCGGCATCGAGCTCAAGGTCCGGTACGCGTCGTCGACGTCGCTCGCGACCGCGCTCGTCGAGGAAGGCAAGAACAGCCCGGCTGACGTCTACTGGTCGCAGGAGCCCGGAACGCTCGGTCTCGTGGGCGCGCGCGGCCTGCTCGCCCGGCTGCCGCAGGCGACAGTCGGCAAGGTGCCGTCGCGCTTCTCGACGCGCAGCCGGCGCTGGGTGGGCACGAGCGGCCGCTCTCGCGTGCTCGTCTACAACACGAACGAGCTCCAGCAAGGCGACCTGCCCGCGTCCGTCTGGGGGCTCACGAGCTCCCGCTGGAAGGGGAAGATCGGCATCGCGCCGACCAATGCGTCCTTCCAGGCGTTTCTCGGGGCGACGATCCACCTGTACGGCGAGGCGCGCGTCAGGACGTGGCTACGCGGGCTCGAGGACAACGACGTTCGCTTCTACCCGAACAACACGACCGTGGTTCAGGCGGTCGGTCGAGGCGACATCGAGGTGGGTCTCGTGAACCACTACTACCTCTACAACCTGCTCGCGGACACGCCGAGCCTCCCCGTGCGCAACCACTGGTTCCGGGACGGTGACCCGGGCAATCTCGTGCTCGCGGCAGGCGTCGGCGTCGTGTCGTCCACGACGAAGAGTGCGGCGGCGAAGCGATTCGTCGACTTCCTCCTCTCGAAGTGGGCGCAGCGCTTCATCGCCCGTGGCCCTGGGGCGGCCGAGTACCCGCTCGTCAAGGGTGTTCCGCGACGGCCCGGGCTTCCCGCGCTGACGGCGATCAAGGGGCCGAAGTACACGCTCGGCCGTCTCTCCGCCGACCTCGCGCCGGCGGTGAGGCTCCTCCTCGAGGAGGGCTTCATCAAGTGACCTCGGGCACGGCGGCCGCGGGCTCGTCACGCGGCCGCCGTGCGCCGCGTCTGCTCGTCGCCGCAGCGGGGCTCGTCGCGCTCGGCGCGGTAGCGCCCGTTGCGTATCTGACCCTGCGGGCGCTGTCGGCTGACGGCGACGCCCGCGCACTCACGCCGTTCTCGACGACGCTCGAGCTGGCGTGGGACACGGCGATCCTCGCGCTCGGCGTCGTCGTCGCGACGCTCGTCGTCGGCGTCCCGCTCGCATGGCTGGTCGTCCGCACCGATCTGCCGGGCCGCCGCCTCTGGGGCCTCGCCGCATCGCTTCCGCTCGTGATCCCGAGCTTCGTGGCGGCGCTCGCCCTGCTCGGGGCGTTCGCACCGCGCGGACTCGTCCAGGAGGCGCTCGAGCCGATCGGCGTCGAGCGCCTCCCCGAGGTGACCGGCTACTGGGGTGCGCTCGTGGCGCTCACGCTGTCCACGTATCCGTACGTGTACCTCCTCACCGCCTCGGGGCTGCGGAGCGTCGACCCGACCGCCGAGGAGGCCGCGCGCAGCCTTGGCGCGGGTCGAGCGCGGGTGTTCGCGCGCGTCACGCTGCCCGCGCTCCGCCCCTCGATCGCCGCCGCCTCGCTCCTCGTCGCGCTCTACGTCCTCTCCGACTTCGGCGTGGTCTCGCTGATGGGGTACTCGACGCTGACGACCGGGATCTACGTCCGCTACGAGTCGCTGCTCGCGCTCGAGTCGGCTGCGATCCTCGCGCTGGTGCTCGTCGCGCTCGCCCTCGCGATCGTGCTCGTCGCGTCGCGCTTCAGGCTGCGTGGCGCGATCTACCGCAGCACGCCGGGTGCCGGACGCACGGCGAGGATCGTGCAGCTCGGGCACTGGCGCTGGCTCGCACTCGCGTTCTGCTCCGCGGTCGTGGGCCTGTTCCTCGTCCTCCCGGTCGGCGTCCTCGCCTGGTGGACCGTGAGCGCAGACCCGATCTCCGGGCGGGCCGGCGTGGACTGGTCGGCTGCGCTCGACTCGGCGTCGCTCGCGACGGCCGCAGCGATCGTTGCCGCGCTCGTCGTGCTTCCCGCGGCGCTCCTCGCCTGGCGCTATCCCTCCGCGCTCTCGCGCTGGCTCGAACGCCTCACGTTCCTCCCGAGCGCACTTCCGGGGATCGCCGTGGCGCTGGCGCTCGTGTTCGTGGGGGCGCGCATCGGCTCGCCCGTCTACCAGAGCCTCGGGCTGCTCCTCGTCGCGTACGTCATTCGCTTCATGCCGTACGGGCTCGCCTCGACGCGCGCCTCGCTCGACGCGGTCAGCCCACGCGTCGAGGAGGCAGCGCGATCACTCGGCCGGCAGGCCGCTCGGCGCGACGCTGGCCGTCGTCCTGCCGCTCGCGCGATCGGGAGTCCTCGCCGGCGCTGCACTCGTCTTCCTGAGCACCATCAAGGAGCTTCCCGCGACGCTCCTCCTCAAGCCCATCGGCTTCGAGACGCTCGCGACGGAGATCTGGGCGGGCACCGCGATCGGCGCCTACTCGGAGGTCGCGCCGTCGGCGCTCCTCCTCATCGCCATCGCCGCTCCGCTCGTGTACCTCCTCTCGTGGCGGAACGCCTGGGAGCTGGGCGCGGCCGACTGAGGGCCGGGCAAGCCCGGCCCCTACAATGGCCCGATGGCCGGCCACTCCGTCGACGAGTACCTCGAGACGATCTACTTCCTCGCCTTCCCCATCGGGGAGTACCGGCCCGCGACCGGGTCGACCGCGATCGCGTCGCGGGTCGCCGAGATGCTCGGCGTCTCACGCGCGTCGGCGGGCGAGATGCTCAAGCGGCTCGAGGCGGACGGGCTCGTCGAGCGCGGCGAGCAGAAGGAGGCCATCCTCACGCCCGAAGGCGCCGAGCGCGCACGGCGTGTCGTGCGCAAGCACCGCATCATCGAGCGCTTCCTCACGGACTTCATGGGCTACACGGCCGGCGAGTCGCACGTGCACGCGGACGAGCTCGGTGACACCTTCACGGACGAGATGATCGAGCGCATCAACGACCGGCTCGGACATCCCGACCGCTGCCCGCACGGCTGGCCGGTCGATACGGAGTTCGAGCAGGCCGAGAACGCCGAGCTCGTCTCCCTCGCGGAGCTCCCGGTCGGCCGCGACGGCCAGATCGTCCGCCTCGCCGAGCACGACGGCGACCTCTTGCACTGGTTCTACGACGAGGGCCTCGTGCCCGGGTCGCAGGTCGCGGTGGTCTCGGCCCAGCCCGCCGCCGGCCAGCTCATGGTCGCGGTCGACGGCGCGGAGCGCGCGATCACCGAGCGCGCCGCCGACGGCATCTACGTGCGCGCAGCGTAGGACGCCTGGACACAGTCGTTCGAGCAGCGGATCCTTAGACAATTCTTAGGGAACTCACAGGGCGTTCTCACGCGCGCGCGATTGGATCGGAGCCGTAACTCCCTCCGATCGACTGCCCTCCAGACGAAGACCCGCCCAGGCGGGTCTTCGTCATTCTTATCCGCAGATCGGAAGCCGCTAGTGCGGATTCCGACCGCGACGATCCCTGAAGGCGTCCGCTTCGCGGCCGCGTCGCAGCGACGCCTCGACCGCGCGCTTAGACGCGTGACTCCGCGAGCAGCCCGGCGGCGGCGCGGAGCGCGTCGGCCTTGTCCGTGCGCTCCCACGTGAAGTCGCGGTCGTCTCGACCGAAGTGTCCGTAGGCCGCGGTCTTCGCGTAGATGGGACGCATGAGATCGAGGTCGCGGATGATCGCGCCCGGCCGGAGGTCGAAGTGCTCGGACACGAGCTCTTCGATGCGCGCGAGCGGGAGCGCCTCGGTGCCGAAGCACTCGACGTTCACGCTCATCGGATGGGCGACACCGATCGCGTACGCGACCTGGATCTGACAGCGGTCCGCGAGCCCGGCCGCGACGACGTTCTTCGCGACGTAGCGCGCCGCGTACGCCGCGGAGCGGTCGACCTTCGTGGGGTCCTTCCCCGAGAACGCGCCGCCGCCGTGAGGCGCCGCGCCGCCGTACGTGTCCACGACGATCTTGCGCCCGGTGAGGCCGGTGTCCCCCATCGGCCCGCCGATGACGAACTTGCCGGTCGGGTTCACGTAGAGGAAGTCCTTCGCGTTCAGCCGATCGGGGTCGTAGAGGCCGCGCGCGTCCGCGTGCAGGATCGGCTCGACGACGTGCTCGAGGAGATCGGGCTTGAGGAGCGTCTCGACATCGAGGCCGTCGCGATGCTGCGTGGAGAGGAGCACCCGCTCGACCTGGACGGGCCGCTGGATGCCGCGCTCGTCGACCTCGTAGCGGATCGTCACCTGCGACTTGCCGTCGGGCCGGAGATACGGCAGCACGTTCGCCTTTCGCACCTCGGCCATCCGCTTCGCGAGCTTGTGCGCGAGCATGATCGGCATCGGCATGAGCTCGTCGGTCTCGTTCGTCGCGTACCCGAACATCATTCCCTGGTCTCCGGCGCCGACGAGATCCAGCGGATCCGTGTCGCCGTGCTGCGCCTCGTACGACGTGTTGACGCCCTGGGCGATGTCGGGCGACTGGCCGTCGATCGCGACCATGACGCCGCACGTCTCGAAGTCGAACCCGTACTTCGCACGCGTGTAGCCGATCTCGGCGATGCGTTCGCGCACGATCGAGCGGATGTCGACGTACGTGTCGGTCGTGATCTCGCCGGCGACGACGACGAGCCCGGTGGTGATGAGGGTCTCGCACGCGACGCGCCCGTGCGGGTCGTCCGCGAGGATCGCGTCGAGGACGGAGTCCGAGATCTGATCCGCGATCTTGTCGGGATGACCCTCGGTGACCGACTCCGACGTGAAGGAGAACGAGCGCGCTGCCACGGCTCGGAAGGGTACCTATCGCCCCCGACCGCTACTCGGTCGTGGGCGCACGGCTCATGAGCGTCGTGACGAGGTCGGTCAACGGTGCTCCCTCGAGGACGGCGCAGACGCCTTCGGTGATCGGCAGCTCGATGTCGAGGCGATGCGCGAGATCGCGGAGCACCGGTGCCGTCGTCAGCCCCTCGACGACCATGCCGATCTCCGCAGCGGCCTCCTCGGGCCGCGCGCCGCGCGCGATGAGCTCCCCCGCCCGCCGATTCCGGCCAGAGGGCGACCAGCACGTCACGATCAGGTCTCCCATTCCGGCCAGGCCGGCGAACGTGTCCGGCCGCGCGCCCGCCGACTCCGCGAGCCGACGCATCTCTGCCAGGCCGCGCGCGACGAGAGCCGCCTTGGAGTTGTCTCCGAGCGAGAGGCCGTCCGCCCCACCTGCGGCGAGCGCGATGACGTTCTTCGCGGCCGCGCAGAGCTCGACGCCGACGACGTCGTCGCTCACGTAGACGCGGAAGAGGATCGAGTGCACGGCAACCTGGACGCGCACCGCGAGCTCGAGGTCGTCGCTCGCGACGACGGCTGCCGCCGGAAGCCCGCGCACGATCTCGTCGGCGATGTTCGGGCCCGAGAGGACGGCGACGGGGCGGTTCCGAACCAGGGTCGAGAGTCGTGCGCCGGTTGCGGGGTCGAGCCCCTTCGTCAGGCTCACGACGGGCGCATCGCCCGGAAGCGTCGCCACGACCTCGGCGAACACGCGACTCGGAACGGCGACGAGCACGAGCTCGGCGTCGGCGACCGGCGCCGCGCCGATCGTCGCCGCGGCGATCCCGTCGAGCCGGGCCTCCGCCGCGTAGCGCGGGTTCCGGCCCGTCCGGTTGATCGCGTCGGCCTGCTCGGGATCTCGGGCGGCAAGCGTCACGTCGTGGCCGTTGTCGCGCAGCAAGCAGGCGGTCGCCGTCCCCCACGAGCCCGCGCCGACGACGACCGCTCTCACTCGGACGTCACGAAGTCGATGGAGACGGGGACGCCTTCCAGTCCGAACCGCGCGCGAAGCTCGTTCTCGACCCAGTAGCCGTAGTCGCGCGTGACGAGGCTGCGGTCGTTGACGAAGAACCGGAACCGCGGCGGGCGCGAGCTCACCTGCGTCCCGTAGAGGAGGTTCAGCCGGCGCCCGCGTCGCCCCGGAGGCTGGCGCGCCTCGCGCAGCTCCTGGAGCGCGCGGTTGAGCTCCGCGGTCGGGATCCGGCCGGCATAGCGGACGAAGAGGGCCTCGATCATCGCGAGCAGCCGCTCCAGGCCGCGGCCGGTGTTCGCCGAGACCGCGATGATCGGTGGGCGCTGGCGAAAGCGCTTGAGGATGTCCGGGCGCACGTCCTCGAGGCGGATCTCGGTGACGTCCCACTTCGAGAGCACGACGATCGTCGCGCACTGCGCCTTGCGGGCGACGTCGGCCACGGCACGATCCTGCTCGACGATGCCCTGGCTCGCGTCGATCAGGACGAGCGCGACGTCTGCTCGCTCCGCGGCCTCGAGCGCGCGGAGCTCCGAGTAGTACTCGATCCCCTGCCGCTGCTTGCGCTTCCGCCGGAGGCCCGCCGTGTCGACGAGAACGAACGTCGAGTCGTCGCGCCGCAAGACCGTGTCGATCGAGTCTCGTGTCGTTCCCGGGACGTCGGAGACGATGACGCGCTCACCGCCGACCAGCGCGTTGAGGAGCGACGACTTTCCGACGTTCGGCCGCCCGAGGATCGCGACCTTGATCGCCTCCTCGCCGACGGGACGCTCGCCGTGGCCGGGCAGCCGGCCGACGATCTCGTCGAGGAGATCACCGGAGCCGTGCCCGTGGAGCGCCGAGATCGGGATCGGGTCGCCGAGCCCGAGGCGATGGAACTCGAGCGCCTCGAGGTCGCGGCGTGGGTCGTCGAGCTTGTTCGCGAGCACGAGCACCGGGCGCCGCGACACGCGCAGGATCTCCGCGAGCTCCTCGTCGCCCGGTGTGATGCCCGCGGTCGCGTCGACGACGAGGAGGACGAGATCGGCCTCCTCGACGGCCTGCCGCGCCTGCGCTGCGATCTGCGGCCCGAACGGCCCGGTGTCGGCCTGGTCGACGCCGCCGGTGTCGATGAGGCGAAACGTCGTGCCCGACCACTCGCACAGCAGCTCCTTGCGATCGCGCGTGACGCCCGGCGTCTCGTGGACGACGGCAGTGCGCGTCGACGTGAGCCGGTTGATCAACGTCGACTTGCCGACGTTCGGGAAGCCGACGATCGCGACGGTGCCGGCGATCTCGACGCGTCGGCGAGCTCGCGTCATGACGGCGGTGTCGCGTCGCGCGGCCGGCCGAGCTCGTGCACGCCCGCGAGCCAGTCCCACAGCTTCCTGATCTCGCGCTCGATCTCGACCGACGCCTCCTTGTACCCCTTGCCCCCGCGCGGGAGACCGTCGAACGACAGCGGCTGACCCCACGCGATGGAGACGGGCTTGAAGTTGCCCGAGGCGCCACTCGTACGAGCCGTAGATCGCCGCGCAGATCACGGGCACGCTCTCGTTGATCGCGACCATCGCCGCGCCCGGCTGTACCGGGCCGGGCACGCCGGATCGCTGTCGTGTCCCCTCGACGAAGAGCCCGAGCGCATGCCCGTCGCGCACGATCTGGCGCATCGTGCGCACGGCATCGCGGTCGGACTCGCCGCGACGCACGGAGAAGGCGCCGAACGAGCGCATGAGCTGGCCGAGCCCGGGGACGCGGTGCGCCTCGACCTTCGCCATGAAGTACATCGTGCGCGGGATCGCCGCGCCGAGCGCGGGGGGATCGATCCAGCTGAGGTGATTCGACGCGACGACGAGACCGCCGTCCAGCGGGACGCGCTCGGCGCCGTACACGCGAAGCGGCGCGACGAGCTTGACGGCCGTCCCGATCGTCGCGCGCCCGACGGCCCAGACCGCGTCCGTCCGGTTCATCGGCGCGCCTCGACGAGCTCCGCGATCCGGTCGACCACCTGGTCGACGCTCATGCTGGTGGTGTCGAGCAGGACAGCGTCGTCGGCAGGCTGCGTGTTGACGGCATCGCGCTCGTCGCGGTCGCGCAGATCGGCTGCCAGCGTCTCCGCCGCCACGCCGGGACGATCGTTGGTGCGCCGCCGCGCGCGCTCGTCCTCGTCGGCGAGCAGGAACACCTTCACGTCCGCGCCGGGCGCGACGACCGTGCCGATGTCGCGTCCCTCGATCACGGAGTCACCACCGACGGCGAGCGCGCGCTGCCGCTCGCGCATCACCTCGCGCACCTCTGGATGCCGCGCCACGGCGGGAACGAGCCGGTCGATCTCGGCGTCCCGGATGGCTGCGGTCACGTCCTCGCCGTCGAGCTCGACGAGCCCGTCCTGCCCGAACGACACGGGATGGGCAGCGGCGACGCCGGCGAGCGCAGCACCGTCTGCGAGATCGACCCCGTCGCGCCGCGCGATCCAGGTCAGCGCGCGGTACATCGCCCCGGTGTCGAGGTACCGGAAGCCGAGACGCCGTGCGAGCGTCGAGGCGACGGTGCTCTTCCCCGATCCGGCAGGACCGTCGATGGCCACGATCATGTCGCGGGAGGGTAATGAACCCCCAGGTTTTCGCGCGACCGTGATCCGCGTTAGCGGATCTCGGTCTTGCGCACAGAGCCCGGCGCGACCTGCTGGAGAACCTCGAAGAAGCCGGGGAAGCTCACTGCCGCCGCCTCCGCGCCGCGAAGCTCGACGCCCTCGCGCGATGCCACTCCGACGACCGCGCCGAGCATCGCGAGGCGGTGGTCGCCGTGCGAGTCCATCACGCCGCCCCGCAGCCGCGCGGGTACGCCCCTGACGCGGAAGCCGTCGTCGGTCGCGCGGACGTGTCCGCCGACGCGGCGGAGCTCCTCGACCACCGTCTCGATCCGGTTCGACTCTTTCGCTCGGAGCTCGCCCGCCCCACGCACGACGGTCTCGCCGCGGGCATGGCTCGCCGCGACGGCGATGATCGGGAGCTCGTCGACGAGCGAGGGCACCTCCTGCGCCTCGATCGTGGCCCCGACGAGGTCGGACGTCCGCACCTCGACGTCGCCCGCGGGCTCGCCGCCGATCGGTCGGCGGTTGTAGATCGCGATCTTCGCCCCCATGCGCTCGAGCACGTCCAGGATCCCCGTTCTGCGCGGGTTCAGCCCGACCCCGTGAACCGTGACCGACGAGCCCGGAACGATCGCGGCCGCGACGAGGAACGGCGCGGCGGACGAGATGTCGCCGGGGATCTCGAGCTCGGGCAGGCGAAGCTCCGTCGCGCGTTCGACGGTGACGCTCGTCGGCCGTCGCGTGACCCGCGCCCCGGCCCGCTCGAGAAGCCGTTCCGTGTGGTCGCGCGTCGGGCTGGGCTCGACGACCGTCGTACGCCCCTCCGCCTGCACGCCGGCGAGCAGGATCGCCGACTTCACCTGCGCCGAAGCGACCGGCAGCTCGTAGTCGATCGCGTGAAGCGCGCCACCTTCGACGACGAGCGGCGCGTGGCCTTCGGTCGTCTCGACGGTGGCGCCCATCCGACGCAGCGGCTCGGCGATGCGCTCCATCGGGCGCCCGGACAGCGACTCGTCGCCGACGAGCTCGAACCTGCCCTCCTGGCCCGCAACGAGGCCGGCGAGCAAGCGCATGAGCGTGCCCGCGTTGCCGCAGTCGATCGGCGCGTCGGGCGCGCGCAGCCCGCCGAGCCCGACGCCGCGGACGCGGACGACGTCGTCGCCGTCTTCGACGACCTCGACGCCGAGCGCGCGAACCGCAGCGATGGTCGACTCCGTGTCGGCGGAGCGTCCGAAGCCGGTGATCAGCGTCTCCCCCTCGCACACGGCCCCGATGAGAACGGCGCGATGCGAGAGCGACTTGTCGCCCGGCACGCCGAGGTGCCCGACCAGAGCAGAGACCGGTTCGATGCGCACGAGGACGTTCGAGTCTAGAGTCGACCCGACGCACGCCTGCGGGTCCAGGGACAATCACGCGATGCGGATCTTCTCCGGCATCCGGGCATCGGGCGAGAAGACGCTCGGCAACTACCCGGGCGGCTACCGCCAGTACCGCTCGACCCAGGAGCAGGGCGACGGCGCTGTTCTGCATCGTGGATCTCCACTCGATCAGCGACTGCGTACGAGCCCGAAGGACCTGCACGAGGCGACGCTCGCCGGAGCGCGATGCTCGTTCGCGACCGGCATCGACCCGAAGCGCTCGATCGTCTTCGCGCAGAGCCACGTCGACCGCGCACGCGGAGGCGAATTGGCTGCTCAGCTCGGCCACGAGCTTCGGAGAGCTCCGGCGAATGACGCAGTTCAAGGACAAGTCCGCCGACCAGGAGTTCGTCTCGGCCGGGCTCTTCACGTACCCGGTGCTCCATGGCCGGCGACATCCTCCTCTACCAGACCGACATCGTCCCGATCGGAGACGACCAGCGCCAGCACCTCGAGCTCACCCGGGACGTCGCCGAGCGCTTCAACGCGCGCTACGGCGAGACGTTCACGGTGCCGAGCGGCGTCTATCCCGAGAGGGCGCCAGGGTGAAGAACCTCCAGGATCCCGAGCGGCTCATGTCGACGTCAGGCGGGAACCGCGCAGGGTGTCGTCCGCCTCGTCGACGAGCCGGACGACGATCCGGAAGAAGTTCAAGACCGCCGTGACCGACTCGGAGCGCGAGATCCGCCACGACCCCGCGACAAGGCGGGCATCTCGAACCTGATCGAGATCATGTCGGTGGCGACCGGAGAGCCGACTGCCGGAGATCGAGGGACGCTACGACGGCCAGCCGGCTACGGCGCAGTTCAAGGAGCGACGTCGGTGAAGCCGTCGTCGCGCTCTTCGCGCCGATCCAGGAGCGCTACCGCGAGCTGCGCGCCGACGAGCCGGCAGCTGCGCGGACTGCTCGCGGACGGCGCCGAGCGCGCGCGCGAGGCCTCGCGTCCGACGCTCGACGCGATGTACGAGCGGATGGGCTTCGTCCGGCTCGGCTAGAGACCGACTGCGGCCCGCAGAGCCGCGACCTCCCCAGACGTCAGCTCTCGCCACTCTCCGATCGCGAGCCCGTCGACGTCGAGCGCCGAGTACCGAGTGCGCCGGAGGCGGCGCACGGGGTGTCCGACGGCCTCGCACATGCGCTTCACCTGGCGGTTCCGGCCCTCGTGGAGCGTGAGCTCGAGTCGGGTCCAGTGCGGCCCGCGTCCCAGGACGCGGACGCGTGCAGGTGCGGTCGGGCCGTCGTCGAGCTCGACGCCGTCGCGGAGCCGGGCGACGACGTCGGCTGACGGCGAGCCCGCGACGTCGACCTCGTAGATCTTCGGAACCCCGTACCGCGGATGGGCAAGCCGGTGCGCGAGATCGCCGTCGTTCGTCAGGAGGAGCGCGCCGGTCGTGTCGATGTCGAGCCGCCCGACGGGGACGACGCGCGGCTCGAGCGGCACGAGATCGACGACGGTCCGCCGCCCCTGCGGATCGCTCGCGGTCGTCACGACACCCGACGGCTTGTTCAGGAGCACGTATGCGAGCCGCTGCCGCTCGACGCGCGCACCGTCGACCTCGACGACGTCGTGCCGCCCGACGACGGTGTTCAGCTCCCCCGGCTCGCCGTTCACGCGCACACGCCCGTCGCGGATGAGCTCGTCGGCGCGGCGACGCGACGCGACCCCCGACCGGGCGAGGTAGGCGTTGAGGCGCATCGGCTGCATTCTGGCTAGGCGTTCCTGGCCCGCATGGATCGCATCGAGACGCTGTCGGACAGGCTCGCGGAGCTCGCCGTCTTCGGCGCCAACGTCCAGCCCGGGCAGCTCGTGTCCGTCACGAGCTACATCGGGAAGGAAGAGGTGACGCGGAAGATCGCGCGCGCGGCGTACCTGCGCGGAGCGAAGTACGTCGACGTCCTCTACTTCGACCAGTGGCTGAAGCGTGAGCGCATCGCCCACGCCGCCGAGGACACGCTGGACTACGCACCGCCGTGGATGAAGGAACGGCTGCTCTATCTCTCGGACGAGCACGCAGCCCGCATCTCGCTCTCCGGCCCGCACGCGCCGCGCGCGCTCCAGGGGCTCGACCCCGCACGCGCCGGCCGCGACCTGCTGCCGTATCTCCCGGAGACCGGTGAAGTCGTGAACCGCATGACGACGAGCTGGAACATCGTCCCTGTGCCAACGCGGCCGTGGGCGGAGCTCGTGTACCCCGACCTCGAGCGGGAAGCCGCATACGCGCAGCTGTGGGAGGACGTCGCGCACATCTGCCGCCTCGACGAGGACGACCCGTCCGAGGCGTGGATCGAGCGCTCCAAGTCCTTGAAGGCGAATGCCCGACGGCTCACGGAGCAGGGGTACGACGCGCTCCGACTCCACGGGCCCGGAACCGATCTGACCATCGGGCTGTTCGCGTCTGCGCACTGGGCGGCGGGCGACCTCGAGACGGTCGACGGTCGCCGGCACTCTCCGAACATCCCGACCGAGGAGGTCTTCGGCACGCCGGATCCCGAGCGGGTCGACGGTCACGTCTCCGCGACCATGCCTCTCGAGCTCTCGGGCTCGATCATCGAGAACATCCGCGTGGAGTTCTCGGGCGGGCGCGCGGTGAAGATCGACGCGGACTCCGGCGCAGACGCGCTCCGAGCCGTCGCCGCGCGCGACGAAGGTGCCTCACGCCTCGGCGAGATCGCGCTCGTCGACGGCGAAGGTCGCATCGGCCCGCTCGGCCGCGTCTTCTACGACACGCTCATCGACGAGAACGCCGCGTCGCACATCGCCCTCGGCGACGGGTACGAGCATCCCGTCGAGGATGCCGCCGAGAAGGCACGGATCAACAAGAGCAAGGTGCACGTCGACTTCATGATCGGAAGCCCCGAGCTCGACGTGGACGGGATCACACGGGACGGCCGGACCGTTCCGGTGCTGCGCAGCGGCGCCTGGCAGATCTAACGGGCTACGAGGCGCGGGCTTCCGCGACTTCGAGCAGGCGGTCGCGCAGCTCGGCGGCGTCCTCACCGAGATCGTCGAGCCGCGGGAGTGCGGCGAGGCTCTCGAGCCCGAACACGCGCTCGAAGAGCGGCGTCGTTCGATACCGAATCGCTCCACCCTGATCGGATTCGCGTCCAGCTTCGGTGACGAGACCCCGTTCGACGAGGCTGGCGACGGCGGAGTCGGCGGCGACGCCGCGGATCCGCGCGATGTCGGGACGCGAGCACGGGCCGAGGTACGCGACGATCGCGAGCGTCTCGAGGGCGGCCTGCGAGAGCCCGCGCTCGACCGGTCGCTCGAACAGACGCGCGCACGCGTCGGCCGCGTCGCGGCTCGCGCGGAAGGCGTACCCGCCGGCGACCTCTTCGAGGACGATCCCGCTGCGCCCCTCGGAATAGCGCTCGCGCAAGAGCCCGATGGCCGTCTCGATCCGCTCCGGATGATCCTCCGTCGCGTCGCAGAGCTCGTCGACGGAGAGCGTCCCGGTCGCGACGACGAGCAGCGCCTCGACCGTCCGCGCGAGACGGTCGACCGGGTTCAGGGCGATCAGGCGGAGCGGGCTTTCCATTCGGAGATCCTTTCGTCGTCGGCTCGAGAAACCCTTATGGGGGCGAAGGCAGTGGCCTGGCTCAGTGCGATCTCGCCCGCCTTCCGCAGCTCGAGCAGCGCGAGGAGTGCGACTGCCTGCTCCACGCGCGAGAGCCCGTCGACCTCGGTGTCGAAGTCGAAGACGCGGCGCCGCGTGAGCAGCGAGCGGAAGCGCTCGAGGAACTGCGAGACCGGCGGGAAGCGAAGCGCCATGTGCCCGAGCGACACGTTCGGTGGCGGCACGGCGAGCGCGCGCAGCGCCGCACCGAGCGCCGCCGGATCCTGCGGCGCGAGTCGGCGCTCGAGGCGAGGGGCGAGCGGCGCCGGCCCGACGCGGAAGAACCGATCCTGCTCCGAGCCGAGTCGCTCGAGCAGCCACGCGGCAGCCTCCTTCATGCGCCGGTACTCGGCGAGGCGCCGCGCCAGCTCCTCGGCGGCCTCCTCGGGCTCGAGCTCGCCGAGCTCCGCCGCCTCGTCGGGGAAGAGCGCGCGCGCCTTCAGCTCGAGGAGAGCGGAGACGAGAACGAGGAACTCACCGCAGGCCTCGAGGTCGAGCTCGTCGCGCTCCGCGAGCCGCTCGACGAAGGCGAGGACGATCGCGGCAATGTCGATCTCGCGCGGTTCGAGCTCCTCCTTCAGGAGCAGCGTGAGAAGGAGATCGAACGGTCCCTCGAACGCGTCGAGCTCGAGCTCCAGCTCCCGGACGGGCATCGGCAGCACGCGCGGAACCTAGCCGTGGCGCCGGACGCTTTACCGCAGCGCTTCGGCGATCTCGACCGCATCGGCCCTGGTCAGATCGCCTTCGAGGCGCACGGTGCGGCCGTCCTCGTCCCAGACGAGCACATCTCGTGCGAGGCGCGCGCTGTCGGTGATCGCGACGCCGTACTCGTCGACGAGCACGACGGCGTGCGGTTCGCCGCTCAGGAAGTAGGCGGGCCCACCGCGGACGCGTCACGCGCTCGACGCTCGTACCCGCCGCCACAAGCTTCTTGAGGATGAACGGCTCGTCGATCTCGAGCTCCGGTGTCTGCGCGACGAGCAGCCGCGGGGCGTCGGGGCGCCCGTAGAGGAACCACACGGTGCCTCGCTCGCCGAGGTAGACGGCATCCGGCTCCTCGTCGAGCTCGAGGAGCTCGAACGCCGCGCGCTGCCGAGCCTCGTCGAGCGAGACGCGTTGGCCGAGCGTCAGCTCGAGCTCCGGCGGACTCGGCGAAACGGCGGGAAGCTCGTCGACGAGCTCGATGCGCGCGCCGCCGATCTGCAGGAAGCGAAGGAGCGCCGAGCGAGCGTCCGGGATCGCCAACGTCGCCAGGAGCGCGGCGAGCGCGAGCACGGCGAGTGCGAGGACGAGACGTCGCCGAGCCGGAGCGGCGGGCCTCGTGCCGATCGCGGCGAGCACACGCGGCGTGAGGTCGGGCGACCCGGGGACGGCGAGCGCCCGCCCGAGCGCGACGAGCTCGTGCTCGAGCTCTCTCATGTCGCAACCTCGCCGCGAAGACGCTCGAGCGCGCGCGCCGTCCTCGACTTGACCGTTCCGCGACGGACGCCGAGCACCTCGGCCGTCTCCTGCTCCGACAGCTCGAGGAAGTAGCGGCAGGCGAGGACGTCACGGTCTCGCTCGTCGAGCCGGTTCACGGCCGCGAGAAGCTCCTGGCGGCGCTCGTCATCGACGACGGTCGCCTCCGGAGACGGGACCGCGCCTCCGGAGGCGTGTTCGGCGACCGCGCGAAGCGTCAGCGCATCGCGGCGCTGCGCCGAGCGGCGCCGGTTGTGGGCCTCGTTGGCGACGATGCGAAGCAGCCACGGACGAAACTCGGCGCCGCGCCGAAACCGCGGCAGCGCCGACCACGCCTTGACGAAGGCGACCTGCGCCGCCTCCTCGGCGTCGGCCGCCGAGCCGGTGAGGAGATAGGCGGTGCGAAACGCGATTCCCTGATACGCGCGCACGAGCTCCGCGAACGCATGCTCGTCGCCTGCTCGCGCGCGCTCCGCGAGCACCGCATCGGTCGGCGGTCGGTCCTCCACCAGTCATTTCTACACCGGCCCCGGCTCGTCGGTTCCCGAGCTCAGCCGCTCGCCGGCGTCAGCCGTCGGAGGCGACGTGCGCCGAGGAGCAGCGCACCACCGAGCAAGGCGAGAGCGACGACACCCAGCCCGACGACCGGAAGCTCGCGCGAGCCACCGTCACCCGCACCCGGCGGGCCGATCGCAACAGGCCCGTACGAGACCTGCGAGTTGCCGAAGCCACTGTTGATCGTCACGCGCCAGTCCCCTTCGGCGGGGAAGACGACATCGGCCGTGTAGACGCCCGCCTCGGACGACTCCGCCGCCGGGAACCTCGCCACCGCGCCCGTCGCGTCGTCGTAGATCTCGACGACGGGCGTGAGACCGGCGAGCGGCGTGACGCCGTGCTGCTTGACGAAGATCGTGGGGCTCCACGTCCCTCCCGCCGACGTTCCGTCCGGGAGCGGCTCGAACCCGACGGTGGCCCAGCCACCCGGTGATGCTGACGGCGCGATTGCGAGCGCAGCTGCTACCGCTGAGAGAACGACGAGCAAACGCATGGACTCCTCCTTCGGATCGCTTGCGGTCCATACACCGCTCGCGCCCGGAAAGGTCCCGCGCTAGCGGCCCTTCGGCACCGCCATGGTCTCGACCTTCGGCGGTGGGCCGGCGCTACCGCGCTTCCAGCTGCGCTGCCACCAGACGAAGAACGCGGCCGAGAGCAGAACCGCCAGGCCGGCGACCCACACGTTGAGGCGGACGCCGCCGATCTCGTGCGACGGATCGATCCGGAGCGTCTCGATCCAGACGCGACCTGCGCTGTAGATCAGGACGTACAGCGCGAAGAGACCGCCCGGCCGGATTCGTCCCTTGAACCGCCGCTCGATCAGCAGCAGCACCCCGGCGGCCGCGAAGCACCAGAGCGCCTCGTACAGGAACGTCGGGTGGAACGTCTCCTGAGTCGACGTGGTCGATCGGCCGGTTCTCGGGATCGATCTCGAGGCCCCACGGAAGGTCGGTCGGGCCGCCGAAGAGCTCCTGGTTCCACCAGTTGCCGAAGCGGCCGATCCCCTGCGCGACGAGAAGCGCGGGCGCGACGCAGTCGGCGAGCTTCGCGACGGAGACACCCGAGCGCCTCGCCACGATCGCCCCGACGAGACAGCCGAGCCCGATCCCGCCCCAGACTCCGAGGCCGCCCTTCCAGATCGCGAACGGCCCCCACCACTCGTCCGGCAGCTCGTCCCAGCTCGTGACGACGTGATAGAGCCGCGCGCCGACGATTCCCGATGCGACGCCCCACACGGCGACGCGGAAGATGAGATCCCAGTCGCCGCCGCGCCTCGTCCAGCGGATTCCGGTGATGACGACGGCAGCCGCGATGGCGACGAGCAGCGTCAGGCCGTAGAAGTGGATCGAGAGCGGCCCGAGCTCGATCGTGCTCGACTCGGGCGACGGAATCGAGAGAAGCGGAAGCACCGGCGGGCATTCTGCCGACATGCCGCGCTCCGCGTGAGAGAACTGGCCGGCGCTACAGCAGAATCTGAAGTGCGAGCTCGACCGTGCACCCGCGCTCGAGAAGACTCACGGCCGCATGGAGGTCGATGTCGTGGCTCGCCGCGAGGACGATCGCCGCCTCGGGGTCGTACCCCGCGCGCTCGAGGGCCTCGTGACGCCACTGCTCGATTCGGTCGCGCTCGGACACAGGTACGAGCTCGAGTTCTGCCGCAGACATTCCGCCGCCCTTCCGCAATTGGGGATCGGTGTCACTCGCCTATTCGTCCACTACGACGTATCGGACGTCCCCTTTTCGGGGGGATTGCGTTGGGCAGACGTAAGCGTTCCGTGAGGGCCGGGCCGGTCGCGCCGTTGATCACCGGCAGCCCATTCGCGCTGGTTATCGCGCATTCGCTTCCCGCTGCAACGCACGTAGGCCAGAATCATGCGATGGCAACATCCTCGGCGGACATCTCTCCAACCGCGGCCGACCTCGTCCCGTTCATACCGCGGCTCACTCTCGAATGGCTGCGCGACAACCCGGAGCGCGACTGGATCGAGGTCGAAGGCACCCTCGCGTTCATCGACATCTCAGGCTTCACCGCGATGTCCGAGCGACTATCGAGCCGGGGCCGCGCGGGTGCCGAAGAGGTCACGGGAGTGATGAATGCGACCTTCGAGGCGCTTCTCACCGTCGCGTACGGCGAAGGCGGAGGGTTGCTGAAGTTCGGAGGCGACGCGCTCCTCCTCCTCTACGACGACGTGGATCACGCGCCTCGAGCTGCGCGTGCGGCCTTCGAGATGCGCCGCACGCTTCGCGCGATCGGGCGCCCGCGCACGTCAGCCGGCGCCATTCAGCTGAAGATGCACGCCGGGCTCCATTCCGGAACCTTCCACTTCTTCCTCGTGGGGGAGTCCCATCGCGAGTTGCTCGTCGCGGGGCCTGCTGCCAGTCGAACGGTCGAGATGGAGGCTGCGTCCGAGGCAGGCGAGATCCTGCTCAGCCCGGAGACTGCCGCTCTACTCCACCCCGACACGCTCGGGGACGAGAAGGGACCCGGCCGACTGCTGCGAGCGGCGCCCGACGTACGGGGCGAGCTCGTACCGCTCCCTGACGTGGAGGGGCTACCGATCGAGGTTGCCGTCCCGAGCCCACTGCGCACCCAGCTTCTGGAGGTCGGGCCGCTCGAGGGCGAGCACAGGCACGCCGCGATCGGATTCATTCGTTTCTCGGGAATCGACGACGTGATCCGAACCGAGGGGCCGGAGGCGGCCTCCGACGCGCTGGACGTGCTAACCCGCACGGTCCAGGCCGCTGCAGACGAGCATCAAGTGACGGTCCTCGAAAGCGACGTGGATCGCGACGGCGGTCGGATCATCCTCGTTTCCGGTGCTCCACAGACGTTCGGGGACGTCGAAGAACGCCTCCTGCGCACGATGCGGGCCGTCATCGACGGAGGTCTTCCACTCCCAGTCCACATCGGCATCAGCGAAGGACGCGTGTTCACGGGGCAGGTTGGCGCATCGTTTCGCAGGACGTACACGGTGCTCGGTGACACGGCGGCACTGGCGGCGCGTCTCATGGCCCGCTCGGGCGAAGACGAGGTGTGGGTCGCGTCGTCGGCATTCGCCAGAGGCGGCGCCAGCTTCGAGGCGACGGAGCTCGAGCCCTTCCCGGTGAAGGGGAAGAGCGAGCCCGTCCGGGCGGTCGTACTCGGCGGCCTCCGGCCCGAGACGGCGGCGAGCGACACGAAAGAGGAGAAGCTCCCCTTTGTCGACCGCGAGCGGGAGCGAGCGGTCTTGGCGGCGTCGGTCGCGCCGGTGCGGTTGGGCTTCGGCACGTTCGTCGAGCTCGTCGGCGAGCCCGGGATCGGGAAGTCGAGGCTCGCGCAGGAGCTGCGCGAGAACTGCATCGACATGCGGCAGGTCTCGCTGCGCTGCGACCAGTACGAGGCGTCCACCCCCTACTACCCGTTTCGTCCCTTTCTCCGTTCGCTCCTCGACGTCGAGCTGAATGGGGGCGGGCAACACAACAAGTCCGTGCTGGCAGCGCGGCTCGAGGAGGTCGACGAGGAGCTCGTGCCCTGGGCGCCCCTCCTCGCGGCCCCGCTCGACGTCGAAGTCGAGACAACGCCCGAGGTGAGCGACCTCGACCCGGCCTTCTGGCGAGCACGGCTCCACGGTGTCATGGGCACGCTCCTCGGTCAGCTCCTCGATTCGCCAACGCTGTTGGTCTTCGACGACGTCCACTGGATGGACGATGCGTCGTCCGAGCTCCTTCGCTACCTCGGCACGCAGCTTTCGACGAAGCCGTGGCTCACCTGTACGACGCGACGGCCAACCGGGGGCGGATTCGCGGCCGCCGAAGGAACGCCGCCGCTCCCCGCCTTGACGCTCCGACTGGAGCCGCTCCCCGCCGAGGACGCCAGAACCCTTGCCGTCGCAGCAGCAGGTGACCGCCGGCTGACCGAAGAGGAGCTGGCCGCATTGATGGAGCGCGGCGCGGGCAATCCGCTCTTCCTGCGGGAGCTGGCGAGCGTCGGTGAGAAGACCGACGAGGCCGAGCAGCTTCCCGAGACCGTCGAGGCGCTCGTCGCAACGCGCATCGATCAGCTCGGGCCCGGCGATCGCGCCCTCCTGCGCTGGGCGTCCGTTCTGGGCGTCTCGTTCTCCGCGTCTCTCATCGCCGACGTACTCGAGGACGATCCGCTCGTTGCCGCGGGTTCGGAGGCGTGGGATCGGGTGGGCGAGTTCGTCGAACGTGACCCCAACGTCGCTGGCGCATTCCGCTTCCGTCACGCTCTGATCCGCGACGCGGCGTATGAGGGCCTTTCGTACAAGACGGCGCCGCGAGCTCCACGGCCGTGTCGCCGAGGTCATCGAGAAACGGCATTCCGAGCGGCCCGCAGACGCAGCCGAGCTGCTCTCGCTGCACTACTTCAACGCCGGCCGCTGGGCGGAGGCATGGACGTACTCGCGCCTCGCTGGCGATCTTGCGCGTGAGGTCTATGCAAACGCCGACGCGGCGAGCTTCTACGAGCGCGCCATCGAGGTGAGTTCCAAGGTCGATGACCTCGCGGACGTCGAGCTCGCGCGGACCTGGCGTGCGCTCGGCGAGGTGCGCGACGCGGCAGGCGACTACCGCGGAGCAATCGAGCGCGCTGAGAAGCGCTACGACGCTCCTCAAGGACGACCCCGTGCGGCAGGCCGAGTTGTACGAGGAACGCGCTCTCGCCTTGCTTCGACTCGGCGAATACAGCTCGGCGCTCCGCGAAATCACCGCCGGACTCAAGCCGATCGAGTCGGTGACGAGCCTCGAAGCAAAGCAGGCTGCCAATAGTCTCCTCGCCCGGCGCGCATCCATTCAGCTGCAGCAAGGAAAGCCGCGCGACGCGATCGCAGTCGCAAGCAGGGTGGTCGCGGATGCGGAACCGCTCGGGCCGAGCCTCGCGCTCGCGCGCGCGTACTCGACCCTCGAAGGTGCCTACCTCTTCATCGGCCAGCCCGACAAGGCCGTGTACGAGGAGAAGGCGTTGGAGATCTTCCGGGTCCTCGGCGACGCCAGGTCGGCGGCGGTCATGGAGATGAATCTCGGTGTAAAAGCCTACGCACAGGGACGTTGGGGCGAGGCCGCGCGGCTCTACGAAGGCGCACGCAGGGGGCTCGAGCGCGTGGGGAACGTCACGCAGGCGGCCTACGCGGCCGCGAACCTCGGCGAGGTGCTGATCAGCCGAGGCGCGTATCCCGAGGCCGAGGCAGTGCTGACCGCGGCACAAGAAACGCTTCGCGGAGCACAGTACGTGTACGCCGCACTCTTCTGCGAGATTCAGTTGGCGCGATTGGCCGTTGCGACCGGCGACTTGCCGACCGCACTCGCCGACCTGAGGAGGATCCTGGAGGAGGCACGCTCCACGGGAGATGTCGGGCTGGCTGTGGAAGCCTGGGCGCACCTCGCCGACGCCATCACCCGAAGCGGCGAGTCGGAGCGCGCTCTGTCAGAGCTCGCCGAGGCGAGACGGCTGCTCGACGATGTTTCCTCGCCCCTCGGAGCGCCGATCGCACGCATCGCGGCGAACGCGCTGATGGAGCGCGGCGAGCTCGACAAAGCCGACGAGGAGCTCTCGACCGCCATGGATATCGCGCGCGAGCAGCGGCTCGTCTACGAGGAGGCTCAGGCGCTCTTCGGGCTCGAACGTCTTGCGCGGCTGAAGGGTCTGACAGCCGAGGCCGACGCCGCGCTGCATGAGGCCCAGAGCCTCATGCAGCGCGTCAGCGCGGTTTTGTTGGCAGACGCCGACTAGCCGCGTGTCTCCGCTCGACCCCTAGTGCCCTCGACCGCCGTCGACGTTGGAGTAGATCCAGGCGTCGTAGATTCGGTCGTCCGGGCCCGAGCCAGCCGAGTCCGTGGCAACCAGCAAGCAGGAAGTCTCGCTACCCGGAGTGAGATCGCCGTGCGTGGGGAGAACGAACGAGTTTGGATTCGTCCTCGGGTCCGAGTTGCACGGGACCAGGTCCGTGTGACCGACACCGTCGTACGGGGGGCTGTCGTCGTACCAGAGCGTGATCGGGTTCTGGATATCAAACGTGATCCCCGTCCAGCGTAAGTGCTCGACGACTTCCCAAGGAGCCCCGCCCTCCGTCGGAGGATGGAGCGTCGCGAAGAGCTGGTTCGTACCGGGCAGATACGAGTACATGACAACGAGGTCGTTCTTGCACGCAGTCCCTTGGGGCACGAGCTGAGCCTCGTAAATGACGGTTCCAGCGGCGGACCCGAACGCCTGGCCCGAGAACGGCGTCAAACAGGTCGGCTGCACACCCGATTGAGCACCGAAGTTCCTCGTGGCGTCGTCAGAGAGAGCGACCGACCACCCACGCCCGCCAGGCGATGAAGAACACGCGCTCGGAGTCGTTGTCGGCTCGGTGAGAGCCCACAGGCCCGAGGACGGAGTCGCACAGACCGAATAGGTCGCCCCGAGCGGAAGAGCTAGCGAGTAGCTGCCGTTCGTTGTTGGGCCGGTCGTCGCGACCTGAGTCCCACCGCTGCCATAGGCAGTCACCGTCCAGCCCGGAAGGCCGGGCTCGGCAGGTGAATCCGTCTTGGCGCCGTTCCCGGTCAGGTCGTTGTAGACCGTTCCGCTGATCGTCGCGACCCGCGCGTAGCAGAAGGTCGTGATGGACGCGGAGTAGAGATTGCCGGGGCTCTGGAGCGTGGCATGAAGATTGCCGTCGCTCACGACGCCGCCCGGCGAGTAGTTGTACCAAGCGTGGTTAGAGCCGCCCTTCACACCGAGGTGGAAGACGCGCGCTCCGTTCATGGAGAAGGAGAAGATCTTGCCCCTGTTCTGGCCGTTGACACCGCTCAGCGTCAAGGTCACCCCATTCGGAAGGTTGTACGTGACGGATGCCGCAGAGTTCGGCGGACCCGAGACCTGGAAAGTCGACAACCCGGACGGTGCGCCACCGGTATTCGCGGTACAGCTGAAGTTCGAGCCGCCGACGTTGACTTCGGTGGGCGTCACGCTCCGGGGGGAGCTGGCAGGCGGAATCGGTTCTCCTGCCGCCCCGAACGCGGGCAGCACGAGCGCGAGTGCGGCGAGTATCGCAGCGCCGACAACGGTGAGCCCACCTGCCCAGGTCGCCTTCCGATGCTTTCGGTAGCTGGTGCGTACTTGCTGTGTCATGCCCTCTCCTCAATCCGCAGTTTCCCCTGCCTCGACGCGAGTGCCCAGTCGCGTGGCCGGCGGATTCTACTCCACGCACAGACCGTCCGATAGCCCGGCTCCGTTCTCTGACGCACGCGCCAACGATCCTCGATTGGCCGACCTCGACCCGGTGCATATGATTGTGTCGTGGCGCTTCGTAGCAACGCCAAGATCGAGCTGCTGAAGTCGGTTCCTCTCTTCGCCGGCTGCTCGAAGAACGAGTTGCGCCAGCTTGCCAAGACCGCGGACGAGATCGACCTCCGGCAGGGGACGGTACTGACGCGCGAAGGCCGCCCGGGTCGGGAGTTCTTCGTACTGATCGACGGAACGGCCGAGGTGACGAAGAAGGGCAAGAAGATCGCCGACCTCGGCCCCGGCGACTGGCTGGGCGAGATCGCCCTCATCACGGACAGCCCCCGCACTGCCACTGTCACCGCGACATCGGCGGTCGACGTGCTCGTCATCACCGACCGGCGCTTTCGTTCGGTCGTCGAGACGATGCCGTCGATTGCCCTCAAGGTGCTCGCTTGCGTGGGCGAGCGACTGACCAGCGACGCCAGAAGCTAAGGTCCCTGCAAGACCGGGTATCCGCTAGCGCGGACACCCGGTCGCACGATCCCTAAAGCCGTCCGCTTCGCGGCCGGGTCGCCGCGACTGACGTACGTCTCGACTCTCATGCGACGCACGACTCGCCGAGCAGCGCCCGAACCTCGGCGAAGAAGTCCGCTTCGGGCTTGACTCGATACTCCGGGCCGAGTGCGAGGGTGCGCTCGCCGAGCGAGGTCTCCAGCGCGAGGTAGACCGGCGCCTCGCCGGGGAAGTCGGCGACGAGCGTCGCGAGCTCCCGGACGATCCCGGCCGGAGCCTGTCGCGCGTCGATCCGGAGCCGGACTTCGCGGCGAACGAGTGCCGACTCGAACGCGCTCACCTCGCTCGCGACGAGCTTCGTCTCGCCGGCCTGCTTGTGGTCGACCCGACCCTTCACGACGAGGATGCGGTCGGGCTCGAGGAGCTCGCGCGCGGCCGCGTACGTCGAGTTGAAGACGACGACCTCCGCGCTGCCCGTCGGGTCGTCGAGCGTCACGAACACCATCGGCTCGCCGCGCTTCGTCGTCACCTGCTTCAGTCCGGAGACGATCCCGCCGACCGTGACGAACTCGCCGTCGCGCCTGCGCTCGATGTCCGTGAGGGCGCAGTCGGTCTTCCGCCTCAGCTCGGCACGGACGCGTTCGAGCGGATGCTCCGAGACGTACAGGCCGAGCGTCTCCTTCTCGAGGCGCAAGAGCTCGCGCTCGTCGAACTCGGTGGTCGCGAGCGGCGGGTGCTTGACCTCGACGGACTGCTCCTCGTCGCCGAAGGCACCGTCGAAGATGGAGGCCTGGCCGGCGAGCCGGTCGGCGGAGGTCCGCTGCCCGTGTCCGAGCACCGCCTCGAGGGCCGTCAGCATGCCGAGCCGCGTGGCGCCGGTGGAGTCGAGCGCGCCACACTTCACGAGTGACTCGAGCGCGCGCTTGTTGAGCACCTGCGGATCGACGCGCTCGGTGAGCGCCCAGATCGACTCGAACGGCCCACCCTCGGCGCGGACGCGGACGATCGCGTCCGCGGCAGCCTCCCCCACGTTCTTCACCGCGTTGAGCCCGAAGTGGATGACGCCGCCGACGACCGCGAAATCCTGCTGCGACGAGCTCACGTCTGGTGGCAGGACGTCGATGCCCATCTCGCGGCACGCGTTCACGTAGAGCGGCACACGATCCTTCGTGTTCATCACCGACGAGATGAGCGCGGCCATGTACTCCTTCGGGTGGTTCGCCTTCAGCCACGCCGTGCGGTAGGCGATGAGCGCGTAGCAGGCGGCGTGCGCCTTGTTGAAGGAGTAGTCCTGCGACGACTCCATGTCCTTCCACAGCTGCTGCGCGACGCCCGGGGCCACGTTGTTCTCCGCGCACCCTGCGAGGAACTGATCCTTGAGCGAGGCCATGAGCGCGTGGATCTTCTTGCCGATCGCCTTGCGCAGCGTCTCCGCCTCGGCGGGCGAGAACCCTGCGAGCTCCTTCGCGATCTGCATGTACTGCTCCTGGTAGATGCAGATCGCGTACGTCTGTCCGGTGATGGCCTCGAGGCGCGGGTCGGCGAAGGACACCTGCTCGCGCCCTGCCTTTCGCGCCGCATACATCGGGATGTAGCCCATCGGCCCGGGCCGGTAGAGGGCCACGAGTGCGATCAGGTCCTCGAACTCCGTCGGCTTCACGGAGCGCAGCGCCTCGCGCATGCCCGACGACTCGAACTGGAACACGCCGGTCGAGTCGCCGCGCGCGAGCATCGCGTACGTCATCGGATCGTCGAGCGGGAGCGTGCCGATGTCGACGCCGCCGACGAGGTCGACCGCCTTGTCGATGACGTCGAGGTTTCGCAGCCCGAGGAAGTCCATCTTGAGCAGGCCGAGGTCGACGACGTCGTTCATCCCGACCTGCGTCACCATCTCCGAGTCGGCGCCCTTCTGCTGGAGCGGGACGACCTCGATCAGCGGCTGCGCGCCGATGACGACGCCCGCCGCGTGGATCGAGTCGGCGCGCGTCAGCCCCTCGAGCGGCCGCGCGAGGTCGATGATCTCCTTCGCGATCGGATCCGAGTCGACCGCCTGTCGGAGCTCGGCGCCGGGCTTCAGCGCAGCCTCGAGCGTCTGCCCGGGGCCTTCGGGCACGAGCTTCGCGATGCGATCGACGACGCCGTACGGGATGTCGAGCACCCGGCCCGCATCGCGAATCGCCGCGCGTGCCGCCATCGTCGAGAAGGTGATGATCTGGGCGACGCGGTCGCGGCCGTACTTCTCGGCGACGTAGTTGATGACGCGATCGCGACCCGCGACGGAGAAGTCGATGTCCATGTCCGGCAGGTCCTTGCGAGCCGGGTTGAGGAACCGCTCGAAGAGGAGGCCGTAGCGCATCGGGTCGACATCCGTGATCTCCAGGCAGTACGCGGCGATCGACCCGGCGGCCGAGCCGCGTCCCGGGCCGACGCTCACGCCGTTCTGCTTCGCGAAGTGGATGAAGTCCCAGACGATGAGGAAGTAGTCCGCGAACCCCATCTCCTTGATCGTCTTGAGCTCGAACCGAAGCCGTTCGGTCAGCTCGGGGGTCACCGTCCCGTAGCGACGAGCGAGGCCCTGCTCGCAGAGCTGGACGAGGTAGTCGAAGGAGTCCCTGCCCTCGGGCACCGGGAACGTCGGCAGCAGGATCCGCCCGAGCTCGAGCTCGACCGAGCAGCGCTCCGCCACCTCGAGCGTGCGCGCCATCGCGTCCTCGAGACCGGGGAAGTCGCCCGCCATCTCCTCGGGCGTCTTGAAGAAGAACTCGTTCGTATCGAAGCGCCAGTGCGCCGGGTTCTTCAGCGTGTCGCCGGACTGGATGCAGAGGAGCGCCTCGTGGGCGAACGCGTCCTCGGCGTCGAGGTAGTGGACGTCTCCGGTCGCGACGAGCGGAAGCCCGGTCTCCTGCGCGAGGGCGATCAGCTGCGGATTGATCTCGTGCTGCTCGGAGAGCCCGGCGTTCTGGATCTCGACGTAGGTCGAATCACGGCCGAAGATCTGGACGAGGCGGTCGAGATCGCCGGCCGCGTCCTTCGGGCGGCTCTCCGAGAGCGCGCGCGAGACACGGCCCGAGAGGCAGCCCGAGAGCGCGACGATGCCCTTCGCGTGGCGCTCGAGGAGCTCCCAGTCGACGCGTGGCTTGTAGTAGTAGCCCTCGAGGTAGCCGAGCGACGAGAGCTTGATGAGGTTCGCGTAGCCCTCGTTCGACTCGGCGAGAAGCGTCAGGTGCGCGTACCCCTTCGTCTGCGCGTGGCGGTCGTCGGCGACGTAGACCTCGCAGCCGATGATCGGCTTCACGCCGACCTTCCCGGCCTCCCGGAAGAGCTGCACCGCGCCTGCGAGCGAGCCGTGGTCGGTGAGCGAGACGGCCGGCATCTCGAGGCGCGCCGCTTTCGCAACGAGATCCGGGATCCGGCACGCCCCGTCGAGGATCGAGTACTCGGAATGGACGTGCAGATGGACGAAAGGCGGAGCGGCCACGGGACGGCCACCTTATCGCGGTCGTCGGCCGTCTCGATGCGACCCGAGAAGCTGGGCTTCAGGCCGCTTCGCCGGACCAGAGCTGGTCCGCGAGGGAGCGCCAGGTGTCGCGCAGATCGGCGCGCTCGGTCACGCGCTGGAGCTCCCAGTACGCTCGCACGAGCGCCCCGAGATCGGGCTCGAGGCCCTCCTTCCGCTCCTCCTCGAGCACGCGCACGTACCACGCTTCGGGGTCGACGCCGAGCTCCTTCGCGAGGAGGAGAGCGCGATCGCGAAGCTCGTTCGCGGACGTGTGGGGCGACGCCATGCCACCGCTATCGGCACCTGCTCGCCGCCCGTATGAGACGCTCCCCTCGGACGGGGTAGCGACCGTCGGCAGACTTCGCCGTCGTGCGTCCGCCCACCGTCATCGAGCAAGGTCGCCTCATCGCCGGACGCCATCCCTGGCGCTCGGGCCCGAGAACGCGTGGAAGCGAAGTGCGGAACCTCGTGGACGCAGGCGTGACGCTCTTCCTCGACCTGACGCATGAGGGTGAGCTCGAGCCATACGCGTCGCTCGTCCAGGAGCCTCGCCGATACGTCAATCGATCCATCCGTCGACTTCTCGATCCCCACTCGCGAGGAGCTGGTCGCGACGCTCGACGAGATCGACGCCGAGCTCGCCGGCGGCGGGATCGTCTACGTGCACTGCTGGGCCGGCTGTGGGCGCACGGGCGTCGTGGTCGGCAGCTGGCTCGTCCGTCACGGAGTCGATCCGCAGGAAGCCCTCCGCCGAATCGCGGAGGCCCGCGGGCCCGGCTGCCCGCAGACGCTCGAGCAGAGCACGTTCGTGCTCGACTGGCAGCGAGAGGTCTCTACGGCACGTGCGGCTCGACTTGCAGAGTCGCGCGTGCAGTCGATCTTGCGCGTACTCGAGTGAGCGAGGGCTCGGCCTCGGTTCCGATAGTCGTCGAGGATGCCCGCCGGCTCGCCGTACCGCGTGGTGCTCGCGTCGAGGGAACGCGTGACGAGTCGTGCTGTCGTCCTCTAAAGGCGACTCGAAGCAGGAAGCGCGCTTCGCGGCGCGTCTCGACGTGCTCATGGAGCGCGTCGACACGCTGGCCTCCACCGTCGCGACGACCGCGTCGGCGATGGCGAAGAAGGACGGCGAGATCGCGAGCCTGCGCCGTGACCTCGAGGCTCGCGACCAGACGGTGCAAGCGCTGGCGGCGCAGGCGCAGGCGACACGCGCGACTGCAGAGAGCCCTGCAACCGATGTCAACGAGCTCCGTTCGCTCAAGAATGCCGTCGCGGCGCTCATGAAGGAGCGCGCGGAGCCGGCAGCCCCGCACACGTCGAGCATCTCGCAGCGAGCGTCCGCGCGCTCGGCCAGCGCGTCGAGGAGCTCTCCGCCACCGTGTCGACCACGCCGGCACAAGCCGCCGCGGATCCACAGATGACCGAGCGCGTCGACGCGCTGGACGCGCAGCTGGCGTCGATGACGAGCGAGCCTCGAGCGCCGCGCTTCGGAGCCGGATCGTCCCTCCGACGAGCTCGTCGCGATGCTCGCGACGCTGCGCTCGCAGGTGGAGGCGCTCGGTGGGCTCGCGTCCGGCGCGAAGGACGAGCACCTCGATCGGCGCATCGCCGACACGGAGGACGCGATCGCGCAGCTCGCAGAGCGCATCGACTCGCTCGCGACCGGCGTCGAGTCGGCGACCACGAGCCTCGGTGCGAAGGAGCACGAGCTCGCCGCTCTCCATCGCCACTTCACGGAGTCGAGCACCCGAATCGAGTCGATCGTGGACGACATCCGCGAGGCGCTCTCCGCGCTTCCGGAGCCCGGATCGGCCTCGCTCGACGACCTCGCCGGGCGGCTCGAGCGCATCGAGGCCTCGACGCGCAAGGCGTCGGAGACGAATGCACGGACGGCGGGTGAGCTCACCGGCCGGATCGACGTCATCGACCAGCGCGTCGCAGCGGTCGCCGCCGAGGTCGCACGCGCGAAGACGCTCTGGCCCGTGGCCCTCCGATCTCTCGAGGCTCGCCTCGACGACGCCGTCCATGGCCACCGGCCCGAGCCTTCGGCGACTGACGACACCGCGTCGACGAGTCCGCCGGACGGGCCTGCGGACGACCTCCTCGCGGGCCTGCGCGACAGCCTGCAGGCGATGGAGACCGTCGCCGCCGAGATGGCCCGAGCGTCGGACACGCTCGGCGACCCTGACGACGACCGCCCCGACGCGGAGGAGCCTGCGGAGACGGAGACGCCGGTCGCGACAGCCGGAGCGACGATCGTCCCGTTACGTACCGGCGAGCCCTGACCCCGAGATGCTGCGGCCCCTCGACACCCTTCTCTTCGCCCTCGGCCGCTACGGCTCGTGGGCTCGCGCGTGGATGGTCTATCGCGCCCTGGTCGTCCTCGCTGCGCCCGAGCGAGCGCAGCCGCGCCGCTAATCGCGGAGGAAGTACGCCATGAGCACCGCGTCGACGAGCTCGCCGCCACGCTCGTACTGACGCTTCCGGTAGCCCTCGCGCTCGAAGCCGAAGGACGTGTAGAGGCCGAGCGCGGGCTCGTTCCAGGGGAAGACGTGCAGCTCGAGCTTGCGCACGCTCGCTTCGCGCGCCCACGCGACCGCCTGCTCGAGCAGCATCGTTCCGACCCCTTGCCGGCGATGGCTCGCGGCGACCATGAGCCCGAGATCGGCCACGTGCCGGCTCGCCGGATGCGGATCGCGCGAGAGCGAGAGCCGGCCCACGATGTGCGGGCCGTCCTCCGCGACGAACACGGCCGCGTCCGGATGGCGATGGATCGTGCGGAGATACCGGCGCTCGTCGGAGACCGAGCGCCACGGTCCGGTTCCGAGGATCCAGCGTCCGTCCTCGCGCCCGACGCTTTCGGCGAGATCGACGAGCGCGTGCGCGTCAGCGGGCGTGGCCTGGCGCACGATCGTCATTCGACGACGATCCCGAGTCCGCCGCGGCGCGGGTCTCCCGCAGCCTCGAGGCCCCCTGCCGCGGAGCGCTGCACGGCCTGCACGCCGCCGAAGTAGAGATTCAGCGCATCCCAGCGGTTCACGTCCCAGGTCGGAGGAAGCGTGGCGACGTCGACATCCGGCCAGCCTCCCTCGAGGTGGAGCGTCGTGCCTTCGACATGGACGCGCGGCGCGCAGATCGCATCGTTCACGTGCATGCCGCGCAGGACGCGCCACGTCACCTGGGCGATCGCGCCCGCGAGCCGCACGGAGCCGGCGCTCCCGATCACGAGCTCGGGTTGTCCGGCCTTCGACACGAGCGTCGGCGTCATCATGCTCGCGAGCCGTTCGCCAGGCGCCTTCTCGTGCGAGCCGATCACGTCGAGCTCGCCGAGCATGTTGTTGAGCTGCGTGCCGCCGCGGAAGACCCCCGATCCCGAGCCCAGCGTCGACGAGAGCGCGGCCGCCATCCCTGCTTCGTCGACGACCGAGATGTGCGTCGTGCCGGGCAGCGGTCCCGACCCGAGGGGCCCGTAGGCGTCGGCGACGGCGCGAGCATGGTCTTCGAGGCTCGGCTCGCCGGCCTCGCCGAGGAGCGCGAGAATGCGCTGGACGACGCCGCCGCCCTGCGACGGTGTCGAGCGCACGGTTCGCCCGAGAACCTCGATCTCGAGCGGCTCGAGCGGAATCGGGCGATACGCGCGGAGGTCGTCCGCGTACTCGGGCAGGAGCTCGGCGACCATGGCGGCGCCGGCGTCGCGGACGCGCTCGAGCGTCGCAACTGCGTGCTGCGTGTGCACGCGCGCGGGGTCACCGTAGATGCCGCGGCCTCCCTCGTCGCGCAGCAGGATCCCTTCGAGGATCAGGTGCAGGAACGCGCGCGGCTCGTCGCGCTCGAAGCCAGCGCGCGCCAGCGCGATCGCCGGTTCGACGAGGTCCGCCCACTCGCGCGTGGCGAAGCGGCCGTGGATCTCCTCGAGACCTGCCAGAAGTCCGGGAACCGCGACCGACCCTTCACCGACGTGGAAGACCTGGGTCCCGGAGTCGCCGAAGTCGATGACGAGCTCCTCCATCTCGCCGAGCCCGCGCGTCGGGACCTCGAAGAAGCAGTCGAGCACCGTCGTCTCGCCGGAAGGCTCGTGGACGAGCGCGAAGCCGCCTCCGGCCGGGCCCGTGAGCGGCCCTTCGGTGACGAATGCGGTGAACGCGGCTGCGAGGAGCGCGTCGACGGCATTTCCGCCTTCGCGCAGCACGCCCGCGCCTGCGTCGGCAGACAACGGGTGACCGGCTGCGATCGCGCCTCGCATCCGGAGGAGGCTACCTGCGAGGGCGCTCCCCTACGCCGGTGTTCAGGAACGACGGCAGCTCGGGATCGACCGTCCGCTGCTGATCCCGTCGTCATGTCGAACTCGGGCCGCCCGGCGCGTCGGCGCATGCCGCCGAGACCCGTCGCGACGACCGTGACCCAGACCTGGCCGGTCAGCCGCGGGTCGACGGTGGCGCCGAAGATGATGTTCGTCTCGTCCGTCGCGGTCTGGCGCACGACCTCCGCGGCCTCGTTGACCTCGACGAGCGAGAGGTCGTCGCCGCCGGAGATCGAGAGGAGGATGCCCCGCGCGCGGACGATCTCCGCGTCGATGAGCGGCGAGCCGAGGGCGCGTTCCGCGGCCTCGCGTGCACGGTTCGGGCCGGTTGCGTAGCCGATCCCCATGAGCGCCGAGCCGGCGTCCTGCATGACCGTGCGGACGTCGGCGAAGTCGAGGTTGATGAGGCCGGGCGTCGTGATGAGGTCGCAGATTCCCTGCACGCCCTGGCGCAGAACGTCGTCGGCGATCTTGAACGCGTCGATCATCGAGGTCGAGCGGTCGAGCACCTCGAGCAGACGATCGTTCGGGATGACGATGACGGTGTCGCACGCGGCGCGAAGATCCTCCACCCCGCTGTCCGCCGCCGCGCGGCGGCGGGTTCCCTCGAAGCGGAACGGCGTGGTGACGATGCCCACCGTGAGCGCGCCGAGCTCGCGCGCGACCCGCGCGACGACCGGTGCGGCTCCGGTGCCGGTGCCGCCTCCCTCTCCCGCGGTGACGAACACCATGTCCGAGCCGCGCAAGGCAGCCCGCAGCTGATCCATCGCCTCCTCGGCGGCGGCGCGTCCGACCGCCGGGTCGGCACCCGAGCCGAGCCCCTGCGTGAGACCTTCGCCGATCGAGATCTTCGTCGGCGCGTCCGAGATCGCGAGCGCCTGCCGGTCGGTGTTCACGGCGATGAAGTCCACCTGGGCGATCCCCGCGTCCATCATCCGATGGATCGCGTTCAGCCCGGCGCCACCGACGCCCACGACGCGGATCGCCGCGATGTACGCGGAGCCTCTCGGCGGCGGCACGCGATGGAGCTGCGGCGCCGGCTCGAGCATCGTCTGGAAGTAGCGAGCGGCTGCGCGTGACGCGGCAGCCTCCGTCGGCACCTCTTCCTCGGGCGCGACGACCGCGGCGGCCTCGGCGACCGGCGGCTCGGGCTCGGGATCCTTCGCGAAGTCGGGGACGTGCTCGACGGTCTTGTCGAGCGCTGCCTGCGCGCGGGGATCCGGCTCGGGCTCGGGTGCAGCTGCCTCGGCGTCGGCCGGCCTCGCCCTGCGAGCGCTGCGCGGCCTCGGTCTTGCGGAAGAGCTCGGCCAGCGGGCCCTCACGCATCGTCGCGCGTTTGCGCGCCATCGAGCACCTCCTTCGCGAGGTCGCGGTACGCCTGGGCGGCAGGCCCGGACGGGTCGTACTTCAGCACGGAGTTCCCCTTCACCGGAGCCTCTGCGTAGCGCACGGTCTTGCGGATCCGCGTCTCGTAGACGAGGTCGCCGAAGTGCTCCTCGAGGATCTCGATCGCCTCACGCGCATGCAGGGTACGTCCGTCGTACATCGTCGGGACGATGCCCTGGACGTGCACCTTCGGATTGAGGTTCTCGCGCACCATCGCGAGCGTGTTCTCGAGCTGCACGAGCCCGCGCAGCGAGAGGTACTCGCACTGCACCGGCACGATCACGCCGTCCGCGGCGACGAACGCGTTGATCGTCAGCAGCCCGAGCGAGGGCGGCGTGTCGATGAGGATGTAGTCGTAGCGGTCGCGCACCTCGACGAGTGCCTTCTCGAGCGCGCGCTCGCGGCCGATCAGCGCGGACAGCGCGAGCTCGGCGCCCGCGAGGTCGATCGACGCGACGGCCACGTCGACCTCGACGGTCTTGATGATGTCCGAGATCGGGATCCGGTGGACGAGCACGTCGAACATCGAGCGATCGATCGCGTCGGGGTTCATCCCCTGGCTCATCGTGAGGTTCCCCTGCGGATCGAGGTCGATCACGAGGACGCGATGCCCCTTCTCGTGGAGCGCGACGCCGAGGTTGAGCGTCGTCGTCGTCTTTGCGACGCCACCCTTCTGGTTCGCGAGGACGATGACGTTCGCCATCAGCGCGCCCTCCGCCTCGGGAGCAGGGGCCGGCGCCGGGACGGCCTGCAGGCGGGGAGGCTCGTCGGTGACGGTGACGGGCTCCTCCTCGACCGGTTCGGGGACGGGCTCGGGACGCGGCTGGAGTCGCGGAAGGAGGCGTGACAGGGCCATGACTGCGTCACCTTCATGGCGCTCGGCGGAGATTCCTTCAATGCACCTCGGACATGGTCAGATCCTCGCCATCCCAGTAGTCGAGCTGCTCGCCGAGGCGTGCGATGAGGCCGAGCGCCGATGAAGCACACCTTGCCCGACCGCGGGTAGTAGCAGACGTCGCGGGGATCGCGGGTTCCGTACATGAGGAGCGTCATTCCGTCCTCGCCGCCTCGGAAGGCGTGCGCGACGCCCGTGCCCGCCGGGCGCGCGACGACGGAGCCGGAGCGAACCGGATGCTCGGCGACGCCCGTCGCTCCTCCCACAGCAGGAGGTGCGCCGTCACCCTCGAGGACGACGAAGATCTCCTCCTCGGCAGCGTGACAGTGGGGCGGCGCGTTGAGCTTGCCGGGAAAGACCTCGGCGTGTCTGATGCCCGTGCGGACGGAGCCGGCCTCGCGCCCCGGATAGCGGACGCGCCGTCCGACCGTCGCACCGTCGCGCTCGACGGCTTCGAGGTCCGGGACGTGCACGATGCTGGACGGCCGCGGCGAGAGCTCGGCCACCTCGGGCGGGCCGGCTGCCGCTTCGCGCGTCCAGGGGTGATCCTCCTCGGCGCCGACCGGTGCCCAGGTCTCACCGAGCCACGCGACACCCGCGCGCGGCAGCCACGTGATCCCGTTCGCGAACGTCCGCTGACCGAAGGCGAGCACGTCGAGCCCGTCCGGCCCCGCCTGGAGCGTGTGTGCGCTGTCGAGCGCGAGGTGCACGAGGCAGTCGCCGGCGCGCACTTCGTACCCGACCGGGTCGCCCTCGCCTTCCCACTGCACGGAGACGCCCGAGCCGGCGAGCACGTAGAAGATCTCCTCCTCGGCGCCCTCCAGGTGCAGCGGCGTCGACCACATCCCGGGATCGATCTGGATGCGCTTGACGCCCACCGTCTGCGACGCGCGCCCGGTGAGGCTCGACCACGTGCCGGCGATATGGCCACGTTCGCCGCGCCAGGTCCGCGCATCGTCCCAGTGCGAGATCACCTCCCGATCATGTCACGCTCCAACGCCGTCCGGAGATCCTGAACGGCCTTCGCTCCCACATCACCTCCCTCCCGTCGCGACCACGCCTCGGCCTCCGCGAGGAGGGCTCGGAGCTCGTCGACGAGCTCCGCCGGCCTGCCCCCACGCCGATCCAGCGCCTCGATCCGCGCCAGTCGCTCGAGCACGGCCTGCGATTCGTCCACGGGTCGAAGGTAGCCCGCGCCTTCGCCCAGCCGGGTAACGGATTCGAGCCGAAACGCTGCGTCAGACGGCGATGCGCGCGGAGCCTGCCGGCGGTCGAGCCCGAGCAGCTCGCGATCCAGATCGTGTGCGAGCCGCTCGCGATCGTGCGAGCGCAGCACGGCGACGACGGCACGGCGTGCCGCATCGGTGGTCGCGGCAGTCGCGGAATCGCCGGCGTTGAGGGCCGTCAGCTCGCCGTAGAGCTCTTCGCGCGCGCCCGCGTCCTCCGCGAGCAGCACGCAGCCGCGCATCGGCCACGTCTCCCCGAGCAGGGAAGCGAGCGCCACGCGAATCTGCTCGCTCCGAAACGGCTCGGACTGGAAGAGCGACAGCTCCCAGCGATCGAGGGCCTCTGCAAGCTCGGGATCGCCGTCGGCGTCGCCGAGCGCCGCGAGGACGTCGACGGCGATCGGCGTCCGAAACGCGTCGAGACGCGACGGCTCACCGGGCGGTTGCGTCGCCGCGATCGGCAGCACGGGCTGGATCCCGAACGGCCGTCCGTCGAGGGTCTCGAACATCACAGGGCCGGCAGCGACGGCCGCCATCGTCGTGAGCCGCAGCGCGCTCACGGCATCCGCGATCTCGCCTGCGGCGTCCGGAGGCGCTTCGCCTGCGTCCAGCTCGCGCCGGAGCTCGACGACGACCGACCGATCCGGCACCTGCCCGAACTCACGCGGAAGGAGCCCGCGGGACTCCGGCCAGTGCGTGGCGAGCTCGCCCGTGACGAACGACCGCAGGAGCAGCCCCTCCGCGAGCTCGACCGGCTTCGCGAGCGACAGACCGATGAGCGGCGCGATCGCGACATATCGTCGGCGCTCCCCGAACAGCGACGCCTCGAGCTCGGCGTAGGAGCGCTCGAACGCCTCGTCGTCCCAGTCGAAGCCCCCGCACGCCTCCGCGGTTCCGATCAGGAGCCCGAGGAGCACGGTGCGGAAGAGCGCCTCGTCCTCGCTCGCACGCGGCCCCGCGTGGGCACGCGCGAAGATCGCAGCGGCGGGCTCGCGACGGAGCTCCTCGACCGCGAGTCGCGCATCCTCCCGCGCGCGCAGCACCGGCTCGCGCTCCTCGATGAAGGCGCGCACGAGCGGCCGAAGCTCGTACAGCGACGGCCCGCGGCGCTCGACGTGCTCCTCGAACGCGAACGGAAGCTCCGCTCCCTCCTCGAGCTCGCGCCCGAGCACGACGAACGAGCCGAGGACGAATCCGCGGAGGAGCGGGTAGAGCTGAGGCGCGCGCACGGCCACGTCTCCGGGTACGCGGCCCACGCCGCCTCTCCTGCGTTACGGACGCAGGACGGCGCGGCGCGGGCCGGCCAGGAAGCCGGCTTCCACGAGGAGCTCCATGACGCCGGTCTCCGCGACGGCGGTGCCGTCGAAGCGCTCGACCGCGAGTCGCTTCGCGCCGCCCGCACGCACGTGCGCGACGAGTGCTGCGAGTGCCGGCCTGAGCCACTCGGGATCGGGGTCGCGCAGCGGCACGAGCGAGCGGCCGCCGCGCTCGACGAAGAGCGCCGCATCACCGTCGAGCAGCACGACCCAGGCACCGGCGACACGGGCGGCGCGAGCACCGGAGCGGCGCGGCCACGGCAGAGCAGCTCCATAGGGCTGCGCCGGATCGGCCGCGGCGAGCACGAGCGCCTCGGGCTCGTCGCTGCGCCGCGTCGACCGGAGCTCACGAAGCCGCTCGACCGCACCGGGCAACGCGAACTGCGCGCCGCCGAGACCTTCGACGAAGTACCCGCGGCGGCAGACACCGAGCGTCTCGAGCGCCTTCAGCTCCGCGTACACGGCGCCGTAGCCACCGCGAATCCCCTCGCCGCGAACACCGTCGCGGGTCACGATGCCCTGGCGCTCGAGGAGCAGCTCGGCAAGCGCTCGCCGATCCGTCGTCCCCGCGAACAGCGCGGACGCGAGCGACCAGCGCCCCTGCGTCGGCGATGCGGTCGTCCGCCGCGTGCGTGCGAAGCGCCGCCCGGCGCGGTCGGGTCGCGGCAGCTCGTACCGGCGCGAAGCGCGAAGCGGAGCCCAGGAGTCGTTCGTCACCTCTCCGGCCCAGACGAGCTCCCAGAGCCCCGTCAGCACGTCCTCGGCCGGGAGCGCGGTCGCGCCGACGAGGTCGGCCCAGAACAGCGCACGCTCGGCGAGCGCCGCGCGAATGGCGACGGCGACATCGCCCTCCGGAGACGGCTTCGGCCGAGGGCGGGCCGAGCAGCGCCGCATCGTCGCGGAAGTACAAGGCGACGCGATCGAGCCCGGCGCCGACCCAGACGACCTCGCCCGAGGCGCAGAGCACGTCCAGATCGGCCGGCCGGAACGAGGGCACGCGCCGCGGGAGGACGTCGCTCTCCCAGAGCGTCGCCGGAAGCGCCACGCCCTGCAGCGGGACGAGCGCCTCGCGGAGGCCCTGCCGGCGCCCGATCCCGTGCCACGCGGGCAGGAAGCGCCCGAAGTCGACCTGATCCGCGGGCTCGACCTCGCGCCGGAGCACGGCGAGCGTCGCGCGCCGGATGCGGCGCAGAACGTCTGGATCGCACCACTCGCGCTCCGAGCCTCCCGGGCGAAGCTCACCGCGCACGAGCTCGTCGTCGACCTCGAGCGCTGCGAGCTCCGACTCGACGCGCGCGGCGTCGAGCCCGAAGCGCGAGACGAGCTCGGCCGTCGTGAACGGGCCGTGAGTCTTCGCGTACCGCCTGAGCACCGCTCGCAGCGGACGCTCGACCGGCTCGAGGAAGACCTGCGGCACGCCACCCGGCGGCACGGCGCCGAACGCGTCGCGCACGAGCCCTGCGTCCTCGACGGCGACGAGCAGCTCCGCATCGCCGAGCCGCACGCGGATCGCGCGCCGCTCGCGCAGGAGCGTCTCCGCGAACCCGCGGTCGTATTCCCCGTCGAGCAGCGGGCCGGCGCGGCGGAGGAGGTCGTGCAGGTCGTCGATGTTCCGCGGCACGAGCTGGAGCGACGCCTCGACCTGCTCGATGGCGCCGAGGTCGAGGAGCTCACGCAGCTCCTCGATGCCCATGAGCTCGCGGAGGAGGTCGCGGTCGAGGGAGAGCGCCTGCGCGCGGCGCTCCTCCGGCGGCGTGTCGTCCTCGTACATGTACGTCGCCACGTACTCGAAGAGGAGCGACGAGGCGAACGGGCGACGCCGAGACGGTCTCGACCTCGGCGACGGCCAGCGAGCGGGTCTGGATGCCACGCAGGATCCCTCGCAGCGCGGGCAGGTCGAAGACGTCCTGCAGCACCTCGCGATACGTCTCGAGCACGATCGGGAACTGCGGGTAGCGCCGCGCGACCTGGAGCAGGCTCTGCGCCTTCAGCCGCTGCTGCCAGAGCGGCGTGCGCTGGCCGGGCCGGCGCCGCGGGATGAGCAGCGCGCGCGCCGCGTTCTCCCGGAAGCGCGCGCCGTACAGCGCCGAGGAGGCGAGCTCGCCGAGGAGGAGATCCTCGATCTCGTCCGGCTCGAGCAGCAGGTCGGCCAGCGGAGGCGGCACGTCTGCGTCGGGGAAGTGGAGCGCGATCCCGTCGTCCGACCAGATCGACTGCACGTCGAGGTCGAGCGCGTCGCGCAGCCGCGCGCGCAGGGCCATGGCCCACGGCGCGTGCACGCGGCCGCCGAACGGCGAGAGGATGCAGACGCGCCAGTCGCCGATCTCGTCCCGGAAGCGCTCCACGACGATCGTCCGGTCGGAGGGGACGACGCCGGTCGCGGCCTCCTGCTCGCGCAGGAACGTGACGAGGTTGCGCGCCGCGAGCGCGTCGAGCCCGTAGTCACCCTCGACCCGCTCGAGCGCCGCGTCGTCGGAGAGGGCCGAGAGCTCGCGCGAGGTCTTGCCGATCTTCTCCCCGAGCTCGGCGGGGCGGCCGATGCCCTCGCCCTTCCAGAACGGCGCCACACCGGGGACTCCCGGGGCAGGCGAGACGAGCACGCGATCCCGCGTGATCTCCTCGATCCGCCACGTCGACGCGCCGAGCAGGAACGTCTGGCCCTCGCGCGCCTCGTACACCATCTCCTCGTCGAGCTCGCCCACGCGGCCACCGCCGTCCACGAGGAAGACGCCGAACAGGCCGCGGTCGGGAATCGTCCCCGCGTTCGTGACCGCGAGCCGCTGCGCGCCGGAGCGACCGCGCACGGTGCCCGCAGTTCGATCCCAGACGATCCTCGGCCTCAGCTCCGCGAACTCGTCGGACGGGTAGCGGCCGGCGAGCATGTCGAGGACGTTCTCGAGCTGCGCGCGGGACAGCTCCGCGAACGGATACGCGCGCCGCGCGAGCTCGTGGAGCTCGTCGACCGAGACCTCCTCCTCGGCGCAGATCGCGACGATCTGCTGCGCCAGCACGTCGAGCGGGTTCCGCGGGATGCGCGTCTCCTCGATGTCGCCGGCGCGCATCGCGCGGGCGACGACGGCCGACTCGAGGAGATCGCCGCGGAACTTCGGGAAGATGCGCCCCTTCGAGACCGAGTGCAGGTCGTGACCCGCGCGGCCCGACGCGCTGCAGGCCACGCGCGACCGACTTCGGGCTCTCGACCTGGATCACGAGGTCGACGGCGCCCATGTCGATGCCGAGCTCGAGGGACGAGGTCGCGACGAGGCACGGGAATCTCGCCCGCCTTGAGCAGCTCCTCGACGACGAGCCGCTGCTCGCGCGCGAGCGAGCCGTGATGGGCGCGCGCGAGCTCCTCGCCGGCGAGCTCGTTGATCCGGAGCGCGAGCCGCTCGGCGAGGCGCCGGTTGTTGACGAAGACGATCGTCGAGCGGTGCGCGCGGACGAGCTCGAGGATCGCGGGGTAGATCGACGGCCAGATCGAGCGGCTCGACCGTTCGACGCCGACGCCCATCTCGACGCCGTCCGCGAGCGGCGGCACCGAGAGATCCGAGGTCGACGGCGAGCTCGCGCATGTCCTCGACGGGGACGACGACCTGCAGGTCGAGCTCCTTGCGAACACCCGCGTCGACGAGCCGGATCTCGCGTCCCGGCCCGGCGACGAATCGGCCGATCTCCTCCATCGGCCGCTGCGTCGCGGAGAGGCCGACGCGCTGGAACGGCGTGTCCACGAGGCGCTCGAGCCGCTCGAGCGACAGCGCGAGGTGCGAGCCGCGCTTCGTCCCGGCGACGGCGTGCACCTCGTCGAGGATCACCGTCTCGACGCCGCGCAGCGTCTCGCGCGCCTGCGAGGTGAGCAGCAGGAAGAGCGACTCGGGGGTCGTGATGAGGATGTCGGGCGGAGTCCGCAGCATGCGGCGGCGCTCCTCGGCGGGAGTGTCGCCGGTGCGCACGCCGACGGTGAGCTTCGAGTCGAGCCCGGCGAGCGGGCTGCGGAGATTCCGCTCGATGTCGTAGTTGAGCGCCTTGAGCGGCGAGACGTACAGCAGCCGCAGACCCTCTCCGGGCGTCTCGTTCAGACGGTCGAGGCCGAGGAGGAACGCTGCGAGCGTCTTCCCCGAGCCGGTCGGCGCCTGGATGAGGACGTGACCACCCTCCGCGATCGCAGGCCAGCCGAGCGCCTGCGCCGGCGTCGGCCCCTCGAACGCGCGCTCGAACCACTTCCTCGTCTTCGGCGAGAGGACGTCGAGCGCGGCCACTCGCCCAGGGTATCGCGCGCGCGTCTACCATCCGGGCGTGCCCGAGGCGCTGTACTTCACCGAGTCGCGACGAGGCGAACGAGCTCATCGCGACGGAGCCGCTCGCGCTCCTCATCGGGTTCGCGCTCGACCAGCAGGTGACGGTGCCGACGGCGTTCGCCGGCCCGCAGAAGCTGAAGGAGCGCATCGGCGCGCTCGACGCGACGACGATCGCGGCGATGGATCCCGCCGACCTCGAGGCGGTGTTTCGCGAGCGCCCTGCGATCCACCGCTTCCCCGGCTCGATGGCGCGCCGCGTGCAGGAGCTGTGCGCGGTCGTCGCCGACGAGTACGGCGGGAACGCGGAGCGCGTCTGGACGGAGGCGGCCGACGGCGCCGACCTGAAGAAGCGGATCGGCGCGCTCCCAGGCTTCGGCGCGATGAAGATCACGGGTCTCGGCTCGGTGCTCGCGCTCCGGTTCGGCGTCGAGGCCGCGCAGGAGCTCGTTCCCGAGCACCCGTGCCTCGGCAAGATCGACTCGCCCGAGGCGCTCGCCGAGTACCAGGCGGCGAAGCGCGCGCACAAGGCAGCGCTCCGCGCGGCCCAGACGGCGTGACCGACGCCGTGGCCGCGACGTCGGCCGATCGGGATCGAGACGCTGACGGACGGAGGGCAGCGCCCCGCCGACGTCGCGCGCGGCGTCGCAGGCTTCCTCTCGCAGGCACGCACGTCGCTCGACCTCGCGCTCTACGACGTCCGCTTCGAGACCGACGCGGGCGCGCTCGTCCTCGCCTCGCTCCTCGGGGCCGTCCAGCGCGGCGTCCGGGTGCGCCTTCTCTACAACGTCGCCCACCCCGGGCCGATCCCCGTGCCGCCGCCACCCGAGTCGGCGCCGGAGGCGATCGAGGCGCTGCCGGTCGAGACACGCGGGATCGCGGGCATCCCGGATCTCATGCACCACAAGTTCGTCGTCCGCGACGGCGCGGCCGTCTGGGGCGGGTCGACGAACTGGACGGACGACTCGTGGTCGCGTCAGGAGAACGTCATCGTCACGGTCGAGTCGCCGCAGATCGCGTACGCCTACTCGCTCGCGTTCGAGCAGCTCTGGAATCGCGGCGACGTCGCGGGGACGGGAGACGTCGACCCGCGCCCCGCCGACGCCGACGGGGCGCGCGTTCGCGCGTGGTTCACGCCCCACCACGGCGAAGCGCTGTCCCATCGCATCGCGAAGCACCTCGGCAAGGCGCGCTCCCGGATCCGCATCGCGTCGCCCGTGCTCACGTCCGGCCCGATCCTGGCCACGCTTGTCGAGATCGTGAAGGAGCGCCGCTGCGACCTCGCCGGCGTGGTCGACGACACGCAGGTCGACCAGGTCTTCCAGCAGTGGCAGACGAACGGCGTGAGCGCGTGGAAGATCCCGCTCCTGCAGAGCGTCCTCGAGGGCGCGCCGTGGAGCGGCAAGGAGTCGATTCCGTGGACGCCGGAATCGGTGCACAACTTCATGCACGCGAAGATCGTGGTCGCCGACGACACGGTCTTCGTCGGGAGCTTCAACCTCTCACGCTCGGGCGAGCGGAACGCGGAGAACGTCTTCGAGATCCAGCACGCCGACGTTGCCGACCGCCTTGCAGCGTTCGTCGACGAGATCCGCGGGCGCTATCCGGCTGCGACCGTGCCCACCTGATCCATTAGGGTCGCGGCGTGACCATCGACGACGTCCTCAGCGCCGACCTCGAGGCGGGGCGGGCGGTTCCGACAGCAGTCGCGGGCGAGCCGTACGAGTCCTGGAAGGTCATCTCCGACGACGGTCGCGTCGAGCTCGGCGTCTGGGAGGTGACGCCCGGCTCGTTCGAAGGCTCCTGCGAGGGCTACTACGAGCAGATGCACTTCGTCGCCGGACGCGGCACGATCACGGACGCCGACGGCGTCGTGACGAGCATCCAGCCGGGCGTCGTCATGCTCTGTCCGGACGGGTGGTCCGGCGTGTGGGCCGTGGACGAGACCGTCCGCAAGACGTACGCGATCGTCAAGACCGGCTGAATGATCGACCCGCTCGAGCGCTGGCGCGAGCTCGGTCTCCCCGACAAGCCGGACTACGCGGGGCTCCTGACGTATGCGGGAACGCCGTACACGCAGGATCCCGCCGAGCTGGCCGGTGTCGACGTGGCCATCGTGGGTGCGCCGACCGACGATCTCGTCTCCGACCGGCCCGGGACGCGCTTCGGCCCGCGCGCGATACGCGCAGCGAGCTGCCCACCCGGGCCGCATCTCGAAGCGAAGGTCGACGCGTTCGAGGATCTCCGGATCGTGGACTTCGGCGACGCAGCGGTCGTCCCCGCCGATCCCGAGAGGACGCACGCGCAGATCGAGCGCACGGTCGGACAGGCAGTGGCAGCCGGCGCGATCCCGGTCGTGCTCGGAGGCGATCACTCGATCACCGAGCCGAACGTGCGCGCGGTCGCCGCTCGCCACGGCACGGTCGGCCTCGTCCACTTCGACACGCACACGGATACGGGCACCGAGGTCTTCGGCGTCGAGCTCTCGCACGGAACGCCGATGTACCGCCTCGTCCGCGACGGCCACGTCGCCGGAGAGCGCTACGTGCAGATCGGCCTGCGCGGCTACTGGCCGGGCGAGGCGGAGTTCTCGTGGCAGCGCGAGCACGGGATCACGTCGTTCTTCATGCACGACGTGCGGGACCTCGGGATCCGCGAGATCGTCGAGCGCACGGTCGCGACGGTCGGGGACGGCCCGGTGTTCCTCACCGTCGACGTCGACGTGCTCGACCCCTCCGTCGCACCGGGCACGGGAACGCCCGAGCCCGGCGGCATGACCTCCGTCGACCTCCTGTGGGCGTGCCGCGAGCTGGCCCGGCGGCTCGAGCTCGTGGGGATGGACGTCGTCGAGGTCATTCCGACCGCCGTCGGCTCGGCCGACGTCACGGCGCTCGTGGCGGACCGAATCGTCCGCGAGGCGCTGACGGGCATCGCGCTCCGGCGACGCGATGCGCACGAAATGCTTACGCCTCGATAACAGCCTGCCCTCAGAACCCGAACCGCTCGGTGGCTGGATTCACCCGGAGCCTTCAAAGGGAGGGAACGGAGTGAGAGCAATCGCATTGATCACGGTCGGGGCGCTCGTCCTCGTGCTCGCCGCCGCGCTCGGGCCGGCCGCCATCGCGGGTGACAAGCCGAAGACCGGCGACGAGCGGGCGGCGATCTCGCGCGCCGATCTCGTGGGCGTCAACTTCATCGAGAACTGCCGCTTCTCGCACCAGGCGCCGGACGACCCGATCGTCTTCCCCGGCAAGCCCGGTGCGTCGCATCAGCACACGTTCGTCGGGAACCGGACGACGAGCGCGTTCTCGAACTTCGGCTCGCTGCGGTCGGGCGGGACGACGTGCATGCGTGCCGACGACACGGCCGCGTACTGGGTGCCGACGCTCTACCAGGGCGCAACGGCGATCTTCCCGCAGGGCGCGACCATCTACTACCGCCGCGGGACGCTCGCCGAGGTGAGCCCGTTCCCGAACAACCTGCGCGTCATCGCGGGCGACGCGACGGCGACGAGCCCGCAGGGCATGCGCGTGACGTCCTGGAGTTGCGGTCTCGCATCGGGACTGGATCGCTCGGCGACGGTGCCGACCTGCCCGGACACGCGCGGCTCGTTCCTGCGCCTGCACATCCGCTTCCCGGAGTGCTGGAACGGACGTCAGCTCGACAGCGCTGATCACAAGAGCCACATGGCGTACGCGACGCGTGCCGGCTGCCCGTCGACGCATCCCGTCGAGGTGCCGCAGATCACGCAGATCTACCGCTACCCGACCCGTGGCGGAGAGGGCTTCTCGCTCGCGTCCGGCGGCCAGTACTCGGCGCACGCGGACTTCGTGAACGCGTGGAAGCCGGGCGCGCTGCGCAAGCTCGTGGACGACTGCCTGAACGCGCTCGTCCACTGCGGCCGCGGCTGAGCTCGAAGCTCCTCGAGGAGGGCGGACCGCCCGCCGCCCGCCCGACGTTTACGGAGCCATCACAGACCGCCGCTACGGTCAGCCGCCGTGCGACGCTCCCACCACTCGTTCTCGGTTCTTCTCCTGCTCCTCGCGGCGTTCAGCCTGGCCGGCACGGCGGGCGGCGCCGGCGCGTCCGCGGAGCCGTCGTCCGAGCTGCCGGTGCCGTCGCTCGAGCCGACGAAGACCGCCGCGCTCTGGAGCCGCCTCGTCTCGACCCGTGCCCGCCAGGCCGCTCCGGCGGCCGAGTGCAGGCCGCTCCGCGCCGTCTTCTACGCCGCGTCCGACTGGCTCCGCCTGGCGACGAAGCTCGCGGCCGCGGCCTCCCCGTGCGCCGAGTACTACGTCTCGGTCCCGCCGCTCGTCGCCGACAAGACGACCTTCCGGCGCGACCAGGCGTGGCGCATCCGCGCGCTCGGCCCCAACTTCCACGCCATGGCCGAGATCCACTTCGCGACGTGGACGCGCTGGGTCGCGAGCACCGGCACGTCGTGGCACGCGGCCGGCGTGACCGCCCGCGAACGCATGGCCGCGGCCGGGTACGACGTCGCCCTCGGCGACACGCTGGGCGCTGAACGAGCTCACCTCGGCGGTTCGCCGCGGAGACGGCAACGCGCGCGACGAACATCCGCGAGTTCCTGCGCGGCCTCTACGAAGGCGACGGCAGCCGGCCGACGCGCGGTGCCGCCCTCGTGATCGGCTTCGGGCAGCGGACGGCGACGTCTCCGTCTACCAGAACACGCTGCAGGGCTGGCTCGCCGACACGGCCTTCTGGACGGACATGGCGACGTACGTGAGCGACTGGTCGCAGGAGGTCTACGGCGACCTCCGCAGCCACGCCGTCCCCGGCTCGGCGACATCGCGGCCGCCGCGAGTACCTGAACGACTACCTCCAGCACAAGCTCGTCCTCGCCGGCGCTGGGCCCGCGGAGATCGAGCCCGCGCGCGCCTACCTCCGGGAGGCGTACAGCCCGCTCGCGAACGGAGCGTGGCCGCGCGAGACCGCGTGGGGCTGGACGATGGTGCCCTTCGAGCAGATGGCCGCGTACGTCTCCGCGCAGGTCGACGCGATGCGCTCCTTCAGCGCGTCGGCGGGTCAGGCACGCGACCACTGGGGATTCGCGTGGGCGCCACGCAACACGACCGGCCTGCCGAACGCCGACTTCGCCGCGCAGACGGGGCAGATCCTCGACCGGATGGCCGCCGCGATCCGCGACTCGGGCGACGCGCGATCCCGAAAGCCCGGACAGCGGCGCGTGCGGCGCGGGCCAGACGTTGTGCGCCGTCGATCTCCCGGAGGCGTCGCACAACGGGGCCTGGCGATCGTTCCGCGCGTGGGCGCAGTCGACCCTCTCGATCGGGCCCGTAGCGCCGATCAGGGTCGTCGCCGGCGTCGCGTCGGCGCCCCTCGAGCTCGTCCGTCGCGTCCGCGGTCTCGCGACCCGTCACCGTGACGCTCCGTTCGAGCTCCCCGGCAGGCGCGTTCTCGACGAGCGTCGCCGGGCCGTGGACGAGCTCGCTGACCGTGCCCGTCGCGCCAGGCACCGTCGGCTCGTTCTTCTACCGCGACACGCGCGCCGGGGTCGCGACGTTGACCGCAGCGGCGCCGGGTACGACGCGAGCCTCACGCGAGGTGACGGTCGTCGCCGGCGCCGCGACGCGCATCTCGGTGACGCCTGGCGTCGCGGGAGGTACGAGCGCGCGGCGAGTTCACGTTCACCGGTAAGGCGACGGACAGCTTCGGGAATGTCGACACCGGCGAACCTCACGTGGAGCGTCGCACCGACGGCGCTCGGCACGTTCGTCCGCGGCCGGGGCGGCGCGGTGACGTTCAGGGCGGGACGCGTGCTCGGCAGCGGAACCGTCACGGCGACGGCGCGTGGAGGATCGCTCGTCGGCTCCGCCACCGTCGTCGTGCGCGCCGCCACGCCTGCGAATCGCAGCCGTGACCTACCGCAGTACGGCTCGCGGAGTCGCAGGCCACGTTGCGGCGGTCGACGGCGCGGCGGCGGCCCGTCCCGCGGCCGTCGCTAACGCTCGTCGTCGCGGCTCGACGATCGCCGGGTCGGCCCGCACGCAAGCGTGACCGGCGCAGCCGGAAAGGCGCGCCTCTTCGCCTGCCGCGCGGCCGACGGCTGCTTCACGGTCGTCGTCGCGCGCGCCGACGCGCAGGGATTCGCCTGGGACGGCCGCACGCCGCGCAACCGCTTCTGCCGCTACGCTAGGCGACGCCGGCGAGCAGGAAGGCGCGCGACTCCTTCAGCATCTCGCGCGCGATCACGAGGCGCTGGATCTCGTTCGTGCCCTCGTAGATCTGCGTGATCTTCGCGTCGCGCATCATGCGCTCGACCGGGTACTCGCGGATGTAGCCGTAGCCGCCGAGGATCTGCACCGCCTCCGTCGTGACGTCCATCGCGGTGTCGGTGCAGTAGAGCTTCGCCATCGCGGACGCCTTCGTCAGCTCCGCGTCGTCGGCGCCCTCGTCGACCATGCGGCCGAAGCGGTAGAGGAGGCCGCGCGCGGCCTCGCAGCGCGTCTCCATGTCGGCGAGCTTGCCGGCGATGAGCTGGTGCTCGGCGATCGGCTTCCCCATCGTCTCGCGCGTGCGCGCGTACTCGAGCGCGTAGTCGGTCGCGCCCTGGGCGATGCCGAGCCCCTGCGCCGCGACCCCCGGCCGCGAGCGGTCGAGGATGCGCATTGCGATCCGGAAGCCCTCGCCCTCCTCGCCGAGGAGGTTCGCCGCCGGGATACGAGCGCCGTCGAAGGTGAGCTCTCCGGTCGTCGAGCCCGCGATCCCCATCTTCGGCTCGAGCCGTGCAACCTCGAATCCCGGCGTTCCAGCCTCGACGACGAATGCGGAGATCCCCGAGTGGCCTGCTTCGGGATCGGTCTTCGCGAAGACGGTGTAGAGCCCGGCGACGGACGCGTTCGTGATGAAGCGCTTCGAGCCGTCGAGGACGTACTCGTCGCCGTCTCGCCGCGCGGTCGTTCGCATCGCGGCCGAATCCGAGCCCGATCCCGCCTCGGTCAGCGCGTACGCCGCGAGCACGTCTCGCCGGAGGCGAGCCCCGGCAGGAACCGCGCCTTCTGCTCCTCCGTCCCGGCGAGCTTGAGCCCGAGCGAGCCGAGCTCCTGCACCGCGAGGATGAGCCCGCTCGTCGCACAGACCTTCGAGACCTCCTCGATCGCGACGAGCGCGAGGAGCGTCCCGGTGCCCGTGCCGCCGTGCTCCTCCGTCGAAGAGGAGCCCGAAGATCCCGTGCTCGCGGTAGAGCTCGACGACGTCCCAGGGGAACTCGTGCGACTCGTCGATCTCGGCCGCACGCGGGGCGATGCGGTCGCGTGCGAGCGTCCGCACGAGCTCGCGGATCTCGAGCTGCTCGTCGGTCAGCTGCTCCCAGGGCACGCGCGAAGTCTAGGTCGGCGCGTGGTGGCAGACGGCTTCGATGTTGTTCCCGTCGAGGTCGAGCACGTACGCCGCGTAGTAGTTCGCGTCGTACTGCGGGCGGAGGCCCGGAGCGCCGTTGTCGCTGCCGCCGGCGGCGATCGCAGCCGCGTGGAACGCGTCGACGGTCTCGCGGTCGCGCGCAGTCGAACGCCACGTGCGCTCCACCGACCGGCTCGCGCCGGCCGATCCCGAAGTCGAGCCCGTGCGCATCCGCGAGATACGCGAGCCGCCCGGGCTCCTCGTACACGACGCGATAGCCGAGCGGTTCGAGCGCGCCCGAGTAGAAGCCCTTGGCAGCCTCCAGATCGGTCACGTTGACGGCGACGTGTGCGATCACTCTCTCTCCTCTCCTGGATACAGTCGCCGCGCATGATCCTGGAGAACGGCGTCATCCGCACGATGGATCCGTCGCTCCCGACGACCCGCGCGCTGGCCATCGCCGGCGCGCACGTCGCGGGAGGGGTCGGCACGCACGAGATGGCGCTGCCGAGCCCCGACGTCGTCGATCTCGGCGGCCGCTGCGTCCTCCCCGGCTTCACCGACTCGCACGTCCACTTCCCGACCTGGTCGCTGTCACAGCGCGAGGTGAAGCTCGAAGGGGTCGGCGGGCTCGCCGAGGCACTCGAGCGCGTCCGTACCCACCCCAGGCATGGAAGCTGGATCCGCGGGTACGGCTGGCGCTCCGCGGAGTGGGACGAGCAGCCGACGGCCGAGGCGCTCGACGCGGTGACCGGCGACGTGCCTGCGCTCCTCTTCTCGAAGGACTACCACTCGGCGTGGCTCAACTCCGCGGCGCTCGCGCGCGCCGAGAGTGACCTCCAGGTCGAGGGCGGCGTCGTCGAGCGCGACGCACGCCGGCGTGCCGACCGGAGTCCTGCGCGAGGAGTCGGCATGGCAGTTTCGGGCTCGGTACGCGATGCCGAGCGAGGACGAGTTCGTCGATGCGACGCGCGAGGGCATGCGCATCGCGGCGAGCCGCGGTGTCGTGGCGATCCACGACAAGGACGGCTGGCTCGGCGCGCCGGGAATCTTCCAGCGCGTCGCCGAGCGCGACGGTCTCACGCTCCGCGTCTGGCAGTCGATCCCGTACGAGCGGCTCCCGGAGCTCGAGGCGCTCGGCATCCACTCCGGCATCGGCGATGCGTTTCTCCGCATCGGCTACCTGAAGGCGTTCATGGACGGGACGCTCGGATCGCAGACCGCCTGGATGCTCGACGGCTCGGGCGTCGTGATCACGAGCGGCGCCGAGCTCGCCGAGGTCATCCGCGAGGGCGCCCGGCTCGGCTGGCCGGTGGGCGTGCACGCGATCGGCGATCGCGCGAACCGCGAGGCGCTCGATGCATTCGAGTCGACGCGTGACGTGTGGGCGCCACTCGGCCTGCGACATCGCATCGAGCATGCGCAGTGCCTCGCGCCCGAGGACGTCGGACGGTTCGCAGCTCTCGGGATCGCGTGCTCGGTTCAGTTCAGCCACGCGCCGTCGGATCGCGACCTCGCCGAGCGTTTCTGGCCCGACAAGGCGGACGGCGCCTACGCGTTCCGCTCGCTGTGGAGCTCCGGCGCACTCGTCGCGAACGGCTCGGACGCGCCGGTCGAGGAGCTCGATCCGCTCGCCGGGATTCGCGCAGGGGTTCTCCGGACGATCGACGACCGGCCCAGCGTGGCATCCCGAGCAGTGCCTGACGATCGAGGAGGCGCTCGTCGCGACGTGCGTCAATCCCGCCTGGCTCTCGGGCGACGAGCGGCGCCGCGGCAAGCTCCTCCCGGGCTACCTCGCCGACCTCGTCGTGCTCTCCCGCGATCCGCTCGACGTGCCCGCCCGACGAGCTCGAGACGGTCGAGGTCGTCGCGACGATGGTCGGCGGCCGCTGGGTGCACAACGCTCCGCCCTGGTAGCGCAAGTCGGAATCCGCTGCATCGCGGATTCCGACCGCGCGAAGATCCCTGAAGGCGGGCGCTTCGCGCCCGCGGGTGCAGCCTCTCGTCGTGCACCTACAATCAGCTCGTGGCCTCTCGCACGATGCTCCCCGTCCATGCGGCGCCGACGTGCTCGGTCGCCGGCGCGGCCGAGATCGTCGGCTCGAAGTGGACGGTGCTCATCGTCCACGACCTCTCCGAGGGCCCGCGCCGCTTCACGGAGCTCGAGCGCTCGTGTGCCGGGATCAGCCCACGCACGCTCGCGGAGCGACTGCGCTGGCTCGAGGCCGAGGAGATCGTGGCGCGGCAGAGCTACCCGGAGTCACCGCCGCGGGTCGAGTACGCGCTCACGGAGAAGGGCCGCGCTCTGCTCCCGGTCGTGCACGAGATGCGCCGCTTCGGCCACGACTGGCTCGGCTGCGGCGTCCACGACACGTAGGCACGAGGCTCCGCCCTCAGTCGGCGAGGTTCTTCGCGCGCAGCTCGGCGAGCGCGCGATCTGACTTCTCGAGCTCGCCGAGCCCCATCCCGTCGAGGATGCGCTCCGTCTTCGTGAACTGCACCTCGCGGTAGTCCACGACCTGCCAGTGGTTTCCCCACGGATCGAGGAAGTCGTGGCTGCCGATCATGCGGGCTCCGGCCTCACGCGCTCGGCGCACGACCTCCGCCTGATCGTCGACGACGAGGCCGTAGTGCCCTGCGGCCGCGGGCTCGGATGAGCGCTCGAGCGCGATGAACTGGTCGCCCATGTCGACGAACGCCATCCGGCCACTTCGACCGCGCAGCTCGAGGCGGTCGACGAGGCGTCCGAGGAACTCGAGCATCTCGTCGATGTCCCCGACCTGCACCGCCACATGGTTGATGCCGATGAGCCTGGCCACTGCTCGTGAGCGTACTGAGGGCGAGGCAAGCCTCGCCCCTACGGCGAGGATTCCGCCCAGACGCCGGCCAGCTCGACGATCGTCGCCGCCGCCGCAGCCATGTCCTGCACGCTCGCCCACTCGCGCACCGAGTGGTACTCCTGCCCGCCCGTGAAGAGGTTCGGGCGTCGGAAGCCCCTGCGCCGAGAGCACGGCGCCGTCCGTCCCGCCCCGCGTGATGGCGAGTCGCGGCTCCACTCCGGCGCGCCGGATCGCCTCGAGCGCTGCGTCCACGACGCGCGGATGCTCCTCGATGACGGGGCGCATGTTGCGATACGAGTGACGCACCTCGACGTCGACCTTGGCGCGCGGCTCGCGCATCTCCACGTCCTGCGCGAGCCCGAGCAGCAGCTCGACGTGCGACGCGAGGAGCTCGTCGTCGTGGTCGCGCGCGATGAAGTCGACGATCGCCTCCTCCGTCGAGCCCGAGATGCGATGGGGATGGACGTAGCCCTCGCGACCCTCGGTCGTCTCGGGCGAGAGGTGGCGGCGCGGAACGGAGAGCACGAGCTCGGAGGCCAGCTTGACCGCGTTCACGAGCTTGTCCTTGGCCGTTCCCGGATGCACCGAGAGGCCGCGGATCGTCACGCGCACCGACGCTGCCGAGAACGTCTCGACCTCCAGCTCGCCGAGATCCGAGCCGTCGAGGGTGTACGCGACGCTCGCGCCGAAGCTCTCGAGGTCGAAGTCCTCGGCGCCGCGACCCACCTCTTCGTCGACGGTGAACGCGACCCGGATCGGAGCGCGCGGCCGCTCACCGTCGCGTGCGAGATACGCGACTGCGGCCATGATCTCGGCGATCCCGGCCTTGTCGTCGGCGCCGAGGAGCGTCGTCCCGTCGCTCGTCACGATGTCGTGACCCTCCCGTGCAGCGAGCGCGGGAAGCGCCGCCGGGTCGAGCACCTGCCGCGCGTCGCCCGGGAGCACGATCGGCTCGCCGGCCCACGCCTCGTGCACGATCGGCGAGACGCCGGCTCCGATCACGTCCGGCGTCGTGTCGACGTGGGCGATCAACCCGACGACCGGGGCGTCCACGGTTCCGGGAAGCGTCGCGAAGACGGAGTGGCCGTCGTTCAGCTCGGCGTCGTCGAGCCCGATCTCCTGCAGCTCCTCCACGAGCAGCCGCGAGAGATCGAGCTGCTTCTGCGTGCTCGGGCGCTCCGCGACCCGGTACGCCCCCTGCGTGTCCACGCGGACGTAGCGCAGGAACCGCTCGAGCACGTCGCTCGCCAGCTCCTCCGCGAGCGGGCTCGAGAAGGGCGCTCTAGCGGCCAAGCTCTCCGAGCCGGAGAAAGACCTCGCGCAGTGTCGCGACGCCGAGCTCCAGAGACTCCTCGGGCACGTTCTCGTTCGGCGCGTGCACGTTGCACTCGCTCTCGATGCCGAATCCGGTCGCGAGCGTGGGCAGTCCGCGCGCGACGAGACCGGCGTAGATCGGCAGCGTCCCACCCGTGCGGACGAGGAGGGGTCGAGCCCCGATGACGTGCTCGAACGCGTCTCCGGCGAGCCGAATCGCGGGCGCGTCCGTCGGCGTCAGAGCCGGCCGCGCCGAGTTCTTCACCGTGATCTCGAGCTCGGCTCCGTCGGGAAGCGCCTCGTGAACGAGCCGCTCGAAGGCGGTGCGGATCTCTGCCGGATCCTGACCGGGAGCGAGCCGGATCGAGACGTTTGCGCGCGCCTCTACCGGAAGCACGGTCTTCACGAGATCGGGCGAGCCGCTCGCGATCCCGTTCACGTCGAGCGCGGTGTCCGCGAACGTCCGCAGATAGAAGCTCTCGCCGGCGCCGGCTGCGATCGGCGTCGCGCCGTAGTGCGTCAGCTGCTCAGGCCCCGACGGAAGCTGGGCCCAGGCAGCGAGCTCCTCCTCCGAGGGAGGTATCGCTCCGGCGCGGAGCGCGTCGGGCAGGTAGCCGTCCGCCCGCGGCACCACGTTCGCAAGCGCGCTCATGAGCGCGTGCGTCGCGTTCAGCGCGGCCGCTCCGAACATGCCCGAGTGCATGTCCGTCGTCCCCGTCCGCACGCGGAGGTGGAAATAGAGCATCCCGCGCACGCCGACGTAGAAGATCGGCTGCTCGCGCGAGGCCATCGCGCCGTCGAGGATCAGGGCGGCGTCCGCGCGACCCTCGTCCTGCTCCAGCCACTCGACGATCGAGTTGCCGCCGATCTCCTCCTCGCCGTCGAAGGCGAAGCGGACGTTCACCGGCAACGAGCCCTCCGCGGCGAGCTGCCGCGCGGCCTCGACGAGCGTGAACAGGTTGCCCTTGTCGTCGGCGACACCGCGCGCCCACAGCTTCCCGTCGCGCTGCGTCAGCTCGAACGGCGGCGACTCCCAGAGCTCGAGCGGGTCGGGCGGCTGGACGTCGAAGTGCGCGTAGCAGAGGATCGTCGGCGCGGACTCGGGGCGCTCGGACGCGGGGATCTCCCCGATGACGAGCGGTCTCGGGCCCCACGGGACGAGCTCGGCAGTGCCGCCCCCGTCTCGGATGCGTCCGGCGACCCACGCGGCGGCGGCCTCGATGTCGGCCGCGTGCGCGGCGTCCGCGCTCACGGAGGGGATGGCGATGAGCTCGGCGAGCGTGTCGCGGAGCGCGTCGGACGGCGCCGTCACGGCCGCGAGTCTAGTCAGGCGTCGAGGACCGGGTACGCGGCACGCGCGTCGAGGCAGCAGGCGAGGTAGAGGGCGACGCCGAGGTCGCCCGTCCACAGCGAGTACCGGCCCCGGCCACGGTCGGCTCGCTGACGGCGCACCTGCGCGAGCGCGTGCACCGCGAAGCGACGCGCCCGCTCGAGCCAGCGCTCGTCGCCGGTCCGCTCGAACGCCGCGAGGAGCGCGTACCCATTCCCCGCCGTGCCGTGGCAGATCCCGGCTCCCTTGGCATCGCGATGCGCGCCGGCTCGCCAGGTGAGCTCCGCGCCTGCGACGAACGAGCTCCTCGTCGAGATAGGGCGCCGCCGCGACGACGATTCCGGGCGCTCCGTGGCACCACTGGAGTCGGATCTCTCCCCGTCGCATTCTCCAGCGCATCCCGCGGCTCGGGCGGCCAGTTCGCGAGGCCGTCCTCGACGAAAGCCGTCTCCTCGAGGATCGACGCAGTCTTCCGGCGCAGAGCGGCCGCGCGCGTGGCGTCGAGGAGCGACAGGAGCGATTGCACGTTCCCGGTGAGCCCGTGCACCGGCCCGAGGTACCGGCACGTGTGTCCGTGGAGCAGTTGCGTCCACAGCCCTCCACTGTCCCGTCGGTCGAGCAGGGCGTCCGCGCTCTCGTCCCAGGCCGAGCGCCAGCGCTCGTCGCCCGTCCACGCGAGCATCAGGCGCGCCGCGATCAGCGTCCCGGGAGAGCCCCACATGATCTCGTCGGCCTCGTTGTGCGACGTTCTCCCGGACGCGCGCGTGCAGCTCGTCCGCGAGCTCCGCGCTCGGCGCGAGCCGGAACGCGGTGAGGAGGATCCCGGCCTCGCCTGAGAGGAGTGCCGACTCCCGAGGCTCGGGAACGTCCGTCCAGCTCGCGAGGTCGGGCCGCGCTCGCTGCCGCTCGAGCACGCGGAGTGCGAGCTCGCCGAGATCCAGCCGCGTCTCCGCGTGCCCGCGCTCGCGCAGATCGGCGAGAGCCCACAGCACGCCTGCGGCGCCGCAGAAGAGATCCTTCAGCGGGCTCGTCGCGCGCCAGCGATCCCAGTCGTCCGCACGCCAGAGGAGCTTCGGCCCGCGCAGCGCGGCATCCGTGTCGGCGACGATCTCGCGCGATGCCGGCGCGGATCCGCGCCTCGTCCCACGGCTCGTCGGTCAGAGGCTCGAAGTCCTCCGGCCGGTAGAGCACGACGTCAGGCGACGTCGCGAACGCGCTGCGCGTCGGCCAGCGCGCGGAGCTTCTTCAGCCCCTGGTGCTCGATCTGGCGGATGCGCTCGCGGGTGACGTTGAACGCGCGGCCGACCTCGTCGAGCGTACGCGGCTGCTGGCCGTCGAGCCCGTAGCGCAGCTCGAGCACCATGCGCTCGCGCTCCGAGAGTGCACCGAGGATCGAACGGAGCGCCTCCCGCTGCAGCGTCGTCTCCGCGAGCTCGTCCGGAAGCGGCGCCGTCTCGTCGGCGAGGAAGTGGCCGAACTCCGACTCGTCGTCGTCGCCGACCGGCTTCTCGAGCGAGACGGGAACCTGGGCGCTGCGCCGGATCTGCTCGACCTCGTCCGACGTCATCTCGACGTCGCGCGCGATCTCGTCCATCAGCGGCTCGCGGCCGAGCTCGGCGCGGAGCTTCCGCTCCGAGCGCATGATCCGGTTGAGCTTCTCGACGACGTGGACGGGCATGCGGATCGTGCGGCCCTTGTCCGCGATCGCGCGCGCGACGGCCTGGCGGATCCACCAGGTCGCGTAGGTCGAGAACTTGAAGCCCTTGCGGTAGTCGAACTTCTCCGCGGCGCGGACGAGGCCGATCGTGCCCTCCTGGATCAGGTCGAGAAACGGGAGACCCTGGTTGCGGTACCGCTTCGCGATCGACACGACGAGCCGGAGGTTCGCCTCCACCATCGCCTGCTTGGCGGCGTGCTCGCCGCGCTCGATGCGCTTGGCAAGCTCGACCTCCTGCGCGGCGGTCAGCAACGGAACCTTGCCGATGTCCTTGAGGAAGAGCTGAAGGGCGTCGGTCGTGATCTCGGGCTCGGGCTCGATCTCCGGCTCGGGCTCGTCCGCTCCAGCAGCCACCACGGCGATCTGCGCCTCGTCGAGAGCGGCGTAGAAGTCGTCGAGCTGCCCCGGGTCGAGCTCCAGCTCGTCGAGCGCGAGCGCGAGCTCGTCGGCGTCGACCTGGCCCGTGCGATACCCGATCTCGAGGAGGCGTTGGCCCTCGTCGCTGGCGAGGGTCTCCTCGATCGGCGTTCGGGTGGTAGCGCCCTGCGTTTCTTCAGCGGCCAGACCGCCCCCCTTCCTCGTCGGCCGTCACACGGTAGTTACAGGGACGGCGGTCGTCAAAGCGACTCTCAGGAACGTGCCTTGCGGATCGTCTCGAGGTAGCGATCCGCCTCGCGCGCGAGCGGCGAGCCCGGCTGCGCCTTCGACGCGAGCCGGAACTGGCGCTCGGCGCCGTCGATCCGGCCCGTCCAGAGGAGCAGGACGCCGAGGTGGAAGCGCACGCTCGGCTCGTCCGGGTACGTCTTCGAGAGCGGGCCGAGGCGCCCGAAGGCCCGCTCGGGCGCGGCCTTGTCGAATGCGCCGACCGCGCCGGCGACCTGGGCTTCGACGTCGTCCGGGAAGCGCTGCGCCGCCTGGTCGAAGACGCGCGCCGCGGACACGGGGCGCCCGACCCGCTGGAGGCCGACTCCGTAGAGGAGCTGCTCGCGGACGCCACCACGCTCCGCAGCGCGTCGCAGCGTCTCGAGCTGGCGCGCAGGCGGGAGCTTCGAGATCGCGGCCGGCGCGGTGAACGAGGGGATGAACGCGGGAAGCCCGCGCGGGAGACCGGGATGGAGCGAGGTTCCCGGCGACGATCGCGTACGGCGTGTCCGGCTCGGCCTCGACGACGGCGCGCCACGCCTCGAGCGGGTCGCCCTCGTTCGCCCACAGCCGCGCGAGGCCGAGGTGGAGCTGCACGACCGCGAGCTCCGGGTACAGCTTCGCGAGCTGCTCGAGCCGGTCGAGCGTGCCCTCCGGCCAGGCCGCGAACGCCGCGCCGACCTTCGCCTCGAGCGAGTCGTGCTTCGCGAAGAGCGCAGCCGCAGCTTCGGTCTCGCCGCGCTGATACAGGCCCGCCCCCTGCGTCAGGTCCTGCGCCTCCTCGTCCTGTCGGAAGCCGAGCGCGAAGGAGAGCGGCGGTCGTCCCTCGCGGAGGCCCGGCTCGGTCGTCGTCGCCTGCGTGCCGGCCGAGTCGCCGTCGGCGGAGAGAACCGCGGCCCCGACGACAGCTACCGCCGCGACCGCGACGGCGCCGACGAGGAGCGCGACACGACGCTGCGCGGACACCGCCGGACGATAGCCAGGGCGCCAACGCTATAGTTCCGAAAGTAATGGCCACCTATCGAGAGTTGCTGGCACAGGTCAGGAGCGAGATCGACGAGATCTCGACCATCGAGGCGCAGGAGCGCCTCGACTCGTCGGACGGGTCGCTCTTCGTCGACGTCCGCGAGCCGGACGAGTGGGACGAGGGTCACATCCCCGGCGCGATCTACACCGGTCGCGGCCGGCTCGAGCAGCGCATCGAGGGGCTCGTCCCCGACAAGACGCGCGCGCTCGTCGTCTACTGCTCCGCCGGATCGCGCTCGGCGTTCGCCGCGAAGGTGCTCGAGGACCTGGGCTACGAGAACGTCGTCAACCTCGCGGGCGGGTTCTCCGACTGGAAGCGGAACGGCTTCGACGTCACCATTCCACGTGTTCTCACGCCCGAGCAGCGCACGCGCTACAGCCGCCACCTCCTCATCCCCGAGGTCGGCGAGGACGGGCAGCAGCGGCTGCTCGACGCACGCGTGCTCCTCATCGGCGCGGGCGGGCTCGGCTCGCCGGCGTCGCTCTACCTCGCAGCTGCCGGAGTGGGCACGCTCGGAATCGTCGACGCGGACGTCGTCGACGAGTCGAACCTGCAGCGCCAGATCGTGCACTCGACCGACCGCCTCGGCGAGCCGAAGGTCGCCTCCGCGAAGCGGACGCTCGAAGCGTTGAACCCGGACGTGCAGCGTCGTGCCGTTCCAGGAGCGGCTGACGTCGGAGAACGTCGACCGGATCCTCGGCCGAGGGCTGGGACGTCATCGTCGACGGCGCCGACAACTTCCCGACGCGCTACCTCGTGAACGACGCGTCGGTGTGGAGCGGCATCCCGGTCGTGCACGGCTCGATCTTCCGCTTCGAGGGCCAGGTCACGGTGTTCTCGCCCGGAGTCGGCCCGTGCTACCGCTGCCTGTTCCCGCAGCCGCCGCCGCCCGAGCTCGCGCCCAGCTGCGCGGAGGGCGGCGTGCTCGGCGTGCTCCCCGGGATCATCGGCTCGATCCAGGCGATCGAGACGCTGAAGCTGATTCTCCAGCGCGGCGACTCGCTCGCCGGACGGCTCCTCCTGTTCGACGCGCTCGGGACGACGCTGGACGAGGTCACCGTCCGCCGAAACCCGGACTGCCCGGTGTGCGGCGACAGCCCGTCGATCACCGAGTACGTCGACTACGTCGAGTTCTGCAACGCGCCGGTCCAGATCTGATGGCGACGGTCCGGATCCCACCGACGCTGCGCGCCGAGGTCGGCGGCGTGCGCGAGCTCGATGCGAACGGGAGCACCGTCTCCGACGTCATCGACGATCTCGTCGCGCGCTTCCCCGCGCTCGAAGCCCAGCTCCTGCGCGACGGCGAGCTCGCCGACTTCGTGAACGTCTACGTCCGCGGCGAGGACGTCCGCACGCGCGACGGGCTCGACACCGAGGTACGCGACGGCGACCAGCTGATACTCCTGCCGGCGATGGCCGGTGGCTGTTAGCGCGCTGCCGGCGTCGCTCCTCGACCTCGTCGGGTCGACGCCTCTCATCGAGCTTCCGCGACTCTCGCCGCAGACCGGCCGTCCGGCTCTACGCCAAGCTCGAGGGGCAGAACCCGAGCGGCTCGATCAAGGACCGGGTCGCGAAGGCGATGCTCGACGCGGCCGAGGCGACGGGCGAGCTCGCGCCCGGCCGGCGCCTCCTCGAGCCGACGAGCGGGAACACGGGCATCGCGCTCGCGCTCGCAGCGCGCCTCCGCGGGTATCCGCTGACGTGCGTCGTCCCGGCGAACGTCACCGCCGAGCGCCGCCGCCTGCTCGAGCTCTACGGCGCGGAGATCGTCGACTCGCCGGGCGAGGAGGGCTCGAACGGCGCCGTGCGACTCGCGCTCTCACTCGCCGAGCGGGACTCCGGCTACTTCATGCCGTTCCAGTACGCGAACGAGGCCAACCCGCGGGCGCACTACGAGGGAACGGGCGCCGAGATCGCCGACGCGCTCGACCGCGTGGACGTCCTCGTTGCAGGCCTCGGCACCGGCGGAACGCTCATGGGCGCGGGTGCGCGGCTGCGCGAGTCGTTCCCCGACGTCGTCGTCGCGGCCGCAGAGCCGCTTCCCGGCGACGAGGTGATGGGCCTGCGCTCGCTCGAGGACGGCTACGTGCCGCCGATCCTCGACGTCTCGAAGCTCGACCGGAAGCTCCTCGTGACGAACGCCGAGGCCGTGGCCGGGCTCCGCCTGCTGCTCGAGCGCGAGGCCGTGCTCGGCGGCGTGTCCTCCGGCGCGGTCGTCCACGCAGCGCTCCAGCTGGCGGACGAGCTCGACGAGGGAGTCGTCGTGTGCGTGCTCGCGGACGGCGGCTGGAAGTACCTCTCCGCCGACTTCTGGGATGCCGCCGACACCGAGCGCGCGATGGAGCGGTCCGTCTGGTGGTAGTGCCCGACGCGGTGCGAGCGGCGCTCGCCACGCACGCGCAGGAGGAGTCCCCGAACGAGGCCTGCGGCCTCGTCGTCATGAAGGACGGTGTCGCGGAGCGATACGTCCGAGGCCGGAACGCCGCCGCATCGCCCTACCGCTTCGAGCTCGACGTCCCGCCCGAGACGTGGTTCCTCGAGGACGACGGCTACGAGCTCGCCGTCTTCCACTCGCACCTCTCCTCGCCACCGCACCCCTCGCGCACCGACGTCGAGAACGTCGGGCTGTGGGCCGGGCGGCCGTACCTCATCTACACGGTGCGCACCGGCGAGCTCGCCGGGTGGCGCATCTCCAGCGGCTCGATCGAGCCGCTGGAGATCGCGCAGACCTGACCGCTACTTGATGGTGAAAGAGCCCTTCATCGACGTGGGATGAGGGTCGCAGAGGAACGAGTACCTGCCCTTGGCGAGCGTGATCCTGAACGTCTTCAGCCCGGTCGCCGGAACGCTCGTCATCACATTCACGCCCTTCCCCCTCAGGTGGAAGTTGTGGATGCTCGACTTGTCGCTCACGACGAGCGTGTACTTGCCCGCCTTCGTCGGCTTCTTCAGGCTGATCGTGAAGCCGGGGCCAACGGTGCCGGTGATCTTCGGTGTCGCCGCGAGCACGGGCAGCGCGGCGATCGCTGCGATCGCCAGGCCCAGAAGAACTGCGATGGTGCGCTTTCTCATGATCCTCCTCGGTGTCGCACGGGTTCCGAGAGGTTAGCCAGAGACGTCGAAGCTGCCGTTCATCGACCCGGCGTGCGGGTCGCACACGAAGGTGTACGTGCCCTCGGTCACGGTCACGTCGAAGCTGTCCGTCCCGGACTCGCTGACACCCGTGTCGACGTCGACGCCCTCGCCCGGTCAGGTGGAAGTTGTGGATGTCCGACTGGTCGTCGGTCAAGAGGGTGTAGCTCCCGGCCGCGAGGCTCTCGACGGGCTCGCCGTCCTCGGTCGTGAGGCTGATCTCGAAGCCGGGCCCGACGCTGCCGTTCAGCACCGCTCCCGTCTCGGGAACCGTGCCGGTTGTCGTCGTCGTGGTGTCGGTGTCGGGCGCGGCAGCGTCGTCGTCGTCCCCGCCGCACCCGGCGAGCGCGAGCGCCGCGACGACCAGGCCGATGGCGATCGCCGTGCGATTCCGTCCCATTCCGCTCCTCCTTCGTTGCTCCCAGGGACGATACGTCCGCGTCCGCGAATCGGTTCGCTCTAAAGTCACACCGTGGACGTGCTCGAGATCGAAGCTGGCCTCTGGCGCTGGACCGCCTACCACGAGGAGTGGCAGGAGGACGTCGGCTGCACGTTCGTCCAGACGGAGGACGGCGTGGTGCTGATCGACCCGCTCGTTCCGGGCGACGACACCGCCCGTTTCTGGAAGGCCCTCGACCGCGACGTCAAGCGCGCGAAGGGGCGTGTCCACGTCTTCGTCACCGTGTTCTGGCACACGCGCAGCGCTGCGGCGATGCGTGAGCGCTACGACGCGCGGATCTGGGCGCCCAAGAGTGGCAAGGCAGCGATCGCGCGCCGCGCAGGAGTCGTCACGGATCCGTTCGCGATCGGCGACGAGCTCCCGGGCGGGATCGAGGCGTGCCGCACCGCACGCGCCGCGGAGGTCGTCTACTGGGTCCCGGAGCACTCCGCGCTCGTCCCGGGCGACGTGCTGATCGCCGACGGCAAGGGCGGGACGAAGATGTGCCCCGAGTCGTGGCTGCCCGCTGGCAAGTCGCACCGCGATCTCGCCGCGTCGCTGCGCCCACTGCTCGATCTTCCCGTGCGCCGCATCCTCGTGTCGCACGGCAGGCCCGTGGTGACGGGTGGCGGGCGTGCGCTCGCGCGCGCTCTCGAGATCTAGAGGCTAGACGTGCTCTGGCTGTGGATCCTGCTCGGCGCCGTCGCGCTCCTCGTCATCTTCGGCGTCGTCGGCTACAACCGGCTCGTCCGCCTCCGGAACGAAGCGGACACCGGCTGGGCCAACATCGACGTGCAGCTTCAGCGCCGCGGAGATCTCATCCCGAACCTCGTGGAGGCCGTCAAGGGCTACGCGGCGCACGAGCGCGGCGTGTTCGAAGAGGTGACGAAGGCGCGCGCCGCGCTCCAGCAGGCGCGGACGCCCGGTGCCGCCGGCGAGGCGAACGACATCCTGAGCGCCGCGCTCGGCCGCTTGTTCGCCGTCGCGGAGGCGTACCCCGATCTGAAGGCGTCCGAGAACTTCCTCCGCCTGCAGGAGGACCTCACGGACACGGAGGACAAGATCAGCGCCGCGCGCCGCTACTACAACTCCACCGTCATGCACTACCTGACCGCGATCCAGAGCATTCCATGGGTGCTCGTCGCGAAACCGCTCGGCTTCCGCGCGAAGGAGTTCTTCTCCGCCGAAGGCGACACCGCCGTGCCGCAGGTCTCGCTCGCGCCTGCGCCGTGACGCTCCAGCAGCAGATCCGGCGGAACCGCCTGCGCTCGAGCATCGTCGTCGTCGGCTTCGTCTTTCTCCTCGTCGTGCTCGCGGGTCTCGTGGGACTCGCGCTCGACGTCTCGCTCGGCGTCGTCGCGCTGGTCGTCGCGCTCGTCTACGCCGTGTTCGGGATCGTCCGCTCGCGCAGCCTGATCTCGGGGATCACGCACGCGCAGTCGATCGGCCCGGACGAGCTGCGGCCCCTCCGCCGGCTCGTCGAGAACGTCTCGATCGGCGCCGGGCTGCCGGTCACGCCCGAGCTGCGGATCGTCGACGACGCCGCGCCGAACGCGTTCGCCGCCGGGCTGCGGCCGACGTCGAGCTACGTCGGCGTCACGACCGGACTCCTCCGCACGATGCCGAAGCGCGAGCTCGAGGCCGTCACTCGCGCACGAGATCTCGCACATCAGGAACCGCGACACGTACCTCATGACGATGGCGACCGTGTTCGCGGGAGTCATCGCGCTCATCGCCGACATCGGGTTCCGATCCATGGCGTACGGCGGCCGCTCGCGCAAGGGTGGCGCGCTCGTCGCGATCCTCGCGATCGTGGGCTTCATCCTCGCCCCGTACGCGGCGCTCCTCCTGCGGATGAGTCTCTCCAGGCGCCGGGAGTACCTCGCGGACGCGGGCGCGGCGGAGATCCTCAGCGACCCGGAGGCGATGGCCCTCGCGCTGCGCAGGCTCGAGCTCGACACCACCTCGGTTCGCTACGCGGATGCGTCCACGGCGCACCTGTGGGTCGAGAGCCCCACGGATCGCGTCGACTCGGAGCGCCGCGGAGTCATCGCGCTTTCGGGGCTCTTCAACACGCATCCTCCGATCCCCACACGCATCGCCGCGCTCGAGGAGGCGGGCGGATTCCGGCTCCCGGAGCGGCTTTCGGCGCACAGCCGTTCGCCGTCGAGCTCGGCCTCGCGTAGGCACGAACCACCCCTCCGCGACCGGGTCTGGCGTACGCCGAGCCGTCCGCCTTTCGGCACAATCACACGATTCGCATTCAGCTTCTGGCCCTTTCGGGTCGATAATGGCTAGGCCGTGAAAGGTCTTCGCATCGGCAGACGCCGCGGGCGTGGAAACGAGCTGCCCAGCTCGCCGCTCGAGCTTGCGCTGCGCCCGGCGCTCGTCGACGGCCGCTGGCAGATCCCCGATCGCTTCAACTTCACGCGCGACGTCGTCGAGGCGCTCGCGCGCGACCCGAAGCGGCGAGCTCTGACCTTCCTCTCGAGCGAAGGGATCATCGAGCACCGCTCGTTCCGCGAGATCGCCGAAGGCGCAACCGTGTGGGCGCTCGCGCTGCGCGAGCGCAGCGTCAGCCCCGGCGATCGCGTGGTCGATCGTCGCCGGCAGCACCGTGGACTGGCTCGAGGCGATCCTCGGCACCTGGAAGGTCGGCGGAGTCGTCGTCCCGTGCTTGCCGACGACGACGTCGTCGCAGCTCGAGCGGGTCGTATCGAACACGGATGCCGTTCTCGTCGTCGCCGAGCGCTCGCTCGAGCAGACGATCGAGCGGATGGGCTTCACCCCGGAGGTCCATCTCTTCGACGAGGGAGCGAAGAGGAGCTCGAAGGACGTCCCCGTCGACGTCCCGACGCACGACACCGCGTCACGCGACCTCGCGTTCGTGGTCTCCACGAGCGGTGTCGGTGGAGCGCGGAAGGACGTCGCGCACACGCACGGATCCGCATTCGCGACCCGTGTCCAGGCCGAGCACTGGCTGGACGTCGGGCGTGGTGACGCCGTCTGGTGCACGTCGGCGGCGACGTCGCCGCTCACCATGTGGAACACCGTCGTCGGTCCGTGGTCACGCGGCGCCGAGATCGTGCTCCAGGAGGGCGCGTTCGACGCGGACGAGCGACTCGACCTGCTGTTCAGGCTCGGCCCCAGCATCCTCTGCCAGTCTCCCGCCGAGTACCGCGTGCTCGCCGACCACCCCAAGCTCGAGCGCTTCCGGTCACCGCGCCTCCGGCGGCTCGTGTCGACCGGCGACTTCCTCGACCCGGAGGTCGTCGCCGTCTTCGAGGAGCGCTGGGGCATGTCCATTGCGGACGGTTACAGCCAGGCCGAGACGAACATCGTCGTCGCGAATCTCGCCGACGGCGCGGTGAAGCCGGGCTCGTTCGGCCGCGCGCTCCCGGGTCATCACGTCGCCGTGATCGACGACCAGGGCAACGAGCTTCCCGCCGGCATCGAGGGCGACCTCGCCGTGCGGGGCCGACCGCCGACGCTGTTCGCCGGCTACTGGGAGCTTCCGGAGGAGACGAAGTCTGCCTTCCTCGGCGACTGGTACCTGACCGGCGACGTCGCGCACGTCGACGAGGAGGGCTACTTCACGTTCGTCGGCCGCGCCGAGGACGTCATCTCGAGCGGCGGCCGCACGTTCGGCCCGTACGACGTCGAGCGCGTCCTCGACGGCCACCCGGCGATCGCCGCGACTGCGGTCGTCGGCATTCGGGATCTCCAGCGAGGCGGCCACTTCGTCCGCGCGTTCGTCGTGCCGAAGGCGGCCGATGGAGGCTCGGAGCAACTCGAGGCCGAGCTCCGCCAGTTCGTCTCGCAGACTCTTCCCAACCGGCAGGTTCCGCGCGAGATCGTCTTCGTCGACGAGCTCCCGAGGGTCGGCTGGAAGGTCAGCCGCCACGAACTACGCGACCGACCACTCCACGGTCGGCCTCTCTGGGACATGCCGCCGACGACCGAGCCCGAGACACCGCCCACACCTGCGCCGCCGCCATTCGACGGCGAGTTCTCGCCGCGCATCGATGCTTCCCCGGAGCCCGAGGCCCAGGTCGCGTTCGTCCCCGCGCCCGAGCCGATCGTGGTAGAGCCCGTTCCGGTGGAGCCCGCCGCCGTCGAGCCCATGGTGGTCGAGCCCGTTCCGCTCGAGCCCGCAGTGGTCGAGCCGCTCGCGGTCGAGCCTCCGCTCCCGATCATCGAGGCCGAGCCCGTCCCGGAGCCGGCCGTCACGCCCGAGCCCGTCGCCGCGGAGGCGGCACCCCTTCCCGAGGCCGAGCCCGAGCCGCTCGAGCCGGTGGCCGAGCTCATGCCCCTCCCGCAGGTCGAGCCAGAGCCGGAACCCGAGCCTGAGATCGTCGTCGCCGAGGAGCCGGAGCCTGAGCCGATAGCCGCGGAGGCGGTGGCCGAGCCGGAGCCCGAGCTGGAGCCGGAGCCGACGAGCCCGGAGCCGATCGTCCTCGAGGTTGCGCCCGAAGCAGAGCCGCCCCCTGAACCGATGTCCGAGCCGGAGCCGGACGCTGAAGTGGAGCCGCCCTCCCTGGTCGCCGTCCCCGAGCCCGAGGAGATCCGGCCAGACGCATCGCTCGTCCCGCGAGCTCGACGTGATCGAGTCGTCGGGCCTGCCCGACTACGTCATCGACGAGCCCGACGAGATTGCGCCGGTCGTCATCCCCGCACCGGAGCCGGAGCCCGATCTGTCAGGCCCGCTCCCCGAGTTCGTCGTCGAGCCGAGCGCCGAGCCCGACGCCGCCTCCTGCGCCGGTCGAATCGCTCTTGGAGCCCGAGGAGGAAGAGGATCTCGGGCCGCTCCCCGACTACGTCATCGATCCCGCCAACCCGCAGGCGCCGCGCCCCGCCCCGCCCCCGCCGGCGCCGCCGAAACCCGTCTTCGAAGCTCCCCGCGCGCAGGACAAGTCCGATCAGGCTCCTTCCGAGGCCGCGGGGCTGTACTTCCCGCCCGTGACGGCGTTCCCGACCCCGCGCGCCGATCGCGACGACGACGACACGCGCGAGAGTCGTCGCGCACCGCGTCGCCGGCCGCCCGCCGAGCCGAACACGTCGAAGCGCTCGACCGAGTCGGCCGAGCCGGGAGACGAGGGCGGCGAGGTCGGATGGATGGAAGGCCTCTCGAATCGCCTGAGCGCGTACAGCCTCTCCGAGGACGACGCGCAGGCAGCCGCCGACTCGGACGACGAGAAGACCGACTGAAGCCAAGCCTCTAGAGCCGCGATAGCCTGACCGCATGACGGATCAGGCGGCCGTGAGCCTCTTGCGCTGGTTGAGGAGACAGCTCCGCCAGCCGACTCCGCAACGGGAGCGCCTCGAGGCCGCGATCCTCCACGACGACCCGGACGAGGTGCGCCGCCTCGTCGAGCTCGCTCCCTTCTCGGACGTGCAGCGGCGGCACGTGAACGGCCTCATCTCCCGCTGGGAGGAGGGACGTGTCCGCAGCTGAGAACGGTGCGGTCGTCCGCAAGATCTTCGACGCCTTCGCCCGCAAGGAGGGTCTGGCGCTCCGCGGCCTCTTCGCCGACGACGCTGCGTGGATCGTTCCCGGGCGCGGCGTGATGGCCGGCACGTACGCGGGGCGCGAGGCGATCTTCCGCTTCCTCGCGAAGCTCCCGCGCGAGACGGGCGGAACCTACGGCTCCGAGCTCATCGACGTGCTCGCGAGCGACGATCGGGCAGCGGCGCTCTATCGAGCGCGCGGAAGGCGCGACGGGCGGACGCTCGAGCTCGACCAGGTGCTGCTCTTCCGCTTCGAGGACGGGCTCGTGCAGCACGTGCTCGCGCTCCCGAGCGATCCGGACGCCTTCGAAGCGTTCTGGGCTTAGGAGCCGTGAGAGACCGCTTCGCAGCGATCTACACCGCCGCGCTCGCGGACATCCTCGACGCGCGCGGCCTTCACGACCAGACGCTCCCACCCTCGATCCGCCCACTCGAGCCCGGAACGCGCGTCGCCGGGCCCGCCTACACGGTGAAGGGCGGCCCCGCCGCCAATCCGGACTCGGCGTCGTACGACGCAGCCATCCGCAAGGTTCTCGCGATGCTCGGAGACGTGCCCGCAGGACACGTCGCCGTCTATGCCTGCGACCAGGACGTGTCCGCGCACCTCGGCGAGCTGTCCGTGACCTCGCTGAAGGCGCGCGGCGTCGCCGGCTGCGTCCTCGACGGCGGCTGCCGCGACGTTTCCTTCATCCGCGACGAGGGCTTCCCGGTCTTCACCCGCTTCGTCACGCCCGAGGACTCGACGTGGCGCTGGGAGCTCGAGGCGACGCAGGTTCCGGTGACGATCGGCCGTGTGCGCGATCGAGCCAGGAGACTGGATCGTCGGGGACGACGACGGCGTGGTCGTCGTTCCCCATGCGATCGCCGAGGACGTCCTCACCGAGGCGGAGCAGAAGGCCGCGACCGAGAGCGAGATCCGCGTCGCCGTGCGCGACGGCATGCCGCCGCTCGAGGCGTACGAGCGCTACGGAACGTTCTGAGCGCTACTCGTCGCCGGACGGCGGCTGCGGATTCCAGGCCGGTGACGAGTCGTTGTTCGCGTTGTCGGTGAGCTTCTCGACCTCGCCTCCGCCCAGCTCGACGGTGAAGATCGCTCCGGCCTCCTGGTAGGCGATCTTCGATCCGTCGGGCGACCACGACGGCTCGAAGTTGTCGCCCGCCGTCGGCGCGACGCTGCGGAGCCCTTTCCCGTCGACCCCGATCGTGAAGAGCTCGTAGACCTCGCCCTCCGCGTTCGTCGCGAACACGAGGCGCGCGCCGTCCGGCGACCACGACGGGGTGAACGTCCGCCCATCCTGGCTGGTCAACGCATGGCGGCTCGGATCCGTCCGGATCCATGACCCAGACGTTGCTCACGGGCGTTCCGGGCGTGCGGCGGACGTACGCGATGAGCTCGCCGCCGGGCGACCAGGCCGGGTCGGACTCCTCGGCGGTGATGTCGGAGATCCGGCGGGCGTTCGAGCCGTCGGCGTCTCATCGATGTAGATGTCACCCGCCCGGGCGAAGGCGATCGTGCTCCCGTCGGGAGACCACGTCGGATGCGTGTCGTTGTCCGTGGTATCCGTCAGCTGCGTCGTACCGGTTCCGTCCGCGTTCATCACGTAGATGTCGGAGGTCCCGCTCCGCCCGCTCGCGAACGCGATCCGCGCGCCGTCCGCGGACCAGGCGGGCTCGATCTGGAAGAACGGTCGCGTTCTCGTCGGTCGGGTCGCCGTCGGGCTCGGTCAGCCGCCGCTGCGCCTCCACCGTCGGCCGCCATCACGAAGATCGCGTAGTCGCCGTCGCGGCTGCTGACGAATGCGATGTCCGAGCCCGCGGGTCGTCGCCCGCCGCAGCCCGCGGCCGCCGACAGCGCCGCGACTCACGACGAGCAGCGCCGACGAGCAGGCGGAGGATCGTCGTCAGGCGACGCAAGGGAGCCGGAAGGCTAGTGCGCGAGCGGCTCGACGCCGAGGTAGCGGCGCTGGAGGTCGGGATCGCCTCGAGAGCGCGCTCGCCGTCGTCTCGGCCGCGATGCTGCCGCCGATCATGACGAGCTGCCGTTCGGCGAGCGCGGTCGCGACGCCGAGGTTCTGCTCGATGAGGAGGATCGCCAGGCCGTCCTCCTCGAGGTGCTTGAAGGTCTCGATCAGCCCCTCGATGACCGCGGGCGCCAGGCCCTCGGACGGCTCGTCCATCACGAGGATCCTCGGGTTGGTCACGAGCGCGCCGGCCGATCGCGAGCATCTGCTGCTCACCGCCGGAGAGCTGCGCGCCGCCGTTCCCCTTGCGCTCGGCGAGGCGCGGGAAGAGCTCGTAGACACGCTCGCGCGTCCACTCGCTGCCCCGTTCGACGACCCGCCGCGCGATGCGATGCGCAGGTGCTGGTCGACCGTCAGGGACGGGAACAAGCGGCGTCCCTGCGGCACGTAGCCGATCCCGCGCCGCGCGATCTTGTGCGAGGCGACGCCGACGAGCTCCTGCGCCGTCGAAGAGGATCGAGCCGTGAGCGCGCGGCGGCGAGATCCCCATGATCGCGTTGCAGAGCGTCGTCTTCCCCATCCCGTTTCGCCCGACGATCGCGATCGACTCGTGACCCATCGAGAAGTTCACGTCCTCGAGCGCCTGGGCGCTGCCGTAGTACGCGTTCAGCCCCGAGATCTCGAGCAGGCGCCTGGCGCCGCGACGGGAGCGACGGCCGCCTCACTCATGCCCGTAGCCGCGGCCGAGGTAGAGGTCGTGCACGGTCTCGTTGGCGCGGATCTCGTCCGGCGTGCCCTCGACGATCACGCGGCCGTCGTGCATCATCGTCACCCGCTCGGCGACGGTGAGCGCGATGTCCATGTCGTGCTCGATGAGGATCAGCGTGATCTCGCGGTCGAGGCCGAGCAGGAGCTCCGTGAGGAGCTGTCGCTCCCCGCGCGAGAGCCCCGACGCCGGCTCGTCGAGCATGAGCGCCTGCGGCTCGGCTGCGAGGGCCATGGCGATCGCGACCTGACGATGCTCGCCGTGGGACAGCGAGCCGACGACCTCGCCGAGCTTGTGGGAGATCGCGACCTTGCCGGCCGCCGTGCGAGCCCGTTCGCGAATCTCGCGCTCGCGGCCGGGAAGGAGCACCGGGCGAAGACGCCCGCCTTCGACGCCGACGATGGACAGGTAGATCGAGTCCTCGACGGTGAGGCCGAGGAACAGGCGCGACTGCTGGTAGGTGCGCGCGAGCCCGACCTTCGCCCGGTACCGCGCCGGTCGTCTTCGTGACGTCCTCGCCGAAGAGCTCCACCGTGCCGGACGAGGCGGGAATGTCGCCGCAGATGACGTTGAAGAGCGTCGTCTTCCCTGCACCGTTCGGGCCGAGGATCGCGCGTCGCTCGCCGTGGACGACGTCGAGATCGACGTCGTCGCACGGCGAGAAGCCCGCCGAACCGCCGGCCGACCCCCCGCAAGCGGAGGGTCGGCGCGGCGTGTTCGACGGACGGTGCTGCTTCGGTCACCGACCTACTTGATGTCCGCGTTGGTGATGACGCCGTTCTTGACGACCTTGATCTTGCCCTGCCACGGGAGCTTGCGCTTCACGCAGGCCGGGTAGTTCCGGCCCGGCGGCGGGCTTGTTCGGGCCGAAGTAGCCGCCGAACGTCTGGTCGACGTTCGGGACGTAGCCCACGATCGTCGTCGTGACCGAGCCCGTCACCCGTTGCCTTGGTGATCTGGAGCGGGTACTGATCCTGGATCGCCTGGCGGCGGCTGTCGAGCCTCAGGACGCCGTTGTTGGCGACCTGGAAGCCGGGCTTGAGCGTAGCGCGGCATCGCACGCTGCAGCGCCGCTCCGACCTGCACCGTTCGACCTGTCCAGCCCCTGGACCATCGCCCAGGCGGCGTTCCAGTAGTTGTAGAAGAACCCGTCGTTCACGTTCTGCGCTCGCGAACCACTTGCTCGCGTTCCTCACGTAGTTGACGGCCTGCGGCCTTCTTCAGACCACCGGTCTGGAACGTGCCGAAGCCACCGATGTACGCACCCGACGAGCCGCGGCGCGACCGTCGTGTTGGCGCCCAGGAAGTACAGGAAGAGGTTCCCCGAGTGCTGCCTCGGCGTTGAGCGGCCCGTACGCCTGCTCGAACGCGGTCAGCGCTGCACTCGTGTTCGCTCCTCCGACCAGCCAGAAGTACCCGTCGACCTGGTTCGGCCGCGGGAGCTGGCGGATGAACGGCGCGTAGTCGCCACCTGCCGGCGGAGTCCACACGCGCTTCGTGATCTTGCCGCCGATTCCGCAGAAGTCGGCGATGATGCCTGCGGCCGAGGTCCACGGGAAGCTGTAGTCGTCACCGATGAGCGCGGCCGTGCGCCAGCCGAGCTTCTTGTAGACGATCTCCCCGAGGCCCGCGTTCCACTGGGCGCCGTCGCCGTGGTAACGGAAGAGGTTCTTCGGCGCGATCTGCATCGTCGGATCCTGCGATCCGGCCGTGCCGATGATCACGGTCTTCTGCGGGTTCGCCTTCGCCCAGTTCGCGATCGTCACGGCCTCGTCCCCGGACAGCGGGCCGACCATGATGTCGGCCTTGAGCTGGACCATGAGGCGGCGGGTCTCCTTGAGCGCGAGAGCAGGTGTCTCGTCGCCGCAGCCGATCCCCACGAGGTTGAGGGCCTTGCCACCTGCCGTGCCGCCGGTCATGCCGGCAGACGGCTTCTTGCGGTTCTTGGGCTTCGCGCCCGCGTACTGCGAGAGAGCCGCGATGGTGCCGGCCGTGTCGACCTCGTACCCGAACGCGAATGCGCCCTTGCAGTCGGTCATGATCGCGAACTTCACGTCGTTCGCCTGCTCCGGCGTGGCGAGCGCGCCCGACGTCCCGATCATCGCGCCGACTGCGAGCAGCGCCAGCGGAAGCAGGAGCTTCCACTTACCTACTTTCATATGACCCTCCTTCTCGGTGCCTGCACGTTCCTGACTTGGTACCAGCACGGATGAGCCTACGCCAACTCGTCTCGCCGGTTCCACCTCCTCGTCACGACGGCGCGACCGCCGCAGGCTCGCCCTCGGCCTCCGCCGTGGGCGGACTGCCTCGCCGACGCAGCGCATCCCACATTCGATCCCACAGGCCCATGAGGCCGTCGGGCGAGACGATGACGATCGCGAGGAAGATGAACCCGATCACGGTGTTGAACGTGCCACCGATCACCGGGAGGCCCGGACGACGGTATGCGGTTCGTGATCTCGTTGGTGATGAAGAGGAACGCGATCGCGCCGAGCCAGGCGCCCTCGATCCGGCGCAGCCCACCGATGACGGCGATGATGAGCATCTGGATCGTCGCGTCGAGCCCCATCGTGGTCGGCGACAGCTGCCCGAACCACCAGGCGTACAGGACACCGGCAAGGGCGGCGATGAACGCGCCGATGCCGAACGCCAGCGTTCGATGGAGCGCGACGTTGTAGCCGAGCGAGGCCATCCGCACCGGGTCGTCGCGAATGCCCTGGAGCGAGATCCCGAACGGCGTGCGCACCAGGTAGCGGATCAGCACGTACACGAAGACGACCGTGATGAGCGTGATGTAGTAGAGGCGCTGACGATCGTTGGCGATGTCACCGATGAAGCCCGGCGTGTAGCGGTCGACACCGGCTACCGGCGAGAAGCCACCGATGAGCGTGACCGAGCCGACGAACAGGAACGCGATCACCGTGTAGGTGAGCGTCAGCATGAGGAAGTAGATCCCGAAGCTCCGCGACGCGACCGCACCGAAGAGCAGTCCGATCCCGACCGTCAGCAGGACCGCAGCGACGAGCGCCAGCGTCGGATCCCAGCCGAGCAAGAGGCCCTTGGTCTCGCCGCCGGGAACGTTCTGCGTGACCATGTTCGCCAGCGCGTAGCCCGCGATTCCCATGAGCCCGGTCTGGGCGAGCGAGATCATCCCGCCGTAGGCCGAGAGGAAGATGAGGCTCGCGGCGCCGATCCCGAGGATGAGCGCCTGCGTCAGGATCGAGTTCAGCCAGAAGCCCGAGACGAGGGCCGGCGCGAGCACCGCGAGCACGAGCGCGCCTACGCCGATCGCGCGCTCGGTGAACACTTTCGTCGCGTCGATCGTCACGTCGCTCTCCCGAAGAGCCCTTGCGGACGAAAGGCGAGGACGAGCGCCATGAGCGCGAACGTGAGCACGACCGAGTACTGCGTGCAGCAGTCGCTGCCGGCCGTCGGCAGGTAGGCGACCGCGAACGCGAACACGAGCCCGTAGAGCACCGAGCCGACCGCGGCTCCCGCGAGCGAGCCCATGCCGCCGATGATCACGACGACGAGCGAGAACAGGAGCCACTCGCCGTCGCGTCCCTGCGCGATCGACGCCTGCGAGCCGCCGACCGTTGCGCCGAACGCCGCGAGCGCGGAGCCGACGAGGAAGGCGATCGCGAACGTCGTCTGGATGTTGATCCCGATCGCCGAGGCCATCTGCCGGTCGTCGACGCCCGCTCGAATCACCATGCCCGTCTTCGTCTTGTGCAGCCAGAGGAACAGCGCAAGTCCCACCGCGATCCCCAGACCGAGCATCGTGAGTCGCGACAGCGAGTAGCTGACCCCGCCGACGTGCAGGTCGACCAGCCGGTTCGTCCACCCCGGCCACGAGATGCTGACAGCGTTGCCGCCGTACGGCTGCGTCCCGGCCGGCACCGTCCGGGGAAAGTGAGCGATGACCTGGTCGGCGACGATCACCGAGACCGCGATCGTGATGAGCGCCTGACGGAGATCCTGCCCCTGGTTCCAGCGCAGCAGGAGCTGCTGCACCGCGAGGCCGAACACGCCGATGCACACCATCGCGATGAGCCACGGGACGACCCACTCGAGCGTGTTGACCTCGGTCGGGTTGAGCCCGAATCCGGACCCGGTCATCCGCTGCTGAACCTCGTACGCGATGTACCCGCCGAGGAGGTAGAAGGCGCCGTGGGCCATGTTGACGACGCGCATGAGCCCGAAGATGAGCGAGAAGCCGCTCGCGACGATGAAGAGCAGCCCGGCGAACGTGAGACCGTCGAGCACTGTCGTCAGGAACGAGCTCGGATCGTCCAGCGCAGATCCGGTGTTCGTCGTTCGCCAGTTACCTCCGCCGAACTCGTCGGGCGGGTTCGCGATCACGAGCACGAAGAGGATCGTGAACACGACGAGCGCGGCCGCGGCGGCGCGCGGCACGGTTCCTACGACTCCCCAGGCGCGAATTCGCTCGGCCACCGGCGCAGGCGAACGTACCAACGTCGCTGCGCGCTTTCAACGCGAACCGTCGAGTCGGCGTCGTCTAGCCGGCGTTCCCAGGCGAGGCCGGCGGCGAGCACGACCTCGTCGCGCGGCGCGACGAACTGCATGTTCGCGATCGGCGAGGCCGGCCCAGCCCGTGAGGTTCACCCAGCGCAGGAACGACGTCAGCGGCAGTCGCACTTCGAGCTCGTCGGCATCCTCGTCCGGCAGCTCGATGGAGTAGCACGGGCTGACGTAGAGGTCGACCTCGGGCTCATGGCGACGCCATTCGACGATCGCGCGATAGCCGGCTTCGATCGCCTCCGGGGTCGCGCGCTGCGCCGCGCGGAGCTTCGTCTGCATGAGCTCGCCGTACTCGTCTGCGCGGCTCGGGAAGGTCGTCGCGTGCGACTGCAGCGCCTCGTGCTGGAAGTGCGGCCACGTGTTCGCGCTCGGCTCCGGCACGCGTGCCTCGACGACTCGAGCGCCGAGCCGTTCGAGATCGGCGACCCACACCTCTGCGGCATCGCTCTTCTCCGTCTCGCGTCCATCACCGATTCCGGGAGCCTGCCGCAGCAGACCGACCGTGAGTCCGGCGAGCCTCGGCTCGGGTACCGGCTGCTGCGCAAGCACCGACCACATGAGCGCGGCGTCCTCGACGCTCCGGGCCATCGGCCCGACCGTATCGAGCGTCGGGCTGAGCGGAAAAGCGCCCTCGGTCGGAATCAGACCCCATTGCGACTTGAGACCCACGACCTCGCAGGCCGCAGAAGGAAGCCGGATCGAGCAGCCCGTGTCGGAGCCGAGCGCAAGCTCGCACATGCCCGCGGCAAGCGCCGCGGCGGATCCGCTGGACGAGCCGCCCGTCGTCTTGCCCGGATGAACCGGGTTCAGGCAGGTGCCGTACCACTGGCTGTCGCCGAGAACGCCCCAGGCGAACTCGGGCAGATGCGTCTTGCCGACGAGGACGGCGCCGGCGTCGAGCAGTCGCTGGACGGCGGTCGCATTCCGCTCGGGGACGTGATCCGCGTAGAGCCCCGAGCCGTACGTGGTGCGCAGGCCGGCGGTGTCGAAGAGATCCTTGACCGCGAGCGTCCTCCCCGCGAGCGGTCCCGTGCCAGGCTCGCCGGGCTCGACCCGCGTGATGAAGGCGTTGTACGGGTCGTCACTCACGGGACGAGCGCCACGCACTCGATCTCGACCTTCGCGCCGTCGACCGCGAGGCGCGGCACCTCGACGAGCGTCGACGCCGGTCGCGTCGAGCCGAAGACCTCCTGCCGCACCGGATTGATGAGCGGACGGTCGTCGATGTCGGTGAGGAACACGGTCACCTTGACGACGTCGTCGAAGCCGCAGCCACCTGCTTCGAGGATCGCGCGCATGTTCTCGAAGACCTGTCGGGTCTGGGCGACGACGTCGTCTCCGCCCACGAGCCGGCCGTCACCGTCCACCGCGACGATCCCGGAGACGTGCAGGAAGCCGCCGGCGAGGACGGCGTCGGTGAAGTGCGAGATCGGCGCGGCGAGGCCGGTCGACGCGGATCTCCTCGCGGCTCATGCTGCTCCCTTCCGTAGCTCGCTCAGCTTCACGCGCGGACTGATCCGCTCGGGGTCGACGGGAAGCTCGAGCACGGAGGGCTTCCCGGAGGCCAGTGCCCGCTCGAACGCGGCCTCGAAGTCTGCCGTGCGCGCGACTCGTTCACCGTGCGCACCGTACGCGCTCGCGAGCGCCGGGAAGTCCGGGTTCTCGAGGTCGGTGCCGACGACGCGGCCGGGGAACTGGCGCTCCTGGTGCATGCGGATCGTCGCGTACATGCCGTTGTTCACGAGAAGCACGACGATCGGCAGGTCGTACTGCACGGCCGTCGCGAGCTCGGGCGAGCTCATGACGAAGTCGCCGTCGCCGGTGAAGCAGACGACGAGACGGTCCGGATGGATCAGCTGTGCGGCGACGGCAGCCGGAAGCCCGTACCCCATCGATCCGCTGCGCGGACAGGCCTGCGTGCCGAACTGGGTGAACTGCGCGAAGCGGTGCGCCCAGACGGTGAAGTTGCCCGCGCCGCACGTCTGAACCGCGTCGCCGGGAAGCCGCTGCCGCAGGAAGGCCATGATCTCGCCGAGGTCGACGTCGCCCTCCATCGGCTCGTGCTCCAGGGTTCGCTCGTAGTCGGAGCGCGCGTCCCGTGTCCACTCGCTCCAGCGCGGCTCCACCGGGTCGAGCGCGAGCAGCGCGGACGCGACGCTCGGGCAGCGTCGCTGCGATCGCGAGTTCGGGCTCGTACACGCGACCGAGCTCGTCCGGATCCGGATGGACGTGGATGAGCGTCTGCTTCGGGTTCGGCGGCTCGAGGAGCGTGTAGCGGCGCGTCGGGCACCTCGCCGAGTCGGCCGCCGATCGCGAGCACGAGATCGGCGTCGCGCAGCCGCCCGGCGATCGCCTCGTCCATCGCGACGCCGAGCACGCCGACGTAGCTCGGCGAGCGGTTGTCGACGAAGTCCTGGCACCGAAACGCGCACGCGACAGGAAGCTCGTTCGCCTCGCAGAACGCCTGCACGTCGCGGCTCGTCTCCGCAGTCCAGCCACCCTCTCCGACGACGACGAGCGGCCGCTCGGCGCCGACGAGCAGCTTGCGCAGCCGATCGAGATCGTCCGCTTCCGGTGCGACGGCCTCGGCCTCGAACGGGCGCAGCATCCGCAACGGCGGACTCCTCCGCGAGGACGTCCTCCGGAAGCGCGAGCACGACCGGCCCGGGCCTGCCGGAGAGAGCGATCGAGAACGCCTCGGCCATGTGCTCGGGAATGCGGTCGACGGTGTCGATCTCCCACGCGGCCTTCGCGATGCCGCCGAAGACCTCGCCGTAGTCGAGCTCCTGCCACGCCTCGCGCCCGCGGAACGCGCGCGGCACCTGGCCGACGAGCAGGATCATCGGCGAGGAGTCCTGCTTCGCGGTGTGCACGCCGACCGCGGCCTGCGTCGCGCCGGGCCCACGCGTGACGAGGCAGATCCCGGGGCGGCCCGTCAGCTTCCCGTACGCCTCTGCCGCATTCGCAGCGCCCTGCTCGTGCCTGCACGTGACGAGCCGGATCGGCGAGTCGTACAGCGCGTCGAGCACGGGGAGGTAGCTCTCGCCGGGGAGGCAGAACGCGAGGTCCGCGCCGTTCAGCTCGAGCTGGTCGACGAGGATCTGCCCGCCCGTCCTCACAGCGGCACCTCGCGCAGGATCGCGGCGCGCTGGAGTCGCGGCTTGTCCTCGTCGGCGGGGTCGAGGTAGCGAATCGTGCGGCGCCCCGCCCACTCGGCAGGCAGGAGCATGACGCGGACGAATGCGGTGTCCTGTGTCGCCGAGGCAGTCGCGAGGACGGGATCGTCCGCGCCCTCGAACCAGGCCTCGCCCGCGCGGTACGTCTGCGGCTCGCCGCCTTCACGGTCGATGGTCAACTCGCCGTGCAGGATCCTGCGGATCCCGGGCCCTGGATGCACGTGCCGGTGCGCGATGCCTCCGGGCGGGAAGTCGACCCGGTCGAGTCGGGCGATCCACCCGGTCGGGGACGTCGACCTCCACGGCGACGAGAGCGTCAGGCGGCGCGCGATCGAGCAGCTCCCAGACGAGCCGCGTCCCGTCCTCGAGCTCGTGCTCGATCCGGTGCTTCGCGTCGTGGGTCGACGGGGAGAGCGCGAAGATCAATGGAAGTACTGGCCGCCGTCGATGACCATCGTCTGACCGGTGATGAAGTCGGCCGCCGGCGTGCAGAGGAAGACGACCGCGCCGACGACGTCCTCGGGCACCTGGTCGCGCTGGAGCGTCCGCGACGCGACGGACACGTCGCGCAGCTTCTCGACGACCTCGGGATGCGACTTCACGCCGTCCGACATCGTGAACCCGGGCGCGACGCAGTTCACGTGGATCGAGTCGCGGCCGAGCTCCTTCGCGAGCGCGCGGGTGAACGCGACGATCGCGCCCTTCGACGTCACGTAGTGCAGGAGGAACGGGACGCCACGGAACGGCGTGCCCGACGAGATGTTCACGATCTTGCCGCCGCCCTGCTCGCGCATCACCGGCACGACCGCGCGGCTCGTGAGGAACATCGACGCGACGTTGACCTCCATCACGCGGTTCCACTCCTCGAGCGGGATCTCCGTGAACGCGCGCATCTCGAGCGAGGCGTAGAGGCCGGCGTTGTTGACGAGGACGTCGATGCGGCCATGCCGTTCGAGCGTCTCCTCGACCATCGCGGCCACGTCCGCCTCGGACGCGACGTCGGCGCGGATGCCGCCCTCCGGTGGCTTCAGGTCTGCGACGACGACGGTCGCGCCCTCGGCCTCGAGCCCGGACGCGATCGCAGCACCGATCCCCTGCGCGCCGCCCGTGACGATTGCGACCTTGCCAGTCGAGCGCGCTCACGCGAGCGGCGAGAACGAGGTCGGGACGAGAATCCGGTTCTGCTGCGTGTGGAAGAGCGGCTGCACCTTCGCGAGGAACTCCTTCCAGCGCGGGTCGGCCTGGAGCCGCGCCCGCCGCTCCTCGCGCTCGGCGAACGAGTCGTAGCGCCAGAGGGTCGAGTACGTCGAGAGCGCACCGATCTCGGTCGTGAACGCGCCGACGAGGCCGCCGAGGATCTCCTGCTGGATCGGGATCCCCTCCTCCTCGTAGAGCCGCAGCACCTCGGGGAGCTTCCCCGTGTGCACGTGGTAGTCGCGCTGCTCGACGATCACTGCACGCGATCCCGCCGATCGCCCAGTACTTGAGCTCGAGCCACTCGTCGATCCCGTACGACGAGCCCTCGCGCCCCATCCCGGACTCCTTCACGCCGCCGAACGGCGCGACCTCGGTCGAGATGAGCCCGGTGTTGATGCCGACGATGCCGTACTCGAGCGCCTCGGCCACGCGGTTCACGCGGCCGAGTCCCTGCGAGTAGAAGTACGCGGCGAGGCCGTACGGCGTGTCGTTGGCGATGCGGACGGCCTCGTCCTCGGTCGAGAAGCGAGCGATCCCGGCGACCGGGCCGAACGTCTCCTCGCAGCTCATCGCCATCTCGGCCGTCACGCCGACGAGCACCGACGGCTGGAAGAACTGGCCTTCGATCCGCTCTCCGCCCGCCAGCACCTCGGCCCCACGCTCGACGGCGTCGGCCACGTGGCGCTCGACCTTCTCGACGGCAGGCTCGTCGATGAGCGGCCCGACGTTCACGCCTTCGGTGAAGCCGTCGGCCACCTTGAGCGCGCGAACGGCCTCGGTGAACGCCGGCGAGGAAGTCGTCGTAGATCCCCTCCTGCACGAGCATCCGGTTCGCGGAGATGCAGGTCTGCCCGGAGTTGCGGAACTTGCACGTGATCGCGCCCGCGACCGCCTCCGTCGAGGTCGGCGTCGTCGAAGACGATGAACGGCGCGTTCCCGCCGAGCTCGAGCGAGATCTTCTTGAGCCCCGGCGCGCACTGCGCCATGAGGAGCTTCCCGACCTCCGTCGAGCCCGTGAAGCCGAGCTTTCGCACGATCGGGCTCGAGGTCATCTCGCCGCCGATCGCGGGCGCGTCCTCGGCGGCACCCGTGACGACGGAGAAGACGCCGGCGGGCACGCCGGCCTCCTCGGCGAGCGCCGCGATGGCGAGCGCGCAGAGCGGCGTCTGCTCGGCCGGCTTCAGCACCATCGTGCAGCCGGCCGCGAGCGCGGGAGCGGACTTCCGCGTCGGCATCGCGGCGGGGAAGTTCCAGGGCGTGATGCCTGCCGTCACGCCGACGGGCTCCTTCGTCACGTGGATCCGCTTGTCCGGCCACGGGCTCGGGATCGTGTCGCCGTAGACGCGCTTCGCCTCCTCGCCGAACCACTCGTAGAAGGAGGCGGCGTACGCGACCTCGACGCGCGCCTCGGCCAGCGGCTTCCCCTGCTCGGTCACCATGAGCCGCGCGAGGTCGTCCTCGTGCTCGAGCATGAGGTCGGCGAGTCGCCGGAGCACGCGGGCGCGATCCTTCGCGGTGCGCGCCTTCCACGCTGGAAGCGCACGCTCGGCGGCCGCGAGCGCGCGTCGCGTCTCGGCAGCGCCCATCCGCGGCACCTCGGCGACCACCTCGCCGGTCGCAGGGTTCGACGACGGGGAAGGTCTCGCCGGAGTCGGCGTCGACCCACGCCCCGTCCACGTACGCCTGCCGCTGCAGGAGCGGAAGCTCGACCGCGGTCACGGGTGCACGATAATCGAGCGCGTGGAGCCGCTCTTCCGACGTCGAGCCGTCGTCGTCGCAGGCGGCTGCATCCTTCTCGTCGCCGGGCTCGCCATGTTGATGCTCGATGACGACGACGCGACGAGCGCCGGCGGGCTCGCCGTCGGCCAGATCTATTCGACCGACGACGGCGATCCCATCGACGTCTTCTACGAGATCGACGACTCGGAAATGGGCTGCGTGCAGCGTGGGCGGAACGTGGCGGCATCGTCTACGGCGGGAGAATGAGCTGCTTCGACCCGAAGGAGCTCGAAGAAGGGGGCACGTACAAGCTCGTCATCCCGGCGTCGGCCGAGATGCCGGCCGCACGTCGTTGGCATCATGCCCGCCGGCGCGACCGGCGCATTCGTTCGTGCCATCGGGTGGGCGGGCGGCGCGAGCGGAGACCCGCGGACAGTGGTTCCTCGCGTCGCTCGAGCCGACCGACCCCAGCCCGTGCGACCTCGCAGATATCCGCGTCGAGTTCGACTACTAGCGCGACGGCTCGGAGGGTGACCGTTGGCCGCAGACCACGGCCACCCTCCTCGATGCCGTTACACGCCGGCGGGAACGCCGGCGAGCGCTTCCGTCACCGCCGCACACGTCGTCACGGTCGAGACGTTCTGCAACGCGTAGTTGATCGACGCGTTGTGCCAGTCGGCGTTCATCGTGGAGCACCCGTCCTCGGGCACGACCATGAAGAAGCCCTTGTCGGCGCCCGTTCGCGACGTGTGCTCGATGGACATGTTCGTCCAGGCGCCGGTGACGATGATCGTGTCGCGTCCGAGCCCCGCGAGCAGGTTCTCGAGGCGCGTCCCCTGCCAGGCGCTCATCCGCATCTTCTGGACGACGAAGTCGCCGTCCTGCGGCTCGAGGCCCTCGGCGGGAGCGGCGCCCCAGGAGTCGCGGACGAGCGCACCCGCGTCCTTCACGCCCTGGAAGAGCGGCGCGTTCAGCTTCAGCCCCGGCGCGCCCGGCTCGACGATGTAGTGGACGTGGATCACCGGAATGCCCTTGCTCCGGCACGTCTCGGCGAGCGCCTTCACGTTCGCGACGACGTTCTGCTCTCGCGCGTGATCCGGTGCCCCGGTCTCGGCGAACGCGCCGCCGTCGATCATCACGTCGTTCTGCAGGTCCTGGATGATCAGCGCGCAGCGCGACGCGTCCAGGGTCAGCCCTTCGTCGTTCATGCAGTCCTCCTTAGCCCATGTACGGCTCGTGCCGCGGTCCGACGATCGTCCTGATGGTGTAGAGCGAGGTGGAGCTCGGGATGAAGAGCGTGTGCCAGTCCTCGCCGCCCCACGTGAGGTTGCCCGTGTTCTCGGGGACGAGGATCGTGCCGAGGTGCTCTCCGGCTGCCGAGATCACCCAGATCCCGCCCGGCCCGGTCACCCAGATGTTCCCGCGCTCGTCGCACTTCATCCCGTCCGGGATGCCCTCCTCGATGACGCCCGAGCCGACGCCCTCGAAGAACATCCGGCCGTTCGAGATCGACCCGTCCGGCGCGGCGTCGTAGACCTTGATGTACGCCCCGGGCGTGTCGTTGATGTAGAAGAGCGACTCGTCCGGAGAGAAGCAGATCCCGTTCGGCATCTCGAACTCGTCGCGACCGACGATGAGCTCCGGATCGCCCCCACCCGGCGCGATGCGGTACACGCCCTGGAAGCCGAGCCGCCGCTTGCGCGGATGCCCGAAGCCGGGCATGCGCCCGTACCACGGGTCGGAGAAGTAGATCGCGCCCGACGAGTGGACACAGACGTCGTTCGGGCTGTTGAGCTCCTCGCCCTCGAACTCCTGCGCGATGATCTCGCGCGACCCGTCCGGGCTCTCCTTCACGAGCGAGCTCGTGACGTGCTCGCAGACGAGCAGGTTGAGGTCGGCGTCGTACGTCATCCCGTTGCACTTGTTCGAGAAGTTCCTCACCTCGACGACCGTGCCGTCGGGCGTGTACTTGCGGCGAACGTCGCCCGGCATGTCGGAGAAGAGGAGGTACTGCTCCTTCGGGTGCCAGATCGGCCCCTCCGTGAACGTGAAGCCGGTTGCCGCCCGCTCGACCTTCGATCCTTCTTCGACGAGCTCGTAGATCGCGTCCGACTTCGCCTCGATGCCGAGGCCCGTTTCCGTGCTCGTCACCGTGCCCCCTTTCGTGGCGGAATTGTCGAGGCGACTCTAATACGCACCCGTCGTGCGCGAGCGCGCAGCGCGGCGCGTCGTCACGGGAACCGGATGAGGAGCCGGCAGGCCGACGCTCCGCGGTTCATGCATTCGAGCTCCTCCACCTGGAGCGTCTCGTCGTAGACGCGCCCCGTGCCCTCGACGAGGCCGCGCAGCATCGCGCAGATACGGCGCGGCGACGTGTAGACGATCTCGAGGCCGTCCTGTCCGAGGTCCGTCAACGCGAGCTCGGGCGGCCGCGCATCGGGTAGCGCGACACGGATGACGTCGTGGATCGGCACTTCGACCGTCAGCAGGAAGTCGCGTGCCGTCGGCGAGGCCTTGAAGAGGACGGAGTACAGGCGCGCGAAGGTCGTCGCCGCCGTGAAGACACCGAACTCGAACAGGATCTCGTCCCGAGACAGCGCCGTTCGCCCACACGCGCGTTCGAGCAACTCGAGGAACTGCTCGTCGGGGTACGCCTCGCCCAACGTGTACTGCGGCTCACCGGCAAGCACCTCCCGCGCGACGTCCGCGCCGTGCTCGGTCAACGAGGTAGTCCCGAAACGAGGCGAAGATGAGACCGTGCACGCCCGACGGATCGTACGGTCAATCGGCGCGCGGCGCACTCAGCGCATCAGCACGCCGCCGTTGACGTCGAGCGTCGCGCCGGTGATGTAGCCCGCGTCGTCGGAGACGAGGAACGAGACGAGCGCGGCAACCTCCTCCGGGCGGCCGAGCCGGCCGACCGGGATGTCGGCGAGCTTCTCCGTCGAGCCGGTCGCGCAGCACCTCGCTGCGCGAGCGGCCCGTCGATCGCAGCCGGCGCGACTGCGTTCACGGTGACGCCGTGCGGAGCGAGCTCGGTCGCGGCTCGGCGCGTGACGGCGACGACGCCCGCCTTCGACGCCGCGTAGTGAGCGCCCGAGCCACCGCTCGCCGCGAACGCCGCGTCGCTCGCGAGGTTGACGATCCGCCCCGCGCCGCGTTCGCGCATGCGCGCGCCGACGACGCGGCATCCCAGGTACGTGCCGCGGAGGTTCGTCGCGAGCACGTCGTCCCACTCGTCGAGGTCGATCTCGAAGAACGAGCGGAACTCCGTACGAGCCGCGTTGTTGACGAGCACGTGGACGTCGTCGAGCTGCGCGAGCAGTGCTTCCCACGAGTCGAGCTCGCGGACGTCGTGCTCGAACGCATCGGCACCGAGCTCGCCGGCGACTCGCTCGGCGCCCTCGACGTCGATGTCGGTGAGCGCAACCGCGTAGCCGTCCGCGTGGAGCCGCCGCGCGATCGCCTCGCCGATCCCGCGCGCCGCGCCCGTGACGATGGCCGTCGCCACTAGTCGGGCTCGACGGAGTCGCCGACCGCGACCCGCCCCGGCTCGACGACCTCGCACCACACGCCGAAGGGCAAGGGCTCCGTCGTCGGGATGTGCGCGCGGTACTCGGCGATGCGCGCCGAGCGTGTCCAGATCGCGGACTCCGGTGTCCGGGTCGCGCGTCGTGACGGCGCAGCGCCCGACGTTCTCGCGGACGAGGACGACCGCACCACCGACGCGTACGCGGGAGCCGATCCAGCCGTCCTCGGCATGCGGCGTCGACGCCGTCGATGCCAACCGTCATCCGGAAGCGGCGCCCGTCGACCGCGCTCGTCCACTCCTGCGGCCGCCCGCAGCGCGTCGAGCGACGCGGTCGAGACGAGCGACGCGCCGGCGCCTCGCCCGCGGTCGAGCCGTCGCCCTCGCGCTCCGTTCGCGCGAGGCGCACGGGCTTCCCGGCGAGCTCGGACAGCGCGCTCGCCCAACGGCCCCTCGACGATCCGACCCGCAACCGGCCGGCCGTAGAAGCTCGTCTCGATCGCCTCGTCCGAGTCGCGCACCTCGCCCTCGACCGTCGAGTCGTCCGGGAACCGGAGGACCAGGCGCCCGTCGTCCACGGTGGGCCGCACGGTGAGGAGCGCCGGCAGCGCGCTTGGCGTTGACGAGCGCCCCCTCGTCGTCGACGAGGTAGAAGCGCCGGTCGCCACGGACGCCGGTCGCCTCGAGCTCGATCGTCGTCGACCGTGTGCAGGCGCATCGACTTGACCGGCGCGACCGAGAGCCAGGCGACGTGCGGAATCGCTACTCGACCTCGACGTGGATGCGCTTCTTCGCGTGCTTCAGGAAGCCGCCCTCGCGCTCTCCGCGCACGGCGAGGATCTCCGCGAGGATCGAGAGCGCCGTCTCCTCCTGCGTGTCGGCGCCGACGTCGAGGCCGCACGGGCCCATGATCCGCTCGAGCGCCGACTCCTCGACGCCCGCCTCGAGCAGCCGCTCGCGACGGCGCTCCTGGTTGCGGCGCGAGCCGAGCGCACCGATGTAGAAGGCCTCCGTCTCGAGCGCGCCGATGAGCGCCGGCTCGTCGAACTTGTCGTCGTGCGTGAGGACGACGATCGCCGTCTGGTGGTCGGGCTGCACCTGCGCGAACGCCTCCTGCGGCCACTCGACGATGAGCTCGTCCGCCGACGGGATCCGCTCGGGCGTCGCGAACTTCGCGCGCGCGTCGGCGACGATCGTGTGCCAGCCGAGGAGCTTCGCGCCGCGGCACATCGCCTCGGCGGTGTCGACGGCGCCGTAGACGAAGAGGCGCGGCGGCGGGCCGTACCACTCCGCGAAGACCTTCGAGCCGTCGTCGAGCTCGAGCAGCCGGTTCCGGCCGCGGCGGATCAGCTCGTCGAACTGCGCAACCGCTTCGTCGAGCCCCTCGCCGACCTGCTCGCCCGACTCGAGGACGAGCACCTTCGTCCCGGCGTCGTCGCCTTCGACAGCAGTGAAGAGGATGCCGCGCTCCTCGGCCTCGCGGAGCTCCGCGAGTCGGTGGATGAGCCCCACTACTCGACCCGTTCGATGAAGACGTCGATCTCGCCGCCGCACGGCAGCCCGACGCTCCACGCGAGGTCGTCGTCGATGCCGTACGAGACCATCCTCGGCTCGCCCGTCGCGAAGACCTCCTGGGCGTTCTCGAAGACGTCGCTCTCCACGCAGCCCCCGGAGACGGAGCCGCACATCTTCCCCGACTCGGAGATCGCGAGCGAGCGCGCCGATCGGGCGCGGCGCCGAGCGCCGCGTCGCGACGACGGTGGCGACGACGACCTTCTCGCCGTCCTCCTTCCAGCGGTCGATCTCGGGCAGGATCTCTTTCACGCTGCGTGCCTCCTTTCGATGCCGGCCAGGATTGCGCCGAGCTCTTCGAGACTGCGGAGATTATGGCCGGGCAGGAAACGGTCGACGAACGGGAGCGCAGCGCGCATTCCGCCGGCGAGGGGCTGGTACTCGGGATTGCCCTTCAGCGGGTTGACCCAGACGACCGCGAACGCCGCGCGGGCGAGCTTCGCCATCTCGCGTCCGACGAGATCCGGGTCGTCGCGCTCCCAGCCGTCGGAGACGATGACGACGACCGCGCCGCGCGAGAGCGCACGCCGTCCGTAGATCGTGTTGAACTCGGCGAGCGAGGCGCCGATCCGCGTGCCGCTTCCCCAGTCCACGGCGATCTCGTTCGCACGCGCGAGCGCGGCTTCGGGATCGCGGGTCGCGAGGTCCGGAGTCAACCGCGTCAGGCGCGTGCCGAACGCGAACGCCTCCACCCCCGCGCCCGTTCCGACGATCGCGTGGAGATAGAAGAGGAGCGCCCGCGCGTACGCGTCCATCGAGCCGGAGATGTCGCAGAGCACGACGAGCTTCCGCGCCACGGTCTTGCGCGCCTTCCAGGTCTGCTCGATCGGCTCGCCGCCCGTGCGCAGCGACTTGCGGCAGAGGCGCCGCAGGTCGAGCACGTCGCCGCGAGGATCCGCCGAGCGGCGACGCGACACGCGGCGCGGCCGTGTCCGCGCGATCACGGCCATGAGCCGGCGCACGCGCTCGAACTCCTCGGGCGTCATCTCGGCGAAGTCCTTCTCGCGCAGGAGCTCGTGGCCCGACGCGCCGAGCTCGTGCGGTGTGTCGGGGTCGTCTCCCTCGTCGCCGTCCGCGCCGGACTCGAGCGTGTCGCGCGCGACCCGATCGGCCCAGCGGCGACTCTGCTTCTGGCGAACCAGCGGTGCGACCGGGCCACGGAGAAACCACGCCACGAACGCGCGGTCGAACAGCTCGAGCTCGTCATGGCGCGAGACGAGCGTCTGCCGGAGGGTGAAGTAGACGTCGTCCTGGCGGGTGAGATCGACCGCGTCGAGGCCGCGCACCGCATCCTCCACGCGCCCGGGCCCGACCTCGATCCCGACCTCGCGCAGCACGCGGCCGAAGGTCACGACGTGCCGAACGATGGCGGTGCCTTGCATCCGCGCTAGCGGTTCGCGGTCGCGCGGGCCTCTTCGATGAGGCCGACGAGGGTCTCGTCGCGCACGGTCTCGATGTCCTCGCGGTACTTGAGCACGGAGCCGAGCGTCTGCTCGACGACCTCGGCGTCGATCTCCTCGCGCCCGAGCGCGGCGAGCGCCTGCGCCCAGTCGATCGTCTCGGCGACGCCGGGTGGCTTGGCGAGATCGAGCGTGCGCAAACCGCGGACGAACGATGCAGCCTCCTTCGCGAGCCGCTCCGTGATCCCCGGGACGCGCAGCATCACGATCTCGACCTCGCGCTCGATCGCCGGGTGCCCGATCCAGTGGAAGAGGGCGCGTCGCTTGAGCGCGTCGTGCAGCTCGCGCGTGCGGTTCGAGGTCAGGACCACCGCCGGCTTGCGCCGCGCGCGGATCGTTCCGAGCTCGGGGATCGTGATCTGGAAGTCCGAGAGCACCTCGAGCAGGAACGCCTCGAACTCCTCGTCGGCACGATCGATCTCGTCGATCAGCAGCACGACCGGCTCGTCGGAGTCGATCGCCTCGAGCAGCGGGCGCCGGATCAGGAACTCGGGGCCGAAGAGCTCCTCCTCCGAGACCGAGCCCTCCTGCGCCGCGCGGATGTGGAGGAGCTGGCGCGGGTAGTTCCACTCGTACACCGCGTGCGAGACGTCGAGCCCCTCGTAGCACTGAAGGCGGATCAGGCGCGCGGAGAGCGCCGTCGCGAGCGCCTTCGCCGCCTCGGTCTTCCCCACCCCGGCCTCGCCCTCCAGCAGCACGGGCTTCTCGAGCGCGAGCGCGAGGAAGAGCGCCGTCGCGAGCCCGCGATCGGGGAGGTAGTCCGCCTTGCGCAGGGCCGCGTCGAGCTCGTCGATCGTGCGAAAGCTCATCACGCAGCGTACACGGTGCAACGATGTCGACGTTGCTGCCGACGTCGCAGGAGGTCGAGCATCGATGAAGTGGGTGACGCGCGAGCGCCCGAAGACGGATCGGATCGCGTGCCCCTGGCTGATCCGCAGGTTCATCGACCCGGAGGCGGAGTTCCTCTACGTCCCGGCCGAGCGTGTGCTCGAGGTCGCCGAGGCGGAGGGCGCTCTCTCGTTCGACGCACCCGGCGCCCGCTTCACGCACCGCGACGGGCTGTGCTCGTTCGAGGTGCTCGTCGAGGAGTACGCGATCGACGACCCTGCCGTCCAGCTGCTCGCACGGATCGTCCACGGCGCCGACGTCGCCCGAGGATCGCGACGCGACGCCGCAGTCGCGCGGGCTGCTCGCGATCGCCGAGGGATTCCACCTGCTCGAGCTCGGCGACCACCGCCAGCTCGAGCTGTCGGAGCCGGTCTACGACGCGCTCGTACGCCTGGTGCCGACGACGAGGTCGGAGGAGCGTCACGCCTGACCGCCGACGCCCGGCGCATCCTCGCGATCCAGGCGCTCCGAGCCTTCTCGTACGGCTTCGGCAGCGTCGTCCTCGGAGTCTCGCTCGCGGCGTCCGACCTCTCCGGGACCGAGGTCGGGATCGTCCTCGCGCGCGATGCTCGCCGGCTCGGCGCTGGCGTCGTTCTGCGCTCGCGCGCTACGGAGACCGCGCTCGGCCGGCGACGAACGTACGCGGGGCTCCTCGTCGTCATGGGCGATCGCCGGAACGGTGTTCGCGCTCACCGACTCTCGGCCGGCGCTCCTCCTCGCCGCGCTGACCGGGACGCTCTCGACCGACGTCGTCGAGTCGGGCCCGTTCACGTCGCTCGAGCAGGCGATGCTCCCGGCCGTCGCGGGCGAGCACGACCCGACGCGCCTCTTCGGCACGTACAACACGATCGCGACGCTGCGCCGGGTCGCTCGGAGCGCTCGCGGCGGTCGCTGCCCGCACTGCTCGGCGACGTCGAGCAGCGCTGGCTGCTCGTCTATCCCGCCGCGGCCACGCTGGCGCTTGCTCGTCGCGACGCGGCCTCTCGAGCGCGGTCGAGGCCGGCGTCCACGCGCGACGCGATGCACGCGCCGCTCGCGTCGCTCGCGTCGCGCAGTCAGTCCGGCTCTCTCCGCGCTCTTCGCGCTCGACTCGTTCGCCGGTGGGTTCGTCATCCAGGCCTTCATCGCCTACTTCTTCGTGACGAAGTTCGGGACGTCGCCGCGACGCTCGGCGTCGTCTTCTTCGCGCTCGGGATCCTGCAGGCGGTCTCGTTCCAGGCCGCCGTGCGCCTCGCCCGGCGCATCGGGCTGCTGCGCACGATGGTGTTCACGCACCTGCCGTCCAACGTGCTGCTCGCCGCGATCGCGTTCGCACCGACGCAGGAGACGGCCATCGCGCTCCTGCTCGCACGCTCGCTCCTGTCGCAGATGGACGTCCCGCGCGCCAGGCGTACGTCATCGCACTCGTCGACCCGAGCGAGCGAACGGCGGCGACGGCGTACACGAACGGCGCCGGTATGCCGCTCGCCCGTTCGCACCGCTCCTGATCGGCCCGCTCGTAGCGTCGGGCTCGGAGCGCCGTTCGTCGCGGCCGGTGCTCTGAAGAGCGTGTACGACCTCAGCCTGTCGCGCACTTCCAGCACGCCCTTCGCCGCCGGATTAGACTCGCGGGACTGATCTCGCGACCGAGAAGGGTGGGATGAATGGCTGCAGCGAGCGTGGCTTCCGACGCCGCGACCGAAGTCCTCATGCCGGGCTCCGAGGACGAGGCGATCGCGGCGTTCGGCGACGGCGCCGAGGTCGTCGTCGTCGGTGGGGGGACGATCGTCGTCCCCGACATGACGTATCGCCGGCTGCGGCCGGCGAAGGCGCTGATGCTCGGCAACGCGGGCCTTTCCGGGATCGAGACGAACGGCTCGCGCGTCACGATCGGCGCCACGACGCCGGTGCAGGCGCTCGTCGACATGAGCGCTCCGCTCGGCCCGTGCGCGTCGAACGTCGCCGACCTCGAGATCCGCTCGCAGGGCACCGTCGGCGGGAACCTCTGCGCGGGCGAGGGCACCGAGGCGCCGCGCGGCGACCTCCAGGGCGCGTTCCTCGCACTCGGCGCGACCGCGCGCTCGGCCGCGAACGGTGACGTCACCGAAGAGCCGCTCGAGGACTTCCTCGCCAAGCGCGGCGAGCGACTCCTCCTGAGCGTGAGCTTCGACGAGCCGGCGGCCGGCGCGTTCGCCGGGCTCGATCGGCCACACACGCACGACTACACGGCACTCGCGGTCTCGGGTGCACGCGCTCAGACGGGACACTCCGCCTCGCCGCGACCGGAGCGGGCTCGTGGGGGGCCCGCCTTCCCTCGGCCGAGGCTGCGGCCGGAGATCCCGCTGCGGCAGGCGAAGCGGCGCTGCAGGACGTCACCCCGCACGACGACGCGCTCGCCTCGGCCTGGTACCGCACGAAGGTGCTGCCGGTGCTCGTGCGCCGCGTTCTCGCCGAGCTGAAGGAGTCCGCATGAACCTCACGGTCAACGGCATCTCGCACGAGGTCGAGGGCTCCGAGCTCGCGCCGCTTCTCGACGTGCTCCGCGAGGAGCTCGGCATCATGGGCGCGAAGGCGGGCTGCCACCAGGGCGGTTGCGGCTCGTGCACCGTTCTCGTCGACGGCGAGCCGCGGCGCTCGTGCCTCCTCCCCGCCGGCTACGCCGACGGGACGCAGATCACGACGGTGGAAGGGCTCGGCGCGCCCGAGGACCTCATCGCCGATCCAGCAGGCGTTCGTCCACTACTACGCCGCGCAGTGCGGCTTCTGCACCTCCGGGATGATGCTCGCCGCGCAGGCGTACCTCGACCGCGGCGGCTCGGACGACCCCGAGGCGATCCAGCACGCGCTCGCCGGGCACGTCTGCCGGTGCACGGGCTACTCGAAGATCATCGACGCCGTGGCCGCCGCCGCGCGCGGCGACTCGTTCGACCTGACGACGACCGCCGTCGGGAAGCACACGACGATGGCGAACGGAGGTGCGGAATGAAGGTCGTCGGCGCGCGAATCCCACGCTACGACGGCGTCGCGCACGTCACCGGCAGGACGACGTACGTCGACGACGTGAGCGTCCCCGGCACGCTCTGGGCCAAGGCGCTTCGCTCCCCGCACCACCACGCGGGGATCACGAAGCTGGACACGTCGAAGGCCGAGTCGATGCCGGGCGTCCACGCGGTCATCACCTGGAAGGACGTCCCGCTGCTCGAGTACGGCCACCTCTCGGCCCTCGGCATCCCGGCCGACGAGCCGCTGCTGGCGAAGGACGAGGTGCGCTACCTCGGCCAGCCGATCGCGCTCGTCGCGGCCGAGAGCGAGGAGCTCGCCGCAGCCGCGGTCGACGCGATCGAGGTCGGCTTCGAGGAGCGCCCTGCGCTCTTCGACATCCGCCAGGCGTTCGACTCCGAGTCCCCGAAGATCCACCAGTGGGGCAACTGGTACCCGCACTTCGAGGGCGAGATGGATGTCCGCCAGATCCGCAAGGGCGACATCGACCGGGCCTTCGAGGACGCGGACACGATCGTCCAGGGCGTCTACCGCCCGGCCGCGATCGAGCACGCGCCGATCGAGACGCAGGTGTGCCAGGTCGTGCCCGAGCCGAACGGCCGGCTGACGATCTACTCCTGCACGCAGGCGCTCTACTTCTCGCTCGGCGTCGTCGCCGCGCACCTGCAGGTGCCGCTGAACAAGCTCAAGATCGTCGGCGGCACGACGGGCGGCGGCTTCGGCGGGAAGGTCGACACGGCGACGGAGACCATGTCGTGCCTGCTCGCGATGAAGGCGAACCGGCCGGTGAAGTGGCGCTGGACGCGCGAGGAGGAGTTCCTCTGCTCGTCGACCCGCGCGCCGTGGCACATGGAGCTCGCGACGGCGGTGACGAAGGACGGCTGGATCCTCGGCCAGAAGATGCTGACGCTGCACGACTCGGGCGCGTACGCGCGGTTCTCGCCGTATGGCCTGACGAAGCACAGCTTCCACCACACGGGTGCGTACTCGATCCCGAACCTGCACTTCGACGGGTACGTCGTCTTCACGAACCGCACGCCGACGACGGCGATGCGCGGGTTCGGCGTGACGTCGGTCTCGTTCGCGGTGGAGACGCACATGAACCGGATCGCGAACGAGCTCGGGCTCGATCCGATCGAGATCCGCCTCAAGAACGCGAACCGGATCGGCGACACGTCGCCGAACGGCATCGCCTACACCGATCCGTCGACCGTCGAGACGATCCAGGCGATCGCGGAGGCGATCGGCCACGAGCTGCCGGCGGACTACCGCACGATGACGAACGAGCCCAGGACGGGTGAGCTGCTCCCCGAGCACCTCGTCTCCCAGGTCGGATCGACGGAGGGTCACTGATGGCCAAGCACACCGGCCGCGGGATCGCGGCAATCGAGTACCCGACCGGGATGAACCAGAACGGCGACCCGTCGCAGTGCTGGATCAAGGTGAAGCCGGACGGGCGCATCGACGTCTTCGCCGGCACGGCCGACATCGGCAACGGCTCGAAGACGATCCAGTCGCAGATCGTCGCCGAGACCATCGGCGTCCCGTACGACTGGATCACGTACGACAACTCGAACACCGACTCGTCGCCGGTCTGCACCGGGACGTTCGCGTCGCGCGCGACGTTCGTCGCCGGCAAGGCGGCCGAGAAGGCGGCGCTCCAGGTCAAGGCAGAAGATCCTCGAGATCGCCGGCAAGGAGATGGAGATCGACCCGGCCGACCTCGAGATCGTCGACGGCGAGGTCATCGCGAAGGGCGCCCCGCAGACGAAGCTCGGTGTCGGAGACGTGGCGGCCGCGGCGACGTGGGGCCACGGCGAGCTCATCACCGGCACGGGCGCCCAGCTCAAGCCGTACGCGGCGATCATCGACCCGGAGACGGGCGAGGTCGACCTCCCGCCCCACTCCGCGATCTCGTACGCGTCGTGCGCGGCCGAGGTCGAGGTCGACGACGAGACGGGCCAGGTGCGGGTGACGCGGCTGCAGCAGTGCTACGACGTCGGCCGCGCGCTCAACCCGTCGCACGTCGAGGGCCAGATCGAAGGCGGCGCCATGATGGGCCTCGGGCTCGCGGTCCTCGAGAACTGCTACCCGTACTACCCGTCGGTCGAGCACCGCGGCGGCTCGTTCGGCTCGTACCTCGCGCCGGGCATGGAGGACATGCCGCAGATCGACACGATCATGATCGAGAACCCCTCCGCCGACGGGCCGTACGGCGCGAAGGGCATCGGCGAGATGGCGAACAACCCGCAGCCGCCGGCGATCGCCGCGGCGGTCTACGACGCGGTCGGCGTGTGGGTCACGGAGCTGCCGATCACGCCCGAGCTGGTGTTGCGCGCACTCGAGGCGAAGGCCGAGCCGACGCGCGAGGGCAAGAAGGTCGTGTTCGACGAGGAGCTCTCGGTGAACGCGGTCTCCTCGGGCGGGATGCGCTTCGAGGTCCCCGCCTGACCTCGCCCTTCAGAACGTGGAACGGCGTGGATCGCCACACCCTCTTCCCGGGGGTGGCGATCCACGCGATCGGCGGCGAGCAGGTGATGATCTGCCACGTCGACGTACGAGGCGGGCACGCGCGTTGCGCGGCACTCGCATCCGACGGCGGAGCAGGTCATGTGGATCGTCGAGGGCGACGTGACGATGACGGTCGGCGACGAGACGAAGACGCTCGGCGCCGGCGACGTCGTCGTCGTCAATCGCGGGATCGAGCACGAGCTGTACTCGGAGGGCGGAATGACGTTCGTCGAGGCGCTCGCGCCGGTGCTGCGCGACCATGTTCCGGACGCGGAGCGCGACCTCGTGCTCGGCGCGCAGGGCGACTCGCTGCACGCCGACCGCTAGCGACCGTGCCGCTCGCACGCCTGGTTCGAGCCCAGTGCCGCCCATCTGATCCCGCCCAGCTGCCGGAGCACAGGAGAGCTTCAACGAGGCGCGTCGCGCATTCGCGACGCTGCTCGCGGCCACCCATCGTTAGCTTGCCCGACCAACCCGATCCTGCCCGCTGATCTCTGCCGCGGGAGTGCGCGCGCCGAGCCGTCCGCGAACACGAGTACCGTCGTCGCATGGAAGACGCTGATCGCGACGTGCTCAAGTTCATCGGCGACGAGGGGAAGACGGCCGAGCAGGTTGCCGACCGCTTTCCAGCGTTCGACGTCGAGGGCCTCGTTCGAGCCGAACTAGCTCGGCCGCGTCGGACCACGCAGTCGCGCCGCGCTCCGGCGGCCCCCGACCCCACGTTCTATGTGCTCACGTCTCGCGGAGCCGAGGCAATCGGCCTCGATCCGCACACGCTGCACTCAGCGTAAGAAGGCGTGTGGGCGGCTTTGCGGCGGGAGGCGCCCCCGCCGGCCGCTCATTCACGCCGTAGGGCCCTGACGTGACTCCTGTCAGACGGGTGCCCCCAGCGCCCTTGATGCCGTAGGGCGTGTACGGGCGTGTACGGGGGACGGCGTCTTCTGGTGAGCGATCGTCGTAGGTGGCACGTCCAGGACGCGGCCGGCTAGAGAACCGGCTTCATGTCGACAACGGGCGTGCCGTCGATCGCCTCCAGCGGGCCGACGGCGAGCTCGAGCCCGTCGATGCCGTACACCGTCACCCGGTGGAGCCCGATCGGGTTGGGACGATCCGACGAGCGCGTCGCGAACACGCCCGTCAACGGCCGCGACTCGTCGTCACGGGGATGCACCTGCAGCACGCTCCGATCCGCCTCGTGCAGCCACGTCAGCAGCACGAGCTCGTCGCCCGCGGCGACCCCCTGGAGCGCGTCCGCGTAGGACGGCTCCAGGAGGATCCACGCGTCAGGTGCCCCCTCGCTCCCCTGCCGCGGCGCATCCGCCCGGTTGCGCAGCGGCGAGCGGACGACGCCGATCGGGTGCAGGAGAGGGGGCTCGCACATCGCTACGACGACTGCATCATCCGCATCTGGTTTCCGGACTGGTCGCGGAATCCGGCATCGAGGCCGTAGGGCTGCTCGGTCGGCTCCTGCGAGAACTCCACGCCGCGCGCCTTGAGCTCCTCGTACGCTCCCCGGACGTCGTCGGTCTGGAAGAAGAGGCCACCGGTAACGCCCTTCGCGACGAGGGCCTGGAGCTGTGCCTGCGTCTCGGCGTCGAAGACGGGCGGGCCGGGCACGGCCATGAGCGTGATCGAGACCTCCGGCTGCCCGGGAACCCCGACCGTCAGCCAGCGGAAGTTCCCGAGCTCGGGCACCGTGACGTCGTCGCGGAGCTCGAGGCCGAGCTTCTCCGTATAGAAGGCGAGCGCCTCGTCCTGGTCGTGCACCCACTGGTTGACGTGCGTGAGCTGCTTCAACATCGTGTCCTCCTGTCGTCGAACGATTCGGAGGGCACCGTAGTCGGGCGCTACCCGGCTGTCTTCTCCAAACGTGCTGTCTCCGGGCGGGCCCACGCGAGCTGCACGCAGGTCGGGATGCGGACGCGAAGCGCGGCCGGCGGATGGGCGGCGCGGTACTCCGTCGGCGTCATGCCGAACCTGCGGTGGAAGCTCGTCGTGAACGAGCCGACGCTGCGTAGCCCGACGGTGAGGCAGATGTCCGCGACCGAGCGGTCGGTGGTGCGAAGGAGCGACGCAGCTCGCTCCAGCCGGCGCATGAGGAGGTACTGGTGCGGCGACTCGCCGAACTCGCGGCGGAACTCACGGCTGAAGTGCGCGGGAGAGAGCTTCGCAGCGCGCGCGAGCGTCTTCACGTCGAGCGGCTCGCGGTAGCGCGCGTCGACGAGGTCCTTCGCGCGCAGCAGGTGGCGTGCGGGGTGCGGGGCAAGCACTGCCGCGAGTATGGCCGAGGCCGCCGGGTGCTCGGGGCGTACCACCGGCCGCACGCGCGATCGGACAGGTACAACCGCCGCATGGCGTCACGTTCGGTCCGCCTTTCGAGCCCGGAGCGCGTCCTGTTCCCGGACGACGGGTTCGCGAAGGGGGACCTGTTCGAGTACTACCGCGCGATCGCACCGGTTCTCGTTCCCCATCTCCGCAACCGCCCGTTCACGATGAAGCGCTACCCCTACGGCAGCACCGGGGACGTGTACTTCCAGAAGCAGGCGCCGAAGGGGATGCCTTCGTGGATCCCGACGCGCACCTTCCGCACGTACCCGCGCGAGGGTGGGTCACGGCTGGTCGACTTCGCGCTCCTCAACTCGCCGGAGGCGGTGCTCTGGATGGTGCAGATGAACTGCATCGATATGAACGCCTGGTACTCGCGCGTCGACAAGCCCGAGCGCCCGGACTTCGTGCTCTTCGACCTCGACCCGCCCGAGGACGGCTTCGCGCTCGCGATCCGCGTCGCTCACCTGATCCGCGAGGAGCTCGAGCAGCTCGAGCTCGAGTCGTACGTCAAGACGAGCGGCGCCGACGGAATCCACGTCCTCGTCCCCATAGCGCGGCGCGCGACCTACGAGCAGACCTACGCCTTCGCGGAGGCGGTGGCACGTCGGCTCGAAGAACGCCATCCAGGGCTCGTGACGACCGAGTGGCTCAAGCGCAAGCGGAAGGGCGTCCTCGTCGATCACCGCCAGAACGCCCGTGGGAAGACGATCGCCTCCGTCTACTCCGTCCGGCCGAAGCCGGGCGCGCCGGTCTCGACGCCGCTCCACTGGCACGAGCTGACGGAGGATGTGACGCCGCGTCGCTTCGGGATGCGCGAGGCGCTCGAGCGGGTGGAACAACACGGCGACCTGTTCGAGCCCGTGCTCGCGGGTGGCCAGGCGCTCGGGCGTGCGCTGAGGAAGCTACGCGTCTGAACGCGCTCAGCCGAGCTCTTGGGCGAGCCCGATGAGAAGTCCTTCGGGCCCGCGGATGTAGCAGAGCCGATACGCGTCTTCGTACTGGACGACTTCGCTGCTGACAAGCTGCGCGCCGCGCTCGAGGAGCCGGGCGAGCGTCTCGTCGATGTCGTCCACGGCGAACATGACGCGTAGGTAGCCAAGAGAGTTGACCGGAGCGTTCCGGTGATCGGCGACCACAGGCGGCGCGAGAAAGCGCGAGAGCTCGAGCCGGCTGTGGCCGTCCGGCGTGCGCATCATGGCGATCTCGACGCGCTGGTCACCCAGCCCGGTGACGCGCCCTGCCCACTCTCCTTCCACCATGGTTCGCCCTTCGAGCTCGAGGCCGAGCTCGCGAAAAACTCGATCGTCGCTTCGAGGTCGTCGACGACGATGCCGACGTTGTCCATGCGTCTGAGCGCCATGAGCCCACCCTACAAGGGACCTCGATTGGCGCAGGATCGTCACGGGTAGGGTGTCCGCGTGCCCGAGCTGAACGCCATCGGGATCGTCTCGGCGAACCTCCGCGCGTCGATCGCCTTCTACCGCCTCCTCGGCGTCGATTTCCCCGAGGACGGCGAGGGGCATATCGAGGCGACGCTGGCGAGCGGGACGCGGTTCATGCTCGACTCCGAGGAGGTCGTCACGAGCTTCCGGCCCGACTGGACGCGCGAGGTTGGCAACCAACTCGCGCTTGCGTTCGAGTGCGCGAGCCCGGCGGAAGTCGACGAGATCTTCGAGCAGGTCACGGCAGCCGGATTCCAGGCGGAGAAGGAGCCGTGGGACGCGTTCTGGGGCCAGCGCTACGCGCAGCTCCGCGATCCCGACGGCGTGCCTGTCGACCTCTTCGCGCCGCTCTAGATGTAGCCAGTCCGCGTCGCGTACGCGGCTGCGGCCGCGCGCGACGACTGCGTGAGCTTGCGGAGGATGTTCGCGACGTGCCGATGCACCGTGTGCTCGCTGAGGACGAGCGACCCGGCGATCTCGCGATTCGAGAGCCCGGCGGCCACGAGTCGGAGAACCTCGGCTTCCCGATCGCTTAGCGGCGAGTCTCCGTTGGCGTCCTGCGCGGGCGCGTCGTCGAGGAATCCGGCCAGCGCACGATGAACCTCGCGCTGGTCGTCGACGTGCGGTAGGTGCGAGTCGCCGCTGAGCGCGACGAAACGCGCGTTCGGCAGCAGCGAGGCGAGCTCTCGTCCGCGGGCGATGGGCACCGTCCGGTCGCCGCGGCGATGGAGAACGAGCGTGGGCATCGTGATGCGCGGGATCAGCTCCCGCGCGTCGCTGTAGAGCTCGAGCTCGAGAAACGCCGAGGCGGTGTCGGCTTCGCAGGAGTGACGCTTGTACCGGCTCAGGGCAGCGATCTCGTCGCCGCTCGCGTGCGGGACGATGAGGCCGGCGAGCATCTGCGCCGCGAGCGGCCAGTTGAAGCGGACGAAGTCGACGAGCGAACGGCGCGTCGCTTCGGGAAGGTCGTTGCGCGAGACGAAGCTTCCGAAGAAGACGATCTTGCGGACGAGCTCCGGCTCGCGCACCGCGAGGTTCGCCGTCACCGCGGATGAGCACGAGCATGCGAACACCGTGGCCGGCTCGCCTCCGCATGCCTCGATCACCGACCGGAGAACTCGCGTGTCGAGGTCGATCGACGGAGGACCGGGCAGCGTGCGATCCGAGAGCCCGGCGCCGAGTCGGTCGTACCGCACCACGCGATGGCCCTGCTGCGCGAGCTCCTCGTAGAAGCTGCGCGCCCGCGGATCGTCCCACTCCTCCTCCAGGTGCGAGACCCACTTCGCCCCGAACACGAGTAACGGCCCCTCGCCGATCGACGCGTACGCGATCCGGCGGCCGTCGAGCTCGCAGAAACGGATGTCCTGCTCCATGACCCGGAGTGTTCCTGGCCCGAACGGGCCATGTCAACAAGATGGCCCGTCGCGGGGAAGTCGCGGGCCATGTGATGCGTTTACCTTCCTCGTATGCAGTCACGCTATGTCAACGGGCTCACCATCAGGTCTCTGCGACACGGGGACACGGCCACCGTGTCGTCGCTCTTCGCACGCCTGGGTCAGGGCTCTCGCGAGCGCCGCTTCTGCGGCGCGAAGCCGCGTCTGTCGGAGCTCGAGCTCGCAAAGCTCGCGCGCGTCGACCGCGACCACCACGTCCTCGTCGGCTTCCTCGACGGAGACTCCGAGCCTGTCGGGATCGCACGTCTCGTCCGCGACGGCACGTCGGCCGAGATCGCGTTCGCGGTCGCCGACGACGTGCAGAGCCGCGGCGTGGGATCCACCCTCGCGAGCGTGCTCGCGGACGACGCGCGCGCGGCCGGCATCACGCAGCTCGTCGCAACCGTTTGTGGGGACAACCCGAGAGTGGTCGCTCTCCTGAAGCGCCTTGGTAACACCGTGAACGTGTCGTGGCAGGGCCGCGAGCGCGAGTTCGTCGTCGGGCTCGAGACGTAGCCACACCGCGCCGGCCCGATAGGCTGGAGGAGTGAAGCTCGCAGTCGGGACCATCGTCGCGTACCCACCGCACGGCGTCGGGCGTATCTCGGCGCGGGAGAAGAAGGTCGTTCTGGGCGTCGAGGAGGAAGTCGTCGTGATCGAGCTCGGGAACGAGCTCTCGGTGACGCTTCCCGTGTCGCGCGCCAACGGAGCTGCTGCGGCCGCCGGCGACCGCGGCCGACCTCAAGAAGGTGCAGAAGACCCTTCGCGAGGACGGCGTGGTCAGCGACGAGATCTGGTCGAAGCGGCTCCAGCACGCGCAGGAGAAGCTCCGCAGCGGTGACCCGCTCGACCTCGCCGAGATCGTGCGCGACGGTGTGAAGCGCGAGCAGGGCCGCACCGCGACCGGCACGCCGATCAAGCTCTCGACCAGCGAGCGGGCCCTTCACCTCAAGGCGCGCGAGCTCCTCTCGGGCGAGATCGAGGTCGCGCGCGGCATCGATCGTGCCGAGGCCGAAGCCTGGATCGACCAGCAGCTGCAGCTCGAGTCTGCGAGCGGCTGCGAGCAGCCGCCTTCAGGATCTTGCGACGGGGCTGCGCCGAGGCAACTGAGCCCCACTTCGAGCGTCCTCGGCGCGAGGAGTAGACCCGGCGCGGCGGTGCGACCTTCATGCCGCCCGAGGCGAACTGCTCAGTGTGCCCGGCGAGGCGCGCGACGCGGCTGACGTCTTCCTGCTGCTCGGGAAGGACGAACGTCACTCCGACACCGCTCCGGCCGGCGCGACCGGTTCGGCCGACGCGATGGACGTAGCCAGAGTGCTCGGCCGGCGGGTCGAAGTTGATGACGTGCGTGATCTCGACGAGGTCGAGCCCGCGCGCCGCAACGTCTGTCGCAACCAGCGTGGTCGCCTTGCCGGTCTCGAACTTCCGCAGGGAGCGCTCGCGCTGACCCTGGCTCATGTCGCCGTGGAGCGCGACCGCGTCGACCTGATGGAACGCGAGCTTCTTCACGAGGCGATCCGCGCCGCGCCGCGTTCTCACGAACACGAGCGCGAGGCCGCGATCGCCCTGGAGGAGCTCCGCGAGCGTCTCGACCTTGTCGTCGGCCTTGACCGAGACGAAGCGATGCTCGACCTCGTGATCCGTCTCCGTGACGATCGGCGCCGCCTCACAACGAACGGGATCGCTCGTGTAGGCGCGCGCGAGCTCGCCGACGGTGGCGTCGAGCGTGGCCGAGAAGAACATCGTCTGCCGTGTGCGCGGCATCCGGCGCACGATGCGGTCGACCTGTGGCTTGAAGCCCATGTCGAGCATCCGGTCGGCCTCGTCGAGGACGAGGATCTGGACGCCGTCGAGGTCGATGGCCTTTCGCTCGAGCAGATCGTTCAGACGGCCTGGCGTCGCGACCACGATGTGCGCGTTGCGTGCGCGCTTCGACTGCGCGTGCAGCGGAACGCCGCCGTAAACGGTGGCGACGGAGATGCCATCCGGCGCGATCGCCTCGATCTCGCCGGCGACCTGCGACGCGAGCTCGCGCGTCGGCACGAGGACGACCGCGGCGGGCCGCCTGGCGCCCGTCTCGATCAGCTCGACGAGGGGGATTGCAAAGGCGATCGTCTTGCCCGAGCCGGTCGGAGCCTTCGCGAGGATGTCCCGCCCCGCGAGCGCGTCGCGAAGGACGTGCTCCTGGATCGGGAACGGCGTATGGATGTCACGCTTGGCGAGCGCGCGCACTATGCGCGCGGACACGCCAAGCTCGGAAAACTGCTGCATTTCGATTCAACTCCTATGTGTGTTGCTGGGTCGAGATCCGTCTGCCTCGACCACCCTTAGGAGGAACCGAAGAAGTCAAACCTCACGGGACAACGGCGTTGTCCGTGCTCGCAGGGTAGCAGTCATTGCCCACATGCAGGGAAAACGGCTGTGAAACCCGCGCGCGTACACTGGGAGTACACCGGACGAATACCGACGGCGCCGCCTGCGCCCTCCCTATCCGTTCATGGCAGGAGGAGGAGCGCGATGGCCACATCGGCGAACGAACGCCTTGCAACGGAGCAGGAGGGGGTTCTGCACCGCGTCGCACGGCGCGATGCGAACAGGCGGTCTTCGGCTACGTCCGACTCGAAAGCGGACGCGCAGAGCCTCGTCGAGCTCTCCTGCGAGTGCACGCAGGTCGACTGCGAGCGTCAGGTGAAGGTGCCGCTCTACGTGTATCGCCGGATGCTCGAGTCCGACCAGTACCTCCTACAGGCCGGGCACCACGCGTTCCCCCAGTACCGCACCATCATCTCCATCGGGCTGATGCGGATCGAGGAGCGGATCTAGCTCCGACTCCGTCGACTCGAGAGCCTCTTCATCCCCGTCGACGGCGCCCGGCATCACGCCACCGTTCTCCGCCAAGAGCTTCTTCTCGAGCTTTCGCTCCCGCTTCTTCTCGAGCTTCTTCTCCCGCTTCTCCTTGACCGCCCGCTCGCGGGTGATCTTGGCCATGGTCTGCTGCCTCTTGGTCGTCATACACCGTCCCTTTCGTCGCTGACTTTGATCCGCGTCGCGAGCGCCGCGGATCTGCCGGCTCGAGCTAGATCGCTCGCGAGCGACGAAGCTCAGGCATGACGGAAAGGGCGTGCGCGAGGTCTCACCATAGCCTGTCGCATGGCGACGTACGATCGAGCGGTGACGCCCGCGCTCCCGGACGGCTGGCTCGACGAGCTCGCCGACTTCCTCGCGATTCCTAGTGTGAGCGCCGATCCCGCGCACGCTGCGGACGTCGCCCGGGCTGCCGAGTGGGTAGCCGAGAAGGTCCGCGCGCTCGGCGGCGAAGCCGAGCTGAGAGAAGACGGGCGGCTCGTCGTCGGCGAGATCGCAGGCCCGCCTGCGGCGCCCACGGTCCTCGTCTACGGCCACTACGACGTGCAGCCGCCTGCACCGCTCGAGCTGTGGGAAAGCGACCCGTTCAGGGCCGAGGTGCGTGGCGAGTGGCTCTATGCGCGCGGCGTCGCCGACGACAAGGGCCAGCTCTGGATGCAGCTCAAGGCGATCGAAGAGCTCCTCGTCCGAGGGCGCACCTCCCGTGACGTTTCGCGTCGTCTGCGACGGCGAGGAGGAGACGGGTGGCAGCGCGATCATCCGGTTCCTCGAGCAGGACACCGGGCCGGTCGATGCGTGCGTCGTCCTCGACGGCTGGATGAAGACCCGGAACACACCGGAGTTCGTCGTCGCATCGCGTGGGCTCGTCGCATTCGAGGTCGAGGTGCAAACCGGCGACCGCGACCTCCACTCCGGTCACTACGGCGGCACGGCGCTCAACGCCATCCACGCACTCGCCCAGGCACTGACGGCACTTTTCCCTCGCGCGGGCCGCCTTCCCGAGCCGCTGCGCGCTGGCGTCACCGAACCGAGCGAGGACGAGGTTGCGGGATGGCGCGAGCTGCCACCGGGATCGGAGGAGCTCGCGCGTGTCGGTGCACCTGCGCTCGACGAACACGCGGCCGAGGAGTTCTACCGGCGCGTCTTCGTGGAGCCGTCGGTCGACATCACGGGGATCCTCGGAGGCAAGCCGGGTCTCCGGAACACGACGCTCGTCTCGCGCGCGGCGGCTGGGATCACGATCCGGGTCGCGCCGGGTCAGGATCCAGCGGTGGTCGCGGCGGCCGCGGAGCAGCTCCTGCGCGAAGCGCTGCCGTCCGGCGCGACGCTCGAGATTTCCAACCTGGATCTCACACCCCCGGCCGTTCTCCTGCGCGACACCGAGGTGCTCAACGTCGCCCGGGACGCGTTCGAAGGCGTGTTCGGCCGCCGCCCGCTCATCGTGCGGGTCGGCGGAACGCTGCCGATCACGGCGGCGCTCGCGGCACGCGCAATCCCGACGGTGCTGGCCGGGCTCGCGCTTCCCGACAGCCACACGCACTCGCCGAACGAGCGGATGCTGCTCGAGACGTTCCCGCTCGGAGTCGCCGCCGCGCGCGAGACCTACCGCGCGATCGGCGCGCGGGCGGGCGCGTCACGCTGATCCTCGCCCGTGTGCTGGAAGAGCTCCAGGACATGGCCGTCGGGATCGACGAAGAAGACCTGCACGTAGCCGTCGCCACGCGGCATCGGGCCGCCTGCGAGCGCGACGCCGTTCTCGGCCAAGCGCGTGCAGGCGGCGTCGAGGTCGTCGACGGCGAATGCGAGATGGTGCGTCATCCCGCGTTCTGCGCCGACGCCCGGGTCGGGCTGCCCCGCGCCGCCGGTGGCGTGGGCATCCGAGAGGAGATGGAGCTCCGTTCCGCCGAACCGGAACCACGCTCCGTCGAAGGCGAAGTTCGCCGGGCGCGGCACCTCCTCGAGGCCGAGCGCGTCCGCGTAGAAGCGGCGCGAGCGCCCGAGGTCGCGAACGACCAGTCCGACGTGCTGGATGCGCATCGCCACGACGCCTACCGTAACCTCGCGTCAGCGACCAAGGAGGGGCGATGCCGCTGATCAGGGTCGAGCTCTTCGACTACCGCATGAGCGACGAGACGAGCGCGGCGCTCATCGAGAAGCTCACCGACGCACTCTGCGAGGCGACGCATCCCGGCCTCAAGGAGCACACGTGGGTGATCGTCGAGGGTCACAACCCGAAGAACTGGGGTCTCGGCGGCAAGCCGTGGCCCGTCGACGAGATGCCGCCCGCTCCGTCGCCGTAGCCGAGCTCACACGCGCGAGCTCGTCGTCCGAAGAGTCGGCAGCTCGAACGGCCGCTCGCCTCCGCCCGGCGTCTTTCGGAGGCATGCCGCCAGCGACGCACCGAGGTCGACGAGCCAGACGAGCACGATCGCGACGAGGTTCAGCGCCGCCGGGACGACCGCGATGGGGAGCGCAATCAGTGCCGTCGGCCACAGCCAGCCCCGGAGCGTCGGATCGACCCACAGCCCCCACAGTGGACCGAGGAGGGTCAGGATGAGCGCGGCCAGGAGCATCGTGAACGGATCCAGGTCGAGCTCGAACGGATATGTCCACTCGTTCGCGAGCGGAACGACGATGAGCGCGCTCGTGAGAGCCGTCGGAACGAGCCAGCCTCCGCGGAGGTCGACTCCCGCGCGCCAGGAGCTTCCGACGAGGACGAGGTACGCCGGAATCACGAGAGCCGCGAGCACGGCCTGCCACGTGCTCCAACCGATCCCGCCGATGCCGTCCCCCCATGCCCAGACGATCGCCCCGAGCGTGAGCGCCCAGACCGCGATGAGGTGGAACCCGAAGACGACGCCCAGGTGCCAGCGCATCGTTCCAAACGCGCTCACGGCGGCCCACATGAGCCAGTGCCGGAAGGCGCCGCCTTTCTGCGGGCCAGGCTCGCGGAGCGCCGTCAGGAAGCAGGCGGTCTGCGGTTCTCCGCGGAACGGGTGGCTCACCCACGTCGACGTACAGCGCGTCGTGCAGGAGTGACGCGCGCGTGTGGTTGCCGTAGCTCGCGATGAGCCACCAGAAGAGCGTCGGCACGGACGCGAGGTCAGTCCTGCCGGACGTGTCCGACGGGACGATGACGTGAGGATCGGGCCCGTGCTGTGTCGGCGGCTCGTAGTCTTCTCCGGGCACGAGGTAGACGGTGCCCGCATCAGGGTCACTCCGGGCCGCGCGGTAGCAGAAGCTCTCGAGGATTACGAATGTGTCCTCGTCGACCTGGCGGAGCGCGGGGTCCGGCGTCTCATCCCCGGGCACGACTGACCCGTTCTCCACGGTGAACGTGCTGAACGGCATGGCGACCTCCTCGATCCGACGGCGGTGTCCGGAGTAGGATCGAGCCTCGTCGAGAGGAGGTCAACCATGCCGGTGATCGAGGTGAAGCTGTACGACCGTCGCGTGACGGAGGAGTCCGTGCCGAAGATGATCGAGGCGCTCACGAATGCGCTGCACGAGTCGAGCGGCGCGGCGATCGAGCACATCCAGGTGATCATCCAGGGCGTTCAGCCGAGCCACTGGGGCCAGGGCGGCAAGCCGAGCGCGTAGACGAAGCGGGCTAGCGAATGGACGCGCCGACGAGCTCGAGGTCAACCGCGTCGGCGCCGGGAACGATCGCCTGCGTCTCATGTGCGTGAAGCAGCGTCGTGCGAACGATGAGCTTTGCGCGCGCGAAGTTGTCGAGCTGCGTGGGCACCGGCCCAACCCGCTTGCCCAGTGCGTAACCCGCGGCATTCCGCCCCATCGCCCGGTACGACTCGAGCGTGTAGAGCGGCGACATGCCGAAGAGCTCGAGGTTGTCGAGCGGCTGCAGATCGGCGCGGTGAATCACCGCGGTGCCCTTCGACTGCACTCCGATCGCGACGCCCGAGCCGGACAGGCGCGCGCCGTCGTGCGCGATGAACGCGACGTCGGCGATGCGACGGACGCGAACGAGGCGCGGCTCGCCGCCGCCTTCCTGCACTCCCTCGCAGATCGCCTCGATCACGTCGCGGTGGTCGAGGTCGGCGATCGTGCGGCGAATCGTGTCGGCGAACGCGGGGCCGACTGCCACGACGACCTCGGCCGCGTCGTCGCCGCGGGCGGCCGCGTCGCCTTCGGACACGATCGGCTCGGCATCTGACGTCTCGCCGAGGAGCGCCGCCGGAGCGACCACCTGCGGCAACGACTGCAGAAGCGCCCAGCGCTCCCCCTCGAGGCGGTAGCCGGTTCCCGGGCCGGTGTACACGTTCGGATCGTTGACAGCGGAGCGCACCACGCCGTCGGGATCGATGAGCGCCGAGGTCTGCAGGTAGTCCGCCGAGACGCGCTGGCGCTGCATCCCGAGCACGGCCTCCGCGACGTCGGCGAACCCGTGCCGATCGAGCGCACGCGCGACGTCGAGACCCGAGACGCCGCGCTCGAGCAGCTCGTCGGCGGCCTCGACATCGGCAGCACGATCGCGATCCGGCATCTCGCGCGCGTCGTAGCCGGTCGTCGCGACGGCGACCTCGTCGTCCGAGATCGGCGGCAGCCCGAGGTCGGCGAACACGGCCTGCACGGCGCGTGCCGCCAGCTCCCGCACGCGCAGGAGCTCCTCCTCGGAGACGGGCTCGATCCCGGCATCGACCTGCCAGTCGCGCTGGATCGTCAGCCATTCGTCGAGGTCGTCGGCGTCGAAGTTGCCGCCGCCGAAGGTGTTGTCGTGCCGCGGCATCACGGAGTAGCCGGAGGTGACGAAGTCCGTCCCGGGGAGGAACTGACCCATGAGCTTCGCCGTCTTTCGGATCTCCGAGTGCGACGCGATCGCGTCGTTTCCGGACGCGACCTCGAGGTCGAGCCACGCAGCGAGCACGTTCTCGCCGAGGATCGCGCGCGTGCCGCCCGGCACCGACAGCACGAGCGCGACGCAGGAGATCGAGCCGTTCTGCACGCCTTGCGAGCCCGCCGCGCGTACGACGGCGAGGCAGCGCGCCTCGAGATAGAGCATCGAGAGACCCTGCGCGTATCCCATCAGTGCCTCCGAGCCGGTTCCGGACGTGAAGCGCACCTTCACGCCGCGCGACGCGTAGGCGGCGCCGAGAAACGCCTTCGACCACGGCGTGTCGTCGCCGTCGACGAAGACGGGCTCGGTGCCGTAGACGGACAGCGTCTCGGCGTACGTGACGAGGCCGCGAATCGCAAGCTCGAGGTTTCGCCGCTCCTCGACCGCGCACTGCGTCATGACACCGGGTCGGCCGGTCTGCGAGCCGACGAGAAGAGCGATCGCGTTCAGCGGCGCGTACCGCGCGACGCCGACGGTCGTCTCCATCTCCGCGAAGCCGCGTCGCGCGGCCTCGGCCGCATCGGCGGCGAGGAGCGCCGGGCTCTCCTTGAGATTCGTCACGTGCGCCTGATTGGCCGGGACGCGGCGCGCGCGGAGCTTCTTCAGCGCCAGCATCAGCTCGACCGGGTCGAGCAGCCCGATGACGCGCGCGAGCTTCGCAGGCGTGAGACCCCGCGACAGCCGGATGAGCTCGCCGCGCGAGACGTTCACGTCGACGAGCCGGCGTGCGAGGTCGAGATCGTCGAGCGCCATGGCCTCTCCCGCGACGTCGAGATCGAGGCCGTGCGCAACGACGAAGCGGTCGATGACGTCGAACTCGGCGGCCTCGCGACCGTCCATGCGTGTGACCACGCCGTCCTCGACGATGAGCTCCGGTTCCGGGTCGTTGGGCCCGTTGGCCGCAACGAGCCCGAGCTCCGGCAGCGGCGAGATGAGCTGCTCGAGGTGGAGGTCGCGGGTCGCGCGCGAGGAGAAGCGGCGGCTACTCATTCCGCGAGCAGCCCTCGCGCTGCGTACGCCGCGGCAGCCTCGCGCACGAAGCCGGCCGTCTTCGGCGCCTCGTACGCATCCAGGCGTGAGGCCCACTCCTCCAGCTCGACCGCGGTCGCGCGGCGCGGACGAAGCGCCGTGTAGACCTGGAGGAGCAGATCGTCGGGTACCGCGGCGAGCTCCGCGGCGCGCTCGAAGCTCTCGGCGAGCTGCGTACGCCCCGCCGCGAGCGCGACTTCCGCCTGCATCCGAAGGGTCTCCGGGGTGGCGCGCATCTCGTCGGCGCCGAGCTCCCCCGCCCTCAGAGCATCCAGGGTGACGTCCTCGAGCGGGATGCCGCCGGGCGTCGACACGAGGTCGGGACGCCGCGTCCCGAGCGGATAGTCGCTGGTCGGATCGAAGGCCACGCGGCTCAGACTTTAGGCTTGGGCGCGAGTCATGGGCAACGCGGAACGATTCTCGGGAAAGGTGGCGCTCGTCACGGGCGGGTCGAGCGGCATCGGCGCGGCCGTCGCGCGGCGAATGCGCGACGAGGGCGCGCATGTCGCCACGCTCGATCTTCACCTCGAGGCGGCAGACGGCGTGCTCGCGCTGACCGGCGACGTCTCCCGCTCGTCAGACGTCGACGCCGCGGTCGCGCATGCACGGGACGAGCTGGGCCCGATCGACATCCTCGTCTGCTCGGCCGGCGTGGCGGGCGCCTCGCTACCGACCGTCGACGTCACGGACGAGGAGTGGCGCAAGGTGATGGGGATCAACGCGGACGGCGTTTTCTTCTGCAATCGCGCCGTGCTCCCGGGCATGGTCGAGCGCGGGTACGGGCGGATCGTGAACGTCGCGTCGATCGCGGGCAAGGAAGGAAACCCGATGGCCGGCGCCTACTCCGCCTCCAAGGCCGCTGTCATCGCAATGACGAAGGCGATCGGAAAGGACGTCGCGCGCACGGGGGTGATCGTCAACTGCGTTGCGCCCGCGGTGATCGAGACGCCGATGCTCGACGGCATGGCGCAAGAGCACATCGACTACATGGCCGAGCGCATCCCGATGGGCCGTATGGGCGAGCCGGAGGAGGTTGCCGCGCTCATCTGCTGGCTCGCGAGCGAGGAGTGCTCGTTCTCGACCGGCGCGACGTACGACATCTCCGGCGGCCGGGCCGTCTACTGATGCGCTACGTACGGGTGCGCGGGCCGAACGGCGTCGAGAGCGGCCGCGTCGAGGACGGCCGCGTCGTCACGGACGGCGGCGCACGGATCGAGCCGCTCGACCTCGACACGCTCCAGCTGTCGGCGCCGTACGAGCTCATGGCGCCGTTCGACGCACCCGAGATCTGGTGTGCCGGCGTGACCTACGAGCGCTCGCGGGACGCACGCGTCGAGGAGAGCACGGTGAAGGACGTCTACACGATGGTCTACGACGCCCCGCGACCGGAGCTCTTCATGAAGGACGCGATGATGCGACGCACGGTCGGCCCTGGCGCGCCGATCGGCATACGTGACGGACTCGGCGTGGAACGTGCCCGAGCCGGAGATCGGCGTCGTGCTCGGCAAGAACGGTCGGATCGCGGGGTACACCATCGGCAACGACGTCTCGTCGCGCTCCATCGAAGGCGAGAACCCGCTCTACCTGCCCCAGGCGAAGATCTACGCCGGCGCGTGCTCGTTCGGCCCGTCGGTCTTCGTCTCCGGCGACCACGACCGCCCGTTCCAGCTGACGCTCCGGATCACCGACGAGTGGGGGCAGATCGTGTTCGAAGGCGAGACGTCCACAGCGCGAATGAAGCGATCGTTCGAGGAGCTGGTCCGGTGGCTTACGGTGGACAACCCCGTCCCGCAGGCGAGCATCCTCCTCACCGGCACGGGCCTTGTCCCACCCGACAGCTTCACGCTCGCGCCCGGCCACTTCGTCGAGATCCACGTTCCCGAGATCGGCACGCTCGTCAATCCCGTCGTGCGTGCCGCCGAGCTGATCCAAAGGAGCCCGTCCCATGACCGAGACCGTGACCGGAGCGCCAGCTCGCAACTACATCGGTGGAGAGTGGCACGAGAGCGCCGGCGGAGAGACGTACGAGAAGCGGAGCCCGTGGCGACCCTCGGACGTGACCGGCGTCTATCCGGCCTCGACGAGCGAGGATGCGCGCGCCGCGATCGAGGCTGCGGGCGAGGCGTTCCCTGCTTGGTCGGCGCTTCCGGCCGGGCAGCGCGCAGCGTTTTTTGCCAAGGCGGCGTCTGCGATCGAGGCGCGGGCCGAGCAGGTCGCGCGAGACATGACCGCCGAGATGGGAAAGCCGCTGCGCGAAGCACGCCTCGAGACGTTGCGCGCAGCGACGATCCTGCGCTACGCCGCGGGTGAGGCGTACCGGCCGATCGGCGAGATGTACGAGCCGTCCGTCCCCGACCAGCGACTCTTCACCTTGCGTCGCCGCTGGGCGTCGTGGGCCTCATCACGCCGTGGAACTTCCCGATCGCGATTCCGGTCTGGAAGCTCGCGCCGGCACTGATCTACGGCAACACGCTCGTCCTCAAGCTCGGGTACGAGGCGCCGCGGACGGGGCTCCATGTCGCGGAGTGCTTCGCCGAGGCCGGATTGCCGCCGGGTGTCCTGAACGTCCTCACTGGGGCCGGCTCGAAGGTCGGCGCGGAGATCGTCTCGAACCCCGGTGTGCGCGCCATCTCGTTCACAGGCTCCGTGCCTGTCGGCCGCTCGGTCCGCGACGAGGCGACCGCACGCGACTGCCGCGTGCAGCTCGAGCTCGGCGGGCACAACCCGCTCATCGTGACGGCGACGGCCGAGCTCGACCGGGCGGTGGAGGCCTCGTACGCAGGCGCCTTCTGGTCGGCCGGGCAGAAGTGCACGGCGACGCGCCGCATCCTCGTCGAGGACTCGGTCTACGACGCGTTCCGCGAGAAGCTGCTCGCGCGCGTCGCCGCCGGGAAGGTCGGCGATCCGGCCGACCCGGAAGTCGAGGTCGGCCCCGTCGTGAACGAAGGAGCGATGGACGACATCCTCGGCGCGGTCGAGCGGGCGCGCGCCGAAGGCGGCACGGTGCTCGCCGGGGGCGAGCGCGCCGACGACCGCGGCTTCCTCATCGCGCCGACCGTGGTCGAGGGGCTCGCGGACGATGCCCAGCTCTCGTGCGAGGAGGTGTTCGGCCCCGTGACTTCCCTCTACCGCTACTCGAGCTTCGACGAGGCGATCGAGCGCGCCAACGCGGTGCGGTTCGGTCTCGCCGCGTCGATCTTCACGCGCGATTTGCGGGAGACGCAGCGCTTCACGAGCGAGATCCAGGCCGGGATCATCCACGTGAACTCGCAGACCGCCGGCGCGGACGTGCACGTACCGTTCGGCGGCGTCAAGGGCTCCGGTTGGGGGCCGCACGAGCAGGGGCGCGCCGCGATCGAGTTCTACACCGAGACCGTCACCGTCTACCAGGACGCGCCGCTTGCCTGAAACCCACCGCACGCTGGTCACGGGCGCCCTCGGATGTCTCGGCGCCTGGACCTCAAGGCGCTCGTCGACATGGGCGAGGAGCCGGTCGGCTTCGATCTCGGCTCGGACGAAGCGCGGCTGCGACTCGTGCTGTCCGAGGACGAGCGCGCGCGGGTCACGCTCGTGTCCGGCGACGTGACGGACGGGGCTGCAGTCGGCGAAGCACTCGACGAGCACGGGATCACCAACGTCGTCCACCTCGCCGCGCTCCAGGTCCCGTTCTGTCGCGCCGACCCGGAGCGTGGTGCGCGTGTGAACGTGCACGGCACCGTCGTCGTCTTCGAGGCGATCAAGGCCGGCTCAACCGGATCCGCAGGCTCGCCTACGCGAGTTCGACCGCCGTCTACAATGTCACCGACCCGTCCCCCGCGCCGGAGTCCGGTGGCACGGCGCCGACGACCTGTACGGCGTGTTCAAGCTCGCGAACGAGGGAACCGCGCGGGTGTACTGGCACGACGACGACGTCGCGTCGATCGGAATCCGCCCGTACGTCGTCTACGGTGGTCGTGATCAAGGGCTGACTTCGGGCCCGTCACTCGCGATGGAAGCCGCCGCGGGGGCGACGGCTACACGATCGCCTACGGCGGTACTGCGCAGTACGACTTCGCGCGACGTTGGCCGCGCGTTCGCGCTCGCCGCACGGGCTGCGGCGGACGGAGCGCACGTCGCCACTTCCCCGGCGCGCCCTCGACGATGCAGGAGGTCGTCGACGCGATCGAGTCAGCCGCGCCGCCGCAGTCGGCAAGGTCTTCTGGGAGGAAGGCCAGCTCCCGTTCCCGGAGTCGCTCGAAGGCAGGCATCTCGAACGCCTGATCGGGCCGATCACGCCGACGCCGCTCGCGGACGGCGTGCGGAAAACGATCGAGCACTTTCGCGGGACCTGAGCCTCAAGCGAGAAGACGCTC